>NZ_CP025394.1:1242500-2485000 GCF_002943525.1 Kitasatospora sp. MMS16-BH015 | reverse complement strand
GGGCCTGCCAGCTCAGCACCCCGGCGTAGCTCAGCGGCAGCGCGGCGCAGACCAGGACGGTCAGCCGGAAGGTGGTCGATCGTCCGGTGCGTGCGTTGCCGTTGGTGCCGTTCACGGGGTGGCTCAGATCCTGTCTTCGGTGCGTGCGGTCAGGCCCAGGCCGGTGGCCACCGGGTTCCACCGGGCCACGAACGCCTGCTTGGCCTGGGTGGCCTGCGGGTTCAGGTCGTTCGCCCGCTGGAGGTCGGCGGTGGCGGGGGCCTTGCCGTTGGTGCAGCCCTGCGCCTGGACGGTGCGTGCCCAGGCAGCATACGCACGGTCGATGTCGGCCGAGCGCTGCCAGGCGGTCTTGAGCAGCTGGGCGAGGTCGGCGCCGCCCGGCAGGTCGGTCAGGGTGAGCTTGTCCAGCGCGGCCGTCAGCTGCTCGCGCTGGCGCGCGGCGCCCTCGAACACCGGCACGGCGGAGGCCGCCGAGCCGCCGGTGCAGGAGCCCACCTGGGAGACGGCGCTGCCGATCGGGGCTTTCGCGCCCTCGTCCTGCGCGAGCAGGTCGTCCAGCGCCTTGCCCTGCGCGGCGGCGGCCGGGCCCATGCCCGGCACGGTGGCCGCGCTCGGGCTCGCGCTGCCGCTCGGCTGGTCGGTGGCCTGGTCGCTGCTGCTCGGCGGGGCGGCGTTGGTGGCGCTGCTGGGGGCGACCGGCGCGGCGCTCGGCTTGGGCTTCGGCGGGTCGCCACCCTGCAGGGCCCAGACCACACCCGTCCCGGCCAGCAGCACCAGGACGGCGGCCAGCGTCACCAGCAGCACCTTCCGGTTGCCGCGCGAGCTCTGCTGGGCGGCGCCCAGCTCCTCGTACTGGCCGTACTGGGCGTACTGGGCTGGTTGGCCGGCCTGCCCGGGCGGCCCGAAGAGCTGGAACTGGGCGCCCGTGGCGTTCGGGCCCGGCGGCTGCCCGAACGGTCCGCCGCCGGGTGGTGTGGGCTGGGGGAAGCCGCCGGGTGGCGTCGGCTGCGGGTAGCCGGGCGGCGGGAAGCCGTAGCCCGGGGCGGCGGGCGCGCCGGGCGCGGCGGGGGGCGGGAAGGCGTAGCCGGGGGCGGCAGGCGCTCCGCCGGGTGCTCCGCCGGGTGCTCCGCCGGGTGCTCCGGTGGGCGCTCCGGTCGGGGGGAAGCCGTAGCCCGTGCCGGTCGGCGGGGGCGGGGGAGTCGGTGGGCCCGGGTACGGCGCGCCGCCCGCGGGGGCGGGCGGGAACGGCGGCTGACCGGCCGGGGCCGGGGCGGCGAGCGGGAAGGAGTCGTCCGCTGCGGCGGGGGGCGGGAAGCCGGGGGCGGCGGTCGGCGGGCCCGCGGGCGGGGCCGGCGCGGCAGCCTGGACGTACGGGCGGGCGATCGGCGGGCCGCCCGGGCCCGGCGGCTGCTCGGCACCCGGTGGCGGCGGGGCCTGGCCGGGGCCGCGACGGACCCAGCCGCCCGCTCCGCCGCGCGCGGTCGGGTCCCAGACCGCCGGGGCGGTGCTGTCCTGGTCGCTCATGCCTGGCTCGCCCCCGCTGTCGTCTCGCGCCGCTCACGGCCGTACCGGTCCGGGTTGTTCGCCGACACCGTACCGGCCGGAGCCGGTGCACGGTACGGCGGCACCCGGACGAAGGTAGGGCATCCGCGATCACCGGCGCAGCCAATCCGCCGGGGCGCGCACCTCGGCGCCTCGGACCTCCCCGTGCCCGAACGGTCACCCGGGGTGTCCGCCCGGGCGCGTCCGGCCGCCCCCGCGAGCCGGTGGCGGTCGGGCGTTCATGCAGCTGACAGACCGTGCGGCGGTGTGCGAACGTGCTCGCCATGACTTCGGATCCGATCGCCCAGGCCCGCCGACTCGCCGAGCGCTTCCCGGAGGCGCTGGCCGTGCTGCTGGCCGGCTCGGTCGCCGCCGGGCGGGCCACCCCGAGCAGTGACCTCGACCTCGCGGTGCTCGTCCCGGACGGCTGGGAGACCTACCGGGAGACGGTCCGGTACGAGGGGCGGCTCGCCGAGCTGTTCGTCCACACCCGGGCCGGGCTCGGCGAGTTGTTCGCCGCCGACACCGCCTCCCGCCGGGGCGTGATGCAGAGCATGTACGCCGACGCGCTGGTGCTGCACGACCCGGACGGCCTCGCCGCCGAGGCCCGGGCCCGGGCGGTGGCCGAACTCGCGGCGGGCCCGGCCCCGCTCGGCGCGGCGGCGGTCGAGGCCCGGCGGTACGGGCTCACCGACCTGCTGGACGACCTCGCGGACGCCGCCGACCGGCGGGAGGCGCTGGCGGTCGGTGGAGCGGTGCTGGCGGCGGCCGCCGAGCTGCTCTGCGACCACCACCGGGCCTGGACCGGCACCGGCAAGTGGTTCCCGCGCCGCCTGCTCGCGGCCGACGCCGTGCTCGGCGCGGCCCTGCTGGACGGCCACCTGCGGCTCGCCGAACACGGCGAGCCCGCCGCCCTCGGGGCGGCGGCGGGCCGGGTGCTCGACCTGGTCGGCGGCCCGCTCTCGGCCGGGTACCGGCGCAGCTGGCAGGGCGCGCTCGTCCCGACGGTCGGCTGAACCGGGCGAGTCCGGCTCAGGCGGTGGTGTGCCGCAGCACGCGGAGGGAGCCCGTCACCGAGACCTCCTCGAAGCCCTCGGCGAGGGCGCGCAGGTAGACCCGGTAGGGGGCCTGGCCGCCGTCGGCCGGGTCGGGGAAGACGTCGTGGATGACCAGCAGGCCCGCCGGGTCGAGGTGCGGCACCCAGCTCTCGTAGTCGCCGGTGGCGTGCTCGTCGGTGTGGCCTCCGTCGATGAAGACCAGCGCCAGCCGGCCGCCCCAGACGGCGGCGATCTGCGGCGAACGCCCGACCAGGGCGATCACGTGCTCCTCCAGGCCGGCCCGGTGCAGGGTGCGGCGGAAGGAGGGGAGGGTGTCCATAAGGCCCACCTCCGGGTCGACCAGGCCCGGGTCGTGGTACTCCCAACCCGGCTGCTGCTCCTCGGAG
Source organism: Kitasatospora sp. MMS16-BH015 (assembly GCF_002943525.1). Classification (NCBI taxonomy): domain Bacteria; kingdom Bacillati; phylum Actinomycetota; class Actinomycetes; order Kitasatosporales; family Streptomycetaceae; genus Kitasatospora; species Kitasatospora sp. MMS16-BH015. The sequence continues at coordinate 2,482,014 of NZ_CP025394.1, read as the reverse complement.
CCCCGGTGGTGGTCCACGGTGAGCGCCACCTGCCCGGCGGCCCGCGCGGCATCGGCGAGCAGGATCGCCGAACGCCCGCAGTACGTGCCGATCTCCAGCACCGGCAGCCCCGTCCGCGCGGCCGCCTCGGCCGCTGCCGCGTACAGCGCCAGCCCCTCGTCGACCGGCATGAAGCCGGTGGCCGCCTCGAAGGCCGCGAGCACCTCGGACGTGGGGCGGAGGCTCTCCCGGAGCTCGGTCATGGCGGGCTGCTCCCTGCTGCTGGGCTGGTGGCCGGACGGCCGACGGCGCCGGTGGGCCCGGCTGCCCAGGACCCTACTGGACGGTAGCGCGGGCCGCTCGGCGCGGTGCCGACCGGTACCGCTCGACGGCCGTGGTGCGGTCGCTCAGCCGGCCACGCTGTTCGCGAAGCGGCGGCGGGCCGGGGCGAGTTCCTCCTCGACCCGGGCGCTCTCGGCGGTGCCGAGCACCACGGTGGCCTCCGCCGCCGCGACCGGGCGCAGGGCCAGCATCCGCATCCGCAGGTAGGTCGGCGGGTGGCTGACATCTACCGCGCCGAGCTCGCGGGCCGAGACCCGGAGCAGCCGCTCGCGCTCCAGTGGCGGTACGGCGGCCAGCTGGTCGGCGAGGGCCGTCCAGAGGTCGGCGCTCTGCTGCTGGGGGTGGGTGCCGGCCCGGTGGGCCTTGGCGGGGGTGTTCCGGAAGCGGGTGATCACCGTGCGGGCGCTGGTGTCCAGCAGCAGCGTCTCCAGCATGCCGAGCGCGGCCTCGGTGGAGGCGGTGGTGGCCGCCGAGGCGTCCGCGCGGTACTCGGCGGCCTGGCCGGAGCGGGTGGTGAGGCGGTCCAGCAGGGCGAGCACCAGCCGGGCCAGTTCGGCGAACAGGCCGAAGATCAGCTTGGTGGCCAGCTCGGCGATGTGGGCGATGCCCTGTTCGGGGCCCCAGGCCCGCCGACGGCCGAACCGGCGGGCCCGGCTGTGGTCGGGCCGCAGCAGGCCGATCCAGGCGCCCAGGGTGTCGAGCGCGGCGCCGAGCCAGAGGCCGCGGCGGGCGTCGCCGTTCACGGCATGGCCGAGCTCGTGCGCGAGCAGTGCGACCCGCTGCTGCGGGGTGAGCACGTGCCAGAGCGGCAGACCGATGCTGAGCACCGACCGGCGGCGCAGGCCGACCCGGCCGTAGCTCGCGTTGAACGCACCGGTGACCCGGATCGCGTGCACCGGTCGGGTGCCCAGCGCGGCGGCCACCCGGTCGGCCAGGCCGTGCAGCGCGGGGGCGTCCGCCCGGGAGAGCAGGGAGTTGTCCTTCACCAGTCGCCCGAGGCGCGGGCGCAGCGCGATGGTGACCAGGGCGGCCCCGATCAGGCCGAGCACCCGCAGCGGCAAGGGGCCCAGTGCCAGCGCGGTGAGGGAACCGGCGAACAGGCTCAGCGTGCTCAGGTGCACCAGTGTGGCGAGCAGGAGGGTGCCGAAGGCCGCGCCGCCGCCGCGGGCGCCGGGATCGGTGGCCAAGGCCCCGTACAGCTTCTCGACTCGGCTGCGGACGGCCGTGCGGCGGGACTGCTCCTTGCGCTCGGCGCGGGCCTGGCGGCGCTGTTCGCGCGGCGGGCGGTAGGGCTGGGCGGCGGCGGGGGAGAGGTTCCACTCGCAGGCGGGGCACCAGGAGGTGTGGTGGCCGGAGTCGGGGAGGGCCTCGGCACACTCGGGGCAGGGGCGGGCGTCGTGGAGCACGGGATCGGGCACGGGCGGGGATCCTGCCAGACCCTGCCCGTCCGGTGAAGGGCCGGGCGGGGTTTGCGGAGCAGTGCGGCGAATGCCCGGCGTGGTGGTGGTTCCGCCCGTTCCGGGCGGGGGAGGAGGGCCCACGCCGGGCGTCGCCCGCTTGCGCGAGGGGGCATGGCGCGGCGGGTGGTCCGGTGGGTATGGTCGGCTTTCTGAAACGTGTTCTACACCTGTTCTGCACCTGTTCCAGTGGACCCGGGAGTGACCATGCGCGCAGCGATCCTGTACGAGACCGGCCAGGAGAAGCTGGAGGTCCGGGAGGACGTCGAGACGGTGGGCTTCGGGCCCGGGCGGGTCCGGGTGCGGCTGCGGGCCACCAGTCTCTGCCACTCCGACCTCTCGGCGATGAGCGGGGTGCTGCCCCAGCCCGCGCCGTTCGTGCCGGGGCATGAGGGGGCGGGCGACGTGGTCGAGGTCGGCGAGGGGGTGACCGGGGTCGCGGTGGGTGACCGGGTGGTGCTCTGCTGGATGCCGCCCTGCGGCGGCTGCGCGCTCTGCCGCCGGGGCGACAGCCACCTCTGCGTGGCCAGCCTGCGGCGGCTCGGTGCGCCGGGCTTCGCCTTCGACGGGCGGACGGCCTCGGGCTTCTACGGCACCGGTACCTTCGCCGAGGAGGTGGTGGTCACGGCCGACAGCGTGATCCCGGTGCCTGCCGAACTCCCCTACGACCAGGCCGCGTTGATCGGCTGCGGGGTCACCACGGGGCTCGGTGCCGCCGTCACCACGGCCCGGGTCGAGCCGGGCTCCGCCGTCGCGGTGATCGGCGCGGGCGGGGTGGGCATCGCCGCCGTCCAGGGCGCCCGGATCTGCGGTGCGGGCCGGATCACCGTGGTCGACCCGGTCGCCTCCCGGCGGGAGCGGGCGCTGGCCTTCGGCGCCACCGAGGCGATCGCCCCCGAGGAGCTCAAGAGCGCGGCCAAGAGCCAGTCGGCGGGCGGCTACGACTACGTCTTCGAGGCCGTCGGCCGCTCCGCGACCGTCCGGGCCGGCTACGACGCGGCCCGCCGGGGCGGCGCCGTGGTGGTGATCGGCGCCGGTGCCCGGGAAGACCAAGTCTCCTTCAGCATGGGCGAGTTGTTCTTCAACGAGAAGCGCATCCTGCCCTCCTTCTACGGCGGCGGCGACGTCCGCCGCACCGCCGCCCTCGCCATCGACCTCTGGCGGGCCGGCCGGCTCGACCTGGCCGGGATGATCAGTCACCGCCTCCCGCTCGCCGAGGTCAACGAGGCGATCGCCCAGATGCGCAGCGGCGAGGCCCTGCGCACCGTGCTCACCCTCGACTGAGCTCGGCTGCGGGTGGTGGGGGCGGTCACAGCTGTCGGTAGACGTCCCGCCTGTTGCCGACCGCCAGTACCCACACCAGGAGTTGACCGTTCTCGACGGTGTAGACGACTCGGTAGTCCCCGACCCTGAGGCGCCAGCGCGCACTGTGGCCTTGGAGCGTCTTGATGTCGAGGTGCGTCGTATCGCCGCTGCTCAATCCCTGCTGCAGCTCGGCGAGGTGGCGCAGGATGCGTAGGGCGTCCGGGCGGGGGATCTTGAGGAGGTCGCGCTGGGCGTGCGGGGTGAAGCGGGTCGCGTAGCCCATGGGTCAGGTGCCCTGCGCGCGGAGGATGGCGGCCATCTCCTCCAGGGAGACCGAGCCCTCGGAGCCTTCGGACTCGGCTTCGTCCGCAAGCCTGTTGAGCCAGTCCTCCTCGGCCTGCTCCGCCAGCAGGCTCAGGCGCTGGTACTCGCGAATGTCGATCACGACGGCTTCCTGCTTGCCGCGCCGCGTGATGATCGTCGGGGTGTCCTCGCGGCGGGCCCGGTCGAGGACGTCGGCGAGATGGCTGCGGACCTCGGCCATCGAAGCGATCACAGGCTCACTCATGTAGCAAATGTATCAGGTGTACATCTGTTGCGGAGTGGATCGCTCGATGCCTGCCAGGCGCCGTGGTGCCCTCTGCTCAGCCCATGCTCTTGGTGCCGTCCAGGGCCTCGCGGAGGATGTCCGCGTGGCCCGCGTGCTGGGCGGTCTCGGCGACGATGTGCATCAGCACCCGGCGGGCGGACCATGCGGCGCCCGCCTCGAACCAGGGGGCGACGGGCAGTGGCTGGGTGGCGTCCAGGCTCGGCAGGGTGGTGACCAACTCGTCGGTGCGGCGGGCGATTTCCTCGTACTCGGCGAGCACCCCGGCGAGCGTCTCGCCGGGCAGAAGGCGGAACTCCTCGGCCCGGCGGGCGAGGTCCTCCTCCGTCCAGGTGGTGAAGTCGGGCATCGCCGACGGGCCGACCAGGATGAACTCGGCCCAGAGCTTCTCGACCCGGGCGACGTGCTTGACCAGCCCGCCCAGGCAGAGCTCGCTGACCGTGGTGCGCAGCCGGGCCTGCTCGTCGGTGAGGTCCTTGGTGGTGAGCCGCAGGAAGGTGCGCTGCTTGGCCAGAGCCACCAGCAGGTCGGCGCGCTCGCCGGTGACGGTGGCCTTGGAGGTGAGGGTCTCGGTCATGGTGTCCGCCTTCGTTCGGTGGTGGGTGCGTCCGGTGGATCGGCTGCTGAGAAAGACATTACGGAGCACAGCGGTCAGTTTCTGTCCTGAATCCCGGGCAGAATCGGAGTCATGGCGAACACCAGCACCAGGACCCTGCGGCTGCTCTCCCTGCTCCAGACCCACCGGCACTGGCCCGGCGAGGAGTTGGCGGACCGCCTCGGCGTCTCCGTCCGCACGCTGCGCCGGGATGTGGACCGGCTGCGTGAGTTGGGTTACCCGGTCGAGGCGCAGCGCGGGGCCGAGGGCGGGTACCAGTTGGCGGCCGGGGCCGCGCTGCCGCCGCTGGTGATCGACGACGAGGAGGCGGTGGCGCTGGCGGTCGGCCTGCAGACGGCCGCTGAGGGCGCGGTGGAGGGGATCGCCGAGGCCTCGGTGCGGGTGCTGGCCAAGGTGGTGCAGGTGATGCCGGCCCGGCTGCGGCGGCGGGTGGAGGCGCTGCGGGCGATGACGGTGCCCGCCGGATGGGAGGGCCCGGGCGGCGGGGCGGACCGGGCCCGGGTCGATCCGGTGGAGCTGACGGTGGTGGCGCTGGCCTGCCGGGACGGCGAGCAGCTGCGCTTCGGCTACACCGCCGCCGACGACCGGCGCACCGAGCGGCAGGTCGAGCCGCTGCGGCTGGTCTGCCTGGAGCGGCGCTGGTACCTGGTCGCGTACGACCTCGGCCGGCACGACTGGCGCACCTTCCGGCTCGACCGGCTCAGCGCGCCGCAGACCACCGGGCTCCGGTTCCGCCCGCGCGAACTCCCCGCCGCGGACGCCGCCGAGTTCGTCCGCGCCGGGCTGGCCAACCGCCCCCGCCCGCACCGGGTCGAGGTCCGGGTGGACGCCCCCGCCGAGCAGGTCCGCGAGCGGATCGGCCGCTGGTGCACCGTCGAACCGGTGGACGCCACCCACTGCCGGGTCGACCTCACCGCCGACTCGCTGGACTGGGCGCTGCTCGCCTTGGGCGTCCTGGACGCCGAGTTCCGGCTCTCGGGCCCACCCGAGCTGGTGGCCAGGATGGCCGACTGGGGCCGGCGCTTCACCGCCGCCGCCGAGGCCGCTGGCTGAGCCGGTCGGCTGTGGCGGTCGGGTGTGGCGGTCGGGTGTGGCGGTCGGCCGAGGTGGCCCCGGCGGCCCCGGTGGCCTCGCTCGGCGGGTGGCTACTCGCCGGTGAGCAGGCGCAGTCGCGGGGTGGCGGCGGCCAGCACCAGGCCGACGACGGTGGCCAGGCCGCCGAGGGTCAGGTAGAGCGCGGCGCCGGTGAGGTGGGTGGCCAGTTGGCTGCCGATCGCGTCGCCGGTGGAGGCGGCCAGGAAGAACAGGCCGGCCAGCTGCGAACCCATGCCGGGCGGCGCGAGCTTGTGGCTGATGGACAGGCCGGTGGGGCCGAGGAAGAGCTCGCCGAAACTCTGCAGCAGGTAGAGGCCGACCAGCCAGAGCAGCGAGATCCGGGTGTCGCCGGTGGCCTGGGTGGCGGCCAGCGCCAGCAGCAGGAAGGAGAGCCCGCAGAGCACCAGGCCGGTGGAGAACTTGGCCGGCGAGGAGACGCTCACCCGCCGCCAGACGTACGCCAGCACCCCGGCGAAGGAGACCGTCATGATCGGGTTCATCGCGGACTGCCAGGTCACCGGGATGCCCATCATGTCCACGTGGTCGGCCGCGAACAGCTGCACGTTGGAGGCGGCCAGGTCGAAGATGCAGAAGAACACCACGGCCGCGCCGAACAGCCAGACGTACGCGCGCACCCCGGCCCGCCCGCGCTCGTCCAGGTCCGGACGGCGCAGCAGCTTGCGGAAGTAGCCGATCGGCACCAGCACGGCCAGCACCGCGAAGGCGGTCAGGAAGTGCGGCAGGGTCAGCGTGCCGGTGGCCCGGGTGATCAGGCCCAGGAGCACCACGGCGGCGGCCACTTGACCCACCCGGCGGAGGATCCGGCGGCCCTCGGCCGGGGTGAGCGGACGCTCCGGAGCGTCCGGGGTCTCGCGCAGCCCGTCGGAGAGCACGAAGACGACCAGGCTGAGCGCCATCCCGACGGCGGCCGAACCGAAGGCGATCGCCCAGCCGAAGCGCACCCCGAGCCAGCCGACCAGCAGGGTGGCCAGCAGCCCGCCCAGGTTCACGCTCGCGTAGAACTTGCTGTAGGCGGAGTCCCGTTCACGGTCCGACCGGGCCGCGTAGACCTTGCCGACCAGCGCCGTCATGTTGGGCTTCTGCAGCCCGGTGCCGAGCGCCACCAGCACCAGGCCGGTGTAGACCGTGCCCGCACCGAGGTCGAGCGCGAGCGAGACGTGCCCGAGCAGGATCACCACCCCACCCAACAGCGCGGCCCGCCGGGCCCCGAGCAGCCGGTCGGCCACCCAGCCGCCGGGCAACGCGGTGAAGTAGCAGGCCGAGAGGTAGGCCCCGACCAGGGCCGTCGCGGTGGCGGTCGACATCCCCAACCCGTGGGCGGTGTCCACGAGGAAGAGCGCGAGCACGGCCCGCATTCCGTAGAAGGACCGCTAGGAGAACCGCTCTGCCGCCTCGCTCAGACAGAGCGGCAGCAGCCCCTTGGGGGCACGGTTCTCTGCGATCACCTCCACCCTGGGCTGGGTGGTGGTGGACATGGCTCGGTCTCCGAATCTCTCATGACAGCTCTCGACCCCACCACGTTCGTCGAAAGCACAGGCCCCGGGCAGAGGCCAAAGTCGTGACCGCCACGGGACGAAGGCCCTAGAGCCCGGCCTCCGGGGCCGTCCCGGTCAGCACCGGTCGGAGCAGGTCGAGCACGCCGGTCCAGCGGTATGCGGCGGGGTCGGTGCCCGGGCCGAACGGCTCCTGTTCGTCCACCAGGACGCCCATCTCCCGGAGCCCGGCCAGGCTGCGGGCGTACGCGGGGTGGGCGGCCTGGGCCGCGTTGAGGTAGGGCTGGACGGCGACCGGGGTGCCGAGGCCGTACGCCTCGCAGAGAATGCCGAGGGCCAGGGTGTCGGAGATGCCGGCGGCCCACTTGTTGACGGTGTTGAAGGTGGCGGGCGCGACCGCGATCGCGTCGGCCGGGGGCAGCGGCTTGGGCTCGCCGGGGGTGCGCCAGGCCGAACGGATCGGGTAGCCGGTCTGCGCCTCGATCGCCGCCGGGTCGATGAACCCGAGCGCGGTGGGGGTGGCGACCACCCCGACCCGCCACCCCTCGGCCTGGGCGGCGGCGATCAACTCGCTGACCCGGGGCGCGATCCCGGAGGCGCAGACGAGGACGTAGAGGAACGGTGCGCGGCGCTCGGTCACACCCGGGCTCCCAACTGGCGGTGCGGCGGACTCTCGTCCTTCGGACGGCCCCGACGCTACCCGGCCACCCGACTACCCGGCCGCCCGGCCGCCGACGCTAGCCGCGTGGCCGGCGCAGTGCGGGCCGCCGGAGTCGCAGCAGGGCCAGCAGCCCGGCCAGGGCGAGGGCCGGGATCGGCAGCACGGCCCAACCCAGCGCGGTCTGGGGGCTGCCGGGCAGGTGGTCGCGCAGGACGCCCACGGCCAGGGCCGAGAGCAGGGCCGTGGCGAAGCCGATCACGTTGACCACCCCGCAGTAGGTCGCCGCCGACTGCGGCGGGCAGTCCTCCTTGGCGAAGGAGAACGAGAGCAGCGCGACCCCTCCGCTGCCCCCGACCAGCAGCGGCAGCAGGAAGAGGGCCACCGTGGAGACCGGGCCGCCGGTCCACAGCAGCAGCCACCCCGCCAGATGGGCGCCGGTGACTCCGATCACCAGCGGCACCCTGATCTCCGGCGCCCGGGCCGCCGCCCGGCCGGTGATCCAGGACACGCTCGCCGTGACGCCCACGCCCGCCGTCAGAAGCAGCTGCGCGGTGGTCGGCGCGAGCCCGTGGCACTGGGTCAGGAAGGTGTAGCCCCAGAGCGCGTTGAACACGACGAACGGTCCCATCAGCGCCAGGTGGGCGGCCACGGCCAGGTGCACACCTCGGCTGCGCAGGGCGGCGCCGAGGACTGCGGCGCCGACCGGGGCCGGCGCCGGGACCGGGGCGGACCGGGGCCGGTCCCGCAGCAGGAGCGCGACGACCAGTGCGAGCAGGGCGCTGGCGGTCGAGACGGCCCCGAAGGACACCTGCCACCCGAGCAGGTGCAGCGCCTGGGCCAACGGCAGTGCCGCGCACAGTTGGCCGATCGCTCCGATCGCGCCGGTCAGGTTGTTGACGGCAGCGAATCGATTCTGCGGGAACCATGACGCGCAGAGCCGGAGCGTGGCCAGGTAGACGAAGCCGTCACCGGCCCCGACCAGGACGCGTGACACCATCGCCGGCGTGAAGCCGGGCACGAAGGCGAGCACGGCCTGCCCCGCTCCCATGCACAGGAGTGCCCCGGTCAGGGCGGCGCGGGGGCCGTAGCGGTCGGCGACCAGCCCGGCGGGCAACTGCGCGCAGGCGTAGCAGAGCAGTTGGAGGGCGGTCAGTACCCCGAGCCCGGTGGCGCCGAGGTGGAAGCGCTGTTGGGCGAGCGGGGCCGCTACGGCCAGCGAGGTGCGGTTGAGCTGTGCCACCGCGTAGGCGAGCGCGCCCAGTGCCCACGCCGTCCGGGCACCGTGGAGAGCCCGGACGGACCTGAACCGGAGCCCCCGCGCGGTCTGCTCGGGCGGCACCGTGGCGTGGCTCCGGCTGGCCGGCACCCGCGCGCCGGTGGTGGAGGGCTGCCGCTCCACCGGTCGGGGGACGGCGGGGGCGGCGTCGGTCACGACGGACGGATGTCTCATGTCTCGCTCCTGGGGTCTCTCCTGAGGGAGGCCCGGGGCAGGTGTCTGCGGTGGCGCCCCCGGCGCCTGGAGAACCGCTCCGCGCGTCATCGGTTCGCGCAAATCGCCTGGGAGGATCGAAAGATGAGGCCGATCGGGCCAAACGGTCAGCCGAACAGCAGTACCGGGGTTGCACAGTGGGTACTCTGTCCGAAACGGCTTCCGAAACGGCTTTCGGTGCGGCCGACTTGAGGCGGGTGGGGCCGGCGGCCCGTGCGGGGTGCCGGCCGTACCCGGGTACGGGGGAGGGCATCCTCTGTGTACGCAGCAGGGCGGCTGCGGCGCTCCCGTTCCGCTCGTAGGGCGTCGGCGGGCGGCTGTCGGCTGTCGGCAGGGGCCGACCGGGTGGCCCGGCGGTGCGGAGCCGCCGGGTGGCCCGGAGTTACCGGCGGTGGCGGCCGTGCGGGTCGGCGTCGGCCGTGTCGTCGGCGGCGGTGGAGCCGCGGTGGCGGCCGTGCGCGGCGTCCGACGTGGTCTCGTCGGCGCCGGGAGCCGTGGTCTCGTGCTCGGGGGTGTCGGTGAGGGTCTCGGACATCGTGGTTCTTCTCCGTGCAGGGGTCGTGGTACTGGGCCACCATAGCGGCCCGGCTCGGTCGCCCGCTGAGGTGATCCCCCGGCCGGACGTGCGGCCCGGTGCCGGAGCCGGGGGGCTGCCGGGCTCACGCGCTCAGGCTGCCGTGCCGTCCCGGGCGGCGAGCCGGGAGGGCACGGCAGCCTGCCCGCGCCAGTGGCCGACCAGCTCGCGGTAGAGCGGCGAGATCACCTGGAGGTCGCCGTGCCGGGCGGTGACGCCGCGTCCGGCGTCGAGCAGCAGCACCCGGTCGGCGCGCAGCGCGGAGCCGAGCCGGTGGGCGATCACCACCAGGATGCCGGGGCGTGCGGCGAAGGCCGTCTCCACCCGAGCCTCGGCCGCCGCGTCCAGGTGCGAGGTGGCCTCGTCCAGCACCACCAGCGGCGCGGGGGAGAGATAGGTGCGGACCAGGGCCAGCAGCTGCCGCTCCCCGGCCGACAACCCCTCGCCCACCATTCCGTCCAACCCGCCCAGCCGGTCCACGAGTTCGGCCGCGCCGAGCAGGCCGACCGCCTCGGCGAGCCGGTGCGGCGGGGTGTCGGGGGCGAGCCAGCAGAGATTCTCGGCCACCGTGCCGTCGAACAGGTACGCCTCCTGCGGCATCAGGGCCAGCAGCCGTGCCCGCTCCGGCCCGGTCACCTCGTGCGGCCGCACCCCGCCGATCAGCACCTCCCCGCGCAGCGGCACCAGCAGCCCGGCCAGCAGGGCGGCGAGGGTGGACTTGCCGGTGCCGCTGGGGCCGACCACCGCGAGGTGGTCACCCGGGTTCAGCACCAGGTCGAACCCGTCCAGTACGGGCTGCGCAGTCGGCCCGTAGGCGTGGCCGAGCCCGCGCACCCGTACGCCCACCAGCGGCGGGGTGACGGCGTCGACCACGGGCCCGGCGGTCGGGGCGGGAACGGGCAGGGTGGCCAGGCGGTCCAGGGTGACGGCCAGTTCGAGCACCCAGCCGCCCAGCATGCCCGCCAAGGTCCTTACCGCGGGCTCCAGTTGCTGGAGCAGGTAGGCGGCCACGCCCAGCACCTGCCCGGTGGTCAACCAGCGGTCGCCCACCAGCCAAGGCGAGGCCAGCGCCACGGCCAGCACCGGCGCCCGGCCGGCCAGCGCCACGGCCAGGGTCCGCAGCGCGGTGGCCCGGCCCAGCGCCCGGACGGCGGCGCCCTGCTCCCGGACGGCCGCCGTCAGCGCGGCGCAGACGCGCTGCTGCGAGCCGCAGGCGGTGATGTCCCGCAAGCCCTCGAAGGCCCGGGTGGTCTCGGCGGCCACCCGTTCGTCCGCCATCACCACCGCGCGCCGCCGTGCCAGCAGCGGCCGGAGCAGCCGGGCGAAGAGCACCCCGCCGATCAGCAGGGGCGGCAGCACCAGCGGCAGCACGACCGGTGCCAGCACCGCCAGGCCCAGCAGGGCGGCGACCAGGGTGACCCCGACCCCGCGCAGCGTGCGGAGCAGGGTGGCGGTCAACTGCCGTACCGACTCAACCTGTTCGGTGATCCGGGCGACGGCCGACGGGTCCGGCTCCGGCGCGGCCAGGGCGCTGCGCACCACCCGGGTCACCAGCGAATCCCGCAGCGGCTCGACCACCGCCGCCACGTACGGGAAGGCGGCCCGGGTGGCGTGCGCCCGGATCCCGTAGGCCAGCCCGAGCCCGGCCAGCCAGGCGCAGCCCACCCCCGGCCGCCCGGCGAGGAAGCCCTGGTCGACGGCGTGCGAGAGCAGCAGCCCGGAGAGCAGTGCGGGCAGCGCCTCGACACCCGACCAGGCCAGCACCCGGACCGCCGCCGGACGGACGGTGGCGAGGTGGCTGCCCAGCAGGGCCCAGGCCGGGGCGTGGCGCAGTCTGCTCATGGGGCTGGCTCCTGGAGACGGGGTGGGTGGTCGGGGGAGGAAGGGGCGCGGGGTCAACGGGTGAGTTCCTGGTCGAGATGGGTGCCCGCGAGGGTGGCCCGGTATGCCGGGTCGGCGAGCAGAGTGCTGTGCGGGGCCAGAGCGCGCAGGCGGCCGCCGTCCAGCCAGGCGACCAGGTCGGCCTCGGCGGCGACGCGGGCGCGGTGGGCGACGACCAGGCGGGTGCGGCCGGCGGTGGCCTCGGCCAGGGCCTGGCTGATCTGGTGCTCGGTGGCGAGGTCGAGGCTGGAGGTGGCGTCGTCCAGCACCATCACCCGGGGGTCGACGGCGAGCAGTCGGGCCAGCCCGAGGCGCTGCAACTCGCCGCCGGAGAGCCTGAGTTCGTGCGGCGGGGTGCGGCGCCCGGCGGGCAGTCGGGCGAGGAAGCCGTCGGCCCGGGCCGCCTCGGTGTGCCGGGCCTCGGCGCCTTCCAGCGCCTCGCCCAGGGTCGGCCCGACCAGCACGGGCCGCTCGAAGGCGTAGCCGACGGCCCGGCGCAGCTCGGCGGTGGCGAGCTCCGCCACCGGGACGCCGTCGATCAGCACCCGCCCCTCGTCCGGCTCCCGCAGCCGCCCGGCCAGGCTGGTGAGCACCGACTTGCCGGCCCCGGACCGCCCGACCAGGGCCACCGTCCGCCCGCCGGGCACGGTCAGGCTGAGCGGGCCGAGCAGCACCTGTCCGCCGTCCCGGACCAGCACCTCCTCGAAGACCAACTCGCCGTTGCCGCCCGGAAGTCGACGGGTGCCGACGGCGGGTGCGGGGGTGTCGAGCACCTCGGTCACCCGGTGCAGCCCGGCCCGGGCGTGGGCCACGCCGGCCAGCGCCTCCACCTGTTCGAAGAAGCCCACCCCGAGGGCCGTCCAGCCGGCCGCCGCCGCCAACGCACCCGGGGGCAGCGCCCCTTGGGCGACCTGGAGTCCGGCGGTGGTCAGTACGGCGAGCTCGACGACGGCCACCAGGGCCGTGGCCTGCCAGACCGTACGGCGCTGGGTGGACCACAACGCGTGGCCGGTGGCGGAGAGTTCGGGCAGCGGACTGAGCACCCGGCTCGTCTCGCGCTGTTCGGCGCCGGCGGCGTGGATGCTGCGGAGCCCGCCGAGGGCCTGGGTGAGCCCGGCCGCGAGGGTGGACTGCACCTCTTGGTACCGCTGGAAGACCGCCCCGGCCCGGCTCAGGAACAGCCGGATCAGCAGGATGCCGGGCACCAGCCCGCCGAGGAAGGCCAGGGCCAGCCAGGGCGAGAGCACCCCGAGGCCGATCACGGCCCCGACCGAGGTGACCAGTGCGGCGACGGCGCCCAGCCGCGCGGCGAACCCGCCCCCCGCGTCGGCGGCGGCCCCGACCAGTCGGGCGGTGAGGTCACCGGGGGCCAACGGCTGCGCGGGCCCCAAGGCCAGGACGTGCCGCAGCAGCCGACCGCGCAGCGCCACCGTCACCTCGGCCCCGCAGGCCGGCCCGGCCGCGGCGGCCACGGCACCGGTCACCGCCCCCAGCAGCAGGACGGCCGCCAGCGCCCACACCCCGCGCCCGCCGTCCACCACCTCGCCGACCAGTCCGGGCAGCAGCAGAGTCGCCCCGGCCTCCACCGGCACGCTCAGCACGAGGGCCACTCGCCACCCGAGCACGGCACTCCTTTCAACGGACGGAACCACCGGGGGCGTGGGGTACTGCGCGAAGCGGGAGACCACGGTACGTAGATGGCCGGTCGCGCAGTACCCCACGCCCCCGGTGGTGCAACTGACCGGTGCTGCGTACAGTGCGGCCGTGCCGCCCCTCCTCGGGAGAGGGGCGGCACGGCCATCCGACACCTGTCGACTAGGCGATGGTGAAGAGCAGGCAGGTCAGGATCAGACAGGTGTACTGGCACCCGCCGCCCTGGCCGGTCAGCTCGACGGACTCGGTCTCCGGCAGCTCCTGGAGCGCGGCGAGGTCGGTCTCGAAGTCGGTGAAGTTCTGCATGGTGGGTCCTCCCCTTGTCGTTCGCCGGCCGCACGGTGCGGTCGACGGGTGCCACCTCAGTGGCGGCTGCGGCAGATTTCCTCCCCGCCGCAGGTCTGGCTCCCCGGACCCGGTGAGTGCCACCACCGGGACGGGGAAATCTGTGGGTGACCTGGAGGTCAGGTCGGTCGGCCGGTGGCCAGGAAGGCCGCCAGCAGTTCGTGGAGCACGGCCGCGCCCTCCTCGGCGAGCACCTCGTGCCCGGCCCCGGCCGCCTCCACGTAGCGGAAGTCGCTGCCCTCCACCCGGCCCTGCCGCAGCAACTCGTGCCGCAGGGCGCGGGATTGGCTGACCGGCACCACCTCGTCCCGGTCGCCGTGCACCACCAGCAGCGGCGTGGTGAGCCGGTGCGCCAGCCCGAGCACGTCCCGGGGGCCGAGCGCGTCCTCGATCGGCTGGGCGCCGCCGAGGCGGGTGGTCAGGGCCCGGACCGGGGGCGCCGCCTCGGCCAGCAGACGGGCACCGGACAGGAACGGGGCGACCACCGCGCACCGGCTGACCAGCCCGGCCGGGGCGTGGGCTGCGGTGAGCAGGGCCAGGAACGCGCCGTAGCTCACCCCGAACAGCGCGGGCGGTTCGAGCCCGAGTGCCGCTCGCTGTCCGGCCAGCCCTTCCAGCAGGTGCAGCAGGTCGGCGAGGTCGGGGCCGCCCCAGGCGCCCCGGATGGCCATCGCGTGCGCGGCGCCGTAGCCGGTGCTGCCGCGCTGGTTGGGCGCGAGCACCGCCAGACCGGCGGTGGCCATCCGCTGGAGCGCCGGGTCGAACTCCAACCGCCAGGCGTCGGCCGGCCCGCCGTGCAGGGCGAGCACCAGGTGCGGGGCGCTCAGCCAGGCCTCGCCGCCGTAGACCACGGCCTCGATCGGGCCGGCCGGGCCGGTGAGTTCGAGGCTCTCGGCCCGGTGCCAGTGGCTGCCCTCGGCCGGTCCGGTGCTGCCGTCCAGCCGCCAGCCGGGCGGGGTCCGCCGGTCGTACCGGGCCGTCGGCGCGAGCTGCCCGCCGACCGCGACGGCCGACGCTCCCGCACCCAGCAACGCGTCCACGTCCAGGGTGGCCAGCGCGGCGGGGTGGTCGGGCGCCGAGTAGGGCATCCGCAGACCGGCGGTGGACCAGTGGCCGACGGCGCCGAGCCGCCCGGGCGGCACCGGCAGCGGGTCGAGCCGACCGCCGCTGGGCGTCCAGAGCGCGAGCGCGGAGGCAGCGCCCCGGTCGATCTGCGCCACCACCCGCGGCAGTTCGGCCGCCGAGTCGGCTGTGGCCCACGAGCCGGTGCCGGAGGCGTCGGCCGTGGCCGACGAACCGGTACCGGAGGTCTCGGCCGTGCCCCACGAGTCACCACCAGAGGTAGTGCCGGGCGCGAGGGCGATCGGCCGGAGGAACACCCCGGGCACGTGCAGCACTTCGGGGAAGCGCAGCGGCGCGCTGCCGCCGAGCACGCCCCAGCCGAGCCGGTCCTCGCCGGGTGCGTCGCTGCGCACCATGGCGAACCGGGTGTCCGGGTCGAAGAGCACCAGCCGGTCGTTGCTCCGCTCGGCGATCTCCAGCAGCGGGGTGGCCTGGCCGAGGTCGAGGTCGAGCACGACGGACTTCACCACCCCGTCGGCGACCCGGTCCAGCGCGAGCAGCCGCCCGGACCGGTCGAGCCAGACCCCGCCGCCGTGCAGGCCGGGTATCTCGGCCACCTGCCGGGGTGCGGAGCCGTCGGCGTACACCAGCCAGACCGTGGTCATCGGCCGGGTGTCCGTCCCGAGCGCCACCGCCACCGGCCCGCCCAGGCCAGTGCCGAACGACGTACCGGTGCCCGAGGTGCCGTTGTCCACCGCCGGGACGGGCAGCAGCCGCAGGCCCGGCATCCGCAGGGTGGCGAGCACGCGTTCGGTGCCGGCCGTGGAGAGCAGGACGAGGTCGTGCCGGTCGCCGTCGTGGCGGCAGACCAGCACCCGGCCGTCTGGCAGTGCGACCAGCTGGGAGCGCAGGCTCTCCGAGCGCTGACCGGGCAGCTCCACCGGGGTCGGGACGGCGGAGCCGTCCACGGTCAGCCGCCAACTCTCCACGTACCAGCCACCGTCGGCGCCGGCGGCCAGGCAGGCGGCGTGCGAACCGTCGAGCGCGAAGGTGAAGCTCAGCCGGCGCAGGGCGGGCGCGGTGGTGCGGGTGGCGGTGCTGCTGCTCATGGCGGGCTCACCTCTTTCTCTGTGCGGGGGAATGGAATTGACGGCTGATCAGGAGTCGAGCCAGAGGCGCGAGCCGCCGTGCCGCAGGCGCAGCAGGAAGGCGAGGGCGCCGGAGTAGCCGGTGCCGTAGGCGGGGGCGAGTCCGAGGCCGGTTTCGTCGGGGAGCACCAGCAGGCCGTCGCGCAGCCCGGCCCGAGCCAGGATCAGCCGGGCCAACTCCTCGGCGCCGGTGCGGTACCGGGGGGCCCCGGTGGCCTCGGCGAGGTCGAGCAGGAACTCGCCGTTGCCGGCCAGGCCGTGGCAGGCGCTGGTGCCGCTGTGCCAGCGGCCGGCCAGTACGGCCTCGCCCGCGCCGAGCGCGAGGCGCCGGGCATCGGGGTCGCCGGTGGCCTGCCAGAGCCGGATCAGGAAGCTGCCGACCCCGGAGGAGCCGTTGCACCAGTGCTGGAGCCGGATGTGCTCCGGGTCTCCCGCACTCTGCGGCCACCAGCAGGTACTGTCGCCCTCGGTGGTCCTGACGGTCGCGGCCAGGGTGCGGGCGGCGCGCAGGGCGGCCTCCGGGCGGCCGGCGGCCAGCAGGTACGCGCCGATGCCCGCCACGCCGTGGCCGTAGCCGAGGTGGGTGACTCCGGCCAGGCTGGAGTCGAAGGTCTTGGGGACGGACCAGACGGTGCCGTAGGGCTCCTCATGGGCGGCGCCGAGCAGTCCGTCGGCGCAGACCGCGGCCCGGTCCAGGTAGTCGGCGGCGCCGGTGGAGCGGTGCAGGCGCAGCTGCAGGAAGCCGGCTCCGGCGGCGCCGTGGCAGACGTCCGGATTCGGCCAGACGTACGGCACCGTCCGGGCCAGGGTGACGGCGCGGGCGGCGAGTCGTGCGTCGCCGAGGGCTTCGGCGGCGTCCAGCAGGGCCCAGGCGATGCCGGAGCGGCCGAAGTGCAGGCCGGGCAGCGCGGTCGGCTCGGCGGCGCACCGCCGCTCGATCCAGTCGGCGGCCAACGCGGCCGTCTCCAGGGCGAGTTCACGCTCCACGCCGGGCAGTGAACCGGTGCCGACGGCCCGGGCCAGCACGGCGAGCACGCCGGCGGCGCCGTGCTGCACGTTGCACGGGTCGGTGAGCTGTCCGGCGGGCACGGTGGGCCAGAGCCGGTCCCGGCGCTCGGGGGTGGCGGTGGCGGCGAGGTGCCGCAGGCCGTCCCGGATCACCCGGTCGACCAGCTGGTCGGCGAGCGGGGTGACCGGCGCGGGGTGGCCGACGGGTGCGGCGGCGCAGCCGGTCAGGGCCTCCTTGACCCGGGCCAGGCTCCAGCGCCGGCCGGGGTCCTCGGCGCGCAGCGCGAGGATCACCGGGGCGAGCCGGCGGGCGGTGTCGCCGTTGCGGGCGGCCAGCTCCAGCCAGCGGCCGATCCGGTCGCCGGCCGGGCGCGGCAGCGGGGTGTCCTCCGGCAGCAGCGGGTCATGGCCGGTGGCGAGCAGGAAGAAGAGGCCGCCGAGGGCGTAGAGGTCGGCGCTGTGGTCGGCCACGGCGGTGGTGTCGCCGGGCCCCTGCTCGGGCGCCCGGTAGCCGGGGGTGCCGGCCGTACCGGCGGTGCTGCCCGCCGTGGCGGCCAACTCCAGGTCGACGAAACGGAGTTCGCCGTCGGGCTGGACCATCACATTGGTCGGTGACAGGTCGCGCAGCACCAGGCCCTGGGCGTGCACCCGCTGGAGCTGTTCGGTCAGCGCCAGCGCGATCGGCCCTGCCTCGGCCCAGGCGACGTCCGGGGTGCCGTCCCGCCGCAGGCGGCCGGCCACCCAGCTCGCGAGCGGGAGGCCGGGGATCCGCTCCTGGATCAGGAAGAGGTTGTCGTCCTGCTCGATCAGCTCGATCGGACGGGGGGTGAGCCGCTGCCCGTCCAGCCGGGTGAGCAGCATCGCCTCGTGCCGCAGCGCGGTGCGCGCCTCGCGGCCGGAGCGGTCCACCTCGATGTGGGCGCGGGCCTGCTTGACCACCACCTCGGCGCCGCTGTCCACGGCCTTGCCGAGGAAGATCCCGCCCTTGGTGCTGTGCCGCACGGCCGCCGTCAGCGCGTACCGCCCGCCGAGCAGCACCCCGCCCCCGCGCGGCTTCCCGGCCCCACCTGCGGCAGCATCTTGGGCTGCGGCGGTGCCGGCGGTCGACCCCCTCCCCTCGACGGGGTCGACCAGCCAGGGCGGACATCGGTAGCCCGCCGTCCGCAGATCCTCCGCCCGCTGCCCGTCCGGGCCGGTCAGCATCGAACGGTAGGCACCGTCGTTGCCCAGCTCGGCGCGGCCGGTGAAGACGCCGTACCGGTAGGAGACCCGGCTGCCCGGCGCGTACGGCCGGTCGGAGAGCACCCCGGGGCCGGGCAGGTCCTCGGTGGCCCGGTGCAGCCGCTCGGCCAGCCGGCCGAACTGTGCCTCGTCGGCGGGGTACGCGGTGATGTACTTGCCGGCCGAACCGCGCTCGCTGTTGCGGGAGTTGACCTCGTGCAGACGCTCCCGGTCGGCGGCGAACTTGAAGGTGCACGGGTCGTCCGCGAGGACACCCGCGACGGCCGCCAGCACCTGCTCGGCCACCTCGGCGGCCGCGCTGACGTGCAGCTTCCACCCCTGGACGGGCGGCGCCGTCCGCGTACCGAGCGGCCGAGCCGTGCACCAGAAGCCCTCGACGGTGAACTCCCACCCACCGTCGCCTCCCCGGCTCCCGGCGCCGTGCACGGCCGCCCGGGCGACCTCCACCAACGTGCCGTCCACATTCGGCTCGTCGTCCACCGACCCCGGCCCCCCTGCCATGCGAAACGGTGTGCCCGCCCTCATCTGCCACACCCTTTCGTCGTGATCGCCGAGGGCACCCGCGCAGGCGGGAACCCCGGCTCGAATCGGTCTACGGAAGTACGAGAGCCACCCCGGCCGCGCTGCCTTGATGTACCCGGACGGGACACTCCACCGGTGTGCGGTGTGTGCCGGCCCGGGGGCCGCGACCCGGTCGGTGAACCGGTCTGGACCCGGTCGGTGACCGGGCGGTGCGGCCTGGCGGTGCGCCCTTCCCGACCCCCCTGGTCGAGGCAACTCTCGTTCGCACCACTGAAGTTACTTTCGGGGGCGGTGTGGCTCAACGCCTCGGGAGTCACTTCACCCGTAAGGGTGATCTCGATTCGTTTTCGAATGCGCGCCACCGGGTGCGTGTGGCCTGTGACACCACGGCGGGCCTCCCGGGGGGCTGCCGCCGGAGTGCGCGGAACACGTCCGCAGACCCTCGTGCGCCGGTTGACGAGCGGCTGTGCGGTGCCCGCTCGGTTGCCCGGACCGGCCTCGGACCGGGCAACGACCGGCCTCGGACCGGCCCCGACCGGCCGGGACGCGGCCCGCCGCCCCCCGCCGGGGCCCGGCCTGCTCCCCGCGCGCGGTAGTCTCAACAGGTGCCGAAACTGTCCGACGTCATCAGCGTGCTCGAAGAGCTGTACCCGCCACGGTGGGCGGAATCCTGGGATGCCGTCGGCCTGGTCTGCGGAGACACCGACGCCCAGGTCACCCGCGTCCTGCTGGCCGTGGACCCCGTGCAGACGGTGGTCGACGAGGCGGTGGAGTGGGGAGCCGACCTGGTGGTCACCCATCACCCCCTCTATCTGCGCGGCACCACCAGTGTGGCCACCACGCACTTCAAGGGGCGGGTGGTGCACTCGCTGATCCGCGCGGGCATCGCCCTGCACGTGGCCCACACCAACGCCGACCACGCCGACCCGGGCGTCTCCGACGCGCTGGCCGAGGCCGTCGGCCTGCGGGTGCTCGGCCCGCTCATCCCGGACCCGACCGACCCGGCGGGCCGCCGGGGCACCGGCCGGATCGGCGTCCTGGAGCCTCCGCTGACCCTCTCCGCCTTCGCCGCCCAGGTCGCCGCCGGGCTGCCGGCCACGGCCGCCGGGGTGCGGGTGGCGGGTGACGTGGACCGGCTGATCAGCCGGGTCGCCGTCTGCGGCGGCTCGGGGGACAGCTTCTTCGGCGAGGTCCGGGCCGCCGGGGTGGACGCGTACGTGACGGCCGACCTGCGCCACCACCCGGCCTCCGAGGCCGTCGAGGCGGCCCCGGTCGCGCTGGTGGACGCCGCGCACTGGGCCACCGAGTGGCCCTGGCTGCGGCTGGCCGAGCGCGGCCTGCTCGCCGCCGCCCAGCAGCAGGGCTGGCAACTGGAGACCCGGGTCTCCGAGCGGGTCACCGACCCGTGGACGGCCCACGCCCCGATGCACCGGCCCGACCCCGACGGCCCACCGGCCGCCTGACCCCCGGGGCTCGAGAGCTTGACGGCTTCACCGCCCGACGGCCCCGGTGGGCCGCACCGCCCTACGGCCCCACCGGCCCACGGCCCCAGCGGCTCGATGCCGCACCAGACTTGTCCGACTGACCTGACGATCCCACAGGAGTTCCCCGCTTGAACGCCGCGCCCGCCGACCAGATCCGCCTGCTCGACCTGCAGGCCATCGACTCCCGCCTCGACCAGCTGGCCCACCGGCGCCGCAGCCTGCCCGAGCACGCCGAGATCGACCAGGCCACCGCCGACCACACCGCCCTCACCTCCCTGGTCGTCGCCGCCCAGGCCCAGCAGGGCGACACCGAGCGCGAGCTCGCCAAGGCCGAGGCCGACGTGGAGCAGGTGCGCGCCCGCGCCGCCCGCAACCAGCAGCGCCTCGACTCCGGCACCGGCTCACCGAAGGACCTGGAGAACCTCCAGCACGAGATCGCCTCGCTGGCCAAGCGTCAGGGCGACCTCGAGGAGGTCGTGCTGGAGATCATGGAGCGGATGGAGTCCGCCCAGGGCCGGGTCGCCGAGCTGACCGCGCGCCTGGAGCACTCCACCGTGGTGCTGCGCGAGGCCGAGGGCCGCCGCGACGCCTCGTTCGCCGAGATCGACGCGGACGTGGAGAAGGTCAAGCGCGACCGCGAGACCGTCGCCGCCGTCATCCCGGCCGACCTGCTCAAGCTCTACACCCGCCTGCGCGAGCAGCAGGGCGGCGTCGGCGCGGCCCGGCTCTACCAGCGCCGTTGCGAGGGCTGCCGGGTCGAGTTCGCCACCGCGGACCTCAACGTGATCAAGGCCGAGCCCAAGGACGCCGTGGTCCGCTGCGAGAACTGCGGCCGCATCCTGGTCCGCACCGCCGAGAGCGCCTGATCCGGTGGGGGGCCGCAGGTTCATCGTCGAGGCGGACGGCGGCTCCCGGGGCAACCCGGGCCCGGCGGGGTACGGCGCGGTGGTCCGCGACGGCGACACCGGGCAGATCATCGCCGAGGCTGCCGAGTTCATCGGACACGCCACCAACAACGTGGCCGAGTACCGGGGTCTGATCGCGGGGCTGAAGGCCGCCCGCGAGCTGGACCCGGACGCCGCGGTGGACGTCCGGATGGACTCCAAGCTCGTGGTCGAGCAGATGTCGGGGCGCTGGAAGATCAAGCACCCCGGCATGCAGCCGCTGGCCGCCGAGGCCCGCACGGTGCTGCCGCGCGCCCAGGTCAGCTACACCTGGATCCCGCGCGAGCGGAACAAGGAGGCGGACCGGCTGGCCAACGAGGCGATGGACGCCGGCAAGGCCGGCAAGCAGTGGGAGCCCGGTGGTTCCCGGGAGTCCGGGGCCGCCCGTCCGACCGCCCCCGTGGACGGACCGCTGCCGGCCCCCGCCGCCCCCAAGGCGGGGTGGGCCGCCCCGGCCGACCTCGGCACCCCCACCACTTTCGTGCTGCTCCGGCACGGCGAGACCCCGCTCACGCCGGAGAAGCGCTTCTCCGGCAGCGGCGGCTCCGACCCGGAGCTCTCCGAGAAGGGCCACTGGCAGGCGAACCGGGCCGCCGAGGCGCTGGCCGCGCGCGGCTCGATCCAGGCCGTGGTCTGCTCGCCGATGCGGCGCACCCGGCAGACCGCCGAGGCCGTCGCCCAGCGGCTCGGCCTCGAACTGCGCACCGAGGAGGGTCTGCGCGAACTCGACTTCGGCGCCTGGGAGGGCCTCACCTTCGCCGAGGTCCAGGACCGCCACCCGGAGGACCTCGCCGCCTGGCTCGGCTCCGCCAAGGCCAAGCCCACCGGCTCCGCCGAGTCCTTCACCACCCTGACCCACCGGGTCGGCGTGGCCCGCGACAAGCTCCTCGCCCGCTACTCCGGCAAGACCGTCCTGGTCGTCTCCCACGTGAGCCCGATCAAGACCCTGGTCCGCCTCGCGCTCGGCGCGCCGCCCGACTCGCTCTACCGGATGGAACTCTCGGCGGCCTCCTTCTGCGCGGTCCAGTACTACGCGGACGGCAACGCCTCGCTCCGGCTGATGAACGACACCTCGCACCTGCGGTGATTCTTCTCAGATGATTCTTCTCAGGGGTGCGAGGAACCGCGCGCCCAGCCCCTGACCGCCCGTACTGTTCGCACGCCGGCCCGGTGGCACCATCCGATGACGGTGCAACCGGGCCTTCTGCGTCAGGCGACCGCTACGCCTCTCCCGCCCTCGCGCAGTTCCCCGCGCCCCTCACTACCGCAGTGGCCGACCAACTCCGCAAAAGCCTCCCCGGCCGTCGCGAACTCCGCCGCCCCGACCAGGTACTTCTCGGCGCGGTCGGACACGTCGTCCCAGTCCTCCCAGGTGTGCGCCCGCAGCAGCGCCTGCCCGCACCGGTTGCACCCGATCCACGGCACCAGCACCAGCCCGCCGCTCCCCGGGAGCACCTCCTCCTCGTCGAGCAGCCGCACCACGGCCGGCACCCCGTCCCCGAGGCAGCGCAGCAGCCCGGGCGTGATCCGCTCCCGGACGCCCTGCTCCTCCGCGAGCACCGACAGCCGCACCCGGTCCATCCCGCTGAGGGGCACCTGGTAGGCCAGCAGTCCCTCGACCAGCTCGGCCAACCCGTCGGTCGTTGCCGCCTCGGGCAGCTGCTCGGCCAGCCGCTGCACCAGGGTCGCGTCCCCGGCCATCAGTGGATCTCGTCCACGACGACGTCCAGCTGCCAGGTCTTGCGCGCGGTGCCCTCGGCCGAGACCTCGACCCGGTAGCCCAGCCCGGTCAGCGCGTCCACCAGCTCACCGGGGGAGGCGGGCTCGGCGCCGGCCACCAGCAGGTCACGCACGATCCGGCCCTTGGTCGCCTTGTTGAAGTGGCTCACCACGGAACGCTTGAGCACCCCGTCCACCTCGCGCTCGTGCAGCACCCGCACGGTGGCGGTCCGCCCGATGAGCTCACCGGCGGGCTTCCAGGCGGCGGCGTACGCGGAACTCCGCAGGTCGAGCACCAGCCCGCGGCCGGCCGCGGCGGGCAGCGCCTCGCCCAACTGCCCACGCCAGTACGCGCCGAGCGCGCCGAGCGGCGGCAGCTTCACGCCCATCGAGCAGCGGTACGGCGGGATCCGGTCACCGATCCGGACGGCACCCCAGAGCCCGGAGAACACCAGCAGCGTACGCTCGGCCCGCGCGTACGCGGCCTCGTCCAGCTTGGCCAGCCCGAGCGCGTCGAACAGCACCCCGGTGTACACCTCGCCGGCGGGCAGCGCCCCGGCCTCGCGCAGCCCGGCGTTGCGGGCGATCTCCCCACGCAGGCCCTTGCTGAGCCCGAGCACCTCCTGCGCCACGTCCGGGTCGCCCTGGCAGAGCTCGACCAACGCATCGAGCACGGCGGCCCGCGCGCCCGTCAGCTCGGCGGACGAGAGCCCGTCCAGCGCCAGCGGCGCGCCCGCCCCCGAGTCCGCTTTCCCCTCCGACGGCGGCAGCAACACCAGCACAGCGGCACTCCTCAACACTTTGTGGCACAGCGACCCCGCCACTCTACTGGCCGACCCTCGCTGACCAGGCCGTACCACGGCCCTACATTTACCTCCGTTGTACTTTTACGCTCACGGCACCTTTGCTCTCGAATCCCATCTGCCCTCGCTTCACTTTTACCCTCGACGTACTTTTGCCATGACTGCACTCTTGCCACCACTGCACCCTTGCCCTCGTCGCATGCTTACGCTCGCCGCATCTTTGCCCTCGCCGTAACTTTCCCCCTGCCGCGCGGCACCCCGCTCCCGCCCCACCCCCGCCGTAGGCTGCGGACATGCCCCGCCGTCAGCTGACCGTCCGGGTCGCCGACCCCACCCGGATCAACGCCGAACTCGCCGAGCTCCGCACCCAGCTCGACCTCCCCACCGAGTGGCCCCCGGCCGCCCTCGCCGAGGCCGAACAGGCCGCCGCCGCACCCCGCCTGCCCGCTCTGGACGCCACCGACCTCCCCCTCTTCACGGTCGACCCGCCCGGTTCGCGCGATCTCGACCAGGCCATGCACCTCTCCCGCCGTGGCACCGGCTACCGCGTCCACTACGCGATCGCCGACGTGTCGGCCTTCCTCCACCCCGGCAGCGCGCTCGACGCGGAGGCCCACCGCCGGGTGCAGACCCTCTACCTCCCCGACGGCCGGATCCCGCTCCACCCCGAGCGCCTCGCCGAGGACGCCGCCAGCCTGCTCCCCGGCGAGCTGCGCCCGGCCCTGCTCTGGCAGCTCGACCTCGACGCGGACGGCGCCGTCGTCCTCGCCGACCTGCGCCGCGCCCAGGTCCGCTCCCGCCGTCGGCTCGACTACGCGGAGGTCCAGCGGGCCGTCGACTTCAACGGCGACGAGCAGCTCGGTCTGCTGGCCGTGATCGGGCGGCTGCGCGAGGAGCAGGAGCGGGCTCGGGGCGGGATCAGCCTGCCGCTGCCCGAGCAGGAGGTCGAGCAGTTGGACGGCGGCTACGGCCTGACCTACCGCGCACCGCTGCCCGCCGACGGCTGGAACGCCCAGATCTCGCTGCTCACCGGCATGGCCGCCGCCGAGTTGATGCTGGACGCCGGCGTCGGCCTGCTCCGCACCCTCCCCGGCGCGCCCGAATCCGGGTACGCCCGCCTGCGCCGGATCGCCAAGGCGCTGGCCGTGGACTGGCCCGAGACCATGCCCTACCCCGAGCTGATCCGCAGCCTCGACCCGTCCCGGGCCGAACACGCCGCCTTCCTCAATGCCTGTACCGGCCTGCTCCGCGGCGCCGGCTACCACTCCTTCGACACCGCCCAGGGCCTGCCCGTCCCGGCGGACCCCGGCCACGCCGCGCTCGCCGCGCCGTACGCGCACTGCACGGCCCCGCTGCGCCGCCTCGCCGACCGGTACGCGCTGGAGATCTGCGCGGCGGTCGCCGGCGGCGCCGAACTGCCCGCCTGGGTGGGGGAGCAGCTGCCGAGCCTGCCCGGCGTGATGGCCGGCGGTGAACGGCGGGCCCGCGCCGTGGAGCGGGCCTGCGTCGACCTGGTGGAGAGCGAGGTGCTGCTCGGCCGCGAGGGCGAGCTGTTCGACGCCGTGGTGATCGAGGTCGACGACCGCAAGCCCCAGCGCGGCACCGTCCAACTCCGCGACCCCGCCGTGGTCGCCGCCTGCGAGGCCGACGTGACCCTCCCCCTGGGCGAACGCCTCCGCGTCCGCCTCACCACCGCCGACCCCGTCGCCCGCACCGTCCGCTTCGCCGCCGCCTGACCGCCTGCCCGCCCGCCCGGAAGCACTCACCGGGGAGGCCCACCCCACCAATCAAACCGATAAACCGATGACAACGCCCACCGGCCATCTGAGAGCATCGCCAGGTGATGCCCCGGGGGTCCACCGCACCGCACGCCCAGCCGGCCGAACCGACCGACAGCCGCCGCCGACGGCTGCTGGTCCTCACGGTCTGCTGCCTGAGCCTGTTCCTCGTCTGCCTGGACACCACGGCGGTGAACATCGCCCTGCCCGCCCTGCGCCACGCCCTGCACGCGCCCGCCGCCGGGCTCCAGTGGACGGTCGACGCCTACACCCTGGTCCTCGCGGTCCTGCTCATCCCGGCCGGGTCGGTGGCCGACCGGCTCGGGCGGCGGCGGGTGTTCCGGGTCGGGTTGCTGGTCTTCGTGCTCGGTTCGCTGCTCTGCAGCCTCGCCCCCGGCCTCGGCTGGCTGATCGGCTTCCGGGCGCTCCAAGCCGTCGGCGGGTCGATGCTCAACCCCGTGGCCATGTCGATCATCACCAACACCTTCACCGACCCCCGCGAGCGGGCCCAGGCGATCGGGGCCTGGGGCGGGGTGGTCGGGCTGGCGATGGCGCTCGGCCCGCTGATCGGCGGCTTCCTGGTCTCGGCGGCCGGTTGGCAGTGGATCTTCCTGGTGAACGTCCCGGTCGGCCTGGCCGTCTTCGCGCTGACCTTCCGTCACGTCCCGGAATCCCGTGCGCCGCGCCCCCGCCGACTCGACCCGGTCGGCCAACTGCTGCTCGTCCTGCTGCTCGGCGGCGGCACGGCCGCCATCATCGAGGGCCCGGGTCAGGGCTGGCACTCCCCGGTGGTCCTGCTGCTCGCCGCCCTCGCGCTGGCCGCCCTGCTGGCCTTCCCCCGCTGGGAACGCCGCACCGCCGAACCCCTGATCGACCCCCGCTTCTTCGCCAGCGTCCCCTTCACCGGCGCGGTGGCGGCCGCGATCAGCGCCTGCGCGGCGCTCGGCGGCTTCCTCTTCCTCTCCACCGTGTACCTCCAGGAGGTCCGCCACCTCGGCCCGGTCCAGGCCGGGCTGCACACCCTCCCGATGGCTGCCCTGATGTTCGTCGGCGGGCCGGTCTCCGGCTGGACGGTCGGCCGGTACGGGCCCCGGCCGCCGCTCCTGGTCGCCGGGGCGGCGATCTGCGCCAGCGGGTTGCTGCTCGTCCGCCTGAGCCCGGCGACCCCCACCCCGCAACTGCTGCTCGCCTACGCCCTCTTCGGGCTCGGCTTCGGCGTGGTCAACGCCCCCATCACCAACTCGGCGGTCGCCGGCATGCCCAGCAGCCGGGCGGGGGTGGCGGCGGGGGTGGCCTCCACCAGCCGCCAGGTCGGGCAGTCGCTCGGCGTGGCGGTGATCGGTTCGGTGGTCAGCGCGGCCGTCTCCAGCGCGGCCGGCACCGACTTCACGGCCGCCAGCCACACCGGCTGGTGGATCGTCACCGGCCTCGGCGCGGCCGTCCTGCTGCTCGCCCTGGCCACCACCACCCCGTGGGCGGCCCGCACCGCCCACCGGGTGGCGGCCCGACTCGACCCGGCCCCGGTACGGGAGGCCCCCGCCGAGCGGCTACCATGACCAGTACGGCGGACGAGCCGGCCGGGCGGTCGCGACGGGTCCTTCACGGGGCCCGCCGAGGAACGTCCGGGCTCCACAGAGCAGGGTGGTGGGTAACGCCCACCCGGGGTGACCCGCGGGACAGTGCCACAGAAAACAGACCGCCTACCTCGGTAGGTAAGGGTGAAACGGTGGTGTAAGAGACCACCAGCGACCGAGGTGACTCGGCCGGCTCGGTAAACCCCACCCGGAGCAAGGTCAAGATCGGTGCCTCCGGGCACCGTGCGCGGATGTTCGAGGGCTGCTCGCCCGAGTCCGCGGGTAGACCGCACGAGGCTGTCGGCAACGGCAGCCCTAGATGGATGACCGCCTCCCCGGGCCGCGCAAGCACCCCGGGAGACAGAACCCGGCGTACAGGCCGACTCGTCCGTCGGTCATCTGCGAGAGGCCCTCTGATCCGTGTTCTTACAGGTCAGAGGGCCTTTGCGTGGCCGGTGGCCGGTGGCCGGTGGCCGGTGGCCGGCGGTCGGGCCAGGCGGAGCAGGGGGCAGGCGAAGGTGCCGGGGCGTCAGGTGTGGTCCCGGGAAATGCGGTGGCGAGTGGATCTTCGCGTGGGCCATGCTGGCCGTTCCACGTACCCGCGAGCCCGTCTCGTGAGCCGTCCCGCTGAGCCCCGGCGGTGAAGCACAGCCCTGCTCCGGAGGATTCCCATGGCCCTGCTCGACCTGGCCGCACTGAACTCGGCCACGAAGTACCCGTCGATCCCCACGCACCACGAGCTCGACCCGAAGAACGGCGGTCTGCTCGAGAACCCCACCGCGTTCACGGGCGAGGTGGTCCTCACCGAGAAGGTCGACGGGACCAACGGGCGCATCGTCCTGCTGCCCGACGGGGACTACTTCATCGGCTCCCGGGAGGAACTGCTGCACGCCCGGGGTGACCGGGTGTCCAATCCGGCCCTGGGCATCGTGGCGGCGCTCCGGCCGCTCGCCGACCGGTTGAAGGGGCGTCCGGCCGACGGCATCCTGGTGTACTTCCTCGAGGTGTACGGTCACCGGGTCGGCGCGGCGGCCAAGCAGTACACGGCAGGCGGAAACGTCGGTCACCGCCTGTTCGACCTCGCCCGGGTGCCCGAGGAGGCCCTTGGCTGGGACCGGGAGCGGATCGCCCAGTGGCGTGACGGCGGCGGCCAGTACTGGTCGTCCGAGGCCGACCTGCAGCGCGCGGCGGAGGCCGAGGGCATCGAGGTGACCCCGCGTCTGGGCACCGTCCCGGCCGGACAGCTGCCGACCGGCATCGAGGAGACTCACAGCTGGCTGAACGCGATGCTGCCCGACACCCGGGTGGCCCTCGACGAGGGCGCGGGCGGCCGGCCGGAGGGGATCGTCCTGCGCACCCCGGACCGTTCGTTGATCTCGAAGGCCCGGTTCCAGGACTACGAGCGCACGCTCAAGCGCCGCGCACAGCGCCGCTGATCCATCCGACACCGGCTCGGCACTGCCCACCTGCTCCTTCGGAGCCGGCCGGGGATCTCGCCCGGTAGCTGGATGAGGACGAGGGAAGGCCCCGGCCTGCGTCTTCGCAGACCAGGGGCCTTCTCGCGTCCGGCCCCCGCTCTTCGGAGGTTGGCCCGCCCTTCCCTTTCCTATCGAGAATCGATAGATTCCTATCGTGGTTCGATGGAAGGATGGGCGATGGGGAAGCTGACCGTGGCCGCGCTGCGCGGTGTGCTCGGGGTGGTGTTCGGCGGCACCGTGCTCGTGCAGGTGTTGATGGTGGTGGCCATGGTGACCAAGTCGGATGACGGGATGCTGCCGTTGACCGCGTTCCGGGTGATCACGCTGCTGGGGATGGCGGCAGGGCAGGTCGCGCTGGTCTGCGTGTGGCGGCTGGTGGCGATGGTGCGGCGGGGGACGGTGTTCTCCGATGCTGCGTTCCGGTACGTGGACGGGGTGATCGGGGCGGTGGTGGCGGTGGCCCTGCTCTGGTTCGCGGTCACGGCCGTCAATGCGCCGGGGCAGCGGGAGGATCCGGGGGGCACCGTGATCATGGGCGGGATCGGGTTGGCGATCCTGGGGGTCGCGCTGGTGGTGCTGGTGCTGCGGATGCTGCTCCGCCAGGCCGTCACGCGGGACCTTGAAGCCGCCGGGCTGCAGGCCGAGTTGGACGAGGTGATCTGATGTCGATCCTCGTCGACATCGACGTGATGCTGGCTCGGCGGAAGATGTCGGTGGGCGAGCTCGCGGACCGGGTCGGGATCACCCCCGCCAACCTGGCCGTCCTCAAGAACGGCCGGGCGAAGGCGGTGCGGTTCGCGACGCTCGCCGCGCTCTGCGAGGCGCTCGACTGCCAGCCGGGCGACCTGCTGCGCTGGGCGCCGGAGGAGTCGGAGGAGTCGGAGGAGGCCGTAGGGGCCGTGGGGGCATGATGCGGACGGTGGTGACGCTGACCGGCGGCGCCGGGGCCGGGAAGACGACCCTCGCGGCGGCCTTGGCGGCCGGGGCCGGCGCCGGTGGTGGGGCGGTGGTGCTGCACGGGGACGACTACTACTTCGGCGCGCCCGGGCGTGGGGTGTGGGTTCCGGATGAGGCGGGGGTGCCGCGACTGGACGTCGGGGATCCGCGGTCGCAGGACCTGGAGCGGCTGGCCAGGGACGTGGCAGCGGCGACGGCACCGGTGGTGGTCGTGGAGGGGCTGTTCGCGCGCATGGTGGCGACCGCGCCGGAAGTGGAGCGGCTCGACGTGTTCGTCGAGCTGGCGGCGGACCTGAGGCTGGCGCGGAAGATCCGGCGCAAGTGCGTGGACGGGGACTTCCCGGTCGAGGTGCTGCTGCGGAACTACCTGGAGAGCCGGCGCGAGGCCCACGCCCGGTACGTCGAACCGCTGCGCCGGGGCTGCCGGTTGGTGGTGGACGGCAGTCGGTCGGCCGAGGAGACCGCGCGGCTGGTGTGGGCAGCGGTGGGGCCGGGGCACGGACCGGCCGGGGGTTGAAGGCCCGGCCGGTGGATGAGCGCGATCAGGGGTGGTAGAGCTCGCTGATCGTGGTGATCCTGCCGGTGGCGTCGACCGTGATGTCGTACATGTTGCCGTAGCAGCTGTAGTCACCGGCGTCGCCGGGGTGGCCGGTGCAGGTGTTGATCTGCTGGAGCAGCCGGGCCAGCGGCACCTCGGTGGTCTTGACGCCGGTGGCCAGCAGGGTGGCCTTGGCGCCGGCCGCGAAGCGGTACTCGGTGTTGGGGGCCACGGCCTCGTAGTAGCCGTCGTCCGGGACGTCGGGGCCGCAGACGAACTTGGTCGCGTTGGCGCCGATCCGGTCCGGGGAGCCCCAGGCCACGGTCGCGTTGATCACCTTGTGGCCCGGGTGCTGGGCGTTGGCCGTGCAGTCGGCGCTCGGCTTGGCGGTGGCGCTCGGCTTGGTGCTGGTGCCCGGCTTGGCGGTGGCCCTGGTGGGCTTGGGGGTGGTCTGGCCGGCGCCCGCCGTCGTGCCGCCGGTGGGCGCGGAGACCGGCACGGCGGTGGCGGTGACCGTGGGAGCCGGGGCGGCGGCGGACTTGCCGTCCGAGGGCTGGGTGGGGTCGCAGGCGGTGAGGCTGAGGGTCAGCGCGGCGGTGGCGAGCGCGGCGGTGGCGAGGATGCGGCGAGCAGGCATGGCAGGAGTCCCCCAAGTGGTCGGGCCGCCGGGCGGTTCTCCGTCCGGCAGCCCTGTACACGTGGCCGGGCCGGGGCCGGGTTACCCCTGTTGCGAGCCTGTGACACGACGGGTCAGGCCCGTGACACGCCGAGTCCGGTCCGTGACCCGGCAGGCGACCTGACCGGTCAGCCCGCTTCGCCGAGGGTGCGCCGGACGGCCCGCTTCAGGTGTTCCTCGAACGGCTTCGCCGGGGCCGGGTTGAGCCGCAGCAGGGCCACCATGGTGGTGACCAGCACGTCGTAGAGCTCGCGCTCCACATCGGCCCAGGTGTGCGAGTGGCCCTTGCGGGGGTTGGCGCCCTGGGCACCGATCACGGCCTCGGCGGCCTCGCCGAACTCCTCGCCGATCTTCAGGATCTGGAGCAGCGTGCGCTGCTCGGGCGCCAGCGCACCGGTCTCGTCCAGCCGGACGGCGAGCCGCCGTACCTCGTCCCAGAGTTCCTCGGTCATCCGTCCACCCCTTCGGGAGCCCGCAGCCGGGCCGGTCGGCCCGAGGTGGCGGTCTACCCTGGCGGTGTGACGACGAACCAGAGTGCGGGGCCGGAGTTCGTGGTGGTGACCACGACCCACGAGAGCGAGCCACTGGCCCGGGAGTTGGCGGCGGCGGCCGTGGCCGAGCGGCTGGCGGCCTGTGCCCAGGTGTACCCGATCGGCTCGGTGTACCGCTGGGCCGGGGCGGTGGAGCAGGCCGAGGAGTGGCGGGTCGACTTCAAGACCCTGGCCGAACTCGCTGACGGTTTGGCCGAGTTCGTCACCGAGCGGCACTCGTACCAGACGCCGGAGCTGCTCGTGGTGCCGGTGCTCGGCGGCAGCGCGGCGTACCTGGACTGGCTGCGGACGGAGACCGCCGGGTCGGCCTGATGCCCCACGCGCCGGGCGCGGACAGGCGTCAGCCCCGGCCGTCGGGGGGAAGGCCGGGGCTGCGCAAGGCCGTTGGTGCTTCGCGGTACGTCGCGTCGCGTCGCGGTACGTCGCGGCGCGTTGCTTCGTGGTGCGGCGCGGTGCGATGGAATGCGTCGCAGGGTGGTGCGAGGGCCGGGTCGGCCGGACGGGCGCTGTGGTGCCGGGGAGGCCGGCGCTCAGTCCGGGCGCAGCCACTGGCCCCAGTGTGAGGAGGCCTCCTCGTCGCTGTCGGCGTCCGCCGGGCCTGCGGCACCTGCGACGCCGTCGGGGCCGAGGCAGTAAGGCGGGTCGCCCTCCTCGGTCTCGTCCTCCGGGTCGGTGACGAAGGTGTCCGTCCCGGCGATGACTCTTGGGATCTTGTCGCGTGGCATGTGTTCTCCCCTCCGGTCCAGCGTGGCAGAGGCTGACACTACCTTGCGTTACTAGGCATGTACACAGCGAATCGGTAAAGAAGTTCGGGAGCCGTCGGGTTTCGGTCATCCGGGCGGCCATCGGTGTCCCGACGGTGCCCGGCTGCTCCGATCAGGCGTGCTCGGCGGCCAGTTGACGCAGTGCCTCGACGGCCCGGTCGGCGTCCCCGGCGGCCACGAACAGGTGGTCGTGGTGGAAGCCGGCCACCACGTTGCAGCTGATGCCATGATCGGCCAGCCGGGTCGCCACGGCGGCGGTGAGGCCGACGGCCGCCAGGGCGGAGTGGATCTGCAGGGTGATCCAGGCGGCCACGTACTCGTACGGCAGCCCGAGCGAGTCGGCCTCCTCCTGGGCCAGCACGACGGTCGGCCCCTCGGCCTCCACCACCGTGACCACCGGCCGCAGCCCGGCCGGCACTCGGGCGGGCAGCGTGCAGTACACGTACCGCCCGGGGTTCAGTACGGGGTGCATCCCGCTGAGCAGCTTCCGCAGATCCTCTTCACCGGCCATGTCGGCCACCGTAGCCCGACTGCCCCGCCGCCAGGCGGGTTTGCCGCCGGGACGGGAGTGTCGTGTCGTAAGTCGGGCCCTGGTTCCGGCCTCGGCCTGGACTCGGGAAAGGGCCGAAAGCCGGTGTTTCGCTGCGGGGGGCACGGCTGTGTGCGATCGGTGCAAGGGCCCGGGTGATGCCGAGTCGGCGGTCCGTATTCGACTGCGGGTCAAGGGACTTCGCGCGCCATCGGGTGGGGGAGGGTGGCCGGGGGGCGGCGGGTGCGCAGCCGGAGCTCGGCGCCGGTGGCGGCCAGCAGGAGGGTCGCGGCGCCGGAGGCGGCGATCACGGTGTGCGGGGCGAAGGCGGCGGTGAGCGGGCCGCCGAGGGCGGTGCCCACCGGGGCGGCGGTGAGCAGGGCGCCGGTCCGGGTGGCCAGCATGGTGGTCAACTGGGCGGTGGGGGTGCGGTTCTGGAAGAGGGTGAAGGTCAGAGCGGTGAACGGCCCGTAGACCAGGCCGCCCATGCCGAAGCAGGTGACGGTGGCGGCGGCCGGGGCGCCGAACCCGAACGGCAGCAGGGTCAGGCCCCAGCCGGCCACGATCCCCAAGGTGACCGTCCAGAGCGGCAGTCGGCGCAGCAGCCCGGCGGCCAGCCCGCCGAGCACGGCGCCGGCGCCGAAGGCCGTCCAGTACGCGCCGAGCAGGCTCGCCTCGGCGTGCAGCTCGGTGGTGATGTGCAGCGGGAGGGCGACCTCGACCGGGCCGTAGAGGAAGTTGAAGGCCCAGGTGAGGGTCAGGATGCCGAGCAACTCCGGCTGGCGGCGCAGCAGTCGGAGTCCCTCGCCGCGCCGGGGCGGGGTCGGTGGCCCAGCCGGACCCGGTGCGGCGGCAGTGGTGGTGGAGCGGTGGGCGAGCAGTGCGAGGATCGCGAAGCTCGCGGCGTCGAGGCCGATCAGCCAGGCGGGGGAGAGCAGGGTGGCGAGCAGGCCGGCCGCCGCCGGGCCGAGCACGATGGCGGCCGAACTGCTCGCGCCGAGCAGCGCGTTGGCGGCCAGCCGGTGTTCGGGCGGCAGCACCTGGGCCACCAGGGAGTACCGTCCGGCGCTGCCCCAGGCGTGCAGCACGGAGGAGCCGGCCAACAGCGCGAGGTAGAGCGCGGGGTGCAGCGCGCCGGCCGCCCAGGCCAGCGGGACGGCCCCGAGCAGGACGGCCCGCAGCAGGCTGTCCGCCACCAGGAGCCGCCGCGGCGACCGGGCCCGCAGCCACCGCCCGAAGACCAGCGCCCCGACCACCCCGGGCAGCGCGTACGCGGCCACCGCCGCCCCCACGTACAGCCCGACCCGCCCGGCCGGCGCCACCGACAGCGCCAGCCAGGGCACGGCCACCATGCTCATCCCGTCCCCGAGGTCGGAGCCGGCCAACGCCGGCAGCAGCCGTCGGAACGAACGCTCCCGGGCCAGCGCCCGGTAGCCGGCGGGTATTCGAGCAGCCCGGGTGCCGGGCGAGGCAGAGGTGATCACCGGGAGAGCTTCCATCCTCAAGCCGCCTTGAAGTCAAGCCCGGGCCCACCGGCTCAAGGAGCCGACAGTCGCCGACTTACGGAATCCGTTGACGGGCGATAGTTAGCGATATATCGTCGAGTTATCGAGATGCCTCGCTGGGAGGCTTCCGACTGAAACATGAAGGTGGTGGTCCTCATGCGAGGACAGTTCCGTGGAGAAGGGCGTCGCCGTGGGCGGGGCCAGGAGACCGGCGGGTTCGCCGGTGGCCGGAGTGAGATGGGGGAGATGTTCGAGGGCCGGGGGGCCTTCGGGGGGTTCGGCGGGCCGCCGCGTGGGGGTGGGCCGTTCGGGCACGGCGGGTTCGGTGGGCGGCACGGCGGCGGCTTCGGGCCGCACGGGCGTGGCGGCGGCCGGGGCCGTGGCCGGGCCCGGCGGGGTGACGTGCGGGCCTCGCTGCTGGCGCTGCTGCGCGAGCGGCCGATGCACGGCTACGAGATGATCACCGAGATCGGCGAGCGGACCGGCGGGGCCTGGCGCCCGAGCCCGGGTTCGGTCTACCCGACCCTCCAGCTGCTGGAGGAGGAGGGGCTGATCAAGGCGCAGGAGGTGTCCGGCAAGCGGCTGTTCGAGCTGACCGAGACCGGGCGCGCCGAGGCCGAGGCCGGCGCGGAGTCGCCCTGGGAGGAGGCCGGCCGCGGGGTCGACTGGGAGGCGGTGCAGGAGGTCGCCCAGGCGCTCTCGGCCGTCGAGCACGCCGTCCGCCAGGTGATGACCACCGGCACGGAGGAGCAGCGGGCCAAGGGCCTGGCCGTCCTCACCGAGGCGAAGAAGAAGCTCTACCTGATCCTCGCCGAGGAGGGGTGAGCCCCGGAGGGCCCGTGGCCCGCCGCTGGTGCTACGAGGAGGCCTCGCGGTCGTACTCGTAGCGCCAGCGCCACCGCCCCTTGGGGTCGTACTCCTTGGCCCGGCGGTAGACCAGCGTCGCGGCCGGCGTCTCGCCGTGCGCCGGTACCGGTACCCGGTACACCTTCGGTACGTGGCCGAGCGTCGTCAGCAGGACGGCCAGCACCCTGCCGTCCAGGGGTCCGCCGTGGAATTCGGTGTCCGCGCTTCTCACCAGGTCAGCCTAGGCCCCCGCGCGAGTGTGACCGAAGCGGCACCGCCCCCGGTCATCCGGACCCCGCCCGCACCCTTATCCTGCTCTGTACGCCTCCGGGGTTCCCCGGGTCAGCGGGCCCCGTACTCCGTACCGTGACCCCGGGCGTCGGCCGTCCGGTGACCCCGGCTCCGGCCCGTGATTGAGACGCGTCGGGTCGTGCCCGGCCCCGGGAAGCAACGGGCCGGTTCGGGTGTTGCGTCGGTTGTTGCGTCCGTGACCGTGCCGCACCAGGCACGGTAACTGCAGGTGCGGAAGGGGCCCGATGGTAGCCAGCGGTAGGTGGACGGCCTGGTGGCAGCGGCGGGACCGGCAGGGTGCGAGACCCGTGACCGGCCTGGACGCGGCCGTTCGGCTGGATCAGCTGCTCGGTGCCGTGACCGCGGGCTTCCCGCTCGCGCCCGCCGCGCATCCCGCCGGGCACCGCTGTTCCTGCGACCGGGTGGGCTGTCCGGCCCCCGGTCAGCATCCGGTCTCCTTCGCCTGGCAGTCCCAGGCGACCACCGACCCCGAGCAGCTCTCGCGCTGGCTCTCGCGTGACCCGCAGGCGAACTTCGTGACCGCCACCGGCCGCGCCCACGACGTGCTCGACGTCCCGGCTGAGGCGGGCCGGCTGGCCCTGGAGCGGCTGGACGCGCTGGGCGTCGGCGGCCCGGTCGCCGCCGTCGGCGAGGACCGGTACCTCTTCTTCACCGCCACCAAGGGCACCCCGGCCGACGAGGACGAGTGGTGGCCCAGCGCGCTGGACTCCACCCCGGACACCATGTCCGAGCACCCCGGCCTGCGTTGGCACTGCCGCGGCTCCTACACCCTCGTCCCCCCGGCGGCCCTGCCGGACGGCTCCCAGGTGCGCTGGCTGCGCGGCCCCGAGCAGCCGCTGCCGGACGCGCTGCGGCTGCTCGACGTGCTGACCGACGCCTGCACCGAGGTGGGTGCCGTCGCCGAGGAGCAGTGGCTCATCGGCTGACGGGCACCCGTCGGAGCGATCACGGCAGGGTGAGGATCTCCGCGCCCTCGGCCGTGACGACCAGGGTGTGCTCGAACTGGGCGGTCCGCTTGCGGTCCTTGGTGACCACCGTCCAGCCGTCCGGCCAGATCTCGTAGTCGTAGGTGCCCAGGGTGAGCATCGGCTCGATGGTGAAGGTCATCCCGGGCTTGATCACCTCGGTGGCCCGCTCGCTGTCGTAGTGCGGCACGATCAGGCCGGAGTGGAACGAGGTGTTGATCCCGTGCCCGGTGAAGTCCCGCACCACGCCGTAGTCGAAGCGCTTGGCGTAGGACTCGATGACCCGCCCGATCACGTTGATCTGACGCCCCGGCTTGACCGCCTTGATCGCCCGGGCGAGTGACTCCTCGGTGCGCTCCACCAGCAGCCGCGACTCCTCGTCCACGTCCCCGCACAGGTAGGTGGCGTTGAGGTCGCCGTGCACGCCGTGGATGTAGGCGGTGGCGTCGATGTTGACGATGTCGCCGTCCTCGAGCACGGTCGAGTCCGGGATGCCGTGGCAGATCACCTCGTTGACCGAGGTGCAGATCGACTTGGGGAAGCCCCGGTACCCGAGGTCCGAGGGGTAGGCGCCGTGGTCGCACATGTACTCGTGCGCCACGGCGTCCAGCGCGTCGGTGGTGGTGCCCGGCCGGATCAGCTTGGCGGCCTCGGCCATCGCCTGCGCGGCGATCCGCCCGGCGATCCGCATCTTCTCGACGGTCTCGGCGGTCTGCACCTCGGGCCCGGTGTACGGGGTCGGCGCGGGCTTGCCGACGTACTCCGGGCGTGCGATGTGCGCGGGGACCTTGCGGATGGGCGACTGGACGCCGGGTACGAGAGCCATGCCCGCGATTCTATCGGCCGGGCCTGGTCCGACCCCGGCCGTGTGCGGTCGGCGCGGACCGGGAATGATCAAGAGCAGGGACGACCGATGGGAGTTGATCGCGATGCCGCTGGGCTTCGGCAAGAGCAAGCCGACCGGGCAGCCGGGGGAGTGGTACTGGTGCCTCAAGCACGCCAAGGTCGAGGAGGGCCCGGAGTGCGCGGCCAAGGACCGGCTCGGCCCGTACGCCACCCGTGAGGAGGCCGCCCGGGCCCTGGACACGGCGGCCGAGCGCAACGAGGAGTGGCGCGAGGAGGACTCCCGCTGGAACGGCGGAACCCCCGACCAGCCGAACGGCTGACCGGGGGCCCGGTGCGGTGAGGGCCCGTCAAGCCACCGCCGCACCAGGGGCAGCCGTCTCCGCGGCCTCCCCGGCCTCCCCGGCCTCCCCGGCTTCTGCGGCCTCCCCGGCTTCCGCAGCTTCGGCGGCCTCCGCCGCCTCGCGGCCGGCGCGGACGGCCAGCGCGTTGGGGTCGGTGCGCTTGTCCCAGGCGAGCATGGACGGGAGGGCGGCGGTGAGGCCGATCACGCCGACCACGCAGGCCAGGCCGCCGACCCAGACCGAGCCGCGGGCGCCGATCAGGCTGGCCATGCCGCCGGCCCGGACCTGGCCGAGCTGGGGGCCGACGGAGTAGCTGAGCAGCTCGACCCCGGCCAGGCGGCCCCGCAGCTCGTCCGGGATGGACTGGTTCCAGATGGTCGAGCGGGCGATGCCGCTGATCTGGTCGGCGCCGCCCGCCGCGGCCAGGCCGAGCAGCACCAGCCAGATGTTGCCGGAGAGGCCGGCCAGTGTCATCGCGGCGCCCCAGCCGAGGGCGGCCAGCACCAGCATCCGGCCGTGCCGGTGCACGTGCGAGGTCCAGCCCGAGGTGACCGAGACCAGCAGCGCGCCGACGGCCGAGGCGCCGTACAGCAGACCGAGGGCCCAGCCGGCGTCCAGGTCGGCCGCGAGGAACGGGAAGATCGCCACCGGGAAGGCGAAGAGCATCGCCACGATGTCGATCGCGTAGGTGCCGAGCAGGTCCTTGCGGCTCCAGGCGTACTGGACGCCGACCACGATCGACTTGACGGTGGGCCGCTCCGCGCCGGTGGCCGGCGGCACCGCCCGCAGCCGGGCGAGCAGCAGCAGCGACACCAGGAAGGTCGCCACGTCCAGCGCGTACGCGGTCTGCACGCCCGCCGTGGCCACGATCACGCCGGCCAGTGCCGGGCCGGCGACGGAGGCCGCGTTGCGGTAGAGCGAGAGCAGCGAGAAGGCCGCCGTCAGCTGGTCGTGCGGCACGATCCGGGGCGTCAGCGAATCCAGGGCCGGGCGCTGCAGGCCGTCCACGGCCGCGACCAGGGCGGCGACCACGTAGATCGGCCAGAGCACCGGGTGCGGCAGCAGCGCGTTGAGCAGCAGCAGCCCGGAGAGCAGCGCCAGGCCCGCCTCCGAGCAGAGCACCAGCTTGCGGCGGTCCAGCGCGTCGGCCAGCGCCCCGCCCCAGAGCCCGAAGACGATCAGCGGCACCAGCTCCACGGCGCCGATCAGACCCACGGCGAACGAGGACCCGGTCAGGTCCTTGATCTGCAGCGGCAGCGCCACGTACGTCAGGAAGCTGCCGAAGGCCGAGATGCAGCCGGAGCTCCAGAGGAGCCGGAAGTCGGGCGAGGAGCGCCAGGGGGTCAGGTCGGGTCGGATCTTGTGCAGCAGGGCACGCCAGGAGGCATCAGAAGTCATCGCCGGGCATCATCGGCTCCCGGCCGGCCGATCGGCAAGTGATTTAGCTGCACTACCAGGGGCGCGGGGAACTGCGCGAGTACGGAAGGAGCCGACCCCGGCCCGGTCGCCGACCGGCAGTGGCACCCGCAACGTCCCACCGCACCAGGGTTCACCATCTGCTCAACGGAGCCGCCGTCAGGCGAGCCAGCAGCCCTGGCGGCTTCGCGCCCGCCGCCGTGCTGACCAGGTGCTGAACGAGGTCGAAGGGCTCGCCGCCCGCCCCCGGCACGGTGAGGCGCTCGTGGGCCAGGCCGGCCAGCTCGCGGTCGCCGGTGTCCAGGGCGAGCAGGGTGGCGCCGCTGCGGCGGGCGTCCTGGAGGCGTTCGAGCAGCGGGTCGTCGGTGCGCTCGGGGGCCACCACCAGCAGGGTGGCGCCCCGGCGGGCGGTGGCCAGCCGGGTGAGGCCGTGGCCGAGGTGGGCGGGCGCGCCGGGCGGCACGTGGTGGCGCAGCAGGGTCGGGGCCAGGCCCGGCACGCCGGACCAGGCGGCCTCGTCGTCCAGGTGGGCGGCCAGGTGCCAGGGCTCGTGCCGCTCGGTGCCGACCAGCAGCAGCGGCTCGGCGCCGCGCCGGCCGACCGCCCGCCGCAGCGCTCCGCCGAACGCCCCGGCGGCCTCCAGCCAGCCCGTCCCGGCCAGGCGGTCGCGTAGTGCTGAAACTCTCACGGCGTCCATGCGGTTCAGCA
The DNA here is from genome assembly GCF_002943525.1 of Kitasatospora sp. MMS16-BH015. Taxonomy (NCBI): domain Bacteria; kingdom Bacillati; phylum Actinomycetota; class Actinomycetes; order Kitasatosporales; family Streptomycetaceae; genus Kitasatospora; species Kitasatospora sp. MMS16-BH015. The sequence goes on along the minus strand of NZ_CP025394.1, from coordinate 2,442,780 downwards.
TGCTCCTGCGCGGCGCGTTTTGGCAGGATCTCCCCCATGAGTACCCACGATTCAGTGACCGTCAGCAGCCCTGCCCACGAAGCCCCCGACGTCTCCGGCCTGGTGGTCGGCGTGCTGGGCGGCACCGGCGACCAGGGCCGCGGCCTGGCCTACCGGCTGGCCAAGGCCGGGCAGCAGGTGGTCATCGGCTCCCGGACGGCCGAGCGGGCCGAGGCCGCCGCCGCCGAGCTGGGCCTCGGCGTGCGCGGCGCCGACAACGCGACCTGCGCCCGGGAGAGCGACGTGGTGATCGTCGCGGTGCCGTGGGAGGGCCACGCGGCCACCCTCACCGCGCTGCGCGCCGAGCTCGCGGGCAAGATCGTGGTCGACTGCGTCAACCCGCTGGGCTTCGACAAGCAGGGCGCCTACGCGCTCAAGCCCGAGGAGGGCAGCGCCGCGCAGCAGGCGGCGGCCCTGCTGCCGGACTCGCGGGTCACCGCGGCCTTCCACCACCTCTCGGCGGTGCTGCTCCAGGACGAGGCGGTGGCCGAGATCGACACCGACGTACTGGTGCTCGGCGAGGACCGCGAGGCCACCGACGTGGTCCGGGCGCTCGCGGGCCGGATCCCCGGCATGCGCGGCATCTTCGCCGGCCGCCTGCGCAACGCCCACCAGGTGGAGGCGCTGGTGGCCAACCTGATCTCGGTCAACCGCCGCTACAAGGCCCACGCGGGCCTGCGGGTCACCGACGTCTGAGCCCCGGCCCTCGGTTCCTGTGTACACGGAAGGCCCCCTGGTGCGGAACCGGGCGGGCCTTCCGTGACAATGGGGGACGACACTTCCGGACCTAGGAGCCACTTCCATGCCCCGCAACGCCCTGATGGCCTCGATCATCTTCGTCCTGGCACTGACGGCCGCCGTGGTCTCCTTCGTCGAGGGCAACTGGTTCGGCGTGGTCTGGGTGCTGCTGGCCGGCGTGGCCAGCAACATCGCCTGGTTCTACCTGCGCCGCGAGCGCCAGGAGCGGGCCGCCGCCGAGCGTCAGTAGCAGCCCCCGGGCACCCGCTACTGGCCGTTGTCGCTCTGGCTCGGCTGCGGGTCGGGGCTGCCCGACTGGCCGGAGGCGGGGGGCTGAGGGGTGGAGAGGTCGGGCACGCCGGTGAAGTCCTGGGCCGGGGTACCGGCCAGGGCGCCGCTCATCGCGTCCTGCCAGATCGGCCCGGCCAGGGTGCCGCCGAAGGCCTGGTCCACCCAGTGGCCGCCGATCTTCTGGCCGTCCAGCGAGGTCGGCGCGTCGGTGTCGCTGACCACGGTGGCGCCGGCCAACTCCGGGGTGTAGCCCACGAACCAGACCTGCTTGCCCGCGTTGGTGGTGCCGGTCTTGCCCGCGCTCGGCCGGTCCGAGAGCCCGGCCTCCGCGCCGGTGCCGTCCTCGACCACGCCCTTGAGCAGCCCGGTGATGGTGTCGGCGGTCTTGGCCGACATCGCCTCGGTGCAGGCGGACTTGGGCACGTTCAGCTGCTTGCCGTCGGCCGTGGTCACCGAGGTGATCGCGCTCGGCGCGCAGTAGGTGCCGTGCGCGGCGAAGGTCGCGTAGACGCTCGCCATCTCCAGCGGGGTCAGGTCGTTGGAGCCGAGCGTCATCGACTGCACCACCTGGAGCGGCTCGCCGCCGGCCTGCTGGGTGATGCCCATCTTGTTGGCCAGCTGGGAGACGTTGCAGAGCCCGGCGTCGGCCTCCAGGGCGGCGAAGTAGGTGTTCACGGACTTGGCCATGGCCGGGCCCATGGTGAACGGGCCGGTCAGGCTCTTGGCGTCGTTGTGCACCTCGCCGCCCTCCTTGAGCACCCCGCCGCTGCAGGTGGTCATCCGCGGCCACGGCATGCTGTACGGGGAGTCGTAGGACTGCGAGGGGTCGATCCCGTTCTCCAGCGCGGCCGCCGCCACGATCGGCTTGAAGGTCGAGCCGGTCGGGAAGCCGAGCCCGCCGCCCATCGCCTTGGTCACGTTCAGGTTGATCGAGGTCTGGTGGGCGTTCAGCCCGTACGGGCGGCTCTGGCCCATCGCGAGGATCTTGCCGGTGCCAGGCTGCACCACCGTCATCGCGGTGGCCGCCTTGTCGGTGGCGTACACGTGGCTGGTCACCGAGTCCTGCAGGGCCGACTGCGCCTTCGGGTCGAGGGTGGTGTGGATCTGCAGGCCGCCGCGCTTCCAGAGCGCCTGCCGCTCGGCGTTGGAGGCGCCGAAGGCCGGGTCACTGGTGACGATCTTCTTCACGTAGTCGCAGAAGAAGCCCTCGCCGTTCTGCGCGGTGATGCAGCCCTGCTGCGGCCGGGTCACGCTGAGCGTGACGGGCGTGGCGATCGCCTGGTCGGCCTGGGCCTTGGTGATCGAGCCGTACTCGGCCATCTTGCGCAGCACCGTGTCCCGGCGCTCCTTGGCCGTCTTCGGGTTGGCGATCGGGTCGTAGCCGCTGGGCGACTGCACCAGACCGGCCAGCAGCGCCGCCTGCGGCAGCGAGAGGTCCTTGGCGTGCACGCTGAAGTACCGCCGGGCGGCGGCCTCGATGCCGTAGGCCTGCTCGCCGAAGAAGGTGATGTTCAGGTAGTTGGTCAGGATCTGGTCCTTGGTCAAGGTCTCCTCGACCTTGATCGCGTACTTCATCTCCTTGACCTTGCGGCCGAGGTTCTGCGCCTGGGCGGCCAGCACGGCCTTCTGGTCGTCGCCGGCCTCGTCCACGAAGACGTTCTTCACGTACTGCTGGGTCAGCGTCGAGGCGCCCTGGCTGACCCCGCCGCCGGCGGCGTTCTTGTCGATCGCCCGGAGGATGCCCTTCAGGTCGACGGCGCCGTGCTGGTAGAAGCGGTTGTCCTCGATGTCGACCAGGGCCTGCTTCATCACCGGGGCGATCTGGTCGCTCGGCACCACCGTGCGGTCACGGTCGAAGACCGTGGCGATCACGTTGCCCGCCGCGTCGTAGACCGTGGAGGACTGCGAGAGCGGCGGGGTGGTGAAGTCGTCGGGGAGGCTGTTGAAGTCGGATATCGCGTCCTTGGTCCCCAGCCCCACACTGCCCACGGCGGGCAGCGCGAGACCGGCGGTGATCACACCCGCCACGACACTGATGGCGACCAGCTTGCCGGCGAGCCCGAGCTTCTGGGTGGCGGAGGGGCGGTTCGACGAAGGCATACCGTCGAGCGTATGCACTCGATCTGAGAAAAGGGGGCGATCCGCAGGGCCCCTCTGTCACAGCCTTGCGACAGTGTCAGGCCGGGTGGGTTCAGCTCTCCCAGAAGCGGAACAGCTGGTAGCCGGCTCCCACCAGCCCGGATTCGACGCCGACCAGGTCCATCACCCAGAGCACCAGTCGCAGGAAGTAGCCGCCCAGCGGCGACTGCCAGAGCAGCACGAACAGGGCCAGCATCCCGTACGGCGCGAACGGCTCCACCGCGCGGCGGGTCTTCCAGGAGAGCCACGGCTCGAGGATCCCGTACCCGTCCAGGCCGGGCACCGGCAGCAGGTTGAGCACCGCGGCGGTCAGCTGGAGGTAGCCGAGGAAGGCGAAGGCCACCTGGAGGTAGGTCTCCTGGTACTGGTGGTCGTCGACCACCACCTGCGGCGAGATCAGGTCGAACCAGCCCAGGCCCACCGGCAGCAGGAACACCAGCGCCAGCACCACGTTGACCAGCGGGCCGGCGGCCGAGATCAGGCTGTGCTTGAGCCGGCCCTGGATCCGGTGCCGCTCGATGTAGACGGCCCCGCCGGGGAGGCCGATCCCGCCCAGGATCACGAACACGATCGGCAGCACGAAGCTGAACAGCGCGTTCGCGTACTTGAAGGGGTTGAGGGTCAGGTACCCCTTGGCGCCCACGGTCAGGTCACCGCCGTGCAGCGCGGTGCGGGCGTGCGCGTACTCGTGCAGGCAGAGCGAGACCATCCACCCCGAGACCACGAAGAGGAAGATCCCCAGCCGCGCGTTCCCGTACCCGTTCCCGACCGCCAGTCCGGACGTCACCAGGGTGGCCAGCAGCACCCAGAACACCGGGCTGATCCGGCTCTCCTCGCTCCGCGAGCGCTCCGTGTCGGCAAAGGTCATGGTGCGGGGCTCCGAGCATTAGAGAGGGCAGGACGGACCCCCGATGATGCCGGGCCCCCGTGTCCGGCGGCAACCGTCGAGGTGTCCACCGCCTGTCCACTTCCCCGCCACCGTCACCGGGCGGCGGGCTCGTACACCAGAATGGTCCGGTGTACTACGGCATCCTCGGCATCACCACGGCCCGGCAGGACGACGGCACCCAGGTCGCGTTGGGTGGCGCGCGGTTGCGGGCGTTGCTCGCGGCGCTGACCTTGCGTCAAGGGCGGCCGTGCCCGGCGGAGCTGTTGGTCGAGGAGGTGTGGGGGGCGGACCAGCCGCAGGACGCCTTGGCCGCGCTGCAGACCCTGGTGGGGCGGTTGCGGCGGACGGTGGGGCGGGACGAGGTCGGGTCCGGGCCGGCGGGGTACTGGCTGACCGGGCGCAGCACCGACCTGGGGGACTTCCAGCAGCTCGTGGGCGAGGGGCGGACGGCGCTCGCGGCCGGTGACGCCGGGGCGGCCGTCGACCGGCTGACCGCCGCGCTGGCGCTCTGGCGCGGGCCGGCGCTGGCCGACCTGCCGGACGCGGCGGGCGCCGCCACCCGGCTGGAGGGCCAGCGGGACGAGGCGCACCGGCTGCTGCTGACCGCCCGCCTGGCCCTCGGCCAGGCGGCCGAGACCACCGCCGAGCTGACCGAGCTCTGCGAGCTTCACCCGCTGGACGAGCAGCTCCAGGTGCTGCTGATCCGCGCCCTGCGCGATAGCGGCCGGACGGCGGATGCGCTGCGGCGGTACGAGGTGGTGCGGCGCGCTCTCGCGGAGGAGTTGGGGGCCGATCCTGGGCCGGAGCTGCGGGCGCTGCACGGGGAGCTTCTTGCGGGGGCGGGAGCGGGGGCCCGTTCGGTGGCGGGAGCCGGTTCGGGGGTGGGGGCCACTGGGGGAGCGGGGGCAGGTGTGAGGGCGAGTGCGGGGGCGGTGCCTGCCGACCTCGCGCAGTTCCCCGCGCCCCTGGATAGTGCAACCGCGCGTTCGCTGGATGGTGCATCCGGGCGTTTGGTGGATGGTGCGGGCGCGCGTTCGCTGGATGGTGCATCCGGGCGTTTGGTGGATGGTGCGGGCGGGCGCCCGGTGGGGAATCTGCGGCCGCGGCTGACCAGCTTCGTCGGTCGGGAGGAGGAGCTGGCGGCGCTGCGGGCGGCGCTGGGCGCCGGGCGGCTGACCACGTTGACCGGGCCCGGGGGGTCGGGGAAGACGCGGCTGTCGCTGGAGGCAGCGCAGCTGGAGCAGCGGGGGGAGGTGTGGCCGGACGGGGTCTGGTTCGCCGAGCTGGCGCCGCTGGACGAGCCGGCGGCGGTGGCCGGGGCGGTGTTCTCGGCGCTCGGGCTGCGGGAGACGGTGCTGCACGCGGGCGGGGCGGTGGCCGAGGTCTCCCGCAGTGCGGATCCGGTGCGCCGGATCGTGGAGCACTGCGCCCAGCGCCGGATGCTGCTGGTGATCGACAACTGCGAGCACCTGATCCAGGCGGCGGCCGAGCTCACCGACCACCTGCTCGCCGAATGCCCGGGCCTGACCGTGCTGGCCACCAGCCGGGAGCCGCTCGGGGTGCCCGGCGAGGCCGTGGTGCCGGTCGAGCCGCTGCCGGACCAGGTGGCGCTGCGGCTGCTGGCCGAGCGCGGGGCGGCCGCCCGCCCGGGTTTCGACCCGGCGGAGGACCCGGCCGCCTGCGCCGAGATCTGCCGTCGGCTCGACGGGCTGCCGCTGGCCATCGAACTGGCCGCCGCCCGGCTGCGCGGGCTGACCCCGCGCCGGCTCGCCGACCGGCTGGACAGCCGGTTCGCCCTGCTCACGGCCGGTTCACGGACGCTGCTGCCGCGCCAGCAGACGCTGCGCGCGGTGGTGGACTGGAGCTGGGAGCTGCTCGGCAAGCGCGAGCGTGCGGTGCTGCGCCGGCTCTCGGTCTTCGCGGGCGGCTGGACCCTGGAGGCCGCCGAGCAGGTCTGCGCCGACGGGGTCGAGGTGGTCCGGGAGGACGTGGCCGACCTGGTGCTCTCGCTGGTGGACAAGTCGCTGCTGGTGGCGGGCCTGGCCGAGGACGAGCCCCGGTACTGGATGTTGGAGATCATCCACGAGTACGCCACCGAGCGCCTCGCCGAGGCCGAGCCGGAGGGGCCGCGCGGCGAGACGGCCCGGCGGCACACGGTGGCCTGCCGCGAGTTCGTCCGCGAGGCGTACGCCAACCTGCACGGCGCCGACCAACTGCACTGGCTGGGCGTGCTGGAGCGCGAGCAGGACAACGTCCGGGCCGCGCTGCGCCGGGCGGTGGACACCGGGGACGAGGAGGAGGCGCTGCTGATCGTGCTCGGCATGGACTGGTTCTGGTCGCTGCGCGACTTCCGGCTGGAGGCCCGGGACTGGGCCGAGCTGGTCGCGGGCCTGGGGCCGGACCCGTTCGCCGACGGCGCCCCGGCGCCGGTGCCGCTGCTCACCGGGCCACTGGACTCGCCGCCGCCGCTGGCCCCCGAGCTGCTCCAGGAGGCCCGCCGCCAGCTGCATATCCACCGGCTGATCGGGATGTTCAGCGCCGACATGGCGATGCTGGGCAAGACCGAGATGGCCGACCTGGCCCGGCGGATCACCGCCACGTACACCCCGGACCTGCCGCAGGCCTACCGCTTCCCCGGCCTGCTCCGGGTCTTCGCCTCCTTCCTGGCCGGGGACATGGACCGACTCCGGCCGCTGCTGGACGACGCGGTGGCCGGCTGCCGGGTGCACGGGACGGAATCCGACCTGGCGTTCGTCCTGCAGATCCGGGCCCGGATGATGAACGACTGGGTGGGCACCACCGAGCAGGCCGCCGCCGACTGCGCGGAGGCGCTCGAACTCTTCACCCGTACCGGCGACCGCTGGGGGATGTCCGAGGCGCTCTCGGCGGCGGGGGAGAACGCGGCCAAGGCCGGCGACTCCCGGCGGGCCGTGGACTGCTACCGCCGGGCGATCGAGCTGGCCGGCGAGCTGGGCTCCTGGCAGGAGATCCCGACCCTCCAAGTACGGCTGGGCGAGGCGCTGTTCGAGCTGGACGAGGCCGAGGGCGAGCGGCTGATCCGGGAGGCGCTGGACGGGCTCACCTTCAAGAGCCACTCGCACGACGGCGCCGCGATGTTCGGCCGGCTGGCGCTCTGCGCGCTGCTCACCTGGCGCGGGGAGTACCCGGCGGCGCTGGGCCAGTTGGACGCGCTCAAGGTCGACCAGCGTTCCTTCGGGCCGCTGGTGCCGGACGTGTTCCTCGGCATCGTCGACTCGCTCCGGGCCTGGGTGCACGCCCGGGCCGGCGAGCCGCAGCGGGCGGCGGAGCTGCTGCGGCTCGGCCGCGCCCGGCTGCGGCAGGTGGACGAGCTGGCCTCGGTCTTCGCCCAGCACATGACGGTGATGCTGGCCATGCCCGCCGCCGGGGTGCTGACGGCGTTGGCCGGGCAGACCGGAGACCTGCGGCTGGCCCGGCGCGCGGTGCTGCTGCTCGGGGCCCAGACCCAACTGCACGGCGACATCGGCACCTTCCTGGAACGGCGGGAGCGCGAGCTGGCCGAGGAGGTGCTGCTCGGGATGCTCGGCGAGGCCGCGTACGCCGAGGCACTCGCCGAGGGCGGCCTGCTCTCCATCACGGAGACGGCCGCCCTGCTGGACGAGTGCCTGGACTGAGCGGCCACCGGGGGCGCCGGCGCTCAGGTGCGCTTGCGGAAGCGGGCCACCGCGAGCGGGGCGGTGATCGAGGTGATCGCGACCGACCAGATCACCACGATCAGCACCGAGTGGGTCAGCGGCCCGCCGTTGATCAGGTTGCGGCTGGCGTCGGCCAGCGCCGAGAGCGGGTTGTAGTGGGTGAAGGACTGGAGCCAGCCGGGCATGGTGTCGGTCGGCGCGAAGATCGAGGACCCGAACTGCAGCGGCATGATCACGATCATCGACATCCCTTGGACGGCCTGGGCACTGCGCAGCGACATCCCCAGCAGCATGGAGATCCACACGATCGACATGCCGAACAGCAGCGAGAGCCCCACGGCCGCCAGCAGGTGGAGGAAGCCCTCCCGGATCTCCAGCCCGAGCAGCATCGAGAACAGGATCAGGATGGTGAAGGAGACCAGCCCCCGCAGGGTCTCCGCCGCCATCTTGGAGAGCAGCACCGCCGCCCGCCCGATCGGCAGCGTCCGGAACCGGTCCATCACCCCGGACTGGAAGTCGGTGTTCAGCCCGGTGCCGACACCCATCGCCAGGTTGAGCCCGGTGGTGCCGAGCAGCCCGGGGATCATGTACTGGATGTAGTCCTGCTGGGTGCCCTTCACCGCGCCGCCGAACACGTAGACGAAGAGCACGGTGAAGATGATCGGCACCAGCAGCGCGTCCAGCATCGACTCCGGATCGGCCTTGATCCGCATCAGGTTGCGCCGGGTCAGCGCGCCGAGGTGGCGCAGGTGGGCGCGCGGGCCGATCCGCTGGTCCTCGTCGGCGTACGACTGGGGTGCGGCGGTCAGTGTCGCGGCGCTCATGCCACGGCCTCCTTCTGCGGGGCGGGGACGGCGTCGCTCGGGGCGTCAGCCGGATCGGCCTTGATGGTGCGGGCCGCGGCGGTGCCGGGAGTGGCGGTGCCGGGCCTGGCGGTGTCGGGCTTGGCGGTGATGGCGAGGAACACCTCGTCCAGGCTGGGGAGTTTGGTGTCGATGCTCGCGATGCCGAAGCCCCGGACCCCCAGCAGGCCCACCACGCTGGTGAGTTGCTCGTCCTCGGTGATCTGGGCCGAGAGCAGGCCGGTCTCGGTGGAGACGGTGGCTGCCAGGCCGTTCTCGGCCAACAGCTGCGCCATCTCGGGGAGTTCGGCGGGGTGCACCGGCCGGACCTGGAGGGTGCGGCCGCCGACCTGGGTCTTGAGCTGCTGGATCCCGCCGGCCGCGATCACCCGGCCGCGGTCGATCACGGTGAGCTCGTGCGCGAGCTGCTCGGCCTCTTCCATGTACTGCGTGGTGAGCAGCACCGTGCTGCCCTCGGCGACCATCCGCTGCACCTCGTCCCAGACCTCGTTGCGGGTCCGCGGGTCGAGGCCGGTGGTGGGCTCGTCCAGGTACAGCACCCGGGGCCGCCCGATCATGCTGGCCGCCAGGTCGAGCCGGCGGCGCATCCCGCCGGAGTAGGTCTTGGCCGGCCGCTTGGCGGCCTCGGTGAGGGAGAACCGCTCCAGCAGTTCGAGCGCCCGGGCCTTGGCCTCCTTGGCCGAGAGGTCGAGCAGCCGCCCGATCAGGTAGAGGTTCTCGTACCCCGAGAGCAGTTCGTCCACCGAGGCGTACTGCCCGGTCAGCCCGATGGTCCGCCGCAGCTGGCGCGGCTGGGTCAGGACGTCGTACCCCCCGACGTACGCGGTGCCGGCGTCCGGCTTGATGAGGGTGGACAGGATCCGCACCAGCGTGGTCTTCCCGGCCCCGTTCGGCCCGAGCACCCCCAGCACGGTCCCCTGCTTCACGCTGAGGTCGACGCCGTCCAGCGCCTTCGTCTCCCCGAAGTGCTTGACGATCCCGCGCACCTCGACGGCATTGGTGTTTGCTGTCATGCCGAGAAGACTGCCGGGGCCCACCGGCGGCCCACCGTCAGCCCACCGTCAGCCCGCTGTCATCCGACCCGTCGGATCGAAGCGGAGAGCGAGTGCGCCACTTGCGCCCCGGGCCTTTCCGGCCGGACCACGGGTTCCTACCGTTGGGGCCATGACGAACTTACGCTCGGCCCTGGCCGCCGCCCTCGACGGGTACTCCTCGTACTGGCGCGGCAACGGGAGCCCGGTCGGACTGTGGAACGCCGACCCGAACAGGTTCAACTCCTGGCAGCGCTGGTACTGAACGGCGCCCGGCACCGGAGTCAGGGGCGCATTACCGGAGGTAGGGGCGCGGTTCCCCGCGCCCCTACTCGTGGCCGGTGTTACTTGAAGGAGTGCTCGGCTGCCGGGAAGGCGCCGCTCGCCACGTCCGCCGCGTACTCCCGCGCCGCGTCCCCGAGTACGGCCCGCAGGTTCGCGTACTGCTTGACGAACTTCGGCACCCGACCGGCCGTCATGCCGGCCATGTCCGTCCAGACCAGCACCTGCGCGTCGCAGTTGACGCCCGCGCCGATGCCGACGGTCGGGATCGCCAGCTGCTCGGTGACCTGCTGGGCCAGCTCGGCCGGCACGGCCTCCAGCACGACCGAGAACGCCCCGGCCTGCTGCACGGCCTTGGCGTCCCGCAGCAGCTGGTGCGCGGCCTCGTCGCCGCGCCCCTGCACCGGGTACCCGCCGAAGGCGTGCACCGACTGCGGGGTGAGGCCGATGTGCGCCATCACCGGGATGCCGGCCTCGACCAGCAGCTCGATCGAGCGGGCGCTGCGCTCGCCGCCCTCCAGCTTGACCGCGCCGACCCCGGCCTCCTTGAGCAGACGGGCGGCGTTGTGCATGGCCTGGGCGGGCGACTCCTGGTACGAGCCGAACGGCATGTCGGCGACCACGAGGGCGCGCTTGGTGCCACGGACGACGGCGGCGGAGAGCATCACCATCTGGTCCATGGTCACCGGCACGGTGGTCTCGTAGCCGAGGTGGCAGTTGCCCGCCGAGTCGCCGACGAGCAGCACCGGGATGCCGGCCTCGTCGAAGACCCCGCCGGTCAGGGCGTCGTACGCGGTGAGCATCGCCCACCGCTCGCCGCGCTGCTTGGCGGCGGCCAGATCGCGGACGGTCACGCGGCGGTTGGTCACACCGCCGTAGAGGGTCTGCCCAGCGCCGGCGGGGGCCACGGCGGGCTGGTTCTGGGCAGGCTGAAGCTGAGAAGCGTTCATCGAACAGGCTCCTGAAGGTTGTCGTCTCGTGGCGCCGTACGGCGTCCCCGGATCTCCTCCATGCTTGCACGCGGCAGCGCCCGCGCAAAGAGCCGGGTGCCCAGAGCGTCACCTGGAGTCCTTTGCCGAGACTTTACGATACGGACCCGTCTCGTATCGAAACGAGGGCTATGCTGAGGCTCAAGGGGTTACGAGACGCTTCCGGCTCGTAAGTCCGCACAGACTCGTACGGACGGGAAACACGTAGAGATGTCCACCCAGCACGTCACCGACGCCACCGCAGGCGCTGCGGCCCGGCGCGTCCCCGAGGCGATCCACCGCAGGCGCTGGCTGATCCTGGGCACCCTGGTGCTCGCCCTGCTGGTCGTCGTCCTCGACAACTCGATCCTCAACGTGGCGATGAAGACGATCGCCACCCCCGCCCCCGTGGGCCTCGGCGCGAGCCAGAGCGACCTCGAATGGGCGATCAACTCCTACACCCTGGTCTTCGCCGGCCTGCTCTTCACCGCCGGCCTGCTGGGTGACCGCCTCGGCCGCAAGTGGACCCTGCTCGGCGGCATGCTGGTCTTCGGCCTCGGCTCGCTGCTCTCGGCGCTGGCCGCCTCGCCCGGCGAACTGATCACCTACCGGGCCGTGATGGGTCTCGGCGGCGCCTTCGTGATGCCCGCCACGCTGGCCATCATCATGAACGTCTTCGAGCGGCACGAGCAGCCGAAGGCGATCGGCATCTGGGCCGGGGCGGTCGGCCTGGCCATCGCGATCGGGCCGATCACCGGCGGGCTGCTCATCGAGCACTTCTGGTGGGGCTCGGTCTTCCTGGTCAACGTGCCGATCGTGGCCGCGGCCCTGGTCGCCATGGCGCTCTTCGTGCCGGACTCCAAGGACCCGAAGCCGGGCAAGCTCGACCCGATCGGCGTGCTGCTCTCGATCATCGGCCTGGTCGCGCTGATCTACGGCATCATCAAGGGCGGCGAGCTGGCCGACTTCACCGCGCCGGCCGCCTGGGTGCCGACGCTGGGCGGCGTGCTCGCCCTGGTCCTCTTCGTCCTGCACGAGCGCCGCACGGCCCACCCGGCGCTGGACATCAGCTGGTTCCGCCGCAAGCAGTTCAGCGGCTCGGTGGCCGTGGTCGGCCTGGTCTTCTTCGCGCTGATGGGCGTCTCCTTCTTCGGCGTCTTCTACACCCAGAGCGTGCGCGGCTACAGCGCCCTCCAGGCCGGCGTGCTGATGCTGCCGCTGGCGGCGGCCCAGCTGGTCTTCGCGCCCCGGGCCCGGCTGGTGGTCGACCGCTTCGGCGTCCGCGCCACCTGTGCCGGCGGCATGGCGCTGATCGCGCTCGGCTTCCTCGGCTACCTGCTGCTCGGCGTCTCCACCCCGATCTGGGTGCTGGTGGTGATCGGCTTCGTGATGGGCGCCGGCATGGCCCACGTGATGCCGCCGGTCACCGTCGCGATCATGGGTTCGCTGCCCCGCGAGAAGGCCGGCGCGGGCTCGGCCGTCAACAACACCTTCCGCCAGGTCGGCGGCTCGCTCGGGGTCGCCGTGCTCGGTGCGGTGCTCTCCACCTCCTACCGCGACGGCGTCGGCGGCCGGCTCGCCCAGCTGCCCTCGGCCCTGCGCGACAAGGCGGGCGAGTCCCTGGAGGCCACCCTCGCGATCGCGGCCCGCACCGGGAACTCCGGCCTGGTCCGGCCCGCCGAGGACGCCTTCATCCACGCCATGCACGTGGTCGCCGGGCTCTCGGCCGGCATCACGGCGGTGGGCGTGCTGCTCGCCTGGCTGCTGCTGCCGGGCCGCGTGCCGGCCGGCGCCGGGGCTCCGGCTTCCGCCGGTGCGTCCGATCCTTCCGATCCGTCTGGTGCGTCCGGTGGGTCCGGTGCGTCCGGTGCGTCCGGTGGGTCCGGTGCTCCGGCTGAGGGTGCTGCTCCGGCCCCCGTCCCGGTGGCTCCTGTCTCGGTGGCCGCCGCTTCGGCGGAGCCGCAGTCCGGCTCTGCCCAGGCTTGATCGAGAAGTGGAGAATGAGGGCCATGAAGACCGAACTTCCGGCGCGGCAGTCTCCCTCCGGGGCGCCGCAGGCCCTCGCCCGGTCGGCGCGTAACCTCGCCGCCGAGCATGACGCCCTCGCCGGGGAGCCCGCAGCTCCCCGGCGGGGGCGCCCGCGCAGCGAGGCTGCCGAGCAGGCGATCTTCGCTGCGGTCGAGGGGCTGATGGAGGAGGGCGTCCAGCTCACCGAGCTCTCCATCGAGCGGATCGCGGCCGCGGCCGGGGTCGGCAAGGCGACCATCTACCGGCGCTGGCCCAACAAGGAGGCCCTGCTGGTCGACGTGGTCGCCCGCCTGGAGGCTCCCGAACCGGTGCGCACCGGCGACTGCGAGATCCGCGACGAGCTGGTGGCCATGCTGGAGTACATGCGCCAGCGCGGTCTGGCCAAGCGCTCCCGCTGGATGCTCAAGGCGGCCCTCGGCCAGATGCACTCCTGGCCCGAACTCCACCAGGCCTACCACGAGCGCGTGATCAAGCCCCGCCGCGAACTGGCCCGCTCGATCATCCAACGCGGCGTCGAGGAGGGCGTGCTCCGCGCCGACATCCCGCTGGACGTCCTGATCGAGATCGTGATGGGCCCGATGCTCCTGCGCACCGTCCTCTGGGAGGACGCCCCGCTCGACGACCCCACCCTCCCCGAGCAGATGGTCGACGCCCTCCTCAAGGGCGTCGGCACCGGAGCCTGACTCCCGCCGCGTCGCCCGTCGCCCGTCGCCCGGCGGCTCGGGCCGGCGGGCCGGGGGATCTGCTGCTCGAGCGGTCATGATCGCGCCCCGTGGTGAATCTCACGGAACCGGCGCGCGTCGCAACCCCGACCGGGCCGGGCCGCGTCTGTGCCGTCATAGGCTGAGCCGAGAATCCGACTAAACCGGGATCGGCCAGACGAAGCGGGCACGTACGGAGGAGCACCGGATGACGCAGGCCGACAGCGCGCAGGCGCCGACCACGACCCGGAGCCCCGAGACCACCGGATCGCCCTGGCGGGACTGGCGACGCGGCTGGATCCTCGCCGCCCTCGCGGTGCTGGTCGCCCTGCTGCTGGCCTGCCACTCCTGGCTGCCGAACAGTTTTGGCAACTTCGGCAGCCTGCTGGAGACCTTCCTCCCCTGGCTGGGGCTGGCCGTACCGGTCCTGCTGCTGCTCGGTCTCTGGCGCCGTTCGGCCACGGCGCTGACCGCCGTACTGCTGCCGGCCCTGGTCTGGTTCCACCTGTTCGGCGGCCTGCTCACCGACAAGAGCACGGGCAAGGGCGACTTCACCGTCCTCAGCCACAACGTGGCCGCCGCCAACACCGACCCGGCCGGCACGGTAAAGCTGCTCAACGACTCCGGCGCCCAGATCGTCGCCCTGGAGGAACTCGCCGGCTCGGCCGTCCCCACCTACACCAAGGGCCTGGCGGCCAAGTACCCGTACCACGCGGTCGAGGGCACCGTCGGCCTCTGGTCCGCGTACCCGCTGGCCGACATCTCCCCGGTCGACCTCAAGATGGGCTGGACCCGGGCCTTCCGTGCCACCGTCACCACCCCCAAGGGGCCGCTTGCGGTGTACGTGGCACACCTGCCCTCGGTCCGGGTCAAGTTCGACGGCGGCTTCACGGCCGGCCGACGGGACGTCAGTGCGGAGGCACTGGGACTGGCGATCCGTCAGGAGTCGATCCAGCGGGTACTGTTGCTCGGCGACCTCAACGGCACTGTCAACGATCGTTCGCTCGCCCCGGTCACCTCGCAGCTCCGGTCGGCCCAGGGGGCGGCTGGCAACGGCTTCGGCTTCAGCTGGCCCTCGGCCTTCCCGATGGCCCGGATCGACCAGATCCTCAGCCGGGGCCCACTCACCCCGACCGACTCCTGGGTGCTTCCGGCCGACGGCAGCGACCACCGCGCGGTGGCCGCGGCCTACCGGTACTAGGTTTACCCGCGGGGCAAAAGTGCCCGCAGAGCAAGAATGCCTCCGCTACAAGATTGCGCCTGCCGCAAGGTTGCGCCTCGAGCAGGGTTGCCCCCAAGGGAAGGTTGCCCTCGCGGCAAAGGTGCCTCCGAGGCAAAGGTGCCTCCGAGGTAAAGCCCCCGCCGGCGCAAAGGTGCCGTCGGGGTGCACTCAGGCTGGGGGAAGCCGCCGGGCAGGCACCCCTCACCCCACGTCGTCCGGCCCCAGCCTCGGGACGTCGGCCGGAAAGAGGCTGACCAGCATTCCGTACGCCTGGGCGGTCGGACTCTCGCCCGCCCCCAGCTGCGCCGCCCGCACCCCGAACTTCTGCAGCTCGGCGACGTGTTCGCGCAGCTGGTCGGCGATCGAGGCGGCCTGCTCGGGGGTGAGCCAGAGGTGGCGGAGCTCGGTGTGCTCGGGCTGGCCGGAGGGGGCCGGCCGCATCTCGGCGAGGGCCGAGTTGTAGAGGAAGGCGGCCGCCAGCGTCTCGCCCTCCCGGAAGGCGAAGCTCTTGTTGATCAGCCCGAAGTACTGCTCGGTGCCGCCGCGCACCTGACGGCTCTCGGCGAGCTCGACCAGCCCGGCCTCGCGCAGTACCCGTACGTGGTAGCCGATGGTGCCCTTGGCCAGGCCGAGCGCCTCCGCCAACTGCCGCAGGGTGGCCGGGCGCTGGCGCAGCATGTTGACGACCCGGTGGCGCAGCGGGTGTCCGAGGGCCTTGAACTGGGCCGGTGACTGGATGACCAGTGGGGCGGGGCGGTCGTCTTCTGCCATACCGAAAGTGTCCAGGGAACTCGACGCTTTGACAAATGCCGAGGTCGGTGCGGAGAATCTGCCTCGACGAAAGCAGCGAGAATTCTCATCGCTTGACCCCGTGCTCCAAGTGCCTGCCCCACGTCGTGCTCGGCACCGTGCCGTATTCGACGCCGTACCGGGACCACCCCCGGTGAGAGGAACCCCCGATGCCGCTCTCCATTGCCCACGTCCCCACCGACCGGCCCGAGCGCTACCTCAAGCAGCTCGTCTCCCACTTGGGCCACAAGATCAGTGCCACGGTCGACGCCGAGGGGCTCGGCACCGTCACCCTCGACAGTGGCGCGCGCTGTGTCCTGACCGCCCGTCCGGGTGAGCTGGAGCTGAGCGCGGCGGCGGCCGATGCCGAGCAGCTGATGCGGGTTCAGGATGTGGTCGCCCGCCACCTGGTGCGGTTCGCCACCCAGGAGGAGCTCACCGTCGAGTGGGCCGCGCCGGTCGACGGCGGCGAGCTGGAGGCGGTGCACCCGCTGGTCGGCGGCTACGTGCTGCGTCACAGCACGCCGGCCGACCAGGTGCTGTCGGAACTCGCCGAGCGGACCAGGGAGGTCACCGGGCAGGCGGCCTGGATGCAGGTCTCGGCCGACGAGGGCGCGCTGCTCACCATGCTGGTGCAGATGCTGGGCGCGAAGTACGCCGTGGAGGTCGGGGTCTTCACCGGCTACTCCTCCCTCTGCATCGCCCGCGGGCTGGGTGAGGGCGGCCGGCTGCTGGCCTGCGACACCAGCGCCGAGTGGACCGCCGTCGGGCAGGAGTACTGGGAGCGCGCAGGGGTGGCCGACCGGATCGACCTGCGGATCGCCCCCGCGCTCGACACCCTGCGGGCGCTGCCGGACGAGCCGCACATCGACATCGCCTTCATCGACGCGGACAAGCAGAGCTACCCCGCGTACTACGAGGAGATCCTGCGCCGGCTGCGCCCGGGCGGGGTGATCGTCCTGGACAACGTCCTGCTCGGTGGCCGCTCGCTGGACCCGGCCTACCAGCAGGAGCAGCACCTGGCGATGCGGGGGCTGAACGAGTTCATCGCGGCTGACGACCGGGTGGACGCGGTGATGCTCTCGGTCCGCGACGGGGTGACGCTGGCGCGCAAGCGGTGAGGCCGTGAGGTCGCGATGCGGTGAAGCCGGGGGGAGGTGGGGTGGTGGGCGTTGGCGGCGGGGCGCCGTCGCGTTACGTCGGGGGTACCGCTACACCGAGGGCATCGTTATGTCGGGGGCATCGTTGCCTCGGGTGCACTATTGCTCCCGAGGCAACGATGCGGTCGGGGCAAAGTTGCTTGCGACGTAACGATGCCCCTGGGCCTCACCCTCGCCGCCACCGGTTGGTGACCGGTAGGCGGCGGTCCCGCCCGAACGCCTTGCCGGAGATCTTCGGCCCCGGCGGGTACTGACGCCGCTTGTACTCGGCGGTGTCCACCAGCCGTACGATCCGGTCCACCGCCTCGGCCGGGTAGCCGGCCGCGACGATGGCGTCCCGTCCCTGGTCGCCCTCCACGTACCGGCCGAGCACCGCGTCCAGCAGTTCGTAGTCGGGCAGCGAGTCGGTGTCCACCTGCCCCGGCCGCAGCTCCGCCGAGGGCGGCTTCTCGATGGTGTGCTCCGGGATCGGTGGGGTCTCGCCCCGCTCGGCCGCCACCGCGTTGCGCCAGCGGGCCAGCCGGAAGACCAGGGTCTTGTACACGTCCTTGATCGGCCCGTACCCGCCGACCGAGTCGCCGTACAGCGTCGAGTACCCCACGCTCAGCTCGCTCTTGTTGCCGGGAGCGAGCACCAGATGCCCCTCCTGATTGGAGATGCCCATCAGCACCGTGCCGCGCAGCCGCGACTGGAGGTTCTCCTCGGCCAGTCCGGTCAGCCCGAGCGCCTCCTGGTACGCGTCGAACATCCCGGCGATCGGCACCGTCCGCAGGTGCACTCCCGTGCGGCGGGCCAGTTCGGCGGCGTCGTCCCGGGAGTGCTGCGAGGAGTAGGCGCTCGGCATCGACACGCAGTGCACCCGCTCCGCCCCGAGGGCGTCCGCCGCGATCACCGCGACCACCGCCGAGTCGATCCCGCCGGAGAGCCCGAGCAGCACCGAGCCGAACCCGTTCTTGGCCACGTACGCCCGGGTGCCCTCGACCAGTGCCGACCAGATCTCCGCCTCGTCCGCCAGTGGCTCCGCGATCTCCCCGGGCAGCCGTTCGGCCGGTGCGGGCAGCGGTTCGCCGCCCAGGTCGGTCCGGAGCAGCCGCAGGCCGCCGGCCAGTGCGGCGCCGTTCTCGTGCTGGTCGGAGGCCGTCGCCAGCTCGAGGTCGAGCAGTACCAGTTGCTCCTCGAACTGCCGTGCTCGGGCGAGGAGTTCACCGTCCCGGTCGACCACCAGCGAGCCGCCGTCGAAGATCAGCTCGTCCTGCCCGCCGACCATGTTGAGGTACCCGAGCGGGCAGCCCGCCTCGGCGGCGCGGCGGCGGACCAGTTCCAGTCGCAGGTCGTCCTTGCCCCGCTCGTACGGTGAGCCGTTGAGCGTCAGCAGCAGCCCCGCGCGGACCTCGGCCGCCGCCTGCACCCGGCCGCCGTCCTGCCAGATGTCCTCGCAGATCGCCAGTGCGAGGTCCACCCCGTGCAGCCGCACCACCGCGAGTTGGTCACCCGGTTCGAAGTACCGGTACTCGTCGAACACTCCGTAGTTCGGCAGGTAGTGCTTGGCGAAGCGGGTGGCCACCCGGCCCCGGTGCAGCACGGCCGCACAGTTCTGCGGCCGCCCGTCCCGGGACCGGCCCAGGTAGCCCACCACCACGGCCAGCTCGCCGAGCCCCTCTGCCGCCAGCCGCTCCGCGAGTGCCGGCAGCGCCGCGCGCGACCCCTCGACGAACGACTCCCGCAGGGCCAGGTCCTCCACCGGATACCCGGTCAGCACCATCTCCGGGAACACCACCACCTGGGCCCCGCCCCGCCCGGCCTCCTCGGCCCACCGCACCACCGCCTCACAGTTCCGCGCCACGTCCCCCACCCAGGGGTCGATCTGCCCGAGCGCCACACGAAGATTCGGCATGCCGCCCAGTCTAATCGTCAAGCTGACGCTATGTCCCGAACGCGGGATGATTCGACCTGAGACGGAGGCGCGCAGGAGGTGGCGGCAGCAAGAGGCCGGGTCGCGACTGGACGAGGTGATTCGGCCGGCCGGGTCCGAGGGCGCGCAGGTCGTCACCCGGGACGGTGAGGACCGTGCGATGGTCCTCCATCCCGACGAGTACCGGCCTGTGCTGGAGCGCGCGGGCTCGGACGGGGGCTGACTGCCTCCCCGGGGGTGGACGAGTGGGCCCGGTCCGCGATGATGGGGGGAGGGTCCGTTGGCCGGGTGAATCAGGGCCGGCCTCGTGCGTAACACGAACGTAAAGAGCAGAGGTGAGACTGTCCCCATGGGCAAGCAGCAGGAGTTCGTGCTTCGCACGCTCGAGGAGCGTGACATTCGGTTCGTGCGGTTGTGGTTCACCGACGTACTGGGCTTCCTGAAGTCGGTGGCGGTGGCCCCGGCGGAGCTGGAGCAGGCGTTCGAGGAGGGGATCGGGTTCGACGGCTCGGCGATCGAGGGGTTCGCCCGGGTCTACGAGTCGGACATGATCGCCAAGCCGGACCCGACGACCTTCCAGATACTGCCCTGGCGCTCGGAGACGCCGGGCACCGCGCGGATGTTCTGCGACATCCTGATGCCGGACGGCTCGCCGTCCTACGCCGACCCGCGGTTCGTGCTCAAGCGCACCCTGGAGAAGGCCTCCGACCTCGGCTTCACCTTCTACACCCACCCCGAGATCGAGTTCTTCCTGCTGAAGAACCTCCCCGGCGACGGCACCCCGCCGATCCCCGCCGACCAGTCCGGCTACTTCGACCACACCCCGCGCGGGGTCGGCCACGACTTCCGCCGGCAGGCCATCACGATGCTCGAATCCATGGGCATCTCGGTGGAGTTCTCGCACCACGAGGGCGCCCCCGGCCAGCAGGAGATCGACCTGCGGTACGCCGACGCGCTCTCCACGGCCGACAACATCATGACCTTCCGCCTGGTCATGAAGGAGGTCGCGCTGGAGCAGGGCGTGCACGCGAGCTTCATGCCGAAGCCCTTCTCCGACCACCCCGGCTCGGGCATGCACACCCACCTCTCGCTCTTCGAGGGCGACCGCAACGCCTTCCACGAGTCCGGTGCCGAGTACCAGCTCTCCAAGGTCGGCCGCTCCTTCATCGCCGGTCTGCTGCGGCACGCCGCCGAGACGGCCGCCGTCACCAACCAGTGGGTCAACTCCTACAAGCGCATCTGGGGCGGCTCCCAGCGCACCGCCGGCGCCGGCGGCGAGGCCCCCTCGTACATCTGCTGGGGCCACAACAACCGCTCGGCACTGATCCGCGTGCCGATGTACAAGCCGGGCAAGCAGGGCTCCACCCGGGTCGAGGTCCGCTCCCTCGACACCGGCTGCAACCCCTACCTCGCCTACGCCGTCACCCTCGCGGCCGGCCTCAAGGGCATCGAGGAGGGCTACGAACTCCCGCCGGGCGCCGACGACGACGTGTGGGCGCTCTCCGACGCCGAGCGCCGGGCGATGGGCATCCAGCCCATGCCGCAGAACCTCGGCGAGGCCATCGACCTGATGCAGCGCAGCGAGTTGGTCGCGGAGACGCTCGGCGAGCACGTCTTCGACTTCTTCCTCCGCAACAAGCGGCAGGAGTGGGAGGAGTACCGCTCCGAGGTGACGCCGTTCGAGCTGCGGAAGAACCTGCAGGTGCTGTAGGCGAGTGGCGTAGTGCATGTGTAGTGCGTAGTGCGTAGGACCGAACGGACGGCCCCGGGCTCCTGCCCGGGGCCGTCCGCGCGTCCGGGGCCGGGGAATTCGGCTGATCGGCATGCGAATGGTCAGTACGCTGCGCGGACTGGAGGAAGGGGCGGAGTGAAGCGGCGTTACGTGGCCAGAGGTGTCCCCGGGGGATACCGGATCTGGGACAGCAAGGCCGCCCGCTGGTGGGGCGACCTCTACGAGCTCTGCCCCGACGACCTGGTCGTGGGGCTCAACCGCCGGGTGGGGCACGGAGAGTTGACCGCTCTGCTCAAGCGGTACCGCGCCCTGAAGCGCTGACCGGTGGGATCAACTCGGCTGGAACCAGCTCGACTTCGGGGTTGGTCGGGGGGCTTTCGGGTGGGGGCCGAGGGGAGCATCCTGTCGGGCATGAGGGAACGTAGGGGCAGGGTTCTGCCGTGGCTCGGGGCGGTGCCGTTCGTCGGGATCCTGGGGGGTGGGTTCCTGGCGAACCGGGTGGATCCGTATGTGTTGGGGATGCCGTTCCTGCTGTTCTGGTCGGTGCTCTGGGTGGTGGGGAGCTCGGTGGTGATGGCCGTGGTGTACCGGCTGGACCCGCGCAACCGCGAGGAGCGCGGGGAGGAGGAGCGGTGACGGCGCTGGCGGTGATCGGGGTGTTCCTGCTGCTGGCCGTGGGGTTGGGGGCGGCCGCGCGGCGGGGGCGGGTGATGGATCTGGAGCAGTGGGCGGTCGGTGGCCGCGGCTTCGGGACGGTGTTCGTCTTTCTGCTGCTGGCAGGGGAGTTGTACACCACGTTCACGTTCCTGGGGGCGGCCGGCTGGGCGTACGGGAAGGGCGGCCCGGCCTTCTACATCCTCAGCTACGCGGCGCTGGCGTACGTGCTCTCGTACTGGCTGCTGCCGGTGGTCTGGCACTACGCCAAGCGCCACGGCCTGCTCTCCCAGCCCGACTTCTTCGCCGAGAAGTACGACAGCCCGCTGCTCGGGGTGCTGGTGGCGCTGGTCGGGGTGGTGGCCATGGTGCCGTACCTGGTGCTCCAGCTCACCGGGCTGGGGATCATCGTCTCCACCGCCTCGTACGGGCACCTCTCGGCGCACGCCGCGGCGGTGATCGGCGCCGTTGCGCTGACCGGGTACGTGACGGTCTCCGGGATCCACGGTTCGGCCTGGACGGCGGTGGCCAAGGACGTGTTGATCCTCGGGGTGGTGGTCTTCCTCGGGATCTACCTGCCGGTGCACTACGCGGGCGGGATCGGCCCGATGTTCCACCGACTGGACGCCGAGCACCCGGGCTTCCTGACGCTGCGTCACAGCGGCCTGAGTCCGTCCTGGTTCGCCAGTACGGTGCTGCTCTCCACGCTCGGCTTCTACCTCTGGCCGCACACCTTCGCCGCCACCTACAGCGCCAAGGGCCCGAAGGTCTTCCGGCGGAACGCGGTCTTCATGCCGCTCTACCAACTGATGCTGCTGTTCGTGTTCTTCGCCGGCTTCGCCGCGATCATCGCGGTGCCGGGCCTGAAGGGAGCGGACGGTGACCTGTCGCTACTGAAGGCGGCCACCGCGACCTTCGACCCGTGGTTCGTCGGGGTGGTGGGCGGGGCCGGGGTGCTCACGGCGCTGGTGCCGGGCTCGCTGCTGTTGACCACCTCGGCCACCAGCCTGGCCCGGAACGTCTACCTGGTGGCCCGACCGCGGGCGGGGCAGCGGGAGGTGGGGCGGCTGGCCAAGCTGCTGGTGCCGGTGGTCGCGGCCCTCGCGCTGTTCTTCACCTTCAGGGGCGGCAGCAGCATCGTGAACCTGCTGCTGATGGGGTACGCGCTGGTGACCCAGCTCTTCCCGGCGCTGGTGCTGAGCCTGCCGAGCCGGCGGCTGGTCACCGCCTGGGGCGCGGCGGCCGGGATCGTGGCCGGGGTGGCGACCGTCGCGACGGTGACGCTCACCGGCACCACGGTGGCCCGGCTGCTGCCGGGGTTCCCGCAGCCGGTGCGGGACCTCAACGTGGGCGTGGTCGCGCTGGTGGTCAACCTGGCGGCGCTGGCCGTGGTCTCGGCGCTCACCCGAAGGGCCGGGGGTGGAGCCGGGGGTGGGGCTGGGGTCGGGGCCGGGGACGGGGTCGCCGGGGGAGCGGAGCAGACGGCGAGTCAGTGACAAGGCGGCTTGTCGATAACGAGGCGCCAGGTCGATAACGAGGCACCAGGTCGGTAACGAGGAGTCCAGTCGATAACAAGGCGCCAGTTCGGTAGCGAGGCGTCCTGCCGGTAGCGAGGCGTCCGGTCGGGGAGGGGCCGGCTGGTCGCGGGCCTGGCGACCCGTCGGAAGTCGGACGGTCAGTCAGTAGCCAGCCGGCGTTTCGGCATACCGTAGGACTGTTCGTGTACCAGTGCAGCACGGTTGGCGGAACGTGACGGGAGTGTTGCGCAGCGTTGTGGTCCGATGGGGGCATCCCTTCGAACCGAGAGGTGCACATGCTCTCCACCGCTAGTCGCGGCGCCGACGCCCGACGCTTCGCCCGTCGGCTCGGCATCGCCGGCGCGGCCCTGGCCGTCGCCGCCGCCCAACTGCTGGCCGGTCCGGCCGCCGATGCCCGCGGGCCGGGGCCGTACGGCCCGATCAAGACCCGGGCGACGACCATCGCCAGCAACCCGATCCCGTTCACCACCCGGTTCGAAGAGAACATGCACGGCTCGATCACCAGGATCAGCAACAGCCTGATGACCTGTGACGAGACCAAGGCCCCGCTCGACCCGAAGCTGCCGAAGTGCGAGGACGCCCGGACGGGTGCCGGCAGCACGATCCTGCGCAACAACGACTACCCGATGAAGTACGTCAACATCGACCCGGGCAGCATCGGCCCGTTCGGTGACGAGATCTACTCGGCCAGCTCCGCCGACCTCGGGCTGATCGACGGCTCCAACGTCAAGTACGCCCGGCTGTACTGGGGCGGTACCCGCGGCATCGGCGACACCGTGCTGCCGGAGACCCAGATCGACGAGGTCTACCTCAAGCTGCCGGGCGAGAAGCAGTACCGCAACATCGCCAACGACCAGCCCTCGATCGGCTACATCACCACCGACGACGAGAGCAGCTACCAGGCCTCGGCCGACATCACCGACCTGGTCAAGCAGAGCGGCAACGGCACCTACACCGTGGCCAACATGGACTCGGTGGTGAAGCCGCACAGCTGGGGCGGCTGGTCGATCGTGATCGCCTACCAGAACGACTGCAAGCCCTTCCGCCACATCCACCTGTGGGACGGCTTCCAGGTCGAGCTGCCGTACAGCAAGCCGCACGAGTTCGACCTGACGGACCTCGAGACCCCGAAGGACCAGGCCCAGGTCCAGGGCAAGCTCGGTTTCGTGGTCTACGACGGTGACCTGCGGTGGTACGGCGACACGCTGTCGATCAAGAGCACCAACGGCCCGCTGACGCCGTTCACGGACGTCAACCACGTGGCGAACGACGCGTTCAACTCCACCATCGAGGAGCTGACCCCGTCCGACCAGTTCGCCCGCAACCCCTACAACCGGAACAACTTCGGTTACGACTCCAACCGCTGGGACATCTCGCCGTTCCTGCGCTCCGGGGACACCGACATCAAGGTCATGTTCGACACCCAGGGTGACGGCTACGACCTCGGCGTCTTCTACGCCTACGTCAACCTGGACGACTCGATGGACGACTGACCGCCGCCCACCGCAGCCCGCCGCTGCCGCACCGCCCGACCCGGGTGGTGCGGCAGCGGCGCGTCGCGCAGCAGCCGCTCGCAGGGCCGCTCCACCCAGCGGTAGAGCGCCGCGGCCACCGCCAGGGTGAGCGGGAGCAGCGCCGCCCAGCTCAGTGCGGCCGGCCACGGGCGGCCGAGCAGGGCCAGCCAGCAGCGGATCACGACCTCGTGGGTCAGGTACCAGGCGAAGGACCAGTCGCCCAGCCGCACCCACGGGCGGGCGCCGAGCCGGGTCGGCCCGCGCAGGTCGGCCTGGGCGGCGGCCAGCACCAGCCAGCCGAACAGCGGGGCGGCCAGCAGCTGGGCGGCCGAGTACGGGCCGTACCAGAGCGCGTCGGGCACCGCCGTGTGCCAGGGCACCAGCGCCAGGTGGAAGCCGGCCACCGCCAGCCCGGCCGGGAGCAGCGGCAGCCGGGGGAGCAGGCCCCGGCGCAGCCCCACCCCGAGGGCCACCCCGAGTAGGAACTGCGGGGTGCGCAGCAGCGGCTGGTAGTCCAGCAGCCAGCTGCGCAGCCCCGGATCGGCCACCTCCGAGCCGGCCAGCCAGAGCACCGGCCCGAGCAGGCAGCAGAGCAGCGCGACCCGCACCGGCCGCCGGACCATCGGCAGCAGCGCCGGCAGCAGCAGGTAGAACCAGCCCTCGTCGCCGAGCGACCACCCCGCCGGGTTGCCGCCCATGGTGTACTCCCGGGCCCAGGGGTGCACCAGCAGCAGCGACCAGAGCCCGGCGGTCACCGGCACCACGGCCCCCATCGCCCCGTACACCGCGAGCGAGATCCCGGTGGTGAGCGCGTGCAGGGGCCAGATCCGGGCTAGCCGGCGGCGGTAGAAGACCCGGGCCGGGGCGGCCGTGCCGTGGTACGTCCAGGCCAGCACGAAGCCGGAGAGCACGAAGAAGAAGGTCACGCCGCTGCGCCCGTACCAGACCACCGGGGTCAGCCAGGGCACCGGGCCGACCTGGCGGGAGAGGTGGTAGAGCACCACCAGCAGCGCGGCCCAGCAGCGCAGCCCGGTGAGGGAGGGGAGGCGAGTGGGCATGAGTCCTCCTGACGGAGGCACGAGTCCTCCCGACGGAGGCACGAGTCCTCCCGGCGGAGGCGAGCGAGTGCGCGTCCTCCCGACGGAGGCCGACGGCTGCCTAGCGGGCCCGCGTCCTCCGGATGGTCCACGGGCCTAACGGCCGGGCGCGCCGAAGGTGACGCGGCGTCGGTCGCCGACGGGGCCGGGGAACGTACGCTGCTGACGGGAACACACGTCTGGAGGGGCGATGCCAGTGGACGGTCGGGGCGGCAGCCGGACCAGCAGCCTGGGGGTGCGGCTGGTGCGCCGCGGCTTCACCGACCCGGAGACGGCGCTGCGGCTGCTGGACGGGCCCGGCCTGCACGGGCTGGCCACCGATCCGGTGCTGCTCGACGCGCTCGGCACCACCGCCGACCCGGACCTCGCCCTGCTCGGCCTGGCCCGCCTCCTTGAGGCGCTGCCCGAGCCCGAACGGCAGACCCTGCGCGACACCCTGACCGGCTCCAAGCCACTGCGCGACCGGCTGCTCGGCGTGCTCGGCGCCTCCGCCGCGCTCGGCGACCACCTGGCCCGCCGGCCCGCCGACTGGCACGCCCTGGTCACCTTCGGCGTGCACGACCTGCACCCCGGCCCGCAGGACTTCACCCGGCAGCTGGCCGAGCTGGTGCGCCAGGCGGCCCCCGGCGACCGGGCCGACGCGCTGCGCCTGGCCTACCGCCGCAGCCTGCTGGCCATCGCCGCCCGCGACCTGAGCGGCACCACCGACCTGCCGCAGGCCGCCGCCGAACTGGCCGACCTGGCCGGGGCCACCCTGCAGACCGCGCTCGACCTGGCCGCCGAGGAGGACCCGGAGGCCGCCGCGGCCTGCCGACTGGCCGTGATCGGGATGGGCAAGTGCGGCGGGCGGGAGCTCAACTACGTCTCCGACGTGGACGTGATCTTCGTGGCCGAGGCCCGCGAGGGCGTGGCCGAGGACGCGGCCCTCAAGGCCGCCACCCGGCTGGCCGCCCGGATGATGCGGCTCTGCTCCGACACCACCGGCGAGGGCACCATCTGGCCGGTGGACGCCAACCTGCGCCCCGAGGGCCGCAACGGCCCGCTGGTGCGCACCCTCGCCAGCCACCTCGCCTACTACCAGCGCTGGGCCAAGACCTGGGAGTTCCAGGCCCTGCTCAAGGCCCGCCCGGTGGCCGGGGACGCCGAGCTCGGCGCCGCCTACGCCGAGGCCGTCTCCCCGCTGGTCTGGCAGGCCGCCGAGCGGGAGAACTTCGTCACCGACGTGCAGCAGATGCGCCGCCGGGTGGTGGACGCCATCCCCGCCACCGAGCTGGACCGCCAGCTCAAGCTCGGCCCGGGCGGCCTGCGGGACGTGGAGTTCGCCGTCCAGCTGCTCCAGCTCGTGCACGGGCGCACCGACGAGTCCCTGCGCAGCCCCAACACCCTGGAGGCCCTGGAGGCGCTCAGCGCCGGCGGGTACGTCGGCCGGGCCGACGCCGCCTCGCTGGAATCCGCCTACCGCTTCCTGCGGGCCCTGGAGCACCGGATCCAGCTGCACCGGCTGCGCCGCACCCACCTGATGCCGCGCGAGGAGGCCGACCTGCGCCGGCTCTCCCGCTCGCTCGCCGCGGAGATCAACGACACCGGCCTGACCGCCGCCGGCGGCCGCACCGACCCGGTGCTCGCCCTCCAGCGGGAGTGGAAGCGGCACGCGGTGGAGGTGCGGCGGCTGCACGAGAAGCTCTTCTACCGCCCGCTGCTGGACGCCGTCGCCGAGCTGCCGCTGCCCGACACCCGGCTGCTGCCCGACACCCGGCTCAGCCCGCAGGCCGCCAAGGCCCGGCTCGAAGCGCTCGGCTACGCCGACCCGGCCGGCGCCCTGCGCCACCTCACGGCGCTGGCCTCCGGGGTCAGCCGCAAGGCCGCCATCCAGCGCACGCTGCTGCCGGTGCTGCTCGGCTGGTTCGCCGACTCGGCCGATCCGGACGCCGGCCTGCTCGGCTTCCGCCAGGTCTCCGACGCGCTCGGCCGCACCCCCTGGTACCTGCGGCTGCTCCGCGACGAGAGCGCCGCCGCCGAACAGCTGGCCCGGGTGCTCTCCGCCGGGCGGCTCGCCCCCGACCTGCTGCTGCGCGCCCCCGAGGCGGTGGCCATGCTGGGCGACCCGGCGGGCCTGCGCCCGCGCGGCCGGGCCGCCCTGGAACAGGAGATCCGGGCCGCCGTCGGCCGGGCCGCCACCGCCGAGGCCGGGGTGGCCGCCGCCCGCGCGGTCCGCCGCCGCGAGCTCTTCCGCACCTCGGCCGCCGACGTGCTCGGCCGGCTCGCCGAGGAGCCGGGCGAGGCCCTGGACGTGGCCGGCGAGGCCCTCACCGCGCTCAACGCCGCCACCCTCCAGGGCGCGCTCACGGCCTGCATCGCCGACTGGGAACGGACCAACGGCGCCTTCCCCACCCGCCTCGCGGTGATCGCGATGGGCCGGTTCGGCGGCCACGAGCTCGGCTACGGCTCCGACGCGGACGTGCTCTTCGTCCACGACCCCGTGCTCGGCGCCCTGGAGGCCGACGCCGCCCGGGCCGCCCAGGCCGTCTGCCACCAGCTGCGCACCCTGCTGGCCGCCCCCTCGCCCGAGCCCCCGCTGCTGGTCGACGCCGACCTGCGCCCCGAGGGCCGGCAGGGCCCGCTGGTGCGCACCCTCGCCTCGTACCAGGCCTACTACCGCCGCTGGTCGCACGTCTGGGAGAGCCAGGCCCTGCTGCGCGCCGAGCCCGTCGCCGGCGACGCCGAGCTCGGCGAGAGCTTCCGCCGCCTGATCGACCCGCTCCGCTACCCGGGCACGGGCGTGCCCGAGAAGGACCTGCTGGAGATCCGCCGGATCAAGGCCCGGATCGAATCCGAACGCCTACCGCGCGGCGCCGACCCCACGACCCACACCAAGATCGGCCGCGGCGGCCTGGCCGACGTGGAGTGGACCGTCCAGCTCCTCCAGCTTCGCCACGGCCACGAGGTCCCCGGCCTGCGGACCACTCGCACCCGCCCGGCCCTGGCCGCCGCCACGGCCGCCGGCTTGGTCGACCCCGAGGACGCGGCCGTCCTGGACGCCGCCTGGGAGCTGGCCTCGCGGGTCCGCTCGGCCGTCATGCTGGTCCGGGGGCGCCCCGGGGACAGCTTCCCCGCCGACCCCCGCGAACTCGCGGGCGTGGCCCGCTACCTCGGCTACGCGCCGGGCCACTCGGGCGAACTCGTCGACGACTACCGCCGTACGACCCGCCGGGCCCGGGCGGTGGTGGAGCACCTTTTCTACGGGTAGCAACCATCAGGGGCGCGGGGAACTGCGCGCGTGCGGAAGGCTCCGGTCTGGAGTCTTACGACTGCGCGCAGTACTCCGCGCCCCTGAGTAGTGCAACTGGCTCGGGTGGTCAGGAGACCGGACCGCTTCTTCCGACCTCGCGCAGTTCCCCGCGCCCCTGGACAAGCCACTGCTCGGGGACCGTCATCGGGGGCTCCGCGACCAGCCCACCGGGGTACCGAGGCAGCTGGAAGACCCAGCGGTGGTACAGCAGCCGGGCCGCCGTGAAGCCGACGCCGAGGCAGACCATGCCGCCCACCGCGTCCATCCAGAAGTGGTTGGCGGTGGAGATGATCACCAGCAGGGTGCAGAGCGGGTAGAGCAGGCCGAGCGCCCGCGCCCAGGGGGCCCGGGCCAGGAAGAAGATGGTCAGGCCGCACCAGAGCGACCACCCGATGTGCATCGAGGGCATCGCGGCGTACTGGTTGGAGACCTGGGCCCCGGCGCCGGAGGCGAGGGAGCCCCAGGTGTGGTGGATGGCCACGGTGTCGATGAAGCCGCCGTCGGTCATCAGGCGGGGTGGGGCGAGCGGGAAGAAGTAGAAGCCCACCAGCGCGATCGCCGTGGTGACGAAGAGCACCGACCGCGCCGCCGCGTACCGCCCGGGGTGCCGGCGGTAGAGCCAGACCAGCACACCGATGGTGACGATGAAGTGCAGCGTCGCGTAGTAGTAGTTCATCCCCACGATCAGCCAGGTGACCGAATTCACCCCGTGGTTGATCGCGCGCTCCACGTCGACGCCGAGGAACTGCTCGAAGCGCCAGATCCAGCTCGCGTGCTTCTGCGCGACCACGGCCTGCTCGGGCACCGCGTTCCGCACCAGGGAGTACAGCCAGTAGCTGATCCCGATCAGGGCCAGCTCGAAGAGGAGCCGGGGCCGGGCCGGGCTGCGCCGCTGCTCGCGGACGCGGCTGCGCAGCGCTGCGCGCTTCGACTGGGCGGCGCGGGTGGCTCCGTCGGGCTGCCTGGCCGGACGGCCCGCATCCTGGACGGAACCTGCCCCGCGAGCCGCTTCGGCGCGATCGGCGCTCGCTGTACGGATCTCGGTCGGTTCCCCCATGGACGAGAAGTCTGCCAGACGACCCGTGGCCGCCTGCTCATCCTGCGGTAGTGGATTCTTCACCAGCTGTCCCCCCGAGGTACTAGGGGCTTCGCGCGGTGGGTACCGGATTCTGGCATGGAGTCCATTGTGGCTCGCCTACGGACGGCCGGTCGAGGCGGGGGCCCGCGCACGCGGTCAGGTCGCGGCGGGCCACCCGGCCACGGGACGACTCTGGCCGCTGCGCAACGGTTCGGTCAAGACCTCGCTTGCAACGATTTCAGTATCTTGCTGAAACATTTTTCACCCACTAGCGTCCAGCCACCGCCCCCAGCCTTCGGCCGGGGGTGCCCCCTCACGCAGTGACAACTCCAGACGGGAGCCCGCAGTGGCCGCAGAGCCGTACCGCCGACCACGCAGCACCAGCCGCCACGCCAGAGCCGCCGCCCCGCTCGCCGCCGCCCTGCTGGCGGCCGCCCTCGGTGCCGCGCCCACGGCCGCCGCCACCCGGCAGACCCCGCCCACCGACGCGGCGCTCGCCTCCACCGCCGCCCGGCACGACCTCACCCGCGAGCAGTTCTACTTCGTGCTCCCGGACCGCTTCGCCAACGGTGACACCGGCAACGACACCGGCGGCGTCACCGGCAGCCGGCTGGACAACGGGCTCGACCCCACTGACAAGGGCTTCTACCACGGTGGTGACCTGCAGGGGCTGATCGACCGGCTCGACTACATCCAGGGCCTGGGCACCACGGCGATCTGGATGGCGCCGATCTTCAAGAACAAGCCCGTCCAGGGCACCGGCGCCGACGCCAGCGCCGGGTACCACGGCTACTGGATCACCGACTTCACCCAGGTCGACCCGCACTTCGGCACCAACGACCAGCTCAAGGAGCTGATCGCCAAGGCGCACGCCAAGGGCATCAAGGTCTTCTTCGACGTCATCACCAACCACACCGCCGACGTGCTCGACTACAGCGAGCAGAAGTACGACTACCGCTCCACCGGCGCCTACCCGACCCTGGACGCCGAGGGCCGCCCGGTGGACGAGACGGCGCTGGCCGACGCCCGGGCCAAGTGGCCGAAGATCACCGCCGACTCCTTCCCGTACAGCCCGGTGTACCGGACGCCGGCGGACGCGCACGCCAAGACGCCGGACTGGCTCAACGACCCTGCGCTCTACCACAACCGGGGCAACTCGACCTTCGCCGGCGAATCCGCCACCGAGGGCGACTTCTCCGGCCTGGACGACCTGGACACCCAGAACCCGGCCGTGGTGAAGGGCTTCGAGCAGGTCTACCAGGACTGGGTGGCCAGGACCGGCGTCGACGGCTTCCGGATCGACACCGTCAAGCACGTGAACATGGCCTTCTGGCAGCAGTGGGCGCCCGCGCTCAAGCAGTTCGCCGCCAAGCAGGGCAACAAGAACTTCTTCATGTTCGGCGAGGTCTACTCCGGCGACCCGGCGATCACCTCCCCGTACGTGACCCGGGGCAAGCTCCAGGCCACCCTGGACTTCCCGTTCCAGCAGGCCGCCCGCGGCTACGTCTCGCAGAACGGCTCGGCCAAGCAGCTGGCCGACCTCTACGCCCAGGACTACCGCTACGCGAGCGCCGACACCTCGGCCTACGAGCTGCCGACCTTCACCGGCAACCACGACATGGGCCGGTTCGGCTCCTTCCTGCGCGCCGACAACCCCTCGGCGAGCCCGGCGGAGCTGGTACAGCGGGACCAACTCGCCAGTGAGTTGCAATTCCTGACGCGCGGTCAGCCCGTGATCTACTACGGCGACGAGCAGGGCTTCACCGGCGCGGGCGGCGACAAGGACGCCCGGCAGGACATGTTCGCCTCCAAGACGGCCTCGTACAACGCCGATCCGGTGATCGGCGGCACGCCCGGCTCGGCCGACCGGTACGGGCAGGGCGGCGCGCTCTACCAGGGCATCGCCGGGCTCGCCCAACTGCGCAAGGAGAACCCGGCGCTGGCCGACGGCGCCCAGGTCGAGCGGTACGCCGCCGATGGGCCCGGGGTGTACGCCTTCTCCCGGATCGACGCCAAGCAGCAGGTCGAGTACCTGGTCGCGGTGAACAATGCCGCCACCGCGCAGAGCGTCCAACTGCCCACGTACAGCGCACAGATGGGTTTCGCGCCGATCTACCCGGCCGCCGGGCCGCAGCTCACCACCGGCGCCGACGCCAGGCTGGCCGTCACCGTGCCGCCGCGCAGCGCCGTGGTCTACCGGGCGGCGGCGAAGCTGGCCAAGACGGCCGCCGCGCCCGCGATCACGCTGCGGGCGCCCGCCGAGGGCTCGACCGGGCCGGTCACCGTGGGGGCGCAGGTGCCCGGCGGCGGATACGACCGGGTGTCCTTCGCCGCGCAGGTGGGCAACGGCCCGTGGGTCAAGCTCGGCAGCGCCGACAACGGGGACTACCGGGTGACCCAGGACCTGACCGGGGTGGCCCCCGGCACGGTGGTCACGTACAAGGCCGTGGTGCAGGCCAGTGGCGGTCAACTCCGCTCGGTGACGGGCAGTTTCACCACCGGTGCGCCGGCCCCCAAGCCGGTGCCGAGCGCGAGCAGCCGTCCGTACGCGGTGGTGCACTACCAGCGCAGGAACGGTGACTACGACGGCTGGAACCTCTACGCCTGGGGCGACCTGGCGGACGGCGAGTCCACCAACTGGCCGGACGGGCACGGCTTCACCGGGCGGGACGCCTACGGGGCCTTCGCCTACGTGAAGTTGAAGGAGGGCGCCGCCGACCTCGGCTTCATCGTGGAGAACAACGGCACCAAGGACGTGGCCGCCGACCGGCACATCGACCTCGGGGCGACCGGGGAGATCTGGCTCAAGGAGGGCGACCTGGCCGTCCACCTGACCGACCCCGACCCGGTGGTGCCGGTGCCCGAGGGCAAGGCCGTCATCCACTACCACCGCGCCGACGGCAGGTACGACGGCTGGGGCCTGCACGACTGGACCGGCGCCGCCACGCCCACCGACTGGGGCGCGCCGCTCCAGCCCGCGCGCAAGGACGGCTTCGGCGACGTCTTCGAGGTGCCGCTGGCGCCCGGGGCGACCAGCCTCAGCTACATCCTGCACAACGGTAACGACAAGGATCTGCCGAACGACCAGTCGCTGGATTTCGCCACCAGCGGCCGCGAGGTGTGGATTCTCGGCGGCCAGGAGGGATATCTGCTGCCCGAGACGGCCGGCGCCTCGGCCCAGCTCGACCTCTCCACCGCCCGTGCCCAGTGGATCGACGCCACCACGGTGGTCGTTCCGGCCGGGTACGGCGCGGGTGACGCGGCGTTGGCCGGCGGCACCAGCGCGCAGCTGCTCTACGACCCGGCGGGCGGGCTGAGTCTGGACAAGGGCGTGCTGAGCGAGCCCGGGCAGTGGCTCCGGCTGAATCCGGGCGTTCTCACCGACGCGGAGAAGGCCGAGTACCCGCACCTGGCCGGTTACCGAGCCTTTCATGTCGACCCGCGCGACACCGGTCGGGTAAAGACCGCGCTGCGCGGCCAGGTGGTCTTCACCGAGCACCTGCCCAGCGGTGCGCTGCTCGCCGCCACGGGCGTCCAACTGCCCGGCGTGCTGGACGACCTGTACGCCGCGAAGGCCGCCGCCACCACGCTGGGGCCGGTGGTCAACCGGGGTCGTGCGTCGCTGGCCCTCTGGGCGCCCACCGCCCAGCAGGTCTCGGTGCAGCTCTACGACACCCCGACCGGCGGCACGCCCACCACGGTGGCGATGAAGCGGGACGACAGCTCGGGCGTGTGGAGCCTCAACTCCGCCGGGCCGGCCGGGAAGTACTACGTCTACCAGGTGCGGGTCTGGGCGCCGAGCGTGCAGCAGACGGTGACCAACCTGGTCACCGACCCCTACTCGGTGGCGCTCAACGCCGACTCCACCCGCAGCCGGATCACCGATCT
Organism: Kitasatospora sp. MMS16-BH015; assembly: GCF_002943525.1. Taxonomy (NCBI): domain Bacteria; kingdom Bacillati; phylum Actinomycetota; class Actinomycetes; order Kitasatosporales; family Streptomycetaceae; genus Kitasatospora; species Kitasatospora sp. MMS16-BH015. Next base: position 2,409,264 of record NZ_CP025394.1, on the reverse strand, counting down.
GGCCGAGGGCTCGCTCAAGCCGGCCGGCTGGGACACCCAGGCCACCCCGCCCGCGATCCCGGCGACGAAGCAGCAGATCCAGGAGCTGCACGTCCGTGACTTCTCGGTGGCCGACACCACCGTGCCGGCCGCACAGCGCGGCAGCTACCTGGCGTTCACCCAGTCCGGCTCGGCCGGCATGCAGCACCTGAAGGACCTGGCCAAGGCCGGTGTCACCACCGTGCACCTGCTGCCCACCTTCGACATCGCCTCCATCCCGCCCCGGGACAAGCAGCAGCTGCCCGCCTGCGACCTGGCCGCCCTGGCGGCCGACAGCCCGAAGCAGCAGGAGTGCCTGCAGGCCGTGCAGGCCCAGGACGCGTACAACTGGGGCTACGACCCGCTGCACTACACCGTGCCGGACGGCGCCTACGCCACCGATCCGGACGCCCGCACGCTGCAGTACCGGCAGATGGTGCAGGCCCTGCACGCGGCAGGGCTGCGGGTGGTGCTGGACGTGGTCTACAACCACACCGCCGCCTCCGGCCAGAGCGACAAGTCGGTGCTGGACAAGGTCGTCCCCGGCTACTACCAGCGGCTCGGCGCGGACGGGAAGGTGACCACGGACAGCTGCTGCGCCGACACCGCGCCCGAACATGCCATGATGAACCGGCTGGTGGTCGATTCGGTGACCACCTGGGCCAAGCAGTACAAGGTGGACGGCTTCCGCTTCGACCTGATGGGCCTGGACCCGAAGCGGACCATGCTGGACGTGCAGTCCGCCCTGCGCGGGCTGACCAAGGCCAAGGACGGGGTCGAGGGCAAGGACCTCTTCCTGTACGGCGAGGGCTGGAACTTCGGGGTCGTCGCGAACGACGCCCGGTTCGTCCAGGCCACCCAGCAGAACATGGCCGGCACCGGGATCGCCACCTTCGACGACCGGCTGCGGGACGCCGGCCGGGGCGGCAACTTCATGCTCTCCTCGGCGCCCCGGCAGGGCTTCGCCTCCGGGCTGTACACCGACCCGAACGGCTCGGCCGACAACGGCACCCCGGAGGAGCAGAAGGCCCGGCTGCTGCACCAGATGGACCAGTTGAAGGTGGGCCTGGCCGGCAACCTGGCCGGATACGCCTTCACCGACAGCGCGGGCAAGGCCGTCACCGGCGCGGGCGTGGACTACAACGGCGCCCCGACCGGCTACGCGGCCCAGCCCGGCGAGGCGGTCGAGTACCTGGACGCGCACGACAACACCGACCTGTTCGACGCGCTCGCCTACAAGCTGCCCACCGCCACCTCGCCCGCCGACCGGGCCCGGATGCAGGCGCTCGGCCTCTCGCTCACCGCCCTCGGCCAGGGCCCGGGCTTCGCCCAGGCCGGCAGCGACCTGCTCCGCTCCAAGTCGCTGGACAGCAACTCCTTCGACTCGGGCGACTGGTTCAACGCCGTCCACTGGGACTGTGCGCAGGGCAACGGCTGGGCGCACGGCCTGCCGATGAAGGCCGACAACGGCTCGATGTGGCCCACCGCGGCCAAGCTGCTGGCCGACCCCCGGCTGACGGTGGGCTGCGCGGATGAGCAGGCCGCCTCGGCGATGTACCAGGAGTACCTGGGCATCCGGCAGTCCTCGCCGCTGTTCTCGCTGGGCAGCGCCGCCGAGGTGCAGCGCCGGCTGAGCTACCCGCTCTCCGGCACGGCGGGGGAGACCCCGGGGGTGATCACCCTGCACCTGGACGGCACCGGGCTGGCCGGGGCCGAGCGCGGGCTCACCGTGGTGTTCAACGCGACGCCCACCGCGCAGACCCAGACCGTGCCGGGCCTGGCCGGAACTCGACAGAGTCTGCATCCGATCCAGTTGGCGGGAAGTGACCAGACGGTCAAGCGGTCCGCCTTCGACGCGGTGACCGGCGGCTTTACCGTCCCGGGCCGGACTGTCGCGATCTTCGTTCAGGGCTGACGCAGGTTCTTCACAACTCCTGGGCCTCGCCGACCGGCGGGGCCCAGGCCTGTTATGGCTGAAAACAGTCGGTCGAAAGCGGCCTGAGGTGACATACGGGTAGCCGGGGGCGCTGCTGAGGGGTGGCGTCGGGAGGGTGGCGGTCTACGCGGGGAGCTCCTCGCCGGCGCCCGACCGATCGTCCGGTCCGTGGGCAGGTCAGGCGGGTCGGAGCTGGGCGGACGGCTCTTGACGGAGCGTTGGCCCGGGCGGGGGGAAGTCTTGGCCGGGGCTTGGTGCAGCGGCCCGTGAGCTTTGCCCGGCGCCGGACGTTTATTGGCCAATCCATGGCATGCATCTGTCATTCACGGGTTGTTTGCTGCCACGATTCCACCGGCTGCGGATGAGAGGTCCCCCACCCCCGGCGCAGCTGATCCAGCGCAAGTTCGGCGCATCGCACATTCTGCACCGCTCCTTAATGCACCGCACCCCTCCGCGCACAGGCGGCTGGGGGCCCCCGCTGCGCCGCAACCCCGCGGCCCAGGTTCTCTCCACCGCTCGTGCACCCCGCGACCGGTCGGAAAAGGAGTCAGCATGTCCCGCTACACACCTCGGGTGACCATGGCCGCTCTGGCCGCGACCACCGCCCTGCTGGTGACCGGCATCCCGGTCATCGCCAGTGCCTCGCCCTCGGCTCCGCAGACCGTGGCCGCGCAGCAGGCCGCCGTGGCCAACCGCGCCGCGCTGATCGCCGACGCCGGCCAGCAGAGCGCCTCGATCGCGCAGAGCCTGGGTCTCGGCAGCCAGGAGAAGCTGGTCGTCAAGGACGTCATCGCCGACGCCAACGGCACCAAGCACTTCCGCTACGAGCGCACCTACGCCGGCCTGCCCGTGCTCGGCGGCGACATGATCGTGCACCAGACCGCCGGCGGCGTCATCAAGGGCGTGGACAAGGCGAGCAACGCCCAGCTCGTCAACATCAACACCACCCCCGCGCTGGCCGCCCCGAAGGCCCAGGCCGCCGCGCTGGCCGCCGAGTCCGGCGCCGCGCTGGACACCGCCCCGCGCCTGGTGGTCTACGCGGCCAACGGCACCCCGACCCTGGCCTGGGAGACCGTCGTCTCCGGCAAGGAGTCGGACGGCACCCCGAGCAAGCTGCACGTGGTGACGGACGCCAAGACCGGCGCGGTGCTCTTCAAGAACGAGGGCATCAACACCGGCACCGGCACCGGTGTCTTCGTCGGCCAGGTCACCATCGGCACCACGCTGTCGGGTTCGACGTACCAGATGAAGGACACCACCCGCGGTGGCGGCTACACCACCAACATGAACAACGGGACGTCCGGCAACGGCACCCTGTACACCAAGTCCACCGACGTGTGGGGCAACGGCTCGGCCAGCAACAGCGAGTCGGCCGCGGTCGACGCCCACTACGGCGTCGGTATGACCTGGGACTTCTACAAGAACACCTTCAACCGCAACGGCATCCGCAACGACGGTGTCGGCGCGTACTCCCGGGTGCACTACGACTCGAACTACACCAACGCGTTCTGGGACGACGCCTGCTTCTGCATGACCTACGGCGACGGCTCGGGCAACACCCACCCGCTGACCGAGATCGACGTCGCGGGCCACGAGATGAGCCACGGCGTCACCGCGGCCACCGCCAACCTGAACTACTCGGGTGAGTCCGGCGGTCTCAACGAGGCCACCTCGGACATCATGGGCACCATGGTGGAGTTCTACGCGAACAACCCCAAGGACAACCCCGACTACCTCATCGGCGAGTTGATCGACCTCAACGGCAACGGCACGCCGCTCCGTTACATGGACCAGCCCTCCAAGGACGGCCAGTCGGCCGACTACTGGAGCTCCACGGTCGGCAACAAGGACGTGCACTACTCCTCCGGCGTGGCCAACCACTTCTTCTACCTGCTGGCCGAGGGCAGCGGCGCGAAGACCATCAACGGGGTCAACTACAACTCCCCGACCTCGAACGGCTCGACCCTCACGGGCATCGGCCGCGACAAGGCCGCGCAGATCTGGTACCGCGCGCTCTCCACCTACATGACCTCCACCACCAACTACGCCGCCGCGCGGACCGCGACCATCAACGCGGCCAACGACCTGTACGGCGCGGGCGGGGTCGAGGCCACCGCGGTCGCCAACACCTGGGCCGCCGTCAACGTCGGGTCCGTGGTGAGCAACTCGCCGACCGTGACCAACCCGGGTTCGCAGACCACCCAGGTCAACACCGCGGCCAGCCTGCAGATCAAGGCCAGCGGCGGCACCGGCGCGCTGACCTACTCGGCCACCGGCCTGCCGACCGGCCTCTCGATCAACGCCTCCACCGGCCTGATCTCCGGCACCGCCACGGCCACCGGCACCTACAACGTGACCGTCACGGCCAAGGACACCGCGGCCAAGACCGGCTCGGCCTCCTTCACCTGGACGGTCAACACCGGTGGTGGCGGCGGCTGCACCGGCACCCAGCTGCTCGGCAACCCGGGCTTCGAGACCGGCACCGCCGCCCCGTGGACGGCAACCGCCGGCGTGGTCGACAACAGCGCCTCCCAGGCCGCCCACGGCGGCTCCTGGAAGGCCTGGCTGAACGGCTACGGCTCGGCCCACACCGACTCGCTCTCGCAGACCGTCTCCATCCCGGCCGGCTGCAAGGCGACCCTGAGCTTCTGGCTCCACATCGACACCGCCGAGACCGGCACCACCCAGTACGACAAGCTCACCGTCTCGGCCAACGGCACCGCGCTGAAGACCTACTCCAACGTGGACGCGGCCACCGGCTACACCCAGCGCTCGATCGACCTCTCGGCCTACGCCGGCCAGAGCGTCACCATCAAGTTCAACGGTGTGGAGGACTCCTCCCTCCAGACCAGCTTCGTGATCGACGACACCGCCGTCACGACCAGCTGAACCACCGCCCCGCAGGGGGTGGCACCGTGATCGACAGGTGAGCGGGGCCCGGCGTCTTGGACGCCGGGCCCCGTTTCGTGCTGCCGGTCAGCCCACGGTCGGGATGGTCTTCGCCAGTTCGGCGCCCTTCGCGGCGAGTGTGGCCGGCACCTCGGCGCTTCGTCGCCCGAACCGGACGCCCCCACCTCGCGCGGGCCCGAGGCCGAACCGTTGCGCGGGAGAGCTTGACGGGCCCGGCGCGCGCTCGTAAGTTCGGCGCACTGCAAGTTTCCAGCAAGTTTCAGTCTGGTTTGCAGGATCTTTCTTCGGCAACCCCCCACCCCTGCCGTCGCCCTGGAGACACCGTGGTCACCACCCCCGCCCGCCTTCGGCGCGCCCGCGCGGCCGTCGCCGCGCTCTCGATATGCACCGGGCTCACCTTCGCCCCGGCCGCTCACGCCACCCCGCCCGCCGCCAAGGACGTCACCGCCACCCTCTTCGAGTGGACCTACGCCTCGGTGGCCAAGGCCTGCACCGACACCCTGGGCCCGAAGGGCTACGGCTTCGTCGAGGTCTCCCCGGCCCAGGAGCACATCCAGGGCCCGCAGTGGTGGACCTCGTACCAGCCCGTCAGCTACAGGATCGCCGGTCGCCTCGGCGACCGCGCCGCCTTCCAGTCGATGGTGAACACCTGCCACGCGGCGGGCGTCAAGGTGATCGCCGACGCGGTGATCAACCACATGAGCGCGGGCTCCGGCACCGGCACCGGCGGCACGGTGTACACCAAGTACAACTACCCCGGCTACTACCAGGACCAGGACTTCCACTCCTGCCGCCAGCCGATCACCAACTACAACGACCGCTCCAACGTGCAGAACTGCGAGCTGGTCAACCTCGCCGACCTGGACACCGGCAGCGCCTACGTGCAGCAGACCATCGCCAACTACCTGAACGACCTGGGCAGTCTGGGTGTGGACGGCTACCGGATCGACGCCGCCAAGCACATCGCCGCGACCGACCTGGCCGCCATCAAGGCCAAGATGAGCAACCCCAACACGTACTGGGTGCAGGAGGTCATCTACGGCGCGGGCGAGCCGATCCAGCCCACCGAGTACACCGGCACCGGGGACGTGGACGAGTTCCGCTCCGGCACCTGGCTCAAGAGCGCCTTCAACGGCGGCACGATCGCCTCGCTGTCGAACTGGGGCTCCGGCCTGCTGCCCAGCGCGCAGGCCCGCACCTTCGTCGACAACTGGGACACCGAGCGCAACGGCTCCACCCTCAACTACACCTACGGCAACACCTACACGCTGGCCAACGTCTTCATGCTGGCCTTCCCGTACGGCTCGCCCAACGTCTACTCCGGCTACTCCTTCACCAACACCGACGACGGCCCGCCCAACGGCGGTACGGTGAAAGCCTGTTACACCAACGGCTGGAACTGCGTGCACGCCTGGCAGCAGGTGGCGAACATGGTGGGCTTCCGCAACGCGGTGGCCGGCACCGGGGTCACCAACTGGTGGTCGAACGGCGCCAACGCGATCGGCTTCGGGCGCGGCAGCAAGGGCTACCTGGCGATCAACCACGAGGCCTCGGCGCTCACCCAGACCTTCCAGACCTCGCTGCCGGCCGGCTCCTACTGCGACGTGGAGCACGGCGACCCGGCGGGCGGCGGCTGCACCGGCCCGAGCTACACCGTCGGCAGTGACGGCAAGTTCACCGCCACGATCGGCGCGGGCGATTCGGTCGCGCTGTACGTCGGCGCGCCCGGCAGCGCCACGGCCGCGCACGGTGCCTCCTTCGCTGTCAACGCCACCACCAGCTTCGGCCAGAACATCTACGTGGTCGGCGACAGCGCGGCGCTAGGCGGCTGGGACACCACCAAGGCGCTGCCGCTCTCCTCGGCCGCGTACCCGGTCTGGAAGCTGGACGTCACCATGGCGGCCGGCAGCTCCTTCCAGTACAAGTACCTCCGCAAGGACGCGAGCGGCGCCGTCACCTGGGAGTCCGGGGCGAACCGCACCGGCACCGTCCCGGCCAGCGGGATGCTCGCCCTGAACGACACCTGGCGGAACTGACCCGGCCCGCAGCCGAGACGGCCGCCCGGTCACGGCCCTCGGTCCGAAACCGCTCGAAGGAGTGGATCACCGGCCGCGGCCCGGATCGTGGTGGCACCCCGCTGACAGCATCGCGGGGTGACCACCACCTCCGCCGTCCTGACCCTGCAGCTCCACGGCGGCCGCTGGGACGGCGCGGCCAAACGCGTCCGCGCCGCCGCCCCGCCGCCCTCGCTCCGGCTGCCGCTCCGCCGCGACCTGCCGCGCCCGGAGGCGGGGGAGTACTGGCCGACCACCAGCGTCTACCGGCTGGACGGCCACCGCTACCGGCACTCCCACGACGAGTAGCCCGCCGGCCGGCGGCCCGGGCCCGGCCGGCTCGGCGCAACCGGCTCGGCGCCGATGCCTCAGCGCGGCCGGCCAGGCCCCGGCGGCCCGGGCCCGGCCGGTTCAGCGCAACCGGCTCGGCGCCGATGCCTCAGCCCCGGCCGATGTACGGCATGGTGGTGGCCATGACGGTGGCGAACTGCACGTTGGCCCCCAGCGGCAGCTCGGCCATGTGCCGGACGGTGCGGGCCACGTCGGCCACGTCCATGGTCGGCTCGGGGGCGATCCGGCCGTCCGCCTGCGGCACGCCGGCGGCCATCCCGGCGGTCATCTCGGTGGCGGCGTTGCCGATGTCGATCTGGCCGCAGGCGATCGAGAACGGGCGGCCGTCCAGCGAGAGCGACTTGGTCAGGCCGGTCACGGCGTGCTTGGTCGCGGTGTAGGCGATGCTGTGCGGGCGCGGCACGTGGGCCGAGATCGAGCCGTTGTTGATGATCCGGCCGCCCTGCGGGCGCTGGGCCTTCATCTGCCGGAAGGCGGCCTGGGCGCAGAGGAAGGCGCCGGTCAGGTTGAGGTCGACCACCGCCCGCCAGTCGGCCAGGGCCAGCTCGTCCACCGGCACGGGGGTGCCGAAGCTGCCCGCGTTGTTGAAGAGCAGGTCGACCCGGCCGAACCGTTCGGCGGCGGTGGCGAAGAGGGCCTCGACCGCTGTCTGATCGGTCACGTCCGTGGGCACCGCCAGCGCTCCCGGCGCCCGCTCCGCCGTCTCCGTGAGCGGCCCGGGCCGCCGCCCGGCCAGCACCACCCGCCAGCCGGCCGCGGCCAGCTCCACGGCGACGGCCCGCCCCACTCCGGTGCCTGCTCCGGTGACGACGGCGATCTGCTCGGACATGCTCGGCTCCTCGGCGCGGTGGGTGCGGTGGGTGCGGTGGGTGCGGTTCCGGGTCTGGCTCTCATGATCGCCCGGCGGGGCCCCGCCGGGCAGTTGGAGGAGTCTCCAAGCCGCCGTCCGGCCCCCGCCGATCGGCGGGTACCCGCACTTTCGCACCGTTGACCGCAACCGGGATTCCCGACCTTCACGTCATAGGATTCACCTCGCCCCACCCCAGGGGCCACCGCCCGGTCGGCCGGGCGTGATCTCGGTCGGAGAAGATAGTCACCGTGCAGCCGCTGTCGCAGACCCGCTCCCGTGCCCTCCTCCTCGGAGCCGCCGCCCTCGCCCTGGCGGGCACCCTCTCGGCCTGCGGCAGCACCCCCAGCACCCCGGCCGCGGACGCCAAGGCCGGCAAGTCGGCCGCTGCGCAGAGCCCCTCGGCCGCGCAGAGCTCCACCCCGCCGCCGAAGCCCTCCAAGGTGCTGATGCCCACCGGCCCGGCCGCCGACTTCAAGACCGCCCGCACCACGGGCGCCGGCCCGATCCTGATGACCACCCTCACCGGCAAGAAGTCCGGCGTGAGCGGCAAGGTCTGGGTCTGGCTCCCGCCGCAGTACAACGACCCCAAGTACGCCAAGTACGGCTTCCCGGTGCTCACCCTGTACGCGGGCGGCCAGAGCGCGGGCTACAACACCTGGACGGACAACCAGCTGCCGATCCAGGAGGCCGACGCGACGATGGCGCAGCAGGGCACCGCCCACCCGTTCATCATGATCATGCCGGTGCAGAACCTGGACTCCAACGAGTCCAAGGCGCTGGAGTGCAGCGACATCCCCGGCCAGCCCAAGATCGAGACCTGGATGGCCGAGGACATCCCGGACTTCGTCCGGGCCAACTTCCGCACGGTCAAGGGCCGGGACGGCTGGGGCGTGATGGGGGCCTCCACCGGTGCGTTCTGCAGCGCCAAGCTGGCCATGCAGCACCCCGAGGTGTTCAAGGCCGCCGTCCCGATCGACGGCTACTTCGTGCCGGACTCCCCGCTCTGGAAGGGCCACGAGACCGAGCGCCTGGCCAACAGCCCCGACATCCTGGTCAGCCAGAGCAAGGCCGACGTGCGGATGCTCGCCACCTCCGGCGGGGCCAACGCCTACGAGACCAAGCTGGTCAAGGCCTGGCTGGCCAAGGCCGCCGCGCCGCTCACCATCGACTACTACGAGCAGCCCGGCGGCAAGCATCTCACCTCGGACTTCAAGAAGATGATCCCCAACACGCTGGAGTGGCTCACCAAGAACCTCTCCGGCCCGCAGACGGACTGACCGCCGCGGACGGACGGGCCGCCGCCGCGGTGCGGGCCGCTCAGGACTCCGCGTACTTCTTGATCCCGTCCAGGTAGCCCGACTCGGGGTGGGACTCCGCCGCGTGCCGGTAAGCCGGGTTGCCCGGCGTCCACTGGTCGACCACCAGGGCCAGCTCGGTGCCGCCCTCGACCGCCGTCAGGGTGTGGGTCATCCGGCAGTGCGTCTCGGCGTGCCGCTCGTTGTGCCCCGGGCCGGGGTGCTGGCGGTAGCCGAACACCTGCAGCGGCTCGTACGCGGTGATCTCGCCGTACACCTGGACCACCCGCCGGCCCTCGGCGTCCTCGCCGAAGAACTCGACCCGGGCGCCGAGTTCGAAGGTGGAGTCGATCGAGCAGCCGTAGAGTGTGGCCCGGGTGCCCTCGGAGGTGGTCAGGGCGGCCCAGACCCGCTCCGGCGGGGCGGCGATCAGCAGGCGGTAGGCGAGGGGCCGTTCGTGAGTGTCTGTCATAGCCGCAGCGTAGAACCATGTTCCGACAGCCGGTGGGCGCCCGACCCATCCGCAGGGCTCTGACCTGCACGTCAATCAGACATTGATTCGACTCTGATGAGCTGTCGTCACCCTGGAGACCGAGCCCGGGGCCCGCAGTGAGAGCGGGGCCCCGCGCAGGCTCAGCCGCCACCAGCTTGTGAAGAGAGTGCGATGCCGACCTACCTGCTGCCCGTCGAGTCCCCCGTGGTGCCCGCCCAGTCGGTGCGGGAGCGCGACGTCCAGCCGGCCGTCGAGCCGATGCCCTTCGCCGGGCTCCAGCTGGTGCACGCCGCGCTCCGCCGCGACCTGGCCCGGCTGCCCAACGCCCTGCGACTGCTCCAGCCCGAGGACACCGTCGCCGCCGAGGCGCTCCAGCGGCACTGGGACTTCATCACCGCGATGCTGACCTGCCACCACGAGCAGCAGGACACCCGGCTCTGGCCGCTGCTGCGCCGCTTCGCGCCCGAACTGCGGCTGCTGCTCAACTGGTTGGAGTCGGACCACCACAATCTGGACCACTCCTTCACCCGGGTCACCACCCTGGTGCGGATCGCCACCCGGGACCCGGCCAGCGCCTGGCCGGTGGCCTACGCGGTGGAGGAGCTGGCCGCCCGGCTGGAGACCCACCTGCGGATCGAGGAGCGCCAGCTGCTGCCCCGGATGGCCGGCGTCTTCGCCCCCGGCTCCCGGATCGGCACCCTGCCCGAGCTGCTCGACCTGCTGGCCGCTGCCGACGGCCCGGCCCCGGCCGACGCCCTGGTCTGGCTCCTGGAGGGCGTGGACGAGGAGCAGATCGACCGCCTGATCGCCGACTGCGACGACACCACCGCCCGCCAGTGGCCGCACTGGCGCGCCACCTACGCCCGCTGCACCAGCGGCCTCTGGGGCACCCCGACGGTCTGAGCCCCGGAGGTCAGCCCTTCTTGGCGGCGGCCAGGATCTTCACCGTGGTGTGGAAGAAGCGCGAAGTCCCGCTTCCTCGGTACGACTTGGGGAAGGCCGCCGCCGGATTGCCACCGAGGCGGCCGTCCTTGAGGTGCATCACGGTGAACACCGCACCCGGGGTGCCCCCGATGATCTCCCAGTCGCCCTTGGGCGAGACCACCGGGAAGGTGTACTCCGCCGGCAGCGGCTCGGAGAGGAACACCACGCAGAGCCGTACCTCCGGTGTCACCTCCACCCCGGCGAACGGGTCGGCCGCGACCAGCTCCTCGACCTCCTCGACGGTGCGCAGCATCACCGGCACCTCGTACCCGAGCTCCGCCGCCAGGTGCTCCTCGATCCGCCGGGTCAGCGCGGCCCGGTCGGCCTCCTCCGTCGTGAAGAAGACGTTGCCGCTCTGGATGTACGAGCGGACGCCGCCGAGCCCCAGCTCGGTGAAGAGCGCCCGCAGCCGCTCCATCTTCACCGTCCGGCCGCCGACGTTGACGGCCCGCAGAAACGCGATGTAGGTGGTCACCCGGCCAGTCTGCCGCATCTGTCACAGCCTCCTGGCAGACTCGGCCCCATGACGACTTGGCAGGATTTCGAGCAGCAGGCACCCGACCTGGCCCCGCTGGTGCGGGCCTGCTTCGAGGCCCACAAGCACCACGTGCTGGCCACGGTGCGCAAGGACGGCTCGCCCCGGGTGAGCGGCACCGAGGTGGCCTTCCTCGGCGCCGACCTGACCATCGGGTCGATGCACGGCGCGCTCAAGGCCCGCGACCTCCAGCGGGACGGCCGGTTCGCGCTGCACGCCCACCCGGGCGACGAGGCGATGAAGGGCGGCGACGCCAAGCTGGCCGGCCGGGCCGTCGAGCTGACCGACCCGGTCGACCTGATGGCCTACGAGGCCGACTACGGCGATCTGCCGCCCGGCCCGTACCACGCCTTCCGGTTGGAGCTCACCGAGGCCGTGCTCACCACCGTGGAGGACGACCAGCTGGTCATCCGCTCCTGGCGCCCGGGCGAGGAGGCCCGCCGGATGACGCGCAGTTAGCGCACGGAGCTCGGCGCCCCCGGCGTCAGAGCACGGATTTCAGCGCCTCCGGCGTACGGGCCACCACCGCGTGGCCGTCGTCGGCGGTGATGATCGGGCGCTGGATCAGGATCGGGTGCTCGGCCAGCGCGGCGATCCAGCGCCTGCGCTCGGCAGCTTCCTTCGGCCACTGCTTGAGGCCCAGCTCCTTGCCGATCGGCTCGTCCACCCGGGTGATCTCCCAGGGCTCCAGGCCGAGCCGCGCCAGGATGTCCTCGATCTCCGCCGTGTTCGGCGGGTCCTCCAGGTACCGCCGCACGGTGTAGCCCATCCCGGCCGCGTCCAACTCGCTGATCGCCGTGCGGCACTTGCTGCACTTCGGGTTGATCCAGATCTCCATGCCGCCCAGCGTAGAGCCCTCAGGGCTTGGCGCTCGCCCGCCCGGACGGGCTCGCGCTGCCCGACGCCGTGGTGTCCAGGTACCGGAACTCGGCCGCGTACTTCTCGACCTTGGTGACGTACCCCTGGGTCTCCGCGAACGGCGGCACGCCCTGGTGCTTGGCCACCGCGCCCGGGCCGGCGTTGTAGGCGGCGAGCATGTTGCGGGTCGGGTCGCCCGGCACCGAGGCGGTCTGCTTGGCGAGGTAGCAGTCGTACCTGGCCTGGGCCGGGATGGCGTCGGCGGGGTCGTACACGTCCTTGACCCCGTCCCCGTTGCCGTCCACGCCGAACTCCGCCCAGGTGTCCGGGGTGAACTGGGCCACGCCCATCGCGCCCGCCGAGGAGACGGCCTTGGCCTCGAAGCGCGACTCGGTGTACAGCTGCCCGGCGAGCAGCGAGGGGGAGACGGCCGGACAGGTCTTGGCGGCCCGCTCGATCAGCGGCACCAGGGCGGCCGGCACGGTCGGCTTGGCCGGCCCGCGCAGCAGCAGCACCGCCGCCGCCACCCCGCCCGCCAGCACCACCACGGCCGCCAGGAGGAGGATCCAGCTGCGGCGCCGCCGCTTGGGCACGCTCTCGGTGGTGCTCATCGCTCGGGTCTCCTCCGGCCCGTCATAACCGGCCGCGTACCGGGTAGTAACACGGCGACGGACCGACGGAGGGGGCAGTGGTCATGGACAGTGCCGCGATCATAGAACAGCTGATGACAGCGGGCGGCAGGGAGGACCCGTACCCGCTGTACCGGCGGGCGCAGGAGCTCGGGGCCGTCACGCCGGCCGGCGAGGGCATCATCATGGTGAGCGGCTACCGCGAGGTCAACGAGGTGCTCCGGGACGGCGCCTTCCGGGTGGCCGACGCCGAGCTGCGCAGCCGGTGGGAGGAGGGCTTCCACGACCACTCCTCGAAGCTGCTGCTCAGCCTCTCGCTGCTGGAGCGCAACGAGCCCGACCACAGCCGGATGCGCTCGCAGATCGCCTCGGTCTTCACCGCCCGCAGAGTCGCGGCCCTGGAGCCGGCCGTGGCGGCCGCCGTCGACCGCCTGCTGGACGAGATGGCCGAGCTCGGCGCGGGTGGCGCCGAGGTCGACTTCATGGAGACCTTCGCCTACCGGCTGCCGGTCACCGTGATCTGCGAACTGCTCGGGGTGCCGACGGCCGACCGCCACCTCTTCCGCGGCCTGGCCGCCGACCTCACCGCGGCGCTGGAGCCGATCGCCCCCGAGGACGAGCTGGCCAAGGCCGACGGCGCCGCCGACGAGCTCTCCGACTACTTCACCTCGCTGGCCGGCGAGCGGCAGGCCCGGCCGCAGGACGACCTGGTCAGCGCCCTCGTCCAGGTGGCCGCCGCCGACCCGGGGCGGCTCTCCGGCCGGGAGCTGCTGGCCAACCTGGTGCTGCTGCTGGTGGCCGGCTTCGAGACCACCACCAACCTGCTCGGCAACGGGCTCTCGCTGCTGCTCGACCACCCCGGGGCGCTGGCCGGGGTCCGCTCGGGCGCGGTCGACCCGGCCGGCTACACCGAGGAGGTGCTGCGCTACGACTCGCCCGTCCAGGTGACCTCCCGGGTCTCGCTCGGCAACGGCCTGAAGATCGGCGACCTGGAGGCGCCGTACGGCTGGATGTCCTTCCTGCTGATCGGCGCCGCCAACCGCGACCCGCAGCGCTACCCCGACCCGGACCGGTTCGACCCCACCCGGCGCGACAGCCGCCCGCTCAGCTTCGGCGGCGGCGCCCACTTCTGCCTCGGCGCCCAGCTGGCCCGGCTCGAATCCACCCTCGCCATGCCGGCCCTGCTGCGCCGCTTCCCGGCCCTGGCCCGGGCCGGCGCCCCCACCCGGCGGGACCGCTGGGTGCTGCGCGGCTACCAGAGCCTGCCGATCACGCTCGGCTGAACCGGCTCTTTCGTCCCTCCGGCTGAACCGGGTCCTTCGTCCCGTCGGCTGAACAGGGTCTTTCGCCCCGTCCGATCGGGGACCTTCGCCGCCGTGCGGTCGGCCCGAACCCGGCCACCATGGAGGCAGGAGGTCCCCACCTTGTCCTCGCCTGCCCCGTCCACCACCGCCGCCGCGCGGCGCAACCTCACCCCGTCGCAGGGCGCCACCGCCCCGCGCTGGGTGCTCGCACTGCCGCTGCTGCTGATCGCCGTCGACCTGGTCCTGGAGTACGCCCTCCCGGACACGGTCGCGGCCGGCTTCCTGCTGACCGCCCTGCCGGTGGTGGTCGCCTTCGCGCTCGGCCCGGCGGCGGTCGGCGCCGGCACCCTGCTGGCGATCGGGCTGCAGCTCCTGCTCGCGGCGCGGGTCGGCCACGTTTCCGAGCAGCACCACGTCTGGGTGTACGTCTCCACGGCCCTGGCCGGGGTGCTCGGCGCCGCGCTCTCCTGGCAGCGGGTGCGGCGCGAGCGCGACCTGGTCCGGGTCCGCACCGTGGTGGAGACCCTGCAGCGCACGGTGCTGCGCCCCGTCCCCGGCCGGGTCGGCGGGCTGCGGACGGCCGGGCTCTACCGGCCCGCGGTCGCCGACGTGGCGATCGGCGGCGACCTGTACGAGCTGTGCGAGACCCGGTACGGCACCCGGGTGCTGCTCGGCGACGTCCGGGGCAAGGGGCTGGACGCCGTCCGGATCGTGGCCGACGTGCTCGGCGCCTTCCGGGCCGTGGCGCACGAGACGGCCGGGCTGGCCGAGCTGGCGGAGCAGCTGGACCGGCAGGTGCTGCGGGCCGCGGCGGAGCGCGGCGACGAGGAGCTGTTCGTGACGGCCGTGCTGCTGCAGCACCGGCCGGGCTCCACCAGCTGCGAGCTGGTCAACCGGGGTCACCTCGAACCCGTCCTGCTCACCCCCGGGTCGGCCGCCCTGGTCTCCTGCCCGGAGGGTCTCCCCCTGGGCCTCGGCCAGCTGGCCGCCGCCCCGGCCGAGACGTTGAGCCTCGCCCTGGCCCCTGGCCACACCCTGCTGCTCTACACCGACGGCATCAGCGAGGCCCGCGACCGGGCCGGCGCCTTCTACCCCCTCACCGAACGCCTCACCACCCTCCCGGGCACCGACCCCGAGGCCGTGGTCGCCTTCCTCGACCAGGACGTCCGCCGCCACTCCTCCCCGCTCACCGACGACTTGGCCGTCCTGGCCCTCACCCCCGCCCCCTGACAGACTCTCCCCATGCACCCGGCCCCCCTCCCGCTCCCCACCACCCCCAAGGCACCCCCGGTCCTCTGCCGCCGCTGCCACCGCCCCCTCCACGACCCCGAATCCCGCCTCCTCCGCCTAGGCCCCACCTGCCGCGACCCCGAGGACCCCACCCGCGTCCTCCCCGGCGACCAGGACACCCTCCCGGGGCTGTGACCCCGCCACCCGTGGAACCGGGCCGGCCGCCGCACCTACACGGTGGGTGTCCGCTGGTGAAGCGCTGGTGATGGGAGACGTGATGACGACGGCCACGGGTGCCGGTACCCCGCCCGAGCAGGGCCCGCTGCTCGACCTCCGGACGGTGGTGATCCTCGCCCTGGGCCTGTTCCTGGGGATCATCGTGGGCTGCCTGACCTACCTCGGGCAGCATGCCGTGGCGGTCGCGCTGCTGGCGGGGGTGACGGCCACGGGCACCAGCGTCCCGGTGCTGCACAAGCTGATCGGCCGGTGACCCCGGCCGGTGACTGCGGTCGGGGCGGCGGCGGGGTTGCCGCCCCGACCGGGGATCACGGGCCGAGCAGGAGGCGTTCGGCGGTGCCCAGGGTGCGGTGCGCGTAGTCGCCCAGCTGTTCGCGCCGCGTCCCCGGCAGCAGGACCGAGGCGAACGAGGCCAGCGCCGAGGCCGTGACCAGCACCCCCGCCACCGGCAGCAGAGCCATCGCCCGGCCCACCTTCGCTCCGGGGAGCCCCCCGAGTCGGTTCCGCTGGTCCGCCCCACCCCGGACGATCGCGAGTGCGGTCAACAGGAACAGGGCGGCCGCCACAGTCAGGAAGGCGAGGCTCGTGTCGGCCACACGTAGGCCGGGCCAAGCCGCCACCGTGAGCGCGGCAGCCCCCGCTACGAACCGGACGGTGATCTGCTGGCCGGCTGCCCTGCGCTGCTGGAGCTGCTCCCGTCGCCGCTCGTGCTCGCCCACCCGTGCGTACCGTGCCAGCTCGGACCGCTGTGCGTCGGCCTCGAGGTCGAGGCGTCGGAGGTCGAGCCGGTGTCGGCGCTCGGCCTCCCGCTCGGCCAGGTCGAGGCGATGCATCTCCAGCGCGAGCCGCTTCTCCTCCAGTTCGATCTGACGGACGACTGCGTGCATCGAGTCCCGGGAGTACGAGGTCTGGAGCGTGACCAACTCCCTTTTGTTCACCTCTTCTTGTGCCTCTCGGACGGCGCTCTGTGCCTGCTCCAGCTGGCGGCGGATCTCCATCAGCCCGGCCAGTTCCGAGGTGCCGCTCAACAGATCCGGTGGTTCCGGCAGGGGCGCGAAGGGGGACGATGTCTCCAGCGCGTCGAGCGTTGCGCGAATCCGCTCGCGTAGGCCGTCGTCGTTCGAAGGGGCGACCGGACCGGTGGGCGGTGGGGCTGGTGGGCCGTCTCCGGCAGGTGGCTGGTCCTCTTCTTCTTCCTCCTCGTTCTCCTCCTCGACGTCGCGGGCGAGCAAGGAGAGCTCCAGCAGTTCCAAGAACTCCAGTACCTCTGCGATCGACTCGGGGCTCGGGGTGGCCCCTGGGGCGTCGTGGAAGTCTCCCAACACCTCGATCCACCGGGCCCGTTGACCCGTAGGGTCGGGCTGCTGCTGCTCCAGGCGGCGGAGCAGATCCAGGGCATCGCCGGTGACGGCTTCCATCCCCTTCAGGGTCGGTCGGGCCTGGCTGTCCATGGGGGGCGTACGCATGTCAGTCCTCCTCACCTGTGCATCCGCCGGATGGCCAAGCCCCCCGAGTCGGAACGGAGTCGGCCTGTCCGCTGATCTGACGGGCCGCACTGCCGTGCTGCTGACGGATCCCGGCGCAGAAGCGGCGCCACTTCTCGCTCGCGGCGTTGCCGCTCTTGCCGAGCTTCGCGCCGACCTCGTCCCACTCCCAGCCGAGCTTGCGTAGCTCGGCGATCTTCCGTATCTCGTCGTCGCCGGTGGCCAGGGTTCGCTCCAACAGGTCCGACACGGCCACTTGATGGGCAGGGTCGTGAGGTGCGGGCAGGATGAACATCCGGCCGTCGAGTCGCTCCAGCTCCAGCAGGTCCTGCCAGGCGAAGAGGTGCAGTCCGTCCTCGGACCGCCACCGGGTGAGCCATCGGCGGTAGGCATTGGGGAATTCGAGCACCAACGCCCCCACGTAGTAAGACCGCAGGGAGCTTCCGAGGCTTGGTTGCCATGCCCCGCCACGTAAGGCGTTCTCCCGGAACTGCGTGGCGGTCGCGGCCAGCACGTCCATGACCAGCATCTCGCGCGCGGCCCGGTGCTCCCGCAGGAACTCCCGATCCGGAGAGGTGCCGACCGGTCGGCCCTGTGCCAGACACTGTTTGAAGATTCGGCTGTTGCAGATGCTCTTGTGCAGGTAGTTCCGCCCGAAGGCGGTGAGTTGCCCGATGAACAGCTCCCACGCCGGCCCCTGGAAGTCCCTGGCCCGCAGGTACTCGACGAGTCGACGCTGCGCTTCACCGTCCGGCGGTGCTGTCCGCTGCGGCACATCCCCTCCAAATGGGTGGTCGACCCGCCTTCCAGGGTGGGTCCACCGCCTGGTAGGTCGCCGGCTCCCGAGCGTTCCACGCCACCAGCCGGTCTCTCGCAGCGGGGGCCCGGGTTCGCGGGGCGAAGTTCGTGTCCGCCCGGCGGCTGCCGTTCGCTCGCTCGACGCCGGCTGTGCAGCCGGCGGACCCGTGGTGGCCCGCCGGTGGGCTCAGACTCCGTGGTGCGTCGATTGGGCTAGCCCAATCGAGCCCCGTGTGCCCGACCCCCCGTTGGAAGGACGCCCCGCCGTGAGCGGAAACCGATCTGCCGCACCGCGCCCCCGCCGCACCACCCTCCTCCTGACCCTCGCCGCCCTGGCGGCCGGCTCGGCCGCCGCGCTTGCGCCGCTGCCCGCCGCGGCCGCCATCCAGAGCGCGAACCTGCTGCTCAACGGCGGTGCCGAGACCTCGCAGTGCAGCCCGGGCGGGTGGGAGGAGACCACCGTGCCCGGCTGGCAGCTGGTCTCCGGCGACCCGGTGATCAACTGCTACGGCGTGCCCACCGGGGCCGCCACCAGCACCCCGGGCTCGCCGACCAAGGGCGGCGCGTACTTCCAGGGCGGCTCGCGCGGCTCCTCCGAGATGACCCAGACCACCGACGTCTCCTCGGCCGCCGCCGCGATCGACGCGGGCGGCGTGCACTCCACCGCCTCGGCCTGGCTCGGCGGGGTCGGCAGCTACAACGACGCCGCCGGCGTCACCCTCACCTACCGTGCGGCCAACGGGAGTTCGCTCGGCACCTCCTCGATCGCCCCGGCCCTGGCCGCCGACCGGGGCGGCGTCACCAAGTTCGTCCAGCGCAGCACCACCACCGCCGTACCGGCCGGCACGCGCTCGATCACCACCACCGTCGACTTCACCATGACCGGCACCCAGAACGACGGCCTGGCCGACGACCTCTCGCTCACCCTGGACACCCCGGTCACCGCCCCGACCCTGGCCGTCCCGGCCTCCACCGTGCCGGCCTACGACCACGTCTTCGTGGTGATGATGGAGAACAACAACTACTCGGCGAGCTCCAACACCGCCGACGGCGGCGCCGGCATCATCGGCAACTCGGCCGCGCCGTACATCAACAACACCCTGGTGCCGATGGGCTCGCTCTTCACCAACTACCACGCGGGCACCCACAATTCGGACCCGAACTACGAGCAGATCGCCTTCGGCAACTCCTACGGCCGCAGCAGCCAGGCCGTCGGCGGCGGCAACGCCAACTGCATCACCAGCACGGCCTGCACCGCCACCAACAACGGCCTGGGCGACAACCTGGACGCCGTCGGCAAGACCTGGAAGCAGTACACCCAGACCCAGACCAGCAACTGCCAGACCACCGGCAGCGGCGAGTACTCCCCGGACGACGTGCCGTTCTACTACGCGGCGAAGATGAAGAACGACAACGCCTACTGCCAGGCGCACTGGCAGCCGATGACGCAGTTCCTGAACACCGACCTCAAGTCGGCCGCCACCACCCCGAACTTCGTCTGGTTCGACCCGGACTCCTGCTACGACATGGAGGACTGCGGCATCGGCCCGGGCGACACCTGGCTCGGTCAGACCCTGCCCACCCTCTTCAACTCCCCGGCCTGGACGCAGCAGAAGTCACTGCTGCTGCTCACCTTCGACGAGGACGGCGCCGGCTCGCCCGGCGGCTTCGGGCCCGGCCAGACCAACCAGGTGATGACGCTGGCGATCGGCTCGCAGGGCACGGTCAAGGCCGGGTACCAGGACGCCAACCGGTACGACCACTACAGCAGCGCCCGGGTGATCGAGGGGGCGCTCGGCCTGGCCACCATGACGAACAACGACAAGTGGGCCACCCCGTTCAACGAGGTCTTCACCGGTGGCGCGCAGCCGGGCAACACCGTCACCGTCACCGGCCCGGGCGCGCAGACCGCGACCACCGGCACCGCCACCTCCCTCCAGCTGGCCGCCACCGACTCCGACCCGGCCCAGAGCCTGAGTTGGACGGCCGCCGGCCTGCCCGCGGGCCTCTCGATCGGCTCCTCCACCGGCCTGATCTCCGGCACCCCGACCGCCGCCGGCACCGCCACGGTGACCGCCACGGCCACCGACGCCACCGGCGCGAGCGGCACCACCACCTTCACCTACACCGTGAACTCGGGCTCGCTCTACACCGTTCCGATCGCCAACTCCGATGCCGAGAACGGTAGTTGTGGCACCGGCTCGGGCGGCCACCCGGCCTCCGGCTGGACGGCCACCAGCAACCAGCCGCAGCAGGTCTGCTACGGCGCCCCCTCGTACCCCACCACCGCCCAGGGCCCGCAGGCCCCGGCCACCCCGGGCGGCGCCTTCTTCGACGGCGGCCCGTACGCCTCCGCCCAGATGACCCAGACCGTGGACGTCTCCGGCCAGTCCGCGCGGATCGCCACCGGCACGCTGCCGTACAGCCTCTCCGGCTGGATCGGCGGCTACAGCACCCAGGGTGACAGCGCCGGGGTGGTCGCGACCTTCCTCGACGCGAGCGGCGCCGCCCTCGGCACCGCCACCCTGGCCCCCGTCACCCCGGCCCAGCGGAACAACCAGACCGTGCTGCTCCGCGAGCAGGCCACCGGCACCGTCCCGACCGGCACCGCCGCGGTCCGCTTCGCGGTCTCCTTCACCCGCAGCGGCGGCACGGACGACGACGGCTACCTGGACGACCTGGGCCTGACCTTCGGCAGCTGACCGCTCTCCGGCTCACCGCTCTCCGGCTCACCGCTCTCCAGCCCACCGCTCCCCGGCTCACCGCTCTCCCGTGCGTACGGCCGAGGCCCAGCCAGGGCCTCGGCTACGCTCGCACCCGTGACCAGCGATCTCCCTCCGGCCCCAGCCCCCTCCCCGCCGCCGCTGGCGGCGGCCCGCGCCGGGGTGCCGGACCACGGCGAGCCGCCGAAGTACTTCCAGGTCAAGCAGAAGATCGACGCCGTCCTGGACGAACTCGGGCCGGGCGCCCCGCTGCCCACCGAACGGGTCTTCGCCGACCGGTTCGGCGTCTCCCGGATGACGGTCCGCCAGGCGATCCGCGAGCTCCGGCTCGAAGGCCGGGTCCAGCGCAGCGGCCGCTCCTCGGTGGCCGGGCAGCCCAAGCTCGTCCAGCCCCTCACCCTGGCCAGCTACACCGAGGGCGTCCGCCGCCAGGGCCGCCGCCCCGGCCGCCGCCCGGTCGTCTTCGAGCAACTCCCCGCCACCCCCGCCCTGGCCGCCGCCCTGCACATCCCCCCGGGCGCCCCGGTCCACCACCTCGAACGCCTCCTGCTCGCCGACGACGAACAGGTCGGCCTGGAGAGCACCTACCTCTCGGTGGCCCGATTCCCTTCCCTCCAGGCCGAGTTCGACCCCGCCACCTCCCTCTACGCCCACCTCCGCACCCACGGCACCACCTTCGCGGACGCCGACGAACGCATCGAGACCGTCCTCGCCTCCCCCCGCGAGGTCCAACTCATCGGCACCAGCCCGGCCCTCCCGATGCTCCTCCTCAACCGCATCACCCGCGACCACACCGGCGCGCCGGTCGAATGCGTCCGCTCCCTCTACCGCGGCGACCGCTTCAGCTTCACGGCCCACCTGACCGAGGAGCAGTGACGCCCTCCGGGGACGCCACGAGGGGCCCGCAGGTCTGCCTGCGGGCCCCTCGGCTTCAGCTGCCCGGGTGGGCTCTTGTGCCGCAGGCCGAGCACGGTCAGCAGCGGGGTGTCGGTGTGGCTCGGCTCGGCACACAGCCGCCCCAGGAGGTGTCTTCGAGGGCGGCCCGGAGCAGCTCCTCGTCAGCGGGCGGCGAGCGTACGAGGGGCGGGGGTAGACGCACTCATGTGGCGGGTTCCTCACGAGAGCCGGGATGCGGGCGCTGGTGCTCGGTGCTCGGTGAGCGGTCAGACGGTCGGCCGGGCGGCGGAGTGCGCGGACCCGGGCGAACAGGCCGGCGGCGGTGATCCGGTCGGCGAGCAGCGAGGCGGCGGGGCCCGGACCCTTGTGCAGGGTGGCTCTCGCCCCGGTGCTCGGCTTCGGCGAGGGCGGTGACGAGGCGGTGCAGGGGTAGGTGGGGGGCCTCGGCAAGCACGGAGCGGCGCGAGGTGCGACCGCGAGGCCGCAGCGGGCCTCTGCCGTGGGTTGGACTAGGCGGTAGTGGTCGGCCTCGGCCGCGGTCAGGTCGGGACCGGACCTGCCGAGCAGGAACCGTTCCACGAGGAGGTTCTCCTCTGGGATGCGGCGCTGAGCGGGGCGGCTGCTCATGACCAGGCCGAACGCCCGGTCCGCCGGCGGTTCGACGGGCCAGAACGCGGTGTTGCCCAGCACGATCCCCCGGACGCGATCCGCCCACGCGATCCGCCCGCGACACCGCCGCGCCGAGCCCGATCGGGCCGCCCCAGTCCTGATCCGTCAGGAGGAACTCGTCGAGCCGGAGCCCGTCGACCAGCTCGCTCAGGACGGCGGTGTGCTCGGTGGCGGAGCCGGCACCGGTGTGTGCCAGTTCGCCGGCAACCGGCCCGGTCGAACTGGCAGCGGGGCCGCCTCGGTGGACTGGTCGACCGCCGGCGTGGGCATGGGCTCGGGGGTGGCAGGGCCATCGCCGTCGTCGGCGGGGGTGGCTTCTTCCTGACCGCCGCCCTGACCATCGCCGCTGTCGCCAGGGGTGGTCCCTTCCTGTCGACCCCGCGCCCCTCCTCCCGCTCATCCCGGGACAGGGTGAGTCCTGTCCCGGGATGAGCGGGCATCAAGCGAAGTGGTGCTCGCTCGCGATCTCCGCGTCCACGGTGCCAGTGCCAGTGCCAGTGCCAGTGCCCGTGCTGACGCCAGTGCCGGCCGTACCCACCCGGTGCTCGAGTGCGCCGCCGGCGATCGCCTGACCGGGCCACCCGTCCCAGACCGAGAAAGGCAGGGCCGCGTCACCCGCGAGCAGCAGCGTGCCCTCGAGCAGGGTGGCGCCCTCGGCGACCGAGCCCATCATCATGACCCGGGACTGAGCCCGCAGGCAGGCGCCCGCGCCGATCTCGATCGTGCCCATCGTCCACTCGCCGCGGGTGTTGAGGTGGGCTATCAGGACGGCCTGGTCGATGCAGGCGCCGTCGCCGATCGTGGTGAGGTCGGCCTCCTCCATCATCGGGTCGGCGCCGTTGGGGTACAGGCACACGCCGCGCCCGATCCGGGCTCCCAGGTAGCGGAAGAACCAGACGAGGTAGGCGGAGCCGCCGAGGAAGTCCAGCAGGTTGCGACCGCCGAACCAGTTGCCCGTCAGCGAGGAGATCACGGTGTGGATCTTCCAGCGCTGGCAGTACGAGTCCTGGGTCCAGAAGTGCTCGCCGCTGGTCCGCAGGCCGCCGATGATCCGGCGCTTGGTGGCCACCACGACGGCCGTGGCGCCGAGGGCGCCGACCAGGTGCAGCGGGATGTACAGCAGCAGCGTCAGGGCCAGCAGGGCTGCGGTGCTGTGCGGGCTGCCGTGGGAGACCCGGAGTAGCTCCCAGGTGATCAGCAGCGCGCCGCTCAGCGGGGCCGCCCGGTACAGCGCGGCCCAGACGGCGTTGGCGAGGTTGAACCCGATGTGGGCGGCCAGCGGCCAGACCCGGTACGGGGCCTGGCGGTGGTACATGGCCTGGGCGTACGGGCGCAGCGTGTCGGCCTCGGCCCGGCGCGGCGTCGCCGGTTCGAGCTCGATCGGCTGCAGGCGGCCGTCCTGGCCGATCCAGGTGGAGCCGGCCGGGGCGGTGAACCCGGTCGGGGCGTAGGTCCCGGAGCCGAGGACGGCGTTGCGCTCCACGATCACCCCGGGGGCCAGGACGCAGCGGTCGGCGACGTTGGCGCCCGCCTCGATCCGGATCGGTCGCGAGCCGTGCGCGTCCGTCATGAGGTAGGTCGAGCGGGAGCCGAACGTCACGTCGTCGCCGCATTCGAACAGGTCGTACTCGGTCATGACGTGGCCGGAGCCGGGCCAGTAGATGCGCTTGCCGACCTTGGCGCCGAGCAGCCGGAGGACGACGCTGATCGCCGCGAAGTTCGCGCCGAGGATCCGGCCGGCGCCGCCGAGGCCGCCGTCCGGGAGCAGTCTCCACACCAGCCAGCGCTCGAACTTCGGCCACGCCTTGGTGATGTCGTCGTCGGCCCGGAAGCGGCCGATCACGGTCCACTTCACGAGGATGACGCCGGCCAGGTACAGGAACGGTGCGGTCACGGTCGAGACGGCCAGCACGGTGACGGCCCGCAGGAGGCGCTGCAGGGACATCATCTGCACCAGCAGGTCCGCCGGGCCGTGCAGGTGGATGCCGCGCGTGACCATGGTGGACATGAGCGCGTGGATGAGCAGGATCATCGGCATCCAGGCCCCGGCCGTCACGGCGCCCTTGATGAGCGTGCCCAGGCCCTTGAGCCAGGACGGCGGGGAGTAGACCAGCGCGCGGGACAGCACCCGGGTGCCCTGGTCGAGTGAGCGCGGGTTCGTCGAGGTGCCCAGCGGCGCGAGCTCGGTGCCGGCCGGGAGGTCCGCACCGGGGACCACCGTGGAGCGGGTGCCGATCGAGCAGCCGGCGCCCAGGCGGATCGGCCGCAGGCTCATGGCCCCGCCCTCGAAACCGAAGGGGCGCACGATCGCGCCCTCGTCGACGACCGCGTCGTCGCCGATCGTGAGCAGGTCGAACTCGCCGAGGTCCGCGGTCGCCGCGATCCGGGTCCGGCGCCCGACCCGGGCCCCCATCAGCCGGTAGTACAGCGCGGTCAGCGGGTAGGAGAGCCCGAACACGCCCAACCCGACGGTGGTCTGGACCTGGTGCGCGAGCCACCAGCGCAGGTAGGCCTGGCCCCACAGCGGCGCGACACCCCGGCAGTACCGACCCACCAGGGCCCATTTGAGGCCGATCGCCGCGATCGGGGCCACCACCTTGCGGGTGGCGACGGCGGCCCCGAGGGCCGCGAACATCACCCACAGGCCGCTGAGTCCGAGGTCGCCGCGCAGGTACCACCAGAACGTGATCCAGGCCGCGAACTGTCCCAGCTGCAGAGCCGCCGGCAGCAGCGCCAGCGGCACCAGCTGGGTGAGCAGCGCCGCCACCGCCGTCTGCGGCCTCGGCGCCGGTCCGCCGGGCAGCGGCGCCGCCGGGCGGCCGGCGTCTTCGGTGTCGGCCCCGAGGTCCGCGACCCCGGCTCGGACCAGTGCCGCCAGGGCCCGCACACTCCGGTGGCGGAAGACGGCGGTCGGCGGCAGCGCTATGCCGTAGTGCGTGCGGAGCTCGGCGATGATCTGCACGGCGGTGAGCGAGGCCCCGCCCAGGTCGTCGAAGAAGTCGCTGTCGAGGTCGATCTCCCGGTCCGCGCCGAGGTGCGTCCGCCACTGTGCGAGCAGGTGCGCCTCGATCTCGTCGCCGGCCCCGGCCTCGGGTCGGTGGTCGCTGGCGGTCAGGGCCTGGAGCTGCTCGCGGTCCGGCTCGCCGTCGGCCAGCCGGGGGAAGGCTTCGAGCACGGTCACCGCGCGTGGCAGCAGGTAGTCGTGGACGACGCTGCGCAGTGCTTCCCGGAGGGCGTCGCCGTCGGGCACGGCTGTGCCGGGGCAGCCGACCGCCCCGGCTGTTTCGACCGCGGCGCGCAGTACGCCGGAGCCCGGATCGCAGCTGACGTACACGTCCGTCGCGGCCGGCCAGGACGAGCGGATCGCGGCGACCAGCTCGTCCGGCTCGATGACCACCGGCTCCGCCGGGATCGAGTCGGTGAGCGGGGCGCCGACCGGCGGGCAGATGGCTTCGTGGAGGCGTCGGCGCGCGGGTGTCCGTTCGTCGACCTGGTCGATCCCGAGCCGGCCGGCGAGCCGCAGGCGCAGGACCTTCCCGGTCGGGCCCTTGGGCAGGTCGTCCATGTAGACCAGGAGCATCGGCCACTTGGCCGGGGCCAGCTTCGCCGACAGGACCGGGGCCAGGCCGTCCAGGTCGACCCGCCGGTCGGCGTGCGGCACGACCACACAGCCGGCCACCTCCCCCAGCACCGGGTGCGGGACCGCGAAGGCCAGCGCGGCGCGCACGTCCGGGTGCGCCACCACGACGTCCTCGATCTCGGCCGGCGCGATCGTCTCTCCGCCGCGTTTGATGACGTCCTTGGCGCGGGCGACCACGTAGAGGTACCCGTCCTCGTCGAACCGGCCGAGGTCGCCGGTGTCGAACCAGCCCGCCGGGACCGGCGGTTCGCCCGGCCCGGGCTCGTCCTGGACGATGCGCGCGAGCGGGACGCCGCTGATCATGATCCGGCCGTCGACACCGGTCGGGGCCTGGTGCCCCCGCTCGTCGAGGATCCGCACCCGGGGGCCCAGGACCAGACCGCTCGCGCCCTGGCGTTCCAGCCGGTAGTCCAGCGGCGGGATCGCGATCGGCATGCACTCGGTCATGCCGTAGCCGGGCAGGACGGCGGCCTGGAAGCGCTCGCGCAGCCGCGCGGCCGTGGAGGGCAGCAGGTCGCCGGCGGCGTTGCAGACGAAGCGCAGCCGGGCCGTGGCCGTCCGCGCCCGGCCCTCGTGCAGGATGCCGTCGTGCATGGTGGGTGAGGCGTAGTACCAGGTGAAGCCCCCGCCGCCGACGAGTTCGTCCCAGAACGCCGCAGGGTCGAACCCGTCGGAGTAGACCATGGAGCTGCCCGCGAGCAAGGGGGCGAACAGGTTCCGCACGATGCCGCCGGCGTGGAACAGCGGCATCATGTTGAACCCGCGGTCCTCCGGGCCCAGTTCCAGCGCGGCGGCGATGCAGGACGCGCCGACGACCAGATCGCGCAGCCGGATCGGCACCCGCTTCTTGCGGCCGGAGGTGCCGGAGGTGAACAGCTCCAGCGCGATGTCCTCCGGACCGTTGATCCGCCGCCCGGCCTGCCGGGCGGCGGGCAGGCCGGCCGCGGCGGCGGCCCGGCCGTCGACCGCCAGGGTGAAGAGTCCGGCCGCCGACGGGTCGGGGCACAGATCCACGACCTCCACCCCGGCCGTCCGCGCCGCGCGCCGCAGGTGGTCGAAGTCCGTGCCGACCGGGACGATCAGCGCCTTCGCCGCCGTCTCGGCCAGGTCCGTGGCGACCTCCCCTTCGGGGTTCCACGGGTTCATCGGCACGGCGGCGCAGCGCGTGCCGACCGCGAGCAGGCACACCGCGAGTTCGGGGCCTTCGGGGATCGCGATCGCGCACCGATCCCCCGGGGTCAGCCCGAGGTCGTCGAACGGCCCGGCGCCCCCCAGGAATTCGTGCAGCCGCGGGTAGGACAGCGGGCTGCGCCCGCGCGCGGACGGCGCCGCGACGGCGCACGCGCCGGGATCGGCGGGCAGCAGGTCCAGCAGCGATCCGAAGTGCAGCTCGCGCGCGACCCGCTCTCCCATGACCTCCCCGCGTTTCCAGGCGGCGTTCCACTCCCGCAGCCGATGTCGCAGAGGATGCGCCGCGACGGATGGGTTGATCGTCATCACCGACCTCTTTCTGAAATGCGGGCGACCCCGGTGGGACACGTGGCAGGAGGCACTGGGCAAGAACTCCGGTCCGCGCTCAGCGCCTCCGCCGAGGACGTGCGCCACCCACCGGCCGCGCCCGCCGCGCATGGCGCATGCGGGCGGCAACTGCCATGTGGTGTAGGAGCATTGGGGTCTCCTCGGGGTGTGGGGGATGCCGGAACCCTAGCCCGGGGCAGGGATGGTTGGGGACATGTCAAGAGACTCCCGCTTCGACGTGATGTACGTGGCCGTAACGCGGGGGACAGGGTGCGTCCGGCCCCGGCGAGGTCATCGCTCCGGCGGTGGGGGAGTGCGGTGTCCTCCGGGTCGCGCGGTCACGTCCTCCTGTCCTCGCAGCCAGGCCGCGTACACCGGGCTGTGCGCCACGGCTTCGGCGTGCACCGCCATGGCGTGACGGAGCAGCATGGCCGTCAGTCCGGGAGCCAGGGTGGGCGCATGCCAGAGGAGGAGGTGGCGCCAGCTCAACTCGGAGGCTGCCAGGGGGATCAGTTCCAACCCGGGCGGCGCAAGGAAGGTCGCCCGGCACAGGGCTGCGGCTCGCTGTGATCGGACGAGGTGGAGGCATGACGCGGCATCGGTTTCGTAGACCGATCGGGGCAGGAAGCCCGCGCGCACGCAGGCGGCGGCGAGGCATTCGCCGCAGCAGCTCTCCCCGGACGGCAGCGCCCAGCGCTCGTCCACGAGTTGCCCGAGCCGCAACTCCCGCTCCCGCGCCAGCGGATGGCCCTCGGCGAGCAGGATGAACACCGGGTCGACGGCGATCTCCCGCCAGGCCAGGCGTCCGTCGTCCACCGCCTTCCCGTGCCCGCAGCACCCGGTGAGCGCGAGATCCAGCCGCCCGCCCGCGATCCGATCCACCAACTCCGAGACCGAGGTCGAGGATCGGGTGCTTGCCACCAGGCCGGGCCGTGCCGCATCGAGCCCTGCCACCAAGGGGCCGAGGAAGGAGCCGGGCGTCGCCCCCAGGCGTAGTGCGCCGTTCTCGCCCACCGTGCTCGCGAAGCGCAGCGCGTCCTCCTGGAGTTGGCGCATCGCCGGCAGCAGCACCCGGCTCCGTTCCAGGACCAGGACGCCCAGCGGGGTCGGTTGAACGCCTTTCCGGCCCCGCTCGAAGAGGCGCCCGCCGACCGCGGCCTCGATCCTCTTCAGCTGGGTGGAGAGCGCTGATTGGGCAAGTCCCAGACGATCCGCTGCTTTGGTCACGCTCTCGGTGTCTGCGATGGCCCGGATCATCCTCAGATGACGGAACTCCAGTTCCATGGCGCAAACCCATCCCGTTGTTTCAAGAGCCGATGGCTCAGCGGTGGAGAACGTGGAGGACGCCGACGCCGGTGTGACCGTCCCTCGCTCGTTGTGTGCTGTTCCGGAACCTCGGGGAAGTCTGCCCCGGGGAACCTGAGGATTCGGTGAGGCGGCCCCGCCCGCGGCGTCTCAGGAGGTGGCGAGCCGGAGGACGAAACGGGCGCCGCCCGTGGGGCTGGTGGCCACGGTCAGGGAGCCGCCGTGGACGTGGGCGACCCAGGAGGCGATCGACAGGCCGAGCCCGGAGGAGCCCGAGCCGCTGCGGTGGCGCTCGAACAGCGAACCGGCGAGCTCCGGCGGCACGCCGGGGCCGCTGTCGTCGACCGTGACGGTCCCGTCGCCGGTCACGGCGAGACGGACCTCTGCGGGCACGCCCGGGGCGTGGCCGTGGGCGAGCGCGTTCCCCAGTAGGTTGGCCACCGCCCGGTGCAGCAGGTCCAC
The DNA here is from genome assembly GCF_002943525.1 of Kitasatospora sp. MMS16-BH015. Lineage (NCBI taxonomy): Bacteria > Bacillati > Actinomycetota > Actinomycetes > Kitasatosporales > Streptomycetaceae > Kitasatospora > Kitasatospora sp. MMS16-BH015. Next base: position 2,380,084 of record NZ_CP025394.1, on the reverse strand, counting down.
ATCGCCGACGACCACGGCCCGCTCGGTCACGACGGTGACCCGGTGCCCTTGGGTGTCGGTGTCCTCGACGACCGCCTCGACCAACTGGTCCAGGCGCAGCGGCTCCCGGACGGGTGTGGCGACACCGGCCATGAGCCTGGCCCTGGTGAGCAGGCCGTCGATGAGGTCGCCCATCCGGGCCGCCAGGTGCTCGGTGCGCTGCAGTGCGCTGGTCCGCGCGGCGGGCTGCGGATGCCCGGCCTGCTCGTGCAGGGCGGTCGCGGCCAGGGCACGCAGGGTGGCGGCCGGAGTGCGCAGGTCGTGGGCGGCGTCGGCGAGGAACTCCTCCTGCTGCCGCAGCGAAGTCAGCGCCGGCCGGATCGCACGGCCGGACAGCAGGTGCCCCGCCAGGCCCGACACCGACACCAGCACCAGGCTGCCGATGATCAGGACGAGCCGCAGCTGGTGCTGCGCCTGGCTGCCGGAGGCGTCGGCGGCCAGCACCACCGCGCCGGCCGCGCTCTCTCCGCTCGGTCCGTCGAAAGGCGCGGCGAACAGGCGCACCGGTCGGCCGTCCGCGGTGTGGCCGTCCGCGGACACCGCGCTGTGCTGCGCGACGGCCGTGGTGGCGAGCCGGCGGACGTCCGCCTCCGCGGCGTGCATACAGGGCTTGGGCGGCGCGTACGCGATGGCAGGCGTGTCGGAGGTGACGGTGACCATGGTCACCTGGGGGCATTCGGTGCCCACGATGTCGAGCAGCGACTGGATGTCGAGCCTGTCCTGGTCGTCGTAGACGATCAGCTTGGCAGTCGCCGTGCCCCGCAACCGCAGCCTGTCGTCGAGCTGGTCGCGCCGGGCGTTGCTGTCGCTGTAGATCGCGAACCCCGCCAGGCCGGCCAGGGCGAGGGCGCTGGTCAGCGCGAACAGCGCCGTCAGGCGCCACCGCAGTCTGCGGATGCGGGCTTCGGCGGTCAGCATCCCAGCCGGCTCACCGACCGGCCCCGGGCCCGGTCCCGTCGGCCACGAGCCGGTAGCCGAGCCCGCGCACGGTGAGGATCGGGCAGGGGTCGCCCAGCTTGCGGCGCAGCTGCGACACCAGCACCTCGACGACGTTCGAGTTGGGCTCCGCCATCTCGTCCCAGCACTTCTCGATCAGTTCGGACCGGGGCACCGCCTCGTCCGCCCGGGCCGCCAGCACTTCGAGGACGGCGAACTCCTTGACGGTCAGGACCAGCCGTACGCCGCCCCGGCGGACCTGGCGCCGGGCCGTGTCGATCTCGATGTCGCCGAAGTGCCGCACGGGCGGGCGGACGGTGCCGGCCCGTCGGCACAGGCTGTGGACCCGGGCCACCAGCTCCGGGACGGCGAACGGCTTGACCAGGTAGTCGTCGCCTCCGCAGGCGAATCCCTCCACCCGGTCCGTGACGGTGTCGCGGGCCGTGAGGAAGAGCACCGGCGCCGTACCGCCGGCGCCGCGCAGCTTCCGTACGTAGTCCAGGGCGTCCCCGGACGGCACCATCCGGTCGAACACGACGCAGTCGTAGTCGGTCACGAACAGCGCCTCGTCCGCCACCGGCAGGTCCGCCGCCTCGTCGACGGCCAGCCCGGCACCGCGCAGCGCCCCGACCACGGCGAAGCGCAGATCCGCATCGTCCTCGACCACCAGTACTCGCACCTGCGGCACTATAACCACAGCCGGCGCCGGTGGGCCCTGCGGCCGCCGACCACTTCGTCATCACCCTCGTCGAGGCGAAGTGAGTCGCGTCAGCCGCCCGTGGCGAGAGCTCCGGCGCTCGGCGCCCAGGCGGGCGTAGTGGTCGAGGAGGTCAGGGGCGTCCACGGCGGCCGGGTTGACGACCTGTTCGGCGGGGGCGCCCTGCTTTTCTCGGAGCGGGTCGTCCGGCGTCACTCCTGGTGCCGGGACGACGAACAGCGGCATCCAGCAGCCGCCGTCGAGCTCTTCCGCGCCGATGACGAGGGCCTCGGTGATCTCGGGGAGGCGTTCGACCGCGTCGTGGATGTCCGCGCTGCCCAGGCGTACGCCGTTGCGGTTCAGGGTGCTGTCGGAGCGGCCGTGGACGATCACCGAGCTGTGGGAGGTGTGGGTGATCCAGTCGCCGTGGCGCCACACCCCAGGATGGGTGGAGAAGTAGGCGTCGCGGTAGCGGGTGCCGTGTGGTCGCGGACCCACGGGTAGGCGGAGGCCGGCAGGGCCGAGCCGGTGCAGCCGACGACGCGGACCGAGGACAGGCGGTCGCCGGGGCCGAGGTCGGAGTGCAGGCCGAGGGTCTTGAAGTGCTCCAGCAGGACGCCGCCGTGGCCGTGGACGATGCCCTTGGGCAGGCCGGTGGTGGTAGCCGTCGGCGGCGATCAGGACGGTGGGTTCGAGCTGGGCGAAGCGGTCGGCGGCGGCCTTGGGGGAGTGGTCCTGCCCGCGATGCGGCTGCTCGCGACGGCCTGCGGATCGGGCGTCGTGAAAGGCTCCGGCCTGGTCATCGTCCGGCGCTCCTCGGCAGGCTGTTCGCTACGGTCCGTGGTGGGGATGGGTCGGGGCTGCGCGTGGTGTGCAGGAGGGAGGCCCAGGCGGCGGTGTCGGTGAAGTCGTCCCTCCCGGCGGGGACGAGGTCCATGACGACGCGGTCGGGGCGCAGCAGGACGGCGTCCGCCCGGCCGGCGCGCAGCCAGGCGGCGAGCGTGCCGTCGTCCCGGAGGTCGGTCACGGGGACCGCCTGGACACCGAGCCCGCGGGCGAGGGCACGCAGCGAGGGCCAGGGTTCGGTGGCGGTCAGGACGGTGAAGCCGTCGCCGAGCAGGTCGTCGAGGCGGCTGCGCCGGCCGTCGGGCGCCACCCAGGGTTGCGGGCAGTGGGTGCCCACGAGGCTCCTGCGCAGGCGGCGCCGGACGAGGGGCCCGGCGGTCAGCGGTGGGCTGAGGTCGCGGCCCACCGCCGTGGTGAGGCCGGGTATGCGGCAGGCGGCGGCCAGGACGCTGCGGCGCAGTGCGGCGGCGCCGTCCTGGCCGCCGGTCATCGCCCAGCCCATGGCGACCGCGAGCCGGATCACATGCCGTGCGTGCGGCTTGCGTTCGCTCTCGTAGGTGTCGAACAGCCGCTCGTCGCCGCCCTGGCCCAGGACGCGGGCCAGCTTCCAGCTGAGGTTGTAGGCGTCCCGCAGGCCCGCGCACAGCCCCTGCCCGACGAACGGCGGGGTGAGGTGGGCGGCGTCGCCGAGGAGGAAGACCCGTCCGCTGCGCCACCGGTCGGCCACCCGCGCCCGGAAGGTGTACTGCGTCTCCCGTACGACCTCGAACTCCCCGTCGTACGAGGGCGGCAGCCACGGGGCGATCAGTTCGCGCACCGGTGGCTGCCCGTGCTGCAGCCGGAACTCCCAGCGGTAGCGGTCCTCGCCGACGCGCATGAACGTCGCCGGCCGGTGCGGGTCGCAGACCTGGTCCACGCCCTCCCAACAGCGGACGTCGGCCTTGGTGCGGACGTCGACGACGGTCCAGCGCTCCTCGAAGCGCAGGTCCTCCCACTCGGCGCCGATGGCGGCCCGGGTGAGGCTGCCCGCGCCGTCGCAGCCGAGCACTGCCTCGGCCCACAGCTGGTGCTCACCGTCCTCGTCGCGGTAGGTCACGCGCACGGGGCCGACCGGCTCCGGGCTGACGCCGGTGGCCTCGACTCCGCCCCGCAGCTCGCACTCCGGGCGGCGGGCGAGGGCGTCGCGCAGCAGCCGCTCCAGCTCGGGCTGGTCGAACATGCTGGTCTGCGGGTAGCCGTGCCGGCCGTGCCCGGAGCGCCGGAACTCGGCCATCACCCGGTGCCGGGCGTCCAGCAGCCGAAGTCCGTTCGCGGGGCGGGTGATCGTGGCGAACTCCTCGCCCACGCCTGCGGCTTGGAGGATGCGGCGCACCTCGTCGTCGGTGGCGACGGCACGCGGGAGCGGGTAGACGTCCTGGTGGCGTTCCAGGACGACGGTGCGGATTCCGCGCCGGGCGAGGAGGAGGGCGGCGGTCACGCCCACCGGCCCGGCGCCGATGATCACGACGGGTGCGGGGTCTGTCGGTGCGGGCCCGGGGGCGGCGCCCCGGAGGCCGGCCTGATCGGCGGTCATCTGTGGCTCACCTCGGGTCTTGCTTCGGGTCCGTGACGGGCGTGCGCTGCTCACCGAGGTCGATCCGGCCGTCCGCGGTCGAGATCGTCGCGGTGATCACGTCACCCGTGTGCAGGTAGTGCGGGTTGCGGGCCTGGCTCTTGAAGAACGCCTTCCACTTCACGGCGGGCGGCAGCAGCGCGCCGATCTTCTCGACCGCCTTGGGCGGGGCCTTGAGGGCCGTGCCCCCGGGTGTCCCGGTGAGCAGCAGGTCGCCGGGGTCGAGGGTCTGGAACCGGGCCAGCAGGGTCAGTGCCTGGGCCGGGCGGACGATCATGTCGGCGAGCGTGCGGTCCTGACGCAGCTCGCCGTTGACCGACAGCCGCAGTCGCAGGTCGAGCAGGTGGGCGAAGTCCTCGGGCTCCAGCAGCGCCAGGCGGGGCCCGGTCGGGGTGAAGGTCGGGTACGACTTGCTCTCGTAGAACTGCGTCTTGGTCAGCTGCACCTCACGGGCGCTGACGTCGTTCGTGATCACCAACCCGGCTACGTACGAAGGCAGTTCGCGCTCCTCGACCACGGTGCCGACGGGCAGCGGTGCGCCCATCACGAGCCCGAGTTCGATCTCGTAGTCGAGGAACTTCACGTGCGAGGGCCGGACGATCGGCTCGCCCGGGCCGCTCACCGACCCGGACGCCTTGCGGAAGAAGGCCGGCGGGATGTCGCCGGTGAAGCCCGAATCGCGGGCGTGGCTGCGGTAGTTGACCATCTGTGCGACCACCCGGCAGGGAGTGGTCACCGGCGAGAGGACGACCAGCTCGGCGACGGGCGTGCCCGCCTCCCCGGAGAGGGCGGCCTCGCGCACGGCCGCCCGGTCGGCGATCAGCTCGGCGGTGGTGGCGGCCTTCGTGTCGACGGGGACGGCCCGGTCGCCCCGGAGGACCCACCACCCGTCGGCGGTGCGCAGGACATTGGTGCTCATGTCAGTACCTTCGTAAGGAAGTCGGGGTTCAGGACTTGGCGGCCTTGAGCAGGCCCAGCAGGCGTGCCGGGTCCAGCTCGTTGTCGCCCCGCAGGGCCTGGATCACGTCGCGGACCCGCTGCGGGGAGGGGCTCGCGCCGAGGAAGTCACGGGTGGCGGGAGGCCCCCACTGGGCGAGCCCGCTGGTCGACATGGGTGCCCAGCCGGGCTCCAGGTCGCAGGAGTACAGGTCGCCGTCGGCGAAGTGCTCCAGCATGAAGCGGTCCGGGTCGCGCCAGTAGTCGAAGAGCTGGCTGCCCTGGATGTGCCGGCCGATGCCCCAGCTGCGCTGGTAGCCGCGCTCGGCCAGGTACTCGCCACCGGCGGCGATCGAGTCGAGGTCGGTCACCTGGTACGCGGAGTGGACGTAGCCGTTGGCCGGGCCCAGGTGCATGGCCAGCGTGTGGTGGTCGACGGCCCGGCTGCCCTGGTCACAGCGGATGAACGCCATCGTCGGGCCGCTCCCGCGCCGGCCGTCCAGGTACAGGAAGTCGGACACGATCATCCCGAGGGTGTCCAGGTACCAGTCGAGGGCGCGCCCGAACACCCGTGTCTCCAGGACCACATGCCCCAGGCGCTGGATGCGGGAGGGTTCGCGCGGCGGCCGCTGGGCGACGTTCGTGCGGCGGTGATCGGTGCCGAAGTTGAGCAGGAGCGGCCGCTGCTCGGGCAGCGCCGGCAGGTCCTCCCCGCAGTGCACGACCCGGACCGGGAAGCCGGAGGGGTCGAGCAGGTCGACCACCCTCCCACCGCCGGGTACGTCCGCGTCCCGTACGGACCTGTCCGTCGCCCGGGCCAGCCGCTCCAGGTCGGCCCGCTCGGCGGCGCGGAACGCCGGGCCGATGAAGCGGGAGGTCCGGCCGCGCCGGATCACCATGCACGGTGAGCCGGCGAAGGTGCCCCGCAGCCACAGCTCGCTCTCGCTCCGGGCGGCGACACCGAAGCCGAAGTCCCGGGCGAAGACCTCGGCCCGGTCCAGGTCGGGCTTCTCGAACTCCAGCCAGGCCAGGTCGGCCACCTTGATCACGGGGTTGCGGGATCGCCCGGGATGTTCGCCGCGCAGGGCGCCGTGCTCGCTGTGCAGGTCCTGGTGCGCTGTCCTGGCATCCGGGACGGCGACTGCGTCGACGCGAGTTTCGGACATGGTGTCCTCCAAGCAGCATTGCCGTAATGAGGAAATCATCAAGTGTGAGACTTTCCTTCGTCAAGGTCCCCACGGCAGGAAAATGATGAAATCATCAGTGATGCGATCGTCATCGTCTCCACGGCTAGACTCGGCGTATGCCTACGTCAGCCCCGCCCAGCAACCGGTTCGAGCGGCGTCGCGCCGAGACGCGCGGAGCTCTCGTCCGGGCGGCGCGCCGGATACTCGCCGAGACCGGGGACACCAGCGTCAGCATCCAGGCGATCGCCGAGCTCGCCGACGTCGGCTTCGGCTCGTTCTACAACCACTTCGACTCGAAGACGGAGCTGTTCGAGGCCGCGGTGCAGGACGCGCTGGAGGAGTACGGCCAGGCCTTCGACGGGCAGCTGGCCGGGATCGACGACCCCGCGGAGCTCGTCGCGGCGGGCTTCCGGCTCAGCGCGCGGATGGCCGAATCGCACCCGGAGCTGATGCAGGTGCTGCGCCGCCGGGGCCTGGGCCACATCCACTCGGACAACGGCCTGGCCCGGCGGGCACTGCGGGACGTCGAGGTGGGCATGGCCTCCGGCCGCTTCACCGCCGCCGACCCGGTGGTTGCCCTGTCCGCACTGGGCGGCACTCTGCTGTCCCTGGTGGAGCTGCGATTCGCCCGGCCCGAGGTGGACGGCGACGAAGCCGCGGTGAAGCTCGCCGAGATGGTCCTGCGCATGCTGGGCGTCCCGCCGGCCGACGCCCACGAGGTCGCCCGGCGCCCCCTCCCCGACCTCGTCTGACCGACCTCCGCGTCCCGCCGCGCGGCGGAGGACGGGCTCGGACGGAAGGTGACCGAGCCGCCGGTCAAGTGGGCGTCGACCCCGCTCCTCGACCAGCGGAGCGACGCGGTGCTACTGACCGTGAAGGCGCGACATCGTTGCACTCGGCGGCTTGCGTCGTACGGCCCGGTCTTCGGTGACCGTCTTCGAGGCGGTCAGGGCTCTGTCAGGGCAGTTCGCAGCGCGTCGAGGGCGGCAGTGCGGAAAGCGGTCATCGAGGGTGCTCTGCCGTCGAGCAAGGCGTCAGCACCGTGGTACATGCCTGGTTCGACCCGCAGCTCGCAGGCGACGCCGGATTCGCTCAGGCGTCGGGCGTAGTCGACGTCTTCGTCGTGGAACAGGTCGAGGTCGCCCACGCCGATCCACGCGGACGGCAGCCCGTCGAGGCTCCTGCGCCGTGCCGCCGCGAGGTAGGGGCGATCGTCGCGGGCCTGTGGGGGGCGCCCGAGGTAGGAGGTCCAGGCGAAGCGGTTGGAGTCCGGGGTCCACGTGTGGATGGCGCTGTGGGGAGGGTCGACGCGTAGCGCCGTGCGGTCGTCGAGCATGGGGTAGACGAGGAGTTGGAACCGGACCGGCACCCCTGAGTCGTGGGCGCGCTGGACGACGGCGGCGGCAAGTCCGCCTCCGGCGCTCTCGCCTCCGACGGCGATGCGGGCGGGATCGATGCCGAGGGCGGCGGCACCGGCGTGAAGCCGGCGGAGCGCAGCGAAGCAGTCGTCCAGAGCTGCGGGGTACGGGTTCTCGGGTGCGAGGCGGTAGTCGACGCTGACGACCAGAACGCCGAGTTCGTCGGCCACGCGGCTGCACCAGGTGTTCTCCTGCCGGGCGGCACCCATGACGAGTCCTCCGCCGTGGATCCAGAGCAGCGCGGCGCGCGGCGCTCGGCCCGGTGCCCGGTAGGTGAGCACCTCGACGGGGAGGTCGTCGGCCGTGGCCGGCAGCGTGCGCCGGTCGACGCGGACGCCGGGCCGCACGGCGGCTCCCGCCAAGGGCACGAGGCGGCGGGCGACGGCCAGGGTGAGCGGGTTGCCGAAGTTCAGCGGGAGGAGGAGCACGGGGTGCCGCAGCTCGCGGGGGACTGCCGCCAGGGCGCGGCGCCGTCTGCTGATCGCCGCAGCAGCGCCGAGGGTTGCCGCGGCGCCCAGTCCGGCGAGAACGCGTCGGAGTGTCATGTGCTGCACACCTTTCGAGGTCGTCGTGCGGAGTCGGCCGGGTGGGGCGCCGCGCCCGCGCCAAGGGCTTTCACTTGACACCGCACCTTATCGGCAACACTGTATCCATTATGAGCTACTGGTCTGAGCCCCAGCCCGACTCCCGGTTCGTCGAGGTGGACGGCCTGCCGATCCACTACAAGCGCGCCGGGCACGGCCCGGCACTGGTGCTGCTGCACGGCAGCGCCTCATCCCTCCAGCACTTCGACCCCGTGACGGATCTGCTGTCGGATTCGTTCGATGTCATCCGTCCCGACCTGCCGGCGTTCGGACTGACGGGCCCGCGCGCGGACCGCGACTACCGCATCCCGGCGTACGCCGCGACGGTGGCGGGCTTCGTGGCGGCACTGGGAGTGCCGCGCTACGCGCTGGCCGGCAACTCCCTCGGCGGCAACGTCGCCTGGAACGTCGCACTGGACCATCCGGAGCGGCTGACCGGCCTGGTGCTGGTCAACGCCACCGGCTACCCGGAGAAGACGGTGCCCGCGGGGATGCGCCTGACCCGCAACCCGCTGGTGCGGCCCCTGCTGAGGCGGGTGATGCCGCGCGGGGCAGTCGAGCGCAGCCTGCGCGAGGCCGTCGGGCCGCACTCGCAGATCGTGGACGACGCCATGGTGGACCGCGCCCACCAGCTCATGAGCCGCCCCGGCAACCGCTCGGCCTTCGTCGACTTCTGCAACACCGACCAGCCGGACCGCAGCGCGCAGATCCCCCGCATCACGGTGCCCACGTTGGTGCTGCGCAGCGCGGGCATCGACGGCCAGCACTTCGCCCGCGACATCCCCGGCGCCCAGGAGCTCGTCCACCCCCACGGCGGGCACCTGCTGCCGGAAGAGGAACCGCGGTGGGCCGCGGAGGCGATCGCGAAGTTCCTCGGCTCCTGCGCCGGCACCCCCGCGAACTGAGAGGCCCGTGCCATGAAGTACTTCGTCGCCCCGGGTGAGGACCTCAAGCTCACCGCCGACTCGCGCCAGGCGCTGCGCGGCAGTTTCGTCGAGCTGTCCGACGGCGTCACCCACTACGAGTTGACGGGGCCCGAGGACGGGGAGGTGGTCCTGATGGCGGGCGGTCTGACCATCCCGCTGTCCTACTGGGACGGCCTGGTCACCGAGCTGCACGCCCGCGGGCTGCGCACGCTGACCTGCAGCGCCTACGGCCGCGGCTACTCCGACCGGGTACGGGCGCGCTACGACGAGACGCTGTTCACCCGTCAGCTGGCCGAGCTGACGGACCGGCTGGGCCTGACGGAGCGGCCCCTGCACCTGGTCGGCACCTCCATGGGCGCGCTCGTCGCCATGACGTACGCGGACCGGTACCGCTCGCAGGTGTCCACGCTCACCATCGTCGGCCCGGCCGGTCTCGCCAAATCGCGGTTGGCCTCCCCCGACCGGCTGCTGCGCAGCGATCTGCTGGCCGGGGTGGTCGTCCGCCGTCGCGGCCTCCGGCTGCTCCAGGGGCATCTCGGGCACAACGTCCGGGACCCCGAGCTCGGGGCGGAACTGACCGAGATGGTCCTCGGCACCCTCCGCTTCGAGGGCTCGCTGTACGCGGTCTTCGACACCCTGCAGCACCTGCCTCTCGCCGGCCGCGACGACCTCTTCCGGCGGACGGGGGCGCTGGGCATTCCGACGCTGCTGCTGTGGGGCGACGAGGACACCGTCACGCCGCCGGTGCACACCGACACGGCGCGTGCCCTGCTGAAGCCGCGGAAGCATCACGTCATCACCAAGTGCGGGCACATGGCCCCGTTCGAACGGCCTCGCGACGTCGCCGACCAGCTCGTCCCGTTCGTGTCCGCACGCACCGAAAGGCTCGACTCATGAACAACCCGCAGACCATCGACGTCCTGATCGTCGGCGCCGGCCCCTCGGGCTCCGCCCTTGCGATCGACCTCGTCCGCCGCGGACTCGACGTCCGGATCGTCGACCGGTCCCCCCACGCTTTCGACGGCTCGCGCGCCAAGGGCATCCAGCCCCGCAGCCTCGAACTCCTCGAAGACCTCGGCGCTCTCGACGACGTGCTGGCCGGCGGCGACCTCTATCCCAAGCTCGGGCTCCATGCCGGACCCCTCAGCGTGCCGTGGAAGATGTTCCCCACCAAAGAGGCGACCCCGGACGTCCCGTACCCGAACACCTGGCTGATCCCGCAGTTCCGCACCGACCGCGCCCTGCACGCCCGGCTCGGTGAGCTCGGCTGCGAGGTCGAGTTCGACAGAGCACTGACCGAGCTGACGCAGGACGAGGACACGGTGACTGCCAAGGTGGTGGGCGCGGACGGGGCCGAGGAGATCGTCGCCCGCTATGCCGTGGGAGCCGACGGCGGGTCCAGTGCGGTGCGCAAGCAGCTCGGCATCGGTTTCGCCGGGACGACGGACGACGCCGACCGCGTGCTGATCGTGGACGCCTCCGTCAGCGGCCTGACCCGCAACCGGTGGCACATGTGGCCCGGCCTCGGTGGCAAGCTCATCGCCGCCTGCCCACTCCCGGGCAGCGACATGTTCCAGTGGATGATCCGGCTCACGCCCGAGGAGGAGCCGCCCCAGGAGATCGGCGCCGTCATCGACCGGATCCACTCCCACACCCGCAACCGGCACATCCAGCTGCACGAGATCCACTGGACGTCCGTGTTCCGGCCCAACATCCGTCTTGCGCAGCACTACGGCCGCGGACGGGTCTTCCTCGTCGGCGACGCGGCGCACGTCCACACCCCGGCCGGCGCTCAGGGCCTGAACACCGGCATGCAGGACGGCTACAACCTCGGCTGGAAGCTCGGCCAGGTCCTCGCCGGTGCCGACCCGGCCCTGCTGGACACCTACGAGGCCGAGCGGCAGCCGATCGCCGCCGGAGTCCTGGGGCTGTCCACCGAGAAGTGGGGCGGCATCGCCAAGCTCGACCCCTCGAGTATGAAGCGCGGCAAGGACGAGCAGCAGCTCTCCCTGACCTACTACGGCGGCCCGCTCGCCCCCGCTGCCGGCGCCGGCAGCGGCACGCTGCACGTGGGCGACCGCGCCCCGGACGCCCGGCTGCTCGGCCCCGACGGCACCGAGACCAGGCTGTTCGACCTCTTCAAGGGGCCGCACTTCACCGCCATCGCCTACGGCCCCGGCGCCGCCCGGGACCTCGAACTCCTCGACTGGCCGACGACGGGCGCCGAGTTGAAGCGACTCACCCTCGGATCGGCCGCAGGCGACGACCTCGCCTTCTCCGACCCCAGGGACACGCTGCGCACCGCCTACGGCCTGACCGGCGACACGCTGCTGCTGATCCGCCCCGACGGCTACCTCGGGCACATCGCCACCCGGGACTTCCTCACCACCACACGAGCCGCCGTGCGGGCGATGGCGCCGCAGACAGCGAGCCGCGCCATGCCCCAGCCGAGCGGCTCGACCGCCCGACACATCCGATGACGGGCCCGTGACGACCCCGCGCGCCCTCGGGCCGTCACCCTACGCCCGCGCCGCCACGCCACCGCCACGCTGGAGACACCTCGTGATCCTCACCGTCACCCTCGCCTGCGCCATCGCCCTGATCTTCGGGGCGAGCGGGGTGCTCAACACCCTCGCGCTGCCGAAGGCCCGCGAGCTGGCCGCCGAGACCGGCTTCTCCGTCGCCGCCTACCGCCGCATCGGTGTGCTGCAACTGGCAGGAGTCGCCGGGGTGGCGCTCGGCCCCGCCGTGCCGGCGCTCGGCGCCCTCGCGGGGACCGGGCTGCTCCTCCTGCTCGCCGGAGCTGCGGTCGTACACCTGCGCAAGGGCGACCCGGTTGCCAGAGTCGCGCCCGCCGCCGTGTGCGCGGTGCTTGTCGCCTCGTACCTCGCGGCCCTGCTCGCCTGAGGACCGAAGACCAGCCGACCTCCGAAGGGTCAGACAATGCCCGTCCTGATCGTGATAGCGATCTACGCCATCCGGATCGCGCGCGCCCCCTTGGACGCGCGCCTGAAGAAGCGCCACATCGGCCCGCTGTCGGTCACGACCGGAGCGGTCATGCTCTACCTGGCCTGGGACCGGCTCAGGCCCGAGCACCTCAGCGCCGTCTACTTCGCCGGTGAGTTCGCCGGCGTCCTGTCCGCCTACCTGATGTCCTGCACCCTGGTGCTGGCCACCCGCCTGATGTGGTTGGAGCAGTGGTTCGGCGGCCTGGACCGCATGTACCGCCGGCACAAGCGGTACGCCGTGTGGTCCATCCTCCTGCTCACCCCCCACCTGCTCCTCCACTTCTTCTCCGGTTTCGACGGGAGCCCGTACGGCTACGCCCACCCGACCGCGTCGGTAGGGATGGGCCATCTCCTCGGCGCCGGCTCCGCCATCGGCCTGCTGCTGCTCGTCCTCATCTCCCTCGGCCAGGTCGGCCGCATCCTCCGACTGCCCTACCAGCGCTGGCTGTTCCTGCACCGCCTCACCGGCCTGCTGCTCCTGTCGGCGCTGCTGCACGGCTGGTACCTCGATCTCGTCATCAACGGATCCACGCCCCTCCTGGCGATCTACGTCACCATGGCCACCATCGGCATGACCGCCTACGCCTACGAGGAACTGGTGCTGCGGCACCGGGAACCCCGGGCGGACTACACCGTCCACCGCGTCGAGCGCCCGACACCCGACGTCCTCGACCTCACCCTCACGCCCACCGGCGAGACGACGCTTCCCGTGACCGGAGGCCAGTTCGTCTACCTGCGGGTCGGCGGCTGGCACGAACACCCCTTCAGCGTCGCCGGCGCCCGGGCCGACGGCTCGGTACGCCTCACCATCCGTGCCCTGGGCCGCGGTACACGCGGCCTCTACCGGGAGCTGAGCGAAGGACACCCCGCCACCCTCAAGGGCCCCTACGGCATGTTCGACCACACCCTCGGCGGACCCCGCCAGATCTGGATCGCCGGGGGCATCGGCATCGCGCCCTTCCTCGGCTGGCTCACCCACTCCGGGGCAGTGCCGGCCCAAACCGACCTCTTCTACTGCGCCCCCACCGCCGAAGAGGCACCGTTCCTCCCGGAACTCGCCGCTGCGGCAGCACACCGCCCCGAGCTGCGGCTCCACCCGACCTTCAGCCGCAGCCACGGCCGCCTGACCGCCGAAAGGATCCAGGCCGTGGCCGGACCGATCACCCCCGACACGCACGTCTTCCTCTGCGGCCCCGCCTCGATGGTCGAAGACCTCAGTCGCGCCCTCCACCGCCAGGGCGTCCCCCGGCAGCATCTCCACGCCGAGCACTTCGCCTTCCGCTGACGAACCGCCGACCACCCGGGTCAGACCTCGACCACCCGGGTCAGACCTCGTCGCGCAGGTGGGCAAGCCCGCTGAGCAGGAGTTCGAGTCCGAAGGAGAACTCGTCCTCGATCGGAACGGGCATCGACCCGGCGACGGTGGCCGTTGCCGGGAACAAGGCCGGATCGACGCCCTGAAAGACACCGGACAGGTGTGCGTCGTCGCGCTGCCCGCCGTCGCCATGGCCGTTGACCTGTATGGCGAATCCGAGCACGTAGCGGGCGAGGGTGGCAAAGGCGTGCGCGGCCAGTCGTGGCGGGAAGCCGTTGTCGAGCAGCGCCGCGACACAGTGCTCCCGCAGCGCCATGGCGTTCGGCCCCATGGGAATCTCTTCGACCATCAGGCGCGCCGCGTTCCGGTGCCGGGCCAGGGCCTCGAACATGGTGTGCGCGACCGTCCGCAGGGCCTGTTGCCAGCCCATCGCGAGGAGTTCCCCGCCGTTCAGTTCCACGACGCCGAACATGCGGTCCACGACATGGGCGACCAGCGCTGTCCGGTTGTCGAAGTGCCGGTACAGCGTCGCCGTGCCCGAGCCCAGGCGCTGGGCCAGCGTCCGCATCGAGAGGGCGTCGGCCCCCTCCTCGTCCACGACCAGCAGGGCGGTGGAGACAATGCGCTCCAACGGCACGGGCGGACGCCCCGGGCCTCGGCCCGATGTCGTCGTCGCTCGCGTAGGACCAGCTGCTGCCACTGAAACGTCCACCTCCCCGGTCGGCACCATAACAGCAACACTGTATCCACTATGGGTGCCGAGTGGCGGCGCCCCCTTCACCCCACCCGTCGATGACCGCGCCTGGAGCAGTCCGGGCGAGCCGGCGACCTGGCGTCTCCGCAGTTCAGCGAATTGCCGACCCGCGGAAACAGGAGTCTCAAGGAAGATCATTTCACAGCCGGTGTACACGCGGCGGCGATGACGATGAGATGCAGCGAGAAGCGCCGAGCGGAGACCACGAGATCGAGTCGGCTGCCCCACCGTCTGGGCTGCGCAGCGCTACTGATCGTGAAAACGCGCGGAGACGATGGCATCGCGGCCATGCCGGGTTCGGGCCGGACCGAGAGTAGCCCGGAGGTTACCGAAGGCACTTCGCAGGCCGGCACCGGATACTGGCGTCGTCTCCGGCGAATGGCAACACCGGACCCGACCCGCCGTCAGTATTCGGAGCCGCTGCGCAGGTAGGTGCCGGCGACCTGAAGCCACGCTCCGGAGCTGAAGCACGCCTCGACCCGGTGCGGGGTGTCCTCGAAGACCCGCAGAATCCGCAGCGCGCCGCTCGGATGCAGGTCGTACTCGAAGGTGACGCCGTCGTCCGCGCCGTCCTCGTACTGCAGGTCCAACGGTCCCTTCGACGGTTCTGCCGGTGCCCGGGTCTCGGTTGAGAGTTTCACGTAGACGGACATCTCTCGTCCCGCCTTCCTTGTCTGTCCGAGGACCTGCGGTGCTGGTCTCTCAGGTGGCTTCGGCCGGTGGTTCGGAGCCGATGCCGGTGGCGATGAGGATCTGCCCTGCCGAGTCGGTTGCGCCGGCCTCGATCGCGTGCGCCATCGCGGCCAGGGCCGCCTCCCGGCTCGCCTGCGGGGGCACGACGAGCAGGCTGAAGTGATCGCGGTCGCCACGGGTGATGATCACCGTGCTGTCGCCGACCGGGTACTGGTCGATGTGCACCGACCGCCCGCCGACGACCAGCCGGGCCGGGACATCGTCCCAGGCTTGCGCGTCCAGGCCGACGCTCGCCACGGGGCCGAGGTGTTCGGTCAAGGCTTCGATCAGCCCGGGCAGCTCGGCGCCGACATCCCGTGAACGCGGCCACCACGCCCCGTCGAGGACACCCTCGCGCGACTGTGTGGTCTCCAGGCGCAACAAGACCGTCCCCGGCTTCGCCGCCTGTCGGAACCGGTCGGGCAGAAGCCCCGGATGCGAAGCACCGGTTTCTTCCGACACGGCTCGCCACCTATCCGCAGACACAGACCGGGCCCGCTGAGCGAGGACCGGTCCTTGGGGGAGCGACGGCTCGGGCTACCCCCGATATTCCTACGGTACTCCGCCCGCGTCGGGCCGATCCGGCCGGTCACGAGAGCCCCGGCGGGGTGCCAGGGCCTCCGCGCCACTCGATCAGGAACAGGGTGGCGTCGTCACTCGTGCGCCCGCCCCGCTTCTCCTTCAACACGTGGGAGAGCGCCCGCACCACGGCCCGCACCCCGTCCTGCGAACGCTCGACGCGGTCGACCCACTCGATGAGCCGCTCCTCCCCGAACTGCTCCCCGCCGGCCTCCCGCTCCTCGACCAGACCATCGGTGAAGCACAGGACCCGGTCACCGAGCCGCAGCACCCGCTCGCTGATCACCGGCACCTCGCCACCGAACCCCACCGGCAGTGTGGTCTCGCTCTCCAGCCGCTCGACGACGACGTGGTCACGGATCAGCAGCGGCTGAGGATGGCCGGCGTTGACCCACTGCAGGTGACCGGTCACGGTGTCCAGGCGCATCATCTGCGCGGTGACGAAGTGGTCCGGCCCGAACTGCTCGGCGATGGCCCGGTCCATGAACGCGTAGATCTCCGCCAGCCCGATGTCGGCCCGCCGGGCGTGCCGGTACGCACCGATGGCCACGGTCGCCATGGTCGCGGCGTCCAGCCCGTGACCCATCGCGTCGATCGTTGCCACGTGCAGGACATCGTCGTTGAGCGCGTAGTCGAAACTGTCGCCGGCCACCTGGTAAGCGGGTTCGAGGATGCCCGCCACGGCGACCCGGGGGACGGTCATCGACAGCGGTGGCAGCAGCGACCACTGGATCTCCGCGGCGACACTCATCGGCTCCATGCGCCGGGCCTGGAAGATCCGGTCGGTGTAGCCGCGCTTGGTGACCAGCAGATCCGCCACCAAGGCGGCCAGTCGGCGAAGGAGCCGCCGACCGTCCTCACCGACATCGTCCAGCGTGAGAGCCAGTACCCCCACCTCGTCGCTGCCGCCCAGCAGCGGCAGGTACACCCGCACCCCGTCCGTCTGCGGTACCTCGACGGGGGCACCACGCAGAAAGGCCGCACCCGCGGGCGAGCCCTCGATCCGCACCGGTACCCCGGCGGCCAGCCCCCGGCCGGGCAGCGGCACCAGCACCAGCTGCCCGTAGTCCTGCAACAGCAACGCCGGGTCACGGCCGCCGAACCTGCTCACCGCCTCGGCGACCAGCGGAGCGACCAGCCGCGGCGGAAGCCCATGGGCCTGATCGAGCAGCGCCCACAACAGGCCTTCACCGTGCCCCTCCGACCGGCCCGGTCCCGCTGCACCGGACGGCCGCCCACCAGTCATCCCTGCTCACCCTCCTTGCCCCGCCACGGACGCTCGGCACCGGCTCGGTCAGTCCGAAGCCCCGGTCCCGTTCACCGGGCCGGTTCCTCCATTACGCCCGACGACAGCGCGTTGCGCCCCCGGTCGCGCACCCCACGGGCCGACACCGTGAGCGGATCGGTCGCCACTGGGGACTGCGGCGTGCATCCGTGGAGTCGGTGCCGCAGGGCCGTGCAGGCGCATCCGAATTCTGACGGGCCATCAGCTGGTGCCGATGACTTGTCACAACCAGGCAGTCTTGACCTGAGGTGTTGCCGGAGGGTAGTCGCATGGACGCGTACGATGAGGAATTGGGCAAGAGCATAGACGCTTGGGTGGAGGCGGAGCTGGCCGCCTCGCCCGAGTGGGGGCCCGAGAAGTACGCCGGCATCCGCCAGCGCTTGGAGGACGGCGAAACCGTTGTCGCCGCTGAGGAGTAGGGGCGCGGGGCCGCAGACTGCTGTCCGTAGCGTCAAGATGATCATGAGGCGGCACCGCTCGAGGGTCTGACCCGATCCCCGATTGACGCAGGCCGCCGGGCGAGCGACGGCCGCTTTAGCGGCGGCGACGGAATTCGGTAGAAGCAGGCCGGTGTTGGGTGTTCCTCTCGGCCCCGCATCGCCAAGCCAGAGCCCTCAACTATTAACAAAAAGTGCATGACTTCTACTCCTATAGTTACTGTCATGCAATTGGATTTGAATCTGCTCACCGCCCTGGACGCGCTGCTGGAAGAGGGCAGCGTGGCCGGAGCCGCGGACCGGCTCCACGTCACCGCGCCGGCGATGAGCCGCTCGCTGGGCCGTATCCGCAAAGCCACCGGCGACCAGATCCTGGTCCGCACCGGACGCCACATGACGCCCACGCCCCGCGCGCTGGCCATGCGCACCGAGGTCCACGCCCTGGTGCAGCAGGCGCACCAGTTGCTGTCCGCCCGTCCGGACCTCGACCTGGCGAGCCTGGAGCGGGTGTTCACCATTCGCTTGCACGACGCCCTCACCACCGCCTGCGGGACTGCCCTCGTCGCCGCGGTGCGCCGCCAGGCCCCGGGGGTGAAGATGCGCCTGACGGTCGAGCCCGGCCACGACACCCCTGAGCTGCGTCGTGGCGAGGTCGATGTGGCCTCCAGTGACGGACCGCCCTCTCAGTCCGACATCCATCACCGTCTCATCGGCCAGGACAGGATCATCCTCGCTGTCCGGGCGGGCCATCCGCTCACCGAAGGACCGGTGACCGTCGAGCGGTACGCGGCGGCCGATCACGTGACCGTCTCCCGGCGTGGAAGCCTGCGCGACCGGGTCGACGATGTCGTGGCCGCCCTCGGCCACGAGCGCCGTGTCACCGTCTCCGCCCCCGCGACGGACACCGCCCTGCAGCTCGCCCGTGACACCGACGTCGTGGTCACCCTCCCCGACGCGGTCACCCGCTCCGCCCGCGAGCAACTGGGCCTGACCACGCTGCCGCTGCCGTTCGACCTGCCACCCGTACCTCTCTACCTGCTCTGGCACAAGCGCTACGACGACGACCCCGCCCACACCTGGCTGCTCGACCTGGCGACTCAGACCCTGCAGGACCTGTTCACCACTCCGGACGCCGCTGGCCAGTAGCGTTCCGCCGGGCAATGGGCCCGACGGCGCCGAATGCCGAACGGTCCGGCCCGGCGCGGCCGAGACTCTGCTCATCGGTGGCGAACTCGACTTCTCCGCACCGCCGGTGAACCCGACCGACGACCTGCTGCCTGTGCTGTCCCGCGGGCACCAGGTCGTCCTGCCCGCTCTCGGCCACACCCATGACTTCTGGGAGCACCGGCCCGAGGCGGGCAAGCACACGCCCAGCCGCCGGGCGAGCCGGGCGCTTACCGTGGTTCCGCTCGCTCCGGCCGGCCCCTGGGGGGCCTGTTCACACGGACGTCGGCACCGGGACGGTTGATCGCCGCCGGTCGTGCTGGCACCCGGCACCGGGCTGCTGACCGGTCCCGGCGCGCACCCGGCCACGGCCCGATCCCTCGTCGTGCGTCCTCCTCCGGGAGCTCACCGAGCACGGCGAGGAGGCTGCAGATTCAGTTGCATGGGAGTCATCCCAGCAGTGCTTTACATGCAGTTGAAGTTAATGCCCGGCCCTTCTACCTTCGAAATGCAGGCGCGAACGGAGCACGGTTCGCCTGGTCCGCTTGATCACCCCTCCTCAGACGGGAGCACCACCATGTCCGAAACGATCCAGACGGTCGAAGTCGCCGCGACCGCCGACGCCGTGCCCGACACCGACCTGCTTGCACACACCGCTGACGCCGTACGCGCGGCGGGGGCCGTGCTGCGGGAGCGCTTCGGAGACGTGGTCCCCTACCGGACCCGGGAAGAGCTGATGAGCGCGCTCGCCGCCAACGACGACGCCGCCCTGGAGGCCCTGCGCCCCGCCCTCACCCGCCTCCGCCCGGACGCCCGCTTCGTGGAGGACGAACTCGCGGGCGGGGCCCTGCCCTCCGGCGAGTGGTGGGTCGTGGACCCGGCCGAAGGCAACGTCAACCACCTGCACGCCCTGCCGGATTGGGCGGTGACCGCCACCCTCGTGCGCGACAACCAGCCGGTGCTCACCGCGGTCCACCTGCCGCTGACCGGCGAGACCTACACCGCGCTCGCCGGCGCCGGCGCCCACCTCGACGGCCGCCCCCTGCACGTCTCCCGGACCACCGACCTCGGCCTGGGCCTCGTGGCCACGAGCCAGGCCCGGCCGGACGAGAACGAGGAGGTCGTCCGGCGCATCGGCTCCTCCATCACCGCGATGCTCCTCG
Organism: Kitasatospora sp. MMS16-BH015; assembly: GCF_002943525.1. Classification (NCBI taxonomy): domain Bacteria; kingdom Bacillati; phylum Actinomycetota; class Actinomycetes; order Kitasatosporales; family Streptomycetaceae; genus Kitasatospora; species Kitasatospora sp. MMS16-BH015. Next base: position 2,360,466 of record NZ_CP025394.1, on the reverse strand, counting down.
ACGCGCTCGTCGTCCGCGTCGCAGTGCCTGCCACCCTGCACCTGCTGAACGTGGCCGCCGGCCGGATCGACGCCTTCTGGCAGTTCGCCGGCGCCCGCGCGGACCTGCTGCCCGGAGCCCTGCTCGTCACCGAGGCCGGCGGGCGGATCTCCGACGCCCAGGGCCGCCCCTGGACCCCGCAGAGCGAGAGCTTCCTGGCCGCCGCGCCCGGCGTCCACGCCGCGGCCGTCACCACGCTCTCCCGCTGACCACCCACCACACCCTGCACGTACGGAAGGAACAGAACAACATGACCACGATCGCCGTTCTCGGAAACGGCCGCGTCGGCGGCAACCTCGCCCAGGCCCTCACCCGGGCAGGCCACGAGGTGACCACGGTGGACCGCGAGCCGGGCGCCGCCGCCGACGCCTCCAGGACGGCGCAGATCGTCATCAACGCCACCCCGGGCGCCGGCTCGCTGGAACGGCTCACCGCGCTGCGCGGGGAGCTGCAGGGCAAGATCCTCGTCGACGTCTCCAACGCCACCGTCGACGGACCGGACGGGCTGCCCGCCGACCTGGTCTACCCCGGCTCGAGCCTGGCCGAGCAACTCCAGGAAGCGCTCCCCGAAACGCGCGTCGTCAAGACGCTCAACACGATGCTCTTCCCCGTGATGACCGCGCCCGCCGCGCTGGCCCAGACGCCGACCGCCTTCCTCTCTGGCGACGACCCGCAGGCCAAGCGGACCGTCCGTGAACTGCTCACCGACCTCGGCTGGCAGCAGGAGTGGATCACGGACCTCGGCGGGATCGAGACCGCCCGCGCCACGGAGGCCGCGATCCTGTTCGTCCCGCACGTGATCCGATCCAGCGGATTCACGCCCTTCGCCATCTCGATCAACCGCTGAGAGCCCCGGGCGACTCCGCCGCAGGACGACCGCAGGACCCGGCGGCGCCGCTCGGTCGCGGTAGTCGGTCCAGGTGAAGCTCTTGCGGCCCTTGTTTCTGCCCTGGCTGTCGTCCAGCCGGGGCCGGTAGATCAGCCGGGAGCGCTCGCCGGGTTGTAGTAGGTCAGGGCAGCGATCGAGACCCGGCGACGGGAGCGGTCACGCACCCGGACGACAGGCGTCCGCCCGCGGCGTCCCCAGGTGCGGGCCCGCGCCGGCGTCATCGAGACCCCCGGCCTCGTCCTCGAAGACCAGCCAGGCCCCGAGCTCCGCCGCTAGGCTCTTACCTGCCGCCACACCTCCTTCTTCCACACCTCGACCGCCCCGTCGTCTCGCTCGATCGCCGGGCGGACCGGTTGCTGGCACGACCAGCCGTTGCGACGCATCAGCTTCCACACGCCCTGGACTGTGTAGGAGACGTGGAACCGGCGGCCGATCAGGATCTTGATCCGCGCCAGCGTCCATCACTGGTCCTCCCACCCGTGAGGGAGCGGCCCCTCTCTCCAGCTCCCGCTCCAGCAGGGCGAACTGCCGTGTGCCGAGCGGGGGCGGGGACTGCGGCCCCTTCGCCCCCAGGCCAGCCGAACCGCCCTGCCGCCAGGCCTGGCGCCACCTGTCCACCGACCGCACCGTGACCCGGAGGTCAGCGTCGATCAGCCTGTTGCCGTCTCCCCGTTCAAACCGCTCTGCGGCCTCCAGGCGTACCCGTTCCCGACGCTGTTGCTCCTGGGCAGTGAACCCGCCCCCCTGCGCGTATCGCACTCCGATGTCGTACCGCAGGGATCAAGGTCCGTCAGCACCTACGACAAGGCGAGTTCAACCTCGGGCATCGACCGTCAGATGGGTGGCCAGTTCCGTAGCTCCGGCGCGGCCGCCTGTTGGAGCTCGGAGCGGTCCGGCAATCGTGGTGGGTCGTCCGTGTTTCTCACTGAGGCTCGGCGTGGGGCGGTGCGGTGATCCGGCGATGAACGTCCTCGACCAGGTCCCGCATCGCCATGTGGAAGATCTCGGCCTGGTGTTCGCCGATGAAGGTGGTGTGTCCGAAGACTTCGAGGACGACCATGCCGTGCATGTGCCCCCATGCGCTGACGAGGAGAGCGGCCGCCGGAGGCGGCAGAGTGCCCGGGCCGTGCGGAATCAAGCGTTCCAGGTCCGCCCGGAGGGCCGACGAGAGGACCCGGGTGTCGGCCGCGGCCAGTTGTGACGTGGTGAACCCGCCGAACAACTCGCGCTGGAAGACCTCGCCCACCCGGCGCATCGCCAGAACGGTCGGACCCTCGGCCGGTGCTTCGTAGTGCCGCAACGGCGCCCCGTACAGCAGCTGGAATCGTTCGGGGTGGGTGACGGCCCATCGGCGGTAGCCCTCGGCGGCGGCCAGGAACCGCAGAGCGGCGGATTCGTCCGTCATCGTGTCGACAGCCGCTGTCACGGCGTCAGCCAGGTCCTCGTACGCCTTGGCGACGAGAACCGTGACGAGGGCGTCCCGGTTCGGAAAATAGTGGTAGAGCCCCTGCACGGTCATACCGAGGCCACGGGCGACCGCTCTCAGGGACAGGGCGTGCAACCCGTGCTCGGCGAGGTGGCTCTCGGCGGCGGCCACGATCTCCTGGGTGGCGACGGCCCGGCGTCGCTGGCGCAGGGATGGCAGGACCGTCGCGGACGCGTCTGCGGACATGCGGCGATCCTAGGGTGCCGGCCCGACGGGGATCGAAGCGGCTTACGACTGTCTGAATACCTGACAGTGTCAGGTAAATCTCCTCCTGCTTAAAGAACGATCGCCTGACTAGCGTCGTGTCCTGGCGATGAAGAGCCGACAAGTGCCGCCCGGGGCGGCGCACGGCGGCGAGCTGCCTGCCCGGCTGGCCTGATCATGCAGGTCGCACGGGGGAACGCTTGGACCCCCCCGGGGGGCCGGTACGGGCCCCCCGGGACGCAGGAATCCACAGACAAGACGGTGCCGTACCGAGTTTTGAGGAGAAGGCCATGATCTTCCACATCAACCGCTTGACGCCCAAGCCCGACCTGAGCGAGGAGCAGCTCGAGGCCTGCCTCGACCTGCTGCGCCAGGTCGGCGAGACCTGTCCCGCCGTGAAGTCGTACGTGGTCGGGCCGCACCCCACCGGGGGCTTCGACTACGGAGCCGTGTTCGTGATCGAAGACCTCGACGGCTACGACCAGTACCTGAACCACCCCGCGCACGTCCGCCTCGAACTGGAAGGCATCGGCTACCTCGCGCGGTTCGAGGCCTTCGACATCACGGACTCCGCCGACCCTGAGATCAAGACGAAGATCGAGCAGGTACAGGCTCGCCACTTCGCGGAGCACCCCGAGATCGCCGCACTCGTGGCCCAGGCCGCCTCTTTCACCAGGCCCGGTGGCGAAGACGCGACGACCCCGTCCTCCTGAGCGGCGAAATCCTGCCGGGCGCCACGCCACAAACCTGGTGAGGCGCCCGGCGCAGAGCGCACATTCAGACCGCGCCCAGCGCGCAACAATCCGCGGAACCAGGAGGTCGCAGTGACCACGAACGCCCCGATCGACCGGCTCAAGGACGCGATCAACTCGCACGACCCGCGACGGGTCGCCGACTGCTTCACCACCGACTACCGGTCCGAGACCCCGCATCGGCCGCAGGGCAGGGCAGTGTGGTGCGGATGTTGCGGAACCCGGTCCTGACGCGGACTTCGCGGAAAGCGAAGGCGTACATGGTGCGCTTCGAGCCGGCCTGCGTCCGGATCTGTCCTTCCTCGCCGAGTTGCGCCTCGGCCTCGACGACCGCCTCCAGGCCCAGCTTGAGCTGACCCCGCTGATCGACCCCAACCAGTACTCCTGCGGCACCGTCTACCCACACGGCGTGAACGAGCTCTTCCGCTCCGAGAAGGACGTCCGCCTCGTCGGCATGAAGTCCTACGGCCAGCCCCGGCCTTCCTCGCCCTGACCGGCTACGAGCAGGTCCGCTCGGCCAGTCGCGGTCCCGCGCCGCGCTGTCCGCCCCGTGCCTGGCCCAGACCACCTGGCGGAAAGCGCTCTACCGCAAGTCCCCCATGCGGCTGTCCTCCATCGTCCGATCCACTGGGCGGTTCATCCAGACGACCACGCGACGCTCTCGACGGTGCAGCTGCTGACCTCCGCGCCGGCCGGAATCCCGATCAGTGGCCTGCTGAACCGGCGCGGCCCGACGACGGCAGGCTCCGCTGCTTGGCGAGCCCGGGTGACACCTCGCCTGAGGAGGCGCAGTGCCGGTAAGAGATCGAACCCGTTGCGTCGGAAGCCCCGGAGTGATGGCTACTGTGAGTAGCGAGATGGCGTACTTCCCAGTGCCGGCACGGGCAAGAAGGCGTCATCGTGAGTTCGATCTGCCCCTGCCCATTGCACACTCATTTCACATCGCGAGCCCCAGAGGTACTGCGGCCGACCCCTCCCTGCGCGTTTCCGCAGGTCAGGGCCCTGCCTGACCTGCGGAAACGATGAGAGATCAACCTGCGTTTCTGCAGGTCAGAGGGGGTCCTACAGGTCGTAGTACTGATCGAACATGCCTCTGACCTGCGGAAATGCGAGTCGCGCGGAAGATCATTTCACAACCAGTGCACACGCGGCGGTGATGACGATGAGACGCGGTGAGAAGCGCCGAGCGGAGACCACGAGATCGATTCGGCCGCCCCACCGCCCGGGGCACGAAGTGCTACTGATCGTGAACGCGCACGGAGGCGACGGGAGACACGGCCTCGGGTAAGGTCCGGTGGCCGAACCGCGCCCGTACGTGATCGGTGAGGCCGGCCTCACCACGGCTCTGCGCGATGTCGGGTACTTGCTGACCCAGAGCGAGCCCGATTTCTGCGTCCTGGGGGGCTCCCATGAATAGGACGTACTTGTCCCTGACCTGCGGTTCGTTGCCGTCTATTGCAGATCGACTACGGCGGGCTCGCGCTGCGAAGGCCCTCCCGCGATATTTTGGGTTCAAGGGGTCGCAACACCGCTTGATTTCAGACGGTGAGTAGATCACGTAGACGCTCGGCTGGGGTATCACAGCCGAGCGTCTTGCGTGGAAGGCCGTTGAGCACCTGGGCGAGGTGTTCGAGGTCTTGGGGGGCGTCAGGGCAGAGGGACTGCGTGCAGGCAGGTGTGCTGTCCTGGTCCGGAAGGTTCGGCGAGTGGTCGGGCCGTTTCTCCGGCGATCTCGACTCGGAAGGTGCCGGGCGGGTCAGCGTAGACCGGCCCGTTGGCGGTCATCTCGCCGGTGGCGTGGACGATCACGACCTCGGGGGGAGCGTGCGTGCCGGGCACGCCGGGCAGGGTGACCGCGTAGCGTGACGGGTTGCTCATGACGACCTCCCCGCCGGCGGGGTTGGGGCGTCGGCCAGGGCGGTGCGCACGCTGTTGCGGACGGTGAAGGCCCGGTCGGTGCCGGTGATCTCCAGCAGCCGCCTGGTCTGCGGCAGCGGAGCGGCCAGCGTCATCTCCACGCCCAGGATTCGCGCGTTCCGTCGGGCCGTGAGCAGGGCGTTGAGGCCCACCGAGTAGCAGAAGGCCAGGCCGGACAGGTCGACGACCAGGCGGCGCGGATGGTTGCGCAGGGCGCGGGTGAGCGCGCTCGCCAGCCGGGGCCGGTCCTCCTCGTCGACCTCGCCGTCGAGGCGGACGACGACCACCGCTCCGGTGGCGGTCGTGGTGGTGATGCTCAGACGCGGCAGCAGCTCTCGCGGTTTTCCGGGCCGGCTGGCGAGCCCGAGTTCGGACATCGCACTCGCCTCCTCAGCGGGATGATGCTGCGGCGGCCGCTGGGCGGGGGCCGGTTTGGCGGGCGGGACGGTGGGACGCATGCTCACGGGTGCTGGTCATCGTGATCACCATTGGCGGTCGCTGTCGTGGGTCCGGAGTCGAGGTCGGCGAACAGGTCCAGCAGGGCGCCGACCGGGTGGTTGGCCTCGGCGGGGTGGCGGAAGGGCGTGCCGTCGACGACGTTGTAGTGGTTGCGGCGGCCTTTGCGGGTTCGGGTGACGTAGCCGGCCGTCTCCAGGTCCGCGACGACGGCTTGCACGGCCCGTTCGGTCAGGCCGCACGCCGCCGCGAGATCCCGCAGGCGGACGTCCTGGTCGCGCGAGATCATGAGGAGCACGCGGGCGTGCTGGGTCAGGAAGGTCCAGCGCGTCCGCAGTTCTTGCGCTTCTGGCACACCACAAGTATGAACCGCGATTCCGGTTTTGCAACGCCTGCGTTCAGGTCGGAGGTGCCGGTCGTCGCCGGCGGAGCGGTAGCTCCGGCGATCAGGCGGGGCGTGCCGGATACGGCCGCGCTGCTCCGACGCGCGTCCGCGTCAATCTGTCGCCCGGCCGGGCGTGCGGGGGAGGATCCACCTGCTCGGAAGTCTTCTGCTGAAGGCGTCTGCCTGACAGCAAGGGCCGATACCACGCAATTTGTGCGGTATCGGCCTTTTGGATTTCGCTGCCACTTGCTCCGCCTGCGCGGCATTGCTCTCCGGTTGCGTCCAGAGAAGTGGTGTACGGGTTCCATCCGTTTCGGGGGTTTCGTCCCGGTAGTGGGTGTCGCCCGGGAACGTGAAACGGCCACCGGCTGATCCTTCGAGAACGACCAAGCTCTTGAAGGAGATCTGCACGATGACCGCACGTGACAGTGTGCCCTTTGCTGCCCTGCTGGAGGAGAACCTCGCTTCGGCGAGTCCCGACTTGTTGCGGGCGATGGTGAAGACGTTCGCGGAGGCGATGATGTCCGCGGACGTGGACCGCGTCTGCGGCGGCGAGTACGGCCGCCCGGGCGAGGACCGGGTCAACTCCCGCAACGGATACCGCAACCGGGACTGGGACACCCGTGTCGGCACGGTCGACCTGGCGATCCCGCGCGTCCGCTCGGGCTCGTACTTCCCGTCCTGGCTGCTGGAGCGCCGGCGCCGGGCCGAGCAGGCCCTGATCTCGGTGGTCGCGACCTGCTACCTGCTCGGGGTGTCGACCCGCCGGGTGGAGAAGCTTGCCGAGACCATGGGCGTCACCCAGCTGTCGAAGTCCCAGGTCAGCGAGATGGCCAAGCATCTGGACGAGCGGGTGGCCGAGTTCCGCAACCGCCCCCTCGACCAGGGCCCCTACACGTTCGTGTGGGTCGACGCGCTCACGCAGAAGGTCCGCGAGGGCGGCCGTGTGGTCAACGTGCACTGCCTGGTCGCGGTCGGCGTCAACAACGAGGGACAGCGTGAGGTCCTCGGCCTGGACGTCGCCACCAGCGAGGACGGCGCCGGCTGGCTTGCCTTCCTGCGGTCGCTGGTCGCCCGCGGCCTGGGAGGTGTCCAGCTCGTCGTCTCCGACGCCCACGGCGGCCTGGTGGACGCGGTCGGTGCGACCCTGCCCGGGGCCGCGTGGCAGAGGTGCCGGACGCATTACGCGCGAAATCTGCTCTCGCAGGTCCCGAAGTCGGCCCAGCCCTGGGTCGCGACCCTGCTGCGGACCGTCTTCGAACAGCCTGACGCGAAGGCCGTGCGTCAGCAGATGGCCTCCGTTATCGCCGCTCTCGACGAGCGATTCCCCAAGGCTGCGGAGCACTTGGAGCATGCCCGCGAGGACCTGCTGGCCTTCGCCGTGTTCCCGCGCACGGTCTGGAAGTCGATCTGGTCGAACAACCCGCAGGAACGGCTGAACAAGGAGATCCGGCGCCGCACCGACGTCGTCGGGATCTTCCCCGACCGCGCCTCGATCGTCCGTCTGATCGGCGCGGTCCTGGCCGAGCAGAGCGACGAATGGGCCGAACAGCGCCGCTACATCGGCTCAGAGATCCTCGGCCGCTGCCGCCTCCACCCGATCGAGGGAGAAACCCCCGACGAGGCCGCCCCGACCGCACTCACCGCATAGCCTAAAGCCGGATCACCGAGTGGCCAGCGATACACCACCCCAGCGGACGTGACCCGTCGCTGATTCAGCGGGAGCGTCGGTACCTCGCCAGGGCAAGCAGCAGAGCCCCTGCACCCTCAACGACGCTTACGAGGAGCAGGATGGATCTCAGGTCCGGAACGATCCAGGCGAGGAGGGCCGCCACCGCGGCCCCGCCCGCCCACGCGGCCCACACAGTGCGGCGGTCAGCCTGAAAGGCAGCCACCACTGCACTTAGAAGCGTTTCTCAAACCGAGGGGCGCGACTGTCGCTCGAACTTCCGTGCGCATCAGCCTCGTTCGGGTGATCACTTGGCGGCCGGCGCATAAGAGAAGGGCCTCCCGCACAGTTCGGTGATGTCGAGTCAACGAACCATCAGGAGGCCCTGGTGTCCCACTGTGGCGTGCCCGCACCATCCGCGTCCGGCTACGGCGTGTCGCCGTGCGACTGTCTCGCCCACCGGCTCGGCAACGCCGCCGACCAGCCGGACCGGACCCGCCGCTACGGCTCCGACCTCACCGACACGGAGTGGGCGATCGTGCGGCCGCTGCTGCCGGTCCCGGCCTGGCTGAACGGACAAGGGGGCCGCCCGGAGGGCTACTGCCACCGCCAACTGCTCGACGCGGTGCGCTACCTGGTCGCCGAGGGCGTACGTTGGGCCAGCCTGCCCGGCGACTTCCCCAAGTGGCGGGCCGTCTACCGGTTCTTCCGCCGCTGGCGCGACCACGACTGCATCAAGGAGTTCTACGGCCGGCTGCGCAAGATGCTGCGCGAACTGGCCTGCAAGCAGGAAGAGCCGACCGCCGCGATCATCGACTCGCAGTCCGTGAAGGCCGACGCCACCGTCGCCGCGGCCACCCGCGGCTACGACGCCGGAAAGAAGATCAACGGCCGCAAACGGCACATCGCGGTGGACACCCTGGGCCTGCTGCTGACCGTGCTGGTCACCGCCGCCTCGGTCAAGGACAACGACGCCGGCCGCGACCTCCTCGAACACCTGCGTGCCGACCACCACCGCATCACCCTGGTCTGGGCCGACGGCGGCTACACCGGCTGGCTGGTCGCCTTCGCCCACGCCGTCCTCGCCCTCGCGCTGACCGTCGTCAAGCGCAGCGACGACATCAAGGGGTTCGTAGTGCTGCCGCGCCGCTGGGTCGTGGAACGCAGTTTCTCCCACCTGAGCCGGGCCCGGCGCCTCGCACGGGACTACGAGACCCGCATCGACAGCGCCGAGGCGATGGCCTGGTGGGCCGCGAGCATCCCGGCCACCCGCCGCCTGGCCCGCTCCGGCCGACCGGCGCCCCGCCGCGTCAAGCGGTCCGCGGCCTGAACAGCCCCGGCCGCTGCTCGGTCAACCAGCCCCGCTCGACCAGCCGCTTCGCCCGAAACCGCGCCGCCTGCTCCTTCGCGTCACTCGCCAGCCAGCCCACATGCTCGCGCATCACCCGCGCCCGCACCCCCTGCCCGCCACCAGCGGCGTCCTCCTGGACCAAGGCGAGGAGACTCTGCAGCGCGAGGCGACGCTCAAGGCCGAGTTCGTCAACGTCCTGGGAGGCTACGAGCAGGTGGTGTCCTTCTCCGCGAGGGAGTACGCGGCGCAGCGGCTGGTCCACCGTCTCGAACGCCGGATCACGGCGCAGACGCGCCTTGGGCGGCTGGGAAACGTCCACACGGTGGTGAACGGGGCCAACCTCGCGCTGACCACGATCGCTGTTGTCTGGGTCTGCCTGCGCGGTGCCATGAGCGGGGCACTGAGTCTTGGTCAGGTCTTCTCCTCGGTCGCGCTGGCCGGCTACTTCCTGGAGGCGGTCGTCTCGGTCGCCACCTTGCAGGTCACCTTCCAGCGTCTTGCCGTCGCGCTCGGACGGTACCGCGAGGTGATGAACCAGCGGGAAGACCCGCGCCTGGCCATGACCCATGAGGACCGGCTGGGCACGCGAGCGGGTACCGACATCCAGGTCGACGCGCTGACGGTCACCTATCCGGCGGCCTCCCGGCCGGCGCTCAGCGGCCTGAGCCTGACCATCGCCCGGGGCGAGACCATGCTGGTGACCGGCCCCAACGGCCGGGGCAAGAGCACCGCGTTGAAAGCCATGGCGGGCTTCTTCCCCGAGCATGACGGCACCATCAAGATCGGGGGGACCGAGATCGCCGGCCTCAGCGATGCGGCGGTCAGGGACAGGGTCCTGTATCTCAGCGAGAACCCGGTCCTGCTCGCCGCGGACTTGCGCGAGAACCTCACTCTGGGGGCTCCCAGGGACGCCGAAACCATCGGCCGGGCCTGCCGCCTCGCGTGCTTCGACGACGTCGTCGACTCCCTTCCCGGCGGCTTGGACTGGATGGTGCGCGAGGACGGGAGCGGACTGTCGCGTGGGCAGCTCCAGCGCCTGGCTCTGGCCAGAGCCGTTCTGAGGGAGCCCGAGGTGTTCCTCTTCGACGAAGCGTTCAGCGGGATCGACCGTACGACGGTGCACCGGATCTGGGACAACCTCACCGGCCTTCCGGCCTCCAAGGTCGTCGTCTCGCACACGAGCGCCGCCGACCTCACATTCGACCGGACCGTCCACCTCGGGCCCCCGGCTGCCGGCGCGCCACTGACAAGGAGTACCTGACATGCTCGTCGGCGACCTGCTGGACCAAGCCCACCGACACCACGACGGCGAGCCGGCCGCGGACCTGCGGTTGATCACCTCCCTCTCGCACGCCCTGACCCGACTTCCCCTGTCCGCGGACTGGTCCTCCAAGACGCAACACGCCCCCGTCCCGCGAACACGCATCACGGCAGTCGTCCTGGCCCGCGACGAGCAGGAGACGATCGGCCGCTGCATCCAGGCCCTCGCAGGGGATGTGGATGAGGTCCTCGTCATCGACTCCGGCTCCACGGACGAGACGGTGAAGACCGCTGAACGGCAGGAGATACCCGTCCGGGTCGTCCACGCTCCGTGGCGCGAGGACTTCGCACTCCAACGAAACGTCGCCTTCGACCACATCACCGAGGGCTGGATCCTCATGGTCGACGCGGACGAGGTCCTGACCCCCGAGACCCGGGGGACGATCCGCAAGAGCCTCACCCTGCTGGACCGCCTGCTGCCGGGCGCCGACCTCGCCGTCTGTCCGCAGGTCTGCGACCTCCACGACCCCGGGGGGCTTTACACCGACCTGCCGCGAGCAATCCGCGCAGCGAGCAGACTGCGCTACCGGGGCCGCGTCCACGAACGCCCCTACGACCCTGACGGCAACGCCCCCGAGACCGTCCACATCTCCAGCCGCTTCACCCACTACGGCTACCAACCGCAGGTGATGGCCGCCAAGCACAAGCTCGACCGGCACGCCCGGCTCCTGGACCTCTGCATCCGCGACGAACCCGAGAACCCGAAATGGACCTTCTACCGAGTGCGCGCCGAACTTCAGCACACCACCAGCCCCGCCCAGTCCAAAGAGCTGTTCGGCCAGCTGGAAACCGCCCTGGCCCACTGCCCGCCGGACGGACCGCACTACCTCACCGAACGCAGCCAGGACAGCTGGGCAGTCCTGTGCGAGCTCGCCCTGCGCTTCGGTGACACCGAGCGCGTCACGGCTTACGCCGACCTCCTCGACCATGCCGGCCGTGACGCGGAAGCCACCTACTACCGGGCAGTGGTCACCATGAGCCAGGCCCTACACCGGCTCACCCAACTGAGCCAACAGATCAGGGCGAAAGCAGCCCACCCCGCCCGCTGCGGTGTCCGGGACATCGGCCGGCTGCATGAAGTCGACGGGTTCCTCTCCCTCGCCACCGGCCGCTACGAACTCGCCCACGAAGCACTCCAATCCGCCCGTCGACACGGCGCGGGCACTGACCTCGCCGCCGAGCTGACCGCCCTACGGGACACCGCGACCACCTGGCCACACAACCCAACCGCCACAAGCCGCTCCACCGCGCCTGACATGCGCAGTTGACACTGCGACTTGAGAATCGTCTCGGAACCAACAGATCTGGAGGAGCCATGTCGATCGGACCCGGTCTCGCGGGCATGCCCATGGAAGAGTGGAAGATCCGGACCGCGAAAGGCCGCGAGTACGCCTTCGACAGCGAGGAGGAAGCACGCTCCGCACTGCGTGACTACGGCGAAGGCAGCACGTTGTGGAAGCGCAAGGCGTACCGGGGCATCGCCAACGTCTCCATGTCTCCGAAGGGCTGGACCCAGGTCGACTGAGCGGCCGCAGACCGGGCAACACTGGAAGCCCGTCTCTCAGCCCGAAGCTCCCGATCGTCCTCTGCTGTCAGGACTCACGATGGCCTGCCAGAGCCGGCCCCCTTGGCACCCGCTCTGGCAGGCCATCGTGCACTGGGCGTGAGCCCCAACTCAAAGTCGCTGACGCCCCTTGCCTCTCGAACATCACGTCATGAACAGACAGATCTCTCAACACGCTGACTTGACAGGGAAGACGGCCGGGTGCCAGGTGCCCGCGCGGCGTACCCAGACGGCGAGCAGGTCCTCCTGGACCTCTCCGGTCGCCGCCTCGAGCTCCGGCCTGGTGAGCAGCGCGGCGTCCCGCCAGTTCGAGCTGGTGGTGCCGGCGAAGGGGGACGGGGGGCGGTGCACGGGTCCAGTATCGCACGGTATTCGAAAATCAGTTCGATCTAGTCGGTATAGCCGGCGGGGGTGGTGCCGCCGAAGAGGGTGAGCGGGGAAGGGCGCGGTTGTCCGGTCTCCGGGTGGGCCGCCGCCACTCCCCCGGGGTCGGCGGCCGCCCACCCGTGCCTTCCACCGTCGTGGGAGAAGCCGCAGGTCAGTGGTGCCGGGTACCGTCACCGGCATGACCACCGCCGACCCGCTCCCCGACATCGTCCAGACCGTCCTCGACGACCTGGCGGACGCCGCCGACCCGGCAGCCGGGCACTGGCTGGTGGCCGAGCTCGACCAGCGGGGCTCCGACGCGGTGTGGTCCGCCACTTGTCTGCTTCTCGAACACCTCGCCGGCCGCCCCGCCTACGGCCTCCCCCGGGAGCAGGGCGCCGACCGGCTGCGCAGCGTCGCCCGTACCGCGCAGCCGGGCACCGCCCTGGCCCTGGCGGTGCAGCTCGCCTACCGGGTCGGCGGCGAGCAGGCCGCCGCCGAGACCTGGACGGCCGCCGAACCTGAGCTCCGGCGAGCCGCCCTCCTCCACCTGCTGCTCGCCCGCTGCGCCGCCGACGGCTTCGGCGGGCGGCTGACGGCAGCGGGGCTGGTGGCGCTGGTCCGAGCGACGGCCCTGCGGCCGGCCGGGCCGGGCGGCTGACCGCTGCCGGGGCCGGCCTACAGTTCTCCCACCAACGGTCCGGAACCACCGGGCCTGGCGCGATGAGGGGGAGGGCGGCATGGCCGACTCGACGTGGGGCCTGGACGACAGCAACTGGGGCGGGCTGACCGCCGCCGACCGGCGGCGGCGGTCAGCGTGTGGGGCATCACCGGCGACAGCATGTGGGGAAGCTTCGCCGGTGACAGCAGCTGGGGTAACACCGCTGTCCGCGACTCCGGCTGGAACTGACCCTCCACAGCTCCGGCAGGCCCGCGACCGCCGCTCGGTGCGGGCCCGGTAGGCTGCCGGACGCTCTGAGAAAGCACCGAGAGGCCGCCACCCACACCTGGGTGACGGCCTCTCGGCTTTCCCGGCCCTGTGGGTCCGGGGTCCGGGTCAGGGGGTCAGGTCGATGACCCGCACCGGCTGGCCCTTCCAGTGCAGCGGCTCGACCGTGGCGACGACCGCTCCGTCCGGGCGCTCCGGTGTCGGTGCGGCGGCGTAGCGGGTGTGGGCTTCGGCCCAGGTGTTCTCCGCCGCGAGGGCGAGGGAGGCGGCGAGGTCGAGGTCGAGGACGGTGAGCGCGGGGAGGGCGGCGAGGTGCTGGGCGGTGCCGGGGCGGGCGCGGTCGGCTTCGACGAGGGCGCAGGCGGGGGCGTAGAGGTACCAGCCTTCTTGGGCGTGGGCGCGGTGGATGAGGCGGGAGGCGAGGGCGTTGCCGCGGCCGGCGGCGACCATCGCGGTGTCGTCGAGGACGATGTGCAGGGCGGTCACCGGTCACCGGCCTGGGTCAGGCGGCGGTCGAGTTCGTCGTCCAGGCGGGCGGTGGCGTCGGTGTCGGGGTCGTAGCCGTTCCACGCCTGGAGCTTGAGGCGGGCCTGCTCGGCGCGTTCGGCGCGCTCGGCGGGGGTGAGCAGGGTGTCGGCGAGGCGGGCCAGGTAGGCGCGCAGCGAGAGGTGTTCGGCTGCGGCGACCTCGGCGAGGCGGTCGCGGGTCTCGGCGGGGATGCGCACGTTGGCGTCGGGCATCGGGGACTCCTTCCGGTCTCTCCCAGGATACGGGTACGTACCCGTATCCTGAAGCCCCATTTCGGGTACGGGTACGTACCCGTACCCGCTACGCTGAGTGCGGGCAGCCTGCGCAAAGACCCGCCGACTTGTCGAGCGTCGACTTGTCGGGCACCGAGCGGTTGAGGAGTCGTGGTGATGGAACGGGAGAACGTCCCCGGCGCGCTGCCGGAGCAGCAGGGCCGGGCCCTGTTGGAGGGGGTGGTCCTGCCGTCCGCGCTGGCCGGGGCCGTGCGGCAGGACCAGCCGGTGGTGGTGTTCGTGGCCGGGCAGGCCGGCAGCGGCAAGACCGCCGTCGTGGACCTGGTGCACGGGGCGCTCGCCGCCCGGGGCGGCGCCGTGCGGGTCGACCGCGACACCTACAAGAACATCCACCCGCACTACCCGGCGCTGCTCGCCGAGGACGTGCGCACCGCCGGGATCCGGGTCCGCACCGACACCTACGGCTGGCAGAGCGAGGTCGAGGAGCGGGTCTGGCTCAGCCGGTTCGACGCTGTGGTGGAGGCGGCTCTCGGCAGGCCTGACGAGTTCCTCGCCGAGATCGCCGTGTACCGGCGGGCGGGCTACCGGGTCGAGATCGTAGCGCTGGCGGTGCCGGAGGCGCTCAGCCAGCTCGGCGTGCTGGACCGCTACCTGCGCCTGGCCGTGGAGGGCCGGGCCCGCTACGTCGGGTGGGACAACCAGGCCGCCTGCGCCGCCGCGCTGCCGGCCGCGCTCGCCGCCGTCGAGGACGGCCGCCTGGCCGACCGGGTCCTCGTCGTGCGGCGCAGCGCCACGATGGTGGCGGAGGCGGTGTACGGCAACGAGCTCGGCCCGGACGGCTGGGTGCGCCCGGCGCGGGCGGCCCGGGCGGTGCTCGCCGAACGCGGCCGCCCGTGGGGCGCTGCCGAGACCGGGCGGTTTCGGCGGGAGCTGGCCGGGTGCGAGCGGCGGGTCCACGATCCGAGGATCCCGCAGGACTGGGCGCTGGCGACCGGCCGGGACGCGGAGCGGGCGGCCGCGCTGGCCGAGCCGGTGCGCCGCACCGCCCAGCCGCTACCGACAGCGCCCGGGGTGGACTACCACCGGCTCTCCCGGGACGAGCACGACGTCGTCTTCGACGCGGTGATCGTGCCGTCGATGCTGGAGCCGATCACCACCCAGGAGAGCCCGACCGTGGTGTACATCGCCGGGCAGCCCGGCGCGGGCAAGACCGCGGCAGCGCGTCTGGTCCACCGCTCCCTGCGCCGGCCGGTGCACCTGTCCGGCGACGACTTCAAGACCCTGCACCCCGACTACCTGGAGCTGCTGCGCACCGACCCGCGCCGGGCCTCGGAGAAGATCCGCGCCGACTACCGGGCCTGGCAGGCCCGGGCCGAGGCGTACGTCCGCGAGCGGCGCGGCAACGTCGTCGTCGAGACGACCCCGTCCGGGCCGGCCGCGTTCGCGAAGGCCGCCTCGGCGTACCGGCGGGCCGGGTACCGGGTTGAGCTGGTGGTGCTGGCCGTCCGCGCCGCCGACTCCCGACAGGGCACCGCCCACCGCTACACCCGGCTGACCCGGCTCGGCGTGCCCGCCCGGTTCACCACCGCCGCCGGGCACGACGCCCACTTCGACGTCCTGGCCGACGTCGTCGCGACCGCCGAGGAGAACGCGGTGGTCGACCAGGTCACCGTGATGCGGCGCGACGCCACCGCGCTCTACCGCAGCAGCCCCACCCGCCGCCGACCGGAGCATCCGGCGGCCGCGCTGGCGCTGCTCGCCGAGCAGGCCCGCCCCTACACCGACCAGGAGGCCGCCGTGTTCTGGACGGTCCAGCGGGAGCTGCACGCGGCGATGCCGCAGTACCGAGACGACCTGACCACGATCGGCACGCTGGCCGTGCCGCTGATGCCCGCCGCTCGGCGGCCGCGGCTGCTCCCCTCTCCGGGGGGCGAGGCCGCGCTGCCCCTGGCCCGTCGCGGTTCCTGACGGGAATACATCGAGGTCAGAGCAGGAAGGCCGGCTCGGGAAGGATGTCCCGGACCGGCCTTGGACGCAAAGTGCGGCAACACTGCGTCAGCGTCCCGTTGTGAGTTGGAGCTCACCACTCAGGAATGAGTCCCAGTCTGGGGCTACCGGCGAGTAGCCGCAATCGCGGTTGGGGCAAACGCGAACATGAGCCTCTGAGATTGGGCGTACAGCGGCGCGATACGCCATGGATTCCAAGGTTGAGTCCGGATCAGCTGGCGAACACCCAGGTCAGTCCAGCCCGCTGGCTCTCGTTGACCGGACCTCAGGGTGGGGCAGGTGCGGCGCTACTCCCCGGAAGGTCGAATACGCGGCCGGATCTGGTGGGAAGGTGGTTCGCAGCGTGCACGGGAGCACGTCCGCCGGCAAGCGGACCCCGTACCAGCACGCCGAGTTGGAGCTCACCCGCCTGCGGCGACGTGCCGTGGGCGAGCGCGGCGGATCCGATACCGCGCACCCGCATCAATCCGGGCACTCGTACGCGGCAAGCCGCACGACGGGTCCCCGGCTCCGGTCCGCCACGAGAAGTCGGCCGGCAAGCAGCTCAGGAAGGCACCCATGTCCGAAGACCAGCAGGACCCCGCCGTACAAACCTTCGCCGCCGCTCCCGCGTTGACCGGCGTGCTCGTGCAGACCAGCCCCTCCGCCCCGACCGGAGCCGGCCCCGTCACCGTGGACAGCTCCAGCGAGGAGCTGCTGTCCAGGCGCTCGCTGACCGGGCCCGAGGTGGCCTTGGTCGTCGCCTTCCTCGTGGTCGGCGCCGTACTGCTGCTCATGGGCCAGCCGATGCTGCACATCATCGGGCTGCTGGCCGGGGTCGGCGGCATCGCTGTGATCGTCCTCGCCCGCCGGCTGCCCCGACTGAGCGTGCGGTGATCACGATGGGCCGCAACCGCAAGCAGCTGACCTCCTCGGTCGACCGGCCCCGCCGGCTCGCGCTCGCCCGCGAGCTCTGCGCCTGCCACGACGCCTCCGATCTGCCGCCCACGCTGGCCGAGCTGGCCGCCGCCTCAGGACTTCACGTGGCCACGGTCCGCCGCGTCCTCAACGCCGAGGCGGTACCCGCCTGGGACGCGGTGGCGCAGATAGCCGACGCCACCCGCGCCGACGCCCGGACGCGCCACCGCCTGGAGAACCTGTGGCTGGACGCCCGTCTGGAGTCCCGCCCCGCCTGGTACCGGCCCGGTCGCCTCGCCACGCGCGAGCCCGCCACCATCGGGGACTACGCACAGCTGCGCGAGAGCCTGCTGCTGATGCTCCGCGACGCCGGCTCGCCCTCCCTGCGCGAGCTGGAAGCGAAGGCCGGGTTCAACCTCCTCCCCCACTCCACGCTGGAGCGCACCCTGGCCGGCAAGCGCAAGCCCACGCCGGACGAGGTCGCCGAGTTCGTCAAGGTCTGCGACACGTACGGCGGCGACCAGAAGGACTGGGTCGCCGCCGTCGAGCGCTGCTCCGCCGGCACCCGGACCGAGGACATCACCCGCGCCCGGACCGTTGGAGCGGGCATCGACGCGGTGGCCCAGCTGGAGCGCAGGCGGACGACCTTGTACAGCATCCCCAGGCGTTTCCGCCCTGTCCCGACCGCGGAAACCGAAGGCCGCCGTCACCGCGCCCAAGCACAACGCGAGTTCACGGTGAAGCTGCGCGGACTCTGGGCCGCCTGCGGAAACCCCTTGCTGCAGACGGTGCACATCGCTATGTCGCCTGAGCACCGACCCTCGCTCACGGGGATTAGCGACATCATGAGTGGCAGGCGCCTGCCGTCGTTGGAGGCGTTGACCTCCCTAGTGCAGGTCTTGCTCTCGATCATGGACGGCCGCACCATAGATCAAGATGATTCGCGGGTCGACGAGTGGCGCAACCTCTGGATGCGAACGATCTCCGATACTACGACCTTGGCCTCCTCTGTCGGATGACGGGTACTCAACACCGCAGACGCCGTCCGCCCGGCCGTTCTGGTCTCACCTTGACGTGAACGATGCCACCCCTCCCTGCGGCGGCGACTGGAATCCCCCTCCCCGGGGGGGTATGCGCAGGACGCACCAGCCAAGCCCTACGCACGATGGCGCCATCGATCACCAGCTGGGTCGTCAGCGAGCGCAGGGCATTCGGTCACACCACTCGGAGGCGGGAGGAACCTAGTTCTTCTCCGCCTCCAGGTCCCGCAAGCGTTCGCCGTACAGCTCGGTGGTCCGCTCGATCTCCTCGGGCGTCGCCTCGACCAGCCGGCGCCGGTCCTCGGCGCAGGCCCGCATCCGCTCGGTCAGCTCCTCCAGGCGCTGCTCGTCGCCGGAGCGCCGGGCCTCCATCATCGCGCGGCTGTACCAGGCGAGGACCGCGCCGAGCACCTCCTGCGCGTCCTCGTACGCGGCGCCGTCTCCGGTCGACGGGGTGGACGGGGTCTCGGGCGTGTTCACTGCGCTTCACCTCGGGCTTTCGGGCGTCCCGGCCGGAACGCGCCGCCGAGCTGCCCGGGGCGGGCCCGTCGACGGACCCCTTCCGGCCCTTTCCGCCCGATCCTGCCCCCTGACCTGCCGAATCGCCTAAGTTGGCGTCAGCTGTCATGTCCTGGGGGGGACTTCGTGGATCTTCGCGCACTGTTCAGCAGCAACGACTCGGTGGAGAGCGCGGAGGCATTCACCGACCGCCAGCACCAGTGGGACGTGGTGACCACCGCCCTCGGCGAGCACCTGCGCACCGTCGCCGAGGACGGCTTCGACGTCGAGGACCTGGAGAAGCCCCGCACCAACGTCCTCGCCTTCCACGGCATCGGCGGCGTCGGCAAGAGCACGCTGCTGCGCAAGATCGAGGCCTCCCTCACCACCGACGGCCAGCGCCCCCGGCAGTGGGGCACCGGGATCGGGGCGGGCGAGCGGCTGCTGCCGGTGCGCATCGACCTCTCCCGCTCCGCCTCCACCGGAGGTGACTTCGAGCGCGTGGTCCTGACGATCCGCCTGGCCCTCGCCGGCGCCGTCGACGAGCGCCACGTCCTGCGCAGCGCCTCGCTGCTGGACGCCTTCGACCTCGACCTCGCCACCCAGGCTGTCCGGCTGCCGGCCTCGCTGGAGGCCGGCAGCCGGGACGGGTGGGATCAGGCGAAGAGGGTGCGGGCGGGGGTGTTCCAGCCGGAGCCGATCTGCACGGCGCCGACCCAGTTGGCGTTGATGCCGTCGATGTCGCGGAAGGCACGGAGGGTGCCGTCCGCATCGATCGAGATGACTTCGGCTTTGCCGTCGCCGTTGAGGTCCGCGAAGCGGATCCGGGCGGGGTCGTTCCAGCCGGAGCCGATCTGGCGCGGGGTGCCCCAGGAGCCGCCGTCGATGACGCCGTAGTTGGGCCAGGCGGTGAGGGTGCCGTCCGCGTTGACCGCGATGGCCTCGGCCTTGCCGTCACCGTTCAGATCCGCGAAGAGCACCCTGGCCGGGTCGGTGAACCCGCCACCGAATCCGACGGCGTCGGCCCAGGTGCCGTCGATGCCGTCGATGTTGCGGAAGGCGCGGAGGCTGCCGTCGGCACCGACCGCGATGAGGTCGGCCTTGCCGTCGCCGTTGAGGTCGGCGAAGCGGATCCGGGCGGGGTCGTTCCAGCCGGATCCGATCTGGCGGGCGGTGCCCCAGCCGGAGCCCGTGTTCGGCCAGGCGGTGAGGGTGCCGTCCTGGTTGTCGAGGATCAGGTCCTTGCGGCCGCTGCCGGTCAGGTCGGCGAAGAAGATCCGCGCCGGGTCGGCCTGGACGTTCTTGACCACCTGCGGGCCGGTCCAGTTGAAGGCGAGGGCATCGGCGTTGCCGAACAGCCGCAGATCGCCGTTGGCATCGGCCGAGACGAGGTCGGCCTTTCCGGTGCCGCCGCTGTAGAACGGCGCCCGGGCGTAGCCGAACAGCCACTCGGTGTGCTGGCCCTCGCAGGCGGGGTCGCTGCTGTCGAAGTGGTCGCCGGTGGCGGTGACGGTGCAGCGGTAGACCGGGACGGTGGGCACTCCGGCCGGGGCGGTCTTCCAGAGGTAGCCGTTGCCGCTGACCCTGGTGTAGCCCTCGCACCCGCTGTCGAGCGAGCTGAAGTAGCCGCCGCTGTAGTGGCAGTTGTAGAGCGCGGCGGTGCCGGGTACGGCGTTCAGGTTCACCAGGCCGAGGGTGGCCTCCAGGTGGTAGCCGTCCGGCACGCCGGCGGTGGTGACGACGTGGCCGCCGCCGTCCTTGGCGTAGCGGGCGAGGTGGGCGTAGGCGAGGGTGTAGCCCTGCAGCCCCTCGGTGGTCTGGCCTTCGCAGGCGGGGTCGGTGCTGTCGAAGTGGTCGCCGTTGGCCGCGGCCAGGCAGCGGTAGACCGCGAGCGTCTGCTCAGCCGTGGGCGGGCTGTCGTAGAGCCAGCCGAGCAGGCCGTTGACGTGCTGGCCCTCGCAGTCGGCCTGCCTGGAGGTGAACTGGCCGCCGCCGTACTGGCAGTCGTAGAGCGGGTGGGTGCCGGGCTGCTGCGCGAGGAGGAGCTCGCCCAGTGACCCTTCCAAGCGGTAACCGTCCGGGGCCTGGCCGGTGATCACCAGGTGCCTCCCCTTCCCAACGTAGCGGCTGAGCTGCCCGTAGAGACGGCCCCGGGTGGTGGTCTGACGTTCGGCGATGAGACTGAAAGCCCGTGAAGGCATGGCCTTCACCTTGGACGGCCAGTCGGCGCCGTAGCCGGCGTCGATCACGTCCTGAGGTGAACCGAAGTTCACCCTCTGCCCGTCGACGATCTGAGCAACCGGCGTGGACGAACCCCCAGCACCCTGGATGAGGGTCCCGTTCCGGGGGACGTCTGCAGGGATCAGGTTGAAGGCGCGGGTCGGGACAGCCCTGACCAGGCCAGCCCAGTCGCCGGAGTATCCGATGTCCTGCAGTTCTTGCGGACTGGCCACGTTGATCCGGGCTCCGCCCAGCATGACCGCCACGGGCGTGGCTGCGCCGCCGGCCCCTTGCACGAGGGTCCCGTCGGCCGGTACGAATCCGATGGCGTTGTAGCTCTTGGAGGACAGGGCCGTGACTTTGGTCCGCCAGTCGGTGCCGTACCCGGTGTCTATGACCTCCTGGGGAGTCTCGAACGGTACGAGCGCCCCGCCGACTGTCTCCGCAACAGGAAGCCCCGTGTTCCCGTCCCAGCCTTGGACCAGGTGGCCGTCGGACGGCTGGCGGTTCATATGGTCGAACGCGTCGATCGACCAGTCCGACACCTTGACCGGACTGCCGCAACTCAGAGGGGCCGCACAGGTGTCCTGCCAAATGGGAGCGCCACCGACGAACTGGTATATCCGACCGCGCTGGTCGATCGCCGATGATCCGTCACGCGGGACCGCCTGCCCGCTGTCGATGACGGCCTGGGTGGTCGGACGCGACGCCGGCTGGCAGATGCCGTCGGCACAAGTCGCCTGCCACACCGGGGCACCACCGACGATCTTGTAGATGCGCTGGGTGTCGTTGGTCACCAGCTGGGTGCCGTCCGGGAGGCCGCCGAGCGACGTCACCAGTTGGGATTGCGGATCCACCGGCCCGCCCTGAGGGCCGGGTGCGTCGGACTTCCCTGGGCCGTAGCTTCGGAGTCCGGCCCATTGGCCTCCGAGACCACCACCGGCGATTCCGCCGTGGCCGTCCGGGAAAGGCACCAAGCCGGCCATCAAGGCGGAGTATGCGGGACTGGGGACATCCGTCTGCACCTGGGTCTTGTAGTACAGCTCGGCGTGTCCGTAGGTGACACGGGTATTGCAGTTCGTCAGCCCCTGAGTCTGGGTGATATCGACGGACTCGCGTACCAGCCCCACGCGATAGAACATATGAGAGCCTGGCACCAGCGTTTTCTTTACGATGTCCTTCACGGTCGATCCGACCTCGACCTCGTATGACCCCTTGAGGGAAACACTGGCCTTCTCGACCAGGGCATCGAGACTGACGTTTATTTCCGAGCTGACGGACGACTTCCTGGTCTCAGTCTTGGTGACCTCGGTCGTTATCTCCTGGGGATTGACGGCCGACCAATTGTCCAGATGAGTGTCATTGGGAAGCTCCCAGCTGCTGGAGACAGGTGAGAAGTTGTACTGGAACCAAGGGTCGCAGACCGGCGTGGCGGCGCTGGCATGACCGCCACCACCCAGCGCAGGTGCAAGGAGTACTGCCAACAGAACACCTGGTGCCAGTACGCGGCGAATGGCTTGAATCAGGTTGCGCGGTATCAAATTTAAATCCTCTCATGACAAGTCCGATATCACGGTGCTCCCGACCGTGGAACAGGGGATTGCAGTGAGGCGCGAAGCCGGGCTCCCGAGACCGCGTCTCCGGGTATCGGGGGCTCGTATCCCGCCGCGACTCTCCTTTCGGCGGGGCTATGGGATCAGACAACCCGACGACAGGCCGAGCGTCCAAGCATTCGAAAAACTTCAAAGATGATCTTGATCTCGGGCGGATCGTGGTGTGCGATCTCGGGACATGGGCTGCCACCCCCGCCCATCCCGAGCAGCCATCCGTAGGCACTTGCCCACCCCCTCTCTGAGGACATGGCGGTGCACCTGCCGTCCTCAGACCGTGAAGCCGGCCCTTCCGGCACGAGGCCGATCCCCCTGCGGTGACGCGGATCTCGCAGCGAACCATCCGAGATCCTGAACTGTTCAAGCCGACTCGAATATGATCACGAGGACCCTGGGGGAGGGATGATGATCAAGATTGAGCTGACGTCGGACGCCGCAGCCAGTACACGGTTCGCTCTCTCGCCGCTTTTCCAAGCGATGAACCTGCTCTTCATGCTCGGCCGACGACCCCACGCCGTACCGCAGGAGTGGCGGCACCGGGCCCGAGAGGTGATCGAGGTGCGCCGCTTGAGGCTGCTCGCCTCGCTGGCGATCACCCGCAACGGCTACACGCCCGACTTCCTCACCCCTGGGCCGGCCGAGTACCGGCCGTCGCCAGACGGCGAGTTGCACCAGGTAACGCTCACCCCACCGGAGCAGGTCCAGGCAGAGATGGCCACAGTCCTTGGCGGACACGCCCCGACCGCCTCCCCGGCCCGTTCACCGCAACGCCTGGTACTGCAAGCTCTGGAACGCGGCGAAGACGCCTTCGTCACCCACCTCGCGCGCGAGGTGGACACGTTCTGGACCCACGCGCTGCGGCCCCGGTGGGCGGACCTGTCGGCCCGCCTGGAGCGGGACATCGCCGAGCGGGCCAACGTGACCGCTCGGCACGGCCTCGGCACTATGCTCGCCTCGCTCCACCGACGACTGGACTTCTCAGACGGCGCGCTCAGCGTCGCGCACGGCGGGGCGGACGAACAGCGCCTCACCATCCCAGGCCTCGTCCTCGTCCCCGGGGCCTTCCCACGCGGCCTCATGCTCGCTCTCTATCCCGCGGCGGCGGCATCGTCACCGGCTGTCCTCGTCTACCCGGCCGCCCCTGACGACCAGGGACCAAGCCCCGGCCTGGGCGAACTCATCGGTGGCTCCCGCGCGGCCGTCCTCGCCGAGCTGGCCCAACCACGCACCACCGGCGAGGTCGCCGCCCGGCTTGGTCTCAGCCCGAGCACCGTCTCCTACCATCTCCAGGTCCTGTACCGGGCCAACGTGCTACGCCGCACCCGCTCCGCTCGCCGGGTCTACTACCAGACGAGGTGAACCCGCCAGCCGCTCGGTGGACGCTCCGATCGCGAACCTGTCTGTGACCGCGACTCATTTGCTGTGAAGCCGGTTGCATCGAAGTGCCGATTTAAGTCGGAGCAGGAAAAGCTGGGCTGGTTCATCCCTGCGTGCAAAACTCCGCCGTCGAAGGTTGGTAGTACGTACAGGTCGATGCGGTCCGTTCCCTGCGCGCATGGCTCCGCCCCGGTACGAACAGGCGATGTTCGGGGCGCCGAGGTCCGTCCCCTGCGCGCAGAGCTCAGCCGCTGCCGAGCGACCCACTCGGCGGACGAGCTACCTCCCCTACCTGCGCGCAGAGCTCGGCCCTCGTGATGGAGTGTTGTCGACGGGCGAAATGAGGCCACTGTCAACGGCCATTTACTGACTTCGGCTCGTCAGGGTGAATCTGCGCAAAGTGCCTGATGAGCCTGGAGCGGTAGCTGTACCGGTGGTGTGTGAGATATGCGGATGGGGGCGGGCTGACCGCCGCGGGACGGCTGCGTCGGGAGTCGGTGCGGGTGCAGGCTGCCGAGTTGTTCGAGCAGGAGGTCAAGCCGGCGGAGGGGGCCCGGCGTCTGCGGGTGAGTGCGAAGTCGGCCTACCAGTGGCACCAGTTGTGGCGCGACGGTGGCGTGCAGGCGCTGGCATCGCGCGGCCCGGCTGGGTCGCGGTGCCGCCTGTCGCCGCGCTGTCTGGAGAAGCTCGCCGCGTATCTGGACGAGGGTCCGGCCGCACACGGCTGGGTGGAGGACCAGGTCTGGACGGCCTCACGGGTGGTCACGCTCATCGGGCGGAAGTTCCACGTCTCCTACAGCGTCTCGGGCGCCACGCGGCTGATGCACCGGCTCGGCTTCAGTCCGCAGGTCCCCGCCCGCAGGGTGGCCGAGCGCGACGAGCAGGCCGGGTCACGTCCGCTGGGGTGGTGTATCGCTGGCCACTCGGTGATCCGGCTTTAGGCTATGCGGTGAGTGCGGTCGGGGCGGCCTCGTCGGGGGTTTCTCCCTCGATCGGGTGGAGGCGGCAGCGGCCGAGGATCTCTGAGCCGATGTAGCGGCGCTGTTCGGCCCATTCGTCGCTCTGCTCGGCCAGGACCGCGCCGATCAGACGGACGATCGAGGCGCGGTCGGGGAAGATCCCGACGACGTCGGTGCGGCGCCGGATCTCCTTGTTCAGCCGTTCCTGCGGGTTGTTCGACCAGATCGACTTCCAGACCGTGCGCGGGAACACGGCGAAGGCCAGCAGGTCCTCGCGGGCATGCTCCAAGTGCTCCGCAGCCTTGGGGAATCGCTCGTCGAGAGCGGCGATAACGGAGGCCATCTGCTGACGCACGGCCTTCGCGTCAGGCTGTTCGAAGACGGTCCGCAGCAGGGTCGCGACCCAGGGCTGGGCCGACTTCGGGACCTGCGAGAGCAGATTTCGCGCGTAATGCGTCCGGCACCTCTGCCACGCGGCCCCGGGCAGGGTCGCACCGACCGCGTCCACCAGGCCGCCGTGGGCGTCGGAGACGACGAGCTGGACACCTCCCAGGCCGCGGGCGACCAGCGACCGCAGGAAGGCAAGCCAGCCGGCGCCGTCCTCGCTGGTGGCGACGTCCAGGCCGAGGACCTCACGCTGTCCCTCGTTGTTGACGCCGACCGCGACCAGGCAGTGCACGTTGACCACACGGCCGCCCTCGCGGACCTTCTGCGTGAGCGCGTCGACCCACACGAACGTGTAGGGGCCCTGGTCGAGGGGGCGGTTGCGGAACTCGGCCACCCGCTCGTCCAGATGCTTGGCCATCTCGCTGACCTGGGACTTCGACAGCTGGGTGACGCCCATGGTCTCGGCAAGCTTCTCCACCCGGCGGGTCGACACCCCGAGCAGGTAGCAGGTCGCGACCACCGAGATCAGGGCCTGCTCGGCCCGGCGCCGGCGCTCCAGCAGCCAGGACGGGAAGTACGAGCCCGAGCGGACGCGCGGGATCGCCAGGTCGACCGTGCCGACACGGGTGTCCCAGTCCCGGTTGCGGTATCCGTTGCGGGAGTTGACCCGGTCCTCGCCCGGGCGGCCGTACTCGCCGCCGCAGACGCGGTCCACGTCCGCGGACATCATCGCCTCCGCGAACGTCTTCACCATCGCCCGCAACAAGTCGGGACTCGCCGAAGCGAGGTTCTCCTCCAGCAGGGCAGCAAAGGGCACACTGTCACGTGCGGTCATCGTGCAGATCTCCTTCAAGAGCTTGGTCGTTCTCGAAGGATCAGCCGGTGGCCGTTTCACGTTCCCGGGCGACACCCACTACCGGGACGAAACCCCCGAAACGGATGGAACCCGTACACCACTTCTCTGGACGCAACCGCAGGCCGTCACCGTGTGGAAGGAGGTGACCTGGGCGGAGGTAAAAGAGTCCGGGCGGCCTGCGGGGGCTACATCTGCTTCGAGGACGAGGCAGGCTTCACCCGCCGGCCGCCCCGAGGGCGCACCTGGGGCCGACGGGGCCGCACGCCGGTCGTGACCGTCAGCGGGCGCCGCTCGGGGCGCCTGTCCGTGGCGGGACTGATCGCCATGCGGCCCGGCTCGCGCACCCGGCTGTGCCACCGCCTGGTCACCCACTGCGCGGGCAAGGGCATGCGCCGCAGCATGGGCGAGCGTGACTTCATCGCCTTGGTCGATGGCGTCCACCAGCTCGTCAAGGCGCCGATCGTGCTGGTCTGGGACCGCCTGAACACCCATGTCTCCCGCGCCATGCGCGAGCTGGTCGCCGAGCGCGCCTGGCTGACGGTGTTCCTGCTTCCCGCCTACTCACCCGACCTCAACCCCGTCGAATGGGTCTGGGCGCACGTCAAGCACAGCCTCGCCAACCTCGCCGTCATGGCCCTCGACCGACTCGAAGCCCTCGTCCGCAACCGGCTCAAACGCCTGCAGTACCGCCCCGACACCCTCGACGGCTTCATAGCCGGCACCGGCCTGACCCTCGACACCCCAACGTCACCCTGACGAGCCGAAGTCAGTAACGCCGCACCGCCTGCGACCCCAGAGTCGTGAACCCGGGCCCGGCGCCGGCCGGGGCCCGAGTCGCCGCTGATCCGGCCGAGCGGCCCGCTACGTAGCCCTCACGTACGACGGCACCGCCGTCATGTGTCACGGTGTGGGGCACCAGAGCGTGTGGGTGGGCGGCCCGGGGGATACGGCCGCCTGGTGCCGGGGAGGATCGGTAGGCTAGAGAGGTGCTCCCGAAGGGGGCGCGTGCAGCTTGGAACACCCGGATTTCGCCTGTATGAGGCTGAGAAATGATGGGCGTCGGTGAGATCCACGGAGAGTGATTTTCGCAGTTCAGCGACCATGACGCCGCATTGTTGCAGGTCAGCGGCCCGGCCGAGGAAAACTCCCAAAGCTGGTGTCATGGGGAGGGTTACCCATCACATGGGCGCGGCGAGGGAGTGCTCAGGCGCGCTCACGGGCTTGGATACGGCAACAGGATCGGCGCCGCCACACTGTGCGGCGCAGGGTCAGCGGTCCTCGACGATGAAGCACGCCCGCTGGTAAAGCTCGTCGAACGTGATGATCTCGACGTCCTGGATGGATGTCCGGTATAGCTCGAAGGAGCTGAGCTTCACCGGGTTCACTGCTCCGTTCTGGATGAACTCCTGCAGGCTCCCGATCACCACGACCTGCCGGGGCCGGGTGGTGGACAGTTCGATACCGGCCGGGGTGCCGTCGTCCTCGAAGATCCGGGCGAGGAACTCACGGGAGACGAGCTGCTGGGCCTTACTGGCGGTCATCTGCACCTGAGCTACACCGCCGCTCAGCTCCTTCGAGACCTGGAAGACGCCCGGGCGGTACGGGGTCCTGGCGAGTAGCTCCGTCTCGTGGGTCTTGATCTCGCAGAAGAGCATGCTGCTGATCAGCCCCTTGGAACGCATAATGGCGTCGATGCGCTTCCCAGCCCCGCCGAAAATGCTGGCGCCGGCGGTGATGCGTTCCAGCTTGCCGTCGTCGATGGACTCGCAAGCGATGAGGTTGAGGCCGTAGCCGAAGATCCACTGGTTTTCCTCGAAGAAGGCCTGCCAGACCGCCTCCGCCCCCCGTGCCGTGGCCTCCGCCTGCTGGAAGTAGTCCGGATCGGTAAGCAGTCGCTCGAACCTCTGGAGCTGATCCTTGCGGTTGCTGATCAGCCGGATGTCCTCCTCAGTGAGACCACCGCCGATCGCGGTCCTGACCGCACCGAGAACCATCGTCCGGTCCTGACCGGTCAGCAACTGAGCCAACTGCGCTTCGTTGCTGGCCACCAGTTGGAGGGGGTCGCCGGGTGTGCTCAGGCCAGCGCAGGACTGGAGGAAGTTGATGACCTTCCAGAAGTTCTCATGAACGTCACTTGCGTCGACGAGCGCCTTGACCCCCCGGGTGGCCTCAGAGTCAGGAATCATCTGGTCGACGGGCGTTTGACTAGCCTTCTTCTTGTCCTTCTTCCAGAGCTTGATCCTCGGCGTGAAGCTGTCACCCTTCTTGATGATGGTGACACTGCACTGGGTCGCCACTTGGGGTCGATCGTCGAGGACGAACTCGGTGATCATTCGGTGTGCGCGGGTGTTGTAGAGGTAGTGGAGTCCGCCGCTGCCCTGCGAACTGCGGATTTCCAGATCGGCGAAGTCCTCTCGGGTGACATCGAACTCGGTGTTGCTGAAGGGGAGGCGGAAACCGCGAACGATCCGGGTGCCAGGTGCGGCGGCCTGGAGTCGCCAGTCCGGCGGGATGTTGGGCATCGGCCGGGGATCACCTTCGACTACGAGGTCCTGAACATCGTTGCGCCCGAGCTGGCCGAGCACGGTCTCCAACGTTCGCCAGATCAAATCCTTCGTGTCTTGGGTGAAGGCGCGCAGGAGCTCATACTCCACCGTCAGGACCGCCTCGTACGTGTCCACCGTCCAGCCGTCACCTGGCCTGGGATGGAAGAACTCACCGTCACGGCGCAGGGTCAGGACCGCGGTGCGTAGCAGATCGCGTGCGTCCTCCTCCCCAGCGCAGTCCAGGAGGCTGTAGGTCTGACCCAGGACCAGGTCGAGCTTGCTGGCGTCCTCGTCGCCGAGCGGCAGAGGGACCAGCGGGCCCGTCGGCGTGACACGGATGGCGTGGTACACGGGGCGGCCGGAAATGAACTCAAGGGGACGTAGGCTCCACCCGTCCGGTGCCAGAAGCCGGTTCAGCTCCTCGACGTGCCCTGCTGCCTCAGCTGCATCGGCCGCCACCTCGGGATGAACCACCCGCGACAGGAAGGCAAGCAGTACCTCGTCCGGCCCACGGGAGAGTTCCAACCTGGGGTCGTCGAAGATCCAGTCATCGGGCAGGTCGCAGTTGTTGAACCGGTGCTGCTGAATCTCCGCGCGGACGGTCGGGAGCCGGCCGTTCTCTGGCGACGGTCGATCCAGGTCGTAGAGGTCCTCCAGGAACGTGACTTCGTCCAGTTTTCCCCACCACGGCCTCGACATCGCGCGTAGGTACCCGAAGATGTCTTGCCGCGTCACCGCCGTGATGTCTCGGCGCGCGTTTGCCGGGGCGGGGGCATTGGATGTCATGCCTCAATGATGGACGGCCGGTAAGTCGGGAGGCGGGCTTTCGGGACTTCTCCGTTCTCGGTCAAGCAGCAAGGTGTCTGGCCAGAGGACTGCGAGAGCGTCGCAGCACGTACGAGTGAGGGTGCGTGGTCACCCGCGCTGTGAGGCGCCACCAGCATCGGGGTGGTCACGCTCTGTGAGAAGCGTGACCACCCCGATGTCGCCTTGCCTAGCTGATCCATCGTCAGCTATCGGCGTCGCCATTTCACACTCGTTTCACATGAGGGCGAGGACGGGCGAGTAGCGACGAGAGCTTCTGAGAGGCGTTTTCGCAGGTCAGATGCCCTAAAACAGTGTCCTGGCCAAGTGGCCCATAGAGGCCGATTCAGAGGTCGTAGTAGAGCTCGAACTCGTGCGGGTGGGGCCGCAGGGCGATCGGGGCGATCTCGTTGGTGCGCTTGAAGTCGATCCAGGTCTCGATCAGGTCGGGGGTGAAGACGCCGCCGGCCAGCAGGTATTCGTGGTCGGCCTCGAGGGCTTCGAGGACGGCGCCGAGGGAGGCGGGGACCTGGGGGACGGAGGCGTGCTCGTCGGGGGCGAGCTCGTAGAGGTCCTTGTCGACCGGCTCGAGGGGCTCGATCTTGTTCTTGATGCCGTCCAGGCCGGCCATCAGCATGGCGGCGAAGGCGAGGTAGGGGTTGGAGGCCGGGTCGGGGGCGCGGAACTCGATCCGCTTGGCCTTGGCGTTGGAGCCGGTGATCGGGATGCGGATGGCGGCGGAGCGGTTGCGCTGGGAGTAGACCAGGTTGACCGGGGCCTCGAAGCCGGGGACCAGGCGGTGGTAGGAGTTCACCGAGGGGTTGGTGAAGGCGAGCAGCGAGGGGGCGTGCTTGAGCAGGCCCCCGATGTAGTAGCGGGCGGTGTCGGAGAGCCCGGCGTAGCCCTGCTCGTCGTAGAAGAGCGGCGAGCCCTCGGTCCAGAGCGACTGGTGCACGTGCATGCCCGAGCCGTTGTCACCGAAGATCGGCTTCGGCATGAAGGTCGCGGTCTTGCCGTTCCGCCAGGCCACGTTCTTGATGATGTACTTGAAGAGCATCAGGTCGTCGGCGGCGTGCAGCAGCGTGTTGAACCTGTAGTTGATCTCCGCCTGCCCGGCCGTGCCCACCTCGTGGTGCTGGCGCTCGACCTCCAGGCCGGCCTTGGCCAGCTCCAGGGACATCTCGGCGCGCAGGTCGGCGAAGTGGTCGACCGGCGGGATCGGGAAGTAGCCGCCCTTGTACTTGACCTTGTAGCCGCGGGCGTCGCCCTCGGCGGAGCCCGAGTTCCAGGCGCCTGCCTCGGAGTCGATGTGGTAGTACGAGGCGTTGGCGCTGGTCTCGAAGCGCACCGAGTCGAAGACGTAGAACTCGGCCTCGGGCCCGAAGTAGGCGGTGTCGGCGATGCCGGAGGAGGCCAGGAAGGCCTCGGCCTTCTTGGCGACGTTGCGCGGGTCGCGGCTGTACGCCTCGCCGGTGATCGGATCCTGGATGAAGAAGTTGATGTTGAGGTGCTTCTCGGTCCGGAACGGGTCGAGCCGGGCGGTGGCCAAGTCCGGGACGAGCGCCATGTCGGACTCGTGGATCGCCTGGAAGCCGCGGATCGAGGACCCGTCGAACATCAGCGTCTCGGCCGGGTCGAAGGTCGCCGCCGGCACGGAGAAGTGCTGCATCACGCCCGGCAGGTCGCAGAACCTCACGTCGATGAACTTGATGTCGTTCTCCGCGATGTACTGCTTCACTTCGGCGGCGTTGCTGAACATGCCATCCTCCTCAGCCTGCGGTTTGGTGGCTCACCCTAGGAATCGGCCGTTTCCGACCGGTGACCTCACCGTTTCCTAGATGTTAACCACACCCTCGCGCCGGGAGGCAAAGGCCTACGCAATCGGGCAAAACGACGCGCCACCACGGCCCGGCTCCGCCGAGTGGACTAGACCACTGAAGGGCAAGCGGTGAGACCGATTCACCCGGCAGGGGGAGGGGCGCCGAAGATCACCCGTACTGCCCGGATAGTGTGGATTCGTGGACACCAGAGAAGCGTTGGGATCGTGGATCGACGGCCCGAAGGCCGCCGCCGAGAAGATGGGCACCGACTTCGGCTACCGCGGCGAGCGCCTGGGCCTGCCCAAGGAGGGCCCGGGCTCGGTCGCCGGCACCGGCCGGCGGATCGGCGCGCTGTTCGTGGACGGCTGGCTGTGCAGCCTGGTCGCGTACGGGCTGCTGGCCCGGGGCCACCAGGGCGAGGCCAACCTCTGGACGACGCCGCTGTTCTACGTGGTCACCGTGGTGCTGATGGCCACCACCGGCACCACCGTGGGCAAGCGCCTGTTCGGCCTGCGGGTGGTCCGCCTGAACGGCGGCCGGGCCAGCATCCCGCAGGTGCTGCTGCGCACCCTGCTGCTCTGCCTGGTCGTCCCGGCCCTGGTCTGGGACCGTGACACCCGCGGCCTGCACGACAAGGCCGTCGGCACCGTCGAGGTCCGGATCTGACAGCAGCGGAAGAACGGAACGGCCCCGGCGCGCGATGCGCCGGGGCCGTTCACGTTGCAGAGCGTTGCAGAGGGGGGTCAGCGGGCCTGGCCGCCCTTGGGCATCCGGGCGCCCTTGGGCATCGGGCCCTTGGGGATCGGCGCCTTGGAGAGCAGGTCGCCCAGCGCGCGCAGCCGGTCGTTGGTCTCGGTGACCTGGGCCGGGGTGATGGCGCGCGGCAGGCGCATCAGGTGGATCTGGAGCTTCTTGAGCGGGATCTCGCCCTCGCCGTTGCCGACCATGATGTCGTGCACCGGGATGTCGCCGACCACGCGGGACATCTTCTTCTTCTCGGCGGCCAGCAGCGGCTTCACCCGGTTCGGGTTGCCCTCGCCGATCAGCGCGATGCCCGGGCGGCCGACGGCGCGGTAGACCGCGTCCTGGCTGCGGGTCACGGCGACCGGGGTCTGGTTCGCGCTCCAGCCGCGGCGGATGTTGCCCAGCACGGCGGCCACGGCCCCCGGCTGGCCCTCCATCTGCCCGAAGGCGGCCCGCTCGGCCCGGCGGCCGAAGACGATCGCCACGGCCAGGAAGGCCACGATGAAGCCCAGGATGCCCAGATAGATCGGGTGGTCGATCGCGAAGCCGATGGCGAGGAACACGCCGAAGACGGCCAGGCCGACGCCTGCGATGATCAGGCCGATCTTGGTGTCGACCTTCTTGGTCATTTGGTACGCCGTGCGGATCTGCTGGAGTCGCCCGGGGTTCTCGGATGTTTGCCTCGCCATAGGGCTCATGGTACGTGGCCCCGGCACGCCAGTACCAAGGGCGCCCCCCAGTGCGGCCGAACCGTCACCGAGTGGTCCAACCACAGGGCCGCCCGGGCCCCGCGGAGAACCGTTCAGGCGCCGCGCCGCACCGGCGCCGCGCTGTGCTCCCGGTCCGCCGCGTACTGCCGGTTCTCGCACACCGAGGCCCAGGCGTTCCGCCGGGCCTGGCGCTGGCCGCCGGCCAGCAGCACCGTCTCCGCCAACCGCAGCGCGTCCCCCACCGAGCGCACCCGGCGCACCTCGCCGATCGCGACCCGGCGCAGGGCCGCACCCCGCACCACCTGGATGGTCCGCATCTGTGAAGCAACTCCCCTCGCTGACACCGTCAACGCCGCAATCGTCACACCCGGGTGTTACTCCGGGGTGACCTCGCCGTCAAAGCCTGATGAAAGCCTGACGCCCTGAACGCTCCCTGTAGCTCCGCTTACGCCGGACGGCGGGGGTGTGTTCACCCCCGCCGTCCGGGTCACTCCTGTGGCGACACGTCTCAGACCGCCGCCTGCTCGCGGTGCTCCAGCGCCTGCCGGTACAGCCGCCCGGCGCGGTACGAGGACCGCACCAGCGGGCCGGACATGACCCCGGCGAAGCCGAGCTCCTCGGCCTCCTCCTGCAGCTCCACGAACTCGTGCGGCTTCACCCAGCGCTCCACTGGGTGGTGGCGCAGCGAGGGCCGCAGGTACTGCGTGATGGTGATCAGCTCGCAGCCGGCCCCGACCAGGTCGGCCAGCGCCTGGCTGACCTCCTCGCGGGTCTCGCCCATGCCGAGGATCAGGTTGGACTTGGTGACCAGGCCGGCCGCGCGGGCCTGGGTGATCACGTCGAGGGAGCGCTCGTAGCGGAAGGCCGGGCGGATCCGCTTGAAGATCCGCGGCACCGTCTCCACGTTGTGCGCGAGCACCTCGGGACGGGAGGAGAAGACCTCGGCCAGCTGGTCGGGCTCGGCGTTGAAGTCGGGGATGAGCAGCTCGACGCCGGTCCGGCCCGCCTCGCGGCCGGCGGTCAGCGCGTGCACCTGGCGCACGGTCTCGGCGTACAGCCAGGCGCCGCCGTCCTCCAGGTCGTCGCGGGCGACGCCGGTGATGGTGGCGTAGTTCAGGTCCATCGTGACGATGGACTCGGCCACCCGGCGCGGCTCGTCGCGGTCGAAGTCGGCGGGCTTGCCGGTGTCGATCTGGCAGAAGTCGCAGCGGCGGGTGCACTGGTCACCACCGATGAGGAAGGTCGCCTCGCGGTCCTCCCAGCACTCGAAGATGTTGGGGCAGCCGGCCTCCTGGCAGACCGTGTGCAGCCCCTCCTTCTTCACCAGCGAGTGGAGGGCGTTGTACTCGGGGCCCATCTTCGCGCGGGTCTTGATCCACTCGGGCTTCCGCTCGATGGGGGTCTCGGCGTTGCGGACCTCGAGGCGGAGCAGCTTCCTGCCGTCCGGGGCGACAGCGGACACGTGCGACTCCTAAGAACTAGTACGGCGTGCCCCCAGGGTACGCCTGTGCTTGTGCGGCTTGTGCCGGGGCGCCGCCCCGCAATCGCAGGGCAACACCCGGGAGACGGGAAGGATTCCCGGCGGTCAGTGGGCGAGGGCGGGCTCGGGCATCTCGGCCAGCACCTCGGCCAGGTGCCGCTCGACCACGGGAAGGGCGCCCTCGACCGGCAGCGGACGGCCCAGCTCGGAGCTGAGCGAGCCGACCCCGGCGTCCCGGATCCCGCAGGGCACGATCCGGTCGAACCACGTCATGTCGGGGTCGCAGTTGAGCGCGAACCCGTGCATCGTCACCCCGCGCGCCACCCGGACGCCGATCGCGGCCAGCTTGCGGTCGTCCCCGCGCTGGCCCGCGTTGGAGGGCGCGTACTCCGGGCCGGCCAGCCGCGGGTCGATGCCCAGCGGCAGGCCCATCCGCAAGGTCAGCTTGCCGATCTCCACCACCTCGGCCGGGTCGACCACGGCGTCCGGCAGCTCCTCGCCGAGCACCCAGACCCCGCTGCGGCCCTCGACCCGGGTGGTCGCCACCCCGAACTCGCCGCAGGCCCGGATCAGCGCCTCCTCCAGCCGCCGCACGTACGCCACCACGTCGATCGGGTCCGGCAGCTTGACGATCGGGTACCCGACCAGCTGGCCGGGGCCGTGCCAGGTGATCTCGCCGCCCCGGTTGACCGGCACCACCGGAGTGCCGTCCAGCGGGTAGTCCTCGGGGTTGGTCCGCTTGCCGGCCGTGTACACCGGGGGGTGTTCGAGCAGCAGCACGGTGTCCGGGATCTCGTCGGCGACCCGCAGGGCGTGCAGCCGCTGCTGCTCCTCCCAGGCCGCCTCGTAGGGCACCGACTCCGTGCCGACGCCCATGCGTACGAACCGTACGTGCTCGCTCACCGCTGCTCCTTGCCAGTGCCCTGCCGGCGCCTGCCAGTGCCTGCGCAGTACCTGCCAGGCGTTCGAGGCCAACCTCGCCACTGTACGCCCGTACGGGTGGCGCCCGGCCGGGCAGGTCAGCGGGCCAGCAGCTGCAGGCGCAGGGCCAGCTGGAGCTCCAGGGCCTGCTCGGGGCGGTTCCAGTCCGGGCCGAGCAGGGTCTCCACCCGGTCGAGCCGCTGCACCACGGTGTTCACGTGCACGTGCAGCTCGTCCTTGGCCCGGGTCAGGCTGCCGCCGCAGTCGAAGTACGCCCGCAGGGTGCGGACCAGCTCGGTGCCCCGGCGCCGGTCGTAGTCGAGCAGCGGCCCGAGCGCGGCGGTGACGAAGGCGTCCACGTCGTGCCCGTCCCCGAGCAGCACGCCGAGGAAGCCCAGCTCGTCGGCGGCCGAGCCGCAGCCGGCCCGGCCGAGCACGTGCAGCGCCCGTACGCAGCGCAGGCCCTCCGCGTAGGAGGCGGCCAGCGCGAGCGGCCCGGCCGCCACCCGCCCGGCGCCCACGGTGACCGGTGCCCCGGCCAGCCGGGCCAGCCGCTCGGCCGCCTCGGCGGCGGCCGCCCCGGGCCGGCGGGAGCCGTCCTCGGGCAGCAGCAGGACGACGGCCTCGCCGTGCTCGGCGCTCAGCCCGCGCGAGCCGAACAGGTACCGGGCGGCCGCCCCGGCCAGCCGGTGCCGCTCGGCCGTGGTGGTCTCGGCCACCAGCACCAGGTGCGGCCGGGTCAGGTCCACCCCGAGCCGCCGCCCCCGCGCGGTCAGCCCGGCCGGGTCCCGCCCGGGGGCGCTCAGCAGGTCGGCCAGCAGCTCGCCCCGCACCCGGTTCTCGGTCTCGGCCACCGAGCGCCGCAGCAGCAGGAGCAGCGCCGTCACCACACTGGCCCGCTCGAACAGCCGCCGGTCGGCGTCGTCCAGCCGCAGCGCGGCGGTCTCCTCGGCTCGCTTGCCCTGGATGGGCGGCTGGAGCAGCAGGCTGCCGAGCGGTTCCTGGCCGGCCAGGACGACGCAGACCCAGCCGTCCCCGTGCCGGACGGCCCGGCCCTCGGTGCGGGAGGCGGCGACGGCCTCGGCCAGCCCGGTGCGGGCGGTGGCCGGGCGGCCGGCCAGCAGGACGCCCTCGGCGTCGTGCACGGAGGCCTCGGCCCCGAGCAGGGCGCCCACCTCGGCGGCCACGTCGGAGACGGCGGCCCCGCGCAGCACCAGGTCGGTGAGCCGGTCGTGGGCCTGCTCGGCGCGCTGCACGGCGGCGGCGTGCGCCCGGATCACCGCGTTGGCGCCGTTCAGCTCGGCGAGGGCGGCCCGGGTCTCGGTCAGCGAGTTGGCGGTGTCCAGGGCCACGGCCGCGTGGGCGGCCAGCGTGCAGAGCAGCGCCACCTCGTCCGGCGAGAAGGCCCGGGCCGAGCGCTCGGCCGCGAACAGCACCCCGATCACCTCGCCGCCGAGCAGCAGCGGCACCCCGATGATCGCCACCAGCCCCTCTTCGAGCACCCCGGCGTCGATCCGGCCGGTGTGCCGGAACCTGTTGTCGGTCCGGTAGTCCGGCGTCGCGTACGGCCGGGCGGTCTGGGCGACCAGCCCGCCGAGGCCGTCGCCGAGGCCGAGCCGGAGGTTCTGGAACAGCGGCGAGACCGACCCGTCGGTGACCCGCATGTAGGTGTCCCCGGCGGCCTGGTCGGGCAGCGTCAGGTACGCGGTGTCGGTGCCCAGCAGCTTCCGGGCCCGCCGCACGATCGCCTGCAGCACGGCGTCCAGGTCCCGCGAGGCCGCCAGGTCGCCGGCGGTGTCGAACAGCGCCGTCAGTTCGGCCTCGCGGCGGCGGTGCTGACGCAGGGTGCGGTGCACCCGCAGCGCGGTGAGGGTGGCCTCGTCGATCTCGGCCAGCACCTCGGCGGGCGCGCCGTGCCGGCGCGCCTCGGCGAGCACCTCGGTGAAGTCCTCGGCGGCGGCACCGGAGGCGAGCAGGTCCAGCAGCCTGCGGAGGGCTGCCGCCGGGCTGGTGTGGGGGGCGTTCATGGTGGCCGTCATCGTTGCACTATCTGGGGGCGCGGGGAACTGCGCGAACACGGAAGAAGCGCGCCAGATCGTTTTTCCGGGGTGAGCCAGTTGCACTAACCCAGGGGCGCGAGGAACTGCGCGAGCGCGGGAGGCGCAGGTCCGTCACCTTCCGCCTTCGCGCAGTTCCCCGCGCCCCTGACGTAGACCTCACCCCATCTCGACACCCCGTGTCTCCCGGGCGCAGAGCACGGCTATCAAGGTCAAGACGGAGGCAGCGGCCACGTACACCGCGATGGGCGTGGGGGAGCCGTAGTCCTTCAGGAGGGCGGTGGCGATGAGGGGGGCCGGGGCGCCGGCGGCCACCGACGCGAACTGGGCGCCGATCGAGGCGCCCGAATACCGCATGCGGGTCGCGAACAGCTCGGAGAAGAACGCGGCCTGCGGCGCGTACATGGCGCTGTGGAAGACCAGGCCGATCGTCACGGCGAGCAGCAGGGAGCCAAAACTCTTGGTGTCCACCAACCCGAAGAAGACGAAGGCCCAGATGCCGACGCCCGCCGCGCCGACCAGGTAGACGGGCTTGCGGCCGACCCGGTCGGAGAGGGCGCCGAAGAGGGGGATCAGCGCGAACTGGATCGCGGAGGCGATCAGGACGGCGTTGAGGGCGGTCTGCTTGGGGAAGTGGGCGTGGCCGACGGCGTAGGCGAGGACGAAGGTGGTCATCACGTAGTACGAGATGTTCTCGGCCATCCGGGCGCCCATCGCGGTGAGCACCTCGCGCCAGTGGTGGCGCAGCACGGCGACCAGCGGGGGCTGCTCGGCGGTGGGGCGGGCCTGCTGGGCCGCCAGGGCCTGCTGGAAGAGCGGGGATTCGTCCACCGAGAGCCGGATCCACATGCCGACGGCGACCAGGACGGCGGAGAGCAGGAAGGGCACCCGCCAGCCCCAGGCGAGGAAGGTGGCGTCGGACTGCAGGCCCGTCATGAGGGAGAGCACGCCGGCGGCCAGCAGGTTGCCGGCCGGGGCGCCGCCCTGGGGCCAGGAGGCCCAGAAGCCGCGGCGCTCGGCGTCCCCGTGCTCGGAGACCAGGAGCACCGCGCCGCCCCACTCGCCGCCGAGCGCGAAGCCCTGCACCAGCCGCAGCGCGGTGAGCAGGATCGGCGCCAGCACCCCGGCCTGGTTGTAGGTGGGCAGGCAGCCGATCAGGGTGGTGGCACCACCCATCAGCAGCAGGCTGACCACCAGCAGGCGCTTGCGGCCTATCCGGTCGCCGAAGTGGCCGAAGACCAGGGCGCCGAGCGGGCGGGCGGCGAAGCCGATGGCGTAGGTGAGGAAGGAGAGCAGGGTGCCGGTCAGCGGGTCGCTGTGGGGGAAGAACACCTTGCCGAAGACCAGCGCGGCGGCCGATCCGTAGAGGAAGTAGTCGTACCACTCGACGGTGGTGCCGATCAGGCTGGCGCCGACCACTTTCCAGAGCTTGTTGGACACAGGGGGTCTCCGAGGGGGCGTCAGTGGGCCGTCCAGCCGCCGTCTACGGGCAGGCTGGCGCCGGTGATGTACGAGGCGGGCGGGGTGCAGAGCCAGAGGGCGAGCTGGGCGACCTCTTCGGGCTCGATCAGGCGCTTGAGGGCGGTGCGGTCGAGCATGATCCGCTCGATCACCTCGCTCTCCGGGATGCCGTGGGTGGCGGCCTGGTCGGCGATCTGACGCTCCACCAGGGCGGTGCGGACGTACCCGGGGTTGACGCAGTTGCTGGTGACGCCGTGCGGGGCGCCCTCCAGGGCCACGGTCTTGCTGAGGCCCTCCAGGCCGTGCTTGGCCGTCACGTAGGCGGCCTTGTAGGGGCTGGCCCGCAGGCCGTGCACCGAGGAGATGTTGACCACGCGCCCCCAGTTGCGCTGGTACATCCGGGGGAGCGTGCGCCGCAGGATGCGGAACGGCGCCTCGACCATGACCCGCTGGATCTGGGTGAACCGCTCGGGCGGGAACTCGTGCAGCGGCGCGACGTGCTGGAGGCCCGCGTTGTTGACGACGATGTCGGCGTCGTCCGGCAGGGCGTCCACGGCCGCCGGGTCGGCCAGATCGGCGATGTGCGCCTCGCCGCCGATCAGCTCGGCGAGTTCGCGGGCGGGCGCGGCGGCCAGGTCGACGACGTAGACCCTCGCCCCCGCGGCGGCGAGGGCTTCGGCGCAGGCCCGGCCGATCCCCGAGGCGGCGCCGGTGACGAGGGCCGTCCGGCCGTCGAGCGGGCGCGGTGCTGTGGTGTCCATGGCCGAGAACGGTAGGAACAGCGGGCCCGCACTCCCATGGGGCCGACCACCACAGCCCGGGAGGAAGGGATGGTGCCGACCACTACTGCGCTGGGGCGGCCCGTAGAGGCTGTCCCAGCCAAACACGCTGGCCCCGAGCTTCCCCACAACGGGCGCCAATGCGTCACCCGTTCGGAGGATTGCCTGCCCAGATCCACCCATAGCGCCGAAATGCTCGCTACATTCACGCCGATTCCCGACAGGGGGCGCGGCTCCGGCTACCGGGGGGACCGGTGAGGCGTCCGAGAGGTGTTGACTGATATGCCCCAACGGCCTGCAACCGACAGCCCGGCGTACGGACCGCTCGACCCGCTCCACCCGCACGACGGGCAGGCCGGGGCAGCGCCGCACGCCTCAGACCCGGCCGACGCCTCCCTGGACAGCGCCCCTGACCAGGAGCCGGGGTCGGCCGCCGCGCGGCCGCAGAACCCACGGCTGGCCGCCCTGATCGAGGAGGCCGGCTTCTCGCACGCCGGGCTCGCCCGGCGGGTCGACCAACTCGGCCTGGAGCACGGCCTCGACCTGCGCTACGACAAGACCTCGGTCACCCGCTGGCTCCGCGGCCAGCAGCCGCGCGGCGCCACCCCGGCGCTGATCGCCGAGGTCTTCACCCGCCGGCTCGGCCGCCGGCTCACCGCCCAGGACATCGGCCTGGACGCCTGCGCCCCGGTCTACGCCGGTCTCGAGTTCGCCGAGACGCCGCAGGAGGCGGTGGACATCGTCGCCAGCATGTGGCGCAAGGACAGCGGCTCGCAGTCCGAGCTGCGCCGGATCGCCTTCACCCCGGCCGGGCTCGTGGTGCCCAGCCGGGACTGGCTGATCGGCCGCACCGACGAGCGGGTGGCCCGGGACGGCTCCCCGTCCGCCCAGCCCGAGGCCCGGCCCGGCGAGCCCCGGCCGGGCGAGCCCGCCGCCCGGGCCGCCCAGCTGGCCCGGGTGCCCGCGCAGAGCCGGGGCGGCGCCACCGGCCGCCCGGCCCAGCCCGAGGAGCCGGCCCTGCGCGAGCAGCGCCCGGCGCTGCGGGTCGGCCGGGGCGACATCGCGGCCATCCGGGCCGTCGGCGACCTCTTCCGCGCCCTCGACCAGGCCTACGGCGGCGGCCACGCCCGGCAGGCCCTGGTGCGGTACCTGGAGAGCGAGGCCGAGCCGATGCTGCGCGGCCGCTACGGCGAGCAGATCGGCCGGGCGCTGTTCGGTGCGGTGGCCGACCTGACCAGGCTCGCGGGCTGGACCTCCTTCGACATCGCCGCCCACGGCCTGGCCCAGCGGTACTTCGTCCAGGCGCTCCGGCTCTCCCAGGCGGCGGGGGACAGGGTGCTCGGTGGGTACGTGCTGGCCACCATGAGCCAGCAGGCCGTGCACCTCGGCCACGGCCGGGAGGCCATCCAGCTGGCCCGGGTCGCCCAGCAGGGCGTCGGCACGGCGGCGGCCCCGGTGGTCCAGTCCCTGATGCACGCGGCCGAGGCCCGGGGCCACGCGCTGATGGGCGACGTGCGCTCCTGCACCACCGCCCTGGTCCGCTGCGAGCGCGCCCTGGCGGCCGGCCGGCCGAGCGACGAAGTGCCCTCCTGGGCCCGCTTCTTCGACGAGGCCCAGGTGGCCGACGAGTTCGCCCACTGCTACCGCGACCTCCAGCAGTGGCGCCCCGCCGCCCAGCACGCGGAGAAGTCCCTGCGCCTGCGCGCCCCCGCCTACGCCCGCAGCCGGATCTTCTGCCGGATGGTGCTCGCCACCGCCCGCCTCGGCATGGGCGACGTGGACGAGGCCTGCGCGATGGCCACCGAATCCCTACGCGCGGCGGGCGAGATGCGGTCCGCCCGGACGGTCGAATACCTGCGCGACTTCCACCGCCGCCTCACCCCGTACCGGGTCAGCGCGGCGGCCCGTGCCTTCGACGAGGCGGCCCGCCAGGCGGGGGTGGTCTGAGTTTTTCAGGGGCGCGGGGAACTGCGCGAAACCGGAAGGTACGGCGCCGCGGCCTCCCGCAGCGCGCAGTTCCTCGCGCCCCTGGATAGTGCAACTGACCGGTGCGCCCGAATAGTTGATCACCAGCTCTCGGCCCGCACCCGCGGTCCTTCCACCGGAGTGACCGGCCGTTCGCCCCTGAGCCGCTGCGCCAGCAACGGGAAGACCAGCACCGAGAGCATCCCCGCCCCCACCAGCGCCGCCGCGGTGGAGGACCGCAGGTGCCCCGCGTCCACCTCGATGCCGGTGATGACCACCACCAGGGGCAGCGCGGTGGCCCCGTAGAGGCCCAGGGAGGCCCGCTCCCGGGCCCGCAGGCCCGGCGGGGCCAGGAGGGCCACCGGCACGCCCCGCACCAGCGCCAGCAGGCCCAGGAAGACCGGGACGAGCAGCAGGGTGCCCGGGTCCTTCAGCAGCGCCTTGAGGTCGAAGTTCATCCCGCTCACCACGAAGAAGACCGGCACCAGGAAGCCGAACCCGACCCCCTCCAGCTTGGCCTCGATCAACTCCTCCTCCGCCTCGGCGACATCGGCCAGCAGCAGCCGGCAGACGATCCCGGCGGTGAAGGCGCCCAGCAGCATGTCCAGGTCGAGCCAGAGGGCCGCCGCGACCATCGCGGCGAGCACCAGGAAGACCAGCCGGATCGCGAACTGGCCCGAGGTGCGCAGGGTGCGGCGGATCAGCCGGGTGGCCCAGGCCGGCCGGGGCCGGCGGGCGTAGCCGATCGCGACCACGGTGATCAGCGCGAAGGCGCCCAGGATGACGGCCGAACGGGCCGGCGAATTGCCGCTCAGCAGCACCGCGATGGCCACGATCGGCCCGAACTCGCCCACCGCCCCGGTCGCCATCGTCATCGCGCCGAACGGGGTGGGCAGCTCCCCGGAGTCCCGCAGGATCGGCAGGATGGTGCCGAGCGCGGTCGTGGTGAGCACCAGCCCGGCGAACGCCCCGTCCAGCGGCTTCGGGTTGACCAGCGCGCCGAAGCCGAGCGCGGCGGCCAGTGTGACCGCCCAGGCGGTCAGCGCCCGCCCGAGCGGGCCGCCGCGCAGCCGGACGAAGTCGATCTCGTACCCGGCCAGGAACATCAGCATCGCCAGGCCGAAGTCGGAGAGCGCCGCGATCAGGTCGTCCGAGGAGGCCCACCCCAGCACGTCCGGCCCGACGATCACCCCGAGCAGGATCTCGAACACCACCGTGGGCACCGCCAGCCAGCGCAGCGCCCGGTCCGCGATCAGCGGCGCGGCCACCGCGCAGGCCGGGATGACGATCAACGACTGCGCGTCCACCGTGCTGCTCACCGGGCGCCACCCGGGCGGAATGTCCGACTATGCGTCATATCGGTCATGGTGCCACGCCGGACGGCGCCCGACGTGGAAGCTAGGGGCTGTCCGGCCGATCACGCCGGGCGGGCGCCGTTGGGGTGCGCACCTCGCCGGCTTCTCCTCAGTCGCCGATGCTCCGCATGGACTCGCCCCCAGCCTTCGGCCGGGAGGTACCCCCGCGTCGGCGCCGCCGATGCACGCGCCCTCCTTGCCCGCCAACGGGCAGGAGGGGCCCTCCAACGGCGCCCGCTGATCCGGCGTGATCGGCCGGACAGCCCCTAGGGCACGTATCGGGTTGTGATCACTTTGTGGGTTTCGCCCTCGCGCTCGTGCCTGATCCGGTAGATCGTGTTGTGTGACGCGTGTGCAACTGACCGATGCCGAGTGGGAGTTCATCGAGCCGTACCTGCCGATCGGCGAGTACGGCCCGTACCCCGAGCGGCTGCGCCGCCAGTTCGAGGGCGTGATCTGGCGGTTTCGGACGGGCGGCCAGTGGCGGGAGATGCCGAGCGAGTTCGGCGCCTGGTCGACCGTCCACAACCGCTTCCGGCAGTGGAGGGACGCCAGGGTGTTCGAGGCCCTGCTGGAGGGCGCGATCACGGAAGCCGCCAGACGGGGCGAGGTGGACCTCTCGCTGGTCAGCGTGGATTCCACCACCATCCGGGCCCACCACGACGCCGCCGGGATGCACCTTGACCCCGACACGCTCGCCGACCTGGAGAAGGCCGCCGAGGAGGCGGAGAAGGCCCGGCAAAAAGGGGCGGCCCGCAGGGACAAGACGGACAGGACACCGCACACGACCCGGAACGGGACGAGCTCCGACGCGTCCGACGCAGGCGAAGGCTCCGCCTGAAGGCCGCCCTGCTCGGACGCTCCAGAGGCGGACAGACCAGCAAGGTCCACGTCGCCGGCGAGCGCAGGTGCCGCCCGCTGGCGTTCATTCTGACCGAGGGGCAGGCCGCCGACAGCCCGCAGTTCATCCCCGTCCTGGAGAAGGTGCGGGTCCGCGGGCCCGTCGGCCGCCCCCGCACCCGGCCCGACGCGGTCGCCGGGGACAAGGCCTACTCCTCCCGCGCCAACCGCGCCCACCTGCGCGGTCGCCGTATCAAGGCGGTCATCCCCGAGAAGAAGGACCAGGCCGCCAACCGGAAGAAGAAAGGCAGCAAGGGCGGCCGGCCCGTCAGCCACGACACCGACCTCTACAGGGAGCGGAACACCGTCGAGCGCCTGATCAACAAGCTGAAGGCCTGGCGAGGCATCGCCACGCGATACGACAAGACCCCCGGCAGCTACCTCGCCGGCCTCCACCTCCGCGGCGCGATGATCTGGATCAAAGACCTCACCAAAACCGCCCCGTGATCACAACCGAATACGTGCCCTAGGCGGCGGCCTCCTCGACCAGCGGCTCGCGGGGCAGCCCCACGTCCCGCAGGACGGCTTCGGCCGCGCGGCGGCCGGAGACCAGGGCGCCCTGGATGGTGCTGGTGTCGCGGTGGTCGCCGCAGACGTACAGGCCGGCCAGCACCCGGACCGGGCGGCGCAGGTTGTGCGGTGGCGGCATCGCCGGGACGGCGTCCGGCTGGTGGCGCATGCTCAGGAACTCCCAGCCCGTGGTCGGCTGCCCGTACAGCTCGGCGA
This sequence comes from Kitasatospora sp. MMS16-BH015, assembly GCF_002943525.1. Taxonomy (NCBI): domain Bacteria; kingdom Bacillati; phylum Actinomycetota; class Actinomycetes; order Kitasatosporales; family Streptomycetaceae; genus Kitasatospora; species Kitasatospora sp. MMS16-BH015. The sequence continues at coordinate 2,316,239 of NZ_CP025394.1, read as the reverse complement.
GCCGGCGGCGGACCTCCGGTTCGTGGCCGGCCGGGCCGCCGCCGTCGAAGGTGCGGCGGCCGAGCACGGTGGTGGCGATCAGCGCCCGCCCGGGCGGCGCGTACGAGGCGTCCAGCTCGGTGAGCACCAGCGAGTGCGAGACGCCCGAGCGGCCGCCGGCGCGGTCGGCGTCGAGCAGTAGCACCGGCTCGGCCAGCGGCGAGCGGTCGGCCGCGTGGTAGTACGTGGTGACGGGGTGGAAGTCCGGCAGCCGCAGCCCCGGGAGCAGCCCGACGGCGCTCCGCGCGTCGGCCGCGACCACCACCGCGCGGGCCGCGATCCGGCCGTGCGCGGCCGTCTCCACGCCGTCGGCGCTGACGGCGGTGACCTGCACGCCCAGCCGGAGCGTGCCGGCCGGCAGCCCCTCGGCGAGCTGTTCGGGCAGGCTCGCCATTCCGTGCGCGGGCAGGCAGAGCCGCCCCCGGGCGTAGCTGCGCAGTACCAGGTCGGCGACCCGGCTGCTGGTGCCGAGCGCGGGGTCGCTGAGCAGCGCGCCGAGCAGCGGGCGGAGCAGGCCGTCCACCGTCCGGGGCGCGAACCCGCGCTCGGCCAGCGCGCGGGCGGCCGTGGTCTCCGGGCGGCTCAGCAGCCGCTCGAGCGGCTGCTGCGCGAACCGGCCCAGGGTGGCGCCGAGGCGGGCCTTGTCCAGCGGGCTGCCGAAGCGCTGGCGGCGGCCGCCGCTGTGCACCAGCACCCCGGGCGCCAGCGGGCGCAGCTCCAGCCGGGCCGGGTCCAGCCGCCGGGCGAGCTCGGGGTACGCGGTGTTGAGCAGCTGGCCGCCGTCGTCCAACCGGAAGCCGTCGAGCTCACGGGCGGCCACCCGGCCGCCCACCTGCTCGGTCGCCTCCAACAGTTGGACGGTCAGGCCCCGCCCGGTCAGCGCGCGGGCCGCCGCCAGGCCCGCGAGCCCGGCGCCGACCACGACGACGTCCGGGTCGGCGTGCCGGCGGGTGCGGCGGGTGATGTCGTATGCGGGCACGAGTGTGCTCCCTCCCTGGTCCCGGCGTGCAGCCGGGACACGGTCCGACGAGGTGATGCCCAGTCAACGTCAGGATCAGGCCGGGACACCCGTGCGAATCCTCGGGAGGCAGGGAGGCGCGGGGGCACGCGAAGGGAGCACACGGATAGCCCGTGCGCCCCCCATGAGCAACCACAGGGGCGCGGGGAACTGCGCGGCCCACAGTGCACTCTGACGTACTTTTACAGATATGACCGAGTTGCACTATCCGTTGACGGTGCAACTGGCTCGGCGCTACGCCGTCAGCTCTGCTTCTTCCGATTTCGCGCAGTTCCCCGCGCCCCCGGCGATAGTGCCGCCCGGACGATTGCATCTACATCCGCATGGCGGAAGGTAAAGCCCGACTCGAGCAGTCGCTTCGGGACGACTCGGTGGCTGCCGGCCACCTCCACCGCCATCTCGCCCAGGGCCGCGCGGAGGGCGAACTCGGGGACCGGGAAGGGGGTCGGGCGGTTCAGTGCCCTGCCCAGGGCCGTGGTCAGGTCGGCGTTGGTGACCGGGTTCGGGCCGGTCAGGTTGAAGGGGCCGTCCAGGTCGGGGGTGTCGATCAGGTGGCGCAGGGCGGCCACCTCGTCCTCGAGGGAGATCAGGCTCCAGTACTGGGTGCCGGCGCCCAGGCGGCCGCCGAGGCCCAGGCGGAACAGCGGCAGCAGGCGGGCGCCGGCGCCGCCGTCGGGGGAGAGCACCAGGCCGGTCCGGGCGTACGCCACCCGGACACCCGACTCGGTCGCCGGGCGGGCGGCGACCTCCCACTCGGCGCAGACCCCGGCCAGGAAGTCCACGCCCGCCGGCGAGTCCTCGTCGACCAGCTGATCGCCCGTCTGCCCGTAGTACCCCACGGCCGAACCGCTCACCAGCACCTTGGGCGGGGTGGTCATCCGGGCCAGTGCACCGGCCACCGTCTCGGTGCCGAGCACCCGGCTGTCCCGGATCTCCTGCTTGTACGCGGCGGTCCACCGCCGGTCACCGACCGGCGCCCCGGCCAGGTGCACCACCGCCTCGACCCCGTCGAGGCCGGCGGCGTCCAGCTCCAGCCGGTGCGGGTTCCACCCCACCCCGACCGTCCCGTCGGCCTGCGGCCCGGTCCGCGACTGCTGCCGCACCAACCGCACCACCTCGTGCCCGTCCGCCACCAGCGAGCGCACCAACGCACTCCCGATCAGCCCCGTCGAACCCGTCACCGCGATACGCATCCCCCCATCCTGGCAGCCCACCCACCCCCGACCCCCGCCGCCACCCCACACGAGTGCACCCCACCCTGACCGCGCCCCCACCCCGGGCCCGCTCCGCCACCCCCGTTCCCGCCGCCTCCACCCCGCGCACCGTCACCGGAAAACACCCCCGTCCCCGCCGCCGCCCCGGCTTAGAGTGCACACCATGCAGATACGAGTAGCCCGCCTCGAGGACGGGCCCGAGCTGGCGCGGATCGACCATGCCGCCTGGTCCTGGCTGAGCGATGTCGTCCCGCAGCCGGCCGAGGACGCCGAGTTCTTCGGCGAGCGGTGCCCGCCCGAGGAGTTCCGGGTGGCCGAGGCGGCGGGCGTGCTGCTCGGGTACGTGCGGCAGGCCCCGCCGACTCCGCTGGCCAGCAACCAGCACGTGCGCCAGATCCGCGGCCTGGCCGTCTCCCCGGACGCCCGGGGCCGCGGGGTCGGCCAGGCCTTGGTCGAGGCGGCCTGCGCGGCCGCCCGAGCGGAGGGCGCGCGGCGGATCACCCTCCGGGTGCTCGCCCACAACACCCCGGCCCGCCGGCTCTACGGGCGCTGCGGCTTCCAGGTGGACGGGGTCTCCCCGGAGGAGTTCCGGATCAACGGCGCGTACGTGGACGACGTCTGGATGAGCCGCCGCCTCACCACCGACTGACGGCTGCGACTGACGGCCGGTCAGGACCGGCCGTACCGTTCCCAGAGCTTCGGGTAGTGCTCGGCCATCACCACCGGGTCCTCGAAGTCGAGGGGCTCGCCCTCGGGGACGGCGGGCTGGGGGGTGCCGAGGTCGGGGAGGGGGAGGCCGGTGAGCTGTTCGTGGGCCTCGTCGGCGGCGTAGCCGAGGTCCTCCGCCTCGCCGTCCTCCTCCTCGTCGAAGTCGGAGAGCAGGTCGGCCAGATCGTCGGGGTGGTGCAGGCCGCCCTCGAAGACCTCCCGGCCCTGGCCGATCAGCCAGCAGCGGAAGAAGTCGAAGGTGTCCTCGGAGGCGCCGTCGAGCAGCAGGTGCGCCGCACCCCACAGCTCCGTCCGGTAGGCCCGCTGGAAGCGGGCCTCGAACAGCCGGGCGAAGTCGATCACGTCGTCCGGGGTCAGCTGCGTCAGCCGCTCCACCAGGGCGTCGGCCTGCTCGTCCGGGTCGCCGTCCGCGGCGATCCGGCTGTCGTCGATGAGCTGCCAGAAGTCCGTCTCGTACATCACCGCTCCAGCATCCCCGCTCGCCGCCCCACCCGCATGCGTTGACGCCCCGAGCGGGCGCCGCCGTCCTCCTGATGGACTGACAGCGGGCAGTGCGAGGCTTGACCCTCGACCTGGTCGAGGCCGGAGGGTCTGGGGTGTGGAGAGCGGGATGCGCAGTATCGGAGAGATGGCCAGGGCCAGCGGGCTCAGCGTGAGTGCGCTGCGGTTCTACGACGGGGCCGGGGTGTTCGGGCCCGCCCGGGTGGACGACCGCACCGGGTACCGCTGGTACGCGGAGGAGCAGCTGCCCGCCGCCCGGCTAATCGCCCGGCTGCGCCGGGTCGGGCTGCCGCTGGCGGAGATCGCCGTGGTGCTCACCGCTCCGCCGCCGCAGGCCCACCGGGTGCTGGACACCCACCTGCGGCGGCTGGAGGACGGCCTCGCCGACGCCCGCGCCGAGCTCTCCACGGTCCGCACGCTGATCGACCACTGGGAGACACCGATGAGCCCCACCCGACTGACCGTGCCCGCCGCCGAGCTGGCCGCCGCCCTGGATTCCGTCCGTTTCGCCGCGGCCGCCGCCGGCGAGCTGGCGGGCGTCCTGCTGGAGACCGACGGCGAGGCGCTCCGGCTGGTCGCCTCCGACCGCCACCGGATGGCGCTCTCGCAGGCCCCGATCACCGGGCAGCACGGCCCGGCCGCCCGGGTGCTCGCCCCACTGGCCTTCGCGGACGCGCTGCGGCCGCTGCTCACCGAGGGCGAGGTGGAGCTGGAGTTCGACGGGCAGCTGCTCACCGCCACCGTGGGCCGCAGCCAGATCGGCGGTGAGCGGGTCGACTTCGACTTCCCCGACTACCGCGCGATCCTGCGCCTGGAGCCGCAGCACAGCATCAGCCTGGCCGCCGGCACGCTGCGCGAGGCGCTCCGCGAGGGCGCCAGCCACCGCGAGACGCGCACCCAGGACGGGGTGGCGTACGAGGTCTCGGTGCTCAGCCTGGACGAGGCCGGCGGTCTCAGCGTGGTGGCGAAGGGGGAGTCGGCGGGCACCCTGCAGGTCGGGGTCAACCGCGAGTTCCTGATCGAGGCGGCCGAGGCCGGCCCCGACGCGCAGCTGGTGCTCGAACTCGGCGGCCCGATCACGCCGCTGGCGATCCGCTTCCCCTCCCGCCCCGACACCTGGTCGGCCCTGATGCCGGTCGCCCTGACCGCGCAGGCCGAGGCCGTCCGGTCGGTCTGAGCCATCGGCCGAGCGATTCGCTGCGCCGGGTGAGATACGGCGTGTGAGGTACGGCGGGTGAGAGACGGCCGACGAGATCTGCCGGGCGAGGTTTGGTCGGCGGATTCGGGGTGAGACGGTCCTCGGAGCGGTTCCGGCCCACCCCCAGGTCCTCGGGAACCCTCCGGCCACCCAGGCCCGGCCACCGGTGCTCTCCCCCCGCCCGGCGGCCGGGCCCGTGGTCTCCCCGGAGCTCGACGGCCGCAACGCCGAAGCCCCCGCCCGGTCTCACGACCGGGCGGGGGCTTCGGCGGTTCACCAGGCCTTACAGGCCGAGGTCACCCTCGAAGGCGCCCTCTTCGAGGCGGGCCTTGATGGTGCCCAGGAAGCGGGCGGCGTCGGCGCCGTCCACGATCCGGTGGTCGTACGACAGGGCGAGGTAGACCATGTCGCGGATGGCGATGGTCTGGCCCAGCTCCGGCGTGGTGACCACGACGGGGCGCTTGACGGTCGCGCCGATGCCGAGGATCGCCGACTGCGGCATGTTGATGATCGGCGTGTCGAAGAGCGCGCCGCGCGAGCCGGTGTTGGTGATGGTGAAGGTGCCACCACCCAGCTCGTCCGGCTTGACCTTGCTGTCGCGGGTGCGAGCGGCCAGGTCGGCGGTCTTCTTGGCGATGCCCGCGATGTTGAGGTCACCCGCGTCGTGGATGACCGGCACCATCAGGCCGCGCTCGGTGTCCACCGCGATGCCCACGTGCTCGGCGTCGAAGTAGGTGATGGTGTCGTCGTCGTTGAGGCGCGAGTTGACGACCGCGTGCACCTTGAGGGCCTCGGTCGCGGCCTTGACGAAGAACGGCATCGGCGAGAGCTTGACGCCCTCGCGGGCGAGGAAGCCGGCCTTGGCCTTCTCGCGCAGGCGCATCACGTTGGTGACGTCCACCTCGACGACGGTGGTCAGCTGGGCCGAGGTCTGGATCGACTTCAGCATGTTGTCCGCGATGACCTTGCGCATGCGGGTCAGCTTGACCGTCTGGCCACGCAGCTGCGACGGGGCAGCGGCGGGGGCGGCAGCCTTCGGCGCGGCGGCAGCGGCGGCCGGAGCGGCGACCACGGTCTTGGCGGCCTCGGCGGCGGCGAGCACGTCCTGCTTGCGGATGCGACCGCCGACACCGGTGCCGGTGACGGCGGAGAGCGCCACACCCTGCTCGGCCGCGAGCTTGCGGACCAGCGGGGTCACGTACGCGTCGGAGGCGTCACCGGCGGCCGGAGCGGCGACCGGAGCAGCGGCCACGGGGGCCGGAGCGGCGGCGGGGGCGGGCGCGGCGACCGGGGCCGGAGCGGCCACCGGAGCCGGGGCAGCGGCGACCGGAGCCGGCGCGGTGGGGGCCGGCGCGGCGACCGGGGCCGGAGCGGCCACCGGAGCCGGGGCGGCCGGGGCGGCGGCCGGAGCAGCGGCACCCGCGGCACCGATCAGCGCGAGCTGTGCGCCGACCTCGGCGGTCTCGTCCTCGCCGACCAGGATCTTCACCAGGACGCCGGCGACCGGCGACGGGATCTCGGTGTCGACCTTGTCCGTGGAGACCTCGAGCAGCGGCTCGTCGACCTCGACGGTGTCACCCTCGGCCTTGAGCCAGCGGGTGATGGTGCCCTCGGTGACGCTCTCGCCCAGCGCGGGGAGCACCACCGGGGTGGCGTCACCGGCGGGAGCGGCGGCGGCGGGAGCGGCGGCCGGAGCCTCGGCGACCGGAGCCGGGGCAGCGGGGGCCTCGGCCACGGGGGCGGCCGGCGCGGCCGGGGCAGCGGCCTCGGCCGGAGCGGCGGCGGCGACCGGAGCGCCGGAGCCGTCGTCGATGATGGCCAGCTCGGCGCCGACCTCGACCGTCTCGTCCTCGCCGACCTTGATCGCGGCCAGGATGCCGGAGACCGGCGCCGGGATCTCGGTGTCGACCTTGTCGGTCGAGACCTCGAGCAGCGGCTCGTCGGCCTCCACGCGCTCGCCCTCGGCCTTGAGCCAGCGGGTGACCGTGCCCTCGGAAACGCTCTCGCCCAGTGCGGGCAGTGTTACTGAGACCGCCATGGTTTCAGCGACTCCTATCAAGTCTTTCGTACAGGGAAGGGGAAGGGTGTGGGGCGCGATCAGTCGTGCGCGTGCAGCGGCTTGCCGGCCAGCGCCAGGTGCGCCTCGCCCAGGGCCTCGGACTGCGAGGGGTGGGCGTGGATGAGCTGCGCGACCTCGGCGGGCAGCGCCTCCCAGTTGTAGATGAGCTGGGCTTCGCCGACCTGCTCGCCCATGCGCGCGCCGACCATGTGCACGCCGACCACGGCGCCGTCCTTGACCTGGACGAGCTTGATCTCGCCGGCGGTCTTGAGGATCTTGCTCTTGCCGTTGCCCGCGAGGTTGTACTTGAGGGTGACGACCTTGTCCTTGCCGTACAGCTCGACGGCCTTGGCCTCGGTGATGCCGACGGAGGCGACCTCGGGGTTGCAGTAGGTCACCCGCGGCACGCCGTCGTAGTCGATCGGCACGGCCTTGAGGCCGGCCAGGCGCTCGGCGACCAGGATGCCCTCGGCGAAGCCGACGTGGGCGAGCTGGAGGGTCGGGACGAGGTCGCCGACGGCCGAGATGGTGGGCACGTTGGTGCGCATGTACTCGTCGACGAGGACGTAGCCGCGGTCCATCGCGACACCGTTCTCCTCGTAGCCGAGGCCGGCCGAGACCGGGCCGCGGCCGATGGCGACGAGCAGCAGGTCGGCGTCGATCTGCTTGCCGTTCTCGGTGGAGACGCGGACACCGTCGGCGGTGTACTCGACGCCGGAGAAGCGGGCCTTGAGCTCGAACTTGATGCCACGCTTGCGGAAGGCGCGCTCCAGCAGCTTGGAGGAGTTCTCGTCCTCCAGCGGGGCCAGGTGCGGCAGGGCCTCGACGATGGTGACGTCGACGCCGAAGGACTTCCAGACGGAGGCGAACTCGACACCGATCACGCCGCCGCCGAGGATGACGGCCGACTTCGGGATGCGGTCGAGCTTGAGCGCGTGGTCCGAGGAGATCACGCGGTCGCCGTCGATGTTCAGGCCCGGCAGCGACTTCGGCACGGAGCCGGTGGCGAGGACGATGTGGCGGCCCTCGATGCGCTGGCCGTTCACGTCCACCGAGGTCTGCGAGGAGAGCTTGCCCTCGCCCTGGATGTAGTGGACCTTGCGGGAGGCCACCAGGCCCTGGAGGCCCTTGTACAGGCCCGAGATCACGTCGTCCTTGTACTTGTGGACGCCGTTGATGTCGATGCCCTGGAAGGTCGCGAGGACACCGAAGTCCGCGGCCTCACGGGTCTCGTCGGCGATCTCGGCGGCGTGCAGCAGCGCCTTGGTCGGGATGCAGCCCCGGTGCAGGCAGGTGCCGCCCAGCTCGCCCTTCTCGATCAGGGCCACGCTCAGACCCAGCTGAGCGGCGCGGAGCGCCGCGGCGTAACCGCCGCTTCCGCCTCCGAGAATGACTACGTCGAAAACGGTGCTGGCGTCGTTCGCCACGTCACGTCCTCCATGCAATGAGGTGTGGATCGCCGGGCCGGTCGCGGTCCGGTCGGTGCCGGGGGTGCCTGGTAAGGCGCCCGGTCATGCCGGAAATACATCTTCGCACTTGTTCACGGCGGCTGATGTCCGGGTCCACCCCCGGGGGGTGCCCAAGGGGTGGGACAGGGGGCCGTTCGGCCCGCCTGCCAGGGTATACCCGCTGGTCAGGGCCGTGTGGCCAAGGCCGTCAAGCGGACGGTCGGGCGCATCGACCCGACGGAGTTCCACCGTACGGAACAAAGTTTCGCCCGGGGCGAACACGGTTGCGCCGCAAGATCAGTCAGATTACCGGTTGGTAACTTCGATTCGGGGCGGACGGGGACACCGGAAGGCCCGGCGCAGCAGCGCCGGGCCTTCCTCTGCGGGCCGGGGGACCAGGCCGCGGGCCGTGGGATCAGGCGCCCGCGGCGGTCTCCTCCGCGAAGCGGACCAGGGTCCGGATCGCCGAGCCGGTGCCGCCCTTGGGGGTGTAGCCGTAGGCCGCGCCCTCGTGGAAGGCCGGGCCCGCGATGTCGAGGTGCGCCCAGTCGGTGCCCTCGTTGACGTACTCCTGGAGGAACAGGCCGGCCACCAGGCCGCCGCCCATCCGCTCACCCATGTTGGCCATGTCGGCGATGCTGGACTCGGTCATGCTCTTGCGCATGTCGGCCGGCAGCGGCATCGGCCAGGCGGCCTCGCCCACCGAGTCGGCGGTGGCGTGCAGGCGGTTGCGCAGCTCGTCGCTGTTGGACATCACGCCGAAGGTGCGGTTGCCCAGCGCGAAGACCATGGCACCGGTGAGGGTCGCGACGTCGATGATGACGTCCGGGTTCTCCTCGCCGGCCTTGGTGATCGCGTCGGCCAGCACCAGGCGGCCCTCGGCGTCGGTGTTGAGCACCTCGACGGTCTTGCCGCCGTACATGCGCAGCACGTCACCCGGGCGGGTGGCGGTGCCGGAGGGCATGTTCTCGGCGAGGGCGAGCCAGGTGGTGATGTTGACCTGGAGGCCCAGGCGCTTGGCGGCCACGATGGTGGCGAACACGGCGGCGGCGCCGGACATGTCGCACTTCATGGTCTCGTTGTGGCCGGCCGGCTTGAGCGAGATGCCGCCCGAGTCGTAGGTGATGCCCTTGCCGACGAGCGCGATGGTCTGCTTGGCCTTCGGGTGGGTGTAGGCCACCCGGACCAGCCGGGGCGGGTTGGCGGAGCCGTTGCCGACGCCGAGGATGCCGCCGAAGCCGCCCTTGGTGAGCGCCTTCTCGTCCCAGACCTCGACCTTGAGGCCGTGCTCCTTGCCGACCGCCTGGGCGATGGTGGCGAAGGCCTTCGGGTGCAGGTCGTTCGGCGCGGCGTTGATCAGGTCGCGGGCGCGGTTGATCTCCTCGCCCAGCGCGGTGGCGCGCTCGGCGGCCGCCTTGGCGTCCTTGCTGCCCTTGCGGTCGGTCAGCAGCACCAGCTCGCCGACCGGGCCCTTGCCCGCGTCGCCCTTGTAGGTGGTGTACTCGTACGCGCCGAGCAGACCGCCGAGCGCGACGGCCTCGAACTCCTCCTCGGCGGCGGCCGGCAGGGCCAGCGCGGCCTTCTTGAGGCCGGAGAGCGCACGGGCGGCGACACCGGCGGCGCGGCGCAGGGCCTCGGCCGAGTAGCCCTCCTCGGTGGCCTCGCCCAGGCCGACGGCCAGCACCAGCGCGGCCTTCAGGCCGGCGGCGGCGGGCAGCTTGACGGCCTCGCCCTCGGCGCCGGCGGCACCCAGGGTGGTGAGGAGGTCGAGCAGCTTGCCGTCGAAGGCCTCGGCCACGGCCTCGGCGCCGGGGGCCAGCACCAGGCCCTTGGGGCCCTTGGCGACACCGACGACCACCGCGTCCGCGCGCAGCGCGGCGGCGGAGGAGGTGCTCACAGACAGTACAGTCACGTAAATGCGTCCTGTTCTTTTCGCGGTCCACGCCCGGCGGCGGGCGCTGGGCTACGAGATGCTCCCCGCATGGTAGTCCGCATGTTGGGATGATGCCGACGCCCACCGGTCACCGGCTTCCGGTCACTCCAGGCAACGGTACGGGGGCCGTCCGGACACGGGCCACTGACACCTGCTCAATTCCCCGGCGCGGTCCGGGAGGCGGGGTGTCACCTCGTCAGCGCGAGGGCGAGCAGGGCGGCCGTCCCGGCGGTCTCGGCCATCGCCCCGAGCACGTCCCCGGTGATGCCCCCGAACCGCCGCACGCAGCGGCGCAGCAGCAGCCAGGCGCAGGCCAGGCCCGCCGTCAGCGCCACCGGGTAGCGCCAGTCACCGAGGGTGACGGCGGCGGCGCACAGGCCGGCGACGCACAGGGCGGAGACGGCCAGGGCGCCGGCCGGGGGCACGGTGCCGGCCACCATCGCGCCCAGCCCGCCCGGGCGGGCGGCGGGCACCGGGCGCAGACAGCCCCAGGCCAGCGCGCAGCGGGCGGCCAGCGCGGCGGTCAGCACGGCGAGCGCCCCGCGCCCGGGGGAGCGGCCGAACTCCCCGGCCAGCGCGGCGAGCTGGGCCAGCAGGGTGAGCACCAGGGTGAGCACCCCGAACGGGCCGATGTCCGACTGCTTCATGATCCGCAGGGCGTCCTCGGCGGGCTTGCCGCTGCCCAGACCGTCCGCCACGTCGGCCAGCCCGTCCAGGTGCAGACCCCGGGTCAGCGCGGCGAGCGCGGCCACCGCGGCCGTGGCGGCCAGCAGACCGCCGCCGCCGCGCCAGGCGACCAGGGCCCCGGCGCCGGCGGCCAGGCCGCCGAGCACCAGGCCGACCAGCGGGGCGGCGAGCATGGCCCGGCCGGCCGTCTCGCGGTCCCAGCGGTCGACCCGGACCCGCAGCACCGAGAGCGTGCCGAAGGCGAAGCGCAAGCCGTCGAGCATCAGAGCCGGCCGAGCAGCTCCGCGGCGGTGGGCAGCCGCGGCGGCTCCTTCGGCGTGCGGGTCACCTTGGTGACGGTCAGGGTGTCGGCCGGCTCGGCCAGGGTGTCCGAGGCGGCCTGGAGCAGCGGCAGGGTGAGCAGGGCGCCGACGCCCTCGCCCATCGCCACCCCGAGGCCCTGCACCGGGGTGAGGGTCAGCCGGTCGAAGGCCTTGGCCTGGGCGGGCTCGCCGGAGATCTGCCCGGCCCGCCACCACTCGGGTGCCCGGAAGGCCACCCGCTGGGCGACCAGCGCGCAGGCGGCGGAGACCACGCCGTCGAGCACCACCGGCAGCTTGCGCGCGGCGGCCTGGAGCAGGAAGCCGGTGATCGCGGCGAAGTCCGCGCCGCCCACCGCGCCGAGCAGCGCCAGCTGGTCGCCGAGCACCGGGCGGGCCCGGCGCAGCGAGTCGCGGACGGTGGCGCACTTGACCATCCAGGTGTGGTCGTCGATGCCCGAGCCGCGCCCGGTGACGGCCGCGGCGTCGGTGCCGCAGAGCGCGCCGATCAGCACGGCGGCCGGGGTGGTCGAGCCCACTCCGAGGTCGCCCAGGATCACCAGGTCGGTGCCGGCGTCGGCCTCCTCGTCGGCGATCGCGACCCCGGACTGGAAGGCCCGGGCGGCCTCCTCGGCGGTGAGCGCGTCCTCGACGTCGATCCGGCCGGAGCCCCGGCGGACGCGGAAGCGGGTCACCTCGGCGGGGAACTCGCCCTCGGGGGCGTCCACCGCCAGGTCGACCACCCGCACCTCGGCGCCGTAGCGGTTGGCCAGCACGGCGACCGGGGCGGTCCCCTCCAGCACGGCGTGCACCCGCTCGGCGGTGCGGCCGGGCTCGCCCGCGCGGGAGAGCCCGAGCGAGGCGACGCCGTGGTCGCCCGCGAAGAGCAGCACCTTGGCGGCGCCCAGCGGCCGCACCGGCGCGGCCCCCTGCACGGAGGCGAGCCAGGCGCCGAGCTCCTCCAGCTGGCCGAGACCGCCACGCGGCTTGTCCAGCTGCTGCCAGCGCTCCTCGGCGGCCCGGCGGGCGCTCTCGTCAGGGCGCTCGACGAGGGAGGAGAAGGTATCGAGATCCACGGTGGTGTCCATCGCTCGGAAGGCTACACGCCAACGGGTTTGACGGTCAGCACCTGCCCGGCGACTACCAGCAGCACCCGCTCCGAGCCCTCGGCCACGTCCATGTTCAGCCGGCCCAGGGTGTCGCGGAACCGCCGCCCGGCCGCCGTGGCCGGCACCACGCCCATCCCCACCTCGTTGGAGACGGCCACCACCTGACGCTCCGTGGCCCGCCAGGCCTCGGCCAGCGCCCGGCAGCGAGCCAGCACCGCCGCCTCGGCGCCCCGGTGCCAGCCCTCCTCGGCCCAGGCGTCGCACTCGTCCATCACGTGGGTCAGCCAGAGTGCCAGACAGTCCACCAGCACCGGCGCGCCGTCCGCCCGGTCGGCCAGCACGGCCTCCAGGTCGCAGGTCTCCGCCGTCCGCCAGGAGGCGGGCCGCCGGCTCCGGTGCAGGTCCACGCGGTGCGCCCAGTCCTCGTCACCGCCCCGGTCGCCGCCGGTGGCGACGTACAGCACGTCCGGGTGGCCGGCCAGCAGCTGCTCGGCCCGGGTGGACTTGCCGGAGCGGGCGCCGCCGAGGATCAGGGTGCGGGGGAGTGCCATGGGGCCCATCCTGCCGGACGGGGCATCCGGACGGGGCATGGGGCGGGAGCGGGTGGGCAGGCTACTGTTCGCAGCAGCAGCGGCACGAAGCGGTACGAACGGGAGGAGCTCGGCATGGGGTGGACCTGGCGCTACGAGAAGGCGGACGGCACCGTGACCGGTAAGTCCGAGGAGCACCCGAGCCAGGGTGACGCCGAGTCCTGGATCGGCGAGGAGTGGCGCGGCCTGCTGGAGAGCGGCATCGACAAGGCCGTCCTGGTCGAGGACGACAGTGTCATCTACTCGATGAGCCTGCACGAGGGCTGAGCCCCATAGCGGAGTGGCCCCGTAGCGGAGTGGCCGTCTACTTCTCGCCGACGACGTGCAGGAGGGCGGCCACCCGCCGGTACGGGTCCTCCCGGCCGGCCCGCTCCTCGGCGTCGATCAGCTGGGCGAGCTGGCGCCCGTCCACCGGGGCGGCGTCCTCGGGGGTGGTGTCGGTGAAGACGCGCACCCCGTACCAGTGCCGCAGCGGCACCGAGAGCTCCTTGAGCGTCTCCGCCAGGTCGAGCAGGTGGTCGGCGCGGGCGGTCAGGCCCAGCCCGTTGGTGTAGCGCGGGGAGTCGAAGGCGGCCAGTGCCGCCCGCCAGTCCCCGGTCAGCCCGGGGCGCATGGCCAGCGCGTCCGCGTTGCGCACCAGCAGCGAGAGCAGCCCGCCGGGCGCCAGCATCCGGGCCAGCGAGGCCAGCATCGGGTCCGGGTCGGAGAGGTACATCAGCACGCCGTGGCAGAGCACCACGTCGAAGCTGCGCGGGCCGAACCAGCGGCCGCAGCTGTGCCCGTCCCCGTGCAGCAGCCGCACCCGGTCGCGCACCTCGGCCGGTTCGGCGGCCAGCGCGGCCTGGGCGGCGCCCAGTGTCACGGCGTCCGGGTCGAGCCCGGTCACCAGGTGCCCGTCCCGGGCCAGGCGCAGCGCCTGGGTGCCCTGGCCGCAGCCCACGTCCAGCACCCGTAGCTCGTCCCGCCCGGCCAGGCGCTCGGCCAGCTGCCGGGCGACCAGCTCCTGGCGGACCAGCCGGCGCAGCCCGCCCTGCCGGTCCAGCCAGGATCGCGCGGGCTGCGGGACGCCGAGGGCCGGCAGCCGGTCGTGGCCGCCGGCCTGCTGGCCGGGGAGGCCGTACGGCTCGATGCCCTGGGCCCACCCCGTCGCCGAGGGCATCGCCCAGGACGAGTACGGCGGCACCGCGGAGTGCTGCGGTGCGGCCGCGTGCGGCGGGACGGGCTCGCCGGTCAGGGCCGCTCGCCCCGCTTGACCTGCGGCTTGGGCAGGCGCAGCCGGCGCATCTGGAGGGTGCGCATCAGCGCGTAGGCCACGGCACCGCGGGTGTTCTGGCCCGGGAAGCGGTTGGCCAGCGACTTGCGCAGGCCGAGGCCCAGCCGGGCGAAGTCCGCGATCACCAGGATGAAGAAGACCAGGAAGAGCAGCGTGGAGAGCAGCTGCAGGGTCTGCACCCGGGTGACGCTGAGGATCAGCACCACGACGGCGTACGGCAGGAAGAACTCGGCCAGCGACCAGCGCGAGTCCATGTAGTCACGGGCGAACTTGCGCACCGGGCCCTTGTCACGGGCCGGCAGGTAGCGCTCGTCGCCCTCCAGGAGCGCGGTGCGCTGCTTCTCGCGCTCGGCCCGCATCCGGTCCCGCGACTGCTTGGCGGCCTCCTTGCGGTCCTTGGGCACCGTCACCCGGGTGCGGCGGTGGGCCTCGGCCTCGCTGCGCTTGGGGGTCGGGCGGCCCTTGGGGGCCTGCGGGTCACGGGGCTGGGTGGTCTCGTCCTGCTCGGCCAGCGCGGTGGCGGAGGAGGCTTCTTCAGAGCGGCGTCGGAACACACCACCAGCGTACGTGGTGCCCGACCCGTTGTTCCCGTGCCGTCGGACCCGAACCGGTATCGATCCCACTCGAACGCTCCCCGGCGTGTCCCCTACGGGATCCCCTCCTTGCGGTGGATCATGGCCGGGGGTGTCCTCCACCCCAGGGACGATGCCGCACGGCCCTCGGTTGTAGCACTCTTGTTGCAGGCAGGTGCACTGCGGCGAGCCGCTCGCTGCACATACACTGCACTCCTGTCAGCACGAGACGACCGCAGGCCCGAGAAGGGGGCACCCGAGGCCCATGAGCGACGGAATCATGAAGCGTATGGGGCTGATCTTCCGCTCCAAGGCGAACAAGGCCCTGGACCGGGCGGAGGACCCGCGCGAGACGCTCGACTACTCGTACCAGAAGCAGTTGGAGCTGCTGCAGAAGGTGCGCCGGGGCGTCGCCGACGTGGCCACTTCCCGGAAGCGGTTGGAGCTCCAGCTGACGCAGCTCCAGCAGCAGTCGGCGAAGTACGAGGAGCAGGGCCGCAAGGCGCTCTCGCTCGGCCGCGAGGACCTGGCCCGAGAGGCGCTCACGCGCAAGGCCAACATGCAGTCCCAGATCACCGATCTGGAGACGCAGTACCAGCAGCTGCAGGCCGAGGAGGAGAAGCTCACGCTCGCCTCCCAGCGCCTGCAGGCCAAGGTGGACGCCTTCCGCACCAAGAAGGAGACCATCAAGGCCACCTACACGGCCGCCCAGGCGCAGACCCGCATCGCGGAGTCCTTCTCCGGCATCTCCGAGGAGATGGGCGACGTGGGCCTGGCCATCCAGCGGGCCGAGGACAAGACGGCCCAGATGCAGGCCCGGGCCGGTGCGATCGACGAGCTGCTCGCCTCCGGCGCGCTCGACGACAACAGCGGCCTCGGCCGCAAGGACGACATCGAGGCCGAGCTGGAGCGCGTGGCCGGCGGGTCCGACGTCGAGCTGGAGCTGGCCCGGATGAAGGCCGAGCTCACCGGTGGCACCCCGGCTCCCGCCCCCCAGGCGATCGAGCAGGGCAAGCCCGAGGGCAACAAGATCAACTACAACAAGTAGCCGACCTCTGCGCGGAGAGCTAGGAGAAACACCGGCATGATCATGCGGGTCATGGGTGAGGGGCAGTTCCAGGTGGGCGACGACCACCTGAACCGGCTCAACCAGCTCGACGACGAGCTGCTCACCGCACTGGAGTCGGGCGACGAGGAGCAGTTCCGGGCAGCGCTCGGCAGGCTCCTCGACGCGGTCAAGGAGCTCGGCACGCCGCTGCCGGACGACTCGCTGGAGCCCTCCGACCTGATCCTCCCGGACGCCGAGGCGACGATCGAGCAGGTCAAGGCGATGCTGCTCTCCGAGGGCGAGGGCATCATCCCCGGCTTCGCGGAGTAGTCACACGTGGTACGCGAAAGGGCGGGCACCGGTCACGGTGCCCGCCCTTGCGCTTGCCTCGACTACGGCAGGGCCAGCATCCGGTCCAGCGCGGCCTTGGCGTACTTCTCGGTCTCCGGGTCGACGGTGATCACGTTCGGCACCCGGCCCTCGACCAGCGACTCCAGCGCCCAGACCAGGTGCGGCAGGTCGATCCGGTTCATGGTCGAGCAGAAGCAGACCGCCCGGTCCAGGAAGACGACCTCCTTGTCCGGGTGGGCCTTGGCGAGGCGGCGCACCAGGTTGAGCTCGGTGCCGATGGCCCACTTGGAGCCCGGCTCGGCCGCGTCCAGCGCCTTGATGATGTACTCGGTCGAGCCCACCATGTCGGCCGCCGCGACGACCTCGTGCTTGCACTCCGGGTGCACCAGCACGGTGACGCCGGGGATCCGCTCGCGCACGTCGTTGACCGAGTCCAGCGAGAACCGGCCGTGCACCGAGCAGTGCCCGCGCCAGAGGATCATCTTGGCGTTCCGCAGCTGCTCGGCGGTCAGGCCGCCGTTCGGCTTGTGCGGGTTGTAGAGCACGCAGTCGTCCAGCGAGAAGCCCAGGTCGCGGACGGCGGTGTTGCGGCCCAGGTGCTGGTCCGGCAGGAAGAGCACCTTCTCGCCCTGCTCGAAGGCCCACTCCAGCGCCCGCTGCGCGTTGGAGGAGGTGCAGATGGTGCCGCCGTGCTTGCCGGTGAACGCCTTGATGTCGGCCGAGGAGTTCATGTACGAGACCGGCACGGTCACGTCGGCCACGCCGGCCTCGGTCAGCACGTCCCAGCACTCGGCGACCTGCTCGGCGGTGGCCATGTCGGCCATCGAGCAGCCGGCCGCCAGGTCCGGCAGGATCACCTGCTGGGCGCTGGTGGTGAGGATGTCGGCCGATTCGGCCATGAAGTGCACGCCGCAGAAGACGATGTACTCGGCCTCCGGGCGGGCGGCGGCGTCACGGGCCAGCTTGAACGAGTCGCCGGTCACGTCGGCGAACTCGATCACCTCGTCACGCTGGTAGTGGTGGCCCAGGATGAAGACCCGGTCGCCGAGCTTCTCCTTGGCCGCGCGGGCGCGGGCCACCAGGTCGGGGTCGGAGGCGGCGGGCAGGTCGCCGGGGCAGTCCACGCCGCGTTCGCTGTTCGGGTCCGACTCGCGGCCGAGCAGCAGCAGTGCGAGCGGAGTCGGGGTGGGGTCGACACCGTAGGTCTCGATGGTGGTGGTCACGGGCGGGTGCCCTCTCCTGTGCGGCCGGCCGATCAGTCAGCCCTTTTCGTCTATCTGACGCTATCTATGATAACCCGTTAGCGTCACTCTGACGATGGACAGATTGTCGATGTGACGAGATCCTCTGACCCCTTACCGGACTCCTCCGGCGTGCGGGGACGCTCCGCACCGGGTCGCCTTGTGCCATGAAGGCAATCGCGATCAGGCGGTACGGCGGCCCCGAGGTCGTCGAGTACACCGAACTCCCCGACCCCAGGGTCGGGCCCGACTCCGTGCTCGTCCGGGTCCGGGCCGCCGGGGTCAACCCGGTCGACTGGAAGATCCGGGAAGGGTACCTGGACGGCATGATCGACGCCCACTTCCCCCTGGTCATGGGCTGGGACGTGGCCGGAGTGGTGCAGGCCGTCGGCGGCGGCGTCACCGAGTACGCGGTCGGCGACGAGGTGATCGGCTACGTCCGCAAGGACTGCGTCGAGCACGGCACCTACGCCGAACTGGTCGCCGCCCCCGTCCGCACCCTGGCCCGCAAGCCCGCCGCCCTCGGCTGGGCCGAGGCCGGCGGCCTCCCGCTGGCCGGGCTCACCGCCTACCAGGGCCTGGTCAAGGCGCTCGGCCTGGCGGCCGGCGAGACGGTGCTGATCCACGCCGCCGCCGGCGGCGTGGGCACCCTGGCCGTCCAGATCGCGCTCGCCCGCGGTGCGCGGGTGATCGGCACCGCGAGTGAGCGCAACCATGCCTACCTCCGCGGCCTCGGCGCCGAGCCGGTGAGCCACGGCGAGGGCCTGGCCCACCGCGTCCGGGCCCTCGCCCCCGAGGGCGTGGACGCCGCCTACGACCTGGTCGGCAGCGGGATGGCGGCCCTCTCCGCCGAACTCGTCCGGGACGCTTCCCGGGTCGCCTCCGCCACCGACTACGGCGTGGTCGCCCTCGGCGGCCACTACGTCTGGGCCCGGCCCGACACCGCCGACCTCACGGCGCTGGCCGAGCTGGCGGACGCCGGACGGCTCACCGTGCCGGTCGCCTCCACCTTCCCGCTCGCCCAGGCCGCCAGCGCCCAGGCGCTCAACGCCGAGGGGCGCACCCGCGGAAAGATCGTCCTCTTGGTGGACTGACCCGCGATTGCGGCGAGAATGGAGGGCGGCGAGTCGTTTCTGCACCCGGGTGGAGAGGCCCTCGCCGACCCTCTTGTACGAGCAACTCCCGTGGAGCCCCGCACCGATGAGCACGAGCAGACCGCCCGACCTGGGTGGGGCCGCCCTGGACGAGACCGACCGGCTCCTGCTCACCCACCTGAGCCGGGACGGCCGCGCCTCGTACGCCGAGATCGGCCTCCTCGCCAACCTCTCGGCCACCGCCGTCCGCCGCCGGATCGACCGCCTCCGCGCCCGCGGCGTGGTCCGCGGCTTCACCGTCGTCCTCGACCCCGCCCTGCTCGGCTGGCAGACCGAGGCCTTCGTCGAGGTCTACTGCCGCGAGCGCACCGCCCCCGAGGAGATCCTGGCCAGCCTCCGCCAGTTCCCCGAGGTCCTCGCCGCCTGGACCGTCACCGGCGACCCCGACGCCCTGGTCCACCTCCGCGCCGCCGACACCCGCCACCTGGAAGCCGTCATCGAACGCATCCGCCGCGAGCCGGGCGTCCAGCGCAGCCGCAGCTCGGTCGTGTTGTCCCAACTGATCGGGTGAGCGAAATGGGGGCGCGGGGAACTGCGCGAGGTCGGGAGAGGCCTCCGTGCCACCTCGTCCCGGTAGCCAGTTGCACCTGTAACGGACAGTGCAACAAGGGCATCCGCGTAAGACAGCGGCGGGGTGCAGGGCCAGCCGCGCAGTTCCCCGCTCCCCTGGATGGTGCATGGTTCGGAAAGCTGCGTCGGCAGCCCGAAACTCGCTCGAATGCTGCTCCGGCGGCCGGGTTCCGACGCGCGGACGCGGGGTCCGGCTGCCTACGCTGATCTTGTCCGGGGGATCGCCCCGGGCCTCCCCCTGTCCCCACCGGCGAGAGGCACCACCGTGTCCGCAGCACCCCACCGCATGCACCAGCCCGACAGCGAGCTGGTCGACCTCGTCTTCGACTACATGCGCGACCGGCTGCAGTACGACCCCGTGCCGCTGGACCACCCCGGGGACGGCGAGCAGCTGCGGACCCACCTGGCCGGGCTGCTCAACGAGCACGGCAACGCCCCCGCCGACGTGCTCAAGCTGTACGACCACGAGCTCTCCCGCGCGGTGATCTCGGCCGACAGCCCGCGCTACCTGTCCTTCATCCCCTGCGCCCCCACCAAGGCCGCGCTGCTCTTCGACATGGTGGTCAGCTGCGCCTCGCTGCAGGGCATCTCCTGGCTGGAGGCGGCCGGGGCGATCGCCGCCGAGAACCAGGTGCTGCGCCTGATAGCCGACCGGGCCGGGATGCCCGAGACGGCCGGCGGCACCTTCGTCTCCGGCGGCTCGGCGGGCAACCTCTCCGCCCTGGTCGTCGCCCGCGACACCGCCCGCCGCCGCCTCGGGGTGGGCCCTGAGGCCCGGCTGCGGATCGCCGTCTGCGACCAGGTGCACTCCTCGGTCAAGAACACCTTCAACATCATCGGCGTCGAGGCCTTCCCCGTCCCGGCCGTGGACCGCCGCTTCACCGGCGAGGCCCTGCGCGCGGCGCTGGCCGCCGACCCGAACCCCGAGACGGTGATCGCGGTGGTCGGCACCGCCGGCACCACCAACGAGGGCATCGTCGACGACCTGCAGGGCCTCTCCGAGGTCACCCGCGAGCGCGGCCTCTGGTTCCACGTGGACGGTGCGTACGGCGGCGCCGGGCTCTTCGCCCCCTCCGTCCGGGCCCGCTACAACGGCATCGAGCACGCCGACTCCTTCGTGGTCGACCCGCACAAGTGGCTGTTCGCGCCCTTCGACTGCGCCGCCCTGATCTACCGCAACCCGCAGCTGGCCCGGGCCGTGCACACCCAGGACGCTTCCTACCTGGACGTGCTGCACACCGAGGGCGACGAGTGGAACCCCACCGACTACGCCTACCACCTGACCCGCCGGGCCCGCGGCCTGCCGCTCTGGTTCTCGCTGGCGGTGCACGGCACCCAGGCGTACACCGACGCGATCGAGGCCGGCCTCAAGCTGGCCCAGGACAGCGCCCAGGTGATCCGCGACACCGAGCACCTGGAGCTGCTGCACGACCCGCAGCTCTCGGCCGTCTGCTTCCGCCGCAAGGGCTGGACCAACGCCGACTACTACCGCTGGTCGCAGCAGCTGCTCGCCGACCAGATCGGCTTCGTCACGCCCACCGGCTGGGACGGCGAGACGGTGGCCCGGTTCGCCTTCCTGCACCCGGGCACCACCATGGAGATGGTCGAGGAGATCCTCGCCACCATGGCGTGACCGGCACTACACGAAAGCACTGCTCGGTATGTACGGCGCCGGGGGCTTCATGCCCCGGACGGCCAGGTAGCCGGCGGTGCCGAGGGTGAGGCCCAGTTCGAGGCCCACGTCGACGGCCCACTCCTGGTCGGCGGTGAGGAACTCGAGCTGGGCCTCCGTGCCGTCCGGGACCCGGGCCAGCGCCTCCCGCAGCAGCCGGGCCGCGATCCGCTTGGAGGTCGCGGCCAGCAGCCGGACCACGCCGCCGTCGCGGTAGCAGTAGCCGCTGCCCGCGAGGGTGTCGGCGACCAGCAGCTCCTCGAAGTGGGCCCGCATGAACTCGTGGTCCGGGCCGTGCGCGGCCCCGCGCAGCCGCCGGTCCACCGAGTCGAGCAGGTGGGTGTGGGCCGGGCCGCCGAGGTGCACCGGGATGTCGCCCGGGTCGAGCAGCTTGCTGCGGTCGACGGCGCCGGTCAGCTTCATGGTCGGGTGCAGGGTGAAGCCGGCCTGGCGGTACCGGCGGGCGGCGGCGGGCGAGGAGGAGGCGCAGAACAGCCCGCGCAGGCAGCCCCGCCCGTGGCCCGCGGCGTGCTCCAGCAGCAGTCGGCCGACCCCCTTGCCCTGGGCCTTGGGCACCACGGCGAAGAGCGAGAGCATCCAGACCCCCTCCCGCCGCAGCGAGAGCGCGATGCCCAGCGGCTCGCCGTCCTGCTCGGCGATCCAGCAGCCGCCCGGGTCGGTGGCGGCCAGGTGCCTGGTCCGGGCCAGCCGCATCACCGAGCCGCGCGGGTCCTGCCCGGCGGGCGGCGGCCCGTACAGGGCCGTGAAGGCCCGGCGGGAGACGGTCTGCACGGCCTCGGCGTCGGCGGCGCTGTCCTGCAGTCGGCGAATGAGCACGTCGCCCATCCTCGCCTTGATCATCCGGGCGTGGGGCCGGTTTGCCCGGATCGGGCGGTGCCCGGGCCTTCGTGGGTGTGCGAGCATGGGTGGAGTGGGGGAGTGGGTTGACACAGCAGCCCCCTGAGCAGAGATTCACCAGGAAGGCCCGTCCCGGGAATGGTCCCGGGCAGCCGCTGGTTGGCACTGGCGGCAGAACGCCGTCGAAGACCGGGAGTAAGCAGATGACCGTCCAGGACGACAAGACCACCGTCGAGAGTGGTCTGCTCCTTACCGATGCCGCTGCGGCCAAGGTGAAGGGCCTGCTGGAGCAGGAAGGCCGCGAGGACCTCGCGCTGCGCGTCGCCGTCCAGCCCGGTGGCTGCTCGGGCCTGCGCTACCAGCTCTTCTTCGACGAGCGCTCGCTCGACGGCGACGTGGTGAAGGACTTCGACGGTGTGAAGGTCGTCACCGACCGGATGAGCGCCCCGTACCTGGGCGGCGCCACCGTCGACTTCGTCGACACCATCGAGAAGCAGGGCTTCACCATCGACAACCCGAACGCCACCGGCTCCTGCGCCTGCGGCGACAGCTTCAGCTAGTCGAGCCACGCGGAAGGGCCCCCGGCACCCGCCGGGGGCCCTTCCGCGTCTGCGCACGCTGCTACTGCGGGCCGCCGGCCGGCTCGGCGTCCAGGCCCAGCTGCTCACCGCTGGCCCGGTCGACCACCGTGCGGCTGCCCAGCGGGCGGCTCAGCTGGGCGGTGACCGAGTTCTTCTTGACCAGCTGCGAGCAGACCCGGCCCGGGGAGGCGGCCTCGGTGACGGTCACCTGGACGCCCACCTGGTTCGGCTGGCTCTCGTCGACCTTGAGGCCGTACTTCTGGCAGGTGCCGCCGTAGAAGTAGACCGTCAGCGTGGTGCCGCTGGTCTGGTAGCCGAGCGCGGGCAGCTTGACCGGGGCCGGCTCGCCGCTGGCGATGCCCGGGTGGGTCGGCTGGGCGCTCGGCGTGGTGGCCGGCGCGGAGTTCACCGGTGTGTTCGGCGGGGTCGAGCTGACCGGGGCCGACAGGCTGCTCGAAGCGCTCGGCGAGGGGCTGGCGGCCGGGGTGGTCAGCGAGGCGCTCGCCCCGGTGCTCGTCCCGGTGTTCGAGCCGCAGGCGGTGAGCGCCCCGGCGAGCAGCAGCCCGGCCAGGGCGGCCAGCCGCCGCTTGCGGGCGATCGGGGTCACTGCGGTGTTCTCGTCCATGCTGTGCTTCCTCCCGAGGGTCAGGACGCCGCCGCGGTGAGCGGCACTGCGCGGGTTCGACGTGCCCCGGAGGATTTCGGTTCCACCCCGCTCGCCGTGCGGCTCAGCCGCCGTACTCCGTCATCCCGGCCACCAGCCGCTGGGCGCGGGCCGGCACCGAGACCCCGACCGGCGCCCCCGCCTTCGGCTGCGGACTGGGCGCGGAGGAGGGCCAGAACCGGCCCATCCGGCGCGAAGTGCTGACCAGGTAGGCCAGGCTCTCCGGGTCCTCACCCGTGCGGGGGGTGAAGGCGTACGGGCGGCCGGGCCGCACCGTGGGGCTGTCGGGCATCATCGGGCTGGACATGGGGCTGGGCTCCGATCACGCGGCGTCGGGGGCCGGACTCCCGACCCCCGATTGCGACCCTAGGCCGCCCGCTCGGGCCCGGCCAGAGCTACTCCGGGGTAGCCACTCGTACGGGGTGGATGGGGCACTGAGTGCCCGCCGAGGTGACACGAGCTAGGGCGGTCGGGCCCCGGCCTAGTACCGTGTGGGGGTTCCGTCCACAGCATCCGGCCCTGGGCCACCCCGAGGAGACCTCCGTGCGCATCGCCGTCGCCGGCTCGATCGCAACCGACCACCTGATGACCTTCCCGGGGCGCTTCGCCGACCAGCTGGTCGCCGAACAGCTCCACACGGTCTCGCTCTCGTTCCTGGTCGACACCCTCGACATCCGCCGGGGCGGCGTCGCCCCGAACATCGCCTTCGGCATGGGCGTGCTCGGCCTGCGCCCGGTCCTGGTCGGCGCGGCCGGCGCGGACTTCGAGGAGTACCGCTCCTGGCTGAGCCGCAACAACGTGGACACCGACTCGGTGCACATCTCCGAGACGCGGCACACGGCCCGCTTCATGTGCACCACCGACGAGGACCACAACCAGATCGCGTCCTTCTACACCGGCGCGATGGCCGAGGCCCGCAACATCGAGCTCAAGCCGATCGCCGACCGGGTGGGCGGCCTCGACCTGGTGCTGATCGGTGCCGACGACCCGGCGGCCATGGTCCGCCACACCCAAGAGTGCCGCACCCGGGGCTACTCCTTCGCCGCCGACCCCTCGCAGCAGCTGGCCCGCCTGGAGGGCGAGGACATCCGCGAGATCGTGGACGGCGCCGCGTACCTGTTCACCAACGAGTACGAGGCCGCCCTGATCGAGACCAAGACCGGCTGGTCGGCCGACGAGATCCTGGACCGGGTCGGCACCCGGATCACCACCCTCGGCCCCAAGGGCGTCCGCATCCAGCGCAAGGGCGAGCCCGACATCACCGTCGGCTGCCCGGCCGAGGAGCGCAAGGCCGACCCCACCGGCGTCGGCGACGGCTTCCGGGCCGGCTTCCTCGCGGGCCTCTCCTGGGACCTCGGCCTGGAGCGGTCCGCCCAGATCGGCTGCATGGTCGCCACCCTGGTGATCGAGACCGTCGGCACCCAGGAGTACGAGCTGCGCCCCGCGGGTTTCCTGGACCGCTTCGCGGCGGCTTACGGCCAGTCGGCCGCCGCCGAGGTCGCCGCCAAGCTGGGGCGGTAACTCAGCTGGGGCAGTACGCCCGGGGGCGCGGGGAACTGCGCGACCAGCCCTCTACGGAGGTGCACGGTTGCGCGCGCAGTTCCCCGCGCCCCCATTTGGTTCACCGATCCCGTTGGATCACGTAGGCACTGCCGCGTTCCGCAGGAGTTTCGCCCAGGTAGGTCTGCTCCCGCATCTCGCACCAGGCCGGGATGTCGTGCCGCGCCGCCTCGTCGTCCGCCAGGACGGTGATGGTGCCGCCCACCGGTACGTCCGTCAGGTGCTTCGCCAGCTCGATCACCGGGAGCGGGCAGAGCTTGCCCAGGGCGTCGATGACCAGGGAATCCGTACGCGTGGCGGGGGTCAGGTCCAGGCCCAAGGGGGCGCGGATCTCCGCCACCAATCCCGGCAGCACCTCCAGGAAGCGGTCCACCGCTTCCTCCGGCACGCCCGTCGGGAGGGAGACCCGGACGTTGCCCTCGGTCAGTACGCCCATCGCGGCCAGCACGTGGCTGGGGGTCAGGGTGCTGGAGGTGCAGGAGGAGCCGGAGGAGACGGCGAAGCCGGCCCGGTCGAGGGCGGTGAGGAGGACCTCGCCGTCCACGTAGAGGCAGGAGAAGGTCACCAGGTGGGGGAGGCGGTGGTCGGGGTCGCCGACCACCTGGGTCTCGGGGACGAGCCGGGGGACGCGGGTGCGGATCCGGTCGACCAGGGCGTGCAGGCGGGCCTGGTCCGCGGCGGCCTCGGCGCGGGCGGCCCGGAGCGAGGCGGCCGCCGCGACGACGGCCGGGACGTTCACGAAGCCGGGCACCCGCCCGGCCTCCCGCTCGTCGGCGGGCAGCGGGGAGGCGTACCTGACGCCCTTGCGGACGGCCAGCACGCCGACCCCGGCCGGGCCGCCCCACTTGTGGGCGCTGGCGGTCAGCAGCGACCAGCCGGGCGGGACGGGGAGGCGGCCGGCGGTCTGGGCGGCGTCCACCAGGAGCGGGACGCCGGTCTCCTGGAGGAGGGCGGCCACCTCGGCCACCGGCTGGAGCGTGCCCACCTCGTGATTGGCCGTCTGGAGCACGGCGAGGGCGGTGTCGGGCCGTGGTTCGTACCCGTCCGGGGTGACCCGGCCCAGCCGGTCGACCGGGACGACCCCGACCGTGCCGCCGTTCGCCTCGTGCAGCTCGGCGGTGTGCAGCACGCTGGAGTGCTCCACGGCCGAGTGCAGCAGGTGGGCGCCGCGTCGGCGGTGGCCCTTCAGGGCGCCCAGCACACCGAGTTGGACGGCTTGGGTGCCGCTCGTGGTGAAGGTGATCTCGTCGGCCCGGGCGCCGAGCGCCTCGGCGACCGTCTCGCGGGCCGCGTCCAGCAGCATCCGGGCCTGACGCCCCGACCGGTAGAGCCGGGCCGGATCGGCCCAGCCCTCGTCCAGGGCGGCGAGCAGGGCCTGCCGGGCGACGGGGTGGAGGGGGGCGGTGGAGGCCACGTCGAAATAGGCGGCGTCATGGGCGGCGTCGGAAAGAGGCACGCGACACACCGTATCCCCGCTCACGGCTCGTCAGACGATCACCCTGTTTGTCCGGTTCGTGCGCCTCCGACGGCCCGTCACCCGTGTGTCGCAACGTCGTCCCCCGATCGGGTGTGCGAGCCTCGGAAGCCTACGGTGACCTGCGATTCCGTACCTGCCGGGGCTGATCGGGTAGCCGGGCGGCGCGTTACCGGGACCTGCCCGTCAGGAGCGCATAAGCCTGGAGTAGGGTTTGGCCCGCATAAGCATTCAAACCGTGCCCGTGGGCGGGTCGTCGGGGAGGCAGCAGAGCCTCCTCGGGTAAAACGACGCGATCGCGGGCGAGACTTCGGGAAGGCGCTAAGTGAGTCCCAACGGCTCCGACCGCTCGCCGCGGCGCACGATGCGGCGGAAGCTGCCTCAGGCGCTGGCACTGGGCCTCGTCATCGCGACCGCTACCGGCTGCTCGGCCAACGACCTCCCCAGGCTTGGCCTCCCGAGCCCCGTCACCAAGGAAGGGCCGCTGGTCCTTCACATGTGGCAGGGCTCCTGGATCGCGGCACTGGTGATCGGTGCGTTGATGTGGGGTCTGATCATCTGGAGCGTGATCTTCCACCGGCGCAAGCGGACCGGTGTCGAGCTCCCCCCGCAGACCCGGTACAACGTGCCCCTCGAGGCGCTGTACACCGCGGTCCCCATCGTCATCGTCTCGGTGCTGTTCTACTTCGTCGCCCGTGACGAGTCGCGACTGACGCAGGTCTCGGCCAAGCCGCAGCACATGGTCAACGTGGTGGGCTTCCAGTGGAGCTGGGCGTTCAACTACGAGAACACCGAGACCCCGGACAAGACGAGCACCACTGCCGCGTACGACGTGGGTACCCCGGCGGAGCCGCCGACGCTGTACCTGCCGATCAACGAGTCGGTCCAGTTCCGCCTCACCTCGCGGGACGTCATCCACGACTTCTGGCCCATCAACTTCATGATGAAGATGGATGTCGTGCCGGGCGTGGTCAACAAGTTCGAGGTCACCCCGACCGCCCTGGGCACCTACCGCGGGAAGTGCGCCGAGCTCTGCGGCGTCGACCACTCCCGGATGCTGTTCAACGTCAAGGTCGTGACCCACGACGAGTACGAGCAGCACCTCAAGGAGCTGCGGGCCAAGGGCCAGGCAGGCGCAGTGCCTTCGGGCATCACGTCCATGGGAAGTGAAGAGAAGTGACTATCCTCAACGAGCCCGCCGCCGCCGGCGGGGCATCCGGGGCCTCGGTCACCGCAGGCGGGAGCACGCGCACCCGCAAGCCCGGTTCGACCATCATCAAGTGGCTGACGACCACCGACCACAAGACGATCGGCACGATGTACCTCGGTACCTCGTTCGCCTTCTTCCTGATCGGTGGCATCCTCGCGCTCGTCATGCGCGCCGAGCTCGCCCGTCCGGGGACGCAGATCCTCTCGAACGAGCAGTTCAACCAGGCGTTCACCATGCACGGCACGATCATGCTGCTGATGTTCGCCACCCCGCTCTTCGCCGGGTTCGCGAACTGGATCATGCCGCTCCAGATCGGCGCGCCCGACGTCGCCTTCCCGCGGCTGAACATGTTCGCCTACTGGCTCTACCTGTTCGGCTCGACCATCGCGGTGGGCGGCTTCCTCACCCCTCAGGGTGCGGCCGACTTCGGCTGGTTCGCCTACTCCCCGCTCTCGGACGCGGTGCGTTCGCCGGGCGTCGGCGCCGACATGTGGATCATGGGTCTGGCCTTCTCCGGCTTCGGCACGATCCTCGGTGCGGTCAACTTCATCACCACCATCATCTGCATGCGCGCGCCCGGCATGACGATGTTCCGGATGTCGATCTTCGTCTGGAACGTCCTGCTCACCGCCGTGCTCGTCCTGTTGGCCTTCCCGGTCCTCGCCGCCGCGCTCTTCGCGCTGGAGGCGGATCGTAAATTCGGAGCACACGTCTTCGACCCGGCCAACGGTGGATCACTGCTCTGGCAGCACCTCTTCTGGTTCTTCGGTCACCCCGAGGTGTACATCATCGCGCTGCCGTTCTTCGGCATCGTGTCGGAGATCATCCCGGTCTTCAGCCGCAAGCCGATGTTCGGCTACTCCGGCCTCATCGCGGCCACCATCGCGATTGCCGGTCTGTCCGTGACGGTGTGGGCCCACCACATGTACGTCACCGGACAGGTGCTGCTGCCGTTCTTCTCCTTCATGACCTTCCTGATCGCCGTCCCGACCGGTGTGAAGTTCTTCAACTGGGTCGGCACGATGTGGAAGGGCTCGCTCTCCTTCGAGACCCCGATGCTCTGGACGGTCGGCTTCCTGGTGACCTTCCTCTTCGGTGGTCTGACCGGTGTGCTGCTCGCCTCGCCGCCGATCGACTTCCACGTCTCGGACTCGTACTTCGTCGTGGCGCACTTCCACTACGTGGTCTTCGGCACCGTCGTCTTCGCGATGTTCGCCGGCTTCCACTTCTGGTGGCCGAAGATGACCGGCAAGATGCTCGACGAGCGTCTTGGCAAGATCACCTTCTGGACGCTGTTCATCGGCTTCCACACCACCTTCCTGGTGCAGCACTGGCTCGGCGCGGAGGGCATGGCCCGCCGCTACGCCGACTACCTGGCCGCCGACGGTTTCACCACCCTGAACACCGTCTCGACCATCGGCTCCTTCCTGCTCGGCCTGTCGATCCTGCCGTTCCTCTACAACGTCTGGAAGACCGCCAAGTACGGCGAGAAGATCGAGGTCGACGACCCGTGGGGCTACGGCCGCTCGCTCGAGTGGGCGACCTCCTGCCCGCCGCCGCGGCACAACTTCACCACCCTGCCCCGGATCCGTTCGGAATCCCCGGCGTTCGACCTGCACCACCCGGACATCGCGGCGCTGGACTACCTGGAGCACCACGGTGAGCTGCCCTCGCACTTCGCCGGCGTGACCCCCGCGTCCTACGACGCGCCGAAGGGCAAGAAGAAGGAGGGCAACGCCTGATGAAGGAACAGGGCAAGATCTTCATCGGCTTCGCCGTCTTCATCCTGGCGATGGCCATCACGTACGGCATCTGGACCACCCACAGCGACCACGGCACGGAGGCGGCCGGCACCACCGCCCTCTTCCTGGCCTTCGGTCTCTGCGCCTTCATCGGGTACTACCTCGCCTTCACCGCCCGCCGGGTCGACAGCGGCGCCGGTGACAACCCCGAGGCCGAGGTCGCGGACGACGCGGGCGAGGTCGGCTTCTTCGCTCCGCACAGCTGGCAGCCGCTCTCGCTGGCCATCGGTGGCGCGCTCGCGTTCTGCGGCGTCATCTTCGGCTGGTGGCTGCTCTACTGGTCGATCCCGATCATCCTGATCGGCCTCTACGGCTGGGTCTTCGAGTTCTACCGGGGCGAGGACCAGAACCAGTAAGGCTCCCCTCCCTCCAACGGCTGCGGGCCGGATCTCCCTTCGGGGGTCCGGCCCGCAGCCGTTTCCGCATGAGAGGTGTCGCTCACCCGTTCGGGGCCGTGCGGGTGCCGCGTGTCGCTGCGCGTTCCTACGATCGAGCAGGCTCAGCGGACCCTTGGAGGCGGCGATGAGCGGCACAGGAAGTCTTGTCCGGCGGACGGCCGTAGCGGCCGCCCTGGCGGTGTTGGCCCCGGTCGCCGGGTGCTCCTCCTCCGGTGGGAACGCTGCGCAGGCCGTGGCGGCGCCGGAAGCGGTGGACGCGGGGCCGCTGGTGCACCTGCCCGCCGGAGCGGCGGTGGACCCCTCCCAGCCCCTCACGGTGACCGCGGAGGACGGCAGTCGGCTCACCGACGTGACGGTCACCGGATCGGACGGCCGGCTGGTGGCGGGCGAGCTGGCGTCGGATCAGCACAGCTGGCACTCGACCGGGCGACTCCACGCGGGCACCACGTACACCGTTCGGGTGGCGGCCGACGACGGCCACGGCGGCCGGGGCGACACCTCCGGCGGCTTCAGCACCACCGCCCCCAAGGACCAGATCACCGCCGACCTCGGCCCGGACTCGGCCGGCACCGGCGTCTACGGCGTGGGCCAGCCGCTCACCGTCAAGCTCTCCGAGCCCGTCGAGGAGCCCGCCGCCCGCCAGGAGATCGAGCGCAGCCTCCAGGTGGTCTCGCAGCCCGCCGTGACCGGCGCCTGGTACTGGGTCGACGACAAGGAACTCCACTTCCGCCCGCAGGAGTACTGGCCGGCCGGCACCAGGATCCGGCTCAGCTACGACCGCCCCGGCGCCCTCGTCTCGGCGGGCCGGTACGTGGGCGAGGCGAGCTCGCGCTCCTTCACGATCGGCGACCGGGTCGAGGCCCTGGTCGACGCCGGCTCCCACCAGATGACCTACCGCCGCAACGGCGCGGTGGTGGCCACCTTCCCGGTGACCACCGGCAAGCCCGGCTTCTCCACCCGCAACGGCATCAAGGTGGTGCTCGGTCAGGAATCACTCGTCCGGATGAACGGCGAGACGATCGGCATCAAGGAGGGCAGCAAGGAGGCGTACGACCTCGACGTGCACTGGGCGACCCGGGTCACCTGGAGCGGCGAGTACGTGCACGCCGCTCCGTGGTCGGTGGGCTCCCAGGGCGTGGAGAACGTCAGCCACGGCTGCACCGGGATGAGCACCGACAACGCCAAGTGGTTCTTCGACCAGACCCGGATCGGCGACATCGTCCAGGTGGTCAACAGTCAGGGCGCCCAGATGGAGCCGTTCGGCAACGGCTTCGGTGACTGGAACGTCGATTGGGGGGCTTGGGTGAAGCACAGTGCTCTGGGCCGGGCCGTCTCCACGGCCGGCCCGGGGGACGCTGCCGCTGACGCAGGGGCCGACCCCGTCATTTAGGGGCTCGGGGAACTGCGAGGGCAGGCCCGGATGTGGCGTACTCCTTAACGAGTGCCCGCCCCAAGGGATGCCCTCGCAGTTCCCCGAGCCCCTTAGTAGTGCAACTGGAGCGCTGTGAGGACGGCGGCCGTGGCCTCTTCCTTGGTCAGGCCCAGGTGGTGGGCCCGGGCCGCGTATTCGGTGGCGGCGGCTGCGGCGAGGCGGTGGGCGGTGTCGCCGGGGGCGGCGATGGTGGTGCCCTTGCGGCCGTGGGTTTCGACGATGCCGTCGGATTCGAGTTCGCGGTAGGCGCGGGCGACGGTGTTGGGGGCGAGGCCGAGCTGTTCGGCCAGGGCGCGGACGGTGGGGAGCTTGAGGCCGGTGGGGAGGGTGCCGGCGCGGGCCTGGTCGGCGAGCTGGCTGCGGAGCTGTTCGTACGGGGGAGTGGGGGAGGCGGGGTCGATGGTGAGGTGCATCGGGGCGGCTCCAGATATGGCCGAGGCCCCCTTCCCGGCGAAGTGCCGGGAAGGGGGCCTCAGGTGGCGGATCAGACCGGGGTCATCAGGAGATCAGTGGTGGCCGTGGCCGCTGGTGATCTCGTGGTGCTCCTCGGAGGTGGGCTTGGCGATCTGACCCTGGTCGCCGAAGTAGCCCTTGGAGAGCTTGGCGCGGAGCTTGGTGCCCCGGCCGAGCTTGCGCGCGACGCCGTTCTCGTCCACCTCGGCGGGGAGCTCCAGCGGCTGCTGCTGCTCGTGCGCGGTGAGCTTGAAGAGCTTGTCCTGCGGCAGCTGCGCGTGGACCTCGATGAACTCACCGTGCGGCAGGCGCTTGATGACGCCGGTCTCGCGACCGTGCAGCACCTTCTCCTTGTCGCGGCGCTGCAGGCCGAGGCACCAGCGCTTGGTCACCCAGAAGGTGATGACCGGCACCACGAAGAAGCCGACGCGGACGAAGTAGGTGATGTCGTTGATCGAGAGGTGCAGGTGGGTGGCGATGAGGTCGTTGCCACCACCGATCAGCAGCACCACGTAGAGGCTGATCCAGGCCGCGCCGACACCGGTGCGGACGGGAGCGTTGCGCGGGCGGTCCAGGATGTGGCGCTCGCGCTTGTCGCCGGTGATCCAGGCCTCGATGAACGGGTACGCGGCGATCGCGAAGAGCACCAGCGGGAAGATCATCAGCGGGATGAAGACACCCAGGTTGAGGGTGTGGCCCCAGGCCCGGATCTCCCAGCCCGGCATGACGCGGATCAGGCCCTCGGAGAAGCCCATGTACCAGTCCGGCTGGGCGTCGGTGGAGACCTGGTCGGGGCGGTACGGGCCGTAGGCCCAGATCGGGTTGACGGTGGCGATGGCCGAGATGGCGGCGATGAGGCCGAACACCAGGAAGAAGAAGCCACCGGCCTTGGCCATGTAGACCGGCATGAGCGGCATGCCCACGACGTTCTGCTCGGTCTTGCCGGCACCCGCGAACTGGGTGTGCTTGTGGTAGAAGACCAGGATCAGGTGGGCCACCAGCAGGCCCAGCATGATGCCCGGGATCAGCAGCACGTGCACGGTGAACAGGCGCGGCACGATGTCGGTGCCGGGGAACTCGCCGCCGTACAGGAACATCTGCAGGTAGGAGCCGACCAGCGGCACCGCCAGGACGGCGCCCTCCATGAAGCGGATACCGGTACCGGAGAGCAGGTCGTCCGGGAGCGAGTAGCCCATGAAGCCGTCGAACATGCCGAGGAACAGCAGCAGGAAGCCGAAGACCCAGTTGATCTCACGGGGCTTGCGGAACGCGCCGGTGAAGAACACGCGCATCATGTGCACGAGCATCGCGGCGACGAACACGATCGCGGCCCAGTGGTGGATCTGACGGATCAGCAGGCCACCGCGGATCTCGAACGAGATGTTCATGGTCGAGGCGTAGGCCTCGGACATCTTGATGCCGTTCAGCGGGGCGTAGGAGCCGTGGTAGACGACCTCGCCCATGCTGGGCTTGAAGAAGAGCGTCAGGTAGACGCCCGTCAGGATGATGATGATGAAGGTGTAGAGGCAGATCTCACCGAGCATGAAGGACCAGTGGTCCGGGAAGATCTTGCGCAGGTTGGCCTTGGCGAGGGAGTAGATCCCCAGCCGGCCGTCCAGGTAGTCCGCAGCCGCCTCGGCCTTGTTGGCCGGCTTGGCGCGGGTGCTACCCGGCTTGGTGGCGCCAGTGGTGGCGCTGCTCGCGGAACTCATGCGGAGCGCTCCCAGAAGCTCGGGCCGACGGGCTCCGCGAAGTCGCCGGTGGCGACCAGGAAGCCCTTCTCGTCAGTGGTGATCTTGAGCTGCGGCAGCGGGTGACCGGCCGGGCCGAAGATCACGCGGGCGCCGTCCGCCAGGTCGAAGGTCGACTGGTGGCAGGGGCACAGCGCGTGGTGGGTCTGCTGCTCGTACAGCGAGATCGGGCAGCCGACGTGGGTGCAGATCTTCGAGAAGGCGAGGATGCCCTCGAAGGCCAGGCCACGGGACTTGTCGTCCTTGATGTCCTCCGGAGCGATCCGGACGAGCATCAGGGCGTCCTTGGCGATCTTCTGCTGGAACTCCTCGTCCGCCTCGGTCAGGCCCTCGGGCTTGGCGAAGGTGAGCGAGCCGATCTGGATGTCCTCGGCCTTCATGGGCTCATCGGTGTTCATGTTGATGAGCTGGATCGGCTTGGCCTCGGTGGCCTCGATCCACCCGGTGTGCTGGAGCTTCTTCTCCGGCAGCGGGCCCAGGTCGCGCAGCAGGACGACACCGGAGAGCGGCACCAGGGCCATCGAACCGATGAGGGTGTTGCGGATCATCTTGCGGCGGCCGAAGCCGGACTCCGCGGCACCCGTCTTGAACTGCTCGATGACGTCCGCGCGGACCTCGTCGTCGGCCTCGATCGGGTGGCGCTCGGCGGGCAGCTCGTGGTCGGACATCAGGGTGCGGGCCCAGTGGACCGCGCCCGCGCCGATGCAGAACAGGGCCACGCCCAGCGTCAGGCCCAGCGCGAAGTTCAGCGCGCTGATGTGGCCCAGCGGGAAGACGTAGATGATCTTGTCGATCGGGAAGATCACGTAGGACGCGATGAACCCGACGGTCGCGAGCATCGACACCACGAACATGAGCGACACCTGGCGCTCGGCGCGCTTGGCGGCGCGCTCGTCGATGTCGGTGCGGCGCGGCTCGTGGGCCGGCAGCCCCGGGTCGGCGAACGGGTCGGCGTGGTGCTCGACCTCGGCGCCGTGGGAGGCGTCGTGCGCCTCCGGCAGCTTGTCTTCAGGCATCTCGTGGCTCATGACTTCTTGGCCTTGGTGGTGTGGGCGGCGACCCAGATCGCGACCGCGATGAGAGCGCCGAGACCGAAGATCCAACCGAACAGACCCTCGGTCACCGGACCGAGGCTGCCCAGGGTCAGACCACCGGGGTTGGGCTCCTCGGCGGTGGTGTGGCGGACGAAGGCCACGATCTGGCGCTTCTGCTCCTCGGGCATGGTGGTGTCCGGGAAGGAGGGCATGTTCTGCGGGCCGGTCTGCATGGCCTCGTAGATGTGCTTGGCGTCGACGCCGTCCAGGGACGGGGCGTACTTGCCCTTCGTCAGGGCGCCACCCGCGCCGGCGAAGTTGTGGCACTGCGAGCAGTTGGTGCGGAACAGCTCGCCACCCTTCGACACGTCGTTCGGGCTGGTCGAGGTGTACTGCTCCTTGGTCGGAGCCACCGGACCCGGGCCGAGGGAGGCCACGAAGGCGGCCAGCTGGTCGATCTCGGTCTGGTTGTAGATGACCTTCTTGCGCGGGACCTGGGCGCCCGGCTGCTGCGCCGGCATGCGGCCGGTGCCGACCTGGAAGTCGACCGCGGCGGAGCCGACGCCGACCAGGCTCGGACCGTCGGAGCTGCCCTGGCCGTTCAGACCGTGGCAGGAGGAGCAGCCCACGGCGAAGAGCTTCTTGCCCTCGTCGATCGCGAGCGACTGCGCGGAGGTGTCGGCCTGCGCCCGCTCGGCGGGCACGAACACGGTGTACAGCCCCCCAGTAGCCGCCAGGGCGAGAAGTAGGACGACCAGCGCCGCCAATGGGTGGCGCCGTCGTGCGGAGAGCTTTTTCACGGAATAACCCCGGTGTCAGGATCTGGTCGGCTGGTGGGTGCGCCCGGGCGCCGGGGTGTCTACCCGGCTGGGAGTGCGCGCGGTCGGTCGGGTCGTGTCTGCGGTCCGGCCGTGAGCCAGCGACCTGATCAGCTGGTTACTTGATCAGGTAGATGGTCGCGAACAGGCCGATCCACACGACGTCGACGAAGTGCCAGTAGTACGACACCACGATCGCGGCGGTGGCCTGCTCGTGAGTGAAGCGCTTGGCCGCGTACGTCCGTCCGAGGACCAGCAGGAACGCGATCAGACCACCCGTCACGTGCATGCCGTGGAAGCCGGTGGTCAGGTAGAACACCGTGCCGTACGGGTCCGAGGACAGCGAGAGGCCGTCCTTCTTGACCAGCTCGGTGTACTCGAAGATCTGACCGCCGATGAAGATCGCGCCCATCACGAACGTGATGGTGAACCACGAGCGGAGCTTCTTCACGTCACCGCGCTCGGCGGCGAAGACGCCGAGCTGGCAGGTGAGGGAGGAGAGCACCAGGATCGTGGTGTTCACCGATGAGAAGGGGACGTTGAGGGCGTGCGCCTTCTCCGCCCAGAACTCAGGGCCCTTGACCGAGCGGAGAGTGAAGTACATCGCGAACAGGGCCGCGAAGAACATCAGCTCCGAGCTCAGCCAGACGATGGTTCCGACGCTGACGAGGTTCGGCCTGTTGACCGCTCCGTGCGCGTGTCCGGTTTCTGTTGCTGTTGCTGTCGCCACGACGGACATTATGTCGGTCCCTTATTCCGTCTTCACGCCGGGGGGTGTACCTCGGAGTGTCCGGTGCGTGCGGTATGCCCAGTTGGCGGCCGATGGAGTGTCCGGGAGGGGGCCCACCTGGGCGGTGTCCGATTTCTGACGGTTCTTCGAGGGGCCGCTCAGAGGGCCCTGGAGGGGCCGCTCACCCGGGTGCTCCGCGTGTCCCGGCGGGCGTGTCGGCCGCCGTCGGCTAGCAGATGAGCCGTACGGGTGGTGTAAGTGCCTTGGGGTGACGGGCCGTCCTCCGAGCGGGTGACGGCTCCCGCGCGCCGACTTGAGGGAGATCGCGCCAAGGGGGCACCGGAAGGGGGTGCGGGAGGTAGCATCCGGAGGAGAACGTGGCCCCGGTCACACTCCCGGGGTCGAGCGCGTTGCGCACGGCGTAATAAGAGGACGATTCCCGGGGAGCAGGGCCATGGCACACACCACCGACGAGACGCTCACTGTGCTGGTGTACAGCGACGACCGGAACACCCGGGAGCAGGTGTCGCTCGCGCTCGGCCGCCGCCCGGCCGCCGACCTCCCCGAGATCGCGTACCTGGAGTGCGCCACCCTGCCCGCCGTGATGAAGGCGCTGGAGAAGGGTGGCGTCGACCTCTGCGTGCTGGACGGCGAGGCCACCCCGGCCGGCGGGCTCGGCGTGGCCCGGCAGGTCAAGGACGAGATCTACGGCTGTCCGCCGGTGCTGGTGCTGATCGGCCGCCCGCAGGACTCCTGGCTGGCCGCCTGGAGCCGGGCCGACGCCGCCGTGGCCCACCCGGTCGACCCGGTGGCGCTGGCCGACACCGCCGCCACCCTGCTCCGCTCCCGGGTGGCCGGGCGCACCCCCGCCGCGCACTGACGAAGTCTGACCGGGTACCGCCGGATTTTCCGCGTCTCACCAGGAGAGACGGTGGCCGGGAGATCGCGGCGTCCGGCGGTCCCTGCTCGCTAGGCTGGCTCCGACCTTCTGTCCCGTGAAGCGATGAGAGCTGGAGTCAGCCATGGTGAACGTGCAGCCTGCGAACGGCGGTAGCGACCCCGCGCAGGTGGTCCGCACCTGGCCCGACCTGCTGACCGCGCTGCTCGGCGGCGGTGACCTGAGCCGCCAGGACACCGCCTGGGCGATGGACCGGATCATGCGCGGCGAGGCGACTCCGGTGCAGGTGGCCGGGTTCATGATCGCGCTGCGGGCCAAGGGCGAGACGGTGGCCGAGGTGGCCGGGCTGGCCGAGGCGATGTACGCCCACGCCGAGCCGCTGCACATCCCCGGCCCGGCGGTGGACATCGTCGGCACCGGCGGCGACCGTGCCAAGACCGTCAACATCTCCACCATGTCGGCGATCGTGGCCGCCGCGGCCGGCGCCAAGGTGGTCAAGCACGGCAACCGGGCCGCCTCCTCCGCGAGCGGGGCCACCGACGTGCTGGAGAAGCTGGGCATCAGCCCGGACATCAGCCCCAGGCGGGTGGCCGAGATCGCCGAGGAGGTCGGGCTGACCTTCTGCTCGGCCGCCAAGTTCCACCCCGCGATGCGGCACGCCGCCCCCGCCCGCCGCGACCTGGGCGTGCCCACCGCCTTCAACCTGCTCGGCCCGCTCACCAACCCGGCCCGGGTCACCGCGCACGCCGTCGGCTGCTTCGATACCCGGCTGGCCGGGCTGATCGCCGGCGTCTTCGCCGAGCGCGGCGACTCGGCGCTGGTCTTCCGGGGTGACGACGGCCTGGACGAGCTCACCATCAGCGCCACCTCGCGGGTCTGGGTGGTCCGCGGCGGGGCCGTCACCGAGACGGTGCTCGACCCGCGCGAGCTCGGCATCGAGCTGGTCGAGATCTCCGCCCTGCGCGGGGCCGACCCGGAGTACAACGCCAACGTCGCCCGCCGGGTCTTCGCCGGCGAGCGCGGCCCCGTCCGGGACGCCGTCCTGCTCAACACCGCCGCCGGGCTGACCGCCCTCGACCTCACCGAGGCCCCGCTCACCGAGCAGCTGGCCGCCGGCATGGTCCGGGCCGCCGCCGCGATCGACTCCGGCGCGGCCGAGGCCACGCTCAAGGCGTGGGCAGAGGCCAGCTCCCGCTAGCGATTCCCGTCCGTGCGACGTCTCGGCATCCGAGACGTCGCCCGGGTGGTGCTTGACGGTGATCAGGCCGTCTGCCTACAGTTCCGATCAGGTCATGAGTGACAGCGCCAAGCCCCAGCTTGCTGTCCGGCAACCCTCCGTCCGTGGCGGGGTGCCCTGGGTGAGGACCGGGCTTCGCCGCCATCCGGCTGCGGGGCAAGCGCGGACGCCTGGTCGTTGACGACACTCCCGGGGGTCCTCTACCCCCTGAGGAGTGTCCTGCCATGTCCACTGCTTCCACCGCTGTCGACATCTGCGCCCCGCTCGCCGTGCTCGGCCGTGAGGTCGAGGTCCCGCTCGCCTCCGGCGAGAAGGTGAACTACGCCGCGCTCGACTACGCCGCCAGCTCGCCCGCCCTGCAGCGGGTCTGGGACGACGTGGCCGCCTACGCCCCGTACTACGGCAGCGTGCACCGCGGGGCGGGCTACCTCTCGCAGCTCTCCACCGACCTCTTCGAGCAGAGCCGCCGCACCGTCGAGGAGTTCCTCGACCTGCGCGAGGGCGACCAGGTGGTCTTCACCCGAGCCACCACCGACTCGCTCAACCTGCTGGCGGGCGTGCTCCCGGCCGGCACCCGGGTCTTCGCCTTCGAGACCGAGCACCACGCCTCGCTGCTGCCCTGGCGCCGGGACGGACTGACCGTCAGCTACCTGCGGGCCCCGCGCTCGCACGAGGAGGCCGTGGCCCGCTTCGAGGAGGCGCTGGCCGAGGCCGGGGCGGGCCCCAAGCTGCTCTGCGTGACCGGCGCCTCCAACGTGACCGGCGAGCTGTGGCCGGTGGCCGAGCTGACCGAGGTGGCGCACCGCCACGGCGCCCGGGTGGTGCTCGACGCGGCGCAGCTGGCCCCCCACCACCGGGTCTCGGTCCGTGAGCTGGGCGTCGACTGGGTCGCCTTCTCCGGCCACAAGCTCTACGCCCCCTTCGGCGCGGGCGTCCTGGCCGGCCGGTCCGACTGGCTGGACGCGGCCGAGCCGTACCTGGCCGGCGGCGGCGCCTCGCGCACCGTGGCCCGGGAGGCGGACGGCTCGGTGGCGGTGGAGTGGCAGCTCGGCCCGGCCCGGCACGAGGCCGGCTCGCCCAACGTGATCGGCGCCTACGCGGTGGCCTCCGCCTGCCGGGCGCTCACCGAGGCCGGGTTCGAGGCGCTGGTGGCGCGGGAGCAGCAGCTGATCGGCCTGCTGCGGGAGGGGCTGGCGGCGGTGCCGCAGGTCAAGGTGCTCAGCCTCTTCGGTGCGGACGCCGCCCGGGTGGGCGTGCTGTCCTTCGTGGTGGAGGGCTGGAACAGCTCGCACTTCTCGGCGGCGCTCTCGGCCGAGTACGGCATCGGCGTCCGGGACGGGCTGTTCTGCGCGCACCCGCTGGTGCGGACGCTCCTCGGCGGCGAGGAGGCGGCGCCCTCCGAGTGCGGGGCCCCGGAGCCTTCGCTCCCGGGCGAGCGGAGCCTCAACGCGATCCGGGTCAGCTTCGGGGCCGGCACGCCGGTCGAGCACGTGGAGCGGTTCGTGGGGGCGGTGCGGGAGCTCGTCGAGGACGGGGCGAAGTGGAGCTACCGCAACGAAGGTGGGCGCTGCGTCGCCGTCGTCTGACGCACACCCCAGGGGCGCGGGGAACGGCGCGGCCAAGTAGGCAAGTCCCGCTGCTTTACGCGGATGCCGTAGTTGCACTGTCCGTTGACGGTGCAACTGGCTGGGAGTACGAGGTGGCGACTCCGCTTCTTCCGCACTCGCGCAGTTCCCCGCGCCCCTGAATACAACTACTCAGTCGTCGAGGCCGAGGGCGAAGGCGGCCTCGAGGTCGTGCTGGGAGTAGGTCCGGAAGGCGATCTGGGTCTCGGTGTGCTGGACGCCGGGGACCTTGTTGAGCTGGCCGGGGATCACCGCGGCGAGGTCGTCGTGGTGGCGGACGCGGACCATGGCGACCAGGTCGTAGCCGCCGGTGACGGAGTAGACCTCGCTGACGCCTTCGATGGCGGCGATCGCCTCGGCGATCTCGGGGATGCGGTCGACGCTGGTCCTGATCAGAACGATCGCGGTGATCACTCGGGTTCTCCTAGCCCTGGGGGTCGCCGCCAGGGTATCCGGCGGGCGGTCGCGACCCGTGCGGTCAGGTAGCCGGTGGCGAAGCCGATCACGTGGACCAGGTAGGCCACGCCGGGACCGCCCGTCCGTACGGACCACCACTGGAGCACGAACCAGAGGCCGAGCACCAGCCAGGCGGGCAGCCGGAGCGGGAGGAAGAGGAGGACGGGCACCAGCGCGGTGACCCGGGCCCGGGGGAAGAGGCGGAGGTAGCCGCCGAGCACGCCGGCGATCGCGCCGGAGGCGCCGACCACGGCGCGCAGGCCGTCGGGGGAGTGGGCCTGGGCGATCGCGTAGCCGTAGGCGGCGAGGTAGCCGACGGTCAGGTAGAGGAGGAGGAAGCGGGCCCGGCCGAGCCGCTCCTCCACGGCGGGCCCGAAGACCAGCAGGAAGAGGACGTTGCCGAGCAGGTGCAGCCAGCCCGCGTGGACGAAGAGCGAGGTGAGCACCGAGAGGGCCGGCACCTTGGCCGGCGTGGCCGGCAGCTCGCAGCCGGGCAGGGCCGCCGCGAGGGTGCCGAGCTGCTCGGCGGTGAGCGGGTGGCCGGTGGTGAGTTCGGCGGGCACCGCACCCCAGCGCTGCTCGTACCGCTCCTCGGCGCAGACCCGGGCCTGCCCGGTGCCGTACAGCGGGTTGAGCCCGGAGCTCGGGCTGACCACCAGCACCAGCAGGCAGACCGCGATCAGCCCGAGCGTGACCACGGGGGCGGCCCGGCCGGCTCCGCGCAGGCCGAGGCGGTCGAGGAGGGGAAGGGCCATGCGGAGCCTCCGGCGACTGGGGGTGGATGAAGGAGCGGCGGTGGGGTGCGTGCATCGCAAGGCGGAGGAGGAAGTAGCAGCGGAGCTGCGGCGCCCGACGACAACGCGGCGAAGGGCCCCTCCTGCCCGATGCCGGGCAAGGAGGGCGCGTGCCCCGGCGTCGTGACGCCGGCCCCCGGTTGCCGGAGGCTCCTCGCGAGCATTCCTCCGGCCGAGCCGGGCCAGACAGGTTGTCCCGCGTGTGGGTCAACGGGGTAGGTGCCGGCTCGGTCTCAGCCGCCGGACCGGTGACTGCGCGGCTACGGGCAGGCAATAGGCTGTGGGCGTTCCGAGACGGCGGTACAGCGCGGTACTAGCTGTCGGGCCACCAGAGATGAGGACCCCACGATGACCATCGCCGCTCCCACCGCTGAGACCCGCTGGCGCTGCACCCTGTGCGGCAACCTGACCCGCTTCGACGTGACCAGGTCGTCCAAGGTGATCGAGTTCCTGCACTTCGATCTGGGCGGCGAGGCCAAGGTGGAGGAGACCGAGGTGCTTACCGAGACGCTGGAGTCGGTGCGCTGCCGCTGGTGCAACGCCGTCGACCAGGTGGAGTTGGTGGCCCGTCCGGGTGCGGAGGAGCCCCCGGCGGCCGAGGGCAGCTGACGGATCGATCCTCCCGCCGGAACCGGCGGGAGTGTGGCGTGGTCCCGGGTGGGGCACGGTACCCGGGACAATTGCAGAGAGCGGTGGGTTTCAGGGCAGCGGCAAACGGCCGTACGGACCCCGCAGAGCAGGATCGGAGCCGAGGACGTGGTGGACGCAGTGAGGGGGCCAGCCGAGCCGCAGGGGCAGCCGCCCGCTGAGGCCGAGGCCCCGGCCACGCCCGCGGAGGGCGCCGAGCCGGCCACGCCCGCGGAGGGCGCCGAAGCGACTGCGCCCACCGAGGGCGCCGACCCGGCCCGGGGGGCCGAGAAGCTGGACCGGCCGCTGCCCGAGGGGGTGCG
The DNA here is from genome assembly GCF_002943525.1 of Kitasatospora sp. MMS16-BH015. Taxonomy (NCBI): domain Bacteria; kingdom Bacillati; phylum Actinomycetota; class Actinomycetes; order Kitasatosporales; family Streptomycetaceae; genus Kitasatospora; species Kitasatospora sp. MMS16-BH015. Next base: position 2,274,809 of record NZ_CP025394.1, on the reverse strand, counting down.
CCGCCGGGTGGTGGGCATCGCCGCCGACGCGCTGGGTGGGCTGCCCCCCGCCGAGCTGCCGGCCTCCCTGCGCCAGTACGCGAAGTTCACCCCGGCCCGCCGCGCGAAGTACGCCGCCCCGGCGCTGGCCGCCGCGCTGGAGGCCGAGCCCGCCTTCCGGGTGCGGATAGCTGACCGGCTGCGGCTCGGGCAGCCCGATCTGGTCAAGGCGCTGGAGGCCGGCAGCGTGCCCGGCGCGGCCGACCCGATGGACGTGGCCGCCGCCGCGTACCTGCTGCGCCCGGTCGGCTGGAGCCGGCTGGTCGCCGAGGCCGGCGAGGAGGCCGAGCGGGCCGGGGCCGAGGGGATGGCGGCCGAGTCGGCCCGGCTGGTGGAGAAGCTGCAGGCCGAGCTGGCCGAGCTGCGCGGCCAGGCCCGGGCCGATCTGGAGCGGCAGCGGGCCGAGGGCGAGAGCGTCCGTAAGGAGGCCGACTCGCTGCGCAAGAAGGTGCGCACCCTGGAGAGCGACACCCGCAGGGCCCAGGCCGAGGCCCGCCGGCTGCAGTCCGAGCTGGACGCGGCCAAGGCGCTCACCTCGGCCGAGCGCAGCGCCGCCGAGAGCGAGGCCCGGCGGCTGCGGCACCGGGTGGTGGAGTTGGAGACCCTGCTCGAGGCGGGCCGCCGCACGGCCCGCGAGGGCCGCTCGGTGGAGGACATGCGGCTGCGGCTGCTGCTGGACACCGTGCTGCACGCCGCCCAGGGCCTGCAGCGCGAGCTGGCGCTGCCGGTGGCCCAGCTGCACCCGGCGGACCTGGTGGAGGCCGTGGTGCCCGGCTCGGCTTCGCCGCACGACGTGGCCCGGCGGGCGCTGGCCGAGGACGACCCGGCGCTGCTCGACCAGCTGCTGGCGATCCCTCAGGTGCACCTGGTGGTGGACGGCTACAACGTGACCAAGACGGGCTACCCGGCGCTGCCGCTGGAGCAGCAGCGGATCCGGCTGCTCGGCGGCCTGGCGATGCTGGCCCAGCGCACCCAGGCGGAGGTCACCTGTGTGTTCGACGGCCAGGATCTGGACGTACCGGTGATCATGGCGCCGCCACGCGGCGTCCGGGTGCGGTTCAGCCGCACCGGGGAGACGGCCGACGAGCTGATCCGCCGTCTGGTCCGGGCCGAGCCGCAGGGGCGGCCGGTGGTGGTGGTCTCGACCGACCGTGAGGTGGCGGACGGGGTCCGCAATGCCGGCGCCCGGCCGGTGAACTCGATCCTGCTGCTCAACCGGCTGGCCCGGGCCTGAGCCGCAGGTCGGGGCCGGTTGTGGCGATGGTGTGTGCACCGGGTGAAATCCGGTCGGGGTACGGAAGTTCGTGGCGGTAGGAGAGTGGCGCGGATCCGTCATCTTCACTAGGGTCTGGCGTCAAACCTATTTTCCGGACTATCGCTCATTAGGGTGATGGTCCAGTCGGAAGAAGGAGCAGGTCCCTTTGGCCTCCCACCGCCGCCCCAAGCAGCCGAGCCGAGCACGGGTCACCGTGCTGACGGCTGCCGCAGCGACCGCGGTCGCCCTGTCCGCCCAGGTGAGCGCGCACGCCGCGCCCGCGAAGCCCTCGACGGACGAGGTCAAGGCCCAGGTCGACAAGCTCAGCGAGGACCAGGAGAAGGCGACCGAGACCTTCAACGGGGCCAACGAGCGGGCCAACCAGCTGCGCGCCCAGGCGGCCCAGCTCCAGGACCAGGTGGCCCGGGGTCAGGAGCAGATGACCGAGCTCGCCACCGGCCTGGCGGCCGTGGCCGGCGAGCAGTACCGCAACGGCGGCATCGACTCCTCGGTGGCCCTGATGCTCTCCTCCGACCCGGCCGGGTACCTGGAGAAGGCGTCCAGCGCCGAGCAGGTGACCGAGACCCAGGCCGCCACGCTCAAGCAGCTCAAGGAGCAGCAGCGCCGACTGGACCAGCAGAAGCAGGAGGCCACCGAGATCCTGGCCGAGCTGGACCGCAACACCCAGGTCCTGAACGACGCCAAGAACCAGGTGCAGCAGAAGCTCCAGGAGTCCAAGCGGCTGCTCAGCCAGCTGAGCGCTGCGGACCGTGCCGCGGTGATGGGCGACCGCGCCTCCCGCAGCGACAACCGCGCCGCCCTCGGCAGCCTGCCGCCGGCCAGCGGCTACGCCGCCGTCGCGGTGGCCGCCGCCGAGAGCAAGCTCGGCCACGACTACCAGTGGGGCGCCGAGGGTCCGAACGTCTTCGACTGCTCGGGCCTGATGGAGTGGGCCTACGCGCAGGCCGGCGTCTCGCTGCCGCGCACCTCGCAGGAGCAGGGCTCGGTCGGTACCCGGGTGCCCTCGCTGGCCGACGCCCAGCCCGGCGACCTGATCATCTTCGGGCCGGACCGCCACCACGTCGGCATGTACGTCGGCAACGGCATGATGATCCACGCCCCGAAGACCGGTGACGTCGTGAAGATCGCGCCCGCCACCGTCATGAGCATCAACACCATCCGTCGCGTCTGACCCACCGACACGCCGAGGCCCATCGAAACCGTCCTGTGATCCGGGACACCTTCGGTGGGCCTCTTCGTCACCCGGAGTTGAGGTTTTGTCAGCCCGGCGTACCGCCTCTGTCACGCTCGGTCGCATTCACATAAGAACTTGGCGCATGCTCAGACTTTTTTCTGACAAGGATTTGAACCGATCACGGTCGGGTTACTAGGGTCGTACCTCGAACCACCGCACTGTCGATCACCCAGCCGGGTGGCGGCGGTGGTTACCGCCGAGTCTGTGAAGCAGCGGGGCGGGCCGAAAGCGGGCCCGCCCGAGTGAGAGTCCCCCGTGGGGGAGGCTGTGGAGCGGAGCCGGGGAACCACGTTCCTCGGGGTGAATCGGCGCCAGAGTCGGCGCGGTCGTCGTGAGACGGCGGTGCGGTGAGGCGTCGTAGGGCATCTCTTCCAGCCCGAACCCGTCAGCTCACCCGGTAGGCGGACGTAGGAAGAAGGAGCCCGCCTTCGTGGCGTCCCATCGTCGTCCCAAGCCCGCCAGTCGGACCCGCATCACGCTGATGACCGCCGCCGCCGCGACCGCGGTGGCCTTCTCCTCGCAGGCCGGGGCGCACGCCGACCCGGCGCCCACCAAGGACGAGGTCAAGGCCCAGGTCGACCAGCTCAACCAGCAGGCCGAGATCACCACCGAGAAGTACAACGCGGCCACCGAGAAGGAGCAGGTCCTGCAGAAGCAGGTCGGCGCCCTCCAGGACCAGGTGGCCCGTCAGCAGGCCCAGGTGAGCGGCATCCAGCAGAGCCTCGGCGAGATAGCCGCCGAGCAGTACCGCAACGGCGGCATCTCGCCGACCGTGCAGCTGATGCTCTCCAGCACCCCCGACACGTTCCTCACCCAGGCCGGGGCGGTCGACCAGATCGGCGCCAGCCAGGCCGAGGCGCTCAAGACCCTCAAGGACGAGCAGCGCACCCTGGACGCCCAGAAGGCGGAGGCGCAGTCCAAGCTCGCCGAGCTGGACGCGACCACCAAGAGCCTCAAGGCCGACAAGGAGGCCATCAAGGCCAAGCTGGCCCAGGCCCAGGCCCTGCTCGACACCCTGACGCAGCAGGAGCGCGACGCGATGGCCGCCGCCGAGGCGAAGGCCGCGGCCGAGGCCAAGGCCGCCGCGCAGAACGCCGGCTCCGGCGACCGCGCCTCGCGCGGCACCGCGCGTCCGGTGCTCGGCAACGCCCCCGCCGCCAGCTCGGCCGCCGCGGCCGCGCTGGCCGCCGCCGAGAGCAAGCTCGGCGCCACCTACGTCTACGGCGCCTCCGGCCCGACCACCTTCGACTGCTCGGGCCTCGTCCAGTGGGCGTACGCGCAGGCCGGTGTCTCGGTGCCGCGCACCTCGCAGGAGCAGGCCCACGCCGGCACCAACATCGGCACCAACCTGGCCGACGCCCAGCCCGGCGACATCCTGGTCTTCTACAACGACGCCCACCACGTCGGCCTCTACGCCGGCAACGGCCAGGCGATCCACGCTCCGCACACCGGTGCGGTCGTCCGGTACGAGGACGCCTCGGTGATGCCGATCTCGGCCATCATCCGGATCTGACGCCTCCTCGGCCGACCCGTCCGGTCGCCGCAGGCCCGGCCCCCTCTCCGAGGGGTGCCGGGCCTGCGGCGTTCCCGGGTAGTGGATCTGATGTCCGATTAGGGGGTGAATTTTCGATTTGGTGAGTTTTGGACTAGACAGTCCCGACTCGCTAACGTCTGCCCCATGTCGACGCCTCGCCGTTCCCCCCTGCCGGGTGTGCACCGGATCGCCCGGGCGCTGGCCATCACCGCGGCCGCCACCGGAGTGCTCGGCGCCGCCGTGGCCGGCACCGCCGAGGCCGCGCCCGAGCCGCCCAGCCGCAAGGACGTCAAGGCCCAGGTGGACCAGCTCTACGACGAGGCCGAGCAGGCCTCGGAGAAGTTCAACGCCGCCCAGGAGGCCCAGCAGCGCCTCCAGGCCGAGACCAACCGCCTGCTCGACGAGGTGGCCACCGGGCAGGACGGGCTCAACCGGCTGCGCGGGGAGCTCGGCGCGGTGGCCGCCGCCGAGTACCGCTCCGGCGGTCTCGACCCGACCGTGCAGCTGATGCTCTCCTCCGACCCGGCCGGCTACCTCAACCGGGCCCGCAGCCTCGACCAGGCCGCCGCCCGGCAGGCCGACACCCTGCACGAGCTGGTCGACCGTCAGCGCGGGCTCGACCAGCGGCGGGCCGAGACGGCGGCCAAGCTGACCGAGCTGGACCGGGTGCGCCAGTCGCTGACCGCGAGCAAGCGCGAGGTCCAGCAGCGCCTCGCCAAGGCCCAGAAGCTGCTGGACAGCCTCGGCGCCGCCGAACGGGCCCGGCTCACCGCCCAGGACGCCGAGGAGGCCGAGAGCCGCGCCACCCGCGGCACCGACCGCCTCGACCTCGGCAACCAGCCCGCCTCCTCCGACCGCGCCGCCGCCGCCCTGGCCGCCGCCGTCGCCAAGGTCGGCTCCCCGTACGTCTACGGGTCCACCGGCCCCCGTACCTTCGACTGCTCCGGTCTGATGTACTGGAGCTGGCGGCAGGCCGGAGTCTCCCTGCCGCGCACCTCGCAGGAACAGGCCCACGCGGGCCAGCGGATCAGCCTCGCCGAGGCCCGACCGGGAGACCTGGTGATCTTCTACAAGGACGCCCACCATGTCGGCATGTACGCCGGCGGCGGCGTGGTCGTGCACGCACCCTACCCGGGCGCGAAGGTCCGCTACGAGAGTGTCAGCGCGATGCCGGTGAGCGGAGTGGTGCGGGTCTGACCGCAGAGGGCGGGTACCGGGCGGGTGTGGTGTCCCGGCGCGGGGCGTTGCTGCTCGCGGCGGGGGGCTTCGCGCTGCTCTCGCCGCCCGCCACCCGGCCGCCGGCACCCCGGGTGGTCCCGACCCCCTCGCTGCGGCCCCGGCTGGAGGCCCTGCTGGCCGCCCGGGCCGACGCCCTGCTCCGCCGGGACGAGGCCGCGCTGCTCGCCGGCGTCACCCCCGCGGCCGCCGCCGAGGCCCGCACCCTGCTGGAGCGACTGGCCGAGGTGCCGCTCGCCGAGCTGACGTACCGCCTGACGGGCTACGGCGAGCCGTCGGCCGGCACGGCGATCGAGGCCTCGGCCGGGGAGGCGTCGGCCGGCTCGGTGCCCGGGCCTTCGGCCGTCCCGCCGCCCGGCCTGCGCGTCACGGCCGCCGTCGAGCTGCGCTACCGCCTCACCGGGGTGGACGCTTACCCCGCCGTGCTCACCCGGACGGTGGAGTTCGCCGAGGCCGGCCAGGGGTGGCGGGTGGCCTCGGAGGGGGCGGCCGGGCCGGTGGCGCTCTGGGACCTGGGGGCCGTCAAGGTGGCGAAGGGGGCGCGGAGCCTGGTGCTGGGGCTGGGGGAGGTGGCCCCGGCGGCCGGGCTGGCGGATGCGGCGGTGCCGGCCGTCAGCGAGCTGTGGGGGCAGGAGTGGGCCGGGCGGCTGCTGCTGGAGATACCGTCGAGCGAGGCGCAGTTCGCGCAGCTGCTGGGGGTCAGGGCCGCCGACTACCAGGGGATAGCCGCCGTCACCACCGCCGCCACCGGCGCCCCCGAGCACGCCGCCGCCGACCGGGTGGTGGTCAACCCCGAGGCGTACGCGGAGCTGACCGAGCTCGGCCGCCACGTGGTCACCACCCACGAGGCCACCCACGTGGCCACCCGGGCCGCCACCAAGGCCTGGACCCCGCTCTGGCTCTCCGAGGGCGCCGCCGACTACACCGCCTACCGGCGGACCGGCCGCACGCCCCGTCAGATCGCCCCCGAGCTGGCCCACGACGTGCAGGCCGGCAAGCTCCCCGCCGCCCTCCCGGCCGACGCCGACTTCACCGCCGGCGGGGCCGGGATAGCGCAGGCCTACGAACAGGGCTGGGCCGCCTGTCGGCTGATCGCCGACCGGTACGGGGAGCCCGCGCTGACCTCCTTCTACCGCGCGGTCGGCGCGGCCGGGCCGACCGGCGGGCGGGACCCGTGGCTGGACGGGCTGCTCCGGAGCCACCTGGGGCTCGGCCTGGACGCCTTCGTGGCCGCCTGGCGGGCCGAGCTGACCACCATGTTCGGGCGCGCTACTTGATGCCGTCCAGCAGGTGCTGCTCGTAGGCGATGCCCGGGCGGACGGTGTAGGCGGGGGCCGGCGGCAGGGCCGGGAGCACCACGGTGCGCGGCGGCTCCGGGTTGCGGGTGGAGCGCCAGAGGCGGCGGCAGGAGAGGAGGGTCGCGGCCAGCAGCAGCAGGTTGCGGACCGTCAGCACGGCCACGCCCCAGGGCTGGCTGTTGTGCACCTGGCCGAACAGCACCGGGAACTCCAGGGTGGTGACCAGGGTGGCGATCAGGATGATCACCGCCACCGGGCGCTGGCTGGTGCCCCGCACCGTCAGGCAGACGGCGGCCACGCCGACCAGCCAGACCAGGTACTGCGGGCTGATCACCCTGCTGGTCACCGTGAAGACCAGCAGCGCGGCCAGCGCGGCGTCGTACGGGGTGGAGGCCTGCCAGCGCTTGGCCCGCAGCCGCCAGACCAGCAGCCAGCCGAAGCCCAGCGCGGTGGCCGCCACCGAGAGCTTGGAGAGCACCGGCACCCAGGGGCCGAGCAGCTCCAGCGAGCCGTAGTTCATCGAGACCTGGCCGTGCCAGCCGCCGAACAGGCGGGCGAAGTGCAGCGGCAGCGCGGCCACCGACTCCACCTCGATGCCCCGGTCGCGCTGGAACTTGAGGAACTCGAAGGCGCCGTTCATGCCCGCCGCGAGCAGGAAGCCGACCGCGCTCAGCGTGGCCACGGCGGCCGTCCAGGAGCGGCGGGTCCGCCGCCCCTTCGGCGTACCGGCCAGCGCCAGCACCGGCCAGACCTTCACCAGCCCGCCGAAGCCGAGCAGCACCCCGCCGAGCGCGGGCCGCCGCAGCACGGCCAGCAGCCCGGCCACCGCGAGGGCGGTGACCAGCAGGTCGTACCGGCAGTAGACCGTCGGCCCGAGCAGCGGCACCCCGGCCACCCAGACCCAGGCCCCGGAGAAGCTGCGGCCCCGGCGCGAGCCGGCCCGCATCAGCAGGCCCATGGTCAGCGCGTCGAACACGCCGCAGATCACGTAGAAGGAGATCAGGTACGACCAGGGCAGCAGCCCCGGCAGCAGGATCACCAGCGCGGCGCCGGGCGGGTACTGCCAGGTCACGTCGTCCAGCGGGAAGGTGCCGGTCTGGAGCACCTCGTACCAGCCGTGGTAGATCACCGACACGTCGGCCGTGACGTCGGTGCCGGAGATCTTGAGGACGCCCAGCACCATCAGCACGATCAGCACCCGGGTGACCACCCAGCCGGCGCCCAGCGCCCACAGGGCCCCGCCCGCCGCGGAGGGGGCCGGGGACAGCGCGGTGCTGCCGCTGCCGGTCGGACCGGCGTGGACCAACGCCACCCTCTGCTCCCTCGCTCGTCTCGGCCCACCACGCGGACCTTGCGGGGTTCCCGGCGAACGGTGGTGTTGACCTATGGTACGGATCAGCGCCGGGTACACCGAGCACCCCCCTACCGAGCGAGCCGTGGCAGCCATGCAGAAGACCCTCGTCGTCACGAACGACTTCCCGCCCCGGCCGGGCGGGATCCAGGCGTTCGTCCACAACATGGCGGTGCGGCAGCCGGCCGGCAGCGTGGTGGTCTACGCCTCGACCTGGCGGGACGGCCGCGAGGTCGCGAAGTTCGACGCCGAGCAGCCGTTCCCGGTGATCCGGGACCGGACCAGGATGATGGTGCCGACCCCGCGGGTGACCAAGCGGGCCGCCGAGATCCTGCGCGCCGAGGGCTGCGACTCGGTCTGGTTCGGCGCCGCGGCCCCGCTCGGGCTGATGGCCCCCGCGCTGCGGCGGGCCGGCGCCGAGCGGCTGCTCGGCATGACGCACGGTCACGAGGCCGCCTGGGCGCAGTTGCCCGGCTCGCGGCAGCTGCTGCACCGGATCGGGGCCGGCACCGACGTGCTCACCTACCTCGGCGAGTACACCCGCTCCCGGATCGCCTCGGCCGTCGGCCCGGAGGCCGCCGGCCGGATGGTCCAGCTCCCGCCGGGCGTGGACGAGCAGACCTTCCGCCCCGACTCCGGCGGCGCCGAGGTCCGGGCCCGGCTGGGGCTGGCCGACCGGCCGGTGGTGGTCTGCGTGTCGCGGCTGGTGCCGCGCAAGGGCCAGGACACCCTGATCCTCGCCCTCCCGCAGATCCTCCGGGAGGTCCCGGACGCCGTCCTGCTGATCGTCGGCGGCGGCCCCTACCGCGCCGACCTGGAGAAGCTCGCCGCCGCCCAGGGCGTCACCGCCTCCGTCCGCTTCACCGGCGCCGTCCCCTGGGAGGAGCTCCCCGCCCACTACGGCGCCGGCGACGTCTTCGCCATGCCCTGCCGTACCCGCCGCGGCGGCCTCGACGTCGAGGGCCTCGGCATCGTCTACCTCGAGGCCTCCGCCACCGGCCTCCCCGTCGTCGCCGGCGACTCCGGCGGCGCCCCCGACGCCGTCCTGGAGGCCGAAACCGGCTTCGTCGTCCCCGGCAAGGGCACCGTGGTGCTCGCCGAGCGCATCGTCCGTCTGCTCCGCGACGAAGCCCTCCGCCGCCGCATGGGCGAGGCCGGCCGCCAGTGGGTCGAACGGGAGTGGCGCTGGGACCTGCTGGCGGGAAGGCTCACTTCCCTACTCGGCAGTTAGTTTGCACTAATCAGGGGCGCGGGGAACTGCGAGGGGGCGTGAGTCCCGGTACGACGGTGGGATTCACGCCCCGAGGGATGCCCGAGCAGTTCCCCGCGCCCCTGGAGGGTGGGACTACTTGGTGTAGAGAGCCTCTACGTCGGCCGCGAAGTCCTTGAGGACCAGGTTGCGCTTGAGCTTCAGCGAAGGGGTCAGGTGACCGCTCGCCTCGGAGAGGACGGTGTCGAGGATGCGGAACTTCTTGACGGCCTCGGCGTGGGAGACGGCGGCGTTGCCGTCGTCGACCGCGGACTGGATGGCGGCCAGCAGGTCGGGGTCGGCGGCGAGTTCGGCGACGGTGGCGGTGACGGGCTTGTTGTTGAGCTCCTTCCACTTGGGGAAGAACTCGTCGTCGACGGTGACCAGGCAGGCGATGAAGGGCTTGCGGTCGCCGACGACCATGACCTCGCCGACCAGGGGGTGGGCCCGGATGCGGTCCTCGATCACGGCCGGGGCGACGTTCTTGCCGCCGGCGGTGACGATGATCTCCTTCTTGCGGCCGGTGATCACCAGGTAGCCCTCGGAGTCGAGGGTGCCCAGGTCGCCGGTGGCGAACCATCCGTCGCGCAGGGCCTCGGCGGTGGCGGTGGGGTTGTTCCAGTAGCCGGTGAAGACCTGGGGGCCCTTGAGGAGGACCTCACCGTCCTCGGCGATCCGGACGGCGGAGCCGGGCAGCGGCTGGCCGACGGTGCCGATCTTCGGCTTGTCGTGCGGGTTGAAGGCGGTGGCGGCGCAGGTCTCGGTGAGGCCGTAGCCCTCCAGGACGGTGAAGCCGATGCCCCGGTAGAAGTGGCCCAGGCGCTCGCCGAGCGGCGCGCCGCCGGAGATCGCGTGGGTGGCCCGGCCGCCCAGCGCCGCGCGGAGCTTGCTGTAGACCAGCTTGTCGAAGACCAGGTGCTTGAGCTTGAGGCCCAGCGGGGCGCCGCCGTTGTCCAGCGCGCGGCTGTAGGCGATCGCGGTGTCGGCGGCCTTGTCGAAGATCTTGCCCTTGCCGTCGGCCTGGGCCTTGGCGCGGGCGGTGTTGAAGACCTTCTCGAAGACGCGGGGCACGCCGAGGATGAGGGTGGGCCGGAAGGCGGCCAGCTCGGCGGTGACGTCCTTGATGTCGGAGACGTGGCCGAGCTTGATCGGGGCGATCGCGGCGGCGATCTCGGCGATCCGGCCGAGCACGTGGGCCAGCGGCAGGAAGAGCAGGACGGAGCTCTCGCCGGTGACGAAGAGCGGGTCGAGCCGGGCGACCACGTTGCCCAGCTCGGCGAGGAAGTTGCCGTGGGTCAGCTGACAGCCCTTCGGGCGGCCGGTGGTGCCCGAGGTGTAGACGATGGTGGCGATGGAGTCGGCCGTCGCGGTGGAGCGGCGCTCGGTGACGGTGGCGTCGGCCACCTTCTCGCCGGCCGCGGCCAGCGCGGCCAGCGCACCGCGCTCGATCTGCCAGGTGTGGGTGAGCTCGGGCAGCCCGGGGCGGACCTGCTCGACCACGGCGGTGTGGGAGTCGGTCTCGGTGATCACGGCCACGGCGCCGGAGTCGCCGAGGATCCACTGCACCTGCTCGGCGGAGGAGGTCTCGTACACCGGCACGGTGATCGCGCCCGCGCACCAGATCGCGAAGTCGAGGAGCGTCCACTCGTAGCGGGTGCGCGACATCACGCCGACCCGGTCGCCCGGGTTGATCCCGGCCGCGATCAGGCCCTTGGCGGCACTGTGCACCTCGGCGAGGAACTGCACAGCCGTCAGGTCGGCCCAGCCGTTCGCCGTCTTCCGGCTGAGCACCGCGACGTCCGGGTGCCGCTCAGCGTTCTGGTGGACGAGGTCGGAGAGGTTACCGCCGCTCGGTACCTGGTAGCGGGCCGGAAGGCTGAAGTCGAGCAAGACTGCTCCTCGTCTGCGACGCTGCGGGACGGCAGGACGTTACTGCCCGGTAAGTCGAATGACCAGGGAAGTCGGCCCGGTGTTCGAAGAGTCACACCGCAGGTCGGAGCCCCGATGGCCCTCTCCAGCACCTTATGACAGTGCCGACGTGACCCGCCGGTAGCACCCCGGGGGGCGGCCCCCGCACCCGTGCGCACACCGGTGCCCCAAGGGCGAACGGGTCCCGCCCGGCGCGATAACCTGCCCTGGGCGCACACCTGACGAGACGCGGAGGGCCGTTCCATGGCGGAACACACCAGGTCGAGCATCACCATCGCGGCGACCCCGGCCGAGGTGATGGCCGTGATCGCCGATTTCGCGGCCTACCCGGAGTGGACGGGCGAGGTCAAGGAGATCGAGGTGCTCGAGACGGCCGAGAACGGTCGGGCCGCCCAGGTGCGCCTGCTGCTCGACGCCGGGGCCATCCGCGACGACCACACCCTCGCCTACACCTGGGACGGCGACCGCGAGGTCAGCTGGACGCTGGTCAAGAGCCAGATGCTCCGCTCGCTGGACGGCTCCTACGCCCTCGCCCCGGCCGCCGGCGGCACCGAGGTCACCTACCAGCTGGCCGTGGACGTCAAGATCCCGATGCTGGGCATGATCAAGCGCAAGGCCGAGAAGGTCATCATCGACCGGGCCCTGGCCGGCCTGAAGAAGCGCGTAGAAGGCTAGTGGCCGCCAGAACGATCCTGGTGACCGGCGAGGGCTCCGCCCTCGTCGCCGCCGCCACGGCCCTGCACGCCGCCCGCCGGGGCCACCGGACGCTGCTGTTCGCCGCCGACGACCCGCACCGGCGGCTCGACGCGCTGCTCGACACCCGGCTCGGCGCCGAGCCGGTGGCGTACGAGGGGCCGCTGAGCGTGGCCCGGCTCGACGAGCAGGCCGCCTTCCGGGGGGCGCTGGACGAGCTGGGCCCCCGGCTCAAGCCCGCGCTGGACCTGCTCGGGGCGGCGCCGCTGGACGCGGAGGAGCTCACCCCCCTGCCCGGCACCCGCCAGCTCGCGCTGCTGCGCGCGCTGCGCGGCGCCGAGGCCGAGGTGCTGGTGGTCGCCGCGCCCGCCCCCGCCGAGCTGCTGGCCGCGCTCGCGCTGCCCGAACAGCTCGACCGCTACCTGGCCCGGCTACTGCCCGAGCAGCGGCAGGCCGCCCGCGCGCTGCGGCCGCTGCTGGCCGCCGTGGCCGGGGTGCCGATGCCCGCCGAGTGGCTCTTCGAGGCCCGGTCCTGGGCGGCGGAGGCGCTGGCCGCCGCTCGCGCCGTGATCGAGGCGCCGGGCACCTCGGTGCGGCTGGCCGTGGACGCGGACTCCTTCGACCCGGCCGAGCTGCGCCGGATCCGCTCCGGCCTCGCCCTGCACGGGCACCGGCTGGACGCCGTGGTCGCCCACCGCGCGCTGCCGGTGGCCGCGGCCGCCTCCAGCGACGAGTGGCTGGCCGGCCAGGCCGCCCGCCAGCGGGCCCGGCTCGCCACCCTGGCCGAGGAGACCGGGGTGCCGGTGCTGGTCTCGCGCCGGCCCGAGGGCACCCTGGAGACGGTCGCCGCCCAGCTGTACGGGGACGGCGCCGGCCCGGCCGTGCCGGTGGCCGCCCCCTGGGAGGTCGAGGACCGGCGGGCCGAGGACGGGCTGCTGGTCTGGCGGATCCCGCTGCCCGGCGCGGAGCGCGCCGATCTGGAACTGGTCCGGCGCGGGGACGAGCTGGTGCTCGGCCTCGGCGCGTACCGTCGGGTGCTGCCGCTGCCCTCGGCGCTGCGGCGCTGCACGGTGAGCGGCGCGGGGCTCACGGACGGGGTGCTCGCTCTGCGGTTCGCGCCGGATCCGGCGCTCTGGCCGCGCTGAGCCCCCATCGACCCCCGTACGACTTCAGTGGAGAGGAACAGGACCGTGGCCGAGCAGCCGAACGAGCTGGTGGAGGAGGTCCGCCGGTTCGCGACGGCGGTGGGGGACAAGGCGCAGCAGGCCGGGGAGCGGCTGCGCGAGCAGCACCCCGAGGTCTTCGGCCACCTGGCCGCCGCCGGCCACGAGCTGCTGGCCGCGTACCGGGCCGCGGTGGCCGGCCAGGAGCGCCGCTGGGCCGCGCCCGGGAAGGCCGACGGGGAGCCGATCGACCTTGACGAGCCGTCGGACAAGTAGTTAAGACTGATTCCGGTTCTGGCACCGGCCTGGCCGTTCGTGGTCACCCTGCGGGGCGGATCGTACGACACTTGAAGCCACGACTTCGGAAAGTCGTCGGATTGTTTTCGGATCCTGTACGCATTGGTGTGTACGGGAGCACGCTTCAGCGGGTACCGTTCCGCTCAGCGGGAACGAGTGAAAAGCTGAGGGAGACATGGCTCTGACCATCGGCGTCGATGTCGGCGGCACCAAGATCGCGGCCGGCGTGGTCGACGAGAACGGCGAGATCCTGGCGCGGACTCGGGTCCCCACCCCGGCCGACCCGCAGTGGGCGGTTGATGCCATCGCGCAGGCCGTGCGCGAGCTCCGGGAGCAGTACCCGGCGGTGAACGCCGTCGGCGTGGGCGCCCCCGGCTTCGTCGACTCCAGCCGGTCGACCGTCATCTTCGCGCCGAACATCGCCTGGGAGGCCGAGCCGCTCAAGCAGCGGATCGAGGAGCTCACCGGCGTCGACACGGTGGTGGAGAACGACGCCAACTGCGCCGCCTGGGCCGAGTTCCGCTTCGGGGCTGCCGCCGACCACTCCGACATGGTGCTCATCACGGTGGGCACCGGCATCGGCGGCGGGCTGGTCCTGGACGGCCGCCTGCACCGCGGCCGGTTCGGCGTGGCCGGCGAGATCGGGCACCTCAACATGGTGCCGGACGGGCTGCTCTGCGGCTGCGGCGGCAAGGGCTGCTGGGAGCAGTACGGCTCCGGCCGCGCCCTGCGGCGCTACGGCCGGGAGAAGGCCGCCGCCGACCCGGTGGCCGGCCGCCGGATGCTGGAGCTCAACGACGGGGTGGCCGAGACCATCCGCGGCATCCACATCACCCAGGCCGCGGAGGAGGGCGACCCGCTCGCCCTCGAGTGCTACGCCGAACTCGCCGACTGGCTCGGCCGCGGCATGGCCGACCTGGCCGCCCTCTTCGACCCGGGCGTCTTCGTCCTCGGCGGCGGCGTCTCCGACTCGGGCTCCCTCCTGCTCGACCCGGTCGCCAAGTCCTTCGAGAACTACCTCACCGGCGGCGTCCACCGCCCCCGCGCCGAGGTGGTCCTGGCCTCGATGGGGTCCGCCGCCGGCATCGTCGGCGCGGCAGATCTCGCCAGGATCTAGTCGCACCTCCAGGGGCGCGGGGAACGGCGCGGCCAGCCCTGCACTCTGCTGCTGTCTTACAGCGATGCCCAGTTGCACTGTCCGTTGATGGTGCAGGTGGGCATCGTTGCGATCTTCGAGGCGCGCTTCTCCCGCTTCGCGCAGTTCCCCGCGCCCCTGGATAGTGCAGCCGACCCTTTCATGCATAGATGAGGGCATGCGTCTTCTCACGTACAACATCCGTTCGCTGCGCGACGACCGGCGGGCGTTGGTGCGGGTGGTGCGGGCCTGTGCGGTGGATGTGGTGTGTGTGCAGGAGGTGCCGCGGTACCTGTGGCCGGCCGGGCAGGAGCGGTGGTTGGCGCGGGCCGTGGGGATGCGGGTGCTGGCCGGGGGCGGGCGGGTGGCTGCGGGGCCGATGGTGTTGGGGCGGCCGGGTGTCGAGGTGGTGGAGGTGCGGGACCGGCTGCTGCCGAAGCGGCGGGGGCTGCATGCGCGCGGGTTCGCGACGGCGGTGCTGCGGGTGGACGGCGGGGGGCCGGTGACGGTGACGAGCTGTCACCTGAGCCTGGATCCGGCGGAGCGGCTGAGCCAGTTCGGGCTGCTGCCGGGCCAGGCGCGGCCGGGCGAGGCGGCCGTGATCGCGGGGGACTTCAACGAGCACCCGGACGGCCCGGGCTGGCGGCGGCTGGCCGCGGGCCACCAGGACGGCTGGGCGGTGGCGCCCTGGGGCGGGGAGTACAGCTCGGTGCCGGAGAATCCGTACCAGCGGATCGACGCGGTGTTCGCGAGCCCGGAGGTGGAGGTGGTCTCCTGCGGGGTGCCGCAGGAGCTGCCGGGCCTGGCGGCGGCCGACCTGGTGGCGGCCACCGACCATCTCCCGGTGTTGGCCGTCCTGCGGGTGCCAGCGGGGTGAACAGCTCGGGGAGGTGCCGGGGGTGACGGCGCGTCGGGTGCGACGCGGCGCCGCCGCCCGCAGAGTGGGGGCGTGAGCGACACCGCAGTGACAGCCGCCGAGGACCATCGGGCGGGCTGGTTCGAGCTGTTCTTCGACCTGGTCTTCGTGGTGACCGTCAGCGTGCTCTCGCACGACCTGCACGGCGACCCCGGCCCGGGCGCCTTCGGCACCTTCCTGGTGCTCTTCTTCCCGGCCTGGTGGGCCTGGGCCAACCTGATGGTCACCGTCAACGTGTTCGGCTCGGCCAACCCCCGGACCCAGGCCATGCTGCTCGCGGCGATGCCCGCGCTCGGGCTGATGGCCGCCGCCGCGCCGGAGGGGCTGGGCAGCCGGGCCTGGGCGTACGCGCTGGGCGCCGCCTGGGTGCGGCTGATGGCCTTCTTCATCTGGTGGAGCCGGGCCCGGCTGGCCGACGACCCGCTGCCGATCTGGCGGCCGCTGCTCTACTTCCTGGTGCCGACCGCCGTCTGGGCGCTCTCGGCGGCGGTGCCGAACCCGCAGCGGTTCGTGCTCTGGGGGCTGGCGATCGCGCTGGAGGTGCTGCTGCTGGCCGTCAGGACCGGGCTGACCAGGGGCTTCTACGACGAGCTGGCGGTCGAGCACCTGGTCGAGCGGATCGGCCTGTTCGTGGTGATCGTGCTGGGCGAGAGCGTGTTCACCGTCGTGGTGACGCTCGCCGACCACTTCACGGTGGCCGCCGGGCTGACGGCGCTGCTCGGGTTCGTGGTGGTGGCCGAGCTGGCGATGATCTTCTTCGTCTGGGGCACCGCCAACGCCGCCCGGGGCCTGGAGCGGGCGGTGAGCTCGGGTGCCACCGGCGCGATCCGGGACACCGTGATGTACCTGCCGTTCGTGCTGGTCTCCGGCATCACGGTGATCGCGGCCGCGCTCGGCACCGCCGTGGCCGAGCCGCACCACCACCTGCCGGTCGGCGCCCGCTGGGCGCTCTGCGGGGGAGTGCTGGCCTTCTACACCGCCAACGCGGCGATCGCGCTGCGGTACGGGGACGGCGTCCGGGTGGTCGCCCGCTGGTACCTGCCCTGCCTGGTGCTGACCGGTGCGGCCCTGGTGCCTGCCTGCCTCGGGCTGCCCGCCTGGGGCGCGGTGGCGGTGGCGGCCGGGCTGGTCTTCGTGCTGGCCAAGCTCTCCAAGTACACCCGGCCGAGCCGGGCCGAATGAGTCGAGGCCCGAGCGGGGCGTGGTGCTACCGCTCGGTGGCCCGGTGGCGGTACACCTGAACCCAGGTCGCAGACTGGAGGCCCTGCCCATGCGTCAGCTGTCCCGGCGGACCGCGCTCACCGTGCTGGCGAGCGGTCTGGTCGCGTCCTGCTCGGCCGGGGAAGGGCGCCCGGAGCCCGCCCCGCCGACCGGTGGCGACCCCGGCCCGGCCCCGTCCGGTGCCGGCCCGTCCGGGAGCGGTACGCCGAGCTCGACGGGGAGTCCGACGCCCTCTCCGACGGCCGGTCGGCCCGCGCTGACGGCGCGGCAGCGGGCCGGGCAGCGGGTGGTCCACTCGTACTCCGGTACCGAGGTGCCGGCCGAGCTGCTCGGGCTGGTCGCCGAGGGGCTGGTGGGCGGGGTGATCCTGTTCGGGGAGAACGTGGCGAGCCTGGCGCAGATCACGGCGGCCGTCGGGCAGTTGCAGGAGGCGAACCGGGCGAGCCCGGTGGGGGCGCCGCTGCTGGTGATGGCGGATCAGGAGGGCGGGCAGGTGCGGCGGCTGCCGGGCCGGCCGTACCAGTCCGCCAAGCAGATCGGGGCCGCGGCCGACCCGGCGGCGGACGCGGCGCTGGCCGGGCAGGAGGCCGGCGAGCTGCTGCGCGGGGCCGGGCTGAACGTCAACCTGGCACCGGTGCTCGACGTGTACCGCACGCCCGGGGACTTCGCCGACCAAGCCCAGCGCTCGTACGGCGACGACCCGCGGACGGTGGCGGTCTGCGGGCGCGAGTTCGTCACGGCCCAGCAGCGGCAGGGGGTGGCCGCCACCGCCAAGCACTTCCCGGGCCTCGGGCCGGCCGCCACCGAGGAGAACACCGACGAACGGCCGGTCACCCTGGGCACCCCGCTCGCCGAGCTGCGGCGGATCGACCAGGAGCCCTACCACGACGCGATCGCCGCCGGGGTGCGGCTGGTGATGCTCTCCTGGGCGGTCTACCCCCAGCTGGACCCGGCCCGGCCGGCCGGGCTCTCCACCACGGTGGTGGGGGAGGAGCTGCGCGGGCGGGTCGGCTTCCGGGGCGTCACCGTCTCGGACTCGCTGACGGCCAAGGCGGTGGAGCCGTACGGCACCCCGGCCCGGGTGGCCGTGCTCGGGGCGGCGGCCGGGCTGGACCTGCTGCTGGAGTGCTCGGGTACCGTCACGGGCGGGCAGGCGGCGGTGGAGGCGCTGGCCGCGGCGCTGGAGGGCGGCGAGCTGGGGTCGGCCGCCTTCGACGCGGCCTGTGACCGGGTGCTGGAGCTCAGACGGGGGCTTGCTTAGGGCCTGGGATGTGACGCGCGCCACGGGAACCGGGCCGGGCGGCGGACCAGAGAGATGACGTGGACTATTCGGATCAAGAGGTGCGAGCGCGGGTGCGGGCCGGTGACCGCGAGGCGTTCGGGCGGCTCTTCGACGCGTACGCGCGCTCGGTGTACAACCACGTGTACCGGCTCACCGGGGACTGGTCGGCGGCGGAGGACGTGATGTCGCTGACCTTCCTGGAGGCCTGGCGCCGGCACGGCCGGGTCGGCGCCGAGGGCGGGTCGCTGCGGCCCTGGCTGCTGGGCATCGCCACCAACCTGGTCAGCAACCAGCGGCGGGCCGCCCGGCGGCACCGGGAGGTGCTGGCCCAGCTGCCGCCCCCGCCCGAGGGCCTGCCCGACTTCGCCGAGGAGGCGGCCGGGCGGCTGGACGACGCGGCGCGGCTCGCCGCCGTGCAGGAGGCCGTGGCCCGGCTGCGGCGGCCGGAGCGCGAGGTGCTGGCCCTGTGCGTCTGGGCCGGCCTGGACTACCAGGAGGCCGCCGAGGCGCTGGGCGTGCCGGTGGGCACCGTCCGCTCCCGACTCTCCCGGGCCCGGGCCAAGCTGCACCGCCTCACCGAGGCGGCCGCCCGGCACCGGCCGCGGGAAAAACGGGAACCCGCCCGCACGGCGCACCAGATGAAGAGTGGGCCCGCGACCGCGGGTCTCGCCCCCAAGGAGGCACACCAGTGAACGCCGAACAGTGGCCGCAACCGGTCGAGCGTGACCTCCCGCCCGGGCGCCACGCCCTTCACCGGGAGCTGCTCATGCGTCAGATCGACCTCGACACCGCCGCTGACACCGCCGCCGACACCTCCACCGAGCCCGCCCGCAAGGCCGTTCGCAAGCCCGCCCGGCTGCGGCGGCGCCTCGCCTTCACGCTGGTCGGCGCGCTCGCCGCCGCCGCGGTGGTGGGCGGGGTGATGGTCCACGACCGGAGCGGCAGCGGTCTCGGCTCCTCCGAGCTGGCCACCTGGACCACCAAGCCGACCCTGGTGGACACCTCGAAGGGCCAGGGCGCCACCACGCTGAAGTGGTGCCTGCACGGCATGCCGGGCGAGGGCACGCCCACCGCGATCACCAACGCGGACCTGCGCGGCAAGGTCACCTCGATGGTGGTCAGCCGGGGCGGCACCACCGCGCTCTGCTACGTGGCCTCGGAGCGCAGCGGCTTCTGGGAGTCGGTGGGGGAGGCCAAGACCGTCGCACGCGACACCATCACCTACGACACCGGCGGCTCCCACGGCTCCGGTGCGGACACCTTCAACTACGCCGCCGGCTTCGCCGGGGCCGACGTCAAGGCCGTCACCATGACGGCCCAGGGCCACACCTTCGAGGTCACCGTGGACAGCGGCCGGTGGACGGCCTGGTGGCCGGGCTCCGACGTGCGGGAGGCCGGGGTGATCGACTCGGCCACCCTCACCTTCGCCGACGGCACCACCCGTACGCTGAGCGGGAAGGCGCTGTTCGGCTGGTAGGCCGGGCCCCGGAGGGCTCAGACGACGGCCCCGCCGTTGGGGTCGCGGGGCTCGTCCTCGTCGGAGTCCTTCATCCGGACCACCAGGGTGACGAACCCGCCCAGGAAGGCGCTGACGCCGACCCAGGCGGGCCAGCCGGAGACCTCGCGCCAGACCAGCGCGTCGAACAGCAGCAGGGCCGGGCCGCCGAGCACCGCCAGCCAGGCGAACTTGGCCGTGGTGTCGGCCGGCGGCAGCGGCGGGGGCTCCGGCGGGACGAAGTGGCCCTCGTCCTCGTCCTCGGCCGGGGTGTAGTCGCGCGGGCCCGGGGCGGCCGGCCGGGGGCGGGGCTGGGGCGCGAAGTCGGCCAGCGGGTCGGGGCGCTCGGTGCGGGCCCGCAGGTTCTCGATCTCGGGCCACTCCGGGTGGGTCAGGTCCACCGGGTCGTCGAACTGCGCCACCAGCTGGGCGAAGATCGCGTCCTGCTCGGCCTGCGTACCGCCCGGCCGCCGTACCGGCGGCTTGGCGGGAGCGTCCGGGGCGGTCGGAGCCTCGCTCCTGGTCGAGGCAGCGTTCTCCTCGGGGACGATCGGGCCCGCCGCACCGTCCCCGGTGGACCCGGTGGACCCGGTGGACCCGGGGGCCGCTGCGCCGTCCGCGACCGGCTCGGTGCCGTCCTCGGAGGGGAGGTTGTTGTCGCTGCCTGTCGCCCCGGTCATCGGTACTGCCTCTCGCGCACG
This sequence comes from Kitasatospora sp. MMS16-BH015, assembly GCF_002943525.1. NCBI lineage: Bacteria > Bacillati > Actinomycetota > Actinomycetes > Kitasatosporales > Streptomycetaceae > Kitasatospora > Kitasatospora sp. MMS16-BH015. Next base: position 2,254,760 of record NZ_CP025394.1, on the reverse strand, counting down.
CCCGGCCCCTCAGCCCTGGTGGTTCTCGGCACTCGCTTCTTCGGCGCCCGTGCGGGCCAGGCGCCGGATGAAGTCGAGGCTCGCCTCGAAGATCAGCTCGGCGTCGTGGTCCAGGGTCGCCACGTGGTAGCTGCGCTCCAGGAGCAGCTCGGTCACATCGGTCGAGGATATCCGGGCGAGCACCAACTCCGAGTTGGCCGGGGAGACCACGTGGTCCTGCGGGCTGCGGGCCAGCAGGACGGGCTGCCGCACGGTGGGCAGCTCGGCCTGGACGGTCCGCCAGAGGCGGCCCAGTGACCAGGCGGCGTGCAGCGGGACGCGGTCGTAGCCGACCTCGGTGGAGCCGGGGAGGGCGATGTCGTTGGCCACGCCCGGCAGGCTCGGCAGGACGTGCCGCAGCACCGGCAACAGCACACTTGCGGGGTTGTCCGAGCGGACGGACGGGTTGACGAGCACCAGACCCGCCACCGCCTCCCCGTGCCGCGCGGCCAGGTGCAGGGCGAGCGAGCTGCCCATCGAGAGGGCGCAGACGAAGACCTGCTCGCACTGCTCGGAGAGCTCGCGGAAGGCCCGGTCGGCCTCGGCGTACCAGTCCTCCCAGCGGGTGGCCTGCATGTCCTGCCAGCGGGTGCCGTGGCCGGGCAGCAGCGGCAGTGAGACGGTGTGACCGGCGGCTACCGCACGGTCGGCCCAGGGCCGCAGGGACTGCGGGGAGCCGGTGAAGCCGTGCACGAACAGCACGCCGACCGGGCCGCCGCGGTGGTGGTACGGATCGGCACCGGGCAGCAGCGGCATCGCTGGGCTCCTCGAGAAAAGCGGAGAGTGGGTGGTGAGAGGCGCATCGTCCCACGGCACGCGCGTGCCGTACAGCCCCGCCCGGACCGCCGATGCGCGGCGGGCTGCTCCGGGGCATTAGGATCGTCCGGTCCCGCACTGCCAGGAGGCCACGGTTGTTCTACCGACTGATGAAGATGATCGTCGCACCGCTGCTGCGGATCTTCTTCCGGCCGTGGATGGAGGGCGAGGAGAACATCCCCGCCGAGGGCCCCGCGATCATCGCGAGCAACCACCTGTCCTTCTCGGACTCCTTCTTCCTGCCCGCGCTGATGAAGCGCCGGGTCACCTTCATCGCGAAGGCGGAGTACTTCAACACCCCCGGTCTCAAGGGCAAGCTCACCGCCGCCTTCTTCAAGGGCGTCGGCCAGCTGCCGGTGGACCGCTCGGGCGTCCGCGGCGCCGGTGAGGCGGCGATCCGCAGCGCCATCGCGGTGATCGACCGGGGCGAGCTGTTCGGCGTCTACCCCGAGGGCACCCGTTCGCCCGACGGCAAGCTCTACCGGGGCAAGGTCGGCGGCCTGGCCCGCGTCGCGCTGGCCACCGGCGCGCCGGTCATCCCGGTCGCGATGATCGACACCGAGAAGGTGCAGCCGCCCGGCCAGGTGAAGCCCAACTTCGGCATCCGCCCCGGCATCCGGATCGGCCGCCCGCTGGACTTCTCCCGCTACCAGGGCATGGAGAACGACCGCTTCATCCTCCGTTCGGTCACCGACGAGGTGATGTACGAGATCATGCGGCTCTCCGGCCAGGAGTACGTGGACATCTACGCCACCGCCGCCAAGCGCCAGATCTCCGAGGAGAAGAAGCGCACCGACGCGGAGCGCAAGGCGGAGCAGAAGGCCGAGAAGGCCGCCGCCAAGGAGGCCGCCGAGGCGGCTGCCAAGGAGGCCAAGGAAGCCGCCGAGAAGGCCGCCGCCGAGGCTGCGGAGAAGACCGAAGAGAGCTGACGGCGCCGGGGGTCGAGTGCGGTGGCGGGGGAGAGACCGGGCAGTTCGGTCGAGGCCGGCGGGCTGTCGGTGGAGCTGCCGCTCTGGCTGGCGGCCTCCACCTACCGGGTGCTCGCGCTGCTGTACGCCGTCGCCCGGTACCTCGGCTCCTACCTGCGGTTCGCCCACCCGGTGGCCGGCTGGATCTTCCTCGGTGCGCTCGCCGTCTGGACCCTGGCCTCCACCCGCGCCTTCGCCGGCCCCCGGCGCTGCACCTGGCTGGTGCTGGCCACCGACCTCGCCTTCGCCGTCACCGGCGTGGTGCTGAGCGGCGCGATCGACACCCCCGCCCGGATCCACGCGGGCTCGCTCACCCTGCCCACCATCTGGGCCGCCGGCACCGTGCTCGGCTGCGCGCTCAAGGGCGGCTGGAAGCCGGCCCTGGCGGCCACCGTGGTGATCGGGGTGGCCAACGTGGGCTGGCACGGCGGCCCCGCGGCCGACAACCTGCACTCCGTCGTGCTGCTCGGCCTGGCCGGCTGCGCCGTCGGGTACGTGGTGGAGGTGGCCCGGGTGAGCCAGGCCGTGCTGGCCCGGGCGCTGCGGGTGGAGGCCGCCACCCGGGAGCGGGAGCGGCTGGCCCGGGACATCCACGACGGCGTGCTCCAGGTGCTGGCACTGGTGCACCGGGGCGAGAGCGGGCCCGAACTGGCCCGGCTGGCGGGCGAGGGCGAACGGGCGCTGCGCGGGCTGGTCACCGGGGTCGCGCTGCCCGAGCAGTCGGTGGGCGAGCGGGCGGACCTGCGGGAGCTGGTCGGCCGGTACGCGGACGGGCGGATCACCCTCTCGGCGCCGGGGACGCCGGTGCTGCTGCCCGGGCCGGTGGCGGCCGAGCTCGCGGCGGCGGTCGGCGCGGCGGTGGACAACGTCAAGCGGCACGCCGGCCCCGGGGCGCGGGCCTGGATCCTGGTCGAGGACGAACCCGAGGCGGTCACAGTGAGCGTCCGGGACGACGGCCCCGGCTGCGACCCGACCCGGCTGGCCGAGGCCGAGGCCTCGGGCCGGCTGGGCGTCAGCCAGTCGATCCGGGGGCGGGTCGCGGAGCTGGGCGGCACGGCGGTGGTGTACTGCGCGCCCGGGGAGGGCGTCGAGGTGGAGCTGCGGGTACCCAAGGAGGGGTGAGGGTGGATCAGCTGACGGTCATGGTGGTGGACGACCACCCGATGTGGCGGGAGGCCGTCTCGCGGGACCTGGCGGAGGCCGGGTTCGCGGTGGTGGCCACGGCCGGGACGGGCCGGAGGCGGTGCGGCGGGCTCGGGCCGCCCGGCCGCAGGTGGTGGTGCTGGATCTGAACCTGCCCTCGTTCTCCGGGGCGGAGACCTGTCGGCAGTTGCTCGCGCAGGATGCGACGGCGCGGGTGCTGGTGCTCTCCGCGAGCGGGGAGCACGGGGACGTGCTCGGGGCGGTGAAGGCGGGCGCGACCGGCTATCTGGTGAAGTCGGCCGGGCGGGAGGAGCTGCTGGACGCCGTGCGGCGGACGGCCGCCGGGGAGGCGGTGTTCACGCCGGGGCTGGCCGGGCTGGTGCTCGGGGAGTTCCGGCGGGCGGCGGCCGGGCCCCAGCTGACGGGGAGAGAGACCGAAGTGCTGCGGTTGGTGGCCAAGGGGCTGTCGTACCGGCAGATCGCGGAGCGGTTGGTGCTGTCGCACCGGACGGTGCAGAACCATGTGCAGAACACTCTGGGCAAGCTGCAGATGCACAACCGGGCGGAGCTGGTCAGGTATGTGATCGAGCAGGGGTTGGACGGGTGACCGCCCGGGGCGCGGGGTGCTGTTCGACCAGGAGGTGACGGTGGTGGTCGGCTGGTCGCGCAGTTCCCCGCGCCCCTTGAAAAGAGATCACGCCCCAGCGAATTGGCGCTGCATCAGGTCGGCCACGATCTCGACGCCCTCGCGGGTCAGGACGGACTCCGGGTGGAACTGGAGGGTGGCGAAGCCGGGGCCGCGGAGGGCGTGGACGTCGCCGGTGGCGGGGTCGTGGGCGAGGTCGATGCCCTCGGTGGCGAGGCGGGCGGTGTCGGCGGGGGTGGTGCGGGCGGTGAAGGCGTTGTAGAAGCCGACGGTGCGGGGGGTGCCGAAGAGGTCGATGGTCTCCTGGGCGCCCTGGTGGGGGGAGGCCTTGCGGACCAGCGGGAGGCCGAGTTCGGCGCTGAGCAGCTGGTGGCTGAGGCAGACGGCCAGGAGCGGCTCGGTGCGGGTGCCGGTGCGGGCGGCCTGCAGGGCGTCGGCCACGATCGGGCGGAGCAGGGCCATCTTGGGGTCGGCGTGGTCGGCCGGGTCGCCGGGGCCGGGGCCCAGGACGAGCGGGCCGGGGTGGGCGGCGACGGTCTCGCGCAGGCCGGGGGTGTCGTAGCGCAGCACGCGGACCCGGTGGCCGAGCGAGGTCAGCAGGTGGGCGAGCATCGAGGTGAAGGTGTCCTCGGCGTCGATCACCAGGGTGTCCTGGGTGGCGGCGGGGGCGGCCTGCTGCATCCGGAGCCAGAACGGCGCGAGGCCCTCGCGGCGGGCGTCGAGGGCGGCCTGGACGCGGTGGTCGTCGGCCAGGCGGTGGCCCTCGCCGTGGCCGCCGGGGCGGGGGCGGGCCGGGCGGGCGCCGATGGCGGTGAGCACGCCGGCGGCCTTGGCGTGGGTCTCGGCCACCTCGGACTCGGGGTCGGAGTGGCGCACCAGGGTGGCGCCGGAGCGGACCACGAGGGTGCCGTCGGCGGGGTCGATGTCGGCGGTGCGGATGCAGATCGGGGAGTCGAGCTGCTGGGCGCCGCTGGCGGTGCGGCCGATCAGGGCCAGCGCGCCGGCGTAGTAGCCGCGGCCGGTGGGCTCGTACCGCTTGATGACGCGGGTGGCGTTCTGCAGCGGGCTGCCGGTGACGGTGGCGGCGAACATGGTCTCGCGCAGCACCTCGCGGACGTCGAGCGAGGTGCGCCCGCGCAGCTCGTACTCGGTGTGGGCGAGGTGGGACATCTCCTTGAGGCGGGGGCCGAGCACCTGGCCGCCGAGGTCGCCGACGGTGCACATCATCTTGAGCTCCTCGTCGACCACCATGGTGAGCTCCTCGAGCTCCTTGGGGTCGGCGAGGAAGTCCAGCAGGGATTCGACGGTGGCGCCGCCGGCCGGATAGCGGTAGGTGCCGGAGATCGGGTTCATCACCACGGTGCCGCCGGACTGGCGGACGTGGACCTCGGGGGAGGCGCCGACCAGCACGCGTTCTCCCGTGTGGACCAGGAAGGTCCAGTACGCGCCGCGCTCCTGCTCGAGCAGGCGGCGGAAGAGGGTGAGGGCCAGCTCGGGGGAGAAGTTCTCGAAGCTGGCGCGGAAGTCGCGGCGGATGACGAAGTTGGCGCCCTCGCCGTGGCCGATCTCGTCGCCGATGACGCGGCGGACGATGTCGGCGTACTGCGCGTCGTCGATGTCGAACGAACCGCCGGAGAGGGCGACCGGGAGGTCGGGCAGGGCGGTCAGCAGCTCGGCGGCCGGGAGGGCGTACTGCTCCTGGACGGCGAGGGCCTGTAGGGGGGTGCCGTCGTCGTGGGCCTCGTAGCCGCGTTCGCGGATCTGGCGGTAGGGGATCAGCGCCAGCAGGTCGTGCCGGGGGCCCTCGGCGGGGGCGCCGGAGCGGACCGGGAGCTCGGCGAGGGTCTCGTACGCGGTGACCTCGCCGAGCAGGACCTCGACGGTGTCGGGGGTGTGGCGCGGGGTGCGGCGGTGCAGCAGGGCGAAGGCGGGGGCGCCGGGAGCGGTGAGGCGGGCGAGCAGAGCGGCTGGGTTGGTCACGGTCGGTTTCCTTCCGGTGGCTGTACGGGCGGGGTGTTCCGCTTGTCCGGGAGGGCCGTCGGGTGAGGAAACGACGACGGCCGCCCCGAGGGGCGGCCGGTTGTTGCGCTCAGGAACGCGCGATCAGTGGGCCACCTCGGGGATGGTCCACCACCAGAAACGGGTGTACGGCGCGTTCATGGGGGTGAGCCTAACTGATGCCTGGACGGTATGGGGTAGGTCACCCGATTGTCCGTAGGACGTCTCACCCCACGGACAGTGCGCACAATTCCGTTGTCACACCCCGTAGCCTTGCTCCTGTGACCGTGACACCAGAGAACACACGGACTGCCTTCTCCTGGCAGTCCCTGCCCGCGGCGCAGCAGCCTGAATGGCCGGACCAAGAGGCGCTGCGCAAGTCCCTTGCGGACCTCGCCTCCTATCCGCCGCTCGTCTTCGCCGGCGAGTGCGACCAGCTGCGTGCCCGGCTCGGTGCCGTGGCCCGCGGGGAAGCATTCCTGCTGCAGGGCGGTGACTGCGCCGAGGCCTTCGACGGCGTCTCCGCCGAGCAGATCCGCAACAAGCTGAAGACCCTGCTCCAGATGGCGGCCGTGCTCACGTACGCCGCCTCGGTGCCGGTGGTCAAGGTCGGCCGGATCGCCGGGCAGTACTCCAAGCCCCGTTCGAAGTCCACCGAGACGCGTGACGGCGTCACCCTCCCGGTCTACCGGGGCGACTCGGTGAACGGCTTCGAATTCACCCCCGAATCCCGCATTCCGGACCCGGAGCGGCTCAAGCGGATGTACAACGCGTCCGCCGCGACGCTCAACCTGGTCCGTGCCTTCACCACCGGTGGTTACGCCGACCTGCGCCAGGTGCACGCCTGGAACCAGGACTTCGTGCGCAACTCCCCGGCCGGTCAGCGGTACGAGAAGCTGGCCAAGGAGATCGACAACGCGCTGGCCTTCATGAGCGCCTGCGGGGTCACCCCCGAGGAGTTCAAGACGGTCGAGTTCTTCTCCTCGCACGAGGCGCTGGTGCTGGACTACGAGACGGCGCTCACCCGCACCGACTCGCGGACCGGCGACCTGTACGACGTCTCGGGCCACATGGTCTGGATCGGCGAGCGCACCCGGCAGCTGGACGGCGCGCACATCGAGTTCGCGTCCAAGATCCGCAACCCGATCGGCGTGAAGCTCGGCCCGACCACCACGGTCGAGGAGGCGCTCACCCTGATCGAGCGGCTCGACCCGGACCGCGAGCCGGGCCGGCTCACCTTCATCACCCGGATGGGCGCGGGCAAGATCCGCGAGCACCTGCCCACCCTGGTGGAGAAGGTCACCGCCTCGGGCGCGCAGCCGGTCTGGATCTGCGACCCGATGCACGGCAACACCTACGAGGCCGAGACCGGCCACAAGACCCGCCGCTTCGACGACGTGCTCGACGAGGTCAAGGGCTTCTTCGAGGTGCACCGCGCGCTCGGCACCCACCCGGGCGGCATCCACGTCGAGCTCACCGGTGACGACGTCACCGAGTGCGTCGGCGGCGGCGACGAGGTGATGGTCGACGACCTGCACCAGCGCTACGAGACGGCCTGCGACCCGCGGCTCAACCGCAGCCAGTCGCTGGACCTGGCGTTCCTGGTGGCGGAGATGTACCGCGGCCACTGATCCGGCCCCAGTGTGACGAAGGCCCCTCCGATTCCCGGTTTCCCGAGGTCGGAGGGGCTTTTTCATGCCCGGGCCATTGGGTAAGGTAAGGCTTAGCGAGCTAAGGTAAGCCTTGGTTCAATACCCACCCGCACCGCCCTGGGAGAGTCCGCGATGTACGTGTGCATGTGCCATGCGGTCACCGAGGCCCAGGTCAAGGACCAGATCGACGCGGGTGCCGACACCCCGCGCCGGATAGCCCAGGGCTGCAAGGCCGGCACCGACTGCGGCTCCTGCGTGCGGCGGATCCAGGCCCTGCTGGGAGAGCACGGGGCCCGCCCGTGCCCGACAGCAAGGCTCGCCGCCCGGCTCGGGCTGGCTGAGCCGGAGACCCAGCTGGTCGACGCCGCCTGAACGGGCGCCGCCTGAGCGGTCAGCTCTCGGGCTGCTCGATCAGCTGGGCCAGGTAGAGCGCCTCGCCGAGGGACTCCAGCAGTTCGAGCTGGGTGTCCAGGTAGTCGATGTGGTGCTCCTCGTCGGCCAGGATCGACTCGAAGATGTTGGCCGAGGTCACGTCGTTCTTGGCCCGCATGACCACGATGCCGCGCCGCAGCCGGTCGATCGCCTCCACCTCGACCTGGCGGTCGGCCTCGAACATCTCCTTGACCGTCTGGCCGATCCGGACGTGGAACAGCCGCTGGTAGTTGGGCAGGCCGTCGAGGAAGAGGATCCGGTCGGTCAGTACCTCGGCGTGCTTCATCTCGTCGATGGACTCGTGCCGGGTGTACTTGGCGAGCTTCACCCAGCCGAAGTTCTCCTGCATCTTGCTGTGCAGGAAGTACTGGTTGATCGCCGTGAGCTCGGCGGTGAGCTGCTCGTTCAGGAACTCGATGACCTCGGGGTCGCCCTTCATGGCGGTGCCTTCCTCGCTGCCTGCTGTTGAGCGCATGGTGGCACCCCGAAGGGGGGAATATCCAGTAAGTTCACACTTAGTGCATTATGTGTAGGAATATCCGATTTCCCGGAGGAATGCGCCGCCCGGGTGGGGGTGGCGCGCAGCGCCCGGTGGGGGCGCGCGCTGCAGTTCGTCCGCCGTCTGTCACCATGGAGCCATGGGTCAGACCGAACACGCATCAGCTGAGCCGGCTGACCCGAGACTCCCGCCCGGCCAGCGCTTGCAGCGCGGCTGGCCGGTGCTGCACTACGGGCCGGTGCCCCGGTTCAAGCCGCTGACCTGGGATCTCCAGGTGTTCGGGGCCACCGCCTCGGCCGAGAAGCACAGCTGGAGCTTCGAGGAGTTCCACGCGCTGCCCCGGGTCACCGTGCGGGCCGACTTCCACTGCGTGACCCGGTTCTCGATGCTCGACAACGAGTGGAGCGGGGTGGCCGCGCGCACCCTGCTCGACCTGGTGCCGCCGGACGAGCGGGTCACCCACGTGATGGTCTGGGCCGAGTTCGGCTACAGCGCCAACCTGCCGCTGGCCGAGTTCGCGGACGGGAGCACCGTCTTCGCCACCCACCACGACGGCGAGCCGCTCACCGTGGAGCACGGCTTCCCGGTCCGGCTGGTGGTGCCCGGGCGGTACGCCTGGAAGGGCCCCAAGTGGGTCCGCGCGATCGAGTACATGCGGGCGGACCGCCGGGGCTTCTGGGAGGAGCGCGGCTACCACAACCTCGCCGACCCGTGGGCGGAGAAGCGTTACTCCTACCAGGAGGAGCCCGGTGACGGGCCGCTGCGGTAGCCGCGCCGGGCGGCTCAGGCCTTGAACGGGTTGGCCGTCACGTCCACGATGCCCTTGCGCAGGTCCGTGGTGCCGTAGCTGTTGAAGTGGACCAGGCAGGCCAGCAGCAGGACCCGGTCGATCCGCGGGTCGTGCACGGTGACGGTGTAGCTCGCCCGCACCCCGGCCTCGCGGGCGAACTCGAAGCCCGCCGACTCGGCCGAGCGGTAGCGCATCTCGAACCTGAGCGCCGCGTCCACCACGCCCCAGTCGAGCACCGGCAGCGTGCGGCGGGCCTTGTTGGCCAGCCCGACCGGCTCGCCGGTCAGCGGGGCCAGGCCCGCCTGCGCGAAGGTGAACAGGTCGTGCCTCCAGGACCTGCTCTCGTGGTTGACCTCGCCGATCCGGGAGCGGTCCGGGGCCAGCGCGAAGAAGGTGCTCACGTACCCCGCGAGCCGGTCGAGGCCGGGGCCGGTGCGCACCTCGTAGAGCTGGGCGTGGTCGTAGGCCGCTTCCTTGTGCATCCGGGCCACCGGCTCGGCCTGCCCCGGCACGTGCAGCAGGAAGGTGGTGTGCGCCCGGCCGTAGTCGAGGGAGACCGTGAACTCGGTCAGCTGCTGGATCACCGGACCACAGTAGCGGAGCATTCGAACGCCCCTAGAACAGGCTGAAGTCCACGTCCACCGGGCTGCCCTGACGGAGCGGCTGGCCCGCCGCCGGGGTCTGGGTCTTGGCCTTGCCGAGGCTGATGGTGTTGAGGCCGGTGACCCGGAGCTGGAAGCCGGCGTCGGAGAGCGCCTTCGCGGCGTCCTCGCGGGTCATGCCCTTCACGTCCGGCACCGGGGTCATCCCCTTGCTGACCGTCAGGGCCACCGCGGAGCCGACCGGGAGCGGGGCGCCGGTGCCTGGGGAGGAGGAGATCACGTCGCCCTCCTCCACGGTGTCGCTGTACTCCTCGTCCACGGTGCCCGCCGTCAGGCCGGCCGTGGTGAGCGACTTCTCGGCCTCGTCCTGGGTCAGGCCGGTCAGATTGGGCACGGCGATCCGCTGCGGGCCCTTGGAGAGGGAGACCTTCACCGGGTCGCTCTTGCGCACCCGGGCGCCGACCCCCGGGTCGGTGGCGATCACCTGGCCGGTGGGCACCGTCTCGCTGAAGTCCTGGGTGAACACCCCCTGCAGGCCGGCCTGGTCGAGCGTGGCCACCGCCTGGTCCTCGCGCTGGCCGAGCACGCTGGGTACCTGGGTGTAGAGCGCCTCGGAGAGCACGTAGGTGGTGCCGCCGACCAGGGTGAGCAGCACCGCGAGCACCACGCCCCAGACCAGCGGGCGGCGCGAGCGGCGGCGCCGGGGCGGGCGCTCGGGCAGCGGCTCGTCGAACGGGCGGGTGATCAGCAGCTCGGGCGGCAGCTGCTGGACGGTGGTGCGGGTGAGCGCGGCGGTCAGGGCGGTGGTCGGCTCGGTGGTCGGGTGCACCGGGGTCGGCCGGAGCGAGGCCGGCGGCTCGGCGTCCAGCTGGGCCGGGGTCAGCGCGCGGCGGGCCCGCTGGAGCGCGGCCAGCAGGGCCACCGCGTCGTGCGGGCGGCCCTGCGGGTCGCGCGCCGTGGCGGCGGCGACTATCGCGTCCAGCTCGGGGGCCACCGTCGGGGTGGTCCGCGAGGGCGGCGGCACGTCCTCGTGCAGGTGCTGGTAGATCACCTGCACCGGGTTCTCGCCGGTGTGCGGGCGGGCGCCGGTCAGCAGCTCGTACAGCAGGATGCCCGCCGCGTAGACGTCCACCCGCTGGTCGGTCTCGCCCTCCGGGCGGATCTGCTCGGGGGCCAGGTAGGCCACGGTGCCCAGCACCGTGCCGGCCGTGCCGGTGCTGGTGCGGGTGGAGTCGTCGAGCACCCGGACCAGGCCGAAGTCGGCCACCTTGACCAGGCCGCCCTCGGTGATCAGCACGTTCTCCGGCTTCACGTCCCGGTGCACCAGACCGGCCCGGTGCGCCGCGCCGAGCGCCGCCAGCACCGGCTCCAGCACGTCCAGCGCGGCCCGGGCGCTGAGCGCGCCGCGGTCGCGGAGCAGGTCGCGCAGGGTGCGGCCGGGCACGTACTCCATGGCCAGGAAGACCCGGCCGCCGTCGGTGCCCTGGTCGAAGACGTTCACCACGTTCGGGTGGGCCAGCCGGGCCACGGCCTTGGCCTCGCGGATGAAGCGGGCCGAGTACTCGGCGTCGGCCGCCAGGCCCGGGTGCATCACCTTGACCGCCAGCACCCGGTCGAGCCGGGTGTCGGTGGCCCGGTAGACGGTGGCCATCCCGCCGGTCGCGATCAGCTGCTCGACCCGGTACCGGCCGTCCAGGAGGGTGCCGATCAGGGGGTCGTGCAGCGAGGTGTCCATCCGGACATTCTGGCAGGCCCGGCCGCGGTGGCCGCCGCCCGGACACGGGTCAGCGGCGCAGGTACTCGTAGGCCTGGCTCTGCCGCACGTCCTCCCAGCCGGGCAGCGCGGTGGCGGCCACCACGGTGCCGGCCAGCCGGTCGGCCAGCGAGCGGCGGCCGGGGAAGAGCACGGGCAGCGCGTTGGCCCAGAACCCCGCGATGGCCAGGGCCCAGCAGAAGATCGCCACCACCACGGAGCCCTGGGCCAGCGCGGCCAGCGCGATCGAGATCAGCGCCACGTCGGCCACCGTGGTCACGGCGGCCCGGCCCGCCGCCCGGCCCTTCCCCAGCACGCCGACTTCAGCGGGCAGCACCTGCAGGCCGAGCGCCAGCTTGCCGAGGGTGCGGCGGCCGTAGCCGAGGCAGAGGAACTGGTAGAGGAAGGTGCAGACCACCAGCGCGGCGAAGCCCTGCTGCACGTCGCGCACCGCGCTGTGCCAGAGCGAGCGGCCGAGCTGCTCGCCGGTGCGCAGGTAGTCGCCGTGCGAGGTGAGCAGCCCCCAGCCGCCCTTGGCCGCCAGGCCCGGCACGTCGGTGACCAGCGCCCCGATCCGGTGGAAGGTGAACACCGCCAGCAGGCAGGCGAGACCGATGACCAACGCGAAATCGACCAGCCAGGCCAGCCCGCGCCTGCCCATCCCGAATACCGCCACGTGCTCCCCCTACAGCGTGCTGATCGCGAACCCGGTCAGCTTAGAGGGGCCGTGCAGGGGCTCAGAACGCCGGGCGTTCGCGGTGGTCCAGGTCGGCCCGGCCGGCCATGGTGGAGGAGGCCTCGGCGTGGAAGCGCTTGGGGATCCGCCCGGCCCGGTGGGCCAGGCGGCCCGCCTCGGTGGCGTGCCGCATCGCCTCGGCCATCAGCACCGGGTGCTGGGCCCTGGTCACGGCCGAGGCCAGCATCACGGCGGCGCAGCCCAGCTCCATCGCCAGCGCCACGTCGGAGGCGGTGCCGGCGCCCGCGTCCAGCACCACCGGGACACCTGCGTTCTCCACGATCAGCTGGAAGTTGTGCGGGTTGCGGATGCCCAGGCCCGAGCCGATCGGGGAGCCCAGCGGCATGATCGCCGCGCAGCCCACGTCCTCCAGCTTGCGGGCCAGCACCGGGTCGTCGTTGGTGTACGGGAGCACGGTGAAGCCGTCGTCCACCAGCGTCTCGGCGGCGTCGAGCAGCTCGATCGGGTCGGGCAGCAGGGTGCGCTCGTCGGCGATCACCTCCAGCTTGACCCAGTCGGTGCCGAGCGCCTCGCGGGCCAGCCGGGCGGTCAGCACGGCCTCCCCGGCGGTGAAGCAGCCGGCCGTGTTGGGCAGCACCCGGATCGAGTTGCGGGCCAGCACGTCGAGCACCGAGCCCTGGGTGGCGGCGTTGATCCGGCGCATCGCCACCGTGGTCAGCTCGGTGCCGGAGGCCCGCAGGGCCTGCTCCAGGATCTCCAGGCTCGGGGCGCCGCCGGTCCCCATGATCAGGCGCGAGGTGAAGCTCGTGCCGGCGATGGTGAACAGGTCGTCGGCCATCGGTTCAGCCTCCCTGGACGGCGGTGAGGATCTCGACCCGGTCGCCCGCGTCGAGGGTGGTGGTGGGCCAGGCGCCGCGCGGCACCACGGTCTCGTTGAGCGCCGCCGCCACCCCGGTCGGGGCCTTGCTCAGCGCGGCGACCACCTCGGCGAGGGTGGTCGCGGGGGCCACCTCGCGGGGCTCGCCGTTGACGGTCAGGGTGATGGTGTTCATCGGGCGGCCTCGGGGGAGCTGAAGCGGGCGGGGGAGAAGGGCAGGGCGAGCTCCGGCGTGCGGCCGGTGGCGAGCTGTTCGGCGATCAGGTCGGCCGTCACCGGCGTGAGCAGCACGCCGTTGCGGTAGTGGCCGGTGGCGGCGGTCAGGCCGGGCAGGGCGGTGGGGCCGAGCAGCGGGGCGTTGTCCGGCGAGCCGGGCCGCAGCCCCGCGCCGGTCTCCACCAGCGGCAGCTCGGTCAGCCCCGGGACGAGCTCGTGCGCGTCCCGCAGCAGCTCGTACACCCCGCCGGCCGTCACGGTGGTGTCGAAGCCCTGCTCCTCGCTGGTCGCCCCGATCACCAACTCCCCGTCCGCGCGCGGCACCAGGTAGATGTGCTGCCCGCGCACCACGGCCCGGAGGTTGCGGGAGAGGAAGGGCGCGTACGCGGGCGGGATCCGCAGCCGCAGCACCTGCCCCTTCACCGGCCGCACCGGCGGCAGCACCCCGGCGGGCAGCCCGGCCAGCAGGTGGCTGCGGCAGCCGGCGGCCAGCACCAGCTGACCGGCCGTCAGCGTGCTCCCGTCCGCCAGCCGGACCCCGGTGGCCCGGCCCCCGGTGACCAGCAGCTCGGCGGCCTCGGCCCGGTGGAGGCGCACCCCCGCCGCCGCGCCCGCCGCGAGCAGCGCCCGCGCCAGCCGGCGGCCGTCCACCTGGTGGTCCTCGGCCACGTGCAGGCCACCGCGGACGCCCGGGGCGAGCATGGGCTCCAACTTGCGGCACTCGCGGCCGGTGAGCCACTCGGAGGCGAGGCCGAGCCGCCCGTGGAAGGCGTGCAGCTCGCGCAGCTCCTCGCGGTCGTCCGCGTCCAGCGCCACGGCCAGCGTGCCGGTGGCCCGGTAGCCGGTGTCCAGGCCGGTGAGCTCGGTGAGCTCGGCGGCGAAGGCCGCGTACCGCTCGTTCGAGGCCATGCCGAGCCGGAGCAGCGGCTCCTCGTTGTACTGGAGCTCGGTGACGGGGGCGAGCATGCCCGCCGCGACCTGGACGGCTCCGCCCCCCGGCGCCGGGTCCAGCACGGTGACGGCGAGGCCCCGCTGGGCCGCCCGCCAGGCCACGGCCAGGCCGATGACGCCGCCGCCGACCACCAGGACGTCCGGTGCCGATTCTTCGCGTGCCACAGTCAGGCTTCTCCCTTCGCCGGAATGACCCGGATCAGGTTCGGACGGTCGCAGGCCGTACCAGCCCGCCTCTCAGCCCGGTCACGCCCGGGCTCCCGTGATGTCGGAACCCCCTCACCTTACGCCGGTCCGCTTTGTGCCCGAAGACGCGTACGAGGCGTGGACACCCCTCGGTAGGGTGACGGCGTGGCTGAGCTGACTGAAGCGGGACGGGTGGTCGTCGTCGGGGCCGGGCTGGCGGGGGCGCAGTGTGCGCTGATGCTCCGGCAGGGCGGCTGGCGGGGGTCGATCACGCTGGTGGGGGAGGAGCGGCACGCGCCGTACGACCGGCCGCCGCTCTCCAAGGACGTGCTGCTGGGCAAGCGGGACACCACCACCTTGGACATCGACTGGGCCGAGTACGGGGTCGAGCTGCTGACCGGCCGCCGGGCCACCGGGCTGACCCCCGGGACGCTGCACACCGACGGCGGCGACCTGCCGTACGAGGCGCTGGTGATCGCCACCGGCTCCGTCGCGGTGCCGCTGCCGGGCGCCGAGGGCGGCCACGTGCTCCGCACGGTGGAGGACGCCCTGGCGCTGCGCCCCCGGCTGGTGGCCGGGGCGCGGATCGCGCTGGTCGGCGCGGGCTGGATCGGGGCCGAGACCGCCACGGTGGCCCGGCAGCTGGGCTGCGAGGTGACGGTGGTGGAGGCCGCGCCGGTGCCGCTGGCCGGGGCGCTGCCCGTCGAGCTCGGGCTGCGGCTGGCCGAGTGGTACGGCGAGGCCGGGGTCTCGCTGCGCTGCGGGGCGGCGGTGGCCGCCGTGGAGCCGGGCGCGCTGCTGCTCGCCGACGGCAGCCGGGTGCCGGCCGACGAGGTGGTGGTGGGCATCGGCGCCCGCCCGGCCACCGGCTGGCTCTCGGGCGGCCCGGTCGGGCTGGACCAGCGGGGCGCGGTGCTGGTGGACGAGCACCTGCGCACCGACCTGCCCGGCGTCTGGGCGGCCGGCGACTGCGTCTCCTACCCCTCCGCCCGGGCCGGCCGGCGCCTCACCGTGCAGCACTGGGACCACGCGCTCCAATCCGGCCGGGCGGCGGCCGCCTCGGTGCTCGGGGCGCCGGAGCCCTACGACCCGGTGCCCTACTTCTGGTCCGAGCAGTTCGGACGGATGGTCCAGTACGCCGGGCGGCACGCGGAGGCCGACCAGGTGGTCGAGCGCGGCGGCGAGGACGACGCGGCCTGGTCCGTGCTCTGGCTGCGGGCCGGGCGACTGATCGGCCTGCTCGCGGTGGACCGGCCGCGCGACCTCAACCAGGGGCGCAAGCTGATCGGCAGCGGTGCCGAGCTGGACGCCGCGCTGGCAGCCGACCCGGCGGTGCAGCTCAAGGCCTGCGTGCGGTGAGGCCGGTTGTGCGGTGAGGCCGGCTGGGCGGTGAGGCCGGCTGGGCGGTGAGGCCGGCTGGGCGGTGAGGTCGGCTGTGCGGTGAGGTCGGGCGGGGGCGGCGCGGGGCTGTGGCACCCTGTGCAGTGTGAGTGAGATCGAAGCGAAGATTGAAGCCCTTGTCCCCGCCTGGCTGCACCTGCCGGACATCGCCGAGCAGTGGGGCGTGTCCATCCTCGAGGTGCGCGACATGGTGCGCGCCAAGCAGCTGATCACCGTGCGGCGCGGGCCGAACAACACGCTCCAGGTGCCGGCCGCGTTCATCGACGAGACCGGCCCGGTGAAGCACCTGGTCGGCACCCTGACGGTGCTGCGGGACTGCCACTTCACCGACCAGGAGATCCTGGAGTGGATGTTCACCGAGGACCCGACCCTGCCCGGCAGCCCGATCCAGGCCCTGCGGGAGAACCGCGGCACCGAGGTCAAGCGCCGCGCCCAGGCGGAGCTGATCTGATGGCCGAGGCGCGGGCGCAGCTCGCCGACGCCCTGCTCTACCTGTGCACCGACGCACGGCGCGAGCAGGGCGACTTCGCCCAGTTCCTGGACGCCGTCTACGCGGGCGGGGTCGACATCGTCCAGCTCCGCGACAAGGCCCTGGAGGCCAAGCAGGAGCTCGAGCACCTGGAGATCCTGGCCGACGCGGCCCGCCGCCACGGCAAGCTCTTCTCGGTCAACGACCGGGCCGACGTGGCCCACGCGGCCCGCCCGCAGGTGCTCCACCTCGGCCAGGACGACCTCCCCGTCCCGGCCGCCCGCGCCATCCTCGGCGAGGAGATCCTGATCGGCCGCTCCTGCCACGCCGAGTCGGAGGTCGACACGGCCCTGACCGAGCCCGGCGTCGACTACTTCTGCACCGGCCCGGTCTGGCCCACCCCGACCAAGCCCGGCCGGCACGCTCCCGGACTGGACCTGGTCCGCTACGCGGCGGCCTCCGGCACGGACCGGCCCTGGTTCGCCATCGGCGGCATCGACCTGGACAACCTGGACGAGGTGCTGGCGGCGGGCGCGACCCGCGTCGTCGTGGTCCGGGCCATCACTGCTGCCGAGGATCCGGGAGCAGCTGCGGCGGCTCTTCGTTCAAAGCTCTGACCACGGGGGCTCGGGGAACTGCGAGGGCATCCCCTGGGGCGTGTACTCGTCAAGGAGTGCACGCCCCTTCGCATGCCCTCGCAGTTCCCCGAGCCCCTGAAGAATTACCCTTGTCGCATGAATGTCATAAAGGCGACAGCACGTCAACTGTTGGGGACAGTGGGGGCGGGGCAGCTCTCGCTGGAGGGGGTGGCGACAGCGGCGGGTCTGCCGTTGGCCGAGGTGACGGCAGTCTTCCCGCACCGGGACGACCTCCTCACCGCCCTCCTGATCGACGCGTACAACGCCTCCGGTGAGGCGATGGAGCAGGCCGACGATCCGGCGGCTCCGGCCGGCGAGCGGCTGCTCGCCGTGACGCGGGCGCTGCGGGCCTGGGCCTTCGCCAACCCGGGGGAGTTCACCCTGGTGTACGGCTCGCCGGTGCCCGGCTACCACGCTCCGCAGACCACCGTGCCGCCGGCCTCGCGGACGCCCGCGGTGCTGGCGGGGATCGTCCGGGGCGCGCTGATGGCGGGCGAACTCAAGCCGCCGGCCCGGCCGTTGACGGGGGCCTCGCTGCTGCTGCCGGAGGCGGTGGAGCTGTTCGGCGGGGCGCCGGAGGGGCCGTTCGCGGACCTGATCGAGCGTGGGATCGTGTTCTGGAGCAGCCTGGTGGGGCTGCTGGTCTTCCAGGTGTTCAGCCGGACGCACGACAGCGTGCGTGACGAGACGGCCTTCTTCGACTACGCGGTCGCGGTGGCGGCGGAGTCCGTCGGCCTGACCGTGATACCCGCCGAGACGACGGGCTGAGCACGGCACCTTGAACCTGACCAGAACGCTCTGTTTCGTCATCGCGGCGCTCTCCTCGTACGCCGCCCTCGTCTACCGGCTCGGGCAGGTGCGCCGCAGCTGGCGGGACGGCGCCTACCGGGCGCTGCTCGTCACGCTGGTGCTCCAGTGCCTGACCTTCACCATGGGTGCGATCGCCATGGGCGGGGGCGCCTTCCTCGGAGTGGGCAACCTCGCGATCCTGATCATGCACGTGGCCGCGGTGGCCTTCTGCGTCAGCGCGCAGGTGATCCTGCTGCGGTGGGCGCTGGACGCCGAGGAGGCGGCCCGCCGGGGCAGGTACTGGCTCTGGGCCGGGGCGGTGCTCTCGGTGCTGCTGGTGGTGCTGTTCTTCGTGGCGGACGGCTCCGGCCGGCCGGCCGAGGACTTCAACAGCGGCAGCGGCAGCCCGCTGGTGCTCACCTACCTGCTGGTGTTCATCCTCTCCCAGGCGGTGCCCTGCCTGACCATCTTCCGGCAGTGCGCCGCCTACCTGCGGATGACCGAGAACGCCTCGCTGCGCCAGGCGCTGCGGATGCTCTGGGTGTCGGCCGGGATCCTGTTCCTCTACTGCTCGGCGCGGACGGTCAACATCCTGACCGCGGCCTCCGGGGTGGACATCGGGCTCTGGCAGCTGGCCTCGAACCTCTTCAGTGCGATCGGCATCGTCACCCTCTCGCTCAGCCTGAGCATCTCCTCCTGGGGGCCGCCGGTCGCCAAGCTGCTGGGCTGGGCGCGGAGTTACCGTTCGTACCGGGCGCTCTACCCGCTCTGGCGGGACCTGTACGAGAACTCGCCGGACATCGCGCTGGAGCCGCCGGGCGCGGCGGTCTCCGACCTGGACTACCGGCTGCACCGGCGGGTGGTCGAGATCCGGGACGGCTGGCGGGAGTTGCGCCCGTACATCGAGCGTCCGGCGGAGCCGGGTGATGCCGAGGCGGCCGGGCAGGCGCAGGCCGAGGCGGCGCAGATCCGGCTGGCCCTCCGGGCCAAGCGCACCGGCACCGTGCCGGCGGCGAGCAAGGACGAGGGCGAGTTCGAGGACCGTGACAACGACAACTTCGGAGCCGAAGTCGCTTGGCTCACCCAGGTGGCCGCTGCCTACCGTAGACTGAGCCACGTGGGTTGAAGCGCCCCCCGGCGCTCCTGACGCCGCGTCAGTCGGCGTTCCCCCCGAAGCTCCCGCCCGGTCTGCACCCCCGTCAGACCGGGCGGGTCTTTCTTTTCCCCGTTCCCCCCTCCGCCGCTGCACCGCCCGGTACGGGCACTCCCCCGAGAGCCGGACCGGTCGGCGCGTAGCGGCAGCTCACTCGGACACCCCCGTGAGTGAATTAGCTGCCAGCTATCGGCGAGACCCAACGTTGTCGGAGTCCGGGCTGATTGTCAACTGACAGCTAATCTGCGAAACTGACGTATAGCCAAGGGCTAACTATGGGGGTGACAGGGGGAGATCCACGATGGCTGAGACCGACGAGACCGGTGAGCGGGCCGAGGGCCGCGTGGACGACCGGGCGGTGCTCGCCGTACGACTGGACAACCTCTTCAAGTCGGTGCGCCCCAAGGGCCGGCACTGGACCAACGCCGAGGTGGCCGAGGAGCTCAAGCGGGCCAACCCCGAGCTCAAGGTCGGCGGGGTCTACCTCTCCCAGCTGCGCACCGGCAAGCGCTCCAACCCCTCTCCGGAGCTGCTGTCCGGCCTGGCCCGGTTCTTCGGCGTCTCGGTGGCCTACTTCTTCGACGACCAGGTGGCCGAGTCGGTGCTCGGCGAGGTGGCCGCGATCGAGGCGCTGCGCTCGGCCGGGGTGCGGGCGATCGCGATGCGGGCGGCCGGGATGAAGAAGGAGAACCTCCAGGCCATCACGGCCATCATGGACCAGTACCGGCAGCTCCAGGGGCTGCCGCCGGTGGAGGACGCGGGCGGGGAGGCGGAGCGGGGGTGAAGGGCCCGGGGGAGTGGATGGCCGCCCGGAAGGGCCGCGCGGCCTCCCAGGACCGGCGCGGTCAGCTGAAGAAGCTCCGCAAGGACGGCTCCCGCCGGATCGCCGAGCTGGGCCTGCCCGAGGTGGCCGACGTCATCGAGCTCTGCGCCTACCTGGGCGCCGTCCGGGGGCGCCCGATCACCCTGGTGCCGATGCCGATGCCCGCCTCGCACCCCTGCGGCATGTGGGTGGCCGCCCGGGACGAGGACCTGATCTTCTACGACGCCAACACCACCGGCGCGCACCAGGAGCACATCATCTTGCACGAGCTGGGCCACATCATCTGCTGCCACCGGGGCGCCGGCGGGCTGGACGAGGCTGGCGCCCGCCTGCTCTTCCCCAATCTCGACCCCGATCTGGTCCGCGACATGCTGCTGCGGGCCACCTACGACGACGTGCAGGAGCAGGAGGCCGAGATCATCGCCTACCTGCTCTCCCAGCGGGTCGGCACCCCCGACCCGGCCGGGGAGACCGGGCCGGAGGACGGCGACGGGCGGGCCGGCCTGATGGAGCGGACCCTGATCTGACGGAGCGTCAGACCCGGGTGGCGGCCACCTCCTCGGCGACCACCGCGACCGCCTCGCGGATCGACTCCGGGTGGTGGTCGGCGGTGACGAAGAAGCGCAGCCGGGAGAGGCCCTCCTCCACGGCCGGGTGGAAGATCGGGTCGGCGATCACCCCGCGCCGGTAGAGCCGGTCGGCCACCTGCAGGGTCCGCGCGGAGTCGCCGAGCAGCACCGGCACGATCGGGGTGCCGGCGCCGGCCCCGGTGCGCAGCCCGGCGGCCCGGGCCCGGTCGAGGAAGAGCTCGGCGTTGCGCCGCAGCGCCAGGATCCGGCCGGGCTCGCGCTCGATCAGCTCGGTGGCGGCCAGCGCCGCCGCCGCGTTGGCCGGGGTGAGGCCCACGCTGTAGACGAAGCCGGGCAGGGTGTGCCGCAGCCAGCGGATCGCCCGGGCCGAACCGCCCAGGTAGCCGCCGCAGCTGGCGAAGGCCTTGGAGAGCGTGCCCATCCAGAGGTCCACCCCCGACCGCTCCACCCCGAAGTGCTCGCCCACGCCCCGGCCGGTGGCCCCCACCGTGCCGATGCTGTGCGCCTCGTCCACCATCAGCAGCGCCCCGTACCGCTGCTTGAGCTCGACCACGGCGGGCAGGTCGACCAGGTCGCCGTCCATGCTGTACGCGCCCTCGACGGCGATCAGCACCCGCCGGAAGCGGTGCCGGTTGAGCCGGAGCAGGTGCTCCAGCTGGGCGGTGTCGTTGTGCGCGAAGGGGCGGCGGGCGGCGCCGGAGAGCAGGCAGCCCTGGAGGATGCTGTCGTGCGCGAGGGCGTCGTGCAGCACCAGGTCGCCCGGGCCGACCAGGTGCCCGATCGCGGTCACGTTGGTCGCGTGCCCGCTCACCAGGGTCAGGCAGTCCGGCACCCCGAGGAACTCGGCCAGCGCCCGCTCCAGCCGGACCGTCAGCTCGCGCTCCCCGGAGAGCACCCGGCTGGCGGAGACGGAGGTGCCGTAGCGCTCGACCGCGCGGTGCACCGCCTCGTTGACGGCCGGATGGCCGGACAGGCCCAGGTAGTTGTAGCTGCCGAAGGAGAGGTACTCCCGGCCGTCGACATGGGTGGTGCCGCGGATGGTCCCCCGGTGCACCCGGAAGTACGGGTACGCGGCCCCGCTCCCGGTCACCCGGCCCAGCCGCGTCTCGAACTCGCGCAGCTCCGGGAGGTCGTCCAGGCCGCCGCCGGCCCACGCCGCGTCGCGCTGCCGGGGCAGCACCGGACCGGGCGCCACGGCCGGCCGTGGCGCTCCCGGGTCGGCCAGGGCGAGCAGCCGGTCCACGGTCAGCCCGGGCCGGTACACCTCCTCGGCGGGGAAGCCGGGTATCCGGCGGGCCAGGCCGGCGGAGAGCTCCTGGAGCATCAGGGAGTCGAAGCCGAGGTCGGCGACCAGCTCCAGGGCGCCGCCGAGGTCGGAGAGGGGGAAGACGCCGGTCCGCGAGACCTCTTCGAGGACGGTGGTGGTGGGGGAGGAGGACATCGGCGCGGTCGCTGTCGGGTCGGGAGCAGGGGTGGGGGCGGTGCCGAGTTCGCGGGCTTCGGCGGCAACCACCCAGTGGTGCCGGGGTGCGAGCGGGCTCGGGGGGAGGGTGCAGAGCGGTGCCCGGACGGGCGGCGCGGCAGTGGGCGCGGTGGCTGCGGGCACGGTGTCGGGTGCCGGGCGGCCGGTGGTCAGGGCGTCGGCGACCGCGTGGAGTCTGCGGATCGCCTCGGCGGTGTCGCCCGCCTCGATGGTCAGGTGTTCCGTCAGGGGGGTGCGGGTGGCCAGGGTGGCGGCCACTGAGGGGAGCGGGGGCTGGTCGGTGGCGAGGGTCTCGGCGAGGGCGCGGGCGTGGCGGGCCAGGCCGGGGAGGTCGCGGGCGGTGAGGGGGAGGAGGTAGCGGCCGGGGGCGGGGGTGGCCGGGGCGGCCGGGTGCTCCTCCAGGACGAGGTGGACTCCGGTGCCGCCGAAGCCGAAGGCGCTGACCCCCGCGCGGCGGGGGCCGTCGGCGAGCCAGGGGGTCGGGACGGTGGGGATGGTGAGGCCGGCCGCGACGAGGGCGGGGTCGGCGGCCGGGGCGAAGGCGGGCTGGGGCGGGATCAGGCCGTGGTGGACGGTCAGCACGGTCTTGATCAGGCCGGCCAGGCCGGCCGCGTTGAGGGAGTGGCCGACCACGGCCTTCACGGCGCCCAGGTGGGCGGGGGCGGGCCGCTCGCCCCGGAGGGAGCGGAGCACCTCCAGCTCGACCGGGTCGCCCACCGTGGTGCCGGTGCCGTGCGCCTCCAGGTAGCCGACGCCGCCGGGGTGCAGGCCGGCGTCCCGGTAGGCCCGGCGCAGCGCGCGGAGCTGGCCCGCCGCCTGCGGGTGCATGCCGCCCTGCACGGTGCCGTCGTTGGCGGTGCCCACGCCCCGGATCACCGCGTAGACCCGGTCGCCGGCCGCCACCGCCTCGGCGAGCGGTCGCAGCACCAGCATCCCGGCCCCCTCGCCGAGCACGAACCCGTCGGCCTCCCGGCCGAACGGCAGGCAGCGGCCGCTGCGCGAGATCGCGCCGATCCGGCAGAGGCCCACCAACAGGTCCGGGGTGAGCACGAGTTGGGCGCCGCCCGCGAGGGCGATCCGGCACCGGCCGGCCCGCAGCGCGTGCACCGCGTTGGCCACCGCGAGCAGCCCGCCCGAGCAGGCCGAATCCAGCGAGTAGCTCTCGCCGTGCAGGTCGAGCACCGAACTGACCGTGCTGGGGCCCATGTTGAGCAGCAGCCCGGCCACCGAGGTGCCCTGGAGGCCGTCCACCGCCCGGGCCGCCTCGGCCAGCCCGGCGGGGGCCCGGGCGCCGAACTCGCCGCCGGCCAGCTGGCGGACCCGGATCCGCATCGCGCTGATGTCCCGGTACCCGCTCTCGGTGAGCGAGGTGATCACCGAGGTCTCCTCGCGGTCGAACCCGGCCACCTCCCAGCCGGCGTCCTGCACCGCCTCCCGGGCCAGGTCGATCAGCAGCCGGTGCTGCGGGTCCATCGACTTGGCCCGCCGGGGCGGGATGCCGTAGTGCGCGGCGTCGAAATGGCCCACTTCGGGCAGCAGCGCCATGGTGTCGGTGTAGCCGGCGGCGTTGTCCCGGAAGTCCTCGCTGCGGAAGGCGGCCGCCCGCCAGCGCGAATCCGGGATCGGGCCGAACTGCGGTGCGGGGTCGGTGAGCAGCCGCCAGTACTGGTTGAGGTCCCGCGCGCCGGGGAAGCGGCAGGCCATCCCGACCACGGCGACGTCCCGGTCCGGCGTTACGTCCCGGCTCGGCGTGATGCCCCGGCTCGGCGTGACCTCCCGCTCCGGAGCCGGGGGCCCGGCCGGGCCGGTCATGCCGGGCCGGCCGTCCGCTCGCGCCACCAGGCCACGGTGGCCCGCAGCTGCTCCTCCAACGGGGTGGCCCGGACGGTGAACTCCGCCTCGTACGCGCTGGAGTCCAGCACGAAGGGTGCGTCGAACTGGTAGCGGATCTCCTTGAGTTCGCGCAGCAGCGGGGAGAACAGCCCGGCCAGGCCGAGCACCAGCGGGGGCAGCGGGCGGACGGGCACCGGCATCGTGCCGGCCTCGTCGGCGAGCCGGGTGACCATCTCGCGGGCGGAGAGCGCCGGGGCGGTCGGCAGGTGCCAGGCCCGGCCCCAGGCCCGCTCCTGGCCGGCCAGCTCGACCAGGCCGCGGGCCAGGTCGGGCAGGTAGCTCCAGCTGTGCTGCACCTCGGGGTCACCGAGCACCGAGACCGGCTTGCCGGCCAGCAGCCGGGGCACCACCCGGGCGGCCAGGTGGCCGCCGTCGGTCACGCCCGGGCCGAAGAAGTCCGAGGCGCGCAGCTCGACCGCGCGGATCCGCCCCTGCTCGTGCAGGCTGCGGGCCTGCTCCCAGAGGGCGGCCCGGACCCTGCCCTTGGGGCCGGTGGCGGCGAGCGGCAGGTCCTCGGTCAGCGGGCCGGAGACCGGGCCGTAGCCGTAGAGGTTGCCCGCCAGCACCAGGACGGCGCCGGTGCGTTCGGCGGCGGCGCAGACCGCCGCGCCGAGCGGCGGCCACTCGGCGGCCCAGCGGTGGTAGGGCGGGGCGGCGCAGTGGTAGAGCGCGGTGGCCCCCTCGGCGGCCGTGGCCAGCCGGGCGGCGTCGGAGGCGTCCAGGGCGAGGTGCTCGACGCCCGGTACGGCGGGCAGGCCGGCGCCGCCGCGCCGGGTGACGACCCTGACCTGGTGGCCGTGCTCGGCGAGCAGGGCGGCGGTGGCGGCCCCGGCGGGCCCGGATCCCAGAACGACATGAAGACTCACGGCTCGCACACTAGCGCGGACTGGTTGAGACCACGTCAGGTCTCTGCCGGAGGATTCGGGGAGGAAGTGTCAGGGCCCCGGTCAGATCGCCGGGGGTCAGGGCGGGGGCTGGTGCCTCCGTACCGTGGCGGCCTCGGCGGGGGTCAGTACTTGCGGACCGTGGCGGCCTCGGCGAGGGCGAGCAGTGCGGCGCGGGCCGGGCCGTCGGCCAGCGGGGCGGCGTCCAGGGCGGTCAGCGACTGGTGCATCAGCTCCGCAATCCGCTGCTCCACCGCGTCGGCGGCGCCGCTGCGGGAGACCAGGGCGGCCAGGCCGGGGATCTCCTCGGGGGTGAGGTCGGGGGCGCCGAGCCGGCCGTCCAGGTGGCGGGCCTCGGCGGTGGGCAGGCCGCGCATCGCGTGCGCGATCAGCAGGGTGCGCTTGCCCTCGCGCAGGTCGTCCCCGGCCGGCTTGCCGGTGACGGCCGGGTCGCCGAAGACGCCGAGCAGGTCGTCGCGGAGCTGGAAGGCCTCGCCGAGCGGCAGGCCGAAGGCCGAGTACGCCTCGACCAGCTCGGGGGAGGCCCCGGCCAGCAGGGCGCCGACCTGGAGCGGCCGCTCGATCGTGTACTTGGCCGACTTGTAGTGCAGCACGGTCTGCGCCCGCTGCACCGCGCCCTCGTCCGCCGAATCCCCGGCGACCGGCTCCAGCACGTCCAGGTACTGGCCGACCATCACCTCGGTGCGCATCAGGTCGAAGGCGGGCTTGGCGGCCAGCACCCGCTCGGCGGGCAGGCCGCAGCGGCCGAACAGCTCGTCGCACCAGATCAGCAGCAGGTCGCCGAGCAGCAGCGCGGCGGAGGCGCCGTACTGCTCGCGGTCGCCGCGCCAGCCGTGCTCGCGGTGCAGCGCCTCGAAGCGGCGGTGCACCGAGGGCAGGCCGCGCCGGGTGTCGCTGCGGTCCATCAGGTCGTCGTGCACCAGGGCGCTGGCCTGGAGCAGCTCGAGCGCCGCGGCGGCCTCGGCGATGCCCGCGGTGTCGGCCGCGCCGCCCGCGCCGCGCCACCCCCAGTAGCAGAAGGCCGGCCGCAGCCGCTTGCCGCCGTCGAGCAGGAACTCGCGCAGGGCGGCGGTGGCGGGCACCAGCTGCGGGGAGATCTTGTCGAGCTGGGCGGCCTGGCCGTCCATGAACTCGGCGAGGGCCGCGTTGACCCGCTCGCGGAGGGACTCGGCGTCGAGGGGGCCGGCCGCGGGGGTGGTGGGCGAGGGCACGAAGGGACTCCAGATCGCTGGGGTGACAAGCCAGCGTAACCGGGGCCCGGGTCAACTCCCGTACCGCGTCCCACCCCTTCCGGTGGCACCGGATCTCACTTGGTGGACAACGATTGCCGGGCTGAACACCCCGCCCGCTAACCTGCCAGCATGGCACTCGGGATTCCCTCCACCAGGACCGACCGCGCACTGACGGTGCGCGAACTGCTGGCCGCCGGGAGCCGTTCGTTCTCCTTCGAGTTCATGCCGCCGCGCAACGACCTCGCCGAGTCCAAGTTGTGGGACGCGATCCGCCGGGTCGAGGCCCTGGACCCGAACTTCGTCTGTATGACCTACGGCGCCGGCGGCTCCTCGCGCGGCCGCACCGTCAACCTGGTCGGCCGGATCGCCACCGAGACCACCCTGACCCCGGTCGCCCACCTGACCGCCGTGGACCACTCGATCGCCGAGCTGCGCAACATCATCGGCCAGTACGCCGACCAGGGCGTGCGGAACGTGCTGGCCGTCCGGGGCGACCCGCCCGGTGACCCGGCCGGCGAGTGGATCCGCCACCCCGAGGGCGTCACCTACGCCTACGAGCTGGTCGAACTCATCCGCTCCATCGGCGACTTCTGCGTGGGCGTGGCCGCCTTCCCGCAGATGCACCCCCGGTCCGAGAACTGGGACGAGGACATCAAGCACTTCGTCGCCAAGTGCCGGGCGGGCGCCGACTACGCGATCACCCAGATGTTCTTCGAGGTGGAGGACTACCTCCGGCTGCGCGACCGGGTCGCGGCGGCCGGGTGCGAGGTGCCGATCATCCCGGAGATCATGCCGGTCACCAACGCCCGCCAGCTGGAGCGCTTCCCGCTGCTCAGCGGCTCGCCCTTCCCGGACGAGCTGGAGGCCCGGCTGCGGGCCGTGGTCGACGACCCGGCGGCGCTGCGCGCCGTCGGCATCGAGCACGCCACCACGATGGGCGAGCGGCTGCTCGCCGAGGGCGCGCCGGGCCTGCACTTCATCACCCTCAACCACTCCACCGCGACGCTGGAGATCTACCAGAACCTGGGCCTCCACCAGCGCTGAACCGCGCCCGGCCCCTGCCGCTGTTCGGGCTGCCGCGGATGTGGGCCGCGAGGGCCGCAGCCTGTACAGTCGCGGGACGCGCGGACCCCTGCGCGGCGGGGGGTCATGCTCACGGGAGGCATCGGATGAGTGCCGGATACCTGCTGCTCTACGCCGCGCTCGCCGTGGTCGCGGTCTGGCTGCTGGCCGAGCTGCTCTTCCAGCACCGGGCCCCGCTGCACTGGCGCGGCCTCGCGCTGGCCGGCTTCCTCGCCGTGGTGGCCGGGATGGCCCTCTCCTCGGTGCCCGTGATCGGCCTCGGTGCCGCCGCCTTCGCCACCGGCCAGGTCTTCGTCACCCTGGCCGTCAAGCAGGGCCGCCCGGTCGGCTGGTCGCTGCGCCGCCCCGACGGCTCGCTGCCCGGCCCGCTGGCCAAGGTGCCGCTGCTCAGCGCCGCCACCGGCGGCGCGGCGGTGGCCGCGGCCACCGCCCCCGAGCCGGTGGGCGAGGTCGGCCCGGTGGAGGAGAGCGCCGCCCCCGAGCCGGTGGCCGGCTACGAGGAGCTGGCCGCCATGGAGCCGGTCGAGCCGGTGGAGAGCGTCTACGCCGCCCCGGCGGAGTACTACCAGCAGGTGCCGGAGCAGATGTACTACCAGCCGGACTACGGCCAGCAGCAGTACCAGCCCCAGCCGCAGCAGGAGTGGCAGCCGCAGCCGGTGGCCTACGAGCAGGCGGCGTACGGCTACGGCTACGAGCAGCCGGCCCAGCAGTACCAGCCCCAGTACCAGGACCCGTACGCGCAGCAGTACCAGCCGCAGCCGCAGCAGGTGGGCTGGGAGTACCAGCAGCAGCCGTACCAGTAGTAGGCGGCTACTCATCGGGAACAATGCCAGGGGTGTCTTCGGTTGACGGTGCTGTACATGACCGTGGAAGGAGTCCCCGTGAGCTACCAGGAGTACCAGCGCGCCAACCTGTTCTTCGACTCGAAGGACTACGCCGGGGCGGCGGCCATCCTGGCCCCGATCGTCACGGCCGAGCCGGAGCACCGGGCGGCCCTCGAACTGCTGGGCCGGTCCTACTTCCACAGCGCCCAGCTCGGCCGGGCGGAGGAGACCTTCCGCCGGCTGGTCGAGCTGGATCCGGGCAACGGCTGGGCGTACGAGGTGCTCGGCCGCACCCTGGAGCGGCGCGGGGACGCGGCGGGCGGCGACCGGTACCGGAAGCTGGCCCGGGCGATGGGCGTCGAGGCCTGGTAGGCGGCGCGGTTGTGCGGAGCGCCCGGCCCGGTGGGCCGGGCGCTCCCGTTCTCAGCCGTCCAGGGCGGCCAGCATGGCCAGCACCTTGGGCCAACCGGCCGCCTTGGCGGCGGCGTTGGCGGGCCGGCTGCCGCCCAGGGAGGCCAGCTTGTCGAGCACCGGATGGACCAGGCTGGTGCCGGTCGGGAGGTAGGGGAGGGTGCCGACGCCGTGCCCGGCCGCCGGGTAGACCAGGGCCTGGTGCGGGTAGCGGTTGGCGGCGGCGCTCAGTGTCCGGTCGATCTGCCCGGCCGCGGCGCCGGCCGCCCAGACCTGG
The DNA here is from genome assembly GCF_002943525.1 of Kitasatospora sp. MMS16-BH015. Taxonomy (NCBI): domain Bacteria; kingdom Bacillati; phylum Actinomycetota; class Actinomycetes; order Kitasatosporales; family Streptomycetaceae; genus Kitasatospora; species Kitasatospora sp. MMS16-BH015. Next base: position 2,226,524 of record NZ_CP025394.1, on the reverse strand, counting down.
TCCTCCCAGCCGGCCAGCGCCAGCACCGGCCCGCTGACCCGGTCCAGCGGGATGTCACCCTGGGGGACGGGCTTGCCGCCGTCCGTCCAGGCCGTGGTGCCCTCGTCCGGGAAGCCCGGGACCACCTGGGCCGAGGGGGCGTAGACCACCGCGCCGTGCACCAGGTCCGGGTACCGCTCGGCGAGCAGCAGGGCCGCCTCGCTGCCGCGCGAGGTGCCCATCGCCAGCACGTGCGCCGGGTCGACGCCGGGCTGGGCGGCGAGCAGCCGGGCCGCAGCGGCGAAGTACTCCAGCGGCACGTCCTCCAGCTTCGCCGGCAGGCCCGGCAGGCCGAAGTAGCCCAGCGACAGGGCCGGGTAGCCGTGCGAGGCGAGCATGGCCGCCTCGAAGAGCTTGCTGTTGCCGCCGTCCGAGCCGCCGAAGACCAGCACGGCCGGGTGGCGCGGGGTGCCCGGCGCCGGGAGGTACAGCTCGCCGACCACGTGGTCGGCGGCCAGGGTCAGTTCGCGGTGCGTCACGCCCACGCCGATCCACTGCCGGGTCAGCGCGCGGGAGGCGAGCTGCTGCCCGTGGGCGGAGACGGTGACCGTCACCCGGTAGCCGTGCGGGTCGGCGATCGGCGGCCGGAAGGAGGTGCTCTCCGGGTCCCCCTCCCCGTCCTGCGGGGTCATCGACCAGAACAGGCCCATGCCGTCGGCCGCCTGGTACGTCCCGCCGGCCGGCTCGGCCGTGTCCAGCTCGATCCGGCCGTGGCCGTCGGCCCGGAGGTCGGCCTCGCCGTGCCACTCCTTGCCCAGCTGGTCCTTCGCCTGCGAGTGCACGGTGACCTGCTCGCCGGCCGTCAGCCCGGTGACCCGCAGATGCACCGCCGTGTCCATCAGCGCGGTCGGCGCGTCCACCTCGATCGCGGCGTCGCGGTCGCTGCCCCGCGTCGAGCAGCCCGCCGCCGACCCGATCAGCGCGAGCGCCGCCAAGACGCCTGCCCAGCCCCGTATGTGACTCCCCATGGCCTTGTTCCCCCGTCCGTTCGGCCCGATGTGCGGGAGTGACCCTACGCTCCGGCGCGCCGCCGATGACAGCCGGTTCCGGCCCTGGTCACCGGGCAGAATGCGGGCATGGCCCTGGAGACGGATCGACAGCTGCTGCGGACCGCGATCGAGGAGGCCCGGGCGGGCCTCGCCGAGGGCGGCATCCCGATCGGGGCGGCGCTGTACGGCCCGGACGGCGCCCTGCTCGGGCGGGGCCACAACCGCCGGGTGCAGGACGGGGACCCGGCCATGCACGCCGAGACCGCCGCCTTCCGCGCGGCGGGCCGGCAGCGCTCCTACCGGGGCACGACCATGGTCACCACGCTCTCGCCCTGCTGGTACTGCTCCGGCCTGGTACGGCAGTTCGGCATCTCGCGGGTGGTGATCGGCGAAGCCCGCACCTTCCGGGGCGGGCACGGCTGGCTGGCCGAGCACGGGGTGGAGATCGTGCTGCTTGACGACCCGGAGTGCGCGGCGCTGATGACCGCCTTCATCGCGGACCGGCCGGACCTCTGGTACGAGGACATCGGCGCCTGAAGGCCGACCTACGTACTGGCGCCCGAGGCGAGGATCGAGGCCGACATGCCCGCCCGGGCCAGGCCGCCGCCCGGGTGGGCGGTGGCGCCGATCAGGTGCAGGCCGGGCAGGGCGGTGTCGGCGGGCGGGGCGAGCGGGGCGCCGGCCAGCGAGGGCGGCGGGATCGGCGTGGTGGGCAGCACGTGCTGCCAGAGCAGGCGTTCACGCAGGTCGAGACCGGCGGCGGCCAGGTGGGCCAGCAGGTGGGCGGGGTAGTCGGCGGCGGGGGCGGCACCGGCCGGGACGGTCACGGTGAGGGTCACCGCCTCGTGCTCGGCGTCCGGCACCAGGGTGGTGTCCTCGGGGCGGTGCACCTGGACGGTCGGGTGCTGCGGCACCGTGCCCGCGGCGAGGGCGGCCAGCTCCTCGGGCCCGGAGCGGGCGTGCACCACGGTGCGGACGTGGGTGCCCGCCGGCCGGGCGCCGCGCAGCGCGAGCAGGCAGCGGTACCAGGCGTACGGGCGCTCGGGCGCCGCCGGGGCCGGGCCGGGCGCGATGCCCCGGCCGTACAGCTCCCGGTGGTCGATCGCCGAGACCACCCGGTCGGCGGCGATCCGCTCGCCCCCGGCCACCACCCCGGCGGCCCGGCCGTCCACGGTGAGGATCTCGGTCACGGGAGCCGCGAACCGGAACTCCACCCCGCGCTGCTCGCACCGCCGGTACACCGCCTCGGCCAGCGAGCGCAGCCCGCCCCGGACGTACCAGACGCCGAAGGACTGCTCCATGTACGCGAGCACGGCGGCCCCGGCCGGGGCGGTGCGCGGGTCCAGGCCGAACCGCAGGGCGTGCTCCTGGAGCAGCGCGGTCAGGCCCGGGTGCCCGCCGAGCTCGCGGGCGGCCACCTCGGCCAGCGTCCGGGTCGGACGGCCCAGCCGGGCCAGCCCCTTGCGAGGGGCGGCCGGGTACGGGTCGGTGGCCAGCCGGGCCGGGTCGGCCGGCCGCGGCTCCTCCAGCAGCGGGCGGCGGGTGGCCTCCCAGACCGTCCGGGCCCGATTGGTGACGGCCCCCCAGCGCTCGCCCGAGCCGGGTCCGAAGGCGGCGTCCAGCGCCTGGGCCACCCCGCCCCGGGAGGCGTTCGGCAGCACCAGGTCGGTGCCGTCGGGGAAGAGGTGCCGGCTCTCCGGCTGCACGGGCGTGAGGGTGACCAGCTGCTCCAGCGGCTCCTTGCCGGTCTTGAGCGCGAGGTCGCGGTAGACCGCCGGCAGGGTCAGCAGTGCGGCCCCGGTGTCGAAGGCGAACCCGTCCCGCTCGTACCGCCCGAGCTGCCCGCCGTAGCCCTCGGCCGCCTCGCAGACCGTCACCCGGTGCCCGGCGATGGCGAACCGCGCGGCGGCGGCCAGGCCGCTCACTCCCGCGCCGATGATGACGATCCGTGCCATGGGCAACGATCCTAGACGCCCTGGTGGGGCGGGCTGACCTCGGCCAGCAGCGCGGTGATCTGCTCGGCGGTGCCGGGGTGGGCGGGCAGGGCGGCGGCCCGGTGGAGCAGGGGGCCGGCCTCGGTCGGGTGGCCCAGGGCGAGGTGGGTGCGGGCCAGGTTGAGGAGGCGTTTGGCGAGGGCGGGGCTCTCCGGGTCGGCCTCGCCGGCGGCTTCGGTGACGGCCACCGCGCGGAGCTCCAGCGGCAGGGCCTCGGCGTGGCGGCCGAGCTCGCGCAGGGCGTGGCCGAGGTTGCCGAGACAGCTGCCGGTGGCGGGGTGGTCCGGCCCGAGGGCGGCCTCGGTGGCGGCCAGCGCCCGGCGCTCCACCGGCAGCGCCTCCTCGTGCCGGCCGAGCAGGTAGAGCACGTACCCGAGGGCGGTGAGGGCCGCGCCGGTCTCGGCCGCCGCCGCGCCGTGGGCCCGTTCGGCCAGGCCGACGGCGCGTTCGGCCGGGGGCAGCGCCTCGGCGGGGCGGTCGAGGGCGAGCAGGTCCTCGGTCAGGTCGTACAGGTGGCCGAGGCTTTCCGGGTGGTCCGGCCCGAGGGTCCGTTCGAGGACGGCGAGGGCGCGTTCGTCCAGGGGGACGGCCTCGGCATGCCGGTCGAGGGCGGTGAGCGAGAACCGGACTGCGCTGAGTGCGTAGGCGATCTCCACGTGGTCCGGCCCGTGCAGGCGTTCGGTCAGGTCGAGGGCCCGCCGTCGGGCGGCCAGCGCCTCCTCGTCCTGCTCGGCCTCGGTGAGGGTCTCGGCGAGCCGGTGCAGGTAGGTGAGGGTGGTCGGGTGGTCGCCGTACAGCCGCTCCAGCCTGGCCAGTGCCCGGTGCAGGTGCGGTACGGCCTCGGCCGGGCGGCCGAGGCCGGTGAGCGCCTCGGCCAGGTTGCCGCCGAGCACCGGCAGGCTCGGGTGGGCCTCCGGCCAGCTGCGTTCGGCGATGGTGAGGGCCCGGCGGGCGAGCGGCAGTGCCTCGGCCGGGCGGCCGGCCGCCCGGTAGCTGAGCGCTAGGTTGCCGAGGGTGGCGCAGAGGGTGGGGTGGTCCGGGCCGTACACCGCCTCCTCGATCCTCAGCACCCGCTCCTCGACCTCCACCGCCTCGGCGGGCCGGCCGAGTTGGCGCAGCACGGTGCCGAGGGTGCCGAGCCGGACGGCCGTCTCCGGGTGGTCCGGCCCGAGCGCGGCCTCGGAGATCTCCACCGCCAGCCGGCTCAGCTCCAGTGCCTCCGCGCTGCGGCCGAGGTCGAGCAGTACCAGGCCGTGCCGGCCGATCGCCAGCGCGGTGTCCGGATGCCGGGAGCCGAGGGTGCGCCGGGCGAGTTCGGCGGCGCGTTCGGCATGCGGCAGTGCCTCCGCGTGGCGGTCGAGATGGACGTACGCGGTGGCCAGGTTGCCGTGGCGGGTGACCAGGGTGGGGTGGTCGGGCCCGTGGGCGGCCTCGGCGATGGCCAGGGCCCGTCGGTCCAGCTCCAGGACCTCCGGGTAGCGGCCCAGGGCGCCGTAGACCACGCCGAGGTTGCCGAGCCGGATGGCGATCATGGGGTCGTCCGGGGCGAGCAGCCGCTCGGAGAGGGCCAGGGCCCGCTCGGCGCAGCGGGCGGCCTCGGTCAGTCGGCCGGCCTCCCGGTACACCACGGCGATGTTGCTCAGCCGGGTGGCGAACTCCTCGTGCAGCGGGCCGTGGGCGGCCTCGGCGATGGCCAGGGCCCGCTCCTCCAGGGCCAGCGCGCGCCGATGGTCGCCGAGGGCGAAGTGGATCACGGCGAGGTCGCCGACGGCGGCGCCGGTGCGGGCGTGGTCGGGGCCCCAGGCGGCCTCGCCGACGGCGGCGGCGCGTTCGGCGAGCGGCAGCGCCTCGGTGGTGCGGCCGAGTTCGTGCAGCGTGTGGGCCAGCGCGCCGAGCCGGGTCGAGGTCTGGGGGTCGGCCGGGCCGTACGCGGCCTCGGTGATGGCGAGGGCGCGTTCGGCGTACGGCAGCGCCCGCGCGGGCAGCCCCTGGGCGCGCAGGTAGCGGGCGGTCGCCTGGCACAGCCCGGCCACCCCCGGGCCCGGGTGCTCGATCCGGGCCAGCACTGCGTCGACGTGGGGCAGCAGGGCCTGCCACTGCGGCCAGGCGGCGGGCTCCCCGGGGGTGCTGTCCGCCAAGGTCGCGTTGACGCAGCCGAAGGCGAAGGCGAGCCCGGCCGGGTCCTCCCCGGGGTCGGGGGCCGGCTCGGTGGTGCGCAGCACCGCCTGCAGCAGGCGGTGCACGGAGACGGTCTCGCGGGTGAGGGTGATCAGGCCGTAGTCCGCGAGGGTGGCCAGGGCCTCGTCCAGGTCGAGGTCGGCGCCCTCCTGGTCCTCGGTGGTGAAGAGCGAGAGCAGGGCGGCGCGGGGGAGGTCGTCGGGGGCCAGGAAGGCGAGGGCCCGGAGCACCGTGGTGGCGCCCGGGTCGGCCTCGTCCACGGCGGCCAGGGAGAGGTTCCAGATCCGGGCGATGGTCCGTTCGCCGTCCCGGCCGTCGCCCGGGCGGTCGTACATCCGGCCCGGGTGCTGCCGCAGCCGCCGCAGGTAGGTGGCGGTGTCGGTGCGGGTCCGGGCGATGTAGGAGCCGGCCTGGTGCAGGGCGAGCGGCAGGCAGCCGAGTTCGCGGGCCAGCGCGAGGGTGTCGGCGGGGTCGTCCGGGCCGGTCAGCGCGGTGAGGACGGCCGTCGCGGCGGGCTCGGTGAGCACCTCCAGGTGGATGACGGTGGCGGCCAGGCGGCCCCGGCTGCGGCGGGTGGTGAGCAGCAGGCGGCCGGTGGTGAGGCCGGTGAGCTCGCGGACGTCCCGTTCGTCCTCGACGTTGTCCAGCACGAGCAGCCAGCCGCGGTGGCTCTGCAGCCAGGCGAGCGCCCAGGCCGCGCCCTCCTCGGTGGTGGTGACGGCGGCCAGGGCCGGGTGCAGCCGGCGCGTCAGCGCGTCCAGCCCGGTGGTCAGGTGGTCGGGGGTGTCGGCGGTGAGCCACCAGGTGAGGGTGTGCCGGTCGAGCCGGGCGCGGGCGTACTGGAGTGCCAATGTCGACTTGCCGACACCGCCGAGCCCGTGGACCACCGCGATCCCGGCCGGCGGCAGCCCGGCCAGCCGGGCCAGCTGCTGCTCGCGGCCGGCGAAGGCGCGGCCGTCGGGGGCGGGGAGGTTGTGCGTGCCCGGCGGCGCCGGGAGCTCGGCGGGTGGGCGCAGCACCGCCTCCGGCAGGGTGATCCGTCGGAAGTCGGGGCGGTCGCCGGTGCTGACGGTGCCGGAGATGGTGTGGGCGGCGACCGAGCGGAGGCCGGCGGCGGTGGTGCTGCCCGGCTCCGTCACGGCCGGGCGCCGGGCGCGGTGGCCGGCCCCGGGCCGTACGGACAGCCGGGGTGGCTGCGGTGAGTGAAGACGGCGGCTGGGTGGGGCGGGCCGGGGCGGGCGCCCGGCGGTCTCGGCGCGGGGTGGCTCCGGCCGCTGGGTGCGGCGGCCGGGCGGGCGCGGCGGGTGGCCGGGCGGCGGGGGTTCACCGCTGGATGCGGGCGCGGTCGCCGGTGTTGACGGTGCCCGAGATGGTCTGGGCGGCGACCGAGCGGGTGCCGCTCGCGGTGACGGTGACGTTCGGGGCGGCCTGGGCGAGCAGGGCGGTGAGCTCCTCGGCCAGCGCGGGGTCGGTGCGCAGCAGGCGGCGCAGCTCGACCCGGAGGGCGGCCTGGCTGTCGGTGTCCGACGGGTCCTCGGCGAGCTCGGTGACGGCGGCCTCGACGGCGGGGCGGCTCTCCGTGCGGTGCAGCAGCCGGCCGAGCAGGCGCTGGCCGAGGCTCACCGTGGCGTCGGCGGCGGTCTCCTCGACCCGGTCGAGCACGGCCGTGCCGTACGCCGCGGCGGCGGCCGTCAGGTACGGCACCACCTCGGCCGAGAGCGTCGTGGCGTCCATGTCTGCGATCTCCCCCCGATGGGCTGAAACCCCGTCAGCGAGGGGCTGGGGAGAGCGTACCGGGCCCCGGGCCGGGCCCCACTGTCAGTGGGGGGAGTCACGATGGGATAACGCGGGCCAAGCCGGTCCGTGCCGCCCGCTTAGTCCACGGGGGAGCAGATGACCATCAGCCGGCCCGAGACCAGCACGCCCGTACCACCGCAGCCGGTGCCGCCCGCGTGGGGCGGCGCGGCGGAGCCGTCGTACGGGCCGGGGAGCGGGGTCGGCCTGTCGCGGCGCGCGCAGTCGCAGCAGGGGCCGCCGCAGCCACAGCCGGCGCCCTCGCCGGGGGCGGCGCCGCCGCAGGCCCGTCCTCAGCCGGAGCCCTTGCCCGGGGTGGGTCCGGGGGCGGGGCACGGGCGGGGGGCCGATGTGCATCCGGTGCTGCTGCGGGCCTCGGCGCCGCCGGCCGCGTTGGACTTGCTGCGGCACGCGTTCGGCACCCTGGAGCGGGCGCGGGCGGTGGAGGATCCGCTGCAGCGGTACGCCACGGCGCACCTGGCCGCGCTGCGGACCACGGCGGCCGTGCTCGCGGTGCGGGGCCGGCCGGAGACCAACCCCCGGCGCCGCCGGGCGATCCGCTCCGCCTGGGAGGTGCTGCCGGAGGTCGCGCCGGAGCTGGCCGAGTGGGCGGTCTACTACGCGGCGGGGGCCCGGCGCCGGGCGGCCGCCGAGGCGGGCATCACCGGCGCGGCCACCGCCCGCGACGCGGACGACCTGGTGCGCAACACCGCGCTCTACCTGCGGATCGTCCAGCGCCTGCTCCGCCTGGACGGTTCGACCCCGGGCCCCGGGGGGCGCTGAGCGGAGCGGCGGATGGCGCCCCGGCGTCGTCGGTGGGGGATCATGGCGCCGACCGATCGACGGCCGGCCCGCCGGGGCTTCCGCGCCGGGCGTGGAGCAGAGCAGAGACGAGGTACGCCATGAAGCTCGCCTTCGGGTGGAAACTGCACGGGGACGGGCGCTCCCCGCAGCCCGGGGCGGTGGTCAGGCCGGACGAGCGGCTCTCCTGGGGGCGGACGGTCGGGCTCGGGGCGCAGCACGTGGTAGCGATGTTCGGCGCCACCTTCGTCGCGCCTGCACGATGAGATTGGCGCATGACGACGCGTCAAGTACGGCTGTCAGGTGTCAGTTTAAATTTGATGTGATGTCAGTGACTTTCTGATTAGTGACGGTTGCCTTGGTTTTCGGCAGCCGCCACTGCGGACAGTCGATCAACCACCGCATCGGCAGCCAGCTCATCGCCCGCCCCGCCCGCGACCTCTTCCACCCCGCGCAGTGCCGCAACTCCCAGCCCGACAACCGGCAGGCTGCCCGGGCCGTGTGCGGCGGACGGCTGGACGCACCGGTGCCGCCGTCCGCCGCACACGGCCCGAACAGCTGGACCGCCAGCGGCTCCTGCACGCCCTGCTGACCGGCACCACGGCCACCGTGCGGAGCCTGGGCCGCCCGGTCGAGCCCAAGGTCTACTTCGGCGACCTCTACACCGCCTCCGTCCTACTGCGGCCGCCGCCACCGGCCGCCCACGACCCGGCGATCTGGACCACGCGCCGGCGCGACGACCACCACCTCCCGCACCAGCCCGCCGACGCCGCCCAGGTCCTCACCGCCGCCCACCTCCTGCTCGCCCTCGACACCGGGCCCGCCGAACAGAAGATCAGCGGCCTGTTGAGCGAGACCTGCCGCGACCAAAACCGCTGGAAGGCCCTCGCCCGCACCCACGATGTCTCACCCTCGATGCGCAACCTGATCCACCAAGCAGACGCGCGGCACCAGCTCCGCCTGCGGACCTACAACAGGGCATCCACCGTCCGAAACGTGGACATCCCGCCCATCAGCCCGAGAGCATTCACCTGGCGGAACGTCCCGCAGATGCTGCCCGAGACCTGGCTGAGGCAGCATTTCGACGTTCCCTGTGCCACCTGGCCGGCACTCCGACAGGCCCTGCCCATCCACCTGATCCAGATGATCACAGGCGCAACGCAGCAGCACAGCGCCGAACTGCTCGGCCTCCCCCGGAGCACCGGCGACTCGCTGCTGTTCGAAGCCCGCCGCCGCGTCACCGCCATCGGAGCGGCCGACGAGGTCAGAGCCGGCCTTCGGCGCCTCGCCGACCACCTGAACCGGCAGCCGGATCCGGTCGACTACCACCGGCGGCGCCGCGCACTCGCTACCTGGACCCTCCCGCAGGGCCGCTGGGATGCCCGAGCGCGGCTCCCGGCGCTTCGACGAAGGCGTGCGCCGCGAGGTGGCCACCGTACTGATCTGGGCAGACACCACGCAGAGCCACCACCGCCGGGCCCCGCTCGTCCGCGCCCGTGCCCAGGCCCATGACAGGCGCTGCTCGCTCCAGGTCGCCCTCGCCGACTCGCCTCCCAGCGGCGGCACGAGCGCACCTGGGACCTGCGGCCGATTGCCAGCCGCCTCGACGCGTACGCCCGCACGCTCGCTTCCCGCATCGACCGGAACAGCTGACTACTGCCACCAAGTCCCCAACGGTCAAGGGCCGGGAACTGCGCGCGTCGAACGGGCAGGTCTGCGACCGCCCGTTCGACGCCAGGCTGGAAGCACCGCCACGGAGCATAGATCGACAGCTTCGATCAGTGCTTCGTGGGCGTCGGATTCCTGGACCGCCCCAGACCGGGCTGATGACAACTACCTCGTTCAAGTGACAACTATCGCGTTCCGGCACAGGGCGGCGGGCCTTCGCCGTGCCCCGCGAGTGACCATTTTCGTTCATTTGTTCGCTCCTGGGCTCGTGGAGGCTTCCCTCGCCGCACTGGCACCGATGCTCCAGCTACGCCCAGCCCGGCAAGCTGGTCCCCGCGCTGCCCAGCCTTCAGGGGCTCCTGCCCGATGCCGGCCTGCGCCCCGTCGTGGTCGCGTCGGTGACGGCTGCACCGCGCTGATGCTCGGCCTGACCACCGCCGCGACTCCTCCGGAGTGTGGTGCGTGGCCGTCGGCTTCAGCGGGCTGGGCTTCCTGGTCGCTGCTGAGCTCGGTGTCGATCTCACGCGGCTTGTCTCCGTCGAGGAGCCAGGGACCGCCGGGAGGACGTCGCGGTCGCCTTGGCCGCCCGGCCGATGGCCCGGCTGGCCGAGCGGGCCGGATTGGACGGCGTAGACGCCGCTTGCCGGGAGGCCACCCGCCTCAACCCGGTCCAGCGGGCCGGGGAGCCCGAGGAGGTCACCGAGGCGATCGGCTGGCTGCGCTCGCCCGCCGCGAGCCTGGTCAACGGCGCTGTGCTGACGGTCGATGGCGGGACGACCGCACTCGACCCGGGCACGGTCGCGTTCGACTTCCGGGTCGCGCCCCGTGGTGGCGGGCCTGCGTAGTGATGGCCGCCGAGCGTCCGACGGGCCGGTAGGATCGGTGGTGGTCAGAGGAGTTGACGCATCATCGGGGAAGATCGGCGAAGCGCTGCCGATGGGCGGGGGCGGGAGCGATGAGGCCACGGTTGCGCCACTTGGTGGTGGTGCTGCCCGGGATCGGCGGCAGCGTGCTGCACCGGCCCGGCGGTGGGCCCCGATGGGACCAGCGCCGGCGGAGCATGGCGGCCGCGGCGCTGGACCCGGGGCGGCTGAATCTGACGGAGCATCCGACGCTGGATCCGGTCGGCCTGCTGCCCGGGATCAGGCTGGCAGGACCGTTCGTGCTGCCCGGCTACGACCGGTTGGTGCACCGGATCGAGCGGGCCTTCCGGGACGTCAGGGTGGACACCGCCAGGCCGGGCCAACCACCGGACCTGCGGGCCGACTTGCTGCTCTTCCCGTACGACTTCCGGCTGGGTGTCCAGGACGCGGCCGAGCGGCTGGCGGCGGAGCTGACGGCCCGGCTGGCGGGTGAGACCCCGGGGGCCCGGCGTCGGCGGGTCATCGTGCTGGCGCACTCGATGGGCGGCCTGGTCGCCCGCTACTGGCTGGGCCCGCTGGGCGGCGCGGCGGACTGCGCGGCGCTGGTGACCCTGGGCACGCCGCACCGGGGCGCGCCGAAGGCGCTGGAGCTGCTGGTGAACGGCGCCCGGGTCGGTCTGGCCCGGTTCGACGCGGTGACCGAGGTGCTGCGCGACTGGCCGGCGGTGTACCAACTGCTGCCCCGATACCCGGTGGTGGCCGCCGGGCCGGGCGGCGCGGAGCGCTACCCGTACGAGCTGGCCGAGGGCGTACCGGAGGGGTTCACCGCCCGAGCGAAGGCGGCTTTCGCCGTGCATCGCGACATCGAGGATGCCTGGGGCGAGTTGGCCGGGAGCGCTGAATTTCCCGAGGTGACACCGGTGTTCGGGCGCGGGCACGCCACCTTGCAGCAGGCCGTCTCGGTCGGGGCCGGGTTCGCGGTCGGGAAGGAGGCCCCGGCCTGGCTGCCCAATCCGGACTGGCACGGCGACGGCACTGTGCCGGCCGTCTCCGCGATCCCGATCGAGCTGGGGGAGCAGCCGTCGAAGTGGCGCGCCACCTCCGGGCGGCACCTCGAACTTTCCTCCGCCGCAGCCGCAGTGGAACTGCTGCAGAACTGGTCGGCGGGCTCGCTGCGGGCCGTCCGGGGCGACACCCCGGACCGGCCGTGGCTCGGCCTAGACCTGGACGAGGCGGTGCCCGCGGGCGCTCCGGTCGAGGTCGGGGTCACCCTGCACGGCGCCGAGGCGGACGAGCGCACCGCCGTCCGGGTCCGGGTCCGGCCGGAGGGTGACGCGGACGGTGCGAACTGGATCGCAGGGGTCCGGAGCGGGGCTGTGCAGTGGGCGGCCACGCTGCCTCCGCTGCGGCCCGGTGCGTACCACCTGACGGTGGAGGCGGTGCAGGTGCCGGAGGTGGACCAGCTGCGCTGTGACGAGGTGTTCGGTGTGGTCGGGGCGGGCGCACGGTGACGGCCAGCAGACCGCGCTGGAACCGGGCGCACGGCGCCGCCGGGCTGCTGCAGTACGTCCAACCCCGGGCGGCTGAAGGCCTGCTGGAGGGTCCGCTGCCCGGCCCGGCGGACGGTCCGCCGATGGACCGGGCCCGGCGGCTGTACGAGGCCTTCGCCGCTGCGGGCATCCGCTACGTCGACGAGCCGGTGGGCAGCGAGCCGGGGCGGCAGGAGATCCGGACCCCCGATCAGGTGCTGTTGCGGCCCCGCCACGCCACCTGCCTGGACCTGGCGGTCGGCTACGCGGGCGCCTGTCTGGGCGCCGGACTGCACCCGATCGTGGTGCTGCTGGACGGCGAGCGGCCCGAACGGGCCGCGCACGCCCTGGTGTTGGTCTGGCTGGGTGGTGACTGGGACGGGGCCGAGGCGTACGACTACCCGCTGTTGGACGTGCTGGAGCCCGGCGATGTGGTGTACCCGGTGGCACCGCCCGAGCTGCTCGGTGAGGTGCGCGCGACGGCTGAGGAGCCCGGTGCCTTCTTGGCCGTCGAGGTGACCGGGGTCGCGTCCGGTGGGTTGAGTTGGGAGCAGGCGGTGCGTACCGGAGCCGAGTTGCTTCGGGGTGGGGGCGGGCGGTGGTCCGCCGGGGTCGATGTCGGGGTCGGCTACCCGCAGGTGGACCCATTCCCGCTGCCGGGGTACCCGGCCGGTCCAGTGCTCGTGCCGTCGTATCTGCAACTGCCCTACGAAAGTGCCCCGTTGAAGCAGCTGTCGGCCCGGCATGAAGTGGTCGCCTTCCACCCACGGGACGAACTGGACCTGCTGCTCGACTGGTGCCAGGGAGCGGACGGCGGCTCGCCGACCAGGATCGCCTTGCTGCACGGCGTCGGAGGCGCCGGAAAGACCCGGCTGGCCGCCGAGTTGGGCAGTCGGCTGGCGGACCAGGGATGGCACACCGGCTTCCTGCTGCGCGACGCCGACCCGGCGGACCTGGCCTGGCTCGGGCGGCTGGCCTCGCCGCTGCTGGTGCTGGTGGACTACGCGGAGGAGGCCCGCTGGGAGGAGGTCAGCCGGCTGCTGCGGGCGCTGCGCGGCCGTCGGGGCCCGACCTGCGTGGTGCTCACCGCCCGCTCGGTGAGCAGCTGGTGGCACGACGGGATCGCCGACGCGCTGGAGAAGGAGGGGCACCCGTACCTGCTGCGCGACGTCCCACTGACGGCCCGTCACCCCCGGTCGGCCGGCGTGTACAGGGCCGCCCTCCGGGCGTTCGGTGCGACGCCGGGTGTGGTGCTGGGCGGCGAGCCCGAGTCCTACCGCTGGACCACCCTGGACCTCGTGATGCTGGCCTGGCTGGCGGCGCACGGCGCGGGCACACCGCCGGAGTCCGAGCAGGCCCTGTACATGGAGGTCCTGCGGCACGAACTCGCGTACTGGCGCCGGGCCTACCGCACCCAGATCGGCGGCAAGCCTCCGGCCGACCTGCTGCGGACGGCCGGTGCCTGCGTCAGCCTGCTCGGCCCCCGGCGGGAGCGGCTGACGGCCGTGCTCGGCGCGGTTGAGGAGCTGGCCGGGGCCGCCCGCTGGCGGACCGAGATCGCCGACCTGCTGGTCGAGTTGCTGCCCGCCGCACCCGAGGACGGCTCGCTCGCGATCCGCCCTGACCCGGTCGGCGCCCACCTGCTGGCCGAGGTCTTCGGTGCGGACGAGGCGCTGCTGCGCCGGTGCTTCGAGCTCGCGGACCGAGAGGAGCGGCTGAACGGGTGCGTCGCGCTGTCCCGGGTGGGAGACGGTGAACTCAGCTACCGGCTGGCCGAATCGGCGCTCCGGGGCGTGCCGGAGCTCTGGCAGCCGGCCCTGGTGGTGGCGAGCACGCAGGGCGGCCCGTTCGTGGCGGCGCTGGAGACGCTGGCCCAGGTGGAGGACACCCTGTTGCCGCTCGCTCTGCTGAGGGACCTGCTGGCGGCCGGGTACGTCACCACGCGGCGGCTCGCGATGATCGTGGCCACTCGGCTGGCGCCGTTGTCGCTGGGCGAGGAGGACGGTGCGGCGCGGGCTCTTTGGCTGGTGGAGTTCTCGATCAGGCAGAGCGAAGCGGGGGATCACGACGGCGCGTTGGAGTCGGCGCAGGAGGCGGTGGTGCTGCTGCGCCGGTTGGCGGCGGGCGGTGCGAGTGAGCGCCGATTCCACCTGGCGGGGGCGCTCAGCCAACTGGGGGTGGCGCAGGCCGAGACGGGACGACGGAATGCGGCGGTGGTGTCGGGGCGCAGGGCGGTGGCGCTGTTCCGGCGGTTGTCGGGAGATGAGTTTCCCAACCGCCCTTGGGCGCTGGCCGGGGCGCTGCACAATCTGTCGCACCATCAGGGGAGCGTGGGTGACCGGGGCCGCGCCCTGGTGACCAGCAGGAAGGCGGTGGAGCTGTACCGGGCGCTGGCCGAGGGTGGTGCGGAACAGGCCGTTGCGGCGCTGGCCGATGCTCTGAACGGACTCTCCATCCGGCAGGTCGAGGCCGGAGAGCTCCAGCAGTCGGTGGGTACGGCCGTCGAGGCAGTGGAGATCGCCCGCCGCCTGGTCGCCGAGGACCCGACCGTCCACCTGCCCCGGCTGGCGTGCGGACTCAATGGTCTGTCCAACCAGCTGGCCGCAATGGGGGAGCCGCGTCGTGCGCTGCTGGCGATCACCGAAGTGGTGGAGATCAGAGGGAAGTTGGTCCGGTTGGACCCGGACGCCCACCTGGAGGACTTCCTGGCCGCCATGGTGAACCTGTCGGTGCAGAGACACGCCAACGGGGACCGGACCGGGGCGGTGCAGGCTTCGCACGCGGTGGCCGAACTGCTTCGGGGACTCCCCGACACCGGGCGGTTCCGTCTGATGCTGGCGACGACGCTGCAGAACCTCTGCCACCAGCTGGCCGACATCGGCGACCCGGCGGCGGCAGTGACGGCGGCGGACGAGTGCATCGGTCTGTTCCGCGCGCTGGCAGCAGAGAGCCCCGAAGCGTTCCTCCCGCAGCTGGCGGCGGCGCTGTCCAACCGGGTGGCGGTTCAGCAGACGGCGGGTGACCCCGGGGGTGCGCTCACCACGGCGGTGGAGGCCGTGGCGCTGTACCGAGGGCTGGCGGCGGACTTCCCCGAGGCGTTCCAGCCACTGCTCGCCGTGGTACTGAGCATCCTGGCCGGCCAGCAGGCATACAACGGCGACCGGGTCGGGGCGCACCGTACCGGGCAGGAGGCGGCCGACCTGTTCTCGGTCCTGGCGGAGCGAGCCCCCGGAGTGTTCGGCCCTCGGTTGGCGGGTGCGCTCACCAACCTCTCCCACCACCAACGCGACGTCGGACTGCAGCGGGAAGCCTTGGCTTCCGCAGAGCGGGCGGTTGACCTCCGCCGGGAGCTCGTCCGGGCCGACCCGGCGCACCTGCCAGAGTTGGTGAGCTCGCTGACGGCGCTGGCGGCGAGTCGCACCGAGTTGGGTGATCTCCGGGGTGCGCTGAGCGCCGAGCGGGAGGCGGTCGAGAGTCAGCGGTGCCTGGTGGCCTTCGACCGGGCCGGTCACCTGGTCGGACTGGCCGGAGTGGTGCACAACCTGGCGCTCACCCTCGGCCGGGTCGGGGAGCAAGACCAGGCCCTGAATGCGGCGGCGGAGGCGGTGGAGCTTCAGCGCGAGGTGACGGACAGCAATCCCGTTGGCGGCCGGGCCACCCTGGCCGTGCTGTTGAATACGCTCGCGATCCAGCAGCGCGGATCGGGTGACGACCTGTCGGCTCACGAGACCTCCCGTGAGGCCGTCCGGATCCAGGAGCAGCTCGCCCAGGCGAATCCGGGCGCCTTCCTGCCCGGACTGGCGATGATGCTCGGCACTCTCGCGAACAACGAGGCCGCCGCCGGAGAGTGCACGGCGGCGTTGGAGCTGGCCCGCCGGTCGACCGAGATCCGCAGTAGGCTGGCGGAGGCCGCACCGGGGGTCTTCGGGCCGGAACTCGCCAATGCAGTAGAAAATTTGGCTGCCCATCAGGCGCGTTCCGGCGACCTGGCGGGAGCCCTGGAGTCGGGTACCCAGGCGGTGGAGCTCCACCGGGCCCTCGCGGTGGCAGAACCGGAAGCGTACCGCCCCGACCTGGCCCGGTCGTTGAACAACCTGGCGGTGGTGCAGGCCATGAGCGGCGCCCTGGCCGAGGCCGTCGGGTCGGCCACCGAGGCGGTGCGGATCAGCCGGGAGCTGGTGCTGACCGATGTGGAGCCGTACCTGCCTCCACTGCGCAAGCACCTCCAACTGCTGTTGATCCAGCTGGTAGAGCACGCCGGCCTGCCGGAGGTCCTGCGCCGGTCGGAGCAGGTGATCCACGGTCTCCCGAGCGAGGTCCGGGCCCAACTCCTGACCGAACGCGCACAGTTGCGCACCCGGCACGGTGACGCCACCGGAGCCGTGGCGGACCTTGCCGAGGCCGCCCACCTGATTGACGCAGGTGGGAACCCGGTCCGGGCCGGGGAGGTCCGCCGGGCAGTGCGGGGGATGCTCGAAGAACTGACCGAGAGTGGGACCGACCTACCGCCGTTCCCGGTCTGGGCGGAGCTGGTCACCGACGTGGACGCCCGTTTCTACATCGACCTGTGGCGCGAGCAGGAGACCTGGGCCGAACAGGCGGCGCTCGCCCGGAAGATCGGCGACGACCTGCTGTACCCCGCCCTGCACGACACCCTCACGGTCGCCCGTGCGATCCACCCCGAGGAGGGCAGCCTCGACCTGCTGGCCGACCTACTTGCCTCGGCGGTCGAACACGGCGCCGCCGAAGCGGTGCGGCTGTTCTCGATCGCGCACGAGCAGTGCCAACTGATCGTCGGTTGGCTCTCCTTGGCGACCTGGCAGGAGAAGTACGAGTACCTCCGGGCCAACCCCCGACTGCTGACGGACCCGCGGATCAGGACGGTGCTGGAGTCGCGAGGTGACAACCCGTCCGCCCGTCTCCATCTCGCGGTCCTGAGCCTGACCGATCAGCTCGAACCCGCAGAGGTGCACGACGCGGCGACCGACCCAGCGGCTGCCGCCGATGTCGGGATCACCCTGCTCGAACGGGGTGAACCAGCCGCGCTGGCCGCGCTGTTCACGGTCGCACCGCTGCTGCGCGAGCAGACTTTCACGGGGGCCTATCTGGAGTCCGTGCTGCTGCTCCCGTCCGCCGAAGCGGGCCGGGCGGCGGACCTGATGCGGAGCGCGGCCGCCCAGGGCTCGGCGGTTCAGCGCGAGGCGGGCGCGCTCCGGCTCCGTCGGCTGGCCGATCGATGGCCAGCGGCCCAGGACGGGCTGCGGAAGCTCGGCGCGATCCTGATGGAAGGACGGTGAGCCCCGGCAAGGCCGGCCGCTCGGACGACTACCGGGGGACCGCGACGCTCGAGTACTGGAGCAACCCCGCTGACCTACCCGGACTGTTTCCGGGTGGGGCTCACACTTCTCGCCCGAGGGGAGTTGGCGGGGCTTCATCCTCCCGGAACACGCAGGATCGGAGCATTCCGGGGAGGGCTCGGATTCCTGCTGCTGATCGATCCGGTGTTCACCCTGCACTTCCCGGACGACAGCACCCTCCTGGTCGAGGCCGTCGCCGACGGCGAACGGCTCGTCCTCACCGCCCGCGACCGCTGAGCCGGATCGACCCGGGGAGCCAGCTCAGCGTCCGGACTCACCTCAGGCGACGGTCAAGGAACCGGCACCCCGTCCTCCGGCTCGAACGACGGGGTGCCGGTGAACCCCGTCCAGCCGGCGCTCGGGCAGGAGCGGGGCGGTGGCCGGGGTTTCGGGATGTCGGGCGGCACCCGCCGCCAGCTCAGCTTGACTCTGTCGGGGATCTTGGTGTTCGGCTGCTGGTGATCATGACGGCCTGTCAGTCTTGGGGTGTAACGCTCTGTGAGACTGATGAGGAGTGAGAGATGTCGGCGGGGGCCCGGCGCCGGGCGG
Source organism: Kitasatospora sp. MMS16-BH015 (assembly GCF_002943525.1). Classification (NCBI taxonomy): domain Bacteria; kingdom Bacillati; phylum Actinomycetota; class Actinomycetes; order Kitasatosporales; family Streptomycetaceae; genus Kitasatospora; species Kitasatospora sp. MMS16-BH015. Next base: position 2,208,763 of record NZ_CP025394.1, on the reverse strand, counting down.
CCGCCGAGGCGGGGATCACGGGCGCGGCCACCGCCCGTGACGCGGACGACCTCGTGCGCAACACCGCGCTCTACCTGCGGATCGTCCAGCGCCTGCTCCGCCTGGACGGTTCGACCCCGGGCCCCGGGGGACGCTGAGCGGAGCGGCGGATGGCGCCCCGGCGTCGTAGGTGGGGGATCATGGCGCCGACCGATCGACGGCCGGCCCGCCGGGGCTTCCGCGCAGGGCGTGGCGAACAGCAGAGACGAGGTACGCCATGAAGCTCGCCTTCGGGTGGAAACTGCACGGGGACGGGCGCTCCCCGCAGCCCGGGGCGGTGGTCAGGCCGGACGAGCGGCTCTCCTGGGGGCGGACGGTCGGGCTCGGGGCGCAGCACGTGGTGGCGATGTTCGGTGCCACCTTCGTCGCGCCGGTGCTGATGGGTCTTGACCCGAACCTGGCGGTGATGGTCTCCGGCATCGCGACGGTCTTCTTCCTGCTGGCCACCTCGGGGAAGATCCCCTCCTACCTCGGGTCGAGCCTCTCCTTCGTCGGCGTGGCCGCGGTGATCAAGACCCAGGGCGGGGACGCCGCCACCCTCACCGGCGCGCTGCTGGTGGTGGGTGCCGTGCTGGCGGCCTGCGGGGCCGTGGTGCGGGGCTTCGGCGCGCGGGTGATCCACACGGTGCTGCCGCCGGTGGTGACCGGCGCGGTGGTCATGCTGATCGGCTTCAACCTGGCCCCGGTCGCGGCCGGCACCTACTGGCCGCAGGACCAGTGGACGGCGCTGCTCACCATGGCGTTCACCGCGCTGGCGCTGGTGGTGCTGCGCGGGTTCTGGTCCCGGATCGCGATCTTTCTCGGGCTGGTCTTCGGGTACGTGGTCTCCTGGCTGTTCGACCTGGTCTTCGGCAGGATCCACTCCTCGGTGGGCGGCGGCCCGGCGGCCGACCACTGGCGGCTGGACTTCTCCGGCGTCGGCAAGGCCGACTGGATCGGGCTGCCCTCGCTGCACGCGCCGAGCTTCTCGGCCTCGGCGATCCTGGTCGCCCTGCCGGTGGTGGTCGCGCTGATCGCGGAGAACGCTGGGCACGTCAAGGCGGTGGCCGAGATGACGGGCGAGCCGCTGGACGACCGGATGGGCACGGCGATCATGGCGGACGGTGCGGCCACCGTGCTCTCCACCGCCGTGGGCGGCCCGGCCACCACCACCTACGCGGAGAACATCGGCGTGATGGCCGCGACCCGGGTCTACTCCACCGCCGCCTACTGGTGCGCGGCCGGCTTCGCGATCCTGTTCGGCCTCTGCCCCAAGTTCGGTGCGGTGGTCGCCGCCATCCCGGGCGGCGTGCTGGGCGGCATCACCGTGGTCCTCTACGGCATGATCGGCCTGCTCGGCGCCCAGATCTGGATCCACAACAGGGTCGACCTCACCAACCCGCTGCACCTCGTGCCGGTCGCGGCCGGGGTCATCGTGGGTATCGGCAACGTCACCCTCAAGTTCTCCGACACCTTCGAGCTCGGCGGCATCGCCCTCGGCACCCTGATCACCCTCCTCGGCTACCACGCCCTCCGCGCCTTCGCCCCGGCCCACCTCAAGCACCCCGCCCCACCCCTGCTCGACGCCGGCACCACCGAGTACGACGACACCCGGTCGGGCAGCTGAGTACCCCCGGCGCTTAGGGGGCGGGGCGGGTTCCGGTCTAGGGTTGGGGGGAATCGCTGTGATCACTTCCTTCTGTTCCTTCTGTGGCGAGGAGCTGCTGCCTTGTACCCGACGCGTCCCCGCAGTGCCCTGCGTACGGCTGTGGTGTGGGAGGTGGTGGCCGCGGCGTTGAGCAGGCGGGCCGCCGAGTTGGACCAGCCGGTGCTGGACGTCCTGGACACCGGGGGCGGGACGGGCAACTTCGCCGTGCCGGTGGCCCGGTTGGGGCACCGGGTGACGGTGGTGGACCCGAGCCCGGACGCGCTGTTCGCGCTGGAGCGGCGGGCCGCGGAGGCCGGCGTCACCGACCTGGTGCGGGCGGTGCAGGGGGACACCCAGACGCTGCCCGAGGTGGTCAACCCCGGGGCGGTGGACGCGGTGCTCTGCCACGGCGTGCTGGAGGTCGTGGACGACCCGGCCGAGGCGCTGGGCCACCTGGCCGGCACGCTGAGGAAGGGCGGGCTGATCAGCCTGCTGGCGGCCAACCGGAACGGGGCCGTGCTGGCCCGGGCGCTGGCCGGGCACTTCAACGAGGCCAAGGCCGTGCTGGAGGCGGCGGACGGCCGCTGGGGCGAGGGCGACCCGATGCCGCGCCGGTTCACCGCCGAGGAGCTCGGCGGGCTGGCCGAGGCGGCCGGGCTGCGGGTGGAGTCGGTGCACGGGGTGCGGGTCTTCGCCGACCTGGTGCCCGGGGTGCTGGTGGACACCGAGCCCGGGGCGGTGGAGGCCCTGCTCCGACTGGAGCAGGCGGCCGCCGAGCAGCCCGCGTTCCACGCCGTCGCCACCCAGTTGCACCTGCTCGCCTCGCTGACCTGAGCCAGGCCTGAGCCAGGCCTGAGCCAGGCCCGTGCGAGGGCCTGAGCGAGGCCCCGAGCTATCCCCGGAGGACCGGCCTGAGCAGGGCCGCGGATTGGTTCCGGGGTCTCGGGCACTTGTCCGGCCCCCCCGGCGTTGGGCACGGTGCGGGACACCACGGTGACGTGGCCCGGGCCACGCCGGTTCGACCACTCCGAACCGGCCCGGAGGACCGTATGATCTGGGTAAAGCCGGAAAGCATGACAGCCAGACGCATGGGGCATATGGACCACACAAGGCCGGGCCAGGGGTGGACTGGTTGCCCCGCGACCGACGAGTAGGAGGACTCCGTGCCGCTCTCGGAGCACGAGCAGCGACTGCTCGAGCAGATGGAGCGAGCGCTGTACGCCGAAGATCCCAAGTTCGCGTCAGCGCTTGAGGGAACCGGGCTGCGCACCTACACCCGTCGGAGGGTCTACCAGGCCGCCGCAGGGTTCGTGGTGGGCATCGGCCTCCTGATGGGGGGCATGGTCGCCCAGCTCATCTGGGTGAGCGTCGTCGGGTTCCTGGTGATGCTGGGCTGCGCGGTCCTCGCCGTCACAGGCTGGAGGCGTGGCCCGGTCGGGCAGGGGGCAGGTCCGAAGCCGACCTCGCCGCCGCGACGAAAGGCCGGTGTGATGGACCGGATGGAACAGCGCTGGCAACGCCGCCGGGACGAACACGACGGTATGTGACCGGTACGGAGACCTACCGAAGAGGGCGGGCAGTCCGTGGACTGCCCGCCCTCTCGCGTGCTCGGGTGCCGGGGCCGCCTCAGCCCCGGCGGCGGAAGCGGGCGGTGGCCCGTTCGACCCGGCCGCGCAGGCGGGCCCGGGCGGCGTCCTGGCGGGCGGCCAGCGCGTCGGCCCAGCGGCGGCGCAGGCGGGCCGAGGAGGCCGGGAGCATGGTGGCCCGGGCCCGGGTGCGGCGGCCCGCCGCCTGCCGGAGGGCCTCGGTGGCCTGCCGGACGTCGGCACCGAGCGGCGCCTGCGGGGCCGGGGCGTCCGCGTACAGCACCCGTTCGGTGGCCAGCGCCACCCGTCCGGCGGCGGCCCGGGCGCCCTCGTCCAGGTGCCCGGCCTCGGCCAGGCGCTGGACGGTGCGGCGCGGGGTGGCCGCCTCGTCCGGCGGGATGCCCAGGTCCCAGGCGGAGTCGATCAGCTCCTCCCAGGCGGCCAGCACCTGGGCCTCGGTGAGCTGCGGCGCCCCCGGCAGGTGGCGGCCGCCGCCGAGCCTGCGACGGCGCAGCCGCAGGCGCCAGAGCATCGGCCCGCAGACCAGCGCCGCCAGCAGCAGCACCAGGCCCAGCACGGCGAGCGCCTGCCAGGTGAGGAACCACGGGGTGTGGTGCGGGGCGACGATCACGGCGGGCTTCTCGTTGCCGCAGTCGTCGAGCTGGTGCGCGCGGGCGGCGCAGCTGCTGCTGGAACTGGGGCGGGCGCCGGCCTGGTCGCTCGCGGCGCTGCTGGGGGCGGCGCTGGAGGCGGACGGGGCCGGGGCGGCCTGCTCGTGGGTGTAGGCGGGGGTCGAGCCGCGCCGCGGGGTGGGCTCGAACCGCAGCCAGCCGGCGCCCTCGAAGTACAGCTCGGGCCAGGCGTGGTAGTCCTCGCTGCGCTCCAGGTACCTGCCGTCGCCCAGGTCCTTGCCGGGGGCGAAGCCGATCGCGACCCGGGCCGGGATGCCCAGGCTGCGGGCCATCGCGGCCATCGTCCCGGCGAAGTGCACGCAGAAGCCGGTCTTGTCGCTGAGGAAGCGCAGGATGGCGTCGTTGCCCATGTTGTCCGACCGGTCCGACAGCTTGAGGCTGTACTGGAACTCGGGGCCGGTGAACCAGTCCTGCAGCGCCACCGCCTGGTCGTACGCGGTGTGCTTGTCCCGCGTCATCCGCTGCGCCGTGGCCTTCACCTCGGCCGGCAGGTCCGGCGGCAGTTCGAGGTAGCGGCCCAGGACGGCGGCCGGCGGGGCCGGGGCGTGCCGGAGCTGGTCCGGGGTGGGCTGGAGGTCCTGGCTGGTCACGGCGTAGCTGATGCCGAGCAGCTTGTGGCTCTGGTTCTTGACCAGCTCGCGGTTGGTCGGCTCGAACTGCCAGGAGCCGGGCACCCGGACCCGGGTGGCCGGGTAGGGCATCGGCAGCCACTGGAGGTCGAGCTTGTCGGTGGTGGTGACCTGGGTGCCGACCGAGCTGCGCGGGATGGCGTCGCCCAGGCCGGGCACCGCCGGCAGCGTCTCCGGCACGTCCGTCAGCGGCTGCTTGGAGGCGCTCCACTGCCGGCCGTCGAAGGTGTCCAGGGCCGCCGTGCGCATGTACATCTGGGCGGCTTCGGGCGAGTCGGTCTGGTAGGTGAAGAGCTCCACCGGGCTCGGCAGGTTGAGGCTGCTGGAGAGGTTGACCACCGGGTTGAGCGAGGTCAGCCCGAGCCCGTTGCCCTTGCCGGGGCCGTTGCCCAGGCCGCTGCCGTCCACCAGGCCGAGGCCGCCGCTGGGCACGAAGACCGGCAGCACCAGGGCGCAGACCAGGGCCAGCAGGCCGATCCGGTGGCCACTGTGCGAGAGGGTGCCGCCCTGGGCGCCGGAGCCGTGGAAGACCCGGCCCCAGCGGGAGAGCCGGTCCTGGCCCTCGGCGAAGAGCAGCAGCAGGTAGCCGAAGGCAGCCAGCAGGAACCAGAACCAGGCCCCGCCGCCCCCGGTCAGCCCGGTGCCCACCGAGTAGAGGGCCAGCAGCGGCAGGCCGGCCACGGCGGCCCGGCGGTAGGTGACGGCCAGCGCGTCCACCGCCACGGCGATCAGCGCGACCGAGCCGGCCAGCATCAGCTCCAGGCCCGGGTGGGCGGGGGCCGGGATGGCGTACTCGCGGATGTCCTGCCCGGCCTCGACCAGCAGGTCATTGACCGCCTGCACGGCGCGGGTGCCGGGCAGCAGCCCGTACGCCATCGAGGAGGCCACGCTGGTCAGCAGCAGCGCGTAGACCACCACCACCAGCTGGGCCAGCACGGTGAGCGGGCGGGGCAGCGCCAGTCGGCGCAGCCCGGCGCCGGCCCCGGCGGAGACGGCGATCAGGAACATCGCCTGGCCGACCCAGCCGGCCGGGTGCAGCAGCGGGGTGAGGCAGAGGGCGGCGAGGGCGGAGGCCAGCGCCGAGTACAGGGTCAACTTGGCGCGGGTGGTCACGAGCCGACCTCGTTCCGGTAGGGGGCGGCCTGGGCGGTGCGGTCGGCGAGGCGCCAGAGGGCGGGCAGCGAATCGCCGGCCCGGGCGGGCAGCACCGTCCAGCCGGCCTCGCGCAGCCGCTGCTCGGCGGCGGAGGACCGGCGCTCGGTCTGGAGGCCCTGGAGGATGGTGAGCCCGGACCAGCTGGCGGTGTCGAGCAGCAGCGCCACGGCGCTGTCGGCCCGGCGGCGCAGCCGGACCAGCCGCTCCAGCTGCTCCTCGTCCACCTCGCCGAGCACGGCGACCAGCAGGCCCTCGCCGCCGAGGCGCAGCACCTCCTCGGCGCGGCCGAGGCCGCCGCCGTCGGAGTGCTGCACCACGGCCAGCGCGTCGAGCAGCAGGCCGGCGGATTCGGCGGGGGTGCCCGCGCCGCCGGCCTCGGGGCCGGGCACGGCCAGGCCGGTGTCGGTCAGCAGCCGGGTCTGGTAGCCGCGCTCCAGCAGGTGGGTGCCGATCGAGGCGGCGCAGCTGACGGCCCATTCGAAGGAGGAGGCGGGGCCGCTGCCCCGGTGGGCGATCTCGCGGGTGTCCAGCAGCACGGTGGCGCGGGCGCGCAGCGGCTGCTCCTCCCGGCGCACCATCAGCTCGCCGTAGCGGGCGGTGGACTTCCAGTGCACCCGGCGCAGGTCGTCGCCGTGCCGGTACTCGCGGGGGATGACGTCGTCGTCCCCGGCCAGCGCGAGGGTGCGGTTGTTGCTCTCGCCGTGGCCGACCGACTCGCCGGGCAGCCGCACCGGCGGCAGGGCCTGCACCTGCGGCACCACGGTGAGCACGTCGGCGGCGCTGAACGCCCGGGTCAGCTCGCACATGCCGAAGGGGTCGGCCACCCGCAGCTGGAGCGGCCCGAGCGGGTAGCGCCCGCGCAGGTCGGAGCGGACCCGGTAGGAGACCTCGCGGTGGCCGCGCGGCTCGACCCGGTCCAGCACGAAGCGCGGGCGCGGGCCGAGCACGTACGGCACCTTGTCCTCGAGCAGCAGCAGGCCGGTGGGCACCCGGGAGACGTTGTCCAGCCGCAGGTGCACCCGGGCCTCCTGGCCGGCGGCGGCCCGGTGCGGGGTGAGCCGGCGGCCGGAGGCGACCCGGTAGCGGGTGCGCAGCAGCAGGAGGGCGGCGGCCAGCGGCAGGGCGGCCAGCAGCATGCCGACCTGGAGCAGCGCGTCCTGCCCGAAGACGTACGCGCAGAGCACGGCGGTGACGCCGGCCGCGAGGAAGGCGCGGCCCCGGGTGGTGAGGCCGCGCAGGCCCTCGCGGAGGCCGGAGAGCTGCTCGTGCCCGTCCTGCCGGCGGGGGGTCTGCTGCTGCGGGGTCTGCCGGTGCGGCCGCCCCGTCACGCCCGCCCCTGCGGGCGGGGGATCGGCAGCCGGGCGATCAGGTCCTGGACGATCTGCTCGGTGGAGCGGCGGCCCAGCTGGGTCTCGGCGGTGGGCAGCAGGCGGTGCGCGAGCACCGGCACGGCCAGCGCCTGGATGTCGTCGGGCAGCACGTACTCGCGCCCGTCCAGGGCGGCGGCGGCGCGGGCCGCGCGGACCAGGTGCAGGGTGGCGCGGGGGGAGGCGCCCAGGCGCAGCTCGGGGGAGGTGCGGGTGGCGGCGACCAGTTCGACGGCGTACCGGCGGACCGGCTCGGCCACGTGCACGGTGCGCACGACCTCGATCAGCTTGAGGATGTCGTGGGCGTGGGCGACCGGGGTGAGGTCGTCCAGCGGGTTGGCGCCGCCGTGCAGGTCGAGCATCCGGTACTCGGCCTCGGTGCTCGGGTAGCCGATGGAGATCCGGGCCATGAAGCGGTCGCGCTGGGCCTCGGGGAGGGAGTAGGTGCCCTCCATCTCCACCGGGTTCTGGGTGGCGATCACCATGAACGGCGAGGGCAGCTCGTAGCTGGTGCCGTCGACGGTGACCTGGCGCTCCTCCATCGACTCCAGGAGGGCGGACTGGGTCTTCGGCGAGGCGCGGTTGATCTCGTCGCCGACCACGATCTGGGCGAAGATCGCGCCGGGGCGGAACTCGAAGTCGCGGCGGTTCTGGTCGAAGACGCTGGTGCCGGTGACGTCGGAGGGCAGCAGGTCGGGGGTGAACTGGATCCGGCGCACGGTGCAGTCCACCGACTTGGCCAGCGCCTTGGCGAGCATGGTCTTGCCCACCCCGGGCACGTCCTCCAGCAGCAGGTGGCCCTCGGCCAGCAGCACGGTCAGCGCGATCCGGACGGCCTCCGGCTTGCCCTCGATGACGCTCTCCACCGAGGCCCGGACGCGCTCGACCACCGCATTCAGCTCGTGCAGCCCGGTGGGGCGGGCAGCGGCGCCGCCCGGTCCGGCGGCGGTCTGTCCGTTGAACGTCGTCACGCTTGTGCTCCCAGCCTCTGTCCCCGGCTCCCCCGTGATGGGTCCGGTCCACCCCGATGACGCGGCCGTCCGGCACGCGGCCAGGCCGCCCCAGGTGGTACGGGGCGCGCCTGCCCGCGCATTGTCCCCCGTCAGGTGGGGGAAAGTCACCCGGACGAATGACCCGTGCCGGATTCCCGATCGGTCAGCGGACAGGACGCCGGAGAGGGGCCGGGGGTTCCACTCAGTGGATCTCGCGGAGCAGACCGGTGTGCACGTCGAAGACGAAACCGCGCACATCGTCCGTGTGCAGCAGGAAGGGAGAGGTCCGTACCCGCTGCATCGACTGGCGCACGTCGCCGTCCAGGTCGACGAAGGATTCCACCGCCCACTGCGGGCGCTGGCCGACCTCCAGTTCCAGCTCCCGGCGGAAGTCCTCGGTGAGGCCCAGCAGACCGCAGCCGGTGTGGTGGATCAGCGCGATCGAGCGGGTGCCCAGTGCGCGCTGGCTGATCGTCAGGGAGCGGATGGTGTCGTCGGTGACGACCCCGCCGGCGTTGCGGATGACGTGCGCGTCGCCCAGCTCCAGGCCGAGCGCGGCGAAGAGGTCGAGGCGGGCGTCCATGCAGGCCACCACGGTGACCTTCTGCACCGGCCGGGCGTCCATGCCGCCGTCCTGGAAGGTGACGGCGTAGGCGCGGTTGGACGCGACGAAGCGGTCGATGATGGCCGGGGTGGCCTCGGAGTCGGCAGCGGCGTTCGGCGCTGACTCTCGGGTCGGCTCGGGGGTCACTGTCATACCTCTGACGCTAATAGGATTTCGGCCCCCGTGGTGATGACGGGGACGGCTGGTTCGCCGGTGTGATGGAGCACATAGCGGAGCGCGTGCGGCGCATGCCCGGCCTGTCCCGGTCTGTCCGGCGCGCGCCCCGGGTGGCACGGCCCCCCCGGCGGGTGCCGGCTCGACCGGCCGCACCGCCGCGACCTGCGGGAACGGATACCTCCGCCCGGGTGGTGCGCCGTCGCGGACGATTGACTCGGCACCCTGCCGCGATAGAGTTGCGGCGCAGTGGAGCACACCCGCCGCGCCCCGTCAACCGCGCGCCGGGCGGCCCGTACGCAGCCCGTGGCCTCCACCCGCTCCGTCGCCACCTGACACACCTTCCCCGGTGCCGGGCGGCCACTCCTTCCCCAGGCGAGCGGGCGGGGACCACGGGCGGCGTGCGGCCGGTGGCGCCGGTGTGCGGGGGAGTGGCCCACGGTGCGCGAGAATGGTGCGATCGAATCCCCGGGTCACCCACTGACGGGGACGCCACCGGACCGACGAAGGGCCCCACCGCGCATGAGCACCGAAGACCCGGCCGTGACCGGCGAAGACCCGGCCGGCAAGCACGTCTCGGTGATGCTCCAGCGCTGCGTGGACGCGCTGGCCCCCGCGATCTCCGCGCCCGGCGCGGTGGTGGTCGACTGCACGCTGGGCCTCGGCGGCCACAGCGAGGCGCTGCTCACCCAGTTCCCCGAGGTCCGGCTGATCGCCACCGACCGCGACCCCTCGGCGCTGCGCCTGGCCGGTCAGCGGCTGGCCCGGTTCGGCGACCGCGCCACCCTGGTGCACGCCGTCTACGACGAGCTGCCGCAGGTGCTGGCCGGTCTTGGCATCGACAAGGTGCAGGGCATCCTCTTCGACCTCGGCGTCTCCTCCATGCAGCTGGACGAGGCCGAGCGCGGCTTCGCCTACGCGCAGGACGCGCCGCTGGACATGCGGATGGACCAGACCCGGGGCCAGACCGCCGCCGACGTGCTCAACACCTACAGCCACGGCGAGCTGGCCCGGATCCTCAAGTTCTACGGCGAGGAGCGGTTCGCCGGGAAGATCGCCTCGGTGATCCTGCGCGAGCGCGAGAAGGAACCGTTCACCAACAGCGCGCGTCTGGTCGAGTTGGTCCGTAACGCCATCCCGGCCGCCACCCGGCGGACCGGCGGCAACCCGGCCAAGCGGACCTTCCAGGCGCTGCGGATCGAGGTCAACGGCGAGCTGGAGGTGCTGGACCGGGCCATCCCGGCCGCCCTGGACGTGCTGGCCGTCGGCGGCCGGATCGCCGTGATGTCCTTCCAGTCCCTGGAGGACCGCCTGGTGAAGCAGCACTTCGCCGCGGCGGCCACCAGCACCGCCCCGCCCGGGCTGCCGATCGTGCCGGAGGAGCACCAGCCCTGGCTCAAGCTGCTCACCCGGGGCGCGGAGCTGCCCACCGAGGAGGAGATCGAGGAGAACCGGCGCGCCGCGTCCGTGCGGCTGCGCGTGGCGGAGAGGATCAGGGACCGGAGCACCTCCCGGGGCTGATCAGGCCTGATCGAGGCTGATCAGGGCTGATCTTGGCGGCGGGGGCGGAACGGCGAGGGAGAAGAGCGGTGCCGGTGGTCGGCGGGAGGACCCGGGAGCGCGGAGCGCTGCCCGGGCAGGGGGGCCGGGCCCGGCTCAACGTACGGATCGGGGTGCGGCCGGCGCGGGGGCGGGTGCCGTTCGTGGTGCTCGTGGTCGCCCTGCTCTCCGGCGGTCTGTTGGGCCTGCTGGCCCTCAACACCGCCCTCAACGAGGGCACCTTCGAGCTCTCCCGGCTGCAGAAGCAGACCACCGAGCTGACGGACCAGCAGCAGACCCTCCAGAAGCAGATCGACCAGGGCTCGGCCCCCGACGCCCTGGAGCGCCGCGCCCGCGAACTCGGCATGGTCCCCGGCGGCGACCCCGCCTTCCTCGGTGAGGACGGCAAGGTCCTCGGCAAGCCCGGCCAGGCCAAGGACGACCCCGCCGTCCCCCGCTCCGGCAACGAACTCTGGGGCAAGCCCACCGCCGCGCCGTCGGCCCCGGCGGCACCTTCTGCAGCGCCGAGCACCGCCCCGAGCCCGACGGCCTCGGACGGCACCGGCGTCCAGATCAACACGGCCCCGCCGGCGACCACAGGGGGTACGGCGCGATGAGGACGACTTCGGACAGCCCCCGGCCGGCTCTGGGCGTGGGCGTTGGCGTCGGTGTCGGTGTGATGAGGACGGCTTCGGACAGCCGCCGGCCGGGCCCGAGCGGAGGTACGGCGCGATGAGTACGCCACGTCAGCCCGGCGGCAACGGCCCGCGCCGCCCCCGCCCCGGCGAGGGCCCCCGCCCGCCGCGCCCGCGCACGGGCGAGCCCCGACCCGGCGCCGACGGCCGCCGCGCGGCCGATCCGCGCCGCGCGGACGCGCCCCGGCAGGGCGAGGGCGCCCGGGGCTCCGCCGACGGCCGCCGCGCAGTGGACCCGCGCCGCGCGAGCGACCCCCGGCGGGGAGCCGACCCGCGCCGCACCACGGACCCCCGTCGCAGCCCCGACCCCCGCCGCACCGCCGACCCCCGGCGTGGCAGCGCCCCGCGGCGGCCCGCCGCCAGGCGGCCGGCTCCGGTGGCGCGGGTGATCCGGCTGGCGGATCCGCGGCGGCGGCTGCGGTTCCTGACGTTCACGCTCGCGCTCGTGCTGGTGGTGTTCGGCGGGCGGCTGGTGCAGCTGCAGCTGCTGGATTCGGACCAGCTGGCGGCCGGGGCGGTGGCGAACCAGTACGTGGACATGCCGCTGCCGGCCCCGCGGGGGGCGATAACGTCCGCGGACGGGGTGGTGCTGGCGGAGACGGTGGACGCGTACGACATCACCGGGGACCCGACCTTCTACACGCCGGACAAGCTGCACGTGCCGGACGGCCCGGAGCAGGCGGCCGCGCTGCTCGCGCCCATCCTGGGGCGGACCAAGGAGCAGCTGGCGGCGGCCCTGCACACGCCGAAGACCAAGTGGACGATGCTCGCGCCCCGGCAGAGTCCGGAGACCAAGAAGCAGATCACCGACCTGAAGGCGGAGCTGGGCAAGCAGGCGTCGAGCAAGGCCTGCTCCGCCGAGAAGCTGCTGCTGGGCAAGCCGGCCGAGCAGGGCGGGCGGCAGTACCTGGACGCCTCCTGCGTGAACCCGCTGGTCGGCGTCATCCCGACCGACAGCAAGCGGCGGACCTACCCGGCGAACGGGCTGGCGGCCAACCTGGTGGGATTCACCAACGCCGACGGGGTCGGCACGGGCGGTCTCGAGCTGCAGTACGAGAAGGAGCTGGCCGGGCGGGCCGGCCGGGCGGCCGGGGCCTCGGTGGGGGGCCGGGCGGTGGCGACCGGGAGCGGGAGCCAGCCGCCGGTGCCCGGCACCGACCTGCGGCTGACCATCGACCAGGACATCCAGTGGGCCGCGCAGCGGGCCATCACCGACCAGGTGGCCAACGCCGGGGCGGAGAAGGGCTACGTGATCGTCCAGGACGTGAAGACCGGTCAGATCCTGGCGATGGCCACCTCCCCGGGCTTCAACCCCAACGACCTCGCGCACGCCAGCTCCGCGCAGCTGGGCAACGCGGCGGTCCAGGACGCGTACGAGCCCGGCTCGACCGCCAAGCTGATGACCATGGCGGCGGTGCTCGACACCGGCACCGCCGACTGGAACGCGCACGTGACGGTGCCCAACACCCTGCAGCGCTCGGACCGGGTCTTCCACGACGACGTGGACCACGAGACCTGGTACCTGACGCTCGCGGGGGTGCTGGCGAAGTCCTCGAACATCGGCACCATTGAGGCGGCCGAGCACCTGGGCAAGACCCAGGCGGAGTCCAACCAGGTGCTCGGCGACTACCTGCACCGGTTCGGGATCGGGCAGAGCACCGGGATCGGCTTCCCCGGCGAGACCAAGGGCATCCTGGCCAAGCCGGAGGACTGGAAGGGCTCGCAGCAGTACACCATCCCGTTCGGCCAGGGCCTGAGCGTCAACGCGCTCCAGGCCACCTCGGTCTTCTCCACCATCGCCAACGGCGGGGTGCGGGTGGCGCCGAGCCTGCTGGCGGGCACCACCGGGCCGGACGGCCGGTACGTGCCGAGCCCGCCGGGGGCCGAGACCCGGGTGGTGAAACCGGAGACGGCCAAGACGCTGTCCGAGATGTTGGAGTCCGTCGTCACCGACGAGCAGGGCACCGGCAACAAGGCGCAGATCCCCGGCTACCGGGTGGCCGGGAAGACGGGAACGGCCAACCGGGTGGACCCGAAGACCGGCAAGTACTCGGGGTACACCGCCTCGTTCATCGGCTTCGCGCCGGCCGACGCCCCCCGGGTGACGGTCTCCTGCGTGATCCAGGACCCGGTGAACGGCCACTTCGGCGGCCAGCTCTGCGGTCCGGTGTTCAAGCAGGTGATGGAGTTCACGCTGAAGTCCTTGCAGGTCGCGCCGAGCGGCAGCGAGGCGCCCAATCTGCCCGTCGACTGGAAGCCCTGATGAGGGACCACCCGGCCCAAGGTGATGATATGAACGCGCTCGACCCCAGCCGGTTTGGCCCTGGAGCCCCTTCGGCCGATAGCCTGCCCGCCGTGCCGAAACCCGATCAAATCTCCGCAAGCCCCCCGCGACCGAGCGGCGCGGCCGCCCTGCCGCTGACCGAGGTGGCCCGGTTCCTCGGCCTGCCCCCCGTCGAGGGCGGCCAGGTCACCGGCATCACCCACGACTCCCGGGCGGTGCGCCCCGGCGACGTGTACGTCGCCTTCGGCGGTGCCAACGCGCACGGCGCGAGCTACGCCGGCCAGGCCGCCGCGGCCGGGGCGGTGGCGCTGCTCACCGACGCCGCCGGGGCCGAGCTGGCGGCCGGGAGCGGGCTGCCGGTGCTGCTGGTGGAGAGCCCGCGCGCCGCGATGGGCACCCTGGCGGCCGAGGTCTACGGACGCCCGAGCGAGCGGCTGCTGACCATCGGGATCACGGGCACCAACGGCAAGACCACCACTGCCTACCTGGTCGAGGGCGGGCTGCGCGGCGCGGGCAAGGTGCCCGGGGTGATCGGCACCGTGGAGATGCGGGTCGGCGAGCAGCGGATCAAGAGCGAGCGCACCACCCCCGAGGCCACCGACCTGCACGCCGTGCTGGCCGTGATGGGCGAGGCCGGCGCCGACGCGCTGGTCATGGAGGTCTCCAGCCACGCCCTGGTCTACGGCCGAGTGGACGGGGTGGTCTACGACGTCGCGCTGTTCAACAACCTGACGCCGGAGCACCTGGACTTCCACCCCGACATGGAGGACTACTTCCGCGCGAAGGCCAAGCTCTTCCAGCCGGACAAGGCCCGGCTCGGGGTGGTCAACCGCGACGACGCGTACGGCCGCCGGCTGGCCGCCGAGGCGCCGATCCCGGTCACCACCTTCTCCGCCAAGGGCGACGAGGCCGCCGACTGGCGGGCCGTGGACGTGCAGCTCGGCCCGGTCGGCTCGACCTTCCGGGTGCTCGGCCCCGGCGGCGCGGAGGCCGACGCCTCGGTGCCGCTGCCCGGCCCGTTCAACGTGGCCAACGCGCTCGGCGCGATCGCCGCGCTGGTGACGGCCGGCCTGCCGCTGGCCGCGGCGGTGGCCGGGGTGGCCGCCGTCCCGGGCGTGCCCGGCCGGCTGGAGCGGGTGGACGCGGGCCAGCCGTACGTGGCCGTGGTCGACTACGCGCACAAGCCTGACGCGCTGCAGGCCGTGCTCGAATCGCTGCGCGAGGTGACCAAGGGTCAGCTGCACGTGGTGATCGGCTGCGGCGGCGACCGAGACCCGTACAAGCGCGGACCGATGGGCGGGATCGCCGCCCGCCTCGCCGACACCGCCGTGCTGACCAGCGACAACCCCCGCTCGGAGGACCCGCTGGCGATCCTCGCCGCGATGCTGGGCGGGGCCGTGGAGGTGCCCGAGGCCGAGCGCGGCGAGGTGCTCGTGGTGCCGGACCGGGCCGAGGCCGTGCACCAGGCGGTGGCCCGCGCGCACGCCGGGGACACCGTGCTCGTCGCCGGCAAGGGTCACGAGCTGGGCCAGTACGTCAAGGGCGAGAACCGGCCGTTCGACGACCGCGAGGTCCTGCGCGAGGCCATCACGCACACCACGCACACCAGCCGAGGAGCACAGCAGTCGTGATCGCACTCACTCTCGCCGAGATCGCCGAGGCCGTCGGCGGCACGCTGGACTCCGCCGACCCGGCCACCCTGGTCACCGGCCCGGTCGACCGCGACTCGCGGCTGATGGGCCCCGGCGGCCTGTTCGCCTGCGTGGTCGGCGAGCGGGTGGACGGGCACGACTTCGTCGGGACGGCGATCGCCGCCGGTGCCGTCGCGGTGCTGGCCACCCGCCCGGTCGGGGTGCCCGCCGTGCTGGTCGAGGACGTGGTCGCGGCCCTGGCCAAGCTCGGCCGGGCCGTGATCGACCGCGCCCCCGGGCTGGCCGTGGTCGGCCTGACCGGCTCGGCCGGCAAGACCAGCACCAAGGACCTGATCGCCCAGGTGCTGGCCCGGCACGGCGAGACGGTCTTCACCGAGGGCTCGCTCAACAACGAGATCGGCGCCCCGCTGACGGCGGCCAAGGTCACCGACGGCACCCGCCACCTCGTCCTGGAGATGGGCGCCCGGCACAAGGGCGACATCGCCTACCTGACCACCATCGCGCCGCCCACCGTGGGCCTAGTGCTCAACGTCGGCACCGCGCACGTCGGCGAGTTCGGCTCCAAGGCCAAGATCGCCGAGGCCAAGGGCGAGCTGGTCGAGGCGCTGACCAGCGAAGGCACCGCCGTGCTCAACGCCGACGACCCGCTGGTGCGGGCGATGGCCGAGCGCACCAAGGCCCGCGTCCTGCTGTTCGGGGAGAGCCCGGACGCCGAGATCCGGGCCACCGGAGTTCGGCTGGACGCCACCGGGCGGCCATCGTTCACGCTCGTCACCCCAGCCGGTTCCGCACCGGTACAGCTGCGCCTGTACGGTGAGCACCACGTCTCGAACGCCCTCGCCGCCGCAGCGGTGGCGGCGGCGCTCGGCATGTCCGTCGACGACACCGCCGCTGCCCTGGGCGCGGCGGGTGCGCTGTCCCGCTGGCGCATGGAGGTCGTCGAGCGGGCCGACGGTGTCACCGTCGTCAACGACGCCTACAACGCGAACCCGGAGTCCATGCGGGCCGCGCTGCGGGCGCTGGTGTCGATGGGCGGCCGCGGCCCGGAGCGCCGCCGCACCTGGGCGGTGCTCGGCGAGATGCGGGAGCTCGGTGAGGACAGCCTCAACGAGCACGACGCCATCGGGCGCCTCGCGGTCCGGCTCGACGTCACCAAGCTGGTGGCGGTCGGCGACCGGGACGCGGCCTGTATGGAACTGGGCGCGAGGAACGAAGGTTCGTGGGGTGAGGAGTCGGTGCTGGTGTCCGACGCGGACGCGGCGATCGAGCTGCTGCGCGGTCAGCTGCAGCCTGGGGACGTGGTGCTGGTGAAGGCGTCCCGTTCGGTGGGCTTGGAGCGGGTGGCCGAGGCGCTACTGGCCGATGATGGAGCCGTCCGATGATGAAGCAGATCCTCATCGCGGGGATGATCGGCCTGGTGCTCTCGCTCCTGGGCACCCCCGCGCTGATCCGGTTGCTGGCCAAGCACGGCTACGGCCAGATGATCCGTGACGACGGCCCCAAGGCCCACGCGAGCAAGCGCGGTACCCCCACCATGGGTGGCATCGCCTTCATCCTGGCCACCCTGATCGCCTACGGCGCGACCAAGGCGATCTCCGGCGAGTCGCCGACCGCCTCCGGGCTGCTGGTGCTCTTCCTGACGGTGGGTCTGGGCCTGGTCGGCTTCCTGGACGACTACATCAAGGTGGTCAAGCAGCGCTCGCTCGGCCTGCGGGCCAAGGCCAAGCTGGTCGGCCAGTCGGCCGTCGGCCTCGCCTTCGCGGTGCTCGCCCTGCAGTTCCACGACGCCCGCGGCATCACCCCGGCCTCCACGCACCTCTCCTTCGTGCGCGACTTCAGCTGGTCGATCGGCCCGGTGCTGTTCGTCATCTGGGCGTACTTCATGATCGCCGCGATGTCGAACGGCGTGAACCTCACCGACGGCCTGGACGGCCTGGCCACCGGCGCCTCGGTGATGGTCTTCGGCGCCTACGTCTTCATCGGCGTCTGGCAGTACGGCCAGAGCTGCGCCTACATGGTGCGGGCCACCGCCGACTGCTACGACGTCCGCGACCCGCTGGACCTGGCCGTGGTGGCCGCCGCCCTGATGGGCTCCTGCTTCGGCTTCCTCTGGTGGAACACCTCGCCCGCCAAGATCTTCATGGGCGACACCGGCTCGCTCGCCCTCGGCGGCGCGCTGGCCGGCCTGGCGATCTGCTCGCAGACCGAGCTGCTGCTCGCCCTGCTGGGCGGTCTCTTCGTGATCATCACCCTCTCGGTGATCATCCAGGTCGGCTCGTTCCGGATGACCGGCAAGCGCGTCTTCAAGATGGCCCCGCTCCAGCACCACTTCGAGCTCAAGGGCTGGAGCGAGGTGCTGATCGTGGTCCGGTTCTGGATCATCCAGGGCCTCTGCGTGGCCGTCGGCCTCGGCCTCTTCTACGCGGGATGGGTGACCGGATGACCGTGGAGTTCAAGGGCCTGCGGGTGGTCGTCGCGGGCCTCGGCCTCTCCGGGGTGAGCGCGGCCCGGGTGCTGCGCGAGCTCGGCGCCGAGGTCACCGTGGTGGACGGCGGCGACAGCCCGGCCCTGCGCTCCCGCGTGGCCGAGCTCGGCGTGGCCGCGCAGCTGGGCGACGGCGAGACGCTGCCCGAGGGCACCGAACTGATCGTCACCTCGCCCGGCTGGCCCCCCACCAGCCCGCTCTTCCTGGCCGCCGAGGCGGCCGGCGTCCCGATCTGGGGCGACGTGGAGCTGGCCTGGCAGCTGCGCAAGCCGCTGGCCGCCACCGGCGAGCCGGCCCCCTGGCTGGCCGTCACCGGCACCAACGGCAAGACCACCACCGTCCAGATGCTCGCCTCGATCCTGACGGCGGCGGGCAAGCGCACGGCCGCCGTCGGCAACGTCGGGGTGTCGGTCCTGGATGCCGTCCTCGCGGAGGAGCCGTACGACGTGCTCGCCGTGGAGCTCTCCAGCTACCAGCTGCACTGGGCGCCCAGCCTGCGCCCGCACTCGGCCGTGGTGCTCAACCTGGCCCCGGACCACCTGGACTGGCACGGCTCGATGGAGGCGTACGCCGCCGACAAGGGCCGGATCTACCAGGGCAACCAGGTGGCCTGCGTCTACAACCTGGCCGACCCGGCCACCGAGGCCCTCGTGATGGAGGCCGACGTGGAGGAGGGCTGCCGGGCCATCGGCTTCGGCCTCGGCGCCCCCGCCCCCTCGAACCTCGGTGTGGTGGACGGCCTCCTGGTCGACCGCGCCTTCGCGCCGGACCGCCAGAAGAACGCCGCCGAGATCGGCGCCGTCGAGGACGTCAAGCCGGCCGCCCCGCACAACATCACCAACGCCCTGGCCGCCGCCGCCCTGGCCCGCGCCTACGGTGTGGACACCAAGGCCGTCCGGGACGGCCTGCGCGCCTTCACCCCGGACGCCCACCGGATCGCCCAGGTCGCCGTGGTCGAGGGCGTCACCTACGTGGACGACTCCAAGGCCACCAACACCCACGCCGCCGCCGCCTCGCTGGCCGCCTACGACCCGGTGGTCTGGATCGCCGGTGGCCTCGCCAAGGGCGCCACCTTCGACGAGCTGGTGGTCGGCGCGGCCCCCCGCCTGCGGGCGGCCGTCCTGATCGGCGCCGACCGCGGACTGATCCGCGAGGCACTGGCGCGACACGCCCCGGATGTCCCGGTGATCGAAGCGGCGACCGGCCAGACTGGCGCCGAAGCGATGGCCGAGATCGTCCGGATCGCCGCAGCCCAGGCCCAGCCCGGTGACACCGTCCTGCTGGCCCCGGCCTGCGCCTCGATGGACATGTTCACCAACTACGGCGAACGTGGTGACCTGTTCGCTGCATCGGTCGCCGCGCTGGGGGAGTAGCTTCGCCGGGCGCGCAGGGACTGGGGCGTGATCTCTTTTAGGGGCGCGGGGAACTGCGCGGGTACGGGAGAGGCGGGCGGTCAGTCGGCGTGAGTGCGCAAGTGGCAGGTGGTGCCCTCCGCCCCGCGCAGTTCCCCGCGCCCCTGAACATGACGCCCCAGTAGAGAGCGAGGATCGCAGTGGCAACGCCGCCGTCGAAGCTGCGGGTCATCTCGGCGACCACGACCGTCTTCAAATCGGAAGGCCCCCTCGGTCGTGTCAAGGCCTTCCGCGACCGGATCAGCTACCTGCTGAGCCGTCCCCTCGCCCCCTACTACCTGATCCTGGGTTCGAGCATGCTGCTCGTGATCCTCGGTCTGGTGATGGTCTTCTCCTCCTCCCAGATCCTGGTGATGCAGCGTCACCTCCCCATCACGTTCTTCTTCCGCAAACAGCTCGCCGCCGTCGTCCTCGGCGGCACCATGCTCCTGCTGCTGGCCAGGACCCCCCTCAAACTGCTCCGCGCCCTGGTCTACCCCATGCTCTGCGCGGTGATCGGCGCGCTCGTGCTGGTCGCCATCCCGGGCGTCGGCATGGAGGTCAACGGCAACCGGAACTGGATCAACCTGGGCTTCTTCCAGGTGCAGCCCTCCGAGTTCGCCAAGCTGGCGCTCGTGCTCTGGGGCGCCGACCTGCTGGCGCGCAAGCAGAAGACCGGCCTGCTCGACCAGTGGAAGCACCTGCTGGTGCCCCTGGTGCCCGGCACCCTGCTGCTGCTCATGCTGATCATGTTCGGCGGCGACATGGGCACCACGATGATCCTGGTCGCGATGCTCTTCGGCCTGCTCTGGATGGTGGGCGCCCCGCTGCGCCTGTTCGGTGCGACCCTGGGCATCGCCGTGGTGGCCTGCACGGCCCTGATCATCACCGTGCCGCACCGCCTGGACCGGCTGGCCTGCATCGGCGTCACCAAGCCCGACCCCAACCTGAACTGCTTCCAGGCCCTGCACGGCCTGTACGCCCTGGCGGCCGGCGGCCTGTTCGGATCCGGTCTCGGCGCCGGGGTCGAGAAGTGGGGCCAACTGCCCGAGGCGCACACCGACTTCATCTTCGCCGCCACCGGCGAGGAGCTCGGCCTGGTGGGGACGCTGTCCGTGCTCGGCCTCTTCGCGGCACTAGGCTACGCGGGTATCCGTGTGGCCATCGGTACGAAGGACCCCTTCGTCAGGTACGCCGCGGGGGCCGCCACCACGTGGATCATGGCGCAGGCCATGATCAACCTGGGGTCGGCGCTGGGGCTCTTCCCCATCGCCGGCGTGCCGCTCCCGCTGTTCTCCTACGGCGGGTCCGCCATGCTGTCGGCCCTGTGCGCCGTCGGCGTGCTGCTCTGCTTCGCGCGCAGCACGCCGGGGGCCAAGGCGGCCCTGGCCATGCGGAGCAAGAACTCCCGGTTCAGGACACGCCTGGCCCGGGTGCTGCCACGACGACGAACCACAGCGCGCCCTGCTCCCCGGCCGGCGCGCAGGGAGCGGTGAATTTCGGTGCATGTCGTACTCGCCGGCGGCGGGACCGCCGGCCACATCGAGCCGGCGCTCGCCCTCGCGGACGCCCTCCGCAGGCACGACCCGTCCATCGGGATCACCGCCCTCGGCACCGAGCGCGGTCTGGAGACCCGCCTGGTACCCGAGCGCGGCTACCAGCTGGAGCTGATCCCGGCCGTCCCGCTGCCCCGCAAGCCCACCCCCGAGCTGATCACCGTCCCGGGCCGCCTGCGCGGCACCGTCCGGGCCGCCCAGGAGATCATCGAGCGGGTCAAGGCCGACGTGGTGGTGGGCTTCGGCGGCTACGTCGCGATGCCCGCGTACCTCGCGGCCAAGCGCGCCGGGGTGCCGATCGTGGTGCACGAGGCCAACGCCCGCCCGGGCCTGGCCAACAAGATCGGCGCCCGGTACAGCGACTTCGTCGCCGTCTCCACCCCGGATTCCAAGCTGCGCGACTCCCGCTACATCGGCATCCCGCTGCGCCGCACCATCGCCACCCTGGACCGCGGCGCGGTGCGCCCGGAGGCCCGGCACTACTTCGGCCTCGACCAGCGGCTGCCCACCCTGCTGGTCTCCGGCGGTTCGCAGGGCGCCCGCCGCCTGAACGAGACCGTCCAGGCGATCGCGCCCCGGCTCCAGCAGTACGGGGTGCAGATCCTGCACGCCGTCGGCCCGAAGAACGAGCTGCCGGTGATCGACGACATCCCCGGGATGCCGCCGTACCGCGCGGTGCCGTACGTGGACCGGATGGACCTGGCCTACGCCGCCGCCGACCTGATGCTCTGCCGGGCCGGCGCCATGACGGTGGCCGAGCTGGCCGCCGTCGGCCTGCCCGCCGCCTTCGTGCCGCTGCCGATCGGCAACGGCGAGCAGCGGCTGAACGCCCAGCCGATGGTCAAGGCCGGCGGCGGCCTGCTGGTGGACGACGCCGAGCTGACCCCGGACTGGGTGCTCCAGAACGTGCTGCCGGTGCTCACCAACCCGCAGAAGCTGTGGGAGATGAGCAACGCCGCCGCCGCCTTCGGCCGCCGGGACGCGGACGACCTGCTGGTCAGGATGGTCTACGAGGCGGTCGCGGCCGCCCAGGGCCACCGCCGCGGCAGGGGCTGACGCCGCCGTGGCCGAGACCGGGCCCGCCGAAGGCTGGGAGGCCGCCGGAGGTTGGGGTGACGACGAGCCGGGGCCACCCCGGCTCCGCCTCTCCCGGCGCGGGGTGGTGGTGCTGAGCGCGCTCGGCGCGCTGCTGCTCGGCGGGCTCGGCTGGCTGGTCTTCTTCTCCTCGGCCCTGGACGTGCGCGCCGTCGACGTCCAGGGCCTGGAGAGTGGTCAGCTGACGAACGACCAGGTCGCCGCCGCGCTCGGGGACGCCACCCGCGGCCCGCTGGCCCGGGTGGACCTGGCCGCGGCCGAGCGCCGGGTGGAGGCCGTGCCCCGGGTGGCCAAGGCCGAGATCTGGCGCGGCTGGCCGCACACCCTGCGGGTGAAGCTGGTCGAACGCAAGGCCGTGGCCGCCGTCAAGGCGGAGGACGGCAAGTTCACCCAGGTCGACGCCGAAGGGGTGAGCTTCGCCACCGAATCCGCACCGCCCGCCGGCGTGCCGGTGGTGGAGCTGGCCCTGAGTCAGCAGACGAACCAATCCCTGGGGGTGATTCCCCGTCCGACCCTCGTCCGGGCCGCCGTGACGGTGGCCGCCGGGCTCCCGGAGGCCGTCGCCAAGCGGGCCGGAGCGGTTCGGGTGTACTCGTACGACGACATCGAACTCCAGCTCAGCGATGGTGTGCTGGTGCGCTGGGGGAGTGCGGAGCGGACCGACCGCAAGGCCAAGGTGCTCACCGCGCTGCTCGGTCAGAAGGCCACGAACTATGACGTGAGTGCGCCGGAGGCGCCTGCGGTGTCCTCTTGATCGGGTAAGTTCTAGCCCTGAGGGTGGTGTTGACGGAGTCCAGGCTCCGGCCCGACCCTTGGTGGTCACCCCGGTTTCGCCGGGTGGTCGATGATCACATAGGCTCAAAAGAAAAAAGGGACGCTCGGCGTGTTCGTTGAACACCCGGCCTCGTCCGACCTAGTGTCAACTGACACAGACACATGAGTAACTCTAAACCTCAAGTTTAGGGTTCGGGTCGGTGGTCGGAATTTCGGACATACGGTCACGAAACCGCGCTCCCACCCATCGACATCCGTCGGACCTCCGCTCCCTGGGGCCGACCCGGAAATTCGAGGCGAGAGGCCTTCGACGTGGCAGCACCGCAGAACTACCTCGCAGTCATCAAGGTCGTCGGTATCGGCGGCGGTGGTGTCAACGCCATCAACCGGATGATCGAGGTCGGTCTCAAGGGCGTCGAGTTCATCGCGATCAACACCGATGCACAGGCCCTCCTGATGAGCGACGCCGACGTCAAGCTCGACGTGGGCCGTGAACTCACCCGGGGCCTCGGCGCCGGCGCCAACCCCGAGGTCGGCCGCAAGGCCGCCGAGGACCACCGCGAGGAGATCGAGGAGGTCCTCAAGGGGGCCGACATGGTCTTCGTCACCGCCGGCGAGGGCGGCGGCACCGGCACCGGCGGCGCGCCGGTCGTGGCCAACATCGCCCGCTCGCTCGGCGCCCTGACCATCGGCGTGGTCACCCGCCCCTTCACCTTCGAGGGCCGCCGCCGCGCCAACCAGGCCGAGGACGGCATCGCCGGGCTGCGCGAGGAGGTCGACACCCTCATCGTCATCCCGAACGACCGGCTGCTCTCCATCTCGGACCGCCAGGTCTCGGTGCTGGACGCCTTCCGCTCCGCCGACCAGGTGCTGCTCTCCGGTGTCCAGGGCATCACCGACCTGATCACCACCCCGGGCCTGATCAACCTCGACTTCGCCGACGTCAAGTCGGTCATGTCGGACGCCGGTTCGGCGCTCATGGGCATCGGCTCGGCCCGCGGCGAGGACCGCGCCAAGGCCGCCGCCGTGATGGCGATCTCCTCGCCGCTGCTCGAGGCCTCCATCGACGGCGCCCGCGGCGTGCTGCTCTCCATCTCCGGCGGCTCCGACCTCGGCCTCTTCGAGATCAACGAGTCGGCCCAGCTGGTCAGCGAGGCCGCCCACCCCGAGGCCAACATCATCTTCGGTGCCGTCATCGACGACGCCCTGGGCGACGAGGTGCGCGTCACCGTCATCGCGGCCGGCTTCGACGGCGGCCAGCCCCCGGCCATCGTGCGCGACCCCGTGGTCAAGGCCACCCCGGCCGCCACGCCGGCCGCCCCGGAGCGCCCGGCCACCCGCCCCTCCTACGGGAGCATCGGCTCGGTGACCGCCCGCAGCGAGGAGCCGCGCGCCACCGAGGCGCCCGTCACCACCGCCCCGCCGGTGCCGCCGCAGGTGCAGCCGGCCCGGCAGCCCTTCGTCGAGAGCCCGGCCGAGGAGCTCGACGTGCCGGACTTCCTGAAGTAGACGACCGCAGGACAGACCACGTGCTCACCCAGCCCCTCCGCCAGGGGGCGGGGTGAGCACACTGCTGTCACGACCTGGCTGCGACCACTGACTTTGGACTGCTGACACTCATGACGAACGACATCTACGCGGCGTTCCCGGACCGCCCCGCCTTCACCGCGGGCCTGACGCCGGCGCAGCTCGCACGCTACGAGGAGCTCGGCACCAACCTCGAGGTGGTGGAGCGTCGGATCGCGGACGCCTGCGCCGCCGCGGGCCGCCCGCGCGAGGAGGTCACCCTCGTCGTGGTCACCAAGACCTACCCGGCCGAGGACAGCGCGCTGCTGGCCGCCCTGGGCGTCACCGACGTGGCGGAGAACCGCGACCAGGACGCCGCCCCCAAGGCCGAGCTCTGCGCCCGACTGCCGCTGACCTGGCACTTCGTCGGCCAGCTGCAGACCAACAAGGTGCGCTCGGTGGTCTCTTACGCCGACCTGGTGCACTCGGTGGACCGCGCGCGGCTGGTGGATTCGCTCTCGGCGGCGGTGCTCAAGACCGGGCGCGCGCCGCTCGGTTGCCTCGTGCAGGTGGCCCTCGACAAGGAGTCGGGAGAGGGCGAGGGACGGGCCGGAGTGGCCCCTGACCAGGTGCTCCAGCTGGCCGGGAAGATCGCCGACACGCCCGGGCTGCAGCTGGCCGGTGTGATGACCGTCGCTCCGCTGGCCGGCCCCTTCGCGGGGGACCCGGCGAGTGCCTTCGATCGGCTGGCGGAAATCTCAACCGCCGTACGGGCGGCCCATCCTGCTGCCACGATGGTCTCCGCAGGTATGAGCAGTGACCTCGAGCAGGCAGTGGCGGCCGGAGCGACACACGTACGCGTCGGTACGGCGGTGCTCGGAGTGCGGTCACCGCTCCGGTAACGTCACCAGGTAGTAGATCACACTGCAGGAAAAATCGGGACAGAACCCAACAGCTGTCCACAGATTGACGGACCGTGGATCGCATTCTCCGCGGGCGGAGGCCCACAGGTGACGGAGCCGATCCACCATGACGCGGAGGAGACAAGGAGCATGGCCGGCGCAATGCGCAAGATGGCGGTCTACCTCGGCCTCGTGGAGGACGAGACGTACGACGGCCAGGGGTACGACCCCGACGACGACTACGACACGGACCCCGAGCCGATCCGTACCGGGCGCACCGAGGACCTTCAGCGGCCCGCCCCCGCGCCCGCCCCGGTCGCGCACATCGCTCCGCAGCCCGTCCCGGCCGCCGTGCCGATCCGGTCGGAGCCGCCGCGGATGGCCCCAGTGTCGTCCATCACACCCGAACGCCGCCACAACCTGGAGAAGAGCGCCCCGGTGATCATGCCCAAGGTCGTCAACGAACGTGAGCCTTACCGCATCACCACGCTGCACCCCCGGACCTACAACGAGGCCCGTACCATCGGGGAACAGTTCCGTGGCGGCACCCCTGTGATCATGAATCTGACCGAGATGGACGACACCGACGCGAAGCGACTCGTAGACTTCGCCGCTGGACTCGTCTTCGGTCTGCACGGCAGTATCGAGCGAGTGACGCAGAAGGTGTTCCTGCTGTCGCCTGCTAACGTCGATGTAACGGCGGAGGACAAGGCTCGGATCGCCGAGGGTGGGTTCTTCAACCAGAGCTGACCCGGCCACGACAGCACGTGTGGGTCCAACAACAGTGAGTGACTGACGGATCGTCGGTCGGGGAGAGGGAAGAACGGGATGGGGATCGTGAGGGACGTGCTCTTCTGGGCACTCACGGCTTTCCTGCTGGTCCTGCTCTTCCGGCTCGTCATGGACTGGGTCTTCCAGTTCGCACGGTCCTGGCGTCCGCAGCGGGCCATGGTCATGGTCCTGGAAGCCACCTACACTGTCACGGACCCGCCGCTCAAGCTTCTTCGGCGCTTCATCCCGCCGTTGCGACTCGGGGGCGTGGCACTCGACCTGTCCTTCTTCGTACTGATGATCATTGTGTTTGTCCTGAGATCGCTCGTGCTGACTCTGCCGTCTTGAGCGCTGCACCAGGATGCCGGTTGTTGCCGACGATCACGTTGAGGTGAAGAGATGCCATTGACCCCCGAGGACGTTCGGAACAAGCAGTTCACGACCGTCCGCCTGCGTGAAGGCTACGACGAGGATGAGGTCGATGCCTTCCTCGACGAGGTCGAAGCCGAGCTGACGCGCCTCCTGCGCGAGAACGAGGACCTGCGGGCCAAGCTGGCCGCCGCGACTCGTGCCGCCGCGCAGAACCAGGCCAACATGCGCAAGGAGCAGCAGCCGCAGGACGCCCGCCCGGGCGCTCCGGTGCCGGCCGCCATATCCGGTCCTCCGGTGCCGGGCCAGCAGGGCCCCGGCCAGCAGATGGGCCAGCAGCAGCTCGGTGGCCCGCAGCAGATGGGTCAGCAGCAGCAGATGGGCAACCAGCCCCTCGGCCTGCCCTCCGGCGCTCCGCAGCTCCCGGCCGGCCCCGGCCAGCAGATGGGCCAGCAGCAGATGCCGCAGCAGATGGGCCAGACCATGGGCGGCCAGCAGCAGCTGGTGCAGCCGATGGGCGGTCAGATGCTGCAGCCGATGGGCGGCCCGATGGGTCAGCAGCAGATGCCGCAGCAGATGGGCCAGACCATGGGCGGGCAGCAGCAGCTGCAGCCGATGGGCGGCCCGATGCAGCAGCAGCTCGGCGGCCCGATGCAGCAGCCGATGCAGCAGCAGCAGCCCGGTGGCGACAGCGCGGCCCGCGTGCTCGCCCTCGCCCAGCAGACCGCCGACCAGGCGATCTCCGAGGCCCGGTCCGAGGCCAACAAGATCGTCGGCGAGGCGCGCAGCCGGGCCGAGGGTCTGGAGCGGGACGCCCGCGCCAAGGCCGACGCGCTGGAGCGGGACGCGCAGGAGAAGCACCGCGTGGCGATGGGCTCGCTGGAGTCCGCCCGCGCGACGCTGGAGCGCAAGGTCGAGGACCTGCGCGCCTTCGAGCGCGAGTACCGCACCCGCCTGAAGTCCTACCTGGAGACCCAGCTGCGTCAGCTGGAGTCGCAGGCCGACGACTCGCTGGCCCCGCCGCGGATCCCGGCCACCGCCTCCCTGCCGCCGGCCGCCTCCTCGATGGCGCCCGCCGGTTCCTCCGCGATGAGCAGCCAGCCCTCCTTCGGCGGCCAGCAGTCCTTCGGCGGCGGCACCAGCAGCCCGTCCTTCGGCGGCAACACCCCGTCGTTCGGCGGCCAGTCGGGCGGCTTCGGCTCCCAGCCGAACGGTGGCTCGGCCTCCCAGATGGCCCCGGTCGGCATGACCCAGCCGATGGCCGCGGTCCGCCCGCAGCCGCCGCAGCCGATGCAGCAGGCTCCGGCCCCGATGCGCGGCTTCCTCATCGACGAGGACGGCGACAACTAAGCAGTACCCACGAACGCCCCCGGCCCGCGCGAGCGGACCGGGGGCGTTCTGCGTTGTGCTCAGTACGTCGGGAAGTCGGCGGTGGCGACCTCGTAGCCGGCGAACTCGACCGTCTCACCGAAGGTGAACTCCCGCCGGGTGCTGTAGCGGCGCCCCTCGGGGGTCTCGTGCGGGGCGGAGAGGACCAGGCCGGTGCCGGAGCGCGGGTCGATGATCAGGTAGTACGGGATGCCCATTGCCGGGTAGTCCCGCACCTTGCCCGCGTAGTCGTTCTCGGGGTTCGACTTGGAGACGACCTCCACCACCGCCGTCACCTCGCGCGGGTGCAGTGCCTCGCCCGAGGAATCCAGGGCGCTCTCGGGGAAGACCATGACGTCCGGACGGCGCTTGATCCCGGATTCCGGGTCCTCCACGTCGGCCCCGCCATGGGCGATGAGGTCGGTGTCCGCACTCTCCAGTTGGCGGTCCAGGTGTTTGGCGAGCCGGTAGACGATGAGCTCGTGCCGCTTGGCCGGGCTCATCATCATGATGATCTCGTCACCGCTGATCTCGGTGGCCCACACGTCTTCCGGAGCGTGCGCCATGAGCTCGTCCGCGATCGCTCGCATGCGGGCGTAGTCCACTTCCAGCCTCCTGATGGGCGACGAGACCGCTGATCCGCCGTCAGCCTACCCGGCTGGTGCTCAGGGTCGGGGGGCGAGCAGGGCGGCGACCAGTTCGCGGCAGCTGTGGACGGCGAACTTGTCGAAGATCGCGGTCAGGTGTTCCTGGACGGTGTTGGCGGAGATGTGGAGCTCGTCGACGATCTGGCGGGTGGAGCTGCCGCGGGCGACGAGGGCGGCGACTCTGGTCTGGGCCTCGGTGAGGCCGTGGGCGGTGAGGAGGAGGGAGCTGACCTGGGCGGCGGGTGCGGGGCCGATCACCACGCCCATGCGGTGGCCGTCGGGGCCCGGGAGGTGGGTGGCGTGGACGGTGAGCCAGCGGCCGGAGGCGGCTCGCAGGCGCAGCGTCGGTGGCGGCAGGCCGGCCGCGTCGGGGTGGGCGAGGCGGCGCAGGCGGGCGGCCACCGCGCGGACGGCGACCGGGAGTCCGCCCTCGGCGGGCTCGGCGAGTTCGGCCGCCCACCGGGCGGCCTCCGGGCTGACCGAGAGGACGGCCAGCCGGTCGTCGAGCACGATGATGCCGGGCTCGCCGGCCGGGTCCGCCGGTGCGGCGGGCCCGGTGGCGACGGCCCGGCGCAGGCCCTCGCCCAGGTGGGGGGCGAGGGCACGGACAAGGGCGATCTCCTCCTCGGTGAAGCCGAGCGCGGAGTCGGCCCGGTGCAGGCAGAGCACGCCCCAGCAGTCCGGCCCGGTGGTGAGGGCGGCCCGCAGCTCGTCGCCGAGCCCGAGGCCGGCCATGATCTCCTGGTACCGGGGGCTGGCCCGCCGCTCGCCCCGGGTCGCGTGGTCGAGCGAGCCGACCGGGTCGGCGGCGCCCGCCAGCGCGGTGAACTTGTTGACGTCGGCGCGGTCGTACTCGTTCGCCAGGAAGAGCGGGGTGGCCGCCCGCAGCGGCTCCTCGGCCAGGGCCGAGGTGAAGAGCACGGTCGCCGGGTCAACGGTGGCGAAGAAGGCGGCGTCGACCGGTAGGACGGTGCGCAGGCGCCGGAGCGTCTCGGTGCGCAGCTCGGTGGCGTCCAGCCCGGCGTAGCAGCGCTCGATCAGGCCGGCCGTCCTGCGGTGCGCGACGGCTCCGTCCACGGTCACGACGCTACTCCGGTCAGGGCAGCCGGACGAGTCCGAGCCCGCGCAGCAGGCCGAGCTCGTCGAGCCGCCCCCAGCGCTCGGTGATCCGGCCGTCGCGGACGCGGAAGATGTTGATGCCGGCCAGTTCGAGGGTGCGGCCGGTCGCGGGGACGCCGAGCAGGGTGCCGCGGTGCACCCCGCTCGCGGTGAAGTGCTCGACCACCAGGTCGTCCTCGCCGATCAAGAGGTGCTGGTCGCTGTGCCAGTCGGGGCAGGCGGCCCGGAACATCGCGGCGGCGGCCCGCATCCCCTCGCGGTCCGCGCTCGCGCCGAGCGGCGGGTCGTGGTTGACGAACTCCTCGGCGAGGTAGTCGTCCACGGCACTGAGGTCTCCCTCGGTGAACAGCGCGTCGATGAACGCGCTCACGGTCTTCTTGTTCGTGTCGATGGTGTCCATGACCTCAGTCTTGGACGGCGGCCGGGCCGCCGGTACCCCAGGAACCTGGGGTTCGGCGGCCCGGCCGGGTGGGTCAGGCCTTGCGGAGCTGGAAGCTCAGGCCCAGGCCCTCGTCGGTGAAGGTCTCCGACTCCCAGTCGGCCGCGCCGGCGGCGAAGTCGGTGGCCAGCACCTCCTCGGCGACCAGGTGGCCGTGCTCGGCGATGGCCTCGGCGGTCTCCTCGGCCGTGCTGCGCCAGCGCAGGACGATGCGGTCGGCGACGTCCAGGCCGGAGTTCTTGCGGGCCTCCTGGATCTGGCGGATGGCATCGCGGGCGACGCCGAGCCGCTTGAGCTCGGGGGTGATCTCCAGGTCGAGGGCGACGGTGGCGCCGGCCTCGTTGGCGACGGCCCAGCCCTCGCGGGGGGTCTCGGTGATGATGACCTCCTCGGGGGAGAGGGCGATCTCCGAGCCGTCCAGCAGGACCGTGGCGGTGCCGGTGGCCCGCAGGTCGGCCGCGAGGGCGGCGGCGTCGGCGGCGGCGACCACCTTGGCCACGTCCTGGACGCCCTTGCCGAAGCGCTTGCCCAGCGCCCGGAAGTTGGCCTTGGCGGTGGTGTCCACCAGCGAACCGCCCACGGTGGCCAGGGATTCGAGCACCGAGACGTTGAGCTCCTCGGCGATCTGCGCCCGCAGGTCGGCCGGCAGCTCCTCCCAGCCCTGGGCGGCGATCAGCGCGCGGGAGAGCGGCTGACGGGTCTTCACACCCGATTCCGCGCGGGTCGAGCGGCCGAGCTCGACCAGGCGGCGGACCAGCGCCATGTGCCGGGAGAGGTCGGTGTCGATCAGCGTCTCGTCGGCCACCGGCCAGGAGGCCAGGTGCACGGAGAGCGGGGCGTCCGGGGCGACCGGGACGACCAGGTCCTGCCAGACCCGCTCGGTGATGAACGGGGTGAGCGGGGCCATCAGGCGGGTGACCTTCTCCAGCGCCTCGTGCAGCGTGGCGAGCGCGGCGGCGTCGCCCTGCCAGAAGCGGCGCCGTCCCCGGCGGACGTACCAGTTGGAGAGGTCGTCGACGAAGCCGGAGAGCAGCTTGCCGGCCCGCAGGGTGTCGTACGCCTCCAGGGCGGCGTCCACCTCGCGCACCAGCGTGTTGAGCTCGGAGAGCACCCAGCGGTCCAGCTGCGGACGGTCGGCCGGGGCCGGGTCCGAGGCCGAGGGAGCCCAGCCGGTGGTGCGGGCGTAGAGGGCCTGGAAGGCGACGGTGTTCCAGTAGGTCAGCAGCGTCTTGCGCACGACCTCCTGGATGGTGCCGTGGCCCACGCGCCGCGCCGACCAGGGCGAACCGCCCGCGGCCATGAACCAGCGCACCGCGTCGGCGCCGTGCTGGTCCATCAGCGGGATGGGCTGCAGGATGTTGCCCAGGTGCTTGGACATCTTGCGGCCGTCCTCGGCGAGGATGTGGCCCAGGCAGACCACGTTCTCGTACGAGGACTTGTCGAACACCAGGGTGCCGACGGCCATCAGGGTGTAGAACCAGCCGCGGGTCTGGTCGATCGCCTCGGAGATGAACTGCGCGGGGTAGCGCTTCTCGAACAGCTCCTTGTTCTGGTACGGGTAGCCGTACTGGGCGAAGGGCATCGAGCCCGAGTCGTACCAGGCGTCGATCACCTCGGGCACGCGCACGGCGGTGCCGGCGCACTCGCGGCAGTCGAAGGTGACCTCGTCGATGTACGGGCGGTGCGGGTCGAGGCCGCTCTGGTCGGTGCCGGTGAGCTCGGAGAGCTCGGCCAGCGAGCCGACGCAGGTCAGGTGGCCCTCGTCGCAGCGCCAGATCGGCAGCGGGGTGCCCCAGTAGCGGTTGCGGGAGAGCGCCCAGTCGATGTTGTTGTTCAGCCAGTCGCCGAAGCGGCCGTGCTTGACCGTCTCCGGGTGCCAGTTGGTGGCCTCGTTCTCCCGGATCATCGCGTCCTTGACGGCGGTGGTCCGGACGTACCAGGACGGCTGCGCGTAGTAGAGCAGCGCGGTGTGGCAGCGCCAGCAGTGCGGGTAGCTGTGCTCGTACGGGACGTGCTTGAAGAGCAGGCCGCTCGCCTTGAGCTCGGCGACCAGGGTCTCGTCGGCCTTCTTGAAGAAGACCCCGCCGACCAGCGGGACCTCGGCGGCGAAGGTGCCGTCGGCCTCGACCGGGTTGACCACCGGCAGGCCGTACTTGCGGCAGGTCGCGAGGTCGTCGGCGCCGAAGGCCGGGGCCTGGTGGACGATGCCGGTGCCGTCCTCGGTGGTGACGTAGTCGGCGTTCAGGACGTAGTGCGCGTCTTCGATGGCGACCAGCTCGAACGGGCGGCGGTAGGCCCAGCGCTCCATCTCGGCGCCGGTGAAGGACTCGCCGGTGGTCTCCCAGCCCTCGCCGAGCGCCTTGCCGACCAGCGGCTCGGCGACGACCAGGCGCTCGGTGCCGTCGGTGGCGACCACGTAGGTCACCTCCGGGTGCACGGCGGCGGCGGTGTTGGAGACCAGCGTCCACGGGGTGGTCGTCCAGACCAGCAGCGCGGCGGTGCCGGCCAGCGGGCCCGAGGTGAGCGGGAAGCGGACGAAGACCGAGGGGTCGACCACGGTCTCGTAGCCCTGGGCCAGCTCGTGGTCGGAGAGGCCGGTGCCGCAGCGCGGGCACCAGGGGGCGACGCGGTGGTCCTGGACCAGCAGGCCCTTGTCGAAGATCTGCTTGAGCGACCACCAGACCGACTGCACGTAGGACGGGTCCATGGTGCGGTAGGCGTCGTCCAGGTCGACCCAGTAGCCCATCCGCTCGGTCAGCTCGACGAAGGCGTCGGTGTAGCGGGTGACGGATTCGCGGCACTTGGCGTTGAACTCCGCGATGCCGTACTTCTCGATGTCCTGCTTGCCGGAGAAGCCGAGCTCCTTCTCCACGGCCAGCTCGACCGGGAGGCCGTGGCAGTCCCAGCCGGCCTTGCGGGCGACGTGGTAGCCCTTCATCGTGCGGAAGCGCGGGAAGACGTCCTTGAAGACGCGGGCCTCGATGTGGTGGGCGCCCGGCATGCCGTTGGCGGTGGGCGGGCCCTCGTAGAAGACCCACTCGGGGCGGCCCTCGGACTGCTCCAGGCTGCGCTGGAAGACCTGCTGGTCCTTCCAGAAGCTCAGGATCTGGTGCTCCAGCGCGGGCAGGTCGACCTGCGCGGGGACGGGGTTGTAGGTACGCATCGGCGTCTACCTCCGGCGGATGGTTACGGGATCCGACGGAGGGACGAGACGGCATGCCGCCCCGCGGTACCACCCTCCTTGGCCGCGTCCAGCTCGTGCGGCCCGCTCTTTGGGCTTGCGACCGGGTCTAGTAGGCCCTGGCTGGGCCGTTCTTCCGGCGGCTCCGGGGTGATCTTCCCGCCGCGCTCACCCCCGGGCTCGCACCACCCCCGGGTCGCTCCTGGCTGCGTACGTCGGTACTCGTCCCATCTGCGCCTTGCGGGCACCAGTGTAGTGGTTAGCCGATGACGATCTGGGCACATTTTGGTCAGCACCCGAGTGGTGCGGCCACCGCCTTCGGTATGTCCCATTGTGACCGGATTTGATAGGGATTATCGTTCCGGCACCGGAGATCACCGGGAACCGGTGGTCCGATTCGTTCGTGAATGAGGTCGAAGCCATGACGGAGAAGCCAACCGGCGCGGGCACCGCCACGAAGCCGGCACGCAAGGTCGTGGCGAGCGACTCAGGGGAGGGGACCGTGAGCACTACACGGCGTAAGACCGGCACCACCGGGCGGGTGGCGGCCACCAGCCGCACCCACACCAGCGCGGGCACCGGCGCGAGGGGCGGGGCCGAGTCGGTGGACCCGGCGGAGCTGCCCGTCCAAGCAGGGGAGGAGCCCTGGACGGCGGCCGAGGTGGCCGAGCTGCACGCCGAGCTGGTCGGCGACGTGGCGCAGCTCACGGCTGAGATCGACGCCTCCGAGGCGGCCATCACCGGCCTGATGCGGGACTCCAACGACGGGGCCGGCGACGACCAGGTCGACGCGGGCACCAAGAACATCAACCGGGAGAGCGAGGTCGCCCTCGCCAACAACGCCCGGGACGCGCTGGCCCAGACCGAGCGCGCGCTGGCCCGGCTGGAGAGCGCGAGCTTCGGCCTCTGCGAGTCCTGCGGCAAGGCGGTGGGCAAGGCCCGGCTGCAGGCCTTCCCCCGGGCGACGCTCTGTGTGCCGTGCAAGTCCAAGCAGGAGCGCCACTGACGGGGTGCGAGCCCACGGGGTCGGGTGCCGTACGCTCGACCCCGTAACGTCGGCCCCCCTTCCCTCTGCCCGCTCACGGGCGGGCGGGAGCCCCAATGGCAGCGGAGCGGATCATCAGTACGCCAGGTTCCCCCCAGACCCAGGACGACGCCGTCCCGACTCCGGTTTCGGAGAATGACGTGAGCTCCGCCCCCGTGAAGCGCCGCCGGGTCGGCGTCCTGCTGGTGATCGCGATCCTCGCCTACCTGATCGACCTCGGCAGCAAGCTGCTGGTGGTCGCCCGTCTGGAGGGCAAGCAGCCGATCGAGGTGATCGGCGACGTGGTGACCCTCCAGGTGATCCGCAACGCCGGGGCCGCCTTCGGCATGGGCCAGGCGATGACCATCGTCTTCACCATGATCGCGGCCGCCGTGATCGTGGTGATCTGGCGGATCGCCCGCCGCCTCTACAGCCTGCCCTGGGCGATCGCGCTCGGCCTGCTGCTCGGCGGGGCCTTCGGCAACCTCACCGACCGCCTCTTCCGCGCCCCCGGGATCTTCCGCGGCCACGTGGTGGACTTCATCTCGGTGCAGCACTTCGCCGTCTTCAACCTGGCCGATTCGGCCATCGTCTGCGGCGGCATCCTGGTCGTCCTGCTCTCCTTCCGGGGCAGCAACCCGGACGGCTCCACCCACCAGGCGCCCAAGGCGGACGCCGGGGAGTGAGGGCGCGGCGCTGCGGTCCGGCATACTCGTACGGGTGAGTACCGCAGCGCAGACCCGCAGCCTCCCCGTTCCCGACGGCCTGGAAGGCGAGCGCCTCGACGCCGCCCTGGCCCGGATGTTCGGCTTCTCCCGCACGAAGGCCGCCGAGCTGGCCGCCGACGGCAAGGTGACCATCGACGGTACCGTGGCGGGCAAGTCCGACCGGGTGGTGGCCGGCTCCTGGCTGGAGGTCGAGATCCCCGCCCCCGCCGCGCCCGTGCAGCTCGTGGCCGAGCCCGTCGAGGGCATGCGGATCATCCACGACGACGAGCACATCGTGGTGGTCGACAAGCCGGTCGGCGTCGCGGCCCACCCCAGCCCCGGCTGGACCGGCACCACCGTGATCGGCGGCCTGGCCGCCGCCGGCTACCGGATCTCCACCTCCGGCGCGGCCGAGCGCCAGGGCGTGGTGCACCGCCTGGACGTGGGCACCTCCGGCCTGATGGTGGTCGCCAAGTCCGAGCGCGCCTACACCGACCTCAAGCGGCAGTTCCACGA
This sequence comes from Kitasatospora sp. MMS16-BH015, assembly GCF_002943525.1. Lineage (NCBI taxonomy): Bacteria > Bacillati > Actinomycetota > Actinomycetes > Kitasatosporales > Streptomycetaceae > Kitasatospora > Kitasatospora sp. MMS16-BH015. The sequence goes on along the minus strand of NZ_CP025394.1, from coordinate 2,173,878 downwards.
CCGCGTGGTCGAGAAGAAGTACAACACCCTCGTGCAGGGCCACCCGGACCCGATGAGCGGCACCGTGGACGCCCCGATCGGCCGCCACCCCAGCTCGGACTGGAAGTGGGCCGTCACCCGCGACGGCAAGGCCTCGGTGACCCACTACGACCTGATCGAGGCGTACCGGGCGGCCTCCCTGCTGGACATCAAGTTGGAGACCGGCCGCACCCACCAGATCCGGGTGCACATGTCCGCGCTGCGCCACCCCTGCGTCGGTGACCTCACCTACGGCGCCGACCCGACGCTGGCCAAGCGGCTCGGCCTGACCCGCCAGTGGCTGCACGCCGTCTCGCTCGGCTTCGAGCACCCGGCGGACGGCGAGTGGGTGCAGTTCGACAGCGAGTACCCCGCGGACCTGCGCAAGGCGCTCGACATCATCGCCTCGGAGAGCTGAGATGACCGTCTCGATCCGTGTGGCCGAGGGCGAGGCCGACCTCGCCCTGGTGCACGCCGTGCGCCGGGAGGTCTTCATCGTCGAGCAGGAGATCCCCGAGGAGCTGGAGTGGGACGACCTGGACGCCACCTCCGAGCACCTGCTGGCCGTCTCCCCGGAGGGCACCCCGCTGGGCACCGCCCGGCTCATCCACGGTGAGCAGGCGCTGGCCCAGACCGGCGGCATCGCCGGCCGCGTCCTGCTCGGCCGGCTAGCCGTGGTCAAGACCGCCCGCGGCACCGGGCTCGGCGCCGCCCTGGTGCGGGCGATCGAGCAGGCCGGGCTGGCCCGCGGCGCGACCTCGCTGGAGCTGCACGCCCAGGTCCGCGCGGGCGGGTTCTACGAGCGGCTCGGCTACCAGGCCGAGGGGCCGGTGTACGACGACGCCGGCATCCCGCACCGGACCATGGTCCGGACGTTCTGAGCGTCCGCGGCGTCTTGCAGAGGTGAATTCTCGGTGGCACCGTCCTGATGGGGCGGTGCCACCGTCGTTCCGGGGAGGGAAGCATGACGGGGCTGGGAGAGTACGAACCGCTGAGCGACCGTGAGGTCGTGCTGCGCCGGCCGGTGCCCGGCGACGCCGCCACGGTATTGGCCGGCACCCGGGATCCGCTGATCCGGGAGTTCATGCAGGGTGTCTTTCCCCACGCGGACGAGGCCGCCGCCGCGCACTGGATCGAGACCGTGCCGCCGCTGCTCTGGGCCGAGGGCCGGGCCGCCTACTTCACCGTGGAATCCGAGGGACTGCCGGTCGGTTGGGGAGAGTTGACGGGCATTCGACGGGAGGAGGGCACGGCCGAGGCCGCGGTCTGGCTGCTGCCCGCCGCACGGCGGATGCGCACCGCCACGGCGGCGTTGCGGCTGGTCTGCCGCTACGGCTTCGAGCAACTGACCCTGCGGCGTATCGACGCGTACGCGGCAGCGGATAACATGCCCGTCCAGGTGGTCGGAGCTTTCATCGGATTCCGGCGTGCGGGTTTTTACCCAAGCCTGTTCCGCAGCTCGCGCACACACCGGTTGCACGATGCGGTCCACGCCACGCTCGTACCCGATGACCTGTGCTGATGCCTGGAAAGCCGGTGGGGAGGCGGGGTGCCGCAGCCGCCCGGCGGGGTGCAATTGGGTAAAACGCGGGGCGCGGTATTAACTGCCCAATCCGAACTCGCGTCTTCCCGAAATGACAATTCTCCTGCCCGAACGGGCAGAGCAGGAAACCGCCCGAGCACGGGCGGAGGAGGGGGTCGGCATGCCTGACACGGAGGAGCAGCAGCCTGGCGGGGCCAATGGGCCCGGAGTCCGGCTGAGTCTCGGTGGCGAGCAGCTGCCCGAGGGGCGGACCGAGCTGCTGCTCGGCCCCGACGGCGCGCTGCGCGTCGAGCGGCTGACGAAGCACCGGCACACCACCCGGCTCGGCCGGGTGGACGCGGCGCTGACGGTGCGCCTGCTGGCCGCGCTGCGCGCCGCCGGCCCCGGGCTGACGGGCGGGGAGGCGCCGGCCGGCGCCGCCACGCTGCGGGTCACCGGGCTGCTGCCGGGAGGTGACGCGGTGTGGGCCGAGGGCACCGCCGCGCCGCTGCCCGAGGTGGCCCGGGTGCTGGAGGCGCTGGCCGCCCAGGCGCTCGACCCGGCCGACCCGAGCACGCTGGCCGCACCGGCTGCCGCGCTCGGCGCCACCCGGCACGAGCCGGTGGCCCCGCAGGCCAAGGCCGTGATCGGCCGGATCGAGGGCCGGGCCGCGTACGCCATCGCCGAGACCGGCCAAGGCTACGGCCTGGCCGACCTCGACACCCGCGAGTCGCTCGGCAGCTCCGGCCCGGACGCCGGCCTGCTGCCCACCTCGGTGGCGCTGGCCACGGTGGGCGGCCGCGAGCTCTTCGCCGTCGGCGCCGAGGACGGCGCGGTGCAGGTCTGGGACGCCGTCAGCGGCGCCCTGCTGCACGGCACCTCGGGCGGCGAGGGCGCCCAGGTGGTCGCCGCCGGCCTGGTGGCCGAGGTGCCGCTGGCCTTCTCCGCCGGAGCGCAGGGCGACATCCGCGCCTGGCGCGCCGAGGACGGCCGCCCGCTCGGCCTGCTCGACGTGGACGGCGCCGGCGCCGCCGCGCTCGCCTACGCGCACTGCGCCGGGGTGCACCTGCTGGCCGCGGCCGGCGAGGACGCCGTGGTGCGGGTCTGGGACGTCTCCTCCGGCCAGCGGATGCACCTGCTGGTCGGCCACCGGGCCCGGGTCACCACCCTGGCCGTGCTGACCCTGGGCGACCAGGCGCTGCTCGCCTCGGCCGGCCAGGACGGCGAGATCCGGCTCTGGGACCTCGCCACCGGCCTGCCGCACGCCGTGCTCACCGGCCACTCCGCCACCGTCACCGGCCTGGCCTTCCTGGAGGTGGACGGCGCCCCGCTGCTCGCCTCCAGCTCGCTGGACGGCACCGTGCGCACCTGGAGCGTCTACGAGGGCGAGGCCAAGCACGGCTGGCCGGCCGGTACCGGCTGGGTCACCGCCGTGGCCGCCGTCACCATCGGCGAGACCCCGGCCGTGGTGACCGGTGACGAGCACGGCCGGATCGCCCTCTGGCACCCGCTCACCGGCGCCGCCCTGGGCACCCACGACCTGGGCCTGGCGATCAACGCGCTCTCCATCACCGAGCTGGACGGCCGCCCGGCCCTCGCCGTCGGCCACGCCGACGGCAGCCTGCGGCTGATCGACGCGCTCAGCCGCAGCGAGGTCTGGGCGCTGGCCGCCACCGGCGGCCCGGTCACCGGACTGGCCGTCAGCGAGGGCGTGCTGGTCTGCGGCACCGCCGCCGGGGCGGTCCGCTGCCACGCGCTGCGCACCGGCGCCCAGCTCTCGGTGCCCACCCCGCACACCGGCCCGGTCACCGCGCTCGGCTTCGGCACCGAGGGCGCGGACGGCGCCCCGGCGCTGCTCGCCTCGGCCGGGGCCGACGGCACGGTGCGGCTCCGTCAGGCGCTGGACGGCACCCCGCTGGTGCAGTTCACCGCCCACCCCGGCGGGGTGAGCGCGATGGCGCTCGGCGTGGCGGACGGCCACCGCCTGCTGGCCACCGGCGGCACCGACGGCGCCGTCCGGCTCTGGGACGCGGCCAGCGGTGGCGCGGGCCCGGTGCTCGACGGCCTCGCGGTGCCGGCCGAGACGCTGGCCTTCGGTGTCTCCGGCGGGGTGCCGGTGCTGGTGGCCGGTGCGGCCGACGGCACGGTGCTGGTCTGGGGCGTGCGCGACGGCGCCCGGGTCGCCTCCTTCGAGGGCAGCGGCAACGCCGTGCGCGCGCTGGCCGTCCAGGACCTCGACGGCGAGGTGCTGCTCGCGGCCGGTGACGATGCCTCGACGGTGCGGCTCTGGCACCTGGCCAGCGGCACCATGCTGAACGAGGCTGAGCTGGACCGGGCCCCGCTCGCCATCTCCTTCGGCGAGGCCGGGCTGCACGTGGTCGGCGTCGACGGGCCGACGCTGCTCTGACGCCCACTCAGTAGGAAACCCAGGACCCACGGACGCGGGTCGAGCTGTCTCGGCCCGCCGTCCGGCGGTTCGTCATGCCTTGAATCAAGTCGACAAGTCTCTTTATACCCACTGCTTTGTATCCACTGTCTGAACTGTCTGAGGGGAAACGCCGTGGCCGGAGCGTCGTTCCAGATCGATCTCGACGAGGTCGAGTCCGCCGCCAAGCTGATCAGAAGCATGCTCGACGACCTGGAGGAGCCGACCAACCACCTGGAGGCGGTGGTCAAGCAGGTCAAGCCCACCGTCTACGGCGCCGACCTGCTCGGTGACGCGCTGGTCGGGAAGACCTCCGCGCTCGGCGGGGTCGGCGACCACCAGCAGCAGGTGCTGGAGGGCATCCGCACCTTCCTCACCACCTCGGGCATCGTCGCCGCGAACCTGCTCAAGATGGCGCAGAGCCACCGCGACACCGACGACCAGAACTCCCAGGACCTCCACAAGATCCTCCGGGACGGCGGCACCCCGCCGGTCGGCGGCCAGGTCACGCCCCCCGTGCCCGCTCCGGCCCCCACCCCGGCCCCGGCCCCCGCACCGGCCCCGACCGACCCGGGCTATGTCGCGCCCAAGGCACCGACCCTCGACTACAACCACCCGGTGCCGCCGGTCGAGCGTCCCCCTGCCGGTGGCGGCGGCGGTCCGCACCGCTCGGAGATTTGACCGTCCCCCGTCCCCACCCCGCCCGCAGCACCTCCCCCCGGCCGTCCAGAAAGTGACGCATCACCATGATCGAGCTGCCGTCCGAGCTCAACGACGTCCTCAGTACCGTTCAGAAGAACGAGAACGGCAAGGACATCAAGTTCCCCAGCGGCAACGAGGACGTGCTCGCCGACCTCGCCGCCGCCTGGGACGGCTGGAACAAGGTCGCCGAGACCCGGATCCAGACCATCATCAACGCCGCCCGGCGCGCGATGGAGAGCATGTCCGGCCCGGCGGCCGAGCAGTTCGGCGCCTACCTGCAGAAGTACGCGGGCCGGGACGACTCGTTCGCCCCCGCGATGCTGGTGGCGGGGAAGGCGATGGCCACCAACCTGCACGGCTCGGTGCAGGCGGTGACCGAGACCAAGACCGAGATGATCCGGGAGCTGCAGTACGCCAAGACGTACATGGCGCAGCACCCGGAGGGCAAGCACGGCGACGCCGCGCAGTCCGAGGGCGTCAAGACCGCCGCGCAGACCTACCACACGTACATCGGCCAGGTCGGCAGCGGCGTGGACAGCATGCTGCGGCAGAGCGCCGGGCACGTGGAGACGATGACCGGTGCGAGCAAGTCCGCCGCGCTCGGCGGTGGTGGCGGCGCCGGTGGGGCGGGCGGCGCGGGCGGCCCCGGCAGCGGCGGCCTCGGGATCGACGGGCTCGGCGGGCCGGGCGGCGGCGACGGTGCCGGTGGGGCCGGGGGCGGAGCCGGCGGGGGTGACGGTGCCGGTGGGGCCGGTGGTGGGGCCGGTGGCGGTGCGGGCCACGGCGGTGCCGGTGGTGGTGCGGGTGGGCACGGCGTGCCCAAGATCCCGCACATGCCGGTGCCCAAGCTGCCGGGTCAGGACGGCCACGGCGGCCCGGGCGGCTCGGGCCTGAACATGGGTCACGGGCCGGCCATCAAGCCGTTCACCCCGCCGCCGTTCAAGCTGCCGACCATGCCCGGGGTCGGCCCCGACGGCAAGCCGCTGTTCGGCACCGGCAGTTCGTCGCCGGGGCTGACCCTGGCCGGTCTGAGCGGGATGGACAACAGCTTCGGCGGCGCGGGCGGCGGACTCAGCCCGTTCGGCGGCGCGGGCGGCGGCCTCGGCGGGCTGGGCGGCGGCGGTGGCGCCGGTGGCGGCCTCGGTGGCCTCGGCGGTGGCGGGCTCGGCAGCAGCCTGGGCAGCTCGCTCGCCGGTGCCGCCAGCGGCCTGGGCGGCCTGGCCGGGTCGGGCGGTTCGCTGGCCGGTGCGGGTTCGGCCGCCGCGCGGCTCGGCGCGCGTTCGGGTACGGCCGTGGGCACCGCTGCCGGCGCGGCGGGCCGTCCCGGCGCCTCGGGCATGCACGCCCCCGGCGGCCTCGGCCGGGGCGGCGGCGGTGGCAAGAAGGACGGCAAGGGCGCCAACCGCTTCCTGCGGCCCACCCGGTTCGGCTGCGAGGGCGAGGAGGAGGAGCCCGCGCTGCGCGGTGACCGCGGCATCCACGGCCAGGCCACCGAGCTGGACGGCAAGGACAAGAACTGGCACAAGATGCGGCAGCGCTGGCTCGACGAGGCCCGCACCACCGAGGCCCTACACGCACCCGAGCCGGAGGCCGAGGCGGCCCCCGCGACGGGCGCGGAGAACCCGTTCGTGGCGGCGCTGGCCCAGGCGATGGGTGGCGGCAGCGGGTCCGGCGAGGGCTCCGGTGACGGGGCGTCGGGTGAGGGTGGCTCCGGTTCCGGCGCTGCCGATGGCGGTGCGGCGGGCAAGGAGACCTCTTCGTCCTCGTCCTCGGCCGGGTCCAGCCCGGAGAGCTCCGGTTCGTCTTCCGGCTCCTCGGGTTCGTCCTCCGGCTCGTCGAGCGAGGACGACGCGTACCTGGACCGGGCCCGTTCGGCCGCTGCCAAGCGTGGCCGCCCCGAGGAGGCGGCCCCCGCCGCTCCGGCCACGCCCGCCGCAGCTGCGGCTGCCGCCGCGGGCTCCAAGCCCAAGATCCACGAGGAGGGCGGGTACCAGGTGCCCAGCCCGTTCCTGCGAGCCGCCCTGGCCCGGCTCGCCACGGGGGACGGGGCCTGACGGCTCCCGCAGCACCCCGGCTCCACCCCCCACAGCTTCCCCAGTTGACGAGGACCCCTGATGAGCAGTCAGTACCGTGACGACACACCAGCCCGCGAGGAGCGGGACGGCTACCGGGTCGAGGAGATGCCCGCCTCCGTCCCCCGCGAGATGTACCGGACCGAGGAGATCCCGGCCATGCCCCGCGAGGGCTACCGCCTCCCGGAGGAGCCGGTCTTCACCCAGGCCGAGACGCCTGCGTACCGGGTCGGTACGGCGATGCCGATGGGTGAGGGCGAGATGCCTGCGTACCGGGTGGGTACGGCGGTGCCGATGGGTGAGGGCGAGATTCCTGCGTACCGGGTGGGGACGGCGGTGCCGATGGGCGAGGGCGAGATCCCGGCGCAGCATGTGAGCGCGGGGGTGTCGATGGGCGAAGGCGAGATGCCTGCATACCGGGTGGGGACGGCGATGCCGCTCGGTGACGGGGAGATGCCCGCGCGCATGATGCCGCGGGAGGGCACGGTGCTGGGGGCTCCGATCGAGTCGGTCCCGGCGGAGTCGGCGATGGCTAGGGGGATTCCCGCGCACGAGGTGGGGAGCCCGATCTCGGAGGCGCAGACGGCGCGGATCCCGGCGCAGCAGGGGATCCCGGCGACCGATCCGTTCGGTGGGCCGGTGGAGCCGGCTCAGGTGGCGGCGGTGCCCAATGAGCAGGGCATGCCGATCGCTTCGGAGCCGGCGCAGCAGGGGATTCCCGCGCACGAGGTGGGGAGCCCGATCTCGGACGCGCAGCAGGCCGCCCTGGGCAACGTGACCCCGGCGATGCCGACCGAGGCCGGGGTGCCGAAGCAGCAGGGGACGCTTCCCGATTCGGTCGCGCGCAGTGCCGCCGCGCAGAACCAGCCCGTGGGCGGCAGCGGCGGTGGCGGGGGAGCGGGTGACGGCTTCCAGGTCAACGTCGACCAGTACAAGTCGGCGGTCAACCCGATGCTCTCCGCAGCTGAGCAGATCGCCGAGCTCGGCAGCACGTTGACCTCCTTCCTCAGCAGCCTGGAGTCGAACGCCCCGTGGGGCAAGGACGAATCCGGCAAGCAGTTCTCCGAGGGCGAGAAGGGCTACCTGCACTACAGCGAGCAGAGCCAGAAGGGCATCAAGACCCTGGCCCAGCGGCTCCAAGGCGTTGCCGAGAACCTCAAGGAGATGGCCGCCGGCTACGACGGCTCGGAGCTGTTCGCCAGCGGGAGCTTCGCCGGTGGTGACGGCGGATCCGGCGGCTCGGGCGGTATGGCCCCGCCTCCTGGATACACCGCGCCCGCCCCGCACGTGCCTTACAACCCGCGCCCCACGACCGGAAAGCACTGACGCACCATGGCTCAAGAACTTCCCGAACCCCTTCAGTGGGTCCTGCTGCTGCTCGCGGGCTGCCGTTGGCCGGAGGCCGACGAGGACCAGCTGCGTGAGATGGCCGACCACTGGCGCAAGACCGCCGACGGCATCGAGCACGCCGGCCAGTTGGCCGACACGACGATGAAGAACGCCCTGGAGGGCCAGCGCGGCGGTGGCGCGGAGGCGGCGGCTGCGGCCTGGGCCGACTACACGACCGGCAAGGGCACCGAGGAGGACCCGGGCCTCATCCCCGGCATGGTGCAGGCCTGCCGCGGCATGGGCGACATGCTGGAGAGCATGGCCAACTCGGCCGAGACGGCGAAGATCACCATCGTGGCCCAGCTCGGCATCATGGCCGTGGAGATCGCCACCGCCGAGGCGGCGGCGGTCGAGACGCTCGGCGCGTCGATGGCGACCATTCCGGAGATCATCGCGGCGGGGCGGGCGGCCGTGATGGCGGCCCTCAAGACGCTGCTGAAGGACGCGCTGAAGTTCGCGCTCAGGATGGCCATCCAGATGGGTGCCATCAACCTGCTGGCGCAGGGCATCGAGGTGGCCGAGGGGCACCGCAAGAGCATCGACATGAAGGAGCTCGGGCAGGCGGTGGAGGGCGGTGCCATCTCGGGCGCGGCCGGCCACCTGCTCGGCAAGGGCCTCGGCGTGCTGGGCAACTCGGCGCTGGGCAAGGGTGCCATGGGCACGCTCGGCGGCCGGATAGCCCACGGCGCGGCGACCGGTGTCGGTACCGACGTGGTCACCCAGCTGGCGATGACCGGCAAGGTCGACCCCAACAGCCTGCTCGGCTCCGGCCTCTCCGGCGGCGCGGGGGTCGGGATCCACGCGGGTGCCCAGGGCATCCGCGACCACTTCAACGGCCCGCCGAAGTTCGGCCCCGAGGGTGGCGTTCCCGGGGGCGGCGCTCACGAGGCCGGTGCCCATGAGGGCGGCACTCCGGAGATCGGCGACCCGGTCCCGTCCGGTGAGGGCGGCCGTCAGGACGGCCCGCCGCCGTCCACCTCGGAGATCGGCGACCCCGTCCCCTCGGGCGAGGGTGGCCGTCAGGACGGCCCGCCGCCGTCCTCCGGGAGCGGTGGCGACAACAGCACGTACCACGGCCCCGGCAACTCCCCGCCTTCCTCCTCCCCGCACGAGAGCACCGGCAAGATCGCCCCGTTCGGCTCCGACCGCCCGTCCGGTTCGGGTTCGGAGCACTCCGCCGAGCAGCCGCCGAAGGCGTCGGAGGAGTCGGGTGGTGAGGAGGCTCCGCTCAAGTACCAGTACCTGAACGTCGGTGACGGCACCCACCCGGACGAGGTCCGGGCTGCCGGCGGCCGGTTCGAGGAGCACGTCGTGCCGGACGACCCGGAGCCGGTCGCGCACGAGCCGGTCGTCCAGGAGCACCAGGCTCCGCCGGCCGAGGAGCAGTCGAGGCCGCACGAGGACGACCCGATCGACGAGAGCCAGCTCCAGTACCTCGACGTCAGCGGGCCCGACCACTCCAACGAGCCCACTCCGCACGTCGAGGAGCCTGCACCGGCCGCCGAGCACGAGAGCGACGCTCCGCCGTCACACGAGACCCGGGACAACCAGGACTCGCCGCCGCCCTCGTACGAGCAGACGACCCACCACGACCCCGTCCCCGAGTACACCTCGACGGCCGAGGACGGCCACCAGACCATCTCCCACGACGAGTTCGACCAGCAGCCGCACACGGGCGAGGACGCTCCTCCGGCGTACGAGCCTGCGGGGGAGAAGTCCGGCCACGACGCGCCGCCCGCGTACGAGCCTGCGCCCGAGAAGTCCGGTCATGACGCTCCTCCGGCGTACGAGCCTGCCGGGGAGAAGACGGGCCATGACGCTCCTCCGGCGTACGAGCCTGCGAGCGAGAAGTCCGGGCACGACGCGCCCCCGGCCTATGAGCCCGTAGCCGAGAAGTCGAACCACGAGGCGCCGCCCGCCTACCAGGAGACCGCGTCCGGGGGCGGCAACTCGGCGTCCGGGGCCCACGCTGCGCCGAACCTGAACATCCCCGGCGGCGCCCACCTGAGCGGCTCCGCGCCGACCACCCACATCGACGGCGGTACCAAGAGCTCTTCCGCTCCGCCGCGCCAGAGCGCCGCCTCGGGCGACACCCTCCTCGCCAACCCCGACGGTGCGCAGCCCCACGACGGTGATGCGCCTGCCAATTCCGGCCAGCAGACAGCTGTCCCGCCGATGGCGCCTGGCGGCGGCTTCACCTCGGGCCCCGTCCACTCCGCTGGCTCCCGTCCCGGTGGACCGGACCGCCCGCCGACCGCCGGATCCTCCGGTGGGCCGACCGGCCGACCGCCGCGCGAGACGTCAGCCGGGCCCGGGGGCTCCGGGCTCAGGTTCGGTCCGGCCCGGCCGCGAGTGGAAGAGCCCGGTACTGGCGCTCCTGCCGACAAGCCGAAGCCCGTAAACGAGAACACCGAGGTCCGTCCTCCGGTCAACGAGCACCAGAACCCTAAGCCCGGCGAGTCGGACCGTCCGAACACCACTGAGGGCGGCCGCCCCCGCGAGGGCGGTACCACGGACCACATTGAGGGCGAGCCCGAGGCAACCACCTCGCACACCCCGGACGACATAACTCCGCACGAGGAGCAGACGAACCACAACCCCCATGAGGAGGACCCGGTCGGCCAGCCGGAGCCCCATGAGGAGCCCTTCCGGCCGGCCATCGAGGACCGCCCGTTGGGCGAGGAGGGCGGACTCGAGAAGCCCTCTGTCGAGGACGAGGAGCGGGTGAAGCTGGCCGTTCCGAAGAACCCGGACGGCACTGCCCAGCGTCACCCGGACCCCTGGGAGGGCGACTGGCATACCGTCATCAACGGCGACAAGCGGCTCAACCCGCTTGACCAGCTCAAGCCCGGCCGCAACAACAACTGCGTCGATGCGACCCTGGCCCTGCTCGACACCTTCGACGGCCACCCCACCCCCGCCGCCGCCCGCACCCCGGAGTTCGATGAGCATGGCAACCCTTCCGACCTCGGTGAGCTCGGCGGTCGTGACCGCATCGAGCGCAACCTCGGCGCCAAGTTCTCCGATCTCGGCGACGGACCGGACGCCTTCAATCGTCTGGAGGACACCCTCCGGGGTAGCGGTCACGGCTCGAAGGCCGCCATCATGACCATCGACGAAAACGGCCGCTCTCACACCTGGGTCGCCGTAAACCACAATGACCGGATCACCTACCTCGACGGTCAGACCGGCGGACGCGAGGACAAGCCCCTCCGCAACGGCGACAGCGGCGCCGTATTCGCCATCCCCCTCGACCCGAACCGCAAGCCCGTCACCCCCGCCCCCCACAGCGACCCCAACCACGACCCCGCCACCGAACGCCGGGCTCCTGAACGGCCGGGAAATAGCGATGACGTAACGCTCGCAGATGGACAGGAACCGGCTGGCAGTCCTGATGCCAGTTCCATAGAGACACCCGAACTCAGGGCGCATGAGCGGCCGTTCGACGACCTTAACGCTCATGTCGACAAGCAGACTGAATTGCATGCGAAACAGTCTGAGCCATACAAGATCACCGAGGATTTCTTCTTCTATCACGGTGGCACAAAGGAAGACTTGACGAAATACGTCGAGTCCAGCGGTTCCGGCAGTCAGATTGTGATCCCTCGCAGGCAGGGGAATGCAACCAATGAATGGCAGGGTCTTTATGTGACCGAGAGCCATAAGGGGGCGGCGGGGTACATGAAGGTGAAGGAATCCGTCATCGATACGGCTGTCGCTGCCGCCAAGAATCACGCCAAAATCGCCGAGCAAGCTATGCATGATGCTGCCGAGCAGTTCAAAAATAATCCTGACGACTATGAGGCTTCGATGAGGAAGGAAGAGACCGAAAAGGCTGCCAACCTCGCTAGTAGTGCCGTCGATATGGCTCCGATAAAGTGCATGAAGGAAGCGGGGGATGCTTTCTCTAGAGTGAGGATATCCATCAGGCCCGAGAAGGTTGGGGGCTTGGAAATACATCCCTACTCCTCCGAGGTGGCCCCCGAGGGTGAGGAGCCCAAGAGGCAGCCGTCGAAATTCCATGTCGTCGCGCCGAATGAGGAGGCGGTGAGTGGGATGCTTGCGGAAAAGATCCGAAATAATAATCCTGGTATGCTAAATTCGGGAGATGGTCTGATCGCTGACCTTGCGGCGGAGAACATTGTGATCCGCCACCAGCTCGCTGGTGGCTCGAAGAACTTCGAGTTCATCATTCCCTGGAGCAAGGTCACGGAAAACTTCCACATTATTACGGATCCCGATGTCCCGGTATACGACTCCTCGACGATGAAGTATGACGAACGGCAAGATATAAGGGACTCGGAGGCCCGAAGCGCTGCTTCTCGGCCCGAGCTGACCGAGGATCAGAAAGCGCAAAGGGATGCCAGGGAGCAGCGTGAGCAAGAGGAGCAGGAAAGGCGAGACAGAGATACCGCAGAGCGGATAAGGAAGTTCGAAGAGCGCATGAAGGCCAAGGAGCAAGAGGAGGATGTCGCCCGGAAGGCCAAGGAAGAAGAAGAGGAAGCCGACCGGAAAGCCAAGGAAGAAGAAGAGGAAGCTGGCGAGGGGAGTGAGACGGACGGGGAAGTCGTGGACGACGGCAAGCCCTTTGATCCCTTCGACTGGATGTGAGCCTGGAGCGCGGCTACTTTCGCTCCAGGGGCGGCAGGCGATTCAGCTGACCAGTGGTCCCTGCCGTCATCCCGGCAGGCACAAGAGATTGATGCGCACCGGGCACGAACCAGCCGTGCCCGCGCCGTCGTGGCCTGGGCAAGGCCACCTGCTTTGTGGCGGAGCGGACATCTAGCTCGAGATCAACCCGTCATGCGCCCCGCGCTGGCCACCGGATTTTCCCGCCTTCTACGAACCAGTCCTCACCCTTCCGACCACCCGAACGTGCTCATCAGGAACGACCTAGGAGTTTTTGTGATCAGCCAGGAACAAGCTCTCAACACAGCCGATAGCTGGCTGAACGCGGTCGGTGATGGTAGGCGTCGTGAGGTGCGGCATCGGGAGTTCGAGCTGGGGTGGGTGGTGTGGGCGGCGCCTGCGCCGTTGGAGCGGGATCCGGTGACGGGGATGCGGCGGCCGCCGGCTCAGGTGGGGCAGGCGTGTGGGGTGGTGGACCGGCGTAGTGGTGAGCTCACGGTGTGGCCTTCGGTGCCGGCGGATGAGGTGATCGAGGCGTACCGGTTGCACGTGCGGCCGGTCACCGGGCCCGGGAACACGCTGGTTGCCACGTATGTCGAGCAGGCGGGTGGGGAGGAGCGGCGGGTCGAACTCGCCGCCGGGCCTGGTCTGGTGCCGGTGGAGCACCGGTTGGTGGCTGAACTGGCGCGGCTCGGGGTGCCCGCGGAGGCCGTCCGGACGATCCACACCGCGCTGCGGCCGGCCACCCTGCCCGGTGGTTATGCGGCGGAGTTGCTCGAACGGCGCTTCTCCGGTGCCGAGATCACCTTCGACCACTCCTACGGCATCACGGCGGAGGAGCGCGGCGACGGTGTGGCCGCTCTCGTCGAGCAGGTGCAGCGCGAGGTGCGCCCCGCACCGCCATACCCGAACCGCGTGACGGCGCCGGCGTCCGGCGCCGTCACGCCGGCCGAGTCCGTCCGGGATGTGGAGTTGGGGCGGCGTCTGACGGCGGCGTTCGAGTCGGTGGTCCGGTACGACGCGGACGACCTGGCGGCCAGCGCGCTGCCGGACGCCTCTCGTGCCACTCTCACCTGGGCCGGCCAGCCCGCCGAGGTGCCGCTGTTCTTCACGGCGGACCAGCTCGAACTGCCCCCGGTCGGTGGGCTGTTCGCCGACCTGCGCACCCACCTGCGCGGTCAGGCCGACACCATCGCGCCCGAGACGATGGAGCGCCTGGCCGACTTCACCCGGATCGGTACGGACGGGTTCTGCGTCATCGCGGTCCGCTGCGCGGGTGAGGGGGCGGGTTCGGTCTGGGCCGTTCATCCTCGGACGGTGAGCGGACGGTTCGTCAACGGCTCGCTGTCGACGTTCCTGCGCAGTCTCGTGCTGCTGGCCGATGCCCGCGCCGCGCTGGTCGGCCTCGACCAGGTGGAGGCGGGGGCGGTCGTCGCCGGCTTCCAGGCTGCATTGGTGGAGACGGATCCGGAGGTCTTCCGGGACGACAGCACGTGGTGGTCCGTGGTGATCGAGCAGTTGTGGCACGGCCTGTTCTGACCAGTGCCAAGTGAGTGAACGACGGCCGGGCGGCGCGCTGAGTGCGCGGGGCCCGGCCGTTCGGTTCAGCTGAGTTCGGAGGCGGATCACCCGGTAGTCGGGGTGGTCCGCCTCCGGCATGTCCGGGGAGGGAGGAGTGAGAAGCGTCACTGAGGCTGGGGCGGCGGTGGCTGGGTGGTGACGGTTCATCGGTGCCAACCGGATCGTGGGCGGTGTGGGGTTCGGGTGGGTTTGGTGGTGGTCGGCGGGGGGCGAGGTGGCGGCTTGCCGGGCGGGAATTGGGGTGGGGTGGCCGGTTGCTGGGGGTGGGTGACGGGATTCGGTCGTGGTGGAACCGTGGGGCGACTGTTCATCGTCAAGGGGGGCGGTGGCAGGGTGCCGGTCGTGGTGGGCGGGCGATACTGACCGGTACTCGAGCGGGGGTACCCTGCTCAGCTAAGTGGACTGGACCGCGTGACCGGCGGGTGGTCAGGGGCGGTGTGTTCGCGCTGCTCTGACCGGGTGTCGGCGAGGTGGGACGGTTCGTGGGGTTTTCGGGTGGGCCCGGGTGCGGGAGTCTGTGGGGGCGGGGGCCCTTGGGCGGCTCGGTCTACGCGGGTTGACCCGGTGGCAAGTGGATGGTGATCGGCGGGGGCCAGCGTGGGGCCCCGTCGAGGGGTGATCCGTGGCGGGGAGTCGCGGGCCGGGTGAGGGGAGTGGTCGTGGCCGGAGATTCGTTCCACATCGACCTGGACGAGGTCGAGTCGGCAGCCAAGCAGATCCGCAGCATGCTGGACGATCTGGAGGACCCGACCAACCATCTGGAGGCGGTGATCAAGCAGATCAAGGCCTCGGTCTACGGCACCGATCTGCTCGGCAAGACCCTCACGGGTGGTTCTTCTTCGGTCGGCGGGGTCGCCGACCACCAGGAGCAGGCGCTGGCCGGCATCCGGACATACCTCACCAACTCGGCCCAGATGGCGGCGAACCTGCTCCAGATGGTGGAGAGCCACCGGGCGACCGACGGTCAGAACTCGGACGAGCTGCACGGGTTGATCAAGGACGGCGGCTCGGGCAGCAAGCCCGTACCGCCGCCGGCACCGATCTCGGCGCCCGCGCCCGGCCCGCAGGACCCCGGCTACGTGGCACCGCCCCCGCCGAAGTTGGACTACAACCACCCGAACCCCCTGCTGAACCGGCCCGGTGTCGGTGGCGGCGGCTCGCACCGCGAAATCTGAACCGGCTCCTGGCTCCCAGCAGAAAGTGACGCTTCATCATGATTGAGCTGCCGGCCGACCTCGCCGAGGTGCTCAAGACCGTTCAGAGCAACGAGAACGGCAAGGACATCACCTTCCCCAACGGCAACGAGGACCTGCTCGCGGACCTCGCCGCCGCCTGGGACGGCTGGAACAAGGTCGCCGAGACCCGGATCCAGACCATCATCGACGCGGCCAAGCGCGCGATGGCGAACATGTCCGGCCCGGCGGCCGAGCAGTTCGAGTCGTACCTGCAGAAGTACGCCGGCCGTGACGACTCGCACGCCGCCACCACCCTGATCGCCGGTCAGGCGATGGCCGCCAACCTGCACGGTTCGGTGAAGGCGGTGACCGACACCAAGACCGAGATGATCAGGGAGCTGCAGTACGCGAAGGAGTACATCCAGCAGCACCCGGCCGGCAAGCACGACGACATCGCCAAGTCCGAGGGCGTCAAGACCGCCGCGCAGACGTACCACACGTACATCAACCAGGTCGGCACCGGTGTGGACAGCATGCTGCGCGCCAGCGCCGGGCACCTCGAGTCGATGGACGGGGCGGGCAAGGGCTGTGCCCTCGGCGGCGGGGGCGGGGCGGGCGGTTCGGGCAGTCCGAGCGGGCCGTACCCGCCGCGGACCGGGATCGACGGAGTGACGATGCCGACCGGGCCCGGCGTGCTACCGGGGCTCGGGGGGCCGGGAGCACTCACCGGGTTGGACGGAATGCCGCTGGGGGCCCCGGGGCCCGGGATGCCGGGGGCGCTGACCGGGCCGGACGGCAAGCCGCTGGGGGCCCCGGGCAGCCTTGGTGGACCGGGCGGTCCGGGAGGGATGCCTGACCTGGGCGGTTTCGGCGGCGGTGGCGTGCCCGGTGGCTCCGGTGGTTCGGGGTCGAACGGCGGTGGTGGCTCCGGTGGCGGCGGTGGTAGCGAGCCGTTCCGGATGCCCAAAATCAACGCGCCGACCATGCCCTCGTTCAGCCCGCCGGGCAGCAGCTTCAAGGGCTTCGACGGTGCCCCCGGCAGCGGACTCCCCGGCGGCGGCGGCCCCGGTGGTGCCGGTCCGGGTGACATGCCGAAGTTCGACATGCCGAAGATCCAGCCGTTCACCCCGCCGCCCTACAACCCGCCGTCCTTCGGTGCCCCCTGCCTCGGGCCGGACGGCAAGCCGGTCTTCGACCCCGGTGGGCTGCCCGAGCCGAAGCTCAACCTGAACGGGCTCGACCCGCTTTCTCCGCTGGCTCCGAGCAACACCGGGGGCAGCACCAGCAGCGGCGGGCCGATCGGCCTCGCTCCGTTCGGCACCGGCCACTCCGGTGGCGGCCCGTTCGGCGGGGGTGGTTCGGCTCCGCTCAGCCTCGGCACCGGCAACCTCGGCAGCGCCGTGGGCAGCGCGCTCGCGGGCGGGGCGGGCAGCCTCGGCGGTGGTGGCGGCCTCGGCGGGTCCGGGCTGTCCGGTGCCGGCGCCGGTGCCGGTGGCGCGCTGAGTGCGGCCGGTGCGGCCGGTTCCAAGCTCGGCGGGGCCGTGGGCGCGGCCGGCGCCCGGGTCGGCACGGCGATCGGCGGGGTCGGTGGAGCCGGCAGCGCGGCCGGGGTCGCCGGGCGGCCCGGTGCGGCCGGGATGCACGCGCCGGGCGGGATGGGTGCGGCCGGTCGCGGCGGCAAGAAGGACGCCAAGGGCGGGAACCGCTTCGTGCGGCCGACCCGCTTCGGGTGCGAGGAGGAGGACGAGGAGGAACTGCTGGCCACCGACTCCGGTGTGGTCGGCCTGGCCTCCGAGGCCACGCCCAAGGACCAGCAGTGGCGCCGGATGCGGCAGGCCTGGCTGGACGAGGCCCGCGGCTCCCAGCCCGCCGCCCACGTGCCGGAGGAGCAGCCGGTGGCCGCCACCGGCGCCGACAGCCCGCTGGTGGCCCAGCTGGCCGGGGCGATCTTCGGGGCGACGGACGGCGAGTCCGGGAACGGAACCGAATCGGAGTCCGGTTCGGGTTCGGGCTCCGGTGGGGGCGACAAGCCGGAGGGGACGGCGTTCAACTCGGCCTCGGGGTCGACCTCGGGGGGTGAACCGGAGTCCGGTTCGAGTTCCGGGGCGGGTTCGGGGACGGCGGACTCGGGCGGGGACGACGCGTACCTCGATCGGGCGCGATCGGTGGCGGCCCGGCGTGGGCGGTCCGAGGAGGGCGGCGGTGCCGCGGCCTCCGGCGGTTCGGGCTCGGACTCGGGTTCTGGTTCGGGCGCCGGTGGGGCGGCAGGCGGTGCCGCAGCACCGGCCGGTCGGCCCGCCCCGCTCCGCGAGGAGGAGGGCTTCCAGGTGCCCAGCCCGTTCCTGCGGGCGGCCCTGGCCCGGCTCGCCGCCAACGGCGGCGGGTGACGCGCGGGGGCGGCCTGACCACCCGCAGGCCGCCCCCGCCACCCCGCTCAGCCCCCGCTGTACCTGACCCTCCGGATCGAACGAGGACTCCCCCATGGACGACAACCAGAACGCGGAACTCCGCGCCACCGAAGGCATCCCGGCGCACGAACGCCTGATGAGCCGTGATGCCGAGTACATCCCGGCGGAGCCGGTCATGCGGGCCGAGCCGGAGTACGTCCAGGCCGAGCCGGTGCAGATGATGCCGCGCGAGGGGTTCGTGACGCAGGCCGAGCCGTTGGAGCAGCTGCGGCCGATGGAGCGTGGGATCCCGGCTGAGCGGTTGGAGCCGTTGCAGCCGATGGAGCGCGGGATCCCGGCGGAGCCGCTGGAGCAGCTGCGGCCGATGGAGCGCGGGGTGCCGGCGGAGCGGTTGGAGCCGTTGCAGCCGTTCGAGCAGGCGCGGATGGGGACGGTCGAGGGGGAGCCGCTCGCCGGTGAACGGTTGCAGCCGCGGATCGGGACGGTGGCTCGGGAGCCCTTGCAGCCCGAGCAGGCGGTGATGGACCGCCTCGCGCCGACCGAAGCGTCCCCGGCGATGATGGACCGCCTCGCGCCGACCGAGGCGACCCCGGCGATGATGGACCGCTTGGCGCCGACCGAGGCGACCCCGGCGATGATGGACCGCTTGGCGCCGACCGAGGCGACCCCGGCCATGATGGACCGGCTGGCGCCGACCGAGGCGGAGCTGACCCGGACCACGCCCCGTCTGCAGGACCGGACGCCGCTGTCGCAGACCATCGCCCGGACGCCGCAGAGCAGTGGGTCGAGCAGCGGTGGGGGTGGGGGCGGGGCCGGACAGGGGTTCCAGGTCAACGTCGACCAGTACCGGGCGGCCGTCAACCCGGTCATGGCCGCGATGGAGCAGGTCTCGCAGCTGAGCACCAGCCTGAGTGCGTACCTCAGCGGGGCCGAGGGCACCGCGCCCTGGGGCAACGACGAGTCGGGCAAGAAGTTCGCCGAGGGCGAGAAGGGCTACCTGAAGTACAGCAAGGACAGCCAGGACGGGCTGAAGAGCCTGGTCACCGGCCTGAAGAACGTCGCCGACGGGCTGAAGCAGATGGCCGACAACTACCAGAACTCCGAGGACTCGACCACCAACACGTTCAGCGGCCAGGACGGTGGCGGGCAGGTCGGCGCGACGCCGCCGCCCTCGACCTCCGTGCCGCTCCCGACCATGCCGTACAACCTGCGCCCCACGACCGGAAAGTACTGACCCGCCATGGCTACCGAACTTCCCGAGCCCCTCCAGTGGGTCCTGCTGCTGCTCGCCGGTTGCCGTTGGCCGGAGGCCGACGAGGGCGAGCTGCGCGACATGGCCGAGCGTTGGCGCAGCGCCGGCAAGGAGTTGGAGCAGGCTTCGCAGGCCGCCGACACGGCGGTGAAGAACGCGCTGGACGGTCAGCAGGGCCAGGCCGCCGAGGGTCTGACGGCCTACTGGGCGAAGTACACCACCGGTGACCAGGCGTACCTGCCCGGCACCGTCAAGGCCTGCGAGGGCATGGGCGACATGCTGGAGAGCATGGCCAACTCCGCGGAGACGGCCAAGATCCAGATCATCGCCCAGCTCGGCATCCTGGCCTTCGAGATCGCCACGGCCGAGGCGGAGGCCCCGTTCACGGCCGGTGCCTCGCTACTGGAGATCCCCGCGGCCATCGCGATCGGGCGGACGGCCGTGCAGGCCATCCTGAAGACGCTGCTCAAGGAGGCCCTGGAGCACGCGATCAAGATGGGCGTCCAGATGGGTGCCATCAACCTGATGGCGCAGGGCATCGAGGTGGCCGAGGGCCACCGCAAGAGCATCGACATGAAGGAGCTCGGCCAGAGCGCTCTCGGCGGCGCGGTCTCCGGCGCGATCGGCAACCAGCTCGGCAAGGAGCTCGGCGGCATCGGCGGCAAGGTGCTGCCCAAGGGCGCGATGGAGTCGCTGCCGGGCAAGATGGTGCACGGCGCCGCGACCGGTGTCGGGACTGACGCCCTGACCCAGCTGGCCACCACCGGCACCGTCGACCCCAACAGCCTGCTCGGCTCGGGCCTCTCGGGCGGCGCCGGGGTCGGCCTGCACGCCGGGGCGAACGCGGCCCGTGAGCACTTCAACGGCCCGCCGAAGTTCGCGCCCCCGCACGGCATCGGCGACTCCGCCGCTCCGGCGGGAGAGGGCGGCGCGCACCCGTCCGGTACGGGCATCAGCGGGATCGGCGACCCGCTTCCCTCGGGTTCCGGCGGTCGTCAGGACGGCCCGCCGTCGAGCACCGGCACGGGCGACAACAGCACGTACCACGGGCCTGAGGGTTCCTCCGGCGCGGGTGAGGGTTCGGCACGGCCGAGCCTGGCGCCGTTCGGGTCGGACCGGCCGTCCGGCTCGGTCGGTGGCGAGGGCATCGGCCGTCCGTCCGGTAGCTCCGGTAGCTCCGGTAGCGGGGAGAGCTCCGGGCGGCCGGCGGCCGGTGAGCCCACCCCGCACCTGGACGAGACCGCGCCGCCGACCGGTCAGCAGCCCCGTCCGGTGGCGGAGAGCCCGGTCGCGGAGCACCCGGTGGCCGAGAGTCCCCGGGTGGAGCCGCAGATCGGCGAGGGCACGACCCCGCGCATCCCGGCCGAGACGCCGGTGACGGCGCGGGTCGGCGAGGATGCCGCGCCGCACGTCACCGCCGAGACCCCGGTGACCGACCGGGTGGGGACGCAGGAGCAGCCCCGGACGGAGTCCGGGGAGCACGTCCAGGAGCCGACGGCCGGGCCGCGTCCGGTCGAGAGCGTGCGGCCGCAGGAGCCCGAGGGCGGGCCCACGCCGAACACCGGCCCCGCGCACGAGGTGCCGGCCGACGCGCCGTTCCGGGGCGAGACGCAGCCGCGGACGCCGGAGGAGCCGGTGCGGTCGGTCCCGGCGGAGCCGGTGCGGGAGACCCCGATCGGGGCTTCGCTGCCTGACGGGACCTCGCATTCGGTGCCGCCGATGCGGGAGACGCCGGTCGAGCCCGCGCTGCACGAGGTGCCCTCGCACCCGGTGGAGTCGGTGCCGCCGATGCGGGAGACCCCGGTGGAGCCGACGCTGCACGAGGCGACCCCGCGCCCGGTGGACCTGCACGAGGTGCGCTCGGAGCCGATCACGGCCCAGCCCCTGCGGGAGACCCCGGTGGAGCCGACGCTGCACGAGGCGGCCCCGCGCCCGGTGGACCTGCACGAGGTGCGCTCGGAGCCGATCACGGCCCAGCCCCTGCGGGAGACCCCGGTGGAGCCGACGCTGCACGAGGCGGCCCCGCGCCCGGTGGACCTGCACGAGGTGCGCTCGGAGCCGATCACGGCCCAGCCCGCGCACGAGACGCCCATCGGAGCCTCGCTGCCCGACGGGACCTCCCACTCGGTGCCGCCGATGCGGGAGACGCCGGTCGAGCCGACCGTGCATGACGTGCCGTCACGCCCGGCGGAGCCGGCGCCGCACGAGGTGTCCCGTGAGGTGCCGTCGGTGCCCGTGGCCGGGGAGCCGGTGCGGGTGGCGGCCGGAGAGGCGCAGCCGCACGAGATGGGCGGGGCTTCGGGGGCCGTGTACGAGCCGGCCTCGCACGACTCCGGCACGTCCGGCGGTGCGGCCTCGCACGCCACGCCGAACCTGAACATCCCCGGTGGGGCGCCGCACCTGAACGTCGGCAGCGGCACCACCCACATCGACGGCGGTACCCGGGTCTCCTCGGCCCCGCCGCGCGCCGCGGGCGCACCGGATTCGGTGCCCACCCCGGATCACACCGTGCCGAACGGCGCCGAGCCGCAGGCTCCCGCGCCTGCGGCGATGGCGGTGCCGCCGCAGTTCGGGCCGGTGCACGGCTCCGGCGGCGGCGTCGGGGTCAGCAGCAACCGGCCGGGCGCCCGCCCCGAGGGCGGCGGGCCGCGTCCGGAGAGCTCGGTGCCGCCGCAGCGCACCGCCGGGCCGCGCCCGGAGACCCACACCGAGCCGGGCACCGGCAGCGGTGGCAGCAGCAACCGGTTCCGGACCCAGGAGCAGCGCCAGCGCCAGCTGGAGCAGGAGCAGCGCCGGCACGAGTTCGCCACCCGCGAGCACACCACGCCGGACCGGCCGGTGGAGCCGAGGCGCGACCTGCCTGGGATGGGACGGGAGGAGCGGCTGCACACCATCGGCAACCTCAAGCCGGAGGAGCGGCGCACGCTCGCCGCGGACAAGGAGTTCGTGGCCGAGCTGCGCCGCAGCTCCACCCCGGAGGAGTTCGCCGAGTCGGCCGCGCACCTGCTGGTCGAGGTCGACCCGCGCGCCGTCCAGAGTGGCGCGGCGCGGCACGAGGCCCAGCAGCAGTTGGCCCGGATGCTGCGTGACCCCGAGGTGGCCGAGCGGCTGCTGACCAACGGGGTCGAGGTGGTGGTCGTGCCCAAGCACGTCCGGATGACCGACACCGAGGCCTTCGAGCAGTACCAGGGCCGGACCGCCGGCGGCGAGGCCGGCGGGGGCCGGAGCGTGGACGACTTCCGGGGCGCGACCGCCAACAAGAAGGTGGCGATCACCGAGGAGAACCTGCTCGGTGAGAAGACCAGCATCGGCGACGACCCCAACCACGTCGACGGCTACTCGACCACGACGCACGAACTCGCCCACGCCATCCAGAAGTACGGGCTCTCGGAGCAGCAGAAGCAGGGCGTCCTCGACGCCTTCAACCAGAAGAAGACCTCGCTGGACGCCGACCCCGAGCACCCGGCCCAGTGGCCGGACGGCACCCGCCCGCACACCGAGGGCGGCGGTCGGCAGGAGAACTACAGCTCCACGGACCACGAGGAGTACTTCGCCCAGGCCACCAACGCCTACCTGTCGACCAACCACGGCACCGACCCGCTGACCGGCCAGGACCGCAACAACGGCGCGCACTGGACGGGCGAGCACGAGCAGGCGTTGCGGCCGCTGCTGGAGCAGCTGTACGGCAAGGACCCGCAGGCGGTGTACACGGGTGGCCGGGCCAACCCGGTCGACCACATCGAGGCGGTCTCCGGCCTCGGCGAGTTCTTCCGCCAGGCGGAAGGCGGCACGCCCGAGACCCCGACCCCGCACCAGGACACCCCGCACACCGAGACCCCGCAGCCGCACGCGGAGACTCCGCACACCGAGTCCCCGGCCCCGCACGGCGACGACCTCTCGCCCGCCCCTGCGGTCGCGAGCACGAGCACGAGCGCCGCTCCGGCCACCGGTGAGTACTCGCACAAGATCGACGGCAAGAAGGCCGCCGACTCGATCGAGAAGTTCCTCGGCGACTCGGCCAAGTCCAAGGACGAGTTCGCGAAGCTCCGGCCCGAGATCGAGAAGTACGACCGGGCCGATCTGGAGGACGGCGACACCGCCGCGATGCTGGGTAGCTACCGCCAGCAGAAGCGCCAGCACGTCGACGTGCTCTCCCGGAACGAGAAGGAGCTCGCCGACCGGGCCGCAGGGCTCAGGGACGAGTCCGGCAGGCTGGAGTCCGACCTCGGCAAGCCCGGGATCACCCCGGAGGAGCGGCTGGCGCTCCAGACCCGCAAGGAGCAGGTCGATTCCACGCTGGGCCGCATCCAGGGCCAGCAGGACCGGATGGCGATCTTCGAGCACGAGTACCTCAAGCAGACCAAGCCGACCAGCCCCGAGCTGCCGGCCCTGCAGCGGGCCCGCCAGGAGGCGGAGGTCCGCGTGCTGCCGGACGCCATCGCCCACATCAAGGCCCAGGAGGCCCGGGTCGCGGAGCTCCGGACGACGGCCGACGACCGGGTGAAGGCCGCCTCCAAGGACCAGGCCAAGGTCTTCCAGTCGCACGCCGACGACCTCAAGCTCCGGGCCGAGGAGTTGAAGACGGCCCGTGAGCAGCGGGAGAAGGACCTGGCGGCGGCGGAGCAGGCGCTGAAGTCGCCGCCGCCCGCCAAGCCCGCCGGCCCGCGCGAGGGCGGGGTGCCGGAGCCGACCGGGAAGACCTCCGCGCAGGACTGGAAGAAGCTCAACGACAGCTACCGCAAGGCGTTCGGCTACTCCGAGCACGGGGTGATGTCGGAGCAGCCGCACGCCGAGAAGCTCGTGCTCCGCAGCGACAAGAAGCCCGAGTTGGCGGCGGCCCGGATCAACCGCAACCACGTGATCGCCGACTACATGGTGCACAAGTACGTGACGGCGGCCGTGCTGAAGGCCCGGTCGCTCGACCCGGAGGCCCACCGGGCCGCGTCCGAGGCGTTCGGCGACTTCGTCACCGACATGGCGCCCGACCGGCACCGGATCTACGACAGGCTCGGCTCGGAGGCGGAGAAGCGCCTCGCGGCGGGCGGCCATGAGGAGGCGGAGCTGGTCCGCCGCGACCTCGCGGCCGACAAGGACACCGTCGACCTGGGCGCCACCTACGGCCCGGCGGTGGGCAAGGCCTTCGACCCGGCCGGGGTCGGTGACCACAAGAGCGCGGTGGAGACCCGGGCGGAGCTGGAGCGCCAGCTCGGCCGGTCCGGCCTGGACACCGTGGCCAAGCCGGAGTTGGCGGAGCTGGCGAAGGCGGTGGACGGGGTGCACCCCACCGCGCCCCGGCCGGAGCAGATCGCGGCGGTGCACGAGGCACTGGGGAAGGTGCAGCAGAAGGTCAAGAAGCAGGCGGTCGAGGACCTGGCCCTGGTCAACGGGGTCACCGGCCCGAAGCTGCTGGACGACGCGGCGGCGACGCTGACGGCGGGCGGCGGCACCGCCGGCCTGCGGACCCCGGCCGCCCGGGAGCGGCTGGCCGGCCAACTGGACAGCCTGGCGGGCCGGTACGAGAAGGCCGGCGCGCAGGGGAAGCCGCTGCGCGACCTCGCCGCCGATCTGCGCAGCGGGCAGCCCAAGGCCACCCCGGACCAGCTCAGGCAGCTTGGCGAGCAGCTGCCGGGTGACCGCGCCAAGCTGCGCGAGGCGGAGGTCAAGCAGCGGCTGGCCGAGGTGGCCAAGCCGACCGGCGCCGACCGCAAGGTGGAGGCCGCCGCCAACGACCTGGACAAGGCGAAGAAGGTCGAGACCAAGCGGCAGAAGGAGCTGAACGAGGGCCCGAAGGCCGTCACGGACGCCGAGAAGGCGTACGACGCGGCCAAGCAGAAGGCGGAGGCCTCGGCCCAGGCCGCCAAGACCGACCAGACGAAGAAGGCGGAGGCCGCCGCCGACGCCAAGGCGCGGACGAAGGCGGGCGAGAAGCTGACCGCCGCCCGGAAGAAGCTGGAGGAGGCCCCGGCGAAGCTGGCCGAGGCCAAGCGGGACGTGGCCGCCGCCGAGGTGGTGCGCAAGCGGGTGGAGGAGGTCCACCAGGAGCAGATCAAGGCCGGCAAGGACGACAAGAGCGCCGCCCGGGTGGCCTGGGCCGTGGCCGACCACGAGCTGGTCGGCCGGCAGTACGGTGGCGCCTACGCCCGGGCCGGTGCCGGGGAGAACCACCCGGCCGGCATGTTCGAGCACGCGCTGACCGCCAAGGTCGAGGACGTCCCCGCGCTGATCGAGGACATCACGGCCAAGCTGTCCAACAGCGAGTCGAACCTGCGGTTCGGCGACGAGACCGTCAACAAGTGGGTGCAGAACTTCCTGGACCCGCACCTGGTCCGCGACCCCGAGGTGGTCAACGCCGTCGCCCACGGTCAGCTGCCGGGCGAGGCGCTCTACTCCTCGCACACCGCCGACCTGCTCACGGCCGTGCACAGCCTGGAGGCCAACGGCCTGGTGCCGAAGGACCTGCGGGAGATCATGGCGCCCAAGACCCAGGGCGACCTGACGAACGTGCTCTCCTCGGCGGACAAGGACCCGAGCCCCAGCGCCCGGAACATCGGCGACGAGCTGCACGTCGAGGACGACAGGACCCCGGCGCTGCCGGTCTCCTCCTCCGGCGAGTTCGCCAACCGCCCCGCCGGCATGCCCGGGCCGCTCCCGGCCGGCCACGAGGCACTGCCCAAGCCGATCCGGGACGTCCGGACCGACGCCGTGCCCAAGCGCGACCGCACCGACATGGACTCCGACGGCGACGTGCAGATGGCCTCGCCGCCGCCGTCCGCGGAGCCGCCGGTCAAGAGGCGCCAGCCCGGTTCGCAGGACATGGAGATCGACGACCTCTCCCCGGCCCCGTCGGCCTCCCGCAGCCGGGGCTTCGGCACGGTGACCCCCCACGAGGAGCAGGCTCCGCACGAGCAGCAGACCTCGCACCAGCAGCAGACCCCGCACGAGCAGCAGGAGCAGCCGGCGCACGACCACGACCAGCAGCAGCACGACCAGCAGCACGACGACCCGATGCAGCACGGCGACGAGGAGCACGCACCGGCGCCCGAGATCCTGCTCCCGCCGGAGGGCACGGTCGAGCGGATGATGGTCGAGGATCCGGTCGACCTGCTGATGAACCAGCACGTCCCGGTCTCGGCCGACTTCACCAGCGGCGCGATGCAGCGCATGCCCGGACTGGCCAAGCACCAGGCCAACGCCTTCGTGGCGGCGGTGGACAACAGCGGGCAGCACTGGTTCGCGCTGGTGCCCGACCGGCAGAACATCGTGCCCGGCAAGAACGGCTTCGTGCTGACCCCGGCCTGGGAGAAGTACGTCGAGCACGACCAGAACTTCCCCCGGCCGCCGGCCGGCGTCGAGCTGCCCCCGGTGCAGCCCGACCACCACTACGTCACGGGCTCGTACGTGCCGTACAAGTACGGCGCGCCGGACCCGCGCGTCGAGGGCTCGATCGGCAAGGTCACCGTCCCGCTGCACCCGGACCCGTCGAGGCCGGGGGAGGGACTGGTGATGACCGGCGGCATGAACGGCTGTGCCTACGCCATCACCGACGTGACCCCGCACGACTTCACCGTCTGGCACTTCCAGAGTTACTCGGCCAGCTCGCACCTGCAGCACACCACTGAGTTCCAGACCACCCGGCCGGTCAGTGACTGGTTCGGCGTGGACGAGTACATGACGCACGGTCAGCCCGACCTCTACCGGGTGACCAACATCCTCAAGCACGGCCCGGACGGCTGGGAGGTGGTCAGCCACGAGGTGGTCGAGCAGCCCGGCAACCACCACCCCGCGCGGGTGAACCGACGGCCGCTGAACCTGGACCCGCCGACCGAGGCGGACCGGGTGCGGATGTCCAGCGGGACCTACGGCGTCACCGCCCGCGAGCAGCTGCAGTTCTTCGACCGCCAGGCGCAGGAGCTGGTCAAGAACCTGAACACCGACCACCCCGCCTTCCCGATGCTGCGCGACGAGCTGACCGGGCTGCGCGACCGACTGGCCGGCCAGGTGGACCGGGTGACGGAGCTCCAGCAGCCCGGCCGCACGCTCCAGGACGTCCGGGCCACGGCGGACCGCTTGGCCGCCGAGGCGCCCGGGCACCAGCAGGCGGTGGAGGGCAGCAAGGCGTTCATCGAGGGCACCATGCGGACGATCATGGGTGAGCCCATGGGACGCGACAACAAGCCGTTCTCGGAGCAGGGGAAGATCGACAACCTGGCCGTCCTGTTCGACCCCAGCCGGGGCGGCCACTGGATCGACCGGATGCGGGCCGACAGCGAGAAGCAGATCGCGGCTCAGCAGCGGGTGGACGCGGGCCAGGGTTTCGGCTCGGTGTCCGGGCTGCCGCATGACGACCTGTCCCCCGCACCGCCGGCCGCCGCCCGGCACACCCCCGCCTCCGGGCCCGCCGAGCACGCGCCTGTCGAGCACCCGCCCACCGAGCACGTGCCGGGGGAGCGGAGCGAACGCAAGCGTTCCCGGGACGAGGAGGAGGACGAGAACGGGTACGGGGACAGGTACGCGGACCACGGGGAGCCGGCCGAGAAGCGGCGCCGCACGCCCGCGTACGAGAACACCTCGGCCGTCATGCAGGACCGCGGCTACCAGTCCTTCGGCAAGGACCACCCGCTCACCCGGGAGTTGGAGGGCTACCTCGGGGAGCCGGGCCGCCTGCACCCGCCGATGAGCAACTCGCTGCTCCAGAAGGTGAACCCGCACGCCGCTCCGGTGCACCCGGGCGAGCGGTTCCGGCCGGGCTCGGACCTGAACGCCTGCCTGGAGAACGTGGAGGCGTACCGGGACACCCACTTCGGGCGGGCCCGGGTGTCCGGGCAGACGCTGCACGGCACGGTGGAGGAGATCCCGGGCAACACGCTCTGGAAGCGGCACGACGGCCCGGCGCTGTTCGGCGAGGGGCCGGACGCCGTGCGGCAGCTGATGGACAAGGTGCGGGCCGGGGGCCCGGGCACCTTCGCCACCGTGCTGGGGACGGGCGCGAAGGGTGACGGTCACGCGGTCGCCCTGGTGCACGACCGGGACGGCACGCTGCGCTGGGCCGATCTGACGGACCGCCGGGTCAGCACGGCCGACCCGACGGCGATGCCCGCGCACTTCGGCGAGGACTGGACGGTCTGGGCCTCGGTCGCCGACCCGCAGGAGCACAACATCTCCGGGCCGCACGACCCCGAGTTCATGGACCGCTACAGCAGCTTCCGGCGACCCGCCGACGACGGCCCGGCACACCCGGACCAGGACGGCTTCGGCACCGCGCACACCAACCCGGAGGGCCACTCGGCGGCGAGCACCTTCCCGCGGCAGGCGCAGCCGCCCAAGCCCGAGAAGTCCTGGGCCGCGTACCTGCCGACCGACGCCAGGGCCGAGCGGGACGCGGAGAAGGGCGCGCGCCGGCAGGCCAACGAAGCCCACGGGCGGGCGGTGGAGTCGCTGGAAGGCTGGATGAAGTTCCACGCCGACCAGCACCGGGGTGTGCAGGGCGCCGACGGGGTCTGGCGCCTTGGCCCCGACCCGGCCCACCCCGAGGTCAGCTACGACCCGGGCACCGGCCGGTTCACCTCGCGGCTCGACCCCACCACGCTGAACGACCGCTACGCCGGCGTGGTCAGCGCGGCCCGGGACGTGACCCGGCACGGCCTGCGCAGCCAGGGCGACACCAGCATGGTGGCGCACGACGGGCTCAAGCCGGGTGACTTCCTGGCGGAGTACGGCCGCGCCAACCCGGAGACCCGGGACTACTGGGCGAGCCAGGACACCCGGGTGCAGGAGATCGACCGGTTCGCGGACGAGCTCGCGGCCGAGAACCGGCCGTTGCTCGACCCGGCGGCGGTCGAGGCGCTGCTGCCGGAGGACCAGGAAGCCCACCAGCAGGCCGGCAACGTGCTGGCGCAGCACGACGGGTTCGTCCTCGGCGAGACCCACAGCGACCCGCAGACCTGGTCCTTCCTGACCGGGCAGATGGGGCAGCTGCGGGATTCCGGCGTGCGCACGCTGTACCTGGAGCACTTCCGGGACGACGCGCTGCAGGCCGACGTGACCGCCTTCATGGGCGGTGCCGAGCCGTCGCCCCAGCTGACCCAGGCGCTGACCCGGTACAACGACCGGTGGCACGTCGGGAACGACGCGATCCTGAACACGCTCACGGCGGCCCGTGAGCACGGGGTGGACGTCCAGCTGATCGACGGCTTCCCCGCCCGGAAGCCGGACGGTCCGATGCGTGCCCCCGACCAGGTGAACCCGGAGGCGTACGAGCGGGCCAGGCGGATGAACGCCTACGCGGTGGAGGCGATCCGGGAGCGGCAGGCGGAGCTCCCGGACGACGCCAAGTACCTGGTGGTGGTGGGGTCGGCGCACGTCGGCCAGCACGCTGCGCCCTCCGGCCGTCCGGCCGCCCCCGGCATCGCCGAGTCGCTCGGACTGCCCGGGCTCGGCTTCCGCCGCCAGGGTGACGGGAGCAGTCAGGAGCCGGTGGCGGACCCGCTGCGCTTCCGGCAGATCCCGCCACGGCCGACCGCTTAGGCGCTCTCCTTCCCCCCGTCCTCGCCCGCTTCCGTGCCCTCGCCGGTGCGGAGGCGGGGGAGGGCGGCGGGGTGGGTGTCGCGCAGGTACGCGACGAGGTGTTCGCGGACCTCGAAGCGGAGCAGCGCGGCCTCGTCCGGGGTCCGGGCCGTCATGGCGGCCCGGACCACCAGGGTGGACGGGGTGGTGTCGGTGACCTGGAGCGACCACTCCTCGCCGTCCCAGTGCGGGTCGGTCTCCAGGAAGGAGTGCAGGGCGGCGCGCAGCTCGGGCACCGGGGTGGTGTGGTCGAGGTGCAGGACGACCCAGGCGAGCAGGCCCGGGTGGCGGCGGGTCCAGTTCTCGAAGGGCTTGGAGACGAAGTAGGAGACCGGCACGATCAGGCGGCGGTAGTCCCAGAGCCGGATCACCAGGTAGGTGAGGGTGATCTCCTCGACTGTGCCCTGCTGGGTGTCCACCACCACGGTGTCGCCGATCCTGACGGTGTCGCCGAAGGCGATCTGCAGGCCGGCGAAGAAGTTGCCCAGGGCCGACTGGGCGGCGATGCCCGCGACGATGCCGAGGATGCCGGCCGAGGCGAGCAGGCTGGTGCCGATGGTGCGCATCGCGTCGAAGGTCAGCAGCATCACGGCGGCGGTGACCACCGCGATCAGCGCGCTGACCACCCGTCGCAGCACGCTGGTCTGGGTGTGCACCCGCCGGAGCCGGGCCGGGTCCTCGGCCCAGCGGCCCTCGTACCGGCTGAGGAAGGCGACCAGCCCGGCCGCCACCACCCGGACGGTGAGCCAGCCGAGGCCGGCGATCAGCACCAGCAGCACGGCGTGGTGCGTACCGTCGCCCTTCAGGTCGAAGAGCCGCTCGATCGGACGGGTGCCCAGCAGCAGCCCGGCCGCGATCACCACCTGGAGCGGCACCCGGCAGCGCCGCAGCAGCGGCCAGACCCGGTCGGCCGGGCGGCGGGCCGCGACCCGCTGCAGCACCTGGTCGACGCCCCACCCGAGGGCGAGCGTCACCACGAGGATCCCGAGCAGCGTGGCGAGCGGCCGGACCAGCACGTGCACCTCACGAGGTCGAATCCACCGGGGTGGATTCGTACCCTAGCGGGTCGTTTTGTCCGATCCCGGCCGTGAAACTCAGGCGCGTTCGGTCTCGCCGCGTTCGGCTGCGCTGCGTTCGACGCAGAACTCGTTGCCCTCGATGTCGGCCATCACCACCCAGCCGGTGCCGTCGGGGCGGCGCTGGTCGTCGAGCTGGGTGGCGCCGAGGGCCAGCAGGCGCGTCACCTCGGCGTCCCGGGTGCGGTCCTGGGGCTGGAGGTCGAAGTGCACCCGGTTCTTGCCGGTCTTGGCGTCCGGGCCGGTGATGAAGAGGATCTGCACCCCGTTGGCGCAGCTGAGCAGGGCCATCGGGTCACCCGGGAAGTCGTCCTCGGCGAGGGAGCCGTCCAGCACCCGGGCCCAGAACGAGCCGAGGGTGTAGGCGTCGGCGCAGTCGACCGTGACGTGGCGTACGAGGGATGTCATGGCGTCACTATGGGGGCTCGGCCGGGTGGTTGACCAGGAGTCGCCGCTGCCCAGCAGGGCCGGGTGGGTGTCCGGGCGGGCAGAGTGCCGGGCGAGCGGGTGCCGGCGGCGGACGGGGGTGGTACTGCTGGGAGCTTCACGGACCGGAGGGGGCTGGGATGGAACGGACGAGGCTGGCGCTCGGTGGCGCGGCGCTGGTGCTGCTCGGGCTCTGCGCGGCCGCGGTCACGGCCGGCGAGGAGTCCGCCGCCGGGGCGGTGCGCGGCAGCGCGGCCGTCTTCGGTGTGGCGGCGCCCACCGGCGGGGCCGGGGCGCCGGGGGCGGCCCAGGCGGCGGCGGAGCTGAAGTTGAGCAGCCCCGACGGGCCGCCGACCGCCGCCGACTACGCCTCCTTCCGGGCGTACCTGCACGGCCTCACCCCCGCCGCCGACAACCTCGGCAACAACTGGGCCCAGGGCCGCAGCGGCGAGGAGACCCAGGCGATGGGCGTGGTCTACGAGCTCTCCCACGACCGCGCCGTGCTCGACAAGATGATCGGCCACTGCGACGCCGTGCTCTCCGAGCGCGACGACCTCGCACCCGCCCCGGTCGGGCAGCACGTGCTCTGGACCGGCACCGTGGACCCGGCCTGGCCCAACGAGGTGACCACCCGTCCGATCGGCACCGGCGGCGAGCAGGGCGACCCGATCGGCCACCTGGCCTCCTGCGCCCGGCTGATCCTGAAGACCCCCGCCCTGGCCGGAGCCCCGGTCACCGGCGGCGACCCGCACCACTACGGCACCACCTACCTGGCCCGGGCCCGGACCTACCTGAGCCAGGCCGACACGAGCATGGACCGGCACGTGCTGGCCCGGCTGCTCGACCTCTCGCACGGCGACCGGATGTACTTCGCCGCCGCCGACCCCTACCAGGGCGGCCGGCCGGTGCCGTGGAACCAGCAGATGATGTTCGACTACGCCTTCCAGAACCTCGCCGAGGCGCACGAGGCGCTCGCCGACGACCCGGCCCGGGTGAAGACGTACGACCGGCTGGTCAAGACCAGCGTGGACTGGTTCTTCGGCACCGTCCGCAGGTACACCGACGCCAAGGGCCGCCCCGCCTACGACTGGACCTACGCGCCGCTCGGCACCGACCGCGAGGACAACAGCCACGGCAGCCTGGACTGCGACGGCCTCTACCGGGCGTACCTGAGCGGCCGGTACGGCATCACCCCCGCCATGCTCACCCCGCTGGCCGACACCTTCGCCGACGTGATGACCAAGTCCGCCGGCCACTACGCGGGCAAGGTGGATGGCACCGACGGCGCCGGCAACAGCGCCCCGACCACGTACGTGCGCAGCGGCTGGCTGCAGACCGCCGAGTTCCGCCCCGACGTCTACCATGCCTGGGCGGCCGTGGACTTCCCCGGCGGGACTAGCACGGCGGTGGACCGCTACTCGCGCGAACTGCTGCTCAAGAGCCGCCGGAAGTAGGGCGCCCCACCGGATCGCGGGAGGGCTTACCCGGCTCCTACCCGGCGGCCCGATAGGGTCCATGACCATGAGACTGGGTGGGGTGCGGCTGCGGCTGCCGCTGCATCGAAGGCTTGGCCTGCCTCGGGGGCAGCGGCGCCGGTGGGTGGTCGGGCTGGTGGTGCTGGTGCTGCTCGCCCTCGGCGGGGTGGCGGTGGCCACGGCGGGCGGGCCGGCGGCGGTGCGCGAGGAGGACCGTTTCCTCGCCATGCCCGAGACGCCCGGCAGCGCGGCCACCGTGCAGATCGACACCTCCTTCTTCACCACCGGCAGCACGCCGCGCCCGGCGATCCTGCTGGCCCACGGCTTCGGCGGCAGCAAGGCCGACCAGGCCGACCGGGCCCGGCAGCTGGCCCGGGCCGGGTACGCCGTGCTGACCTGGTCGGCCCGCGGCTTCGGCCACTCCACCGGCAAGATCGGCCTCGACGCGCCCGACCGCGAGATCGCCGACGTGCGGCACCTGGTGGACTGGCTGGCCCAGCGCCCCGAGGTGCGGCTCGACGCCCCCGGCGACCCCCGGGTGGGCATCACCGGCGCCTCGTACGGCGGCGGCGCCGCACTGCTCGGCGCCGCGTACGACCCCCGGATCGACGCCGTGGCCAGCCAGATCACCTGGTGGAACCTGGCCGACTCGCTCTTCCCCCAGGGCGCCCAGGGGCACCAGGGCGACGGCGTGTTCAAGAAGCTCTGGGCCGGCATCTTCTTCACCACCGGTGCGAGTGGTGCGGGCATCGACCCGACGGCCGCGCGCAAGCCCGGGGCCGGAGCCGAGGCGGGCCCGCCCGGTTGCGGCAAGTTCCTTGACGAGCTGTGCGCGATGTACGACCGGGTGGCCACCGCCGGGCGGCCCGACGCCGAGGCGGTGAAGCTGCTCGAACGCTCCAGCCCCTCCTCGGTGGCCGCCAGGCTCACCAAGCCCACCCTGGTGATCCAGGGTCAGCAGGACTCGCTCTTCCCGCTCGACCAGGGCGACGCGATCGCCAAGGCGGTGGCCGCCAACGGCGCGCCCACCGCCGTCGACTGGTTCGCCGGCGGCCACGACGGCGGCACCGAGGGCAGCCAGCGCACCGACGCCCGGGTCACCGCCTGGTTCGACCACTACCTGCGCGGCGAGTCCGTGGACACCGGCCCGGCCTTCCGGGTCACCCGCACCGGCGGCGTCGACTCCACCGGCTTCCAGGCCGTGCTGCGCGGCGCCGACGCCGACCGCTACGCAGGCCTCGGCGGCACCGCCACCCGCAGCTACCCGCTCACCGGACCGGCCCAGAACATCAGCAACCCGCCCGGCGGTGCCCCGCCCAACATCTCCGCCCTCCCCGGCATCGGCGGCGCCCTCGCCCAGGCGAACTCCCTCGGCCTCGGCCTGAGCATCGACTTCCCCGGCCAGTACGCGAGCTTCGACTCCGCCCCGCTGACCGAACCGCTCCACCTCACCGGCGCCCCGACCGCCGTCGTCCAGGTCGGCTCCGACCGGCCGGACGCCGTGCTCTTCGCCAAGCTCTACGACCTCGGCCCGGACGGCAAGCAGACCCTGCCGCAGCAGCTGGTCGCCCCGCTGCGCCTGACCGGCGGCACCGGTACGGCGTCGACGAGTACGCAGACGGCCACCGTCACGCTGCCCGCCGTGGACCACACCTTCCCGGCCGGGCACCGGCTGCGGCTGGTGTTCGCCTCCACCGACCTCGGGTACGCCTCGCCGGCCGAGCCCGCCACCTACCGGATCTCGCTGGTCGGCGAGCTCACCGCGCCGACCGTGGCCGAGCTGCGCACCGAGTCCACCCCGCTGCCCACCCGCACCTGGCTGCTCCCGCTGCTCGCCGTGCTGGCCGCCGCCGCCCTGGTGTTCGGCCGCCGCCGGCTGCGCGCCCCCGCGCCCGACCCGGAGCTGGCCGGGGTGCCGCTGCGGATCACCGGGCTGACCAAGCGGTACCGCAAGGCCGCCGACCGGTACGCCGTGCGGGAGCTCTCCTTCCAGGTCGAACGCGGCCAGGTGCTCGGCCTGCTCGGGCCCAACGGAGCCGGCAAGACCACCACGCTGCGGATGCTGATGGGCCTGATCCGGCCCGACGCGGGCGAGATCCGGCTGTTCGGCCACGCAGTGCGGCCCGGCGCGCCGGTGCTCTCCCGGGTCGGCGCCTTCGTCGAGGGGGCCGGCTTCCTGCCGCACCTCACCGGCCGGGCCAACCTGCACCTCTACTGGGAGGCCACCGGCCGCCCGGCCGAGGACGCCCACTTCGAGGAGGCGCTGGCCATCGCCGACCTCGGCGAGGCGCTGGACCGCGCCGTCCGCACCTACTCGCAGGGCATGCGGCAGCGCCTGGCCATCGCCCAGGCCATGCTCGGCCTGCCCGACCTGCTGATCCTGGACGAGCCCACCAACGGGCTCGACCCGCCGCAGATCCGCGAGATGCGGGAGGTGATGATCCGTTACGCCGCCGAGGGCCGCACCGTCATCGTCTCCTCCCACCTGCTCGCCGAGGTCGAACAGAGCTGCACCCACCTGGTGGTGATGGACCGGGGCCGCCTGGTCACCGCCGGCCCGGTGGCCGAGATCGTCGGCCACGGCGAGCAGCTGCTGATCGGCACCCCGCCCTCGTACGGCCCCGAGGCCCTCGCGGCCGCCGCCGAGAAGGCCGCCGAGCTGCCCGGCGTCGCCGCCGTCGAGCCGGCCGAACGCGGCCTGCTCGTCCAGCTGGACGGCCTGGCCGCCAGCGCCCTGGTCGCCGAGCTGGTCGCCCTCGGTGTCCCGGTCGAATCCGCCGGGCCGAACCGCCGCCTGGAGGACGCCTTCCTCTCCCTGATCGGAGGCTCCGCGTGAGCGCAGTCAGCTCTGGCAGCCCTGGCGGCTCTGGCAGCCGTGGCGGCTCTGGCAGTCCTGTTGGTCCTGTCGGTCCTGTCGGTACCGAGGGGCTCGCCGGCGCGCCCGGGTACCGGGCCGGGCGGACCCTGCCGTTGCGGGTGGAGGCCGTCCGTCAGCTCCGACGGCGGCGGACGCTGGTGATCGGAGGGGTGCTGGCCGCGCTGCCGGTGATCGTGCTGCTGGCCTTCCAGATCGGCGGCACGCCCGGCCGGGCCGACCGCACCACCTTCATCGAGCTGGCCACCGCCTCCGGCCCGAACTTCGCCGCCACCCTGCTCTTCATGGGCACCGGCTTCCTGCTGGTCATCCCGGTGGCGCTGTTCTGCGGCGACACCGTGGCCGCCGAGGCCAGCTGGTCGTCCCTGCGGTACCTGCTGGCCGCACCGGTGCCGCGGGCCCGGCTGCTGGCCCGCAAGTTCACCGTCGGCCTGGCCTTCTCGGCGGCGGCCATCGTGCTGCTGCCGCTGGTCGGCCTGGCCGTCGGCACCGCCGCCTACGGCTGGGGCGACCTGCGGCTGCCCACCGGCGGCAGCCTCTCCGCCACCGAGGCGCTGCCCCGGCTGGCCCTGGCCGTCGCCTTCGTCTTCCTCAGCGAGCTCGTCATCGCCGCGCTCGCCTTCTGGCTCTCCACCGCGACCGACGCCCCGCTGGGCGCCGTCGGCGGGGCCGTCTTCCTCTCCATCATCACCGGCGTGCTGGACGCGATCACCGCGCTCGGCTCGCTGCGCGAGTGGCTCCCCGCCCACTGGCAGTACGCCTGGGCCGACGCCCTCCAACCGCAGCTGGAGTGGGGCGGCATGATCCAGGGCGCCTCGCTCTCGGTCTCGTACGCCGTGGTGCTGCTCGCCCTCGCCTTCCGCGGCTTCGCCCGCAAGGACGTGGTGTCCTGAGGCTCGGTGCAGCTTCTGCTCAAGCCTCGGTCAGGCCTCGGTCAGGGCGTGCTTGACGAGGGCGTTGGCGTGGCCGTGACCGAGGCCGTGCTCGGCCTTCAGCCAGCCGACGAGCTCCATGTGCTTGGTCAGCGGCGCGGAGCGGATCAGCTCCAGCCACTCGGCGACCGGACGGCCGTACTTCTGCTCGATGGACGGGAAATAGCTGGCGGGGCCCTTCACGGAAGTGGTCATGACTGCATCCTGCCCGGCCCCACTGACAATCGCTTCCGGGCCTCATGAGCGATGATGGAGACCGCCCCTGACCGTCAGTGAAGGAACACCCGTGGCTCAGATCGTCCTCTTCCACTCCGCGTACGGCCTGCGGCCCGCCGTGCACGCCGCCGCCGAGCGCCTGCGCGAGGCCGGGCACCAGGTGCTCGTACCGGACCTCTTCGAGGGCAAGGTCTTCGACACGGTGGAGGAGGGGCAGGAGTACCGCGAGGAGGTCACCTCCGACGAG
Source organism: Kitasatospora sp. MMS16-BH015 (assembly GCF_002943525.1). NCBI lineage: Bacteria > Bacillati > Actinomycetota > Actinomycetes > Kitasatosporales > Streptomycetaceae > Kitasatospora > Kitasatospora sp. MMS16-BH015. The sequence goes on along the minus strand of NZ_CP025394.1, from coordinate 2,136,895 downwards.
CTGCTCCGACGCGCCGTCACCGCCGTGGCCCCGCTGCTCGCGCCGGGCCTGCCCCCGCTGGTCTACGCCGGCTTCTCGCTCGGCGGCGCGCTCGCGCAGAACCTCGCGCTGGCCGACGAGAAGGCGCTCGGCCTGTTGCTCCTGCACGGCACCTCCGACATCCGCGAGGACGCGGCTACCACCATCCCGGTCCAGCTGCACGTGGCCGAGCCCGACCCGTTCGAGCCGGAGGACTGGCTGAACGCCTGGTACCTCAACATGCTCAAGATCGGCGCGGACGTGGAGGTCCACCGCTACCGGGGCGCCGGCCACCTCTTCACCGACCCCGAGCTGCCCGACTACGACGCCGAGGCCGCCGACCGCACCTGGGCCGTCGCCCTCGACTTCCTCGCCGAACTCGACGCCGAACTCGACGCCGGGCGTGACACCGGGCGTGACACCGGGCGTGACACCGGGCGTGACACCGGGCTCGACGGCTGACGCCCGGTGGCCGGGTACTCCGCCACCCCGCTGCCCCGCAAGCTCGGCATCGGGCCCGACAGCGAGGTGGTGGTCATCGGCGGCACGCCGCCGCTCGACCTGCCGTTCGGGGGCACCCTCGTCCCCTTCGACGTGGCCCTCTGGTACCCGGCCGACCGCGCCGAACTCGCCGACCGGCTGGGCGAGTTCCGCTCCTGCATGCGCCCGGCCGCCGGGCTCTGGATCGCCTGGCCGAAGAAGGCGGCCCGGATCCCGACCGACCTCGGCGAGGACGTGATCCGGGCGGTCCTGCTGCCGACCGGGTTGGTCGACAACAAGGTCTGCGCGATCGACGACACCTACAGCGGCCTGCGGTTCGTCATCCGGCGCGAGCTGCGCTGAGCTGCGCTGAGCAGCGGGTCGGACGGGCCGACGGTGCGTCGGCTGCCCCCGGTGACCGGTGGTGGGCAGTTTTGGCTGCCCGGTCGCCGTGGGGCCCGGTGCACCTCCGCGCAACCGGGTCCGGCACGGACGGGCAAGGGGTGGCCGTAAGTGGCGGTGTACGGCCATCGTGCCTGGTCAGGTCGCATGCGACAGGGCTCTGGGACAGAACCGGGACACCGTCACAGCTCTGTCCCCAGCGGCCTGGAGCGGTGGACCGGCGCTTCCCGGCTGTGTGACGCTTCAGGGGCCGCGACGGGGAGTTCGCGGCGCCACCACTCTCGGGGAGATTCTCAGATGCGTGTTCAGCGTGCCCTTGCGGCAGGTGCGGTGCTGGTCGTGACGGGTCTGGCGCTGACGGCCTGCCAGGACGACAAGCCGGCCGACGGCGGCGCGGCCGTCTCGGCGCCGAGCAGCGCGGCGGCCGCCGCAGGCGCCCCGGCCGCGGCCGGCAGCGCCGCCCCGGGCTCCACCGGCGGTTCGGCCGGCGGTTCGGCCGGCACCACCGGTTCCGCCGGCAAGACCGCAGTGACCGCCTCGCCGGTCAAGGCCCAGGGCGACGGCACCACGCCGGCCAAGATCCCGGGCACCGCCGCCTGCACCACGGACAGCCTGGTCATCTCCAACTCGGTGGGCAACGCGACCCCGCCCCTGCCGGACCTGGTCTCCGTCACGGTGTCCTTCTACAACAAGTCCCAGCAGGCCTGCGTCCTGAACGGCTTCCCCGGGATCGACCTGGCGATCAGCGAGGGCTCCACCTCCGTCCCGCGCGGCCGGGGCCAGGCGGCCCCCGTCACCCTCGCCTTCAACCAGTTCGCCCAGGCCACCGTCTGGTACCGCCCGGCCCCCAAGGGCCACAACGGCGACCCGGTCACCACCATGACCATCACCCCGCCCGGCGAGACCCACTCCTTCAAGATCGCCTGGCCCGGTACCTCCCTCGCCGCCGGCAACGACGCCCGCGGCACCGACACCCTCTTCGTCGAGCCGGTCGTCCGCCACTGACCGTGGGAGCATCGGTGGACCATGGGCATCGAACTCGAACTCCACTCGGCCCGCCCCGGCCGCGGCTCGTCACGGGCCACCCTGCTCCGCGGGTCCTACGCGTACGGCGAGGCACTCGCCCATGCGCTGAGCTCCCTGGACCGCCACGGCTCGGGCAAGTTGGGCTGGGTTGACCCGTACGGCGACACCCTGTTCAACGAGCAGGAGGCCGAAGCCGCCCGCCGGGAGGTCGCCGCCCTGGTCGATGACTGCGCCGACGGGCGGCAGCGGGCGGCCCTGCTCGATCTCGACGGTCTCCTCGCCCAGTGCGCGGCCACGCCGGGCAGCTACCTGCAGTTCATCGGGGACTGACCACGCCCCAGGGCCGGCCGGTCGCGCTCTAGGAGCCCGGTGAGTCCCCCGAGCCGTCCTTGGCCTCGCCGAGCACCTTGACGCCGACGAAGGCCGCACCCAGGGCGAGCGCGGCACCGGCGCCGACCGCCACCGTCCTGAGCCCCGCCTCCAGGAACTTCTTGGACTCGCTGTCCTTCCGGTACTCCTGCTGCACGTTCTCCCGGTAGCGCTCGTGGAGGACCTGCCGCTGCTCCCAGCTGAGGTCGTCCCGGTCGAGATCGGTCTTGAGGGCGTCCCGCTGCTGTTGGGACGCCCGGTGGAAGTGGTCCTGGCTCGTCTCGTTGGCGTCGACCGTCGATTGGTGTGCCTGTCGGACCGCGTCCACGGAGCCCTTGGCGAGGTCCTTGAAGGCGGGGAACTGCTCGATGATCTTCAGGCGCACCTCGGTGCCCACGTCGGGTATCGCGGCCGCGAACCTGACCACCTTCTCCTTGGAGAGGTTCCGCCAGGACCGGATGCCGAGTGCCCGCTTGAGCTCGGCTTCGTCCTCGTGGTCCATGCCCTGGCTCCGTCCGCCGTCCCGCTCCGATCCCCGGATCCTAGCCTCGACCCCCGTAGCTCGCGGGTGAATCCGCAGGTGCGGCCGCTCAGGCCGCGACCGGTTCGGCGGAGCGGATGACGCGGGTGTTGGGGGAGACGGTGAGGCGGACGATGCTGCCCGGGGGGAGGGGTGGGGCGTCGGCGGGGAGGGCCCAGGCGGTGGTGCGGTCGGTGGTGCCGGGGTCGAGGGCGAGGTAGCGGGGGAGTCTGGGGTTGGCGCGGGGCTCGAGGCGGAGGACCTCGCCGGTGACGGTGTGGGGGGTGCGGCGCTCGAGGGCCGCGAGGATGAGGTAGGCGGCGGCCAGCAGGAGGGCGCAGCCGATGGCGATGCTCTCACCGAGCAGCGGGCCCCGGTGTGCCAGGCCGTCGCGGAGCCAGCCGTGTCCGCTGGCGAAGTTGCCGGGCATCAGGGCCAGGAAGGCGAGGAAGAGCGTCCAGCGGTGGAAGCGGCTGGCGACGGCCAGGGCGAGCAGGCCGATGACGACCCAGCCGAAGGACAGCAGCAGGCCGGCCCGCCGCATGGAGTGGCCCACGTCGCCGGTGGTGACGGCCCACTCGGGCCGGCGCAGCGTCACGAACAGGACCAGGCCGACGGCGACGACGGCGGCCGCGCCGGCCTGGCGGAGCAGCTGGGCCGGGGAGGCGCCGAAGGCGGGCCGCAGGCGCGGGTAGCTGATCCGCACCGGGCGCCAGGCGCCGCCGTAGGAGGACCAGACCCGGCGCTTGTCGCCCGCGTCGAAGCCGAGCAGGCGGGTGGTCAGGGTGGTGACGCCGAGCGCGGAGCCGTAGCCGAGGTAGCGGTCCCAGACGGTGACCGAGGCCGGTGGCAGCTGGGCGAAGTCCTCGTGGGCCCGCAGCCAGGCCTGGACGCCGGCCCAGTGGCCGGCCCGCTCCAGGCCGAGCGGGGTGGCGCGTTCGCCGATCGCCCGGGCCAGCAGGTAGTTGAGCGGGATGGTGGGGACGGCGCCGACCACGAAGGCGGCGCGGATGTTGTGCCCGCCGGCGATGACGCCGAGGGCGAGCAGCACGCCGGGGGCGAATGCGGCAAGGTGCAGCGCGCCGGCCAGCAGGGGGCCGAACCGGGCCCGCGAGAGGCCGCGGCGGCGGGCCTCGGCGAGCACGTCCTTGCGGAAGGCGGTGTGCCAGGAGCTCGCCCGCTCGGTGGAGCGGAAGGCGATGGCGCCGATCGGGGCGCCGTTCTCACGGGCCTGGTCGGTGACCCGGCCGAGCACGCGCTGCTCGTACGGGGTGAGCCGCTCGGCCTCCTTGGCGGTGCGGTGGACGGTGGTCTGGCCCGGGTCGTCACCGGGCTGGCGGAGTTCGACCAGGCCGCGGGCGGCGAGGTCGAGCAGGGTCGCGGCGGCGGCGTGGTCGAAGGAGTGCCAGCGGTTGGCCAGCAGGGCCACCACGGCGGGCGGCTCCGGCTCGGGGCCGAACTCCTGGGTGGCGGGGCCGGGCCGGACGGTGCCGTTGCGAGTGGCCGCGAGGGCGAGGCCGAAGAGGGCGAACCAGAGCGCGACCAGGCCGGCGCCGCTCCAGTAGAGGGTGGCGTCCACGCTCATGCGAAGTTCACCCGCACCGGGGCCTCGGCGGCGGAGCCGGCCTCGAAGTACTCGCGGTGGCCGTGGCCGCCGCCGAGCTTGCCGACCAGATTGCCCGGGAAGCCCTCGAGCGCGGTGTGGTAGCTCTGCACGGCGCTGTTGTAGAACTGCCGCGCGTACGCGATCTTGTCCTCGGCGGTGGCCAACTCGGTCTGCAGGGTGGCGAAGTGGCGATCGGCCTTGAGCTGCGGGTAGCTCTCGCCGAGGGCGAGCAGCTTGCCGAGCGAGGCGGTCAGCGCCTGCTCGGCCGAGGCGGTGCCGGTCACGTCGAGCCCGGCCCCGGTGGCCACCCCGCGGGCGGCGACCACGGTCTCGAAGGTGGACCGCTCGTGCCCGGCGTACCCGCGCGCGGCCTCGACCAGGTTCGGTATCAGCTCGTGCCGGCGCTTGAGCTGGACGTCGATCTGCGCCCAGGAGGCCTGGGTCTGGTTCCGCAGCCGGACCAGCCGGTTGTAGGTGCGGACCACCGACCACAGCAGCAGGACGAGCAGTGCGACGAGGATGCCGACGACAACGAGGCCCACGGGTGCCCCCTCCAAGGAAACGACCTGGTGATCCGGCGTTTCCGGTAGGTCGGGGGTGATCTTAGAGGCAGCGGCGGGGAAGTCTTCACCGAATATCCTCCCGGCCCGCGAGCGGGCCGGGAGGATATGAGCGGCGGCGGGCGGGTCAGACCGTCCAGGCGGAGGGGCCGAGGAGGGTCTTGATCTCGCTGGCGAAGGCGGTGTTGTTGTCGACCAGGAAGCCGAGCTCGTAGAGCACGTCCTTCTGGCGGCTGGTGGTGAGCAGGCGGACCGGGACGTCGCCGGGGTGGGCCTTGAGCGAGCGCTTGAGCTCGCGGATGACCTTGGACTCGACCTTGGCGGCCTGCATGGTGATCTGGATGGGCGGCTTGCCGCCGTGCTCGGCGGAGGAGATGTCGAGGGTGGTGATCTCCTGGCCGAAGATGGAGAGCGAGCCGTCGCGCTCGTTGAGCCGGCCGCGGGCGGAGATGACGTTGTCCTCGACCATCTGGTCGGCCATCAGGTTGTAGGTGGCCGGGAAGAAGAGGACCTCGACGGAGCCGTCGCGGTCGGCCAGGGTGATGATCGCCCAGGCGTTGCCCGCCTTGTTGATCCGGCGGTCGACGTTGGTGATCAGGCCGGAGAGCCGGACCTCGCCCTCGGTGCGGCCGGAGCCGAGCAGCTCGGCGATGGAGATGTCGCGGTTGCGGGCCAGGATGTGCTCGGCGCCGTCCAGCGGGTGGCTGGAGACGTACAGGCCGAGCATCTCCCGCTCCAGGCTGAGCAGTTGCTTGCGCGGCCACTCGCGGTCGGTCAGCTCGAAGTCGAGGCCGATCGCGGGGGCGTCGGCCCCGGTGTCCATCGCGCCGAACAGGTCGTCCTGCCCGATGGCCTGCTGCTTCTTGAGGCCGGTGACGGCGTCGATCGCGTTCTCGTGCACCGCGACCAGGGACTGGCGGGTGTGGCCGAGCGAGTCGAAGGCGCCGGCCTTGATCAGCGAGTCGATGGTGCGCTTGTTGCAGGCGACCAGCTCGACCTTGTCGAGGAAATCCGCGAAGGAGGTGTACTTGCCCTTCTCCTTGCGGGTCTTGATCAGCGACTCGATGACGTTGACGCCCACGTTGCGGACGGCCTTGAGGCCGAAGCGGACGTCGGAGCCGACGGCGGTGAAGTCGACCACGGACTCGTTGACGTCGGGGGAGAGGATCTTGATGCCCATCTGGCGGCACTCCGCCAGGTAGACGGCCATCTTGTCCTTGTCGTCCGCGACCGAGGTGAGCAGGGCGGCCATGTACTCGGCGGGGTAGTTCGCCTTGAGGTAGGCCGTCTGGTACGAGACCAGGCCGTAGGCGGCGGAGTGCGATTTGTTGAACGCGTACCCGGCGAACGGGACCAGCACGTCCCAGACCGCCTGGATCGCCTCGTCGGAGTAGCCGCGCTCCTTGCAGCCCGCGTGGAAGGGGACGAACTCCTTCTCCAGGACCTCCTTCTTCTTCTTGCCCATCGCGCGGCGGAGCAGGTCGGCCTGGCCGAGCGAGTAGCCGGCCAGCACCTGGGCGGCTCGCTGCACCTGCTCCTGGTAGACGATCAGGCCGTAGGTGGGGCCGAGGACGTCCTTGAGCGGCTCCTCCAGCTCGGGGTGGATCGGGATGATCTCCTGCTGGGCGTTCTTGCGGAGCGCGTAGTTGGTGTGCGAGTTCATGCCCATCGGGCCCGGGCGGTACAGCGCCGAGACGGCGGAGATGTCGGCGAACTCGGTGGGCTTCATGAGCTTGAGCAGGGCGCGCATGGGGCCACCGTCGAGCTGGAACACGCCCAGGGTGTCACCGCGGGCGAGCAGCTGGTAGGTGGTCGGGTCGTCGATCGGGATCTTCTCGATGTCGACGTCCACGCCCCGGTTGGACTTCACGATCTTGATGCAGTGGTCGATGATGCCCAGGTTCCGCAGACCCAGGAAGTCCATCTTGATCAGACCCATGGCTTCGCACGACGGGTAGTCGAAGCCGGTGATGATCACGCCGTCCTTGTCCCGCATGTGCAGCGGGATCAGTTCGAGCAGCGGGGTCGAGGAGAGGATGACGGCGGCGGCGTGCACGCCGGTGCCGCGGATCAGGCCCTCGATGCCGAGGCCGGTGTCGATGATCTTCTTGACGTCGGGCTCGTTGGCGTACATGGTGCGGATCTCGGTGCCCTCGTTGTAGCGAGGGTGCTTCTCGTTGAAGAGATCCGCCAGCGGCACGCCCTTGCCCATCACGTCCGGCGGCATCGCCTTGGTGATGCGGTCGCCCATCGAGAAGGGGTACCCGAGGATGCGGTTGGCGTCCTTGACGGCGGCCTTGGCCTTGATGGTGCCGAAGGTGTTGACCTGGGCGGTGTAGGCGGCGCCGTACTTCTCGGTGACGTAGCGCACCATCTGGTCGCGCTGGCGGTCGTCGAAGTCGATGTCGACGTCCGGGGGGTTGATGCGCTCGGGGTTGAGGAACCGCTCGAAGAGGAGGTCGTGCTCCAGCGGGTCGAGCTGGGTGATGCCGGTCAGGTAGGCGACCATCGAGCCTGCCGCCGAACCACGGCCGGGGCCGACCGGGATGCCGTTGTCGCGCCCGTACTGGCAGATGTCGGCGACCACGAGGAAGTACGCGTCGAAGCCCATGGGCGTGATGACGCCCATCTCCAGCTCGACGCGGTCGAGCACCTCCTGGCTCGGGTTGTCGCCGTAGCGGTGCTTGAGGCCGGCTGCGATCTTCTGCCGCAGGTAGGAGGCCTGGGTCTCGCCCTCCGGCACGTCGAACTGCGGCATCCGGTCGACGTAGTCGAAGACCTCCTTGTAGGAGCCGATCCGCTCGCCGATCGCCAGCGTGTTGGAGCAGGCCTCCGGGTGGTCGGGGAAGAGCTCGCGCATCTCCTCCGGGGTCTTGATGTAGTAACCGGAGCCGTTGAACTTGAACCGGTTCGGGTCGTCCTTGTTCTTGCCCACGCCGACGCAGAGCAGGCTGTCGTGGGCGTCCGCCTGGTCGGCGGTGACGTAGTGCGAGTCGTTGGTGGCCAGCAGCGGGATGTTCAGGTGCTTGGCGAGCTTCAGCAGGTCGTCCCGGACGTCGCGCTCGATGGACAGGTCGTGGTCCATCAGCTCCAGGAAGTAGTTCTCCTTGCCGAAGATGTCCTGGTAGGCGGCGGCGGCCTTGACGGCCTCCTCGTACTGGCCGAGCCGCAGCCGGGTCTGCACCTCGCCGGAGGGGCAGCCGGTGGTCGCGATGATGCCCGTGGAGTTGGCCGCGATCAGCTCGCGGTCCATCCGGGGCTTCATGTAGTAACCCTCCATCGACGCGAGCGAGGAGAGCTTGAACAGGTTGCGCAGACCGGTCGCGTTCTCGGCCCACATGGTCATGTGGGTGTAGCGGCCACCACCGGAGACGTCCTTGCCGCCCTCGCCGTCGCTGCTGGTCGGGCGCTGGCCGCCGGGCGACCAGAAGACCGGCTTCTTCTCGAACCGCGAGCCGGGCGCGACGTACGCCTCGATGCCGATGATCGGCTTCACGCCGGTCTTCTGGGCCGCGTGGTAGAACTCGTACGCGCCGAACATGTTGCCGTGGTCGCTCATCGCGATCGCGGGCATGCCTTGCCGTTCGGCCTCCGCGAAGAGCTTGCCGTTCTTCGCGGCCCCGTCCAGCATCGAGTACTCGGTGTGCACGTGGAGATGGACGAAGCTGTCGGCCACGGGGCGCTGCTCCTCGGGGATGGGGCGGACTGAAGCGTCCACCCTAACGCGGGTGAGGCCCGAGGACGGTCTCGCGTCTACGGGTGTCCACGGGCCTCGTGGGGGTAGCCGGGTCAGACCGCCGGAAGGGCGTAGACGTGCGTGCCCTGGGCGGCCACGAGTATCTTCCCGTCGGTGGCCAGCTGCCAGTCGAGGGCGTCGCTCAGACCGGTCTGGAACGTCCAGATCACCTTGCGGGCCTTGGTGTCCACGGCGTGGACGCCCTTGTTCGGCGTGGCCACGAAGAGGGTGGTGCCGACCACTACCGGGGAGACGGCCATCGCGGCCTCGTCCGGCAGCTCGAGCTTCCACAGCTCGGTGCCCTGGGCCGCGTCGTAGGCGTAGAGCACCGGGTTGGTGGCCGGGGCGTACGTCATGCCGGGGAGGGTGAAGGACTGGCCGCCGAACACGCTGTAGACCACGCCGTCACCCACCGCGGCGGGGCTGTACCAGTACTTGCTGCCGGCTGGCTTGGTCTTGGCCCAGGCCTGCTTGCCGTCCGCGATGGTCACGGCCTGCAGCCCGTTGCCCGCCACCGAGCAGTAGACCCGCTGCCCGTCCGCCACCGGCTGGTAGTAGCTGCCCCGGTCGTCGGTGTCGGCGAACCAGCTCTGGGAGCCGTCCTTGGTGGACCGGGCCACCAGGTTCTTCTGCGAGTCGGTGTAGAGGATCGTGCCCGCGGAGAGCACGGAGGCCACGTAGTTGTCGGCCTTGGCCTTGCGGCGCTGGCTCCAGACCACCGCCCCGCTCTTGCGGTCGAGCGCCATGATGCCCGGGGTCGACTGGCCGCTGTCGGGGAGGCCGTACTGGTCGAGCGGCACGAAGGAGCAGGTGGCGTAGATCAGGTGGTCGTCGGCGGCGAGCACCTTGTCCGGAGCGATCTGCTCCTTGGCACCGGCGGCCGTCTTGGTCGCGTCGAACTTCCAGAGCACCGAGCCGGTGGCGGAGTCGGCCGTCACCAGGTCGGTGATCATGCCGTACGAGACGATGCCGCTCGCCACGGCGAGGTAACCCGCGGAGGCGTCGGGGCTGTTGAAGCGCTGGGTGCCGTCGCTCAGCTGGAGGGCGACCAGGCCGTCGCCGCCGAAGAAGACCAGGCCGTCCGAGCAGACCGGCATGGCCGAGCCGAGGCCGCGGCTGACGGTGATGGTCTTCGACCAGATCGGCTGCGGCGCCACCCCGGGTGTCCGGGGCCGGGCGCTGGTGGCGGTGGGGGAGGCGGGGGTGGTGGGCTTCCCCGTCGGGGACGGCGGCGGGGAGGGCTGCTTCGGATCGCCGGTGAGCGCCCAGGCGAGGCCGCCGCCGACGGCGGCGAGCACGGCCACTCCGCCACCGATCAGCAGGCCGCGGCGGGAGGACTGCGCGGGCCGCTGATCGGTGGCCGGAGCCGGGGCGGCAGACGGGGGCGTGGGCGGGCCGAAGCCCTCGGGGGCGGGACCGAAGCCGGGCGGGGCGGCGGGGGCCGCCGCGCCGAGCTTCATGGTGCCGTCGGCCGGGAGCGCCGCGTGGCTGGTCGCGGTGGGGGAGTGGTGTGGGGCGCGCGGGTCGGCGGCGGGATTGCCCCGGGCTGGGGTCTCCATGTCCATCACCTCGGCCGCGTGGGACGCGATCTCGGCGGAGAGCTCGGCCGGGAGCCAGGTGGCGCGGGTGAGCTGCTGGCCGGCCCCGAGCAGGGCGGCGAGCTCGGCGGGGGAGGGGCGGTCGGCCGGGTTCTTCGCCAGGCAGGCGGTGACGGCGGGGCGCAGCGCCTCGGGGACGGCGTCGAGCTGCGGCGCGTCGTGGATCACCCGGTAGAGCAGGGCGGCCGCCGAATCCGAATCGGCGCTGAACGGCCCCTGCCCGGTGGCCGCGTAGACCAGCACCGCGCCCAGCGCGAACACGTCTCCCGGTGGCCCGACCGGGGCCGCGCCGCTGACCTGCTCGGGGCTCATGAAGCCCGGCGAGCCGACCACCAGGCCGGTGCTGGTGAGCCGGGAGCCCTCCAGGGCCCGGGCGATGCCGAAGTCGATCACGCGGGGGCCGTCGGTGGCCAGCAGCACGTTGGACGGCTTGAGGTCGCGGTGCACGATGCCCGCCGCGTGGATCGCGCTCAGCGCCTCGGCCAGGCCGGTGCCGAGCGCGCGGACGGAGTCGGCGGGCAGTGGGCCGTGCGCGGCGACCGCCTCGGCCAGCGAGGGCCCGAGCACGTACGCCGTGGCTAGCCAGGGCACCGCCCCGTCCCGGTCGGCGTCCACCACGGGCGCGGTGTATGCCCCGCTGACGGCCTGGGCGGCGGCCACCTCGCGGCGGAACCGGTCGCGGAACTCCTGGTCCTCGGCGAGCTCGGCGCGGACCACCTTGACCGCGACCGTCCGGCCGCCGGCCGAGCGGGCCAGATAGACCCGGCCCATGCCGCCGGCCCCGAGTCTGCCGAGCAGACGGTACGGGCCGACGCTCTCGGGGTCGGTGGACTCCAACGGCTGGACTGACATGGCGATACTCCCCCGTGACGGTGCGGCGCCACCGGACCGCCGTACGGGCGGAGAAGCGCCGGTTGACCGAGATCGTACGGCCCGCCGAAACCGCTCCGCACTGGTGGTGCCACCCGAGTGGTAGCACCCGGAACGGGGGAGTCACGCCCCGTCAGTGCGGCGGCGCCGTCCATCGGCGCAGCGGTACTGGCATGAGTGCAGCGGCATCGGCGTCAGTGAACCGGTGTCAGTGCAGCGGCACCGTCGCGCCCCAGCGCGGGCTGGCCGCGATCTGGCGCCAGAGCGGCAGGGCGTCGGCGCACGGACGGACCGTCAGCTGCACCTCGGTGCCGCCCGGGCGGTGGGCCCGGACGCGGTAGCCGTCGGTGAGCCGCTCGACCGTCTCGGTGGTGCCGTCCGAGTACCGGGTGGTCTGGCAGTCCAGCCCCTCGGGGCAGCCCGGGCCGGGGGTCAGCTCCACGGTGAGGGTGACCGGGGTCAGCCCGTTGTCGTAGCGCACCGTCAGCCCCTGGTCGGTGCCGGCCGGGCCCGCCACCTCGCGGAGGTCGGCGCCGCTGGGCAGCAGTTCGGCCAGCGTGCCGAGCACGTTCTCCCCGGCCGCGCTGACCGCCGGATCGGCGGGCGGGCGCCGCAGGTCGATCGACGAACTCACCCAGACCAGCCCCGCCATGGCCAGTGCGGCGCCGGTCAGCTGGACGACCCGCCGCCGACTGCGGTGCCGGCGACCCCGCTGGGTGGATTCGGCGACGATCACCGCCACCGGGACGGGCAGTTCGCGCACGCTCTCGCCGAGCAGTGCGCCGAGTCGGTCTTCAAGCTCCACGGCCGGGGCTCCTCAGGCTCGCACGGGTCGGGCGGATCGGGCGGATCGCACGGATCGCACGGATCGGGTCGATCGGGCGGATCCGATGCGGATGCGGATGGGTGAGGTAAGGACAGGGCAGGGTCGGACGGGTCGGGTCGGGGCGGGTGTCCGAGAGGACGGGAGTGCGCCCGGGATCAGTCATGGAAGAGCAGCTCCCGGTCCTCGCCGAGGATCTCCCGGAGCTTGGTGAGCGAGCGGTTGCTCAGGCTCTTCACCGCGCCGACGCTGCACCCGAGGATCTCGGCCGTGGCCTCCAGGCTGTGGTCCTCCAGGTAGCGAAGCACCACCACCGCCCGGTTGCGCGGCGGGAGTTCGCGCAGCGCCGCGATCAGGGTGAGCCGCAGGTCGGGCGAGGTGCCGACCCCGGCGGCGGGCAGGTAGTCGCCGGGCTCGGCCACCACCAGCTCGGTCTCCCGGCGCAGCCGACGCTGCGACAGGTAGGCGCGCAGCAGCACCTTGCGGGCGTACGCGTGCAGGGTCGGGTCGTCCTCGTTCCGGCGCAGTCTGCCCCAGATGCCGTACATCTTCGCGAGTGTGGTCTGCACCAGGTCCTGCGCCCGGTGCCAGTCCCCACACATCAGGTACGCGACGTGGAAGAGCCGCCGCGCGCTGTCGGCTGCGAACTCCTCGAAGTCCCGTGCCTCGTCCATGCCCCGAACCCCCGTCTGATCTGCGGCGACGGTCTCGCCCCCCGATAACGACACGCGTTGACGGATCATTAGGTGTCACGGGGCCATCAGGAGTCACCGGAGTTTTCGCGCAGGCCGGGCGGGAGGGCGGCACGCAGGGCGGCGGTGAAGGCCGCCACGGCGGGGTGGGCACGGGCTCCGCTGCGGTAGGCCGTGCCGGTGCGGCGGGCCATCGGCAGCGCGGTGAGGCGCACCCCCGCGGGCGGCGAGTCGACGCCGAGCTGGGGGACCAGCGCCACCCCCTGGCCGACCGCGACCAGGGCCAACACGGTGGTGAAGTCGTCGATCTGGTGCCGCACCCGGGGCGTGAACCCGGCCGCCTGGCAGGCCCGGACGGCCATCGCGTGGCAGAGCGTGCCGGGCGGCGCGGTGATCCAGGCGGAGTGCCGGTGGTCCGCGATGGCGCCCCCGCCGGGCGTGGCCCCGGGGGCGGAGGTCGCATCGTCGCCGGGCGCGGTCACCGGGGCGGCCAGGTACATCCGCTCGGTGAACACCGCCTCGCCGTCCAGGCCGGGCTCGGGCTCGCGCGGGACGAAGTCGTACTCGTGCACCAGGGCCACGTCCAGCTCGCCGGCCCGCAGCGCGGCCGAGACGCCGGCCGGGTCGACCTCGGTGACCATCGGTTCCAGGCCCGGGTGGGCGGTGGCCAGGGCGGCCAGGGTGGCCGGGATGATCGCGCGGGCGGCGGAGGGGTAGGTGCCGATCCGCAGCGGCCCGGTCAGGCCGCGCCGGGCCCCGGCGAGTTCGGCGTCGGCCTGCTCCAGCCGTTCGAGCACCGCCTCCGCGTGCCGCACCAGCCCCCGCCCGGCGGGGGTCAGCACCACCCGGCGCCCGGTCCGTTCGAGCAGCGCCACCCCGGCCTCCCGCTCCAGCACCGAGAGCTGCTGCGAGACGGCCGAGGGGCTGAAGGAGAGCGCCTCGGCGACGGCGGCGATGGTGCCCCGGTGGGCGAGTTCGCGCAGCAGGCGCAGGCGGCGTACGTCGAGCATGCGCCCAGCCTAGGAGCTGCCGGTCTCTGCTCGGACCGGGTGCCCACCGCGTACCGGAACCGCTGCGCCTCGACGGCCGCGCCGGAGCCGAGCATCGGTTCTGCTTACGAGTAGCGTCGGAAATCGGAACTGGACCTGGCGGGTCAGCACCCGGCAGGCTCGGCGGCATGGAACTTCGCGGTGTGTACGTGCCCCTGGTGACCCCGTTCGCGGCCGAGAGCCTCGCCCTCGGCGAGCCGGAGCTCAAGGCGCTGGAGGCCCTGGCGCACTCGGTGCTCGACGAGGGCGCGGCCGGTCTGGTCGCGCTCGGCACCACGGCCGAGGTGGCCACCCTGGACGAGGCCGAGCGGGCCGCCGTGGTCGAGGTGTGCGGCCGGGTCTGCCGGGAGCGCGGCGCCACGCTGATCGTCGGCGCGGGCAGCGGCGACACCCGCGCCTCGGCCCGGGCCCTCGCCGGGCTGACCGGGGCGGACGCGGCGCTGGTCACCGTGCCCTCGTTCAGCCGCCCGGGCGAGCGCGGGGTGGTGGCCCACTTCGAGCAGCTGGCCGCCGCCAGCGCCGTGCCGCTGGTGGTCTACAACATCCCGTACCGCACCGGCCAGAGCATCGGTGCCGACACCCTGCGCGAGCTCGCCGCGCTGCCCGGCGTGATCGGGGTCAAGCACGCGGTCGGTTCGGTCGACCAGCCGACGGTCGACCTGCTCGGCGACACCCCGGCGGGCTTCGCGGTGCTGGCCGGGGACGACCCGTACTACTCGGCGCTGCTCGCGCTCGGCGCCCCCGGCGGCATCCTGGCCTCCGCGCACCTGGCCACCGGCCGGTTCGCCGAGCTGGCCACGGCCTGGCGGGAGGGGGACGTGGCCCGGGCCCGGGCGCTCGGCCACGCGCTCGCCGCGTTCTCGGCCACGCTCTTCACCGAGCCGAACCCCGCCGTCATCAAGGGCGTGCTGCACGCCCAGGGCCGGCTGCCCAGCGCGGCCGTCCGCCTGCCGCTGCTGCCCGCCGGGCGGGCCTCGGTGGCCCACGCCTTGGACCGGCTCGCCGCGCTGGGCGCCTGAACAGGCATGATGGGCTCCGTGCGGCTTTACAGGCTCTAGAACCGGCACAACACGAGGAGTGGCACTGATGAGGATCGGCATCGTAGGAGCGACCGGGCAGGTCGGCGGCGTGGTGCGCACCATCCTGGCGGAGCGCAAGTTCCCCGTCACCGAGCTGCGGCTGTTCGCCTCCGCCCGCTCGGCCGGGCGCACGCTGCCGTGGCAGGACGGCGAGATCACCATCGAGGACGCGGCCACGGCCGACTACACCGGCCTGGACATCGTGATCTTCTCCGCCGGTGGCGCGACCTCCAAGGAGCTGGCGCCGAAGGTCGCGGCGGCCGGTGCCGTGGTGATCGACAACTCCTCCGCCTGGCGCCGCGACCCCGAGGTGCCGCTGGTGGTCTCCGAGGTCAACCCGCACGCGATCGCGGACCGCCCCAAGGGCATCATCGCCAACCCGAACTGCACCACCATGGCCGCCATGCCCGTGCTGCGCCCGCTGCACGAGGAGGCCGGCCTGGTCACCCTGGTCGCCACCACCTACCAGGCCGTCTCCGGCTCGGGCCTGGCCGGCGTGGCCGAGCTGCACACCCAGGCGAGCAAGGTGGTCGAGCAGGCCGACCGGCTCACCTTCGACGGCGAGGCCGTCGAGTACCCCGAGCCCGGCGTCTACCGGCGCCCGATCGCCTTCAACGTGGTCCCGCTCGCGGGCAACCTGGTGGACGACGGCTCGGCCGAGACCGACGAGGAGCAGAAGCTCCGCAACGAGAGCCGCAAGATCCTGGAGATCCCCGGGCTCAAGGTCTCCGGCACCTGCGTGCGCGTGCCGGTCTTCAGCGGCCACTCGCTCCAGCTGAACGCCCACTTCGAGCGCGCGATCACCCCCGCGCGCGCCTACGAGCTGCTCGCCGACGCCCCCGGCGTCGAGCTCTCCGAGATCCCCACCCCGCTCCAGGCCGCCGGCAAGGACCCGTCCTTCGTGGGCCGGATCCGGGTGGACGAGACCGCCGAGCACGGCCTCGCGCTGTTCGTCTCCAACGACAACCTGCGCAAGGGCGCGGCGCTCAACGCCGTGCAGATCGCCGAGCTGGTCGCGGCCGAGCTCTCGGCGTGACGCTCTGAGCCGGACGAACGGCCCGGGCTCGCTGCTCTCCCCTGTGCAGCAGCGGACCCGGGCCGTTCGGGACTGTGGGCTCAGGCCGCGCGGGCCGAGCCGACGGACAGGAAGCCGATCGCGTTGTCGACCACGGTCGGCTCGGTGACGATCCGGCGGTGGCCGAGGCCCCGGGTGACCAGGAGCTGGAGCCGGTCGCCGTACGCGGCCTCCAGGCGGTGGGCGTGGTCGAGCCGCACCACCCGGTCGCCCTCGTCGTGCACCACCAGGATCGGCAGCGGCACCTGCTCCGGCCGGTGGGCGGCATCGAAGCGGCGCCACGGGTCGGCGGTGCCGGCGAACAGTTCGTGCTCGATGCGGTGCCGCAGATCGGCCTCGATCCGGCGGTTGAGACCCAGCCCGGCGCAGAACGCCCCCGGCAGGTAGGCGAATTCGCTCACTCCGGCGATGGCGACCAGCCGCTCGGCCCGCACCCCCTCGCGCAGCGCGAGGAAGGCCCCGGCGACGCCGAGGGAGTGCGCGATGACCGCCTCGAACCCGCCGTACTCGCGCTGGAGCCGCTCCGCGATCGCCCGGTACTCCAGCACGGTGGTGGTCCGGCCGCCGGACTCGCCGTGCCCGGGGGCGTCGAAGGCGACCGGGCTCAGCCCGAGCGCGCGCAGCCTCGGCACGTACGGCGCGAACCGGGAGGCCCGGGAGCGCCAGCCGTGCATTAGCAGCACCGGCCGGGTGCCGTCGCCCCAGCGGTAGACGGCCACCCGCTTGCCGTTCACCGCGAGGGCGCTGCGGACGGCCTCCCGGTGGGTGTCGCGTTCGGTCGGGCGCAGCGCGCTGCGGCGCAGCGGGCGCTGGAAGAGCTCGAAGGCGGCGCGGCCGGCGAGGCGGGGTGCGAGGTGCGAGGTGGTGTTGAGGGTGGTGCTTACCAGTGCCGAGGCCGGGTCCATGGCGGATCTCCCTGGTCGGGGTGGTGCTGGAACGGTGGCCTTGCTCGATCGAAATATTAGCACGACCGTTCGTGCAGTTTTATGCCCAGTGCGGTGCGGCGTCGGAGCGGCGCGGGACTACCCTGGCGGACACGACAGGTGGCAGTACGAGGCTGGTGAACGGAGGTGGCCGGGGTGGTCGCGCGTACGGACGGGCGGATCCTGCGAGGTGAGGAGACCCGGCGCGCCGTGCTGGGCCGCGCGGTGGAGATCGCCTCCGTGGAGGGGCTGGACGCCCTCTCGATCGGACGCCTCGCCACCGACCTGGGGCTGAGCAAGAGCGGGGTCTTCGCCGGCTTCGGGTCCAAGGAGGAGCTCCAGCTGGCCACCGTCCGCGCCGCCGGCCGGATCTTCGTGGACGCCGTGCTGGCCCCCATCCCCGCCACCGCCTCCGGCCTGGCCCGGGTGCGCGCCCTCTGCGACGGCTGGCTCGCCTACTCGCGGGCCCGCGTCTTCCCCGGCGGCTGCTTCTTCTTCAACGTCACCGCCGAGTTCGACGCCCGCCCGGGCCCCCTCCGCGACGCCCTCGCCGCTGCCGCTCGTGCCTGGCACGAGGTCGTCCGCGGCGCTCTGGCCGAGGCCCGCACCGCCGGCGACCTCCGCCCCGACACCGACCTCGACGACCTCGCCTTCGCCCTCATCGCCCTCCTGGAGACCGCCAACTCGCAGGCCGTCCTCCACGAGGACCCCACCCCCTACGACCGCGCCGCCCGGCTCGCCCTCCGCCTCCTCCGCGCCGAAGCCACCGACCCCGGTCTCGCGGGCCCCGGCCTCGCCGACCTCGGCTCCGCGTCGCTCGACTGACGCTGCATCGCCATCCGGGAAACGGGCAGGTGGCGTCCCGGAACGGGGTGGGCCGGCGACCGGGCCGGGGGTGGCCGAGAGGCGGGCGCGCCGCTGCGGTGGGGCCCTCAGGTGGTCGGTCCGGTCAGGTCTGGCCCGGCGGCCGTCAGGCCAGGGCGGCGAGCTCGGCTTCGGTGGCGCGGGTGCGGGGGTGGTCGGGACCGTAGTGCTCGCGCCAGGCGGCGGCGCAGCGGGTGAGGTGTTCGATGGCCTCGGTGCGGCGGTCGGTGGCGGCGAGGACGGTGCCCAGAGTGGTGGCGGCTTCCAGCGTGCTGTGGTGGGCGGGGGTGAGGTGGGTGGCGGCGAGTTCGACGGCGCGGTGGGCCTCGGCTTCGGCCTGCGGCAGGTGGCCGATGCCGAGCAGGGTCTGAGCCAGGACGGTGTGCACGGGTGCGGCGAGGACGGGGCGGGGGTTGGTGAGCAGGAACTTCGCCTTGGCGTCCGCAGCGGCCCGCCAGGCGTCCTCGTGGCGCCCGCTGCCACGGAGGCTGCGGGCGAGGCCGAGGGCCAGCGAGATGCCGACGTCTCCCTCGGCCCGGGTGAGTGCCTTCCGGGCGGCGGCCTCGGCCTCCTCGTGGCGGCCGAGGCCGACGAGGGCCAGGACGAGGGCGTTCGTGACGGCCAGTTGGAACAGGTCCACCGCGCCGCGCAGCTCGATCAGCTCCCGGCACTCGTGCTCGGCGGTCTCGTACTCGCCCAGCTGGACCAGGTGTTGGGCCCGATCGGCGCCGATCTTCAGCGTACGGAGGTCGTCCGCGCCGTACGCCTGGGCCAGCCGCTCGCGCAGCGCCGGCGCCGCGTCGGCGGCCTCCCGGTGGCGGCCGAGGGAGCCCAGGGCCCGGAGTCTGACGTCCCAGGCCGCCAGGCCGAGCACGTCCGGTGCGGGACGACGGCGCAGTACGGTCTCGGTGAGCTCCAGCGCCTCCTCCGGGTGACCCTGGAGCAGCAGGAGGGTGGCGAGGCTGCGCCGGGCGTTGCAGGTACTCGGATGGTCCTCGCCCAGTACGGCCGGGCAGTGCACGAGCGCGGCGCGCAGCTCGGCTGCCGCCTCCTCCCGCCGGGCGAGTTGCGCGAGCGTGTCCGCCCACCGGACGCGAGCCGCCAGGGTCGCCGAGGCCTCGCCGCCGAGGCGGGCGGTGAGCAGCTCGACCGCCTTCCGGTAGGCCGGTTCGGCCTGTGCGCGGCCCGCCGCAGCCTCGAAGCGGTGACCCTCGGCGAGCAGGCGGTCGGCCCGCCGGAGGTCCCTCTCCCGCGCCCGACTCCGCAATCCCGCGAACATGCCCACTCCCCTGACCCGGCCTTCGACGTGGCGGTGATCCTAGCGAGGCCGCTCGTCCGCCTCGGCCGCAGGGGCACGGCCGTGCGGGGAGCGCAGTCGGCCGGCCGCTCGGCAGGCTCTAGCCGGCCCGGCGCCGGGCGGTGGCCTCGATCTCGATCCGCATCCGGGGGTCGGCCAGCCCGCAGACCATCATCGTGGCGGCCGGCCGCACCTCGCCGAAGGCGCCCCGCAGGGCGGGCCAGCAGGGCTCGAAGTCCGCGCGCTCGGGCAGCAGGTAGCGCACCCGGACCACGTCCGCGAAGGTGCAGCCCGCCTCGGCCAGGGCGGTCGCGATGTTGCGCAGGCACTGCTCGGCCTGCTCGACCACGCCTTCGGCGATGGTCATGGTGGCGTAGTCGAAGCCGGTGGTGCCGGAGACGTGCACCCAGTCGCCGTCCACCACGGCCCGGGCGTAGCCGATCTGGTCCTCGAAGGTGGAGCCGCTGAGGATGGCGCGCCGGGCGGCCGGGTGTGCGGTGTCGGGTGTGGTGCCGGGTGCCGTCATGCGTCGAACGCTAGGCGTGGTGGCGGCGATACGTCCAATACTCCATCGGCGATCAGCTGGTATCTGTAGGGATATGGACCGACCCGAACTGCCGCTGCCGCAGTTGCACGCCTTCCTCCTGCTCGCCGAGGAGCTGCACTTCGGCCGGGCCGCCGCCCGGCTGGGCGTCGCCCAGCCGCCGTTCAGTCAGCAGATCCGGCGGCTGGAGGAGCGGGTCGGGTACCCGCTGTTCAGCCGTGGCCCGGGCCGGGTCGCGCTCACCCCGGCCGGGGCGGCCCTGCTGCCCGCCGCGCGGACTGCGCTCGGCGGGTTGGCGGACGGGCTGGCCGCCGCCCGGGCGGTCGGCGGCGGTCGGGCCGGGCGGCTGCGGATCGGGTTCGCGGCCTCGTTGGCGTTGACCGTGCTGCCCGGGCTGCTGCACACCTTCCGTAGCAGCCACCCCGAAGTCACGCTGGAGATCCGGGAGATGACCAGCGCGCCGCAGCTCGACGCACTGCGGGAGGGCGGCATCGACCTCGGTCTGTTGCGCGAGCCGCCTGCCACGGAGCCGGAGTTGGAGTTCCGGACGGTGCTGGACGAGCCGCTGGTCGCGGTGCTGCCGCGCGGCCACCCGCTTGCGGCCCAAGTCTCGGTCCGGGTAGACCAGTTGGCGGATGACCCGTTCGTCCTGCTGCCGCGCGAGGCCGGCCCGGGGCTCTATGACCGGATCACCGGCCTCTGCACGGCGGCGGGCTTCACGCCGCAGATCGCCCAACACGCCGTGGAGTGGCCCACCGTCTGTGCCCTGGTCGAGGCCGGCCTCGGCGTCTCGCTCGCCCCGGCCGGCCTCCGCCGGATCCGGCTCCGGGGCGTCGCCTGCCGCCGCCTGACCCCCGCCGCCCACACCCGGGTCGCCGTGGCCTGGCGCACCGGTGACCCGAACCCGCTGGTGGCCCACCTGCTGGCGGCCCTCGGCTGGGGCCCGTCTTCAAACCCCCGCCTGCGGGGCGACGGGCCCTAACGGAGGCTTCGCGCCCGTTCGACCACCTCGGCGGGGGCCTTGGCCAAGGAGCCGGTGTCGAAAGGAGGTTGGGGGTCGTACTCGGTGTAGAGCTGGATCGCCTGGGCGGTCACCTCATCGGTGAGCAGGGCGGCCAGCCGCACCGCCATGTCGATGCCGGAGGAGACGCCGGCCGAGGTGATGATCCGGCCTTGGCGGACCACTCGCTCGGCGGAGTAGGTGGCGCCGTGGGCCTCCAGGTCGGCGACGGCCGCCCAGTGGGTGGTGGCGGTCAGGCCGGTCAGCAGGCCGGCCGCGCCGAGCACCAGGGAGCCGGTGCAGACCGAGGTGGTGAAGCGGGTGCCGGTGTGCATCCGCCGTACCCAGTCGAGGAATTCGGGGTCGGCGGACATGGTCAGGAAGCTGCCGCCGCCCGGGATCAGCAGCACGTCACACCGCTCCACCTCGGCGTACGAGGTCGCCACCTGCACCGGCAGCGACCCCAACACGTCCTGCACCAGCCCGGGCCGGGCCGTGACGAACCGTACGGTCGCACCCGGCACGTACGCGAGGATCTCGTACGGCCCGATCGCGTCGAGCGGTTCGAAGTTGTCGAAGAGCGGGATCACGATGTCCATGCGCGCAGCCTAGCCACCGAATGGTCTCGACCACTGCGCCGCGCCGCCGGGCCCCGCAGGCTCACCCCTGGTGCAGGGCGCGGAAGCGGGCCGGGTCGGCCGGGTCGCGGTCGGTGACCTGGACCGGGGGCCAGGCCCACTGCCAGACGCTGACGCCCGGGCGGCGGGAGAAGCGAATCTCACCCCGGGTGCCTTCGACGGCCACCAGGGGCCAGCCGGACGCGAGTTGGGCTCGGTCGGTGCCCCGGGTGCCCCGGGTGCCCCGGGTGCGCAGCAGGGCGGCGAGCACGGCGACCGTGTCGTAGCCCTCGAGGGCGACGAAGGAGGGTGCCTCGCCAAGGAGTTCGCGCAGCTCGGCCGCCACCCGGGTGCCGAGTGGGCCGAGGTGCTCGGGCAGGTAGCGCAGGAAGGGGACGGCCGCGCCGTCCGCGCCGAGCAGTTCGGCCCACTCGGCGAACTCCGGTTGGCCGGCCGGGGCGCCGATCAACAGCCCGGCCAGGCGCGGATCCTGGCGTACCGCGCGGACGATCGAGCCGGCCGGCTCCGGGATGCCGGTCAGCAGGAGCAGGGCGGTGGCACCGTGCCGGACGAGTTCCCCGGGGACGGCGGCGGGGTCGAGGGTGGCCAGGTCGAGTTCGACCAGGGTGCCGCCGTGCGGGGCGAGGTACTCGCGGAGCAGACGGGTGCCGGCGGCCCAGTAGACGCTCGGTTGGCTGGCCACGGCGATCCGGGTGTGGCCCGCCTCGCGCAGGAAGTCCGCGTAGACCCGCCAACTGTGCGACTGCGCCGGGCAGAGCCGGGCGACCAGGTCGGTCGGCCGGTCGGTGAGGGCGTCGAGCACGGCGGAGGAGCAGAGGTACGGCAGCCCGAGCTCGTCCGCCCGGGCGGCGACGGCGCGGGCGACCACGCTGTGGTACTCCCCGGCCAGCGCGGCCACCCCCAGCCCGGCCAGCTCGTCCACGGCGGCGGTGGCCCGGGCCGGATCCGCGGCCGTGTCCCGGATCAGCAGTTCGAGCGGGCGCCCGCCGATCCCGCCGGCCGCGTTCACCTCTCGCACCGCCAACTCCAGCCCGGCCACCAGGTGCCGCCCGGCCTCGGCCCACCCCGGCCGGCTCAGCGGAGCCAGTGCCCCGATCCGGACGGGGGAATCGTCGGTTGTCCCTACTGCGCGTGCGGTCATCTGCTGCAACCCCCGTACCAGTCCGGCCCGCCCCGGTCGGCGAGCGATCTCCCCCGCCGATCCTCGCACCCGCCCGGCCGGGGTGGAGAGCGCGTCCACCCGCTAGGCTCGCCGCATGCCGCGCCTGTCGAGTCACGTCAACGTCTGGGAGACCTGCCTCCAACTGCTGGAGCGCCGTGGGTACGCGCTGCGGGTGGTGCCGGCCGAGGAGGAGGGGGAGCCGGACGAGTGGTACGCCGAGAAGGACGGGTACACCCTCCTGGCGGACACTCCGGTGGAGTTGCTCGGGCTGGCCGCCGTGTACGAGGACGTGCGGCCAGAGGCGCCGGTCGACTACTGGTGGCGGGCGAAGACGGACCGGGAGGCGCCGCGGCTGCTCGACCGGTTGCGTGGCCGAGGGGCGGCAGGCTGAACAGCCGTCAGCTGACGGGGAGTTCGGGCGATACCGCGTCGCCCGTCCACTTGTCGCCGGGGGAGTACCACTGGTAGTCGCCGGGGCCGGTGACGGTGGTCTTGGCGCGGACGATGCCGGAGACGTCGGAGGTGGCGGTGGCGACGGTGGTCCAGAGGTGGCTGCCGCGCGGGCGGAACTGGAGGTAGGCGGTGCCGTCCGGGTAGCCGTGGTAGCGGTTGTCGGTGTAGAAGGCGCGGGCGAGCCAGCCCTCCACGGAGAGTTCCTGGCCGATCGTGGGGTTCGACGGCAGTCTGGTGCCGGTCATCCGGGCGGCGCGCTTGATGGAGAAGCCGCCCGCCGTCTGGCCCACGTACCGGTCGCCGTCGTTGGCCCGGACCTTGAGGTCGACGAACCAGGTGCCGACCTCGTCGTTGTAGAGGTCCTTCTTCATCGGGTCCACCGTCACGGTGCCCCGGCAGACCGAGGTCCGCGCGGACCTCGCCTCGCACCGCATCGGACTCACCTTGAGCACGCCGTACGAGGGGCCCCAGACGCCGACCGGGTCGATCCCCTTGATGCCGGAGTCGTCGCTGGCGGTCACCACCACCGGGAAGCTGAGCTTCTCCACCGGGCCGAGCATGAGCGAACGGCCGTCGTTGACGGTGACGGAGTCGATCACGGTGTTGCCCCGGGAGGCCTCGGTGGCCACCGTCGGCGCCAGCAGCACCGCGCCCGCCGCCGCCACGAGGGCGAGGCCCAGCGCGATTGCTCTCTTCCGCATGTTCCCTCGACCGTCCGGCTCCGCCCGGGGTGCTGTCCGACAGCCCCTGGCCTCGCACCGTACCAGCCGCGCGCCCGCGCTCGGGTTCACCACCGGGCGCGCGGGGTAGAGGAAGGCCCAATGGCCGAGCGGCCGGAGCCCGCCGCGGCGCACGCGTACGCGGGCGCGCGGTGGACCCCCGGCGACGGGGCCGGCCGGAGGAAGGGAACGCCCGTGGACCGCTGCGTCGTCCTGGTGGATGCCGGATACCTGCTCGGGGCCTCGGCCAGCCTGCTCGCGGGGGAGGCGCACCGCTCGCGGATCACGGTGGACCACACCGCGCTGATCGCCGGGCTGCGCGAGCGCGCCGAGGCCGAGACCGGCCTGCCGCTGCTGCGGATCTACTGGTTCGACGCCGCCCCCGACCGCCGCCCGCTGCCCGAGCACCGCCGTCTGCGGGTGCTGCCCCGGGTCACCGTCCGGCTCGGCGCGCTCACCCGGGCGGAGGGCCGCCGGGTGCAGAAGGGCGTGGACGCCGCGATGCACGCCGAGCTCTCCGAGCTGGCCCGCAACCGGGCCTGCGCCGACGTGGTGCTGATCACCGGGGACGGCGACCTGCTGCCCGGCATGATGTCCGCCAAGGAGCACGGGGTGGTGGTCCACCTCTGGGCGCTCCAGGCCGCCGACGGCGACTTCAACCAGTCCGAGGACCTGGTCGGCGAGGCCGACGAACGCCGGGTGCTCGACCGCGAGTGGATCGAACGCGCCGTCCGGCTGCGCGAGGTGCCCGCCCAGTGCCCGCCGCCCGGCCCCCGGGCCGGCCTGGCCGACCTGTTCGCCACCGCCGCGCCGCCGTACTACGGACCGGCGGCGGAGTACGGACCGCGCCAGGAGTACGGAGCCCGCCAGGAGTACGGCCGGCCGCCCGAGTACGCGCCGCCGCAGCCGGCCTACGTGCCGCCACCGGACTACGTACCGCCCCCCGAGTACGGCGCGGCGGCCGGGGAGTACGAGCCGAAGCCCGCCTTCGCGGAGCCGGGCGGTGCGGCGGGCGCGGCTGCTGCCGCCGTCGTGGTGGGTGGGGGAGCGGCGGGGACGGCCGAGGCCGGGGCCGGCGGCGAGCCGGCCGTGGCGGTGGGTCCGCAGCCGGCGCTGCGGGTGGTGCCCACGCCCAAGGACCTGGCCATCCGCAGCACGCCCGGCCACGCACCCGCCGCCGCCCCGGCGCCGGTCTCGCTGGTGCTGCGCTGGTCCTCCGACCGGGGGCAGATCGAGCGCCCGGCCGGCCACCCGGCCGGTGAGCAGCTGCCCAGCCTGGCCCAGCTCACCAGCTCCGAGCAGCGCTGGGCCGACCGCGAGGAGGACATCACCACCATCGGCGGCGACGCCCACGAGGTCGGGCAGGTCTTCGCCCGCCGCTGGACCGACCGGCTGGCCGCCCCGCACCGCCTCGCCCAGCTCTGGGCCGACTACCCCCGCATCCCGCACCGCCTGGACGGCGAGCTGCTGCGCTACGCCGCCCGCTTCGGCCTGCTCGCGCACAAGGACGACCAGATCGACGAGCACGACCGCTACGCGATCCGGGCGGGTTTCTGGAAGGAACTGGCCAGTCGGGTGCCCGGTGCCCAGCCGCCCCCCGAGGAGGGCTGAGCCCGGGACCACGGGCGATTCGCCGCAGGGACAGCACCGCCGTTCCGGCAGGGAAGCCTGACCCCCTCAATCTGATACAGACAGGGCCTGGGAGTGGGTTGCGCGGCACGGAAGCCCTGTACCCCTGGTCCGATTCGGATCGGCCAGCGCGTAGAGTCTTCGACCGTGAGCGACACCGACCGGCGGGTACCCCAGGCCCGGCCGCAAGGGGACCTCGGCGGCCCTGCCTGCTGCA
Source organism: Kitasatospora sp. MMS16-BH015 (assembly GCF_002943525.1). NCBI lineage: Bacteria > Bacillati > Actinomycetota > Actinomycetes > Kitasatosporales > Streptomycetaceae > Kitasatospora > Kitasatospora sp. MMS16-BH015. The sequence goes on along the minus strand of NZ_CP025394.1, from coordinate 2,111,546 downwards.
CCGTACGAGACCTTGCCAAGACCTACCGCAGCCGTGGCGCGGCGCCCGAGATCCGTGCCAACGACGGCATCGACCTGGACGTCCGGCGCGGTGAGGTCTTCGGGCTGCTCGGCCCGAACGGCGCGGGCAAGTCCACCCTCGTCCGGCAGCTCACCGGGCTGCTCAAGCCCGACCGGGGCAGCATCGAGATCCTCGGCCACGACATCGTCCGCCACCCGGACCGGGCCGCCCGGCTGCTCGGGTACCTCGGGCAGGAGTCGACCGCGCTCGACGAGCTCACCGTGGCGCTGGCCGCCGAGACCACCGGCCGCCTGCGCGGCCTGAGCCGGGCCGCCGCCCGCGCCGAGACGGCCGCCGTCCTCACCGAGCTGGGGCTCGAGGAGCTGGCCGGCCGGCCGCTCGCCAAGCTCTCCGGCGGCCAGCGCCGACTGGCCTGCTTCGCGGCCACGCTGGTGGGTGAGCGTCCGCTGCTGGTGCTGGACGAGCCCACCACCGGGATGGACCCGATCGCCCGCCGCGCCGTCTGGGCCGCCGTGGACCGCCGCCGGGCCGAGCAGGGCGCCACCGTGCTGCTGGTCACCCACAACGTGATCGAGGCCGAGACGGTGCTCGACCGGGTGGCCGTGATCGACGACGGCCGGGTGATCGCCTGCGACACGCCCGGCGGGCTCAAGGCCCTGGTGGACGGGGACGTCCGGCTCGACCTGGTCTGGCGGACCGAGGCCCCGCTCGAGGTGCCCGCCGTCGCCCGGCTGGCCGAACGGGCCGAACGGACCGGCCGCCGCTGGACCGTGCGCACCACCCCCGAGCAGGCCCGCGAACTGGTCGCCGCCGTCACCACCGGCCCGGCCTTCGCCGCCCTGGACGACTTCACCCTGGCCACCCCGAGCCTGGAGGACGCGTACCTCAAGCTCGGCGGCCGGCACGAGGGGCTGGTCAAGTGACCCCCGTCCGCGCCGGGTACCCGGCCGGCCACCGCGCGGCCGACAACTCCGTACACAGGTCGATCCGCTGTGTACGCCGCTCCGTACGGCCGGAAGGGCGCACCGCATGACCCTGCTCGACGCCCCGCCGGTCACCGCGACGGCCGCGCCGCTCGCCCCCGCCGCCCGGCTGCTGCCGGCGCTGGCCGCCGTCTACCGGGCCCAGCTGGCCCGGGCCAAGGTGAGCCGGATCCCGCTGCTCTTCGTGGCCACCTTCCAGTCGCTCGGCATCCTGGTGATGATGCGCGGCGTGGTCGACCCCGGCGACAACCCGGCCGCCCACGCGGTGGTCGCGGGCTCCAGCGTGCTGGTGGTCGCCTTCGTGGCGCTCAACCTGCTGGCCCAGTACTTCGGCAAGCTGCGCGCCACCGGCGGGCTCGACCACTACGCGACGCTGCCGGTGCCGCCGGCCTCGGTGGTGCTCGGCACCGCCGCCGCGTACGCCTCGTTCACGGTGCCCGGGGTGTTCGTCACGGCGGGCGTCGGCGCGGTGCTGTTCGGGCTGCCGCTGGCCCACCTCTGGGTGCTGCTGGCCGTCGTCCCGCTGGCCGGTGCCGCACTGGCCGGCCTCGGCGCCGCGCTCGGGCTGCTCGCGCCCCGGCAGGAGCTGGCCACCCTGCTCGGCCAGCTGGGGATGTCCGCCGCGCTGCTGCTCGGCGTGCTGCCGGTCGGCCACCTGCCCTCGGTGATCCGCTGGCTGCGCGACCTGCTCCCCTCCACCTACGGGGTCGAGGCCTTCGCCCGTACCTTCACCGCCGCGCCCGACTGGGCGGCGGTCGGCGGCGACCTGGCGGTCTGCGCCGCGGTCGGGCTGGTCTCGCTCACCCTCGCCACCTGGGCCTACCGGCGGGCCACCGTCCGCCCGTAGGCCGGCGCGGGCGCGGCCCGGCCGGGCCCGGTAGCCGGGACCGGGCCCTCTTCCGTGACGGAGTCATGAAACGATGGTCGGGTGACCGTACCGAACACACCTGCGGGTCCTGACAGCCCTGCCGGTCCCGACGCCCACTCCGACCCCTTCCCCACCGTCGTCGGCGCGGACCTGCTCGCCGCCGAGCCGGAGGAGCGGGCGCGCCGGGTCCTGCCCGAGCTGGCGATCGGCGGGGCGCTGGCGGCCGCCGGCGCGGTGCTCGGCCTGGCGGCGGGCGGGCTCTGGTACTGGCTGGCGCCCCGGGTGCCGCTGATCGCCACCACCACCGCGATCCAGTACGCCGACCCCGAGGGCGAGCAGCGGGTCGGCGCCGACGGTGTCTTCACCCTGATCGGGCTGGGTGCCGGGCTGCTCACCGCCCTGGTCGTCTTCCTGCTCAGCCGCCGCCGGGGCGGCGGCATCGCGGTGGCCCTCGGTCTGGCCGCCGGCGGCCTGCTCGGTTCGCTGATCGCCTGGTGGTTCGGCATGTGGCTCGGCCCGGGCAGTTCGAAGGCCGACGTGATCGCCCAGGCCCGGCACGCGGGTGTCGGCGTGCAGTTCGGGGCCGGTCTCGAACTCGGCGCCACGGGCGCCCTGCTGGTCTGGCCGATGAGCGCCATGGTGGTGCTGCTCGGCCTCTCCGCCGCCTTCGGCAAGCGCGAGGAGGACCCGCCCCCGTACTGGGCGGGCCCCGTCCTCACCCCGACGGACCACCACCCGGTGGCTCCGGCCGAGGCGCCCTCGACCGACCCGGCTCCGGCCGACGCGGCTGCGACCGACCGGATGCCGACCGATGCGGCCTCGACCGACTCGGTGTCGCTGGACAAGCCCGGGCCGGAGCGGCCCGTGCAGCAGCAGTAGGGCCGGTCAGAGCGCGGCCGCCCGGTGCGTCGGGCGGCCGTCGAGCACGGTGAGCAGCACCGGCACCTCGGCGAGCTCGGTGTCCGGTACGTCGAGCGGGTTCTCGGCGAGCACGGTGAGGTCGGCCCGGTAGCCCACCGCGAGCCGGCCGGCCAGCTGCTCCTCCCCGGCCGCCCAGGCCGGGTTGAGGGTGTAGCCCTGGAGAGCCTGGAGCGGGGTGAGGGCCTGGCCCGGGCCGTGCGGCGGCTCGGTGAGGTCACGGCTGGGCCGCCGGTGGCGGGCCCCGGCCATCACGCCGAGCGGGGCGTACGGCGCGATCGGCCAGTCGGAGCCGAGCACCACCCGGGCGCCGGCCTCCCACAGGTCGCGGCAGCGCCAGGCGCGGGCGGCCCGCTCCTCGCCGAGGCGGCGGGACCAGTTGTCGGTGTGGTCCGCCCGGGTGAACTCGCAGCAGTGCGTCGGCTGCATCGAGGCGAGCACACCGAGCCGGGCGAAGCGGCGCAGGGTGTCGTCGGGCACGGTCTCGATGTGCTCGATCCGGTGCCGGACGGACGTGGTGCCCGCCTGGGCCCGCTCGATCGAGTCGAGCGCGTGGCGGACGGCGGCATCGCCGATCGCGTGGGTGGCGGTGGGGATGCCCGCCCGGTGCAGCTCGGCGATCACCCGGCCGTAGGCGGCCGGGTCGGGCCAGAACGCGTGGGTGGACTCGCCGTGGCAGTCGGGGTGCTCCAGCCAGGCGGTGCCGTTGTCGATGGTGCCGTCCATGAACAGCTTCACGCCGGCCACCCGCCAGTACCGCCCGCCGGTGCCCTGGGCGGCGATCAGCGCGGCCACCGCCGCCTCGTCCGCGCCCGGCTGGCACTGCGGGGCGATCCGGACGCGGAGCGGCAGCTCGCCGGCCGCCTCCAGCTTGGCGTAGCGCTCCAGCGAGTCGCCGTGCGCGTCCATGGCGTGGCCGCCGGTCAGGCCGGCCGCGGCCATGCCGCGCAGCACCTCGGCGGCCCGGGCCTGCGCCTGGGCCTCGGTGGGCCGGGGTGCGTGCGCCTCGACCGCCTCGCAGGCGGCGTCCTCCAGGAGCAGCCCGGTGGGCCGCCCGTCGGCGTCGCAGACGATCTCGGCGGCCTGGTCGAAGCTGCGCGGCCCGGTCACGCCCGCGAGCTCCAGCGCGCGGGGGCTGGCCAGCGCGGAGTGCGCGTCGAACAGGTCGATCAGCGCCGGTACGCCGTCCAGCACCGCCCCGAGCGCCCGCGCCTCGACCGGGCCGCTGCCGAACGCGTTCGGGTCCAGGCCCCAGCCGCGCAGCCACTCGCCCGGCTTCAGCGCCCGGACGGCCTCGGCGAGCACCGCCCGGACGGCGGCCAGGTCGGTGCAGCCGCTCAGGTCGGTGCCGGCGGTCCGTTCGGCGCCGGAGACCGGGTGCAGGTGCCCGTCCACGAAGCCGGGGGTGACCACGGCCCCCTTGAGGTCGATCACCGTGGTGGCCGGGCCGGCCAGGGAGCGCAGCTCGGGCCCGCCGAGGTGGGTGATCCGGCCGTCGGCGGCGGCCAGCGCGGTCTGCGGCAGGAGCCGGCCGGTGGCCGGGTCGAGCAGCCGGGCGGAGAGCAGGAGAAGATCGGTGGGCAACGCGGGGCTCCCTCGGGGAGAACGGGTCAGTGGGGGGTGTGCGCCCGGAGGGCGCCCTTCGGCAGGCCGAGTTCGCGTTCGGCGGTGACGGCGGCCAGATCGGCGACGGCGGGAGGGTGGCCGCTGCGGTCGGTGTTGACGTGGACGCCGAGGCCGTCGAGCACCACCAGGATCTGGACGGCGGTGACCAGCGGGTCCTCGGTGCGGAAGAGCCCGGCGGCCACGCCCTCCTCGATCAGCCCGGTCAGCCGCTCGCGCCAGCGGCCCTCCTGGTGGCCGACCCGCTCGCGCAGCACCGGGCGCTGCCGGCTGAGGTAGCGCGCGTTGAGCCAGAGCCGGCCGGTGCTGTCGTACCGCTCACCCTGGGTGAGCGAGAGGAACCGGGCCAGCCGCTCCAGCGCACTGCCTGGTGCCTCCCCGGCCGGGATCAGCTCGTCGAGTTCGGCGGTGGCGGCCACGCCGAAGGCCTCGGCGACCAGGTCCTCGACGGCCGGGAAGTAGTGGCTGATCAACCCCGGCCGCACGGCCAGTTCGTCGGCGATCCGGCGCACGGTGATGCACTCCAGGCCCTCGGTCAGCGCGATCGCGGCGGCCGCCGCCACGATCTCCGCGCGGCGGGCTTCCGGCGTCTTGCGGACCCGCTTCGGTGGCTCGGGTGCTGATGAGAGGCTTGACGACATGCCCCGCACGCTATTGGATGTGCGACCAATAGACAAGCGACCCCACCGCTTGTCCGTCCGGAGGACTCCATGGCTGCCACCACCCCAGACTCCCAGCAGGGCACCGCGCCCGCCGCGCTCGCCGTCGGCCAGGGCGGGATCGAGACCCACGGCATCGACCACATCCCCGAAGGCGAGCGGCACGGCCGGGCCCGGGAGCTGTTCGGCGTCTGGGCCGCGCCCAACGTCAGCTACCTCAATCTGGTGGTCGGCGGCGCACTGATCCTGATGGGGCTGAGCCTCTGGCAGTCACTGGCCGTGATCGTGGCGGGCAACCTCTGCTGGGCCCTGGTCGGCCTGCTGGCCGTGAGCGGGCCGGCGGCGGGCACCCCGAGCGAGGTGATCACCCGCGCGGTCTTCGGCATCCGGGGCAACCGGGCCACGGTGGTGCTCACCGGCTGGTTCGTGTCGGTCTGCTACCTGGCGCTCAACTGGGCGGCTGGCTCGCTCGCCGCCTTCGCCCTCGCCGCCGAGGCCGGGATCACCCCCGGCACCCCGCTCAAGGTGGTGATCATCGTGGCGGTCGCGGTGGCCACCCTGGCCATCTCGGTCTACGGCCACGCCACCATCCTGCGCCTCTACCTGCCGTTCACCCTGGTGCTCACGGCCGTCTTCACCGTGCTCGGCGGGTATGTGGTGGCACGGGCCGACTGGTCGTACCGGCCCGAACAGCCGCTGCACGGCGCCGCGTTGTGGGCCGCGCTGGCCGGCGGGACGGCGCTGATCGCCTCCGCCCCGCTCTCGTACAACAACAGCGCCGACTTCTCCCGCTACCTGCCCACCGCCACCTCCCGCTGGGCGGTGGCAAGTTGGACGGCCGTCGGGGCCTTCCTGCCCAGCGTGCTGTTCACCGCGCTCGGCGCGGTGGCCGGCACCGCGCTCGACATGACCGACCCGCAGGCGGCGTTGGTGGCCGTGCTGCCCTCCTGGTTCCGGCCGCTCTTCCTGCTCGCCGTCGTGCTCGGCGCGATCGCCAACAACGCGATGACGGCCTACAGTTCGGGTCTCGCGCTGCAGGCCTTCGGGCTGCGGGTGCGGCGCTCGCTGAGCGTGGCGCTGGACGGCACGCTGGGCATCGCGCTCACCCTGTACGCGCTGCTGGTCTCCAACTTCCTCGACACCGTGGACAACATGCTCCAGCTGATGGTCGCGCTGCTCGGCCCGAGCATGGCCGTCTACGCCGCCGACATCCTGCGCCGCCGCAACCGCTACGACGGCCCGGCCCTCTGCGACGAATCCGCCACCAGCCCCTACTGGTACCGGGCCGGCGTCCACTGGCCCGGCATCACCGCCCTCGCCGTCGGCACGGTGGCCGCCACCCTTTGCCTCGCCACCCCCGACTTCACCGGCCCGATCGCCGCCGCCCTCGGCGGCACCGACCTCTCCCTCCCGGTCGGCACGCTGACCGCCGCTGCCCTCTACCTTGCCCTCGGCCCGCGGCGCCCAGGAACGCGGTGATCCTGGCCCAGGCGTCGGCCGCGGCCACCGGATCGGTGTGCAGGACCGGTGGCCGACGCCCGGGTACACCAGCAGCGTCAGCTCCCCCCGTTCCCTCACAGGGCCTCGCCGGTCCGGTCCCGCGCCGAGGGTTGGATCAGATGGTCCTCCGCGCCGAGCATGATGGACGCGATCTTGTACGTGGGCCGCGCTGGGATCCAGTGGCGGTACCTACCTCACGACTTCCCACATTTTATGTGGAATCTGACTTGTCAAGGTCAGGAGCCGACCCGTCCGTGGACGCCGCCACGCTCACCGTCGCCTACTACACGCCACCGACTTCCCCCGCATTGAGCAGCAACTGCTCGACGTGTACGCCGAGATCTACGCGGCAGAGGCTGCCACCGACCCGTTCTTCTCCGTCGAGCGGTTCACCGACCGGCTGCACCGGCACGCCGCCGCCCCTCGCTGGGGCTGCGCATTCGGCGAGGTCGATGGCCAGCCGGTGGGCTACGCGTACGGCTTCGCCCGAACAGCCGCCTATCAGTGGGGCGGTCTCCTCACCGCGGTACCGGCCGAGGACCTGGCGGAGACCGGCACCCGGACCTTCGCCCTGTGCGAAGTCATGGTACGCGCCCCGTGGCGGGGGACGGGAATCGCCCACACTCTCCACGAAGAGCCCCTCTCCCACCGCATCGAGGAACGCTCCCACCTCCTGGTCGAGGAAGAACACCCCCAAGTCCGGGCCCAGTACGAACGTTGGGGCTACCACTGGATGGGTACCATGCAGCCCTACGCAGACGCACCCCGGTATGACTCGATGCTCCGGCCGATGCGCTGACCGGGCCTCAGTGGATGTCCAGTCTGTCTTCTCTCCGTCCGTGATCCCATACTCGTGCGAACCTCGGCCCGGACGGGCGTGCCGGCCGGGGCCTGGGTGATGTTCTGCGGCGCAGGCACAGACGGCTTATCCGAACGACATATCGGACGAGCAGTGGCCGATGATCACGGCCTGGAAGCAGGACCGAGCGGCGCGATCGGCGAACGAGGACCCGGGTTGTCGTCCACGGCGCATCGCTAGACATCGACGTCGAAGTCGTCCGCCGCAACTCCGTCGACCAGGACAAGGGCTTCGTCCTGCAGCCGAAACGGTGGGTGGTGGAGCAGGGAAACGGCACCTTGATGCTGCCCGGCGCCTCGCCCGCGAGCGCTCCCACCGGCCCGACACCTCCGCCTCACGCGTCTACAGGGCCTCCACTGCGAACATGTCCTGCCGCCTCACCAACCCCGCCCCGGCCTCCCAGCCACCCCGGCACCAGCAACGGCACACGAACAACCGCCCGCTCCTCGTTCGTCATATCCGAGGTATCCCGGCGCCGCTTCTCGGGACGGCCGCATTTCCGTACATACACGTGCGCGAGGCAATCACACGATCGGGCAACCGAGTTGGACTCCAGCCGCACTCGCACGCAAGAGTGCGACACCAGGGCCTTCTGGAACTGGGCTTTACCCCAGGTTGTGGACGCTTCTGAGAAGCGGATCTTCGGGTCCGTGGAGAGGATGTCCTCATGGGTACTGCGAGGTACTCGGGGGAGTTCAAGCGGGACGCGGTTGCTTTGGTGGAGTCCAGCGGGCGCCGGGTCTCGGCGGTGGCGCGGGAGCTGGGTGTCAACCCGGAGTCGCTGCGCCAGTGGGTTGCACGCTCACGCGCACAAGCGCCTTCTGGTGCGGGCGGTGAGGGCCCGTTGACCCCCGCCGAGCGCGAGGAACTGCGCCGGCTGCGCAGGCAGGTCCGTGAGTTGGAGCTGGAGAAGGAGATCCTGCGGAAGGCGGCTCAGTATTTTGCCAAGGAGATGGGCCGATGACCGGCCGCTGGCGGTTCATCTCCGACCATCGTGACCTGTACGGAGTACAGCGGCTGTGCCGGGTGCTGAGCGTCTCGGCGTCCGGTTTCTACCGGTGGATACGCGCCACCCCTGTCCGTGTGGCCCGCAAGGCGGCCGACGAGGTGCTGGCCGGGCGGATCGAGGAGATCCACGGCGAGTCGAACGGCGCCTACGGCGTCCCCAGAATTACCCGCGAGCTGCGCGAGCGGCACGGCGCGGTGAACCACAAGCGGGTTGCCCGGCTGATGCGCGAGCGCGGCCTGGCCGGGCGGCGCCTGCGGCGCACGGTCCGCACGACGATCGCTGACCGGACCGTGCCCCCGGCGCCGGACCTGGTCGGGCGGGTGTTCGCCGCCCCGGCACCGGACGTGCGCTGGTGCGGCGACATCACGTACCTGCCGGTCGGTGGGTCGTGGATGTACCTGGCGACGGTGATCGACATGCACTCGCGGCGGGTCGTGGGCTGGTCGCTCGCGGAGCACATGCGTGCCGGCCTGGTCGTCGACGCCGTCCGGTCAGCGGTCGCCGCCCGGGGCGGCGATGTGCGCGGTGTGCTGTTTCACTCCGATCGCGGGGCGCAATATACGTCGGCGGCCTTCGCCGAGGTCTGTCGGGCGTACGGGATACGGTGCTCGATGGGCCGGGTCGGCTCGAGTTACGACAATGCGATGGCGGAGTCGTTCTTCGCCACGCTCAAGCGCGAACTGCTCTATGGTTCCCGATGGTTGACCCGGCCCCAGGCACGCATGGCGGTCTTCGCCTGGATGGCCTGGTACAACCATCGCCGACGGCACTCCGCCCTCGGCTACCGAAGCCCCGTCGACTACGAACGGCAGCACGCCAGGCCTGTTACTAACCTGGACTTGGTCGCATAACGGGCAAGTGTCTACGAAATAGGGCAAAGCCCGGACCAACTGCGACTACTCCTGCGGAAACGAACTTGTCCGCTTCGACAGCACCTACCCCGAGGAAGCCGCCTGTTCGCGAAGGATGCCCCGGCCTCCATGGCTGCCGCACCCAGCACCTCCACTGCCGCGATCGCCAGCGATGCGGTCTCGTGTGCCGCTGCCGGCACTGTCTACAGCCGGTATGTGGGCTGCATTCTGCAAGCCCCGGTCGGGGTGGTGCTGCTTGACGACCACGGCGCCCCGATCGGCACCGCCAGCTGGAACGTCTACCAGAAGATCCAGCTCTACAAGAACGAGAACGCCATCGACCAGACGATGACGGTTGTACCGCAGAAGATGGATGCCGCACTGAAGAGCGTGACCATGGAGTGGACTCCCAGCTGCTCCGGCCCGTGCTCCGGCGGGACACCGCAGTTGGCGGGCGTGCCCACCTGGACTCCCGGCGACCAGCACGCCGTGTCGTTCGGCGTAGGCCAATGGTGGACCGGCACAACGGGCGTGGGACTCATCGACCTCGCCTGGAAGTTCAAGTTCTCCTCGCCTTCCTCCCCCAACACCCCGGAGATCGACTGGTCGGACTCCGACCTCACGGTGCGCTGCGATGTCATCATGGGCAACGAGGCGATCCCCGAGACCAAGCCCGGCTGTGTCTTCCCCAAGTACTACCCCACCCTTGAGATCAACTCCCAGAAGTACCCGTCCGCAGCCGCGCTCTACTGGCTCCTCATGCAGAAGCTGCAGACTCACCCGGGAAGCAAGGCGAACAATTCTCCGCTCACCCGGCAGGCCGACGATGTGATCGCTGCGGCAAACCGCAGCAAGATGTGCCCCTCTTCCTGGGTGGGACCGCCCAATGGGACCAGCGACAGCCCCTCGTGCGACGAATACCCGTTTGCCAAGTCCCGGCAAAGCGGTGGGCAGTCAGTCACGGGCAACCAGTGCGCCCAGTTCTACGCCGTCAAGGACAGCAGCGGCTGGCAGCTCAAGTACGACACCAACTACCCGCTTCCCACCTGGAATGAGGTCTGCGGACGTGGAGCGATCCCGCTCAGCCAGAACACCGGCGCCGGCGGGCAACTCGGCCGCTTCACAACGGCCATGCGACTGCATGACAATGACGCCTACTTCGTAGACACCCCCGGCTTCGCGAACTGCAACCAGACACTCTGCAGCCTCCCGTAGCGCCGGCTCCGAGGTGGCGAGGAGGAGCGCGACACGCCCTCTTCGCCACCTCGTTCTCGGTAGCGCCACCTCGGTCAGACGACCTGGCCGGCCAACAACTCGCCGCGCACGATATCCTCGACAGGCAGAGCCAGTCCGAATTCCGCTTCGGCCATCCGCAGCATGGCTGCGACTGGTTGATGCTCCTCGTCCGGGCTGTCGACGAGGACTCCGGACCGTTCCATCGCCGCCAGGAAGCGGTCGGGTTCGTCCCCGTAGCGGCCGAGTGGAGTGCCAGGATCAAAACTGCACACCAGGCGGCCGTCGGCACAGTACGCGAACCAGGGGACGGTAGCCGTGCTCACCAGGACGACCACCTCCGTGCCCTCGGACACTCGGGCCATCAACTCGCCCTCTTCTCCCAGGATGTGAGCGTCCCAGCTCTGCACGGCATATCCCCAGTCGTTCAGGAATCCCGCACGGATGACGCGGACGTCCTCGTCCATGTCGACCTCCTCGGCCTCCTCGCGGGTCATCTCGGCCAGGCTCTCCTCTGGGCATCCCATGCGTACCAGGAGATCCCGTGGCTGCACCCCTCGGGCGAACGTTACCGAGAACCCTTGCTGAAAGTGGTTGGGAAGCCAGTCGAGCCCATCTACCAAGTTGGTCATAACTCTCCAATGACGTGGTGGACCATGGGTTGATCGTAGGACGTCACAAGCGCGGGCGGGGAAGGTGCGGGCTTTGCCGACGACGAGACGCTGTTCCTGGCCGCCCAGACCGCCATGATGCGGCCGGGTCCGTCCCGGGACTACTACCTGAAGAAGCGCGGCGAAGGGCTGCTGCACACCCAGGCCCTGCTCGCGCTCGCCCGCCGCCGAGTCGACGTTCTGTGGGCGATGCTGCGTGACAAAAGGCTCTTCACCTCCGCCCGCCGGTCACGCAGACGGCTTGACACGGTCATTGAGATTCCTCTCCACGGACCCGAAGATCCGCTTCTCAGAAGTGTCCACACCACGGGGTAAAGCCCACCCACCGGGCCGCCGTCGAAGTCGCCTTCGCCGACGGACCATCGCCAGCCGCTCGCCCAGCGGCCGTAGCGCTCGACGAGCAGCTGGGACATCGCCTCGACCCAGGGCCGGCCCGTGTCGGCCTGCCACTCCCGCCAGGCCGGGCCGTAGTCGCGCGGGACGGGGCAGACCGGCACCCGTTGCGCGGGGCCGAGCGAGCGGACCACTTCGGCGGCAGTCTCCGGGTCGAAGGGGTGCCGGGCGGGGTCGACTTCGTCCCAGGTCAGGGAGGAGGGGAAGAGAAGGTGAACCATCAGGGCGGAGTCTGGCACGGACCGGCGGTGTCCGGGCAAGCGAATTAGTCGAGCCGTGAGTGGCCGGCTCGGGTGAGGCAGAGGCAAGCGGCCAGGGCGAGGGCGGTCATGCTCCACCAGGCGAGGGTGTGGCCGGTGGCGGTGATCAGGAGGCCGAAGCCGAGGGGGCCGAGGGCGCCGCCGATGGAGACGCCCATCTGGGTGTAGGCGGTGGCGGCGGCCTCGTGGCCCGGGTAGGCGGCGGAGGCGGTGTGGTGGAGCAGGCCGGCCCAGCCCCAGCCGCCGCCGAACGCGAGGAGGGTGCCGAGGAGTTGGGCCGGGAGCAGCGGGACGGTGAGCAGGGCGGTGCCCGCCGCGCCGAGCAGGAAGAGCAGCATCAGCAGCCGCAGCGGCCGGGTGGGCGAGCGGTCGACGCGGCGGCCGACCACGATCCGGACCACGGCCGCGAGCACCGAGCCGCCGGAGACCAGCAGGCTGGCCGTCAGGGTGCTGTTGCCGTCGTGGGTGAGCGAGGAGAAGAGGAAGCCGCCGAGGCTGTTGCCGACCGCCGCCCCGCAGGCACCGGCCGCCGCCAGTGCGAACAACTGCCGGTCCAAGGTGAGCCGTTCGGCGGCCTGCCGGGCCCTCGAGCGGGTGCCGCGGGCGGCGGTGAAGGTGAGCAGGTGGCCGCCCTGGGCGGCGCAGAGCAGGCCGGCCACCAGGAACAGCGGACGCCAGCCCGCCGGGACGGCGATCGCGGGCACCGCGAGCGAGTAGAACAGCACCGCCAGCGGGATGGACGCCTGCTTGATGCCGAAGGCCACCCCCTGGACCCGGGGCGCGCAGCGGCGCACCAGTAGGAAGTTGGTGTGCGGCTGGGTGTACCCGTACACCAGCCCGCCGACCACCGCCCCCGCCCAGAGCCCGACCAGCGGCCAGACCGCGGTGACCACCAGCACCGTCGCGGTGGCCAGCAGTGCCACCCCGATCCGCCGCTCGACCACCCCGCCGCCCGCCCCGCGCCGGCTCAGGTACGCCCCGTACGTCGACCCGGTCCAGTACAGCGCGATGATCAGCCCGATGCCGCCCGGCCCGAGGCCCAGATCCCGCTGCAGCAGGTCGCTGACCGCCCCGGGCAGGAAGAGCGGCCCCTTGCTCAGCACGGTGACCAGGGTGACCAGCACCATGGTCGGCACGCCGAGCGCCCCGCCGAGCGCCCCGCCGCCCACGAGTCTCCCGCTGCCCGTCGGCGAGCCGGGCCCCGGCCGGCGGCTCTCGGTCCTGGGCGAGGCCCCGGCGCTCGACATGGCTCCCCCTCGTGGACTGCGCGCGGCGATCGCGCCGATTCCGTTCGACGAGGCGGAACTTACGACACGGCGGAGCGGCACAGGTGCGGTGCGACCTACTCCACCCGGGACTTTCCGGGGTCGGGCCGGGCGGTCAGACGCTCGCCGCCTCCTCCAGCCGGGCGAGCGTCGAGCGCAGCTGCGCGCTCCGGTCGCTCGCCCGGTTGGGGAGCTCGGCCATCGCGGCGCGCAGGATCCGTACCACTGCCAGCGGCACACTGCTCGGCCCGACCACGTCGATCACCGCGTCGACCGCTCGGAACCCCCAGTACTGCGAGAAGGCCAGCGGTTCGGCGGCGGCCGCCGCCGCCAGTGGGAGGAGGAACTCGCCCTCCGGGCAGGCGTACAGCCGGGCGTACGCCGCCAGCCTGGTGCCGCTGTCCGTGGAGTGCAGGGACTCCAGGACATCGAACGGCGAGAGCAGTGGCGTGAGCCGGACCAACTCCGCAGCGATCAGCTCCTGGCGGTAGGTCCGGTCGGCGCTGGACGGAGCCGTTCGACGCAGGCGGGCGAACTCCTCGGTGAGCCGCTGGACTTCGCGTGAGACGTCCTCCGGCGGGGTGTCGTCGCCACTGGTGACCACCAGCGCGGCGCGGGCCTGGCGGTTGGCGGCACCGACGGCCAACTGGGCCTCGGTGGCCCGCTGTTCGGCTTCCGCTACGCGCTCCTGCAGTTGCCGGTACTGGAGCTTGGCGCCGCCGGGCAGCTCGATGCTCTCGAAGAGGCTGCCGAGCCACGGGAGCACCGCGATGGCGGCCAGGACCAGCGTGGCGGCGTCGACCTTCAGGTCGGGTCTGACCATGTGGGCCACGACCAGGCCCACGGCGGCGAGCGAGACCAGGGAGGCCGTCACCCGCTTCCGTCTCTCCTCCGCCGTGCCGCGCCGCCCCGCCGGGTCCGGTTCCACCATGCCTCCAGCATTCCAGAGCGGCGGGCGGAGCAGCGACCGCCCCCGGGGTCAGCGGCCCTTGGCCTCGAAGCGGGTGAACTCGCGGCCGGCCGGGCCGGCTTGGGTGAGGAGGGATTGGCCGACGGCGGTGGTGGGGGCGCCGACGATGGTGCAGAGGTGGCGGAGCAGGTCCTCGGCGCTGGTGCGGGTGCCGTCGGGGGTGGGGTCGTTGCGGAGGGCGGCGAACTCGTCGGGGTCGGCGAGGAGCATCTTCTCGGCGGTCTTGAGGCAGTGCTTGCGCCAGGCGGCCAGGTGGGCGGCGAACTCGGCCGGGTCGCTCGGCGGGGTCCAGTCGTCGGCCCATTCGAACTGGTCGTAGCCGCCGGTGGGGTAGCAGGCGGTGGCGCAGGCGCCGGCCTCGCCGGACTCGATCAGCCAGACGGGGGCCTTGAGTTCGACGGCCAGGCGCCAGGCGGGGTCGAGCCGGCGGCCGTGGGAGATCCGGCCGAACCGGGCCTTGGGCGGGTCGAAGAGGACGGCGCAGCCGGGTGCGGCGGCCGTGCCGGGGTAGAGGTAGCCGCCGAGCTTGGACTGGCCGAGGGCGGTGAGGACGCGGTCGGCGGGGACGGCGGTGATCGCGGCGTAGGTGGGCACGGGAGAGCTCTCTGGGGAGGGGAGTGGGGGTCAGTCGACCGGGCGGAACGCCGAGGCAGGGTAGCGGAGTTCGGCCGGTACGGCGGCGTCGATGGCGCGGACGGCCGGGCCGAGGTCGGCGAACAGGTCGGCGATGGCGGGGACGAGGCAGGTGTTGCGGCCGAAGACCACCCGGCCGGGGCCGTTCATCTCCACGGCGGCTACCTCGGAGTAGGCCACGTGGTGGACGGTGCCGTCCGGCTCCTGGAAGTGCAGGCCGGTGTCGGTGACCACCAGCTTGGTCTTCCGGGCGGCGGAGTATCGCAGCCGCTCGGTCAGCGGCGGGCGGAACACCTGGCCGCCGGAGGGGAGTTCGGTCACACCGCCGGGGCAGTGCTGCTGGGGGAGCGGGGTGCCGTCGAGCTGTCGGAGGTCGAGTTCGACCTCGCAGGGGACGACCACCAGGGCGGTGCCGAGCGCGGCGGCCAGGGCCTGGCGGGCCTGTTCGGGGGTGACGGCGGCCATCGCGGCCAGCCGGGTCGGGGCGTCGAGGTAGCTCTCGCCGAGCAGCGCGTCGGCGGCGGCCTCGCCGAGCTCGTAGGGGATCGAGCGCGGGTCCTCCCAGGCCTCGCGGGCGGCGGCCACCTCCTCGGCCAGCTCCTGCTCGGTCATGCCCTCGCGGGCCAGCCGGAGGGTCTCGGCCCAGAGGAGTTCGGCCACCTTCTGCTCCTGGCCCTCCCGGGCGTCGAGGCAGATGGTGCGCTCGCCCTGGCCGGGGCCGGTGAAGACGACGCCGCCGTCCACCTCGTAGGAGAGGCCGTGCTGGTGCCGGACGGTCTCCCGCAGCCGCTCGGCGAGCACCTTGGTGGCCAGGGCCAGCGCGAAGTCCTCCAGGTCGCCGTGCAGGGCGAGGCCCGGGCCGGGCACCTGCTCCTGGCGCCAGGACGGGCCGTGGTGCAGTACCGGCTGGGTGGCGGTGCGGTCGGGTCGGGTGCCGGCGGGCAGCGGCAGCCGGAGGCCGGCCGGCGGCGGGCCGGTGAGCACCAGGGTGGCGTTCGTCCGGTGGAAGTACCGGGTCACGGTCTCCCGGACGGCCTCCAGCGGGATCCGGTCCGGGCCCGGCCCCCGGTAGGCGGCGAGGCCGGGCCCCTGGGCGCCGTAGCGGTGCGAGAGCAGCTCGGCGGTCTGCGGGTCGGCCACCCGGCCGTCCTCGGCGGCGAGCACGCCCGCCTCCTGGTCGACCCGGCCCAGCGGAAGGTCGCCGAGCGCGGTGCAGACCCGGGTCAGGAAGTCCGCCACCTGCTCGGGGCGGCCGCTGCAGGTGAACTGGGTGAGCGAGAGGTCGACCGAGGCGTTGTGGTCGTGGTGCAGCCGGGGCAGGGTGCTCATCGCGAGGTGCTCGATCAGGTGGGTCACGCCGAGCGTGCGCAGGGTCTCGTCCCGGGCGCCGCAGGCGAAGATCAGGGTGGCTTCGAGCGGGCCCGGCGCATCCGCCCACAGGACGGGCACGCCGTCGATGAGGTCGTGGTTCATCGGGTGATCATATGAGAGTCAAGGAATGGCAAAGTTGATTTACCGGCCCGCCGAATTCCGGTGCGATGTCGATATGGATACGAACCGGATTCGGTGCCCATGCGGACCGGGTCGGTGCCCGCCCGGAGCCGGTCAGCGACCGATCGGGGCCGTGGTGGCGGCGGTGAGGCGGATCAGGTCGGCCGGGGTCAGCGAGACCTCCAGGCCTCGGCGGCCGGCCGAGACGTAGACGGTGGGGTGGGCCAGCGCCGAGGTGTCGAGCACGGTGGGCAGCGGGCGGCGCTGGCCGAGCGGGGAGATGCCGCCGAGCACGTAGCCGGTGGAGCGCTCGGCGGCGGCCGGATCGGCCATCGCGGCCCGCTTGCCGCCGAGCGCGGTGGCCAGCGCCTTGAGGTCGAGCTGGCCGGAGACCGGCACCACGGCCACGGCGAGCCGGGAGTCCACCTCGGCCAGCAGGGTCTTGAACACCCGCTCCGCCGGGATGCCCAGCGCCTCGGCGGCCTCGGTGCCGTAGGAGGCGGCGGCCGGGTCGTGCTCGTAGGCGTGCACGCCGAACTCCACCCCCGCGGCGGTCAGTGCGACGGTGGCCGGGGTGCCCTGGCCGCCGGACTTCTTCTTCGCCATCGGTGCGGGCTCCTGGGGAGGTGGACGGAGTGGACGGGCCGGAGGGGGCGAGCGAGGCGTGGGCGGTGCGGGTGCGGCGCGGTGGCCGAGCCCACGGCCTGGGTGCGACCGGCGGGTCAGTTCGGGCTGAACGGCTGGCGGGTGAGGTCGTAGGCGGGGACGGAGGGCAGCCAGCCCAGGATCGCGGTCTCGTGCCGGAGCAGGTCGAGCTCGGCGGCGAGGCGGGTGGCGGTGTCGGTGGCGGCGAGCAGCTGCTGCTTGACCGGGGTGGGGAGCAGGGCGGCGGCGGCCACCAGGTAGGAGAGCACCTGGGGGTCGACCGGCAGGTCCTGCTCGCCGGCCAGGCTGGATTCGCGGGCCCCGGCCAGCCGCTTCTGGTACGCGCGGAAGGCCCGCTCGACGCCCAGCGCGAGCGCGCCGGCCTCCTCGCCCTGTTTCTCCTCGATCGGCTCGACCTCGCCGATCAGGTACGGGCCGCCGGTGTCCACCGAGCGGAGCCAGAACCGGGTGGTGCCGGTGACCACCAACTTGTACTGGCTGTCCGGGAGTTCCTGCACCGAGGTGACGTCGGCGATGCAGCCGATGTGGTGCAGGGCCTCCAACGGGTCGCCGGTGACGGTGCCGAGCCCGTCCAGCGGGCCGGCCGGCTCCTCGTGCTCGCGGACCGGTGCGACCTCGCGGCCGTCCTTGATGGCCAGTACGCCGAACCGCTGCGGTGCGCCCTCCGGCCGGGCGAGCAGATCGGCGACCATCCGCCGGTAGCGGTCCTCGAAGACGTGCAGGGGCAGCACGAGCCCCGGGTAGAGCACCGTGTTCAGCGGGAAGAGCGGCAGCCGTTCAGTCACGGCGCACAGCTTAGGTGTCCGCGGGCCCGCCGCGCGCCGCGCCGGCGGTGCGGGCCCCGGTGAGCGGCTGCAGCACCGCGCCGGAAGCCCCGCCCGGACCGCAGTCGGCCGCCTCAGCCCCGCTGCAGCAGTCGGCTCGCGCCCGCCACCACGGTGGTGGCCAGCACCCAGCCGGCGATCACCAGGCCGGAGGCCACCCACTGGCCGGCGTCCTGCGGGTTCCACCCGTCCTGACCGAGATTCACCACCGGGATGACTTTGCTCAGGGAGTAGAGGAGCGGGTCCCAGGTCGGCACCTCGTCCGCCTTGAGAGGCGGCGGCTGGTGGCCGCTGAAGTACGCGGCGCCCAGCGCCCAGGCCGCCACCAGCCAGAGCGCCGCGCGCCCCGGGCGGTAGCCGTAGCCCACGGTGGCGTCCTGGAGCCGGCCCCAGATCCGCCCGGGCAGCGGCAGCGTGGAGCGGCGGCGGCGCTGCTTGGCGTAGAGCACCTCGCGGGCGTCCTCGTCCCGGCCGGCCCGCCGCAGGGTGGCGGCCAGCTGCTCGTACGGCTCCGGCTGGTACTCGCCCATCGAGTCGCCGAGCCAGGCGATCCGCTGCGCCACCGAGAACGGCACCTCGGAGCGGAGCGATTCGTAGGTGAAGCCGGTCAGCCCGACCCGGCCGTTGCGCGGCCAGCTCTCGGGGGCGTCGACCAGGTTGCCGATCTGGGCGCGGGAGAAGGAGACCTTGCCCTCGGCCGGCGCCGGGCAGGTGAAGCGCAGCTCGGGCGTCTTGACCCGGCGCAGCGAGAGCTCCTGCCCGGGGGCGAGGTGGAACTCGGCCCGGTTGATCACGCAGGCGGCGTCGAACCGGCCGTCGACCATCCGGACCCCGCCGAAGGCCCGCATCGGGGTGGTGGCGCTGTCGGTGCCGAGGTAGCCGCCGTAGCCGTAGCCGTAGATGGTGCGCGAGGTGGTCCAGCCGCCGTCCAGCGAACCGCCGAGGTAGAGGGTGTTGCCGACCTGCACCCGGGCCAGGTTGAGGCAGTTGCGCTCCTCGCGCGGGGCGGGGGCGTAGAGCTGGGAGCCGCGGAAGGTGAGCCGGCCGCCGATCCGGGCCGAGCGCAGCGCGACCTCGCCGTAGGAGGTGATCCGCTCGGCCTCCAGGTCCTGGTCGACGCTGAGGCCGTCGCCGGCGAAGGCCCGGCCGAAGCTGTCGCTGCCGATGATCATCTGGTTGACCAGCAGGTCGGTGCCGATCCGGGCGTCGGTGAGCCGCACGCCCCAGGGGATCACGCAGCGGGGGAGGTGCAGGTCACCCTCGGTGACCAGTCGGGAGGCCTCGATCCGGGGGATGAAGCAGCTGATCAGCCGCACCGTGCCGGCCCGGGCCTCGGAGATCAGCACCTTGCGTTCGAACCGGCAGTACCGCAGCTCCACGTAGTGCGGGAAGACGCCGCCGGCCAGGTTGAGGTAGCCGGATATGTAGGCGCCGGTGAGCCGGAGCGAGGTGACGCGCCCGGGAGCGGGGGTGGGGCTGGCCAGCAGCAGCCGGGCGATCACCTCGGCCCGGATGGTGCGCTCCTCGGGCCAGTCCGGCCCGGAGGTGATGTCGTCCACCTCGCTGTCGCCGCTGCTTAGGTCGCAGACCTCGCCCCGGCAGAAGGCCTTCCAGAGGCCCTCCTCGGTCGGCGTGAGCCCCTCCGGTGCCTGACTCATGCTGATCTCCCCCCGTGATCCAGCGCTGGTCCCGTGCAGATCCCGCGCTGTCTCGCCTTTCGTATCACGGACTGAAATGCGCGACCCCGTGTTCCGGGCACTCCCTACACTGGGCGGTGTGATCTCTCGAATCGATCTGCGCGGCTCCGCCAACGAGAGCCTGCGCGACGTGCTGCCCCGTGCCGAGTTCGACGTGGAAGCCGCCCTGGAGAAGGTGCGGCCGATCTGCGAGGACGTACGCCATCGCGGGGTCACGGCCTTGATCGAGATCACCGAGCGTTTCGACGGCGTCCGGCTGGAGTCCACCCGGGTGCCCGCCGGGCAGATCGCCGAGGCGCTGGCCGAGCTGGACCCGAAGGTGCGCGCCGCGCTGGAGGAGTCGATCCGCCGGGCCCGGGCCGTCCACGCCGACCAGCGCCGCCAGGGCCACACCACCCAGGTGGTGCCCGGCGGCACGGTGACCCAGCGCTGGGTGCCGGTCGACCGGGTCGGCCTGTACGTGCCGGGCGGCCTCGCGGTCTACCCGTCCTCCGTGGTGATGAACGTGGTGCCCGCCCAGGAGGCCGGGGT
The DNA here is from genome assembly GCF_002943525.1 of Kitasatospora sp. MMS16-BH015. Classification (NCBI taxonomy): domain Bacteria; kingdom Bacillati; phylum Actinomycetota; class Actinomycetes; order Kitasatosporales; family Streptomycetaceae; genus Kitasatospora; species Kitasatospora sp. MMS16-BH015. The sequence continues at coordinate 2,091,621 of NZ_CP025394.1, read as the reverse complement.
CACCGGCATCGCGGTCACCTCGCCGCCGCAGAAGGCCTTCGGCGGCCGGGTGCACCCCGTCGTGCTCGCGGCCTGCGCGCTGCTGGGCGTGGACGAGGTCTACTCCGTCGGCGGCGCCCAGGCGGTGGCGATGTTCGCGCTGGGCACCGAGGAGTGCGAGCCGGTCAACCTGGTCACCGGGCCGGGCAACATCTACGTGGCGGCGGCCAAGCGGCTGTTCGCCGGGCGGATCGGCATCGACTCCGAGGCCGGCCCGACCGAGATCATGGTGCTCGCGGACGACACGGCCGAGGCCGTGGAGGTGGCCGCCGACCTGATCAGCCAGGCCGAGCACGGCCCGACCTCCGGCTCGGTGCTGGTCACCGACTCGCCCCAGCTGGCGGAGGCGGTGGAGGCCGAGCTCAAGGAGCAGGTGGCCCGCACCAAGCACAGCGAGCGCGTCGCCGAGGCGCTCGGCGGGCCGCAGTCCGGCATCATCCTGGTCGACGACCTGGCCCAGGGCCTGCGGGTGGCCAACGCCTACGCCGCCGAGCACCTGGAGATCCAGACCCGGGACGCCCACGCCGTGGCCGCCCAGGTCCGCAACGCGGGCGCGATCTTCATCGGCCGCTACACCCCGGTCTCGCTGGGCGACTACGCGGCCGGCTCCAACCACGTGCTGCCGACCGGGGGTTGTGCCTGCCACTCCTCCGGCCTCTCGGTGCAGACCTTCCTGCGCGGGGTCCAGGTCGTGGAGTACGACCGCGCCGCGCTCGCGGAGATCGCCGCCCACGTGGTCGACCTCTCCACCGCCGAGGACCTGCCCGGCCACGGTGACGCGATCAAGGCGCGATTCGACTGGACGGTTCCGCAGTGACGAAAATCGACGACCTGCCGATCCGGGACGAGCTGCGCGGCCAGTCTCCTTACGGCGCACCGCAGTTGGACGTGCCCGTCCAGCTCAACACCAACGAGAACCCCTACCCGCTGCCCGAGCCGCTGGTGGCCCGGATCGCCGAGCGGGTGGCGGAGGCGGCGCGCGGCCTCAACCGCTACCCGGATCGGGACGCGGTCGAGCTGCGCGAGGGCCTGGCCGCGTACCTGACCCGGACCACCGGCTTCGCCCGGACCCGCGAGCAGGTCTGGGCCGCCAACGGCTCCAACGAGGTGCTCCAGCAGCTGCTGCAGACCTTCGGCGGGCCCGGCCGCAGCGCGCTCGGCTTCGAGCCCTCGTACTCGATGCACGCGCTCATCTCCCGTGGCACCGGCACGAACTGGATCTCGGGCCCGCGCAACGAGGACTTCACCATCGACCTCGATGCGGCCGTCGCGGCGATCGCCGAGCACCGGCCGAACGTGGTATTCGTCTGCTCGCCGAACAACCCGACCGGCACGGCGGTCGACGCCGAGACGGTGCTCGCGCTCTACGAGGCCGCCCAGGCCGCCGGGCCGAGCGTGGTGATCGTGGACGAGGCGTACGTGGAGTTCTCCCACCGCGCCTCGCTGCTGCCGCTGCTGGCAGGCCGCCCCAACCTGGTGGTCAGCCGCACCATGTCCAAGGCCTTCGGCGCGGCCGGGTTGCGGCTCGGCTACCTGGCGGCGGACGCGGCCGTGGTGGACGCGGTGCAGCTGGTCCGGCTGCCGTACCACCTGTCGGCCGTCACCCAGGCCACCGCGCTGGCCTGCCTGGAGCACACCGACACCCTGCTCGGCTACGTCGAGCGGCTGAAGTCCGAGCGCGACCGGCTGGTCGGCGCCCTCAAGGACCTCGGGCTCGAAGTCACCGACTCCGACGCCAACTTCATCCAGTTCGGCCGCTTCGCCGACACCCACGCCGTCTGGCGGGCCATCCTCGACCGGGGTGTGCTCGTCCGCGACAACGGCGTGCCCGGCTGGCTGCGCGTCACCGCCGGGACTCCCGCCGAGAACGACGCCTTCCTCGAAGCCGTCGCCACAGTGATCAAGGAGCAGTAACCCGTATGTCCCGCATCGGACGCGTTGAGCGCACCACCAAGGAGACCTCGGTCCTGGTCGAGATCGACCTCGACGGCACCGGCAAGACCGATATCTCCACGGGCGTCGGGTTCTACGACCACATGCTCGACCAGCTCGGCCGGCACGGCCTCTTCGACCTCACCGTGAAGACCGACGGCGACCTGCACATCGACACCCACCACACCATCGAGGACACCGCCCTCGCGCTGGGCGCCGCCTTCAAGCAGGCGCTCGGCGACAAGGTGGGCATCTTCCGGTTCGGCAACTGCACCGTGCCGCTGGACGAGTCGCTGGCCCAGGTCACCGTCGACCTCTCCGGCCGCCCGTACCTGGTGCACACCGAGCCCGAGGGCATGGCGCCGATGATCGGTGCCTACGACACCACCATGACCCGGCACATACTGGAGTCCTTCGTGGCCCAGGCGCAGATCGCCCTGCACGTTCACGTACCGTACGGTCGCAATGCGCACCACATCGTCGAGTGCCAGTTCAAGGCCCTCGCGCGTGCTCTGCGCTACGCCGCCGAGCGCGACCCGCGCGCGGCTGGCATCCTCCCCTCGACCAAGGGCGCACTGTGAGCAAAGCCGCAACCCTGCTGATCATCGTCGGCCTCTTCCTGGCCGGCGGCGTGTACTCGTTCTGGCGGCAGAAGCAGTCGAAGAGCGTGATCGCCGTGCTGGCGATCGGTGCCGCGCTCTGCCTCGCCTCCGGCATCATGCGGCTTTAGGAGCTACGAACCACATGGCCAAGAACGTCGTCGTCTTCGACTACGGCTCCGGCAACCTCCGCTCCGCCCAGCGTGCCGTCGAGCGCACCGGCGCGAACGTCACCGTCACCTCCGACTTCCAGACCGCGCTGGCGGCCGACGGCCTGCTGGTGCCCGGGGTCGGGGCCTTCGAGGCCTGCATGCGCGGGCTCAAGGAGGCGCGCGGTGACGTGATCATCGGCCGCCGCCTCTCCGGCGGGCGGCCGGTGCTCGGCATCTGCGTCGGCATGCAGATCCTCTTCGAGCGCGGGGTCGAGCACGGGGTGGAGACGGCCGGCTGCGACGAGTGGCCCGGCACGGTCGAGCCGCTGGACGCCCCGGTCGTGCCGCACATGGGCTGGAACACCGTGAACGTGCCCGAGGGCAGCCGGATGTTCGCCGGGCTGAGCGCCGACACCCGGTACTACTTCGTGCACTCCTACGGGGTGCGGCAGTGGGAGCTGGCGGTCACCAACGAGAACATCGCGGCGCCGCTGGTGAGTTGGACCACCCATGGGCAGCCCTTCGTGGCCGCCGTGGAGAACGGGCCGCTCTGGGCCACCCAGTTCCACCCCGAGAAGTCCGGCGACGCCGGCGCCGCCCTGCTGACCAACTGGGTCAACACCCTCTGAACCGGGAGAGTCACCCCCGCATGTCCCGCCTCGAACTCCTCCCCGCCGTCGACGTCCGTGACGGCCAGGCCGTCCGCCTGACCAAGGGCGCCTCCGGCTCCGAGACCTCCTTCGGCGCCCCGCTGGACGCCGCCCTGGCCTGGCAGCAGGCCGGCGCCGAGTGGCTGCACCTGGTCGACCTGGACGCCGCCTTCGGCACCGGCGACAACCACGCGATCATCCGCGAGGTCACCGGCGCGCTCGACATCAAGGTCGAGCTCTCCGGCGGCATCCGCGACGACGCCTCGCTGGCCGCCGCGCTGGCCACCGGCTGCACCCGGGTCAACCTGGGCACCGCCGCGCTGGAGCAGCCGGAGTGGGTGGCCAAGGTGATCGCCGAGCACGGCGACAAGATCGCGGTCGGCCTGGACGTGATCGGCACCACCCTGCGCGGCCGCGGCTGGACCAGCGAGGGCGGCGACCTCTACGAGGTGCTGGCCCGCCTGGACGCCGAGGGCTGCGCCCGCTACGTGGTCACCGACGTGGACCGCGACGGCACCCTGACCGGCCCCAACCTCCAGCTGCTGCGCAACGTCTGCGCCGCCACCGACCGCCCGGTGGTCGCCTCCGGCGGGGTCTCCTCGCTGGACGACCTGCGGGCGATCGCCACCCTGGTGCCGGAAGGTGTCGAGGGCGCCATTGTGGGCAAGGCCCTCTACGAGCGGAAGTTCTCCCTCGAAGAGGCTTTGGAGGCCGCGTCATGACGGAGCGTCAGATCGTGCGCGGCAGGCTGACCACCGGCTCCCCCTGGGAGGAGGAGTTCGGCTACGCCCGCGCGGTGGCGGCCGGGGACTACGTCCACGTGGCGGGCACCACCGCCTGGGCGCAGGGCCAGGTCCAGCACGAGGGCGACCCGTACCGGCAGGCGCTGGCCGCCTTCCGGCTCGGCCTGGACGCCCTCGCCGCGTACGGTCTGACGGTGGACGACGTGGTCCGCACCCGGATGTACCTCACCCACGTCCGGGACGCCGAGGAGGTCGGCCGGGCGCACCGGGAGCTCTTCGTCGAGGCCCGCCCGGTCTCCACCATGGTGGTGGTCGAGGGCCTGATCGACTCCCGGATGCTGGTCGAGATCGAGCTCGACGCCCACCGCGTCGGGCTCGCCGAAGCGCTGAAAACCCCCGAAGGCCTGGAAGGCAGAACCGCATGACCCTCGCCGTACGTGTCATCCCGTGCCTGGACGTGGACGCCGGGCGCGTCGTCAAGGGGGTCAACTTCCAGAACCTGCGGGACGCGGGCGACCCGGTGGAGCTGGCCAAGCTCTACGACGCCCAGGGCGCCGACGAACTCACCTTCCTTGACATCACCGCCTCCTCGGGCGACCGGGAGACCACCCTGGACGTGGTGCGCCGCACCGCCGAGCAGGTCTTCATCCCGCTCACCGTCGGCGGCGGCGTCCGCTCGGTCGAGGACGTCAACCGGCTGCTGCGGGCCGGGGCCGACAAGGTCGGCGTCAACACCGCCGCGATCGCCCGGCCCGAGCTGATCCGCGAGATCGCGGAGCGGTTCGGCCGCCAGGTGCTGGTGCTCTCGGTGGACGCCCGTCGCTGCCCGGAGGGCACCGAGACCGCCTCCGGCTTCGAGGTCACCACCCACGGCGGCCGCCAGGGCACCGGTCTGGACGCGATCGAGTGGGCCGCGCGCGCCGCCGAGTTGGGCGCGGGCGAGATCCTGCTCAACTCGATGGACGCCGACGGCACCAAGGACGGCTACGACCTGGAGATGATCGCCGCCGCCCGCAAGGCCGTCTCCGTCCCGGTGATCGCCTCCGGCGGCGCCGGCAAGCTCGCCGACTTCGCCCCGGCCGTGGCGGCCGGGGCGGACGCCGTGCTGGCCGCCAGCGTCTTCCACTTCGGCGACCTGACCATCGGCCAGGTCAAGGGCGCGCTCCGCGAGGCCGGTCAGCCGGTCCGCTGACCGCCGCGCCGGCGGCGGCTGGCCGGCCGACGCCCCCGCTCACGGCAGGGGGAGGGCCTTCCGCAGGGCGGTCAGCGCCTCGGGGGTGCCCTCCGCCGTGAGCGTGGTGTGGGCGCCTCGGCCGAACGCGAAGAGGATCAACTCGCCCGGCGTGCCGGTGAGTTTGACGGTCTGCGGGTGCTTCTCGGCCACCGTCACCCGGCGGCCGTCCGGGTGGTTGAGGTGCAGCCGGACCGGGGTCTTGCGGGCCGTCTCGAACCGGGTGAGCATCGGCAGCCGCTTCCAGAGCGCCGCCTCCAGCCCCGGGTCGACCGGCCCGGGCTCCCAGGCCTCGCCGCGGCGGACGTCCTCTGCGTGCACGTAGTACTCCACGGTGTTGGCCGCCTCGTCCGCACCGGGCAGTGCGAACGGCGAGTACCAGGGCGGGCCGGACCGGAAGCGGCGCACCAGCTCGGCGAAGTCCATGGCCGCGTACCGGCGTTGGACCGTATCCGTCCAGCCGGCCAGCGGCTTGAGCTGGATGCCCGCCGCCGCGTCGGGCCGGGCCTCGCGCAGCACCAGGTGCGCGGCCAGGTCACGGGCCGTCCAACCGCCGCAGAGTGTGGGGGCGTCCGGGCCGCCGGCCGTCAGCAGATCGGCCAGGCGGTGGCGTTCGGTGCGGGCGAAGTTCGACATGGCGCACACAGTACGCCCGGCCCGGGTGATCGGTCAGCGCAAGGGGGCGTGCAGCTTCTCGCCGTCCTGGTGGTTGCTGACGGCCAGACCGCAGGTCGCGTCCCGGTACCCCTGCGTGTAGAAGGTCAGGTCCGGGGTGACCGGGTAGGTGTAGAAGGTGCCGCCGCCCTGGCGCTGCTGCCACTCGGCGGCCGGGGCCTTGCACAGCTCGCGCAGCGCGCGGCCGATCGCCAGGTCGGTGGTCAGGCCCTCCGGCAGCTTCACGTTGGCGATCGCCTCGGCGTCGTGGTCGCCGGTGCAGGGCCGGGCCTCGGCGCTGGTGATCACCTTGCTCAGCTGCGGGTGGTCGTAGCAGGTGCCCGCCGCGAACCAGGGATACGGCAGCTTGGGCGCGCTGGGCGAGGGCGCGGGCGCGCTGCTGCTCGGGGGCGGGGGCGGCGGCAGCGCCGCCTTCTTCTTCGGCGCGGGCCAGAGCAGCACCACCACTCCGGCCAGCACCACCAGGACGGTCACCGCCACCGCCGCCCGCCGCCCGCGCCTGCCCTGCTCCGCCGCCATGCCGAACCCCCTCGTCTCGGGAGCCATTCTGGTGGCGGGACGCGGAGGAGGGGAGGGAAACGGCGGGATGGGTGGCACGGAGGGAGGGAGCCGGGTGCGGCGGTGGGGCGGGAGGCGGCGGGATGGGCGGTAGCCTGGCGGCGGCACGGCCCGGATGCGCGAGGAGTACCTGCGGATGCGAGTCGGAATCATCGGACACGAAGGGCTCTCGGAGATCACCGAGATGCTGGTGCGCGGCGCGCTCTGGCCGCTGGTCACCGAGTACGGGAGTTACGAGCTGGTCGGGGTGAGCTGTCTGCGGCCGGGCCCGGACCGCTGGTTCGCCCGGGCCGTGCTCGACCACGGCGGCAAGCTGGAGGTGGTCGTCCCGGCCGGCGGCGGCGCGGCGAGCGGCCCGCTGCTGCGCGAGGCCACCGCCGTCCACCGCCTGGCCGCCGTCGAGGCCGGCGGCCTCGGCGAGGACGTCTGCCGGGCCCTGGTCGGCATGGTCGACGAACTCATCGCCGTCTGGGACGGCGCCCCGGGCAGCGAGCCCGCCGAGGTGGTGGCCGCCGCCCGCAAGGCCGGCCTCTACGTCCAGGTGGTCTGGCCCGAGGGCTGCGAACGGTAGCGGCGCCTCACCACCGCACCGCCGCGAAGTTCACCGGCCGGGGCCGGAGGGCGGCGGTGCGGGCGGCCAAGGCGGCCAGCCGGCGGGCGAATTCCCCGGCGGGCAGCTGCTTGCGGCCGCCGTGGCCGGGGAGCAGCCAGTCGAACTCGAGGCCGGGGGCGACCCGGGCCAGCGAGGCGGCCAGCTCGGTGACGGAGTACCAGGTGACCGATTCGGCGACGGCGAGGTCGTCATCGGCGCGGGACCAGTAGAAGCTGTCGCCGCTGAAGCAGTACGCCCCGTCGGCCAGGTAGAGCACGCTGCCCTCGGTGTGGCCGGGCAGCGGGTGCGCCGTCACGCCCTCGGCGATCTCGGTGGGCCCGCCGCCCCGCAGCACCCGGTCGGCGTCCGGCGCGGCGGCGAGATCGCCCTCGTGGATCCAGAGCCGGGCACCGAACCGGTCGGCCCAGGCGCGCCCGTGCGCCGCGTGGTCCCGATGGGTGAGCAGTACGTCGGTGACCGGCCCGAGCGCCGCGAATTTCGCGGCCAGCGCGGAATTCCAGCGCGGCGTGTCGATCATCAGCAGATTGCCGGCCGGGCGGCGCAGCAGATAGGAATTCGCCCCGGCGGTGTGCGGGGAATTGTGCCCGCACAGGAAGACCTGCCCGGTGAGCCGCAGCGGGTACGGATCGTGGACCGGCCGCGGGGCCCGGCCGCCCTGCCGGATCGACCGGGTCGGACAGGCGAAGGCGGCGGCGTACAGCGCCGACTGCTCGGCGGGAGTGGCTGGTTGACGGGTGAGGACGGAGCGGCCGGCGGCCTCCGCGATCAGCCCCGGGGCGAGCTGGCGGGCGGCGTCGCAGTTGGTGCAGCGGGTATCGACCCGCCAGTCGGAATCGGCCGTCAATTCGTTCATGGAGGGTCTCCTCGGAGAAGTTCCTGCCCTTTATGAATATCCCACCGCAGAGCGGGAATTCAACGCCGGAATGCCGTTGACTTCGCCTGCCGCCGCTGCTCTCGGCGCAGCGGCGGCGGGGGAGCTGCCAGAATGGGCGACATGTCGACCATCCCCGCCGTTCCCGGTACCACCGCGCTCGACCCGGCCGTCGCCGCCCGCCTGAAGCGGACGGCCGACGGGCTGCTGCCCGCCGTCGCGCAGCAGTACGACACGGGGGAGGTGCTGATGCTCGGCTGGATGGACGACGAGGCGCTGCACCGCACCCTCACCACCGGGCGCTGCACGTACTGGAGCCGCAGCCGCAACGAGTACTGGGTGAAGGGCGACACCTCGGGCCACGTCCAGCTGGTCAAGTCGGTCGCGCTCGACTGCGACGGCGACACCCTGCTGGTGCGGGTGGACCAGACCGGCGCGGCCTGCCACACCGGGGCGCGGACCTGCTTCGACGAGGACGTGCTGCTCGCCGGTGATCGCTAGGCTTCGCTGATCGCTAGGCTGCGCTCAGCACACCTCCCGACCACGAACGGTGCCTGATCCCATGGACCTTGAGGCTTTCCGCAAGCTCGCCGTAGACACCCGGGTCATTCCGGTCACCCGCCGGCTCCTCGCGGACGGCCTCACCCCGCTCGGTCTCTACCGCAGCCTCGCGGGAGAGCGCCCCGGCACCTTCCTGCTGGAATCCGCCGAGCAGGGCAGCTGGTCGCGGTACTCCTTCGTCGGCGTGCGCAGTGCCGCCGCCCTGACCGCCGACGCCGAGGGCAACGCCCGCTGGCACGGCACCCCGCCGGTCGGCATCCCCACCACCGGCGACCCGCTGGAGGTGCTGCGGGCCGCGCTCGCCGCCCTGCACACCCCCCGGGGCGAGGACGACGGCCTGCCGCCGCTCACCGGCGGCCTGGTCGGCTACCTCGGCTACGACATCGTCCGCCGCCTGGAGAAGCTGCCCAACCTCACCCCGGACGACCTGCGGCTGCCCGAGCTGACCATGCTGCTCGCCACCGACCTCGCGGTGCTCGACCACGTGGGCGGCACGGTGGTGCTGATCGCCAACGCCGTCAACCACAACGACCTCGAGACCGGCGTGGACGAGGCCTACGCGGACGCCGTGGCCCGCCTGGACGCGATGGAGGCCGACCTGGCCCGCCCGGTCTCGCCGGGCCTGGCCGTCTTCACCCCGACCGCCGTGGACGCCCACTCGCCGTTCGGCGGGGCGCCCTACCGGGCGGCCGTGGAGGAGATCAAGGAGCGGATCCGGGCCGGCGAGGCCTTCCAGGTGGTGCCCTCCCAGCGCTTCGAGGCGCCCTGCGCCGCCTCCGCCCTGGACGTGTACCGGGTGCTGCGCACCACCAACCCGAGCCCGTACATGTACCTCTTCCGCTTCCCCGGCCCGGACGGCGGCGCCGAGGGCGGCTTCGACGTGGTCGGCTCCAGCCCCGAGGCGCTGGTCAAGGTCACCGACGGCCAGGCCATGGTGCACCCGATCGCCGGCACCCGGCACCGGGGCGCCACCCCGCAGGAGGACGCGGACCTCGCCACCGAGCTGCTCGCCGACCCCAAGGAGCGGGCCGAGCACCTGATGCTCGTCGACCTCGGCCGCAACGACCTCGGCCGGGTCTGCGAGCCGGGCTCGGTCGAGGTGGTCGACTTCATGTCGATCGAGCGGTACAGCCACGTGATGCACATCGTCTCCACCGTCACCGGCCGGGTCGCGGCCGGCCGTTCGGCCTTCGACGTGCTCACCGCCTGCTTCCCGGCCGGCACCCTCTCCGGGGCGCCCAAGCCGCGGGCCATGCAGATCATCGAGGAGCTCGAACCCACGCGGCGGGGGCTGTACGGCGGCTGCGTGGGGTACCTGGACTTCGCCGGCGACTCCGACACCGCGATCGCGATCCGTACGGCCGTGCTCCGCGAAGGCACGGCGTACGTGCAGGCCGGCGCAGGCGTCGTGGCCGACTCGGACCCGGAGAGCGAGGACACCGAGTGCCGCAACAAGGCGGCGGCGGTGCTGAGGGCCGTTGCGACGGCCAACACGCTGCGTCCGGTTCTTTAGGGGCGCGGGGAACTGCGCGAGTGCGGAAGAAGCGGAGTCGCCATCTCGCCCGCGCAGCCACTTGCACCGTCAACGGATAGTGCAACCGGGTAGCGGCGTAGGACTGCGGGCGGTGCATGGTCGGCCGCGCCGTTCCCCGCGCCCCCAGACGCTGCCGGCCGATCGCCGTCATGGATAGTAGGTGGGTGACTGAAACAGCTGCTGCGCCGCCCCGGAACGAACGTGCTGCCTCCTCCTCCCGGCGGGGGATGGCCGCGATGCTCGGGTTGACCGGGGTCGGGGTGCTGCTGGTGCTGACGGCCGTGGGGCGGGTCTGGGCCGAGGGGCGGGTCGGGGGGCAACTGGAGCTGAGTGTCAGCGGGAGCGCCGTCTCGGGGCTGCCCGGGGGGCTGGCGCTGGTGGCGCTGGCGGCTGCGGTGGCGGTCTTCGCGGTGCGCGGGGTCGGACGGATGGTCGTCGGCGGGCTGACCGTGGTGGCCGGGCTGGGGGCCGCCGCAGCAGCGGTGGCCGGTGCGTTCGACGGCTCGGCGCTGGACGCCGAGGCGGGCCGCAAGCTCGCGCTGATGAGTGCCCAGGCCGAGCAGGTGAGCCACACGGCCTGGCCGTGGGTGGCGGCCTTCGGCGGGCTGCTGCTGGCGGTGGCCGGGCTGGTCACGCTGCGGGCCGGCCGGGGTTGGCCGGCCATGGGGGCCCGGTACGACGCGCCCACCCGGCAGGCCAAGGCGGCCCGGCCGGCGAAGGCCGGCCGGCCCAGCACCCCGGCCGAGCTCTGGCAGGCCCTGGACCGTGGCGAAGATCCCACCAGATGAGGTCGGCCCCCGCTTGGGGTCGTCCGGTGAGGCCGGGCACAATGGGAGAGTCAACCTGCCGCGTGCGCCTCTGGTAGCCCCGGCCGGGCCCCGTAGAACCAAGGAGCATCGTCAAATGGCGGCAGCATCGCACGGTCACAACCCCGCCGCGTGGACCGGCGTGACCATCACGTTCATCGGCTTCTGTGTCAGCGGCGTCGCCATGATCATGCCCGCCGTCTGGCTGTTCTGGGTCGGCATGGCCGTCGTGCTGGTCGGCGGTGTGGTCGGCAAGGCGATGTCGATGGCCGGCATGGGCAAGCAGCCCACCACGCACCACCACGCGGTGGCCACCGAGACGAAGACCGCCGTCTCCGTCTGAGGTCCCGTACCGATCTGAGGGGCGCACCGCTCGCCGGTGCGCCCCTCAGTCGTGTCCGGACGCCCCCGGTGGAGCGTGGCGCGGCGGGTGAGCGGCGGGCCCGGGGCAGAATCCGAGAGGTGAACGCCTCCGCGAGCCCCGCCGCCCCGCCCTCGCTGGTGCGCCGCCTCGGCCGGCCGCTGGCCGCGCTGGTGGCCGTCGGGGTGCCGACCCTGTACGTGGCGGGGGTGGATCCGAACCAGCCGGGGCACTACCCGACCTGCCCGTTCCTGCAGGCCACCGGCTGGTGGTGCCCCGGCTGCGGCGGTCTGCGCGCCGTGCACGCGCTGGCCCACGGCCGGATCACCGAGGCGGCCCACGACAACGTCCTGGTGCTCGGCCTCGCCGTCTTCGCGGTGCTCGGCTGGCTGCTCTGGTGCTGGGCAGCGCTGACCGGTACGGCCGGGCCGAGGCCGCGGCTGAGCGGGCGGCAGGCGGCGATGGCGGTGCTCGTGCTGCTGGCCTTCACGGTCTTCCGGAACCTCCCCGCCGGTCACGGTTTCGCCCCGCCGGCGGCCTGAATCCGGCCGGGAGCATTCCGCTACGCGAGACGCGCGCCGGTCGGATGCACCGTGCGCCCCCCGGGCCCGATACCATCGAAGAGCCGACGGGGGCGTTGAGGCGTGGGATCAGCCAAGATGCCGTGCACACCGCACCCGCGGATCTGACTGGATCAAATGATGGGGGCGCCCGCGTGAGTGTGCTCGACGAGATCATCGACGGGGTCCGTGCGGACCTCGCCGAGCGGCAGGCCCGGGTCTCCCTGGACGAGCTCAAGGAGCTGGCGGCCAAGGCGCCGGATGCCAAGGACGGTGTGGCCGCGCTGCGCGGCGACGGCGTCCGGGTGATCTGCGAGGTCAAGCGCTCCAGCCCCTCGAAGGGGGCCCTGGCGGCGATCGCCGACCCGGCCGCCCTGGCGCTGGACTACGCGGCCGGTGGTGCCGCGGCGATCAGCGTGCTGACCGAGCAGCGCCGCTTCGGCGGCTCCCTGGCCGACCTGGACGCCGTCCGGGCCGCCGTGGAGACCCCGCTGCTGCGCAAGGACTTCATCGTCACCGCCTACCAGCTGTGGGAGGCCCGCGCGCACGGGGCCGACCTGGCGCTGCTGATCGTGGCCGCGCTGGAGCAGCCCGCGCTCGTCTCGCTCATCGAGCGGGCCGAGTCGATCGGGCTGACCCCGCTGGTCGAGGTGCACGACGAGGAGGAGATCGCCCGGGCGGTGGACGCCGGGGCGAGGATCATCGGCGTGAACGCCCGGAACCTGAAGACCCTCGAGGTCGACCGGAACACCTTCGGCAACGTGGTGGATTCCATCCCGGACCACATCGTGAAGGTGGCCGAGTCCGGCGTGCGCGGCCCGCACGACCTGATCGCGTACGCCAACCTGGGCGCGGACGCCGTCCTGGTCGGCGAGTCGCTGGTGACCGGCAAGGACCCGAAGGCGGCCGTGGCCGACCTGGTGGCCGCCGGTGCCCACCCGGCGCTGCGCAACAACGGACGGGGCTGACCCGCCGCCATGTCACTGACCACCCGCCTCGCCCCCGGCTGCCGCCCGCGCGGCTGCCGCGCGCCCGCACGCCGGGTGCTGGGGCGGCGGGTGCGGTACGTGATCGGCTGCGAGCCCGGGCAGGTGCAGGGCCGGCGATGGCGCAGGACTCACGGCTGAGAAGCCGTTCCGAGTCACCTTTTTCTCGCCCATCACACCCCTGAGGACTACTGCCATGTCCGAGAACGACTACCAGCCGGGCACCGAAGTGCCCGACGCGCGCGGGTACTTCGGCGCGTACGGCGGCCGCTTCATCCCGGAGGCGCTGGTCGCCGCCGTCGAGCAGGTCGCCGAGGAGTACGAGAAGGCCAAGGCCGACCCGGCGTTCGCCGCCGAGCTGGACGCCCTGCTCAAGGACTACACCGGTCGGCCCAGCCCGCTGACCGACGTGCACCGCTTCTCCGCGGAGGCGGGCGGCGCGCGGATCCTGCTCAAGCGCGAGGACCTGAACCACACCGGCTCGCACAAGATCAACAACGTGCTCGGCCAGGCCCTGCTCACCCGCCGGATGGGCAAGACCCGGATCATCGCCGAGACCGGAGCCGGCCAGCACGGCGTGGCCACCGCCACCGCCTGCGCGCTGTTCGGCTTCGAGTGCACGATCTACATGGGCGAGGTCGACACCGAGCGCCAGGCGCTCAACGTGGCCCGGATGCGGATGCTCGGCGCCGAGGTCATCGCCGTGAAGTCCGGCAGCCGCACCCTCAAGGACGCCATCAACGAGGCGTTCCGCGACTGGGTCGCCAACGTGGACTCCACCCACTACCTCTTCGGCACGGTGGCCGGCCCGCACCCCTTCCCGATGATGGTCCGCGACTTCCACCGGGTGATCGGCATCGAGGCCCGCCAGCAGGTGCTGGACCGCACCGGCAAGCTCCCGGACGCCGTGGTCGCCTGCGTCGGCGGCGGCTCCAACGCGATGGGCATCTTCCACGAGTTCATCCCGGACGCGGGCGTCCGACTGATCGGCTGCGAGGCGGCCGGCGAGGGCGCCGAGACCCCGCGGCACGCGGCCACCCTGACCAAGGGCGACCCGGGCGTGCTGCACGGCTCGCGCACCTACGTCCTGCAGGACGAGGACGGCCAGACCATCGAGTCGCACTCCATCTCCGCCGGCCTGGACTACCCCGGGGTCGGCCCCGAGCACGCCTGGCTCAAGGACTCCGGCCGGGCCGAGTACCGCCCGGTGACGGACGACGCCGCGATGCAGGCGCTGCGCCTGCTCTCCCGCACGGAGGGCATCATCCCGGCGATCGAGAGCGCCCACGCGCTGGCCGGCGCCCTGGAGCTGGGCCGCGAGCTCGGCCCGGAGGCGACCATCCTGGTCTCGCTCTCCGGCCGCGGCGACAAGGACATGCACACGGCCGCCCAGTACTTCGGCCTGTACGACAACGCTTCTGACAACGGAGGGAAGTGACCATGGCTTCCAAGCTCAGCACCGTCCTCGCCGCCGCGAAGGCGGAGGACCGCGCGGCCCTGATCGGCTACCTCCCGGCCGGCTTCCCCTCGGTGGACGGTGGCATCGCCGCGGTCAAGGCCCTGGTCGAGGGCGGCTGCGACGTGGTCGAGATCGGCCTCCCGCACTCCGACCCGGTCCTGGACGGCCCGGTCATCCAGACCGCCGACGACATCGCCCTCCGGGCCGGCGTCAAGATCAAGGACGTGATCCGGACCGTCGCCGAGGTGGCCTCGGCCCATCCGGCCGCCGCCGTGCTGGTGATGACCTACTGGAACCCGGTCGAGCGGTACGGCGTCGAGCGGTTCGCCGCCGAGCTGGCCGCCGCCGGCGGCGTCGGCTGCATCCTCCCCGACCTCCCGGTCGAGGAAGCCGGCCCGTGGCGCGCGGCGGCGGCCGAGCACGGTCTCGACACCGTCTTCGTGGTCGCCCCCAGCAGCAAGGACCCCCGCCTCGCCGAGGTCACCGCGGCCGGCAGTGGCTTCGTCTACGCCGCCGCCGTGATGGGCGTCACCGGCACCCGCGCCGCCGTCGGTTCGATGGCCGAGGACCTGGTCGCCCGCACCCGCGCCACCACCGACCTCCCGGTCTGCGTCGGCCTGGGCGTCTCCACCGCCACCCAGGCCGCCGAGGTCGCCGGCTTCGCCGACGGCGTGATCGTCGGCTCTGCCTTCGTCCAGCGCATCCTGGACGCGGACGGCAACGAGGAGGCCGCGCTGGCCGCCGTCCGCGACCTCGCCGCCGACCTCGCCGAGGGCGTCCGCAAGCGGTAGTTGCACCATCCAGGGGTGCGGGGCTCTGCAGAGCCCCGCACCCCTGTCGTTCCTCGGTGCTACGGGGTCGACTGCGGCGGGTCCTCGAGGCCGTCGATCCGGAGGTTGTCGAGGCGGACCTGGTACCAGACGTCGGTGTGACCGCCGCCGGACCAGTCCTCGGTGAGGATCACGGTGGTGTGCCCCGCGCCGCTGCCGCCGTAGGCGACGGACCAGCCGACGGGCACGTTCTGGGCGCGGAAGACCGGGTCCGCGTCGCGCGCCTCGGCCCACCGGTCGAGCCGGGTGTTCAGCTCCGGGGTCATGAACTCCTCGCGGACCTCCAGCGGATCCTGGTTGGGGTTCTGGCCGAGGACGGCGTCACGGTACTGGCTGAAGAAGGCGTTCACCTGGACTTCGGCGCGACTCGCGGCCTGGGCGGGGGAGGTGGCGGGCAGGATGGTGGAGCCGGCGAGGGCGAGGGCCACGGCGGCGGTGCGGAGTCGGATCATGCGGCCAGTCTGGCAGTGGAGCGGTCACTCTCCGTGGTCGAACTATGGCTGGCCGGTGGTGCGGCGCGGTCCGTGCGCCCCCGGGCGGCGCCGCGCGGAACTCGGGACCAAAGCCTGTCCCGTCCGCGGCGGCCACCGTGGTGGTGACCAGCCGGGCCCGGTCGAGGGCCGGGCGACTGGCCGGGCACCTGCTGCTCGACAGCGCCGGCCGCGAGGCTGAGCGGCGGCCCGCCGCGATGGCCTCGCGCTCCGCTCAGCTGCTGGTGGTCGACTGCCTGAGCATCGGCCTCGTCCAGCGCCGCTACGCCGGCGCCGGGCCGGCGCTGGACCTCACCCACCGAGCCCTGGCCCCCGCCGGGGCGCCGCCACCGGCAACGGAGCTGATGAAGCATGAGCACCCCCGAGTTCACCCCCGAGTTCATCCCCGCCCTGCGCGAGCAGCTCGAGCAGCTGGCCACCGAGGCCCACCGCCCCGAGCACGCCGAGATCGACCGGCTCCCCACCCTCGCCATCGCCGAGCTGATGAACGGTGAGGACCGCACCGTACCGGCGGCGGTGGCCGAGCAGCTGCCGCGGATCGCGGCGGCGGTGGACGGGATCGCCGAGCGGATGGGCCGGGGCGGGCGGCTGGTCTACGCCGGGGCCGGGACGGCCGGGCGGATGGGCGTGCTGGACGCGAGCGAGTGCCCGCCCACCTTCAACACCGGGCCCGGGCAGGTGGTCGGGCTGATCGCGGGCGGCCCGGCCACGGTGGTCACCGCCGTGGAGGGGGCCGAGGAGGCCACCGTCGAGGCCGCCCTCGCCGCCACCGGCGGCGAGGTCAAGCCCGCCGTCCTCGTCATCCTCGGCGAGGTCGACGCCCCCACCGCCGCCCGGCTGCTCCGGGAGCACGCCGGCCGCCTCCGCGACGCACTGGCCCCTTGGTGCGACCGGGGCACCTTCGTGGACCCGTCCGGGTGAAGAGTACGGGCACGACGCATCGGTGTGGATTGACCGGCGTTGAGTGGAGGGACGACTGAGACGGTCTACCGAAGGAGCCGCGTGTGCTGAGCGTCCACCGAGCCGTGGTGCTGCGGGCGGCCACGGCCGTGCTGGTGCTGGGGGCCGCCTTCGGGGCCGAGGCGACGGTGGGGCACGCGCTGGCCAGGCGTGGGGTGGAGCGGGCGGAGCGGGACGCGTACGTGTGCAGTGAGGCCTCCCGGCTGGCCACCGTGGTGCGGGCGGACCGCTCGCAGGTGGACGGGCGGCCGGCCCTGGTGACGCTCCGGGCGGCCGGCCGCTGCGCGGCGGCACACCACTGACGTACCGACAGGCGAATCGAACAAATCAGACATAACCCCGCTATTGTTCACTCATTCGGCTTAATGCGCGAATATGGAGGAACCTACCCGCATCCCCTACGGTTCATCAGGAAGCGTGAGTGACCTGTGAGCAGGGGGTGTCTGATGACCAGCACGACCGGGCTGCGCCGTACCAGCGGGCTGCGCCGTGCGGTGGACGGGTCGGCGGGGCAGTGGTTCGGCCTGGCCGTCCGCCTCGGCCTGGCCCTGGTGTGGGCCTGGGCCGGGCTGGCGAAGGTGTCGGATCCGGCGGAGGCCGCCCAGGCGGTGCGGGCGTACGAGCTGCTGCCCGAATCGCTGGTCAAGCCGGTCGGGTACGGGCTGCCGTTCCTGGAGCTGGCGTTGGCCCTGCTGCTCCTGCTCGGCCTCGGCACCCGGATCGTCGCCGTCATCTCCGCCCTGCTGCTGCTCACCTTCATCGGCGGCATCACCTCCGCCTGGGCGCGCGGCATCTCGATCGACTGCGGCTGCTTCGGCGGCGGCGGCGCCGTCGACGCCTCGCAGACCGAGTACCTGCAGGAGATCCTCCGGGACACCGGCTTCCTGCTGCTCGCCGCCTGGTTGATCTACCGGCCCCGGACGAAGCTCTCGGCCGATGCCTGGCTCGCCGCCTGACCCACCACCAGACGACCCCCACCTTGGACGACCTGAGCACATGAGCGAGAAGAACCGAGAAGGCAAGCGCACCGCCCGCGAGCGGCTGGCCGAGGAGCGGGCCGCCGAGGAGGCCCGTGCCAAGCGGAACAAGAAGCTGGCGGTGATCGGCACCGTGCTCGCGGTGATCGTCGTCGGTGTGACGGTCGGCGTGGTGGTGCAGAACCAGCGCTCCAAGCCGGACACCCCGGTGGCCGCCCCGGCCGGGGCGATCGGGCCGAAGAACCTGGTGGTCCCGGACGGCCCGGCGAACGCGCCGTCCACCCTGGTCATCTACGAGGACCCGCGCTGCCCCGCCTGCGGCGCCTTCGAGCGGCAGTTCGCGCCGACCATCGACCAGCTCCAGGACCAGGGCAAGCTCTACAACAACTACCACCTGGTCTCGTTCATCGACCGCTCGCTCGGCGGCAAGGGCTCCAAGTACGGCGTCAACGCGCTGGCCTGCGCGCAGGACGCGGGCAAGTTCCGCGACTACCACGACGTGCTCTACAAGAACCAGCCCGACGAGACCTCGGACGCCTTCGGCACCAAGGCCACGCTGATCAGCCTGGCCAAGCAGGTGCCGGGCCTGGACAGCCCGACCTTCGAGGCCTGCGTCAACGACAACAAGTACTCGGGCTGGGTCTCGGCCGTGCAGCAGGACTTCGACAAGTCCAGCTACAAGTCCACCCCGACCATCCTGCTCAACGGCACCCCGATCTACCCCAAGAAGGGCGACGAGGAGATCAGCCCGGAGAACCTGGTGAAGTGGGTCAACGAGGCCAACGCGGGCAAGCCGCTCGGCACCACCGGCCCCGGCTCGGCCAGCCCGGCCCCGACCAGCACCGCCGCCGAGACCAACACCCCGCCCTCGCCGTGACCGAACGGTGCCCGTGCCCCTGTTGTGGTCGGCGGGGGCGCACAGGGTAGCGTCGACCCCGCCATGGATATCGCTTACATTCCGAGCCCGTCGCGAGGCGTCCTCTACCTGGGGCCCGTCCCGCTGCGCGCGTACGCCTTCTGCATCATCATCGGTGTCGTCGTGGCCGTCTGGCTCGGCAGCAAGCGGTGGGTCGCCCGCGGCGGCGCCAAGCACACCGTCGGTGACATCGCCGTCTGGGCCGTCCCGTTCGGCCTGGTCGGCGGTCGGCTCTACCACGTGATCACCGACCACCAGCTGTACTTCGGGGACGGCAAGAACCCCTGGAACGCCTTCAAGATCTGGGAGGGCGGCCTCGGCATCTGGGGCGCGATCGCGCTCGGCGCGGTCGGTGCCTGGATCGGCGCCCGCAGGCGCGGGGTGCCGCTGCCGGCCTACGCCGACGCGATCGCCCCGGGCATCGCGCTGGCCCAGGCCTGCGGCCGCTGGGGCAACTGGTTCAACCAGGAGCTCTACGGCAAGGCGACCACCCTGCCCTGGGGCCTGCAGATCCACAAGGTCGAGCCGGACGGCAGCGTGGTGGACGGCGTCTTCCAGCCGACCTTCCTCTACGAGTCGCTCTGGTGCGTGGGCGTCGCGCTGCTGGTGATCTGGGCCGACCGCCGCTTCACCCTCGGCCACGGCCGGGCCTTCGCGCTCTACGTGGCTGCCTACACGGTGGGCCGGGCCTGGATCGAGTACCTGCGGATCGACGAGGCCCACCACATCCTGGGCCTGCGGCTGAACGACTGGACGGCGATCTTCGTCTTCGTCGGCGCGGTGGTCTACTTCGTGCTCTCGGCCAGGCTCCGCCCGGGCCGCGAGGCGCCGGATTCGATCGACCCGGCCGCCCAGGCCGAACTGATGGAGTCCGACCAGGGCGAGGGTAAGGAAAACGCTGCGGCCACCTCCGCCGATCCGGCCCCGGAGAAAGCCGACGGGGATTCGAAAGACCCGTCCTGACCTGCGCTGACGCTCGCCCGGCCGCCCTTTTCCGGATATCCGGAGGGCGGCCTTCGTCATGTTCGGACAGCCTTACTTTGCTGGAATGTGTCAGATCATCGGGCTAGTTTCGAAGACGTGAGAGCCCTGCGGGCGGCCCGGCTCACGGCTGTTCGCCGTGCCCGGACGCGGCAGGGGGGACGTACGGACGGAAGGCCCGAGACCATGAGCACCAGCATCGCCGAGCGCGGCACCGACGAGCAGCAGCCCAAGCCCCGCATCCCGGCCGAGGGGCACCACCGGGACGTGAACGGCGGCTGGCTGCGGCCGGCCGTGTTCGGCGCGATGGACGGCCTGGTCTCCAACTTCGCCCTGATGACCGGTGTGGTCGGCGGCAACGTGGGCAACAGCGCCGTGGTGCTGACCGGGTTGGCCGGCCTGGCGGCCGGGGCCTGCTCGATGGCGGCGGGGGAGTACACCTCGGTGGCCTCGCAGCGCGAGCTGGTGCAGGCCGAGATCGAGGCCGAGCGGCTCGAGCTCAGCCGCAACCCGCACGGCGAGCTGGCCGAGCTGGCCGAGCTCTACGTCTCGCGCGGGGTCGACCCGGAGCTGGCCCACGAGGTGGCCCGCCAGCTCTCCGCCGACCCGGAGCAGACCCTGGCCATCCACGCCCGCGAGGAGCTGGGCATCGACCCGGACGACCTGCCCTCGCCCACCGTGGCGGCGGCCTCCTCCTTCCTCTGCTTCGCGCTCGGCGCGCTGCTGCCGCTGCTGCCGTACCTGCTGGGGGCGCACTCGCTGGTGCCGGCCCTGCTGCTCTCGCTGGCGGGCCTCTTCACCTGCGGCGCGGTGGTGGCCCGGGTGACGGCCCGCAGCTGGTGGTTCAGCGGCCTGCGCCAGCTGGTGCTCGGCGGCGGCGCAGCCGGGGTCACCTACCTGCTCGGCCTGCTGATCGGTGGTCACGTCGGCTGACCGACGACGCCCGCGGACGGGCCCGGACACCCCTCGGGGGGCGTCCGGGCCCGTATGTTTATGCAGAACGCCGCGTGACGTTGCACACATGCTCCGAACGGGTGACCTGCACTGACTGCGCCGTTCGGCCTGGTCGGCCGCAGAATCCTGCGTGCGGCCGCCGCCCCGGCGGAGGAATCACAGGTGACGTGTTCTCGGCATGTGGACACCGGATTACGCGGTCGTTTCGCTGCTGGCGGCCGGGGGCACACTGGTGGCAGTGTGCGGGCCAGCGCAAAGCTGCTCAGAGCCCGACCCCGGTCCGCGATGTGGACGCGATATTCCACTTACCGGGATTTTCGGCATCATGTAGCTCGCACGCACTCGCAGAGGGCCAACGTCGTCCCTATTGCCACTTTTCGCTCAAGACGACGACGGGAGAGCCGATGCTGTCCGCATCCACGCACTCCGCCAACGAGCCCCAGGCCGGCGCCACCACGCCGTACGCGCTCGTGCCGGATGCCCGACCTGCCGCCCAGGGTCTGTACGACCCGCGCAACGAGCACGACGCCTGCGGCGTGGGCTTCGTGGCCACGCTGGACGGCGAGGCCGACCACCGCATCGTCGAGCAGGCGCTGACCGTGCTGCGGAACCTGGAGCACCGTGGCGCCACCGGCGCCGAGGCGGACTCGGGCGACGGCGCCGGCATCCTGACCCAGATCCCGGACGCGTTCCTGCGTGCCAAGGCCGCCTTCGAGCTGCCGGCCCAGGGCTCCTACGCCGTCGGCATCGCCTTCCTGCCCACCGAGGAGGAGGCCGCCACCGCCGCGCAGGCGCAGATCGAGGCGATCGCCGCCGAGGAGGGCCTGACCGTCCTCGGCTGGCGCGAGGTGCCGGTCGCCCCCGAGCTGCTCGGGGCCACCGCGCGCAGCGTGATGCCGCGCTTCACCCAGCTGTTCCTGAGCGGTGCGGGCAAGGCCGGCATCGAGCTGGACCGGGTGGCCTTCGTCGTCCGCAAGCGCGCCGAGCGCGAGGCCGGGGTGTACTTCCCCTCGCTGTCGGCCCGCACCATCGTCTACAAGGGCATGCTGACCACCGGCCAGCTGGAGCCCTTCTTCCCCGACCTCTCGGACCGGCTCTACGCCTCCGCGATCGGCCTGGTGCACTCGCGCTTCTCCACCAACACCTTCCCGTCCTGGCCGCTGGCCCACCCGTACCGCTTCGTCGCGCACAACGGCGAGATCAACACGGTCAAGGGCAACCGGAACTGGATGACGGCCCGCGAGTCGCAGCTCGCCACCGACCTGATCCCGGGCGACCTGAGCCGCATCTTCCCGATCTGCACCCCGGACCACTCCGACTCGGCCTCCTTCGACGAGGTCCTGGAGCTGCTCCACCTGGGCGGCCGTTCGCTGCCGCACGCCGTGCTGATGATGATCCCGGAGGCGTGGGAGAACCACGCCACCATGAGCCCGGCCCGCCGCGCCTTCTACCAGTACCACTCCAACCTGATGGAGCCCTGGGACGGCCCGGCCTGCGTCACCTTCACCGACGGCACCCAGATCGGCGCCGTGCTCGACCGCAACGGCCTGCGCCCGGCCCGGTACTGGGTCACCGAGGACGGCCTGGTCGTGCTCTCCTCCGAGGTCGGCGTGCTCGACATCGAGCAGGAGAAGATCGTCAAGAAGGGCCGGCTCCAGCCGGGCCGGATGTTCCTGATCGACACCGCCCAGGGGCGGATCGTCGAGGACCAGGAGATCAAGGCCCAGCTCGCCGCCGAGCACCCGTACGAGGAGTGGGTGGCCGCCGGGCAGATCCAGCTCGCCAAGCTGCCCGACCGCGAGCACATCCACCACACGCACGCCTCGGTGACCCGCCGCCAGCAGACCTTCGGGTACACCGAGGAGGAGCTGCGCGTCATCCTGGCGCCGATGGCCCGCTCCGGCGGCGAGGCGCTCGGCTCGATGGGCACCGACTCGCCGATCGCCGCGCTGAGCGAGAAGCCCCGGCTGCTCTTCGACTACTTCATCCAGCTCTTCGCGCAGGTCACCAACCCGCCGCTGGACGCCATCCGCGAGGAGCTCGTCACCTCGCTGCTGAGCAACCTCGGCCCGGAGGGCAACCTGCTCGCCGCCGACGCCGCGCACTGCCGCTCGGTCGGCATCACCTTCCCGGTGATCGACAACGACGAGCTGGCCAAGCTCATCCACATCAACGCCGACGGCGACCAGACCGGCCTCAAGGCCGTCACGCTCTCCGGCCTGTACAAGGTCTCCGGCGGCGGCGAGGCACTGGCCGCCCGGCTGGCGGCCATCGCGGCCGAGGCCGACGCGGCGATCGCCGAGGGCGCCCGGATCCTGGTCCTCTCCGACCGGCACTCCGACGCCGAGCACGCGCCGATCCCCTCGCTGCTGCTCACCTCCGCCGTGCACCACCACCTGATCCGCACCAAGCAGCGCACCCAGGTCTCGCTGCTGGTCGAGGCCGGTGACGTCCGCGAGGTGCACCACGTCGCGCTGCTGATCGGCTACGGCGCGGGCGCGGTCAACCCGTACCTGGCGATGGAGTCGGTGGAGGACCTGCTCGCCCAGGGCACCTTCCTGTCGGGCCTGGAGCCGGAGCAGGCCATCCGCAACCTGATCAAGGCGCTGGGCAAGGGCGTGCTGAAGGTGATGTCCAAGATGGGCATCTCCACCGTCGCCTCCTACCGCGGCGCCCAGGTCTTCGAGGTCATCGGCCTCGACCAGGCCACCGTGGACACCTACTTCGCGGGCACCACCACCAAGCTCGGCGGCATCGGCGTCGAGGAGATCGCCAAGGAGGTCGCCGCCCGGCACGCCAAGGCGTACCCGGCCTCCGGCATCCCGGCCGCGCACCGCGCGCTGGAGATCGGCGGCGAGTACCAGTGGCGCCGCGAGGGCGAGCCGCACCTGTTCGACCCGGACACCGTCTTCCGGCTGCAGCACTCCACTCGCGAGCGCCGGTACGACATCTTCAAGCAGTACACGGACCGGGTGAACTCCCAGTCCGAGCGCCTGATGACGCTGCGCGGCCTGTTCAAGTTCGACGCGCTGGGCCGCGAGTCCATCTCCATCGACGAGGTCGAGCCGGTCTCCGAGATCGTCAAGCGCTTCTCCACCGGCGCCATGTCCTACGGCTCCATCTCGATGGAGGCGCACGAGACGCTGGCCATCGCGATGAACCGCCTGGGCGGCAAGTCCAACACCGGTGAGGGCGGCGAGGACCCGGAGCGCCTGTACGACCCCGAGCGCCGCTCGGCGATCAAGCAGGTCGCCTCCGGCCGGTTCGGCGTCACCTCCGAGTACCTGGTCAACGCCGACGACATCCAGATCAAGATGGCCCAGGGCGCCAAGCCCGGCGAGGGCGGCCAGCTGCCCGGCCACAAGGTCTACCCGTGGGTGGCCAAGACCCGGCACTCCACCCCGGGCGTCGGCCTGATCTCCCCGCCGCCGCACCACGACATCTACTCCATCGAGGACCTGGCCCAGCTGATCCACGACCTCAAGAACGCCAACCCGGCGGCCCGCATCCACGTGAAGCTGGTCTCCGAGGTCGGCGTCGGTACGGTCGCCGCCGGTGTCTCCAAGGCGCACGCGGACGTGGTGCTGGTCTCCGGCCACGACGGCGGTACGGGTGCCTCGCCGCTCACCTCGCTGAAGCACGCGGGTGGCCCCTGGGAGCTCGGCCTGGCCGAGACCCAGCAGACCCTGCTGCTCAACGGCCTGCGCGACCGGATCGTGGTCCAGACGGACGGTCAGCTCAAGACCGGCCGCGACGTGGTCATCGCCGCCCTGCTGGGCGCCGAGGAGTTCGGCTTCGCGACCGCCCCGCTGGTGGTCTCCGGCTGCATCATGATGCGGGTCTGCCACCTGGACACCTGCCCGGTCGGCGTCGCCACCCAGAACCCGGTGCTGCGCGAGCGCTTCTCCGGCAAGCCCGAGTTCGTGGTCAACTTCTTCGAGTTCATCGCCGAGGAGGTCCGCGAGATCCTCGCCGAGCTCGGCTTCCGCTCGATCGAGGAGGCCGTCGGCCACGCCGAGCACATCGACGCCGCCGACGCGATCACCCACTGGAAGGCCGCCGGCCTCGACCTGGCCCCGCTCTTCCACGTGCCCGAGCTGCCCGAGGGCGCCGCCCGGCACTGCACCACCACCCAGGACCACGCGCTCGACAAGGCCCTGGACAACCAGCTCATCGCGCTCGCCGAGCAGGCCCTGGAGCACGGCGAGACCGTCCGGATCCAGCTGCCGATCCGCAACGTCAACCGCACCGTCGGCACCATGCTCGGCCACGAGGTGACCAAGCGGTACCGCGGCGAGGGCCTGCCGGAGGGGACGATCGACGTCACCTTCACCGGCTCGGCCGGCCAGTCCTTCGGCGCCTTCCTGCCGCGCGGCGTCACGCTGCGCCTGGAGGGCGACGCCAACGACTACGTCGGCAAGGGCCTCTCCGGCGGCGTCGTGATCGTGCGCCCGGCGCGCGAGGCGGCGGCCATCGGCGCCGACGCCCAGCAGCACGTGATCGCCGGCAACACCATCGGCTACGGCGCCACCTCGGGCCGGATCCACCTGCGCGGCAAGGCCGGCGAGCGCTTCGCCGTCCGCAACTCCGGGGCCACCCTGGTGGTCGAGGGCGTGGGCGACCACGGCCTGGAGTACATGACCGGCGGCCGGGTCGTCATCCTCGGCGAGACGGGCCGCAACCTCGCGGCCGGCATGTCCGGCGGTGTCGCCTACGTGCTCGACCTGCGCCCGGCGAGCGTCAACCACGGCCTGGTGGGCATCGAGGCCCCCAGCGCCGAGGAGCGCGACTGGCTGCGCGAGACCGTGCAGCAGCACTACGAGGAGACCGGCTCCACCGTCGCCGCCGAGCTCCTGGCTGACTGGGGCAGCGGGGTCTCCCGCTTCTCCACGATCATGCCGACCGACTACAAGGCCGTGCTCGCCGCCAAGGATGCCGCTGAGCGAGCCGGTCTCGACGAGACCGCGATCACCGCGAAGATGATGGAGGCGGCACATGGCTGACCCCAAGGGCTTCCTGACGACGCCCAAGCAGCTGGCCGAGCGCCGTCCCGTGGACGTCCGTCTGCGTGACTGGAACGAGGTCTACGTCGAGCGCAGCCTGCTGCCGATCATCAGCAAGCAGGCCGGCCGCTGCATGGACTGCGGCATCCCGTTCTGCCACAACGGCTGCCCGCTCGGCAACCTCATCCCCGAGTGGAACGACCTGGCCTACCGGGACGACTGGTCCGGCGCGATCGAGCGCCTGCACGCGACCAACAACTTCCCGGAGTTCACCGGTCGCCTCTGCCCGGCCCCCTGCGAGTCGGCCTGCGTGCTCGGCATCAACCAGGACGCGGTGACCATCAAGAACGTCGAGGTCACCATCATCGACAAGGCCTGGGACGGCGGCGGGGTCACCCCGCAGGTGCCCGAGCGCCTCTCCGGCAAGACCGTCGCCGTGGTCGGCTCCGGCCCGGCGGGCCTGGCCGTCGCCCAGCAGCTCACCCGGGCCGGGCACACCGTGGTGGTCTACGAGCGGGCCGACCGGATCGGCGGCCTGCTCCGGTACGGCATCCCCGAGTTCAAGATGGAGAAGCGGCACATCAACCGCCGCATCGAGCAGATGCGCGCGGAGGGCACCCGCTTCCGCACCGGCGTCAGCGTCGGCGAGGACCTCACCGGCCAGGACCTGCGCAGCCGCTTCGACGCGGTGGTGGTCGCCGCCGGCGCCACCACCGCCCGCGACCTGCCGGTGCCCGGCCGCGAGCTCAAGGGCATCCACCAGGCCATGGAGTACCTGCCGCTGGCCAACAAGGTGCAGGAGGGCGACTTCGTGGAGTCGCCGATCAGCGCCAAGGGCAAGCACGTGATCGTGATCGGCGGCGGCGACACCGGTGCCGACTGCCTCGGCACGGCGCTGCGCCAGGGGGCCGCCTCGGTCACCCAGCTGGAGATCATGCCGCGCCCGAGCGAGGAGCGCCCCGGCCACCAGCCGTGGCCGACCATGCCGATGACCTACAAGGTGACCTCCGCGCACGAGGAGGGTGGTGAGCGCGTGTACGCTGTGAACACCACCCACTTCACCGGGGACGAGGACGGCAACGTCGCCGAGCTCCACCTCGTCGAGGTCGAGTTCAAGGATGGCCGTTTCGAGCCCGTGCGAGGCACCGAGCGTTCCATCCCGGCGCAGCTGGTCACCCTGGCCATGGGCTTCACCGGGACGGACGTCAGGAACGGCCTGATCGAGCAGCTGGGTGTCGAGCTCGACGCCCGCGGCAACGTCGCCCGGGACGGCTCCTTCGCCACCAACGTGGACGGTGTGTACGTCTGCGGTGATGCCGGCCGGGGCCAGTCGCTGATCGTCTGGGCCATCGCGGAGGGCCGTTCGGCCGCTGCCGCGGTGGACCGGTACCTCGGCGGCAAGACCGCCCTGCCCGCCCCCATCCGTCCCACCGACCGCCCGCTGACCGTCTAGTCCCGCACCGACGGCACCGGGCTGTGTGAAAAACCCTCAACGTGTACCGCCGGATGTTTCCCCGTCCGGTTGCTTCACCCGCGACCCGCCAGCGCTGCCGGGCCTCTGCGGTCTGATGGCGCCTGCCCTCTCCCCGACCAAGTTGGGGGCAGGTGCCTCTCCGCATGTCCGGATCCGGTCGGTCCGGGACGGGGATCGGGGTGGGGCTCGGGCCGCTCCGAGGTGACGGATGGTCAGGTACATCTCACTTGCTGCTAGCCGTACGCAGGCGAGTGGTGGCAGACTGCGCCCGCGGGAGTGGACGGGCGCCAGGGCAGGCGGAGGGGATCGATGAGCGGCGTACAGGGCGGACACGGCGGGGCCGGCGCGGTCGCCCGGCGGCTCCAGCTCGGCAGCCAGCTCCGAAGACTGCGCGAGGCCAGCGGAGTCACCCGGGAGAGCGCCGGGTACGAGATCCGCGCCTCGGAGTCCAAGATCAGCCGGATGGAGCTCGGCCGGGTCGGCTTCAAGCAGCGCGACGTGGCCGACCTGCTCACCCTCTACGGCGTCACCCGGGAGTCCGAGCGGGCCGCCCTGCTGGCCCTGGTCGGCGAGACCAACACCCCCGGCTGGTGGCACGCCTACGGCGAGGTCGTGCCGCCCTGGTTCCAGACCTACCTCGGCCTGGAGGAGGCGGCCCGGGAGATCAGCAGCTACGAGGTGCAGTTCATCCACGGCCTGCTGCAGACCGAGGAGTACGCCCGGGCCGTCTGCCTGCTCGGCAACCCCAACGCCGCCGAGGAGGACATCGAGCGCCGGGTCGCCGTCCGGATGCGGCGCCAGCACATCCTCCGCTCGCCCGACGGCCCCCGGCTGCTGGCCGTGATGGACGAGGCCGCGCTGCGCCGCCCCTGCGGCGGCCGGGAGGTGATGCGGGCCCAGCTCTCCCGGCTCGGCGAGCTGGCCGAGCACCCCCGGATCACCCTGCTGGTGATGCCGCTGGGCGTCGGCGGCCTGGCCGCCGAGAGCGGGGCCTTCACCGTGCTCGGCTTCGACGGCGCGGGCGACCTCCCCGACCAGGTCTACCTGGAGCAGTTCACCACCGCGATCTACCTGGACCGCCCGGCGGAGGTGGCCGAGTACCGCACCGTGCTGGAGCGGCTGCGGGTCGGCAGCCTGTCGGCCGAGGGCACGCTGGGACTTCTGGAGACTGCCCTCCAGGACCTCTGACACATCAGTACGATGATGATCCGTCAGCGGCTGACACCTGGTTGAAAGGGATCTGATGTCCTACTTCTCGCAACTGTCGCGGCAGTACATCGACGGTGAGTGGACCACCGGCACCGGATCCTGGGACATCGTCGACCTGAACCCGTACGACGGCGAGAAGCTGGCCTCGATCACCGTGGCCACCGTGGACGAGCTGGACCGGGCGTACCGGGCGGCCGCGCGGGTGCAGAAGGAGTGGGCCAAGCAGAACCCGTACGCGCGGCGGCTGGTCTTCGAGCGGGTGCTCCGGCTGATCGAGGAGCGCGAGCGGGAGATCACCGAGACGATCATCGCCGAGCTCGGCGGGACGTACCTCAAGGCCGCGTTCGAGATCTCGCTCTGCAAGGACATGCTGCGCGAGGCCATGCAGCTCTCGCTCCGCGCCGAGGGCCGGATCCTGCCCTCGCCGGTGGACGGCAAGGAGAACCGCCTCTACCGCCTGCCGGTCGGCGTGGTCGGCGTGATCAGCCCGTTCAACTTCCCGTTCTTCCTCTCGCTCAAGGCCGTCGCCCCCGCGCTCTCGCTCGGCAACGGCGTGGTGCTCAAGCCGCACCAGGACGCACCCGTGACCGGCGGCACCCTGATCGCCAAGCTCTTCGAGGACGCCGGCCTGCCGCCGGGCCTGCTCAACGTGGTGCTCACCGACATCGCCGAGATCGGCGACGCCTTCATCGAGCACCCGGTGCCCAAGGTGATCGCCTTCACCGGCTCCGACTCGGTCGGCCGACACGTGGCCCAGGTGGCCGCCGGCCACTTCAAGCGGACGGTGCTGGAGCTGGGCGGCAACAGCGCGCTGGTCGTGCTGGACGACGCCGACGTGGACTACGCGGTGGACGCGGCCGTGTTCAGCCGCTTCGCGCACCAGGGGCAGGTCTGCATGGCGGCCAACCGGGTGCTGGTCGACCGGTCGATCCTGGCCGAGTTCACCGAGAAGTTCGTCGCCAAGGTCGCCACCCTGCGCGTCGGCGACCCGAGCGACCCGAGCACCCAGATCGGCCCGCTGATCAACACCGCCCAGGCCGACGCCGTCACCGCGCAGGTGGACAAGGCCGTCGAGGAGGGCGCCCAGGTGCTGCTGCGCGGGCAGACGGTCGGCGCGCTGATGGACCCGGTGGTGCTGGGCGGCGTCCCCGACGGCGCCGCGATCCTGCGCCGCGAGGTCTTCGGCCCGGTCGTCCTGCTGGTGCCCTTCGACGGCGAGGAGGACGCCGTCCGGATCGCCAACGACACCCCGTTCGGCCTGAGCGGCGCCGTGCACACCGGCGACATCGAGCGCGGCGTCCGCTTCGCCCAGCGGATCGAGACCGGCATGATCCACATCAACGACGGCACCATCGCCGACGAGCCGATCGTGCCCTTCGGCGGCGAGAAGTCCTCGGGCCTCGGCCGCCTGAACGGCGAGGCCACCGTGGACGCCTTCACCACGCTCAAGTGGATCTCCATCCAGCACGAGCGTTCGCGCTTCCCGTTCTAGACCGCCCGTAGGGCTCAGGCAGGGAGCCGCTGCTCGAACAGGGCGGCGACCTGCGGCAGGGCCGCGCGGCGGGACGGCGAGTGGTCGACCGTGCCCACGTCGGTCAGGGTGACCCGGGCGCCGTGCGCGGCGAGGTCCCGGGCGCAGTGCTCGGAGTTGAGGTAGGCCACCGAGTGGTCCCCGTCCGCCGCGAAGAGCCGGACGGGGACGTCCGGGGCCCAGTCGCAGCTGTCGTCGTTGGCCCGGAAGGCGCGCAGCAGGGCGCCGGTGGGGTGCAGGGCCCAGTCGATCGCGTGCGGGGTCAGGAAGGCGTGCGGGGCGGCGGGGAGGGCGGCGAAGATCTCCGCGTCGGCGTGGCTGCCGTCGTAGAGGGCCTCCACCTGCCGGTCGTAGGGCGCCTGGAACAGCTCGGCCGGGCTGTCGTACAGGTGGTACTCGCGGTTCATCGCGGTGAGCCAGTAGCCGAACAGGTAGTTGGTGGTCCGTCCGTCCAGCGTGCCGTCCACCAGCCCGGCCGGGGCCTCGGCGTGCTGGGCGTCGTACGGGCCGCTGATCGGGGCCAGCGAGACCAGCCGGAAGTGCGGGTCGGCCCCCTGCTGGAGCGCCCGGCCGAGGGCCATCGCGGCCGGGCCGCCCTGCGAGAAGCCGGTGACCTGCACGCCGGTCGCCAGCCGGTGCCCGTGCTCGCGGACCAGCCGGCGGGCGGCCCGCAGCAGGTCGAGCGAGGCGGTGGTCTCGGAGGCGGTGTCGGCGTACGGGTGCGGCCCCGGGCCGGAGCCCAGGCCCAGGTAGTCGGGCGCGACGGTGGCGTAGCCGGCCGCGGCGAACAGCACCGCGTCGGCCCGGTCGGTGCCGTCGGCCGAGGGCGCGTCCGCCTTGGCGGCGGTGGTGCCGTGTTCGTAGACCACGGTGCCGAGTTCGCGCCGCGCGGTCTCGGGAAGGCTGACCAGGCCGCTGGCGGTGGTGGGACGGCCCTGCGGGTCCACGGTGCGGTAGACCACCCGGTAGTCCGCCACCCCGTACCGGGCGGCCGGGCCGCTGTACCCGCGCGCGGTGATCCGCGCGGTCGCCTCGGCCGGGCTGAGCCGGTCGAGCTGCCGGACCTCGACGACGGTGCCGCGTTGGGCCCCGTCGGTGCCTGCGGCCAGGGCGGCTGGGGTGGCCACCGTGGCGAGCACGGTCACGGCGGCGGCGAGGACGGCGCCGGTGGTGGTCCGACGGAGGGCGGGAGGGGCTTCGGTACGCATGACTCCCATGCTGCGACCGGCCGTCGGGGCCGGGCTATCCGGGAACGGCCCTGACCGGGACCTGATCCGTCCCTGACCCGACCCTGGTGCCGCCGGCCGCCGCCAGCAGGGTGTCGGCGGCCGGGGTGCGGGCGTACCAGACGGTGCGGCTGGTGCGGTGGCGGGTGAGCAGGCCCGCGTTGGTGAGGGTGGTGAGGTGGTGGGAGACGTTCGGGGTGGAGAGGCCGGTGCGGTGGGCGAGTTCGGTGGTGGTGGCCGGGGCGCCGAGCTCGGTGAGCAGCAGGGCGCGGGAGTGGCCCAGGAGGTCGGCCAGGCCGTCGGGGGCCGGGGTCGGGCGCTCCCAGAGGGTGGCCACGCCGCGCGGGGGGTAGGTGAGGCTCGGCTGGTGCGGCGGCCGGGTCTGGGTGTAGAGGCCGGGCCAGGCGAACACGGCCGGCACCAGGACGATCCCGCGCTCGCCGTCCAGGCGCTGCTCGCCGTGGTACCAGCGGTGCGCGATCCGCAGGGTGCCGCGCTCCCAGCTCACCCGGGGGTGCAGGTCGGCGAAGAGCGCGGCGGGCCCGCCGGCCGACATCTGCCGCGCCCGGCGCAGGACTTCGCCCTCCAGGAGCAGCTGCATGCGCGGCCAGTGCGGGGCGATCGCCGCCGACCAGTAGGCGCGGATCTCGGCGCCGAGGCGGGCCAGCCCGGCCTCCGGGTCAGCCCTGAACTCGGCTATCACGTGGGGTACTTCGCTCCCGTAGCGGTCCAACTCGGCCCTGATCCGGGCTGGTTCGGTGGCGGTCAGGCGGGCGAGCTCCTCGTCCAGGGTGGGGGAGAAGGACTCCGGCACCGGGGTCAGGAAGTCGGCGGTGTAGACGGTCGGGATCGGCACCAGGGCGTCGAGCAGGGCGTACTCCGTCTCCGCCAGGGCCGCGCGGGCCGCACGGACCCAGGGAAGGTGGACGGCGTGCGCGCCCGGCTCCTTCAGCACCTGGACACTGTGGGTCACCTCGGAGAGCGGTGAGCACGCGAAGCGCGTCACGGCGAGGTCGTGGGCGGAGAACTCCAGGGTGAACACGGCGACCATTCCATCAGGACGAAATCCTGGGCCCTGCGGCGGGGGTGCTCCGAGGATCGGGGCATGACCACCACAGCCTCCGTACCGATCGCCGTCCGGCCCGCCCCGCGTGGCCGGCTGCTCGGTTCGTACGTGATCGACAGCCTCGGCAGCGGGCTCTTCCTCGCCTTCACCGTCGTCTACTTCGTCCGCACCACCGGGCTGAGCCTCGCCGAGGTCGGGGCCGCGATCAGCCTCGGGCGGCTGCTCGCCGCTCCCACCGCGCTCTGCGTCGGGCCGTTGATCGACCGGTACGACGCCCGGCGGGTGGCCCTGAGCGCCAACCTGCTGTCGGCCGTGGCCTACCTCTGCTTCCTGGCCGCCGGGCAGCTCTGGCAGGTGGCCGCCGTGGTCTTCCTCGCCCAGGTCGGCGCCGCCTCCTACTGGACGGCCAGCACCGGGCTGGTGGTGCTCGCGGCCGAACCGGCCGAGCGGCCACGGCTGTTCGCGCTGGCGAGCACCCTGCGCAACGCCGGGCTGGCGCTCGGCGGCGCGCTCGGCGCGGTGCTGCTGGGCTGGGGCGGGGCGGACGGGCTGCGGGTGACGGTGGCCGGGAACGCCGCCAGCTACGCCGTCGCGGCCCTGCTGCTGCTCTGCTGGCGCCCGGTCGGTCGGGCGGCGGCCACCGCCCGCCCCACCGGCGGGTACGGCCTGGTGCTGCGGGACCGGCGGTACCTGCGGCTGATCGCCGTCAACCTCTGCTTCGTCTTCGCCTCGCTGGTGCTCAGCCTGCTGCTCGCGGCCTACCTGGTCGAGGGGCTGCACCGGGCCGCCTGGGTGGCCGGCTCGCTGCTGGTGCTCAACACCGCGCAGGTGGTGCTCACCCAGACCGCCGTGACCCGCCTGCTCACCCGCTACCGCCCCACCCGGGTGGTGGCCGCCGGCTCGCTGCTCAACGCCGCCGCCTTCGGTCTCTTCGCCCTGCTCGGTGCCGCCCCCGGCTGGGCCGTCACGGCGGGGCTGTACGCGGCGATGCTGCTCTACAACGCCGCCGAGACGGTGGCCACTCCGCACCGGGAGGAGCTGAGCGTCGCCCTCGCCGACCCGGCGCTGCGCGGACGGTACCTGGCGGTCTACCAGCTCTCCTGGACCTTCGGGCAGACCGTGGGACCGGGGCTGCTGACGGCCCTGCTCGGGCTCGGGGCCGCCTGGCCCTGGCTCTTCCTGCTGGGGCTCAGCCTGGCCGCCGTCCCGCTGGTGCTGGGCCTCGACGGGGCCGGGCCCCGGGCCCTCAGGCCGTCGGGCGCTCCAGCCGGTACGCGGTGAGGGGCCTGCCGTACCAGCGGTCGGTCAGCCCGAGGGGCTGCATGCCGAGGCGGGCGCAGACGGCCTGGGAGGGGCCGTTGTCCGGGTAGGTGACGGCGTGGATGACCGTCAGGCCCTCCCCGAAGCCCTTGGCCAGCGCGCCCCGGGCCGCCTCGGTGGCGTAGCCGTGGCCCCAGGAGTCCGGGTGCAGGTGCCAGCCGACCTCGACCTCCTCCTCGGGGCCGGGTTGGTCGGGGAAGGGCACCAGCAGCACCGAACCCGCCACCACCCCGGTCTCCTTGATCTCCACGGCCCACATCCCGTACCGCGGGTCGGCCGACCGCTGCCGGATCCGCTCCAGCCGGCCCGCCGCCTCCTCCCGGCTCTCCAGCACCTGCGGCACCGCCCCGAGCCGGCGGGCCACCTCCCAGCGGGAGTAGATGTCGAAGAGCCGGTCGAGGTCTCCCGCCGCCCACTGCCGCACGATCAGCCGCTCGGTCTCGAACACCATGGGTACCTCCCCGTCGACGACACTGTCCCGCCGATCCTGTCACCGCCCGGCGGCCGGATGCGTCAGCATTCCAGTCGGTGCCCGGTCGTGGCGTCGACATGGCCGGGGACGGGGTCGTGGCGGTCGCCGACGGTCGAGGTGCCGGTGGGTTCGAACAGCAGCAGCGCGGCGCCGTCGGGGGAGGAGGGCTTGTGCTCGGTGCCGCGCGGGACGGTGAAGACGGCGCCCT
The DNA here is from genome assembly GCF_002943525.1 of Kitasatospora sp. MMS16-BH015. NCBI lineage: Bacteria > Bacillati > Actinomycetota > Actinomycetes > Kitasatosporales > Streptomycetaceae > Kitasatospora > Kitasatospora sp. MMS16-BH015. Next base: position 2,057,673 of record NZ_CP025394.1, on the reverse strand, counting down.
TCGGCAGCCGTACGGTGCGCTCCCCGGCCGGTTCGCGCAGGGCGATGTGCAGCTCCCCGTCCAGGACGAGGAAGAACTCGTCGGTGTCGTCGTGTGCGTGCCACAGGTGCTCGCCCCGGACCTTGGCGATCCGGACGTCGTAGTCGTTGACCCGGGTGACGACACGCGGGCTCCACAGGGCGTCGAAGGAGGCCAGGGCGGTATCGAGGAGAAGGGGTTGGTCGCTCATGCCTCGATCCTGCCGGGCGCGGCCGACCCGGGGGAGTGCTAGGAATTGCACATGCCGCAAGATTCCTCGCACCCCGTCCGACCGGCTGACTCGGCGCGCTCCGCTCGCCAGGACGGCCTGCACCGCGTGGTGGTGATCGTGGACCAGAACTCCAACCCCTTCGAACTGGGCTGCGCCACCGAGGTGTTCGGCCTGCGCCGCCCCGAACTGGGCCGGGAGCTCTACGACTTCCGGCTCTGCTCGCCCACGCCGAGGACACCCATGCGGGACGGCTTCTTCACCCTCACCGGAGTCGCCCCGCTGTCGGCGGCCGACACGGCGGACACCCTGATCGTGCCCAACCGGCCCGATGTGGAGGTGCCGCGCCGCCCGGCGGTGCTGGCGGCCATCCGGCGGGCCCACGCGCGCGGCGCGCGGCTGGTCGGCTTCTGCAGCGGGGCGTTCACGATCGCTGAGGCCGGGGTGCTCGACGGGCGCCGCGCCGCCGCGCACTGGCAGTGGGCGGGCGCCTTCCGTGAGCGCTTCCCGGCCGTCCGGCTGGAGGAGGACGTGCTGTTCGTCGACGACGGGGACATCCTCACCGCCTCCGGCAGCGCGGCCGCCCTCGACCTGGGGCTGCACATCGTCCGCCGGGACCACGGCGCCGAGACCGCCAACGCCGTCAGCCGCCGACTGGTCTTCGCGGCCCACCGGGACGGCGGGCAGCGCCAGTTCATCCGCCGCCCGGTGCCCGACCTCCCGGACGAATCGCTCGCCCCACTGCTGGCCTGGGCCCAGGAGCGGCTCGACCAGCCGCTGGCCGTCACCGCCCTGGCCGCCCGCCGCCGTCAGCCCCGCCACCCTGCACCGCCGCTTCCAAGCCCAACTGGGCACCACCCCGCTGGCCTGGCTCACCCGGGAGCGCGTCGCCCTGGCCTGCCGCCTGATCGAGCGCGGTGAGTCCCGGCTCGAACTGGTCGCCCACCGCAGCGGCCTGGGCACGGCCGCCCACCTGCGCACCCTGATGCGACGGGAGACCGGTCTCGCCCCTTCGGCCTACCGGGCCCGCTTCGGCCCGGCGGCGGGGACCCGCAAGGGGGTGGCCGGCCGCCGGCCGGCCGGGCCGGCCACCACGGACGCCGGCTGATCAGACGGGGATGGCCGGGGTCTGGCCGGGCTTGAGGGGGAGCGTGGGGGCGCCGCTGACCAGGTCGAGGACGGCACGGGTGTCGAGCGGGCGCTGGAGGCGGATGTCGACGGGGGCGAGACTGCCGCCCGCGCAGGCCACGGCGGGGGGTCGGTGGGTTTCGAGCGTGGAGTGGAGGTGGGCGATCAGGACGACTGCGGTGGCGGTCTCGTAGGCCTCGGCCGAGTCGAGGGCGGCGCAGTGGACGATCACCTGGGCGTGGATGGTGCGGCCGTCGGGGGAGGTGCCGGACCAGAGGGCGTCGGTGGCGTCGCGGATGACGGGGTACGGGGTGGTCGGCGGGACCTGGACGGTGGTCTGCTGCGGGGTGACAGCGGGGTAGGCGAACGGCTGGGTGTAGCCGGCGAGGGTGAACTCCCAGACCGGGACGGTGGCCTGGCCCCGGCTGGTGTCGACCTGGCGGGTGCCGGGGCGGACGGCGGTGACGGCGAGCGGGTGGCAGTGGTTCCGGCAGTCCGGCCTGCCCTCGGAGAGGGAGCGGAAGACCTGGTCGGCGGTGAGCTCGGGCAGGGCGAGGTGGGTGCCGTCGGCCCAGGTGACGGTGGTGGTCGCGTTCGGGGCGGCCGGGGGGAGGGCGGTGTGGAGCTCCAACTTGCTGGCGTAGAAGGCGAATTTGTCGTCACCGCTGTGAAAGCCCTCCGAAGGCTCCCACTGCAACTGGGTACTGAGGGGGTAGTACCCGCTCAGCCAGGCCCGTCGGTCGGCCGAGCCGTCCCAGGCGCGGGCCACTTCGGCGGCGCGCTGCAGCGGCGGGACGGCGCCGGCGGCCCCGGTCCTGACCGGTACCGCCTCGGGCTCTGTGGCCGTCCGGCTCTCGCAGGCGGCCAGCGCGGTGGTGGCGGCCGTGATGGCCAGGGCGGTGGCCGTCAGCCGGGCGGCGGCCCGGTGGATGAGGCGTGGCACGGTAACTCCCTTGTGGTATCGGTGAATCGGCGGCGTTCCGGTACTCCGGAGGTGCGCGGCCCGTGGCCCGTCAGTGGAGTCCGCGGGCCGGGGCGGCCATGCTCTGCGGCAGGCCCGTGCTCAGGTCGAGGACGGCGCGGGCGCCGAGGGGGCGGCTGAGGGAGAAGTCGCGGAGTGAGGGGCCGCCGCCGACCCCGGTGCAGATCGTGCCGTCGGGCGGGGAGACCGGGCGCACGTGCACGATCGGGACCACGGCGGTGTCGGTCTCGTACACCTCGGTGGAGACCGACTCCGTACAGCCGAGATCGACGCTGCCGTGCAGGGTGAGACCGTCAGCGGAGACGCTGGTCCAGCCTGCGCCCATGGCGCCGGGGACGACCGGGGACGGGGTGGCTCCTGGGGCCGGGGTCGGCCCCGGGCTCTGCTGGGGGGCGACGGCTGGGTAGGTGAAGGCCTGCGGGTAGCCGGCGAGGGTGAACTCCCATACCGGGATGGTGGCTTGACCCCTGCTGGTGGGCATCTGCCGGGTGCCCGGACGGACGGCGGTGACCGGGATCGGGTGGCAGCCGTCCTGGCAGGGTGCGTCGTCGTCCATCAGGAAGCGGAGCGACTCGGCGGAGCCGAGCGCCGGGAGGGCGAGGGTGGAGCCGTCCGCCCAGACGACGGTGGCGGTGGGGGCGGGCCCGTAGGGCGGCAGGGCGGCCCGGGGTTCCAGCTGACCGCGGAGGAAGGCGCGCTGGTAGTCGTTGTGGAAGTCGGCCGCCACCCAGTCCCAGCGCGTGACGAGTGGGTAGTAGCCGTGCTGCCAGGTGCGTTGGTCGGCCGAGCCGTCCCAGGCCCGGACCACCGCGGCGGCCCGGTCCCGGGCGGGGTCGACCTCGAGGTCGTAGCCGACGGAACGGCCGGCGGTGCAGGCGGCCAGGGCGAGCGTGAGCAGTGCGGCGGCGAGCGGCGAGCCGAGCGGTGAGCGACGCCTCATTGGTCCAACCCCCGTGTGGTGAAAGCGAATCGGCGGCACTGTGACGCACAGTGCCGCCGATCGGTTCCGCCCGCCAGAGGGGTGGCCGAAGTGCTAGAAGACCGGGACGCCCGCGCGGACGAGGCGCCAGTCGACCGAGGCGAAGTCGGCCGGGTCGATGACGCCCTTGGCCTTGACCCAGGCGATCATGGTGTTGCGGATCTCGTCCGAGTTGGACCAGACCTTGGTGGCCTGGGCGACGTGCGGGAAGTTGCCGCCGCCGTTGGCACGGTAGTTGTTGACGGCCAGCACGAACTGGGCGGCCGGGTCGACCGGCTGGCCCGCGTACTTGAAGTTGACGATCCGCGAGCCGACCGGCTGCGAGATGTCGATGTCGTACGAGACGCCGTAGACGGAGTCGTAGTTGTAGTCCGGGGTGTTCTGCTGGTTGGTCAGGGTGGTCTTGTCGATCGGGGCACCGGGGGCGACCTGGGCGTAGTACTTGGCCGAGTACTCCAGGTAGTCCTTGATCTGGGCACCCGTCATCAGACGGGCCTCCAGGGTGTTCTCGTAGATGTAGAGACCGGCGGCGTCACGCAGCTTGACCGAGCCGGCCGGGATGTCGGCGGTGCGGTTGAACGGCGCGGCCTGGGCCAGCACCGGCAGCTTGGCGTACTGGGTGGAGGCGAGCGCGGCCTTGACGGCGTCGGCCTGGACGCGGCCGATCAGGTCGATGATCGGCACGTCCTTGAAGGGCGCCTCGGCGATCGAGAGGTCGACCTTGCAGGTGCCGATGACCTGGTTGACGTAGGTGACGACCTTCGCGTGCTGGTCGGCGAGCAGCTTGACGATCTTCGGGTCCTCGTCCACGGTGTTCGAGTTGAGCACCCGGGAGGTGACGCCGGTGACCTTCCAGCCGGTGGCCTTGTCGTGCTCGACCTCGAAGTCGAAGCAGGTCAGGCGCTGGCCCCAGCAGAGCGGCTCGGAGAGCACCACGTTCTTGCCGGTGGCCTTGTTGACGATGATGCGCTGCGCCACCTCCTTGTGGGTGTGGCCGACGAGCACCGCGTCGATGCCGGGCACGTCCGCGGCCATCTCGCCGGAGGCGTCCTCGGGCCAGGGCAGCTGGTCGCCGTAGCTGGTCGGCTCGTCGATGCCGGAGTGGGCGGAGACGATGACGACGTCGGCGCCGGCGCTCTTCATGATCGGCACGTACTTCGCGGCCATCTCGACGATGCCGGGGAAGACCATCTGGCCGGAGACGTTGGCCTTGTCCCAGATCGCGATGCCGGGGTTGGTCAGGCCCAGGATGCCGACCTTCAGCGGGCGACCGCCGCCGCCCAGGTGCATGTCCTTGATCACGTACGGCTTGAAGGCCGGCTTCTCGTCCTTGGCGTGCAGCGCGTTGGCGCCCAGCAGCGGGAAGTTCAGCTGCTTCTCGAAGGCCTTGACGGTCGGGATGCCGTAGTTGAACTCGTGGTTGCCCAGCGCCGCCGCGGTGTAGCCGATGGCGTTCATCGCCACGGCCATCGGGTGCTTCGGCGGGTTGTGCTTGGCCGTGATCGGCTCGACCCGGGCGAAGTAGTAGGAGAGCTGGGTGCCCTGGATGATGTCACCCGCGTCGATCAGCAGGGTGTTCTTGTGGCCCACCTGCTCGCGGATCTGGTTGACCAGGGTCGAGATCTTGGAGAGGCCGACCGCGTTGTGCGCCTTGTCGGTGTAGACCGCGTCGGTGAAGTAGTCCCAGTTCAGGCCGTGACCGTGCAGGTCGGTGGTGCCCATCACGGTGAACTTCGCCTTCCACGGCGGCTTCGGCCCGCGGGCCGCGGCGTCGACCGCCGGCTCGGCGGCCGAGGCGTTGGTGGCGGCGGCCACCGGAAGGCCGCCGACGATGGCGGCGCCGGCCGCGGTGGCGGCCGAGCGGGTGACGAAGTCACGGCGGTTCAAGGACATTTACGGCTCCAACGTGGGGCAGAGAGACGCTGCAGAAGGGCGCGCGGTGCGGCGGACGGGCCGTCAGCGGATGCGACGCGCGTAGAAGTCTGCCCTGCGAAGCTTCCCACCGGTAGCCCTTTGCGGTTTCCAACAGATGAAGAGCAGGTGAGAGGGGTCACGGTGGATCGTGGGGAGACGGCGGAGCCCGGTACCGGAGGAGCGGGTGCTGGCGCTCCACCGGTACCGGGCTCCGAGTCGGCGACCGGTACGGCGGCCTGGGCCCCTCGTGCCAGGGGCTCTAGATGTAGCCCTCACGCAGGGCGTGGGCCACGGCGTGGGCGCGGTTGCGCAGGTTGAGCCGGGTGGTCAGACCGTGCAGCACGTTCTTGACGGTCCGTTCGGAGTAGGAGAGCTTGGCGGCGATCTCGGCTGTGTCGAAGCCCTCGGCCACCAGGCGGAGCACGTCCGCCTCGCGCTCGGAGATCCCCGGCGGGGCGTAGCCCGGCAGACCCTGGACGCTGCGCTGCAGCCGCCCCATCTGCTCGATCAGGCGCCCCAGCAGGTCGGCCGGCAGGTCGCCCTCGCCGCGTGCGGCGGCCAGCACCGCGCGGCCCAGCCGGTCGGCGGTCGCCTCGCGGCGCCACAGGATCGCGCCGACCCCGCACTCCACGGCGTCCAGCAGCTCGCCCTCGCGCATGTGGTCGACCACGAGGACGACCTTGGTCTCACCGCCGCGCACCAGGCGGCGCAGCACCCCGGTCACGGTGGTGTCCACGGCGTCGGCGAGCAGCAGCGCCACCGCGCCCGGTCGGGCCGTGTTCTCCGGCACCACCTCGACACCGGTGCAGCGGCGCAGCTGGGCCTCGGCCCCGGCCCGCGAGATCGGGTCGGGTGCGTGCACCACCACGGGCACCCGCACCCCTGGCCGTAGGCCGTTCAGAGTGTTCGGTGCGGTCGGCTGAGTGTGCAGTACGGTCAACGGTCCCCTCCTTCGGGTGCTCACGCGCGGTCGTGTTCCGCACCGCCCCTACCTGGAACGTTCGGGGTGCGGCCGGTCGAAACGGACACGACCGGAGACAGCGACAGCCCCGTTCGGCCGACGGAGCCTCGGCCGTCATACTCTCCGTAGACCGAGTACCACGACAATCGTGGGCGGACCACGAGATCGGCGACCACGAACCCGAGCAGTGCGACGAAGGTCACACCGTTCGGTGCGCCTGTGATGCGACCCCGACCCCGTCGGGATGCGTCAGGTGCAGAAGAGAGGTCGAGCGATCAGGCCCGGGCACCCGTCCGTCCGAGCCTGGCCGCGGAGGGGAGAGCAGTGACCATCACCACCGGGGGCACCCACCGGCTGACCGTCGCGGACCAGGCCACCGCCGAAGGCGGATCCGGTCGGCACGGCCTCGGCCGCTCCGCCGACACGCTGTCCGCCCTGCCCGAACGCCGCTGGCCACTGGCCCTGGCCGCCGGGATGGCGCAGCGCGCCCGCCGCGGCCAGGGCGGCGTCCTGCTCTTCACCGGCCCGACCGGCGTCGGCCGCAGCGCGCTGCTCTCCGCCGTGGTCCAGGCCGAGGAGCCGTACGGCATGCACGCGCTCTGGGCCCGCTGCGCCGCCGACGAGACCGAGGAGGAGTACGCCGTCGCCCGGCAGCTCTTCGGCACCGAGACGTACTCCCGGACCACCGAGGCCGAGCTGTGGGAGCTGCTGCACCTGCACGCCGCTCACCACCCCCTGCTGCTCGCGGTCGACGACGTCCAGCTCGCCGACTCCCCCTCACGCCGTTGGCTGCTGCGCCTCGGCCGCCGGATCGACCGGCTCCCCGTCTTGCTGGTCGTCACCGAACGCCGACAGCGCGAACTCCCCACCCGCGCCCGACGATTCGGTCACACCCTACCGACCCCGCCCGCCAGGCACTGCCGGATTTCCGCACTCGGGTCGGCCGCCGTCGCCGAGCTGCTCCCGCTCAGGCTGGGCCCCGCTGCCTCTCCGGCCCTGGCCGAGGAGTGCTTCCGGGCCACCGGCGGCAACCCGATGCTGCTCGAAGCGCTCATCACCGACCTCCGGGAACGGTCAACCCTGCCGGAACCGGTCATCACGCCCCTGCGGGCGGCTCCGCAGGCCGGGCCGTCGCACCGCGGATCCACTGCCCCTGCGGGCAGCGACACGCCGGACGCCAGGGCGACGGAGGGTCGCGCTCCGGACACGCGGGCGGTGGACGGAGGGCCGGCGGAGCCGGGCACTCCGGTCGCCGGGTCTGTCGCCGGGTCGGTTGCTGGGCCTGCCGCCGGGTCCGTCGCCGGGTCGGTTGCTGGGCCTGTCGCCGGGGCCGTTTCCGGGGCCGTCGCCGGGGCCAGGGGTACGGCGGCCGTGCTGCTGCCGGCCTCCTGCGTCGGGCTGCCGGGCGGCAGCTACCTGGAGGCGGTCGATGTCTGGCTGCACGGGGCTGGGCCCGGTCACCTCACCGCCCTCCGCACCCTCGCCACGCTGCATGGCCACCCGCTGGGCCACCCGGACCGCCGGTCCGACCCGGCCGAGGTGCTGGCCGAGCTGACCGGCGCCGGCACCGAGGGGGCCCGCACCGAGGCCGCCCGGGCCGAGCTGGTCGTGGCCCGCATCGAGGGCGAGGGCGAGGACGCCTCGGACGGGGTCGAGGGCGAAGAGACGGCGCATGGGCGGTACGGCGAGCTGCTGGCCGGGCTGTACCGGCAGGGCCTGCTGGTGGCCGGGGCGCCGGGGGAGTGGCCGAGCTTCGCCCACCCGCTGCTGCGCGAGGCCGTGCTGGATGGCTGGCGGCCGGAGCGGCGGGCCCGGGTGCACCGGGCGGCCGCCGCCGCGCTTCACCGGCGCGGCGAACCGGACGAGGTGATCGCCGCCCACCTGCTCCGCACCCCCGGCCCCACCGCGCCCTGGGCGCTGGACGCGCTGCTGCGCGCCGCCCGGGCCGCCGAGCGGGACGGGCGGCCGGCCGAGGCCGTGGGCTACCTGCGGCGCGTCCTGGAGGAGGAGTCGGCCGACTGCGCGCGCAGCTGGACGCTCACCGAGCTCGGCTGCCTGGAGATCGCGCTCGGCCCGGCCGAGCACGCGGCGGGCGTGCGGCACCTGACCGAGGCGGTCCGGCTGCACCAGTCCGACGAGCGGGTCTTCGAGGTGGCCAACGCCCTCGGCGCCGCCCTCGCCGGGCGCGGCGAGACCCCGGCGGCGCTGGACATCCTGGAGCAGCTGGCCGCCCGCTTCGCCGACCGGCCCGAACTGGCCCAGGCCGTGCAGGCCGCCGCCGCACTGATCGCCTCCCACGACGGCGACAGCTGGCTCCAGGTGGTCGAGGGCCTGCGGCGGATCGCCGCCCGCTCGCCGCACCGCCTGGCCCCCGCCGCCTGGGCCCTGCTCACCGAGTACGAGGCCACCAACGGCCAGCTCTCCGCCGCCGAAGTCGCGGGCCGCGTAGGCGAGTTGTGCGCACTGCCCTCGGACAGGTTCTCGCGGGCGTACGTGCTCGCCTCCGCCGCCACCCTGGCCCAGTGGGCCGAGCGCTTCCCCGAGGCCGACCGGCTGGTCGCCCAGGGCCTGGCCGAACACCAGGCGGCCCTGCTCCACCCGGCCCGGCAGAGCCTGCTCAGCGTCCGGGCCGAGAGCCTGGTCATGCGCGGCCGCTACCGCGAGCTGCTCGGCGAACTCGGCCTGACCGAAGGCGAGTCGGAGCCGGAGGCCGAGACCGGACCGATCTCGGTCACCGGACCGATCTCGGGCACGACGGAGGCGACGGCTGGGGCGGCTGGGGCGGCCGGGGCGGCCGGGGCCGCGGTGCACCGCCGCTCGGGCGCCTCGCCGCTGCTCGACAACAGCCACCTGCTGGCCCAGGGCATCATCGCGCTCACCGAACTCGGCCGCCTCGACCAGGCCCACCGGCTCGCCGGGCTGGTCACCGGCACCGACCAGTCCTGGGAGTGGAACGAGTACCTCTACGCCCGGGGCCTGCTCCTGCTCGCCTCCGACCGCCCCGCCGAGGCCCTCGCCGACCTGCTCGAATGCGGGCGCCGCCAAGGCGAGCGGAACGTCGAGAGCCCGATCGTGACGCCCTGGCGCTCGGCCGCCGCCGACTGCCACCTGCTGCTCGGCCGCCCGGGGCCCGCCGCCGAGCTGGCCGCCGCCGAGCTCGAACTCGCCCGGGTCTGGGGCACCCCCCGCACCCTCGGCCGGGCCACCCGCGCCCTCGGTGCCGCCACCGGCGGCCGCCGGGGCCTGCTGCTCGCCGCCGAAGCCGTCGACCTGCTGCGCACCCCGGAGACCGACACCGAGCTGGTGCCCGCACTGCTCAGCCACGGCCGGATGCTCGGCGAGGCGGGCCGCCGCGCGGCGGCCCGGCAGAGCCTGCGGGAGGCCGCCGAGCGGGCCGAACTCATCGGCGCCACCCGGCTCTACGGCATCGCCCGCGCGCTGCTCCAGGAATCCGGTGCCCGGCTCACCAAGGACACCCACACCGGCGCCGCCGCCCTCACCGACAGCGAACGCCGGATCTGCCGGCTGGCCGCCGAGGGCCACTCCAACGCGGAGATCGCCACCCTGCTCCACCTGGCCGTCCGCACCGTGGAGACCCACCTCACCAACAGCTTCCGCAAGCTGGGCGTCCGGGGCCGCGGCGCCCTGCTGGCCGCGCTGAACTGACCCACCGCTCGGCTGCCGTCTGCCTGCCGGCGCGTCAGCTGCCGTCCGCCTGCCGACGCGTCAGCCCGGCCGCCCGGTGGCGGCTCAGCTCAGCCGGCCGCCCCGGCCGCCCCGGCTGCCCGTACGTCTGTCGGTGCGTCAGCCCGGCTGCCCGGCGGCCGACCCGCGCCGCTGCACCAGCAGGTGGACCAGGGTCTCCCGGAAGACCGCGACCGGGTCGGTGCCGGTGGGCTCGATCGCCTCCCAGGCGCGGGTGCGCAGGTAGCTGTCCAGGGCCAGCGGGAGTTCGTGCCGCAGGCGCCGCTCGGCCTCCGGGGTGCGCTCCCGGCGGAGCGCCGCGTACTCGGTGGCGAGCCAGTCGGCGGCCGGCAGGCCGGCCGTGGTGGCGCGGGCGGCGAAGGCGTCGATCTCCTCCTGCCAGGGGTCGCGGCGGCCCGGGGCGAGCAGCGCCCCGGCGCCGTACAGGGCCGCGACCATGGTCGGCCACCAGGGGCCGCCGACCCCGGTGAAGTGCAGCACCACCCCGCCCGCGCCGAGCCCGCAACCGACCAGGTTGCGGGCCGACTCCAGGTAGCGCAGGGCTCTACTGGTAGCCACGGATCTCCTCGAACGCGCCGTCCAAGGAGCCCGTGCCGTCGAAGAGCTTGCCGCCGGTGAGGTCGGCGATGCCCTGGAGCTGGCCCTTGGCGGCGTCGCCGAACAGGATCGGGAAGACCGGCACCTGCTGCCCGGCCGGCAGCGCCTGGACGAAGGAGCGGAACTGCCCGTCGGTGGCGCCCTCGTTGCTCTCGCCGTCCGTCATCACCACGATCGAGGTGAACCGGTCGTCGTGGGTGGCCGCCTGGCGGCGGGCGATCACCTGGTACGCCTCCTCCAGGCTGCTGTACAGGGCGGTGCCGCCGTCGGCCGAGAGCGCCTTCACATCGGCGTCGATGGCGGCGAGTTCGGCCTGCGGGGCGGTCTGGGGCACGGTGTGCGTCTTCTCCGCCTTCACCTCGGAGGCGAACGGGATCAGGGTCACCTCCTCGCGGTCGCGGAACCGCCGCTGCCCCCGGGTGTCGTCGCTGCCGGTGAGCCGGCCGAGCGCCGCCTTGAGCTGGGCCAGCCGGCTGCCCGCCATCGAACCGGAGGTGTCGAGCACGTACACCGTCCGGGAGGGGCGCCGGAGTTCGTTCTGGTACGAGGAGAGCAGGCCGTCCGCCACCGCCCGGCTGCCGGGGAACGGCAGCTCGCGGCGGCGGTCGGTGGGCAGCCCGTCGGCCGGAGCCACCCCGGGGGTGACCGGGCGGCGCAGGGTCTGCTCGGTGAGGGCCCGCTGGGCCTCGGTGCCGAGCAGGTAGGTGGTGAGCCGCTGGAACGACTCCCGGGCCGGCTGGCCGGCCGAGGTCAGCAGCGAGAGCGGGTAGTCGGCCGAGACCACCCCGTCCACCGGACGGATCACGGTCAGCTTGTCGGCGGCCGGCAGCGTGCGGTCCAGCGAGAGCAGCACCGACTCGTAGTTGACCAGGGCGCCGAGCTTCTCGCCCTGGCCGGGCTTCTGGTACGCCTGGGCGAGCCAGCCGGAGGAGCCGGCGGTGAGCTTCTGCCCGGCGAAGAACTGGCGCAGCTGTGGGGTGGCCTTGGCCACGTCGGCGTCGGTCAGGGCCGCGCTCGCGCCGGAGAAGGCGGCGGCCACCGCCACCAGGGTGGCGAAGCCGGAGTTGGAGCGCGAGGGGTCGGTCATCCCGTAGGAGAGCCTGCCGCTCGCGGCGGCCGCGCCGATCTGGCTCCAGGTGACCTGGGAGCCGTCGCCCCAGCCGAGTTCGCTCAGCATCCCGGCCCGGACGCCGACGGCCACCGGGGAGACCATCACCGGCGTCTGGGAGACCAGCTTGGCCTTGCCGGCCGGGTCCAGCCGCAGGTAGTGGTCGGAGGAGAACCAGACGGCGTCGTACTTGCCGTCCGCCTGGCCGGAGGAGACGGCGTCGGCGCCGTCCAGCGAGCCGGTGTAGCTGAGCTGCACGGTGACCCCGGTGGCCTTCTTGGCCTGCTCCAACACCGGCCCCATGTCCTGGAGTTCACTGCTGGCCAGCACGCGGAGCACCCCGGGGATCGGGGTGGAGGAGACCGGGCCGGGCGGGGTGGGCTTCGGGTCGCTGGAGCAGGCCGCCAGGGTCAGCACCAGGCCGGCCAGCAGTGCGCGCTTGACCAGCGGGGTGCGCTTGGCCGGCAGTGCTCGCTTGACCGGCAGTGCGCGCTCGAGGTGGGTGCTGCGCACGGGGATCACTTGCCCTTCGCGACGGAGACGAGCTGGGTCAGGATGTCGAGGGTCGGCACCTTGGCCTGGGCCACGCCGGCGGCGCTCAGGTCGGGGGCGAGCACCGGGTTGGTGGCGTCCTTGCTCACGGCGGCGGTGAAGGCGGCGCTGTCGGCCTGCGGCCGGAAGCCGTAACGGGCCTCCAGCTGACGGAGCTTGGGGTCGTCCCGGAGCAGCTGGGCGAGCTTGTCGCCGTTCGGGGTGAGCCCGACGGCGGTGTGGTCGCTGTAGACGGTGGTGTCGGGGTAGAGCACCACGAGGCCGTCGGCCGGCTTGTGCTGGGCGATCAGCGCGGCCACCTGCGACTCGTACACCAGCACCAGCGGGTTGCCGACGCCGGAGAGGAAGTCCTTGAACGGGCCGTCGCTGCTGGTCTTCTGGTCGCCCTGCATCGAGGTGAGCTGGTACAGCAGGCCCTGTACCTTCTTGACGCCCTGGGCGTCGGCCACCACCTGGCCGCCGTTCTTCAGGTAGGCCAGTTCGGCGAGGTAGAGCGCGCCGGAGGAGGAGCTCTCCGGGTCGGTGGTGCTGATGAAGAGCGGGCCGGTCAGCTCGGGGGGGCCGGAGCCGGGCTTCAGGCTCTGCCAGGTCGCGCCGGCCTCAACGCCCTTGAGGTACTGGTCCATCCGCAGCGTCCAGACCCCGCTGCCGTCGGCCCGGGTGGCCAGGCCCTTCTCCTTGAGCAGGTCGGCCACGTACCCGTGCGCGATCACCACCAGCGGGGAGTAGAACGGGCGCACGGTGTCGCTGGTGATCTTGTGGTCGGCCCGGATCCGCTCGGCCGGCGGCTGGCTGGCCGGGAAGGCCAGGTCGAAGCCCCGCAGATCCGTACTGGCCATCGACCACGAACCGGTGGTTGTGAGGTCGGTCTTCAGCCCCTGGGCGGCCAACTCGGCCTGTACCTCCTGGTCGTTGAAGAAGTCGAACTTCTCCGAACCGATCAGGATCCGCACCGATGAGGTCTGCTTCCGATCCGGATCGGAGCCCGACCAGTCGTGCAGTGCGAGGACGGCCACCACCGCCAACAGTGCCACCGCCGCGATCACGCCGACCGCCCGTCTTGCGCCCAACTCTTCCCCCATGACCGGCAGTTCCAGTGCTCCCTGGATGATCCAGGCTGGCCAGCCCGGGCGAGCGCCGACCCAAGCGGCGGTGAATCCAGGGTGAACAGACCTTCACGAAACCGCATCGGACGGCCCCCGGAGAGCCGATCGGCGACGTCAACCCAATGATGTGGAGGGAGAAGTCACGGTATGTCAGTTTGTTCACCGAATCGTTCACCAACTGCCACCCGGCAGTCCGGTGGAACGTCGTTGTTACGCGCGGGTAATCCTTACGCTCGTGCCTATGCGCCGAGCAAAAATCGTCTGTACTCTCGGGCCCGCCGCCGACTCCTACGACCAGATCAAGGCCCTGGTCCTGGCCGGCATGGACATCGCCCGCTTCAACCTCAGCCACGGCTCGCTCCTCGAGCACGAGGAACGCTACCGCCGGGTCCGCAAGGCCTCCGACGAAGTGGGCCGCAGCGTCGGGGTCATGGTCGACCTCCAGGGCCCCAAGATCCGCCTGGACACCTTCGCCGACGGCCCCGTCCTCCTCGAACGCGGCGACGAGTTCACCATCTCCGTCGAGGACGGCGTGATCGGTGACCGGGACCGCTGCGGCACCACCTACAAGGGCCTCGCCTCCGACGTCTCGCGCGGCGAGCGGATCCTGGTCGACGACGGCCGGGTGACGCTCGAGGTCACCCACGTCGAGGGCCCCCGGGTGCACTGCATGGTGATCGAGGGCGGCCTGGTCTCCGACCACAAGGGCCTCAACCTCCCCGGCGTCGCCGTCTCGGTGCCCGCGCTCAGCGACAAGGACGTCGCCGACCTGCGCTGGGCCCTGCGGACCGGCGCCGACCTGATCGCGCTCTCCTTCGTCCGCAGCGGCCGCGACATCGAGGACGTCCACCGGATCATGGCGGAGGAGCACCGGTACCTCCCCGTCATCGCCAAGGTGGAGAAGCCCCAGGCCGTCGAGCAGCTCGAATCCATCGTCGACGCCTTCGACGGCATCATGGTGGCCCGCGGCGACCTCGGCGTCGAAATGCCGCTGGAGCAGGTCCCGTTGGTGCAGAAGCGGGCCATCAAGCTCGCCAAGCGCAACGCCAAGCCGGTCATCGTGGCCACCCAGATGCTCGACTCGATGATCAACGCCTCCCGGCCCACCCGCGCCGAGGCCTCCGACGTGGCCAACGCCGTGCTCGACGGCACCGACGCCGTGATGCTCTCCGGCGAGACCTCGGTGGGCAAGTACCCGGTCGAGACCGTCAAGACCATGAGCCGCATCATCGAGGCCGCCGAGGACGACATCCTGGCCGCCGGCCTCCCGCCGCTGACCGACCGCAACAAGCCCCGCACCCAGGGCGGCGCTGTGGCCCGCGCTGCCGCCGAGATCGGCGACTTCCTCGGCGCCAAGTACCTGATCGCCTTCACCCAGAGCGGCGACACCGCGCGCCGGCTGGCCCGCTACCGCTCGCCCATCCCCGTCCTCGCCTTCACCTACGAGCCGGCCGTCCGCAGCCAACTCGCCGTCACCTGGGGCATCGAGACCTTCCTCGGCCCGTTCGCCCCCACCACCGACGAGATGGTCGCCCAGGTCGACTCTCAGCTCCTCTCGCTGGGCCGCTGCCAGAAGGGCGACATCGTCCTCATCACCGCCGGCTCCCCGCCCGGCCTGGCCGGCTCCACCAACTTCGTCCGCGTCCACCACATCGGCGAACTCGACAACTGAGCCCCGCCGACCGTGCAGCCCCCGGACCACCGGGGGCTGCACCCGTCCTCAGCCGCTGATCTGCCGGTACAGCTCCTTGTGCCCCTCCGGGCCCGGGTGCAGGCCGTCCACCAGCAACTCCGGCCGGCCCTCCAGAACCTCCCACAGATCGAGAAAGTCGACGTACCGCTCGGTGCACCAGCCCGCCAGGTGCTCGCGCAGCCGCTGCGCCCGGGCCGTGGTGAAGCACAGGCCGCCGAAGTCGCCCGTCCGGCCCTCGTCCAGCCAGAGCGGGCCGACCACCACCAGGCGGGCGCCGTGCCGCAGCGCCGTCGCGGCGAGGCTGTCCAAGTGCGCGGTGAGGCCCGCCAGTCCGTCCTCGCCGGTGGCGGTCTGCGCCGAGTCGTTGATCCCGGCCGCCAGCAGGAGGGTGTCCGGCAGCCGGGGCCCGAGCAGCCCGGGAGTCTGCTCGGCCACCTGCGCCAGCGTGCTCCCAGGGATCGCCAGGTTGAACACCCGGTGCTCCACCTCGTCCGCCGCGATGTGCGCCGCCGCCAACTGCCCGGCCCACCCGCCCTGCGGGTCGCACCGCCCGTACGCGATGCTGTCCCCCACCACCACGATCCGCGCCGCCGCTCGCAGCGGCTCCGCATCCAGGTACGCCCAGGCCACCTCCCCGTCGCCCAGCACCACCCGTCGCCGCGCGTAATCCGCCACCTCGTAGGCATCCGCCGCCGCCAGCTCCCGCTCACTCAGCCGCAGCACCCCACCCTCGATCGCGGCACCGTACTTGCGCGCCAGCGTGAGGTGCACGCCCGTGCCGCTGGTGGCGATCACCGCGGGGTCGGTGATCCGCAGCGGCCTGGTGGCGTGCCCGGGGAGGATGGCGGGTGTCGTCGGTACGGCGCGTCCGAAGAGCGCGTGCTGGACCTTCGGGTCCAGCAACGTGCCGAAGGAGAACAGGGCGTGGGGGCGTGGCTCGGTCACCGGGAGCGTCGGGTCCTTTCACTCGAAACGATCAACGCACCCTATCGGGCCGGGGGTGGCTCAGTACTTGGGGCCGACGTGTTCGTCCATGAGGGCCACGCAGGCCTTGCGGGCGACGGAGACGTTGGTGCCGCCGTTGGTACGGGCGGCGGCCTTCCACCGGACGCCGACGGAGTCGAGGGTGTCGGTGAAGATGCCGACGATGTCGGTGGAGGTGTTGGTGAAGAAGTACCGCGGGTACTCGTGACGGCGGACGACGCCGTCGACCGCGCGGGAGGCCCAGTTGGTGATCCGGCAGCCGTCGGAGTGGATGAGCCCCCGGATCAGCTGCCACGGCTCCCCGTCGACGATCCGCTGCTGCCAAGCTGTGAGGACGATGGGGCGTTGGTGCTTCGGGCCCGGGCCGTGTTGGGGGAAGAGGCAGGGCCAGTGCTTGCTGCTGCTGACCACACTGGTGCAGCCGGGAGCTTGAACGCGGCACACGCGGTTCTTCGGCATCACCGCTCGGACGGCGCGGACGCACTCCTCGATGAGACCGGGCCAGGCGTCGCCGCAGGCGATGCGGAGGGTGTGGACCTGGCGGCGGCCCTCGCTGATGCAGCCGTCGCCGAGGTAGAGGCCGAGCAGGTAGGCGTAGTCGGCCGGCGGGCAGTCGGGCTTGCCGTGCCGGAGCGGGCACTCGGCGGTCATCCGTGGGCGGGGTGTGACACAGACTGTCCAGTCGCGGAGGGCTGACCGGGAGACGCTGGTGGCACGGCTCACCTGGCTGAGGGTCAGTCCGGCGGCGAGGAGGGCGAGGGCTCGATGCCTGGTGGCCAGGTCGTACATGCCGACGAGTCCGGTCTCAGTGCTTGGGGCCGACGTGCTTGTCCATCAGGGCCACGCAGGCTTTGCGGGCGATGGAGATGTCGGTGCGACCGTGGCTTCGGGTGGCGGACTTCCACTCGACACTGACGGAGTCGAGGGTGTGGGTGAAGATGCGGATGATGTCGGTCGAGGTGTTGCTGAAGAAGTACCGCGGGTACTCGTAGCGCTTGGGCTGGCCGTCGACGGTCCGGACTGTCCAGTTGGTGATGCGGCAACCGTCGGAGTGGATAAGGCCCCGGATGAGCTGCCAGGGGCGGGTGAGCACCAAGTCCTGCTGCCAGGGCTCCAGGGCTATGAGGCGCTTGTGCTTCACCCCGGAACCGTGCTGGGGGAAAAGACACGGGAGGTGCATGGAGTACACCTTGACGTCGTGACAGCCGATGCGGCGGACTCGGCAGGGGGAGTTGTTCGGCAGCACGCGGCGCATAGCCTGCTCGACCTCGTCCATGACACCGGGCCAATTGTTGTCGCAGGTGACCGCGAGGTTGGGTACGCGATGCTGCTTCGGGTGCATGATGTGGCCGTCGCCGAGATACAGGCCCAGCAGGTAGGTATAGGCGGGCTGGTCGAGCGGGCTGCCGTGGCAGCGGAAGCAGGGGGATTGCTTACGTCCCGGCAGGGTGCCGTGTTTAGCGAGGTCCTCGTGCCTCCACCAACTGACCGTGCCATAGGGAACGCCGAGCTGGCGTGAGATATCCGCATTGGAGCGGCCGTCCCGGCAGAGCGAGATGGCTCGCTGTCGCACCGTGATGTCGTGCATGTGAGCGATCTTGCGGAGTGGTGCCGTCTCAGAAGGCGAGAAAGGGGGGATCTTCACCCGCAGTGATGAAGATCTCCAAGCGTCTGCCTGAGCGCTTAAGCCTTCGATTTGAAGGTATTGTGCCCCGAGTGGGATTCGAACCCACACTGTATGGTGTTTGAGACCATTGCCTCATGCCAATTGGGCTATCGGGGCCCGTCGAATCAAAGGTGCCCCCCGACTCGTCGTGTCTCAAACATACAGGGTCTAGGTAGGCTCGTGCATGCAGTACCCCGCCGGAACGAGGAGCCCCGTGAGCACCGCCGACGAGCAGCCCCAGCCGCTTGAGACCGAGTCGCCCCAGATCACCCGAATTGTCATTGCCGAGGACGAGACGCTGATCCGTCTCGACCTTAAGGAGATGCTGGAGGAGGAGGGGTACACCGTCGTCGGGGAGGCCGGGGACGGCGCCACGGCGGTGAAGTTGGTCGAGGAGCTCAAGCCCGACCTGGCGATCTTCGATGTGAAGATGCCGGTGCTGGACGGGCTGTCGGCGGCCGAGCAGATCCACCAGGCGCACCTGGCACCGGTGCTGATGCTGACGGCGTTCTCGCAGCGCGAGCTGGTGGAGCGGGCCCGGGATGCCGGGGCGATGGCGTACATCGTGAAGCCGTTCAGCAAGAGCGACCTGGTGCCGGCCATCGAGATGGCCGTGTCGCGGTACGCGGAGATGCGGGCGCTGGAGGGTGAGATCGCGGATCTCTCCCAGCGGCTGGAGACCCGGAAGCTGGTGGACCGGGCGAAGAGCGTGCTGCAGACCAAGTTCGGCCTGAACGAGCCGGCGGCCTTCCGCTGGATCCAGAAAACCTCGATGGACCGCCGGATGACTATGGCCGCCGTGGCGGAGGCCGTCATCGAGGAGGGCGAGGCGCAGGACCGCAAGAAGGCTGCGGAGTCCTCGGGCGAGTAAGTGGGACGACGGAAGGGCCCGGCCGCTGCTGCGGCCGGGCCCTTCCGTACAGGCGGAGACTAGTCCTCGCCGAGGTAGGCCTTGCGGACCTCGTCGTTGTGCAGCAGGTCCTGGCCGGAGCCGGTGAGGACGATGTTGCCGGTCTCCAGCACGTAGCCCTGGTCGGAGAGCGAGAGCGCCGCCTGGGCGTTCTGCTCGACGAGCAGGATGGTCATGCCGGTGGCCTTGAGTTCGACGATGGTGGCCATGATCTTCTGCATCATCAGCGGGGAGAGGCCCATCGAGGGCTCGTCCAGCATCAGGAGCTTCGGACGGCACATCAGCGCGCGCCCCATGGCGAGCATCTGCTGCTCGCCGCCGGAGAGGGTGCCGGCGGCCTGCTTGCGGCGTTCGCCGAGGATGGGGAAGAGCGTGTAGGCGCGCTCCACGTCCTCCTGGACGCCGGCCGGGTCGCGGCGGAGGAAGGCGCCGAGGAGGAGGTTCTCCTCGATCGTCATCCGGGGGAAGATGTGCCGGCCCTCGGGGGAGTGGGCCAGGCCCAGCGAGACGATCTTGTGGGTGGGGGTGCCGGCCAGCGGCTTCCCGTCGAAGGAGATCGTGCCGCTGGTGGGCTTGAGCAGGCCGGAGAGGGTGCGCAGCGTGGTCGTCTTGCCGGCGCCGTTGGTGCCGATGAGGGTGGTGACCTCACCCTCGTTGACGGTGAAGCTGATGCCCTTGACGGCCTCGATCTTGCCGTAGCTGACGCGGAGGTCCTGGACCTCGAGGAGCGCGGTCACTGGCTGTCCTCCGTAGTGCTGGTGCCCTCGAGCGGTGCACCGAGGTACGCGGTGATGACCCGCTCGTCGCTCTGGACGGTCTCGCGGTCGCCCTCGACGATCTTCTGGCCCTGGACGAGGACGGCGGTGCGGTCGCAGAGGTTGAAGATGAACCGCATGTCGTGCTCGATGACCAGGATCGCGATGCCCTTGTCGCGGATCGCGAAGACCAACTCCTCGGCGGCGCGGGTCTCCTGCGGGTTCATGCCGGCGGTGGGCTCGTCCAGCAGGAGCAGGCCCGGCTCGCTGGCCATGGCGCGGGCGATCTCCAGCTTGCGCTGCTCGCCGTAGGGGAGGTTGCGGGCCAGGTGCTCGGCCTTGTGCGCGAGGCCGGCGAACTCCAGCAGCTCCATGGCCTTCTCGCGGCTCTCCGCCTCGGCCCGGCGGTAGCCGGGGCCGCGCAGGATGGCGGAGAAGAGGCCTTCCTTGGTGCGGCTGTGCCGGCCGACCAGGACGTTCTCCAGCACGGTCATGTTGGAGAACAGCCGGATGTTCTGGAAGGTGCGGGCGATGCCGGCCTGGGTGACCAGGTGGGGCTTGGGCGGCAGCACGGTGCCCTTGTAGGTCACCTTGCCCTCGGTCGGCACGTAGAGGCCGGTGAGGCAGTTGAAGAAGGTGGTCTTGCCGGCGCCGTTGGGGCCGATCAGGCCGACGATCTCGCCGCTGTTGACGGTAAGGGAGACGTCGTTGACGGCGGTGAGGCCGCCGAACCGCATGACGACGCCGGTGGCTTCGAGGACGGGGGTCGAGGCGGGGGTAGTGGTGGTCATGGTGCCTTTCACGCCCCTGCCTTGGTGGCCGCGACATCGGCGGGGGCCGACTGTGCGGGGATGTCGGCCTCGTGGAACTCCAACTGGCGCCGGCGGTTGGGAATGAGCCCCTCAGGGCGGACGCGCATCAGGACGATCAGGGTGATGCCGAAGGCGAGCAGCTGGTAGTCGGAGAGGAACTGGAGCTTCTTCGGGAGGAGGTACAGCAGGGCGGCACCGAAGAGCGGGCCGGTGATGGTGCCCATGCCGCCGAGGATGACGCCCGCGAGCAGGAAAGCGGAGTTCGGCGGAAGCGCTTCGGCGAAGGTGTACTGGTCGGGAGTCACCGTGTAGCTGACGTGTGCTTGGACGCTACCGGCCAGACCGGCGAGGAAGGCACCGAGCGCGAAGGCAATCAGCTTCAGGCGGAAGCCGTTGATGCCCATGGCCTCGGCGGCGGTCTCGTCCTCGCGGATGGCGACCCAGGCGCGGCCGATCCGGGAGTTGCTCACCCGGGCGAAGACCAGGATGACGAAAGCGGTGACGAGCAGCAGCAGGAGGTAGTAGTTGGAGAAGCGGCCGAGGTCGACTCCGGCGATGGTGTGCGTCTTGCCGAAGTCGAAGCCGAAGACCTCCAGATCCGGGATGCGCGGGATCCCGTTGGAGCCGTTGGTGACCTTCGGCCCGGTGGTTCCGTTCAGGTTGTTCATGGTGATGCGGAAGATCTCGCCGAACCCGAGGGTGACGATGGCGAGGTAGTCGCCGCGCAGCCGCAGGGTGGGGGCGCCGATCAGCACGCCGAAGACTATGGCCGCCACGGCACCGGTGAGCACCGCAGCCCAGAACGGGAACTGGACGTGGATCGGGGAAGCGGGTGATCCGGACACCAGGGCGGAGGCGTAGGCGCCGACGCCGAGGAAGGCCACATATCCGAGGTCGAGCAGACCGACCAGACCGACCACGATGTTGAGGCCGAGAGAGACGGTGCTGAAGATCAGGATGTTGGTGGCGACCGAGGTGTACTGGTCGCTGGTCTGGGTGAATGGGAAGGACGCGGCGGCGGCGAAGGCGGCGCCGGTGGTGACCGGGCGGTGCTTGATCGTCAGGGCGCGCAGACGGCCGATGAGGCCCGACTTGAACAGGGCACCGATGACCCCGATGGTCACGATCATGAAGCCGGCGAAGAGCTCGGCGTAGTCGGTGCCGATGCCGTAGGTGATGACGAACATGCCGACCGAGAACGCTGCGATGATGAGCAGGATCTCGAGCCAGGAGGACAGCTCGACGGCAGGTGTGACGGGGCGGCTGATCGTGGTCAGACGCAGCCACGATCGGACCAGGTGGAGCAGCTGGACGAGGACGAGGAAGCCGGCTCCGACCATGAGCCCTTGGGTCAGGACCACGAGCACCGGAGTCACCGGGCGGGAGGCGTCGAGGCTCTCCGCGCCGAGGTAGAGCAGCACACTGCCGGGCACGCTCAGGAACAGCCACCACTTGAAGATGCGCGGGGGGAGCTGGACGTGCCGGTCGAGCGGGAGCCCGAGCGCGCCGACCAGGCCGATGGCCGAGGCGACACCGGCGACCCAGCCGCCGGGTTCAAGGTTGGCCAGGCCGCCGAGTTCGACACTGATGGCGATCAGGGTGAACCAGGTGACAGCCGTGCTCCCGGTGGCGGCGAGCAGGATGGCGTTCTGACTGCCGGTCGGGCTGACCCACCGCAGGCCGCGCAGACCGTAGGAGGCAAGCACGAGGACGAGGGTGACCACGCCCGCGACGAGGCTGAGCCACTGAAGGCCGCCGGGGTAGCCGGTGACGGTGAGGTCGCCGGGGAAGTCGCTGGTCCAGGTCCAAGCGAGGAAGGCGCTGGCGGCGGTGGCGAGGGCACCGACGGCGGTGGTCGCTCGGGCTGCCGCCGCGGGGAAGGGGATGACCGGGGAGGTCTCGGTGGTCGAAGAGGTCGTCATGGTGGTCACGCCCTGTCCGCGACGCGCTCGCCGAGCAGGCCCTGGGGCCGGACGAGCAGCACGACGATGAGGAGTACGAAGGCCCAGACGTCCTTCCAGGCACCGCCGCCGAAGAGGTGCATGCCGGGGATGTGCTGGATGTAGGCGGTGGCGAGGCCCTCGGCCAGGCCGAGGACGAGGCCGCCGAGCATGGCGCCGTAGATGTTGCCGATGCCGCCGAGGACGGCGGCGGTGAACGCCTTCAGACCGAGCACGAAGCCCATCCGGAAGTCGACCTGGCCTGTGCGCAGGCCGTAGGCGACGGCGGCGACGGCGGCGAAGGCGGCCCCGATCGCGAAGGCCATCACGATGATCTTGTCGGTGTCGATGCCCATCAGCTTGGCGGTGTCCGGGTCCTGGCTGGTGGCCTGCATGGCGCGGCCGGACCGGGTCTTGGTGACGAACCAGCCGAGGACGAGCATGCACAGGGGCGCCGCGATGATCAGGAACAGATCACTGCGCTGGATGGCCACATTGCCGAGAGAGAACGGGTCGCCGGGGATCTTCGGGAAGACCCGGGCCTTCTTGGCGTCCGGGTAGAAGGAGAAGACCAGCTGCTGGAGGCCGATCGAGAGGCCGATCGCGGTGATCAGCGGGGCGAGGCGGGGCGCGGTGCGCAGCGGCCGGTAGGCGAAGCGTTCGGCGGCGACGGCGACCAGGACGGAGACCAGGATGCCCGCGACGAGCATGAGCGGGATGGCCAGCCACATGGTGGTGCCGCCCGGGAGGGCGAGGTAGGCGGTCAGGGCACCGAAGCCGCCGACCATGAAGATCTCGCCGTGGGCGAAGTTGATGAGCTGGACGATGCCGTAGACCATTGTGTAGCCGATCGCGACGAGCCCGTAGAGGGCTCCCAGGATCAGGCCGTTGGCCAGCTGCTGCGGTAGTTCGTTCACCGCTCGGCCTCCGTGGGCGTTGTACGCGTGGTGGGGGTGGATGTGGGTGCGCGGGGGCGCTTCTGGCGCCCCCGCGCGGGTCCTGCTACTGCTGTGGCGGAGCTGGATCAGCTGGCGACGAAGGTGCCGGACTTCTCCACGGCCCACTTGCCACCGTCGACCTTGTAGACGGTGAGCTGCTTGTTGGTGGTGTCGCCGTACTCGTCGAAGGAGACCTTGCCGGTCACGCCGTCGAAGGAGACGGCCTGGACGGCCTCGACGACCTTGGCGCGGGCGTCGCTCGGGAGCTTGCCGTTGTTGGCCTGCACGACGGCCTTGACGCCGAGGATGATGGCGCGGGCGCTGTCGTAGGAGTAGCCGCCGTAGGTCTCGTAGGCGTCCTTGTACGCGGCGGCCTTGTAGTCGGCGATGAACTTCGCGGCGGAGGGCAGGGACTCGACCGGGAGGCCGACGGCGGTGGCGAGGTCGCCCTGGCTCTTGGCGTTGAGCTTGATGAAGTCGCCGCTCTGGATGCCGTCGCCGCCCATCAGCGGGATGTTGGCGCCGGCGTCCTTGAGCTGGAGCGAGAGCGGGCCGGCGGCCGGGTACTCGCCGCCGTAGTAGACGGCGTCGGCGCCGGAGGCCTTGACCTTGGTGACGATGGCGCTGAAGTCGCGGTCGTCCGGGTTGACGTGCTCCTCGCCGACGATGGTGCCGCCGAGCTTGGTGTACTCGCCCTTGAAGGTGGCGGCCAGGCCGGCGCCGTAGGTCTTCTGGTCGTCGATCAGGAAGACCTTCTTCTTGGCCGCGGTGTTCACCAGGTACTGGGCCGCGAACGGGCCCTGCACGGCGTCGGTGGTCGCGGTGCGGAAGTAGGACGCGAAGGGGCGCACCTTCTTGCCGCTGGCCCAGGCCTCGCCCTGGGTGAGGGCGACGCCGGTGTTGGCCGGGGAGATCTCGGTCAGGTGGGCGTCGTTGAAGATCTGCTGCATCGACTGGGCGACGGAGGAGTTCAGCGGGCCGACCACGCCGAGCACCGACTTGTCGGCGACCAGCTGGGTGGCGTTCTGCTGGCCGGGGGCCGGCTTGGCGGTGTCGTCCAGGGCCTGGATCTTGAACTTGACGCCGGGGACCTCATTGTTGGCGTTGGCCTGGTTGATGGCCAGGTCGACCGAGTTCTTGATGCCGAGGCCGAGGGCGGAGAGGTCGCCGGTGAGCGGCGCGTCGACACCGATGGTGACGGTGGTGGTGCCGCCGGCGCTGTCGCCACCGGAGGTCTTGCTGCCACCACGCGAGCCGCAGGCGGTCAGGGAGAGCGCTCCGATGACTGCGATGCTCACGACAAGGGTTGCACGATTACGCACGAGGATTCCCTTTCTGAGGAAGACACCGGGCCGGAGGTGGCGGGGTGCCGGGTCGCGCGCTGGGGCCAGGCCCAATCCGTTGGCGCGGTGACTGGCCGTGACTCTAAACCGGGTTCGGCGGCTCGGGCAGGGGTGTGGGCATGCTGTGATTCTCTTGTTACCCGAGCCAGGTGTGGTGATCTCGCATGGTGGTCATTCCCGCCTGAGCGGACGCGAGATGCTAGAGGGTGTCCCGTGTGGTGGAACACCGGAGGGCTCAGAAGCGCTGGTAATGCCGGGCGGGTCCGAATATCGGACAGGAGTGTCCGCGACAGTCGAAACGGGCGTAGATGTCCGCATACCGGAATCCGGGCAGGTGAGGTGCAGGTTCCGGGAGAGGTCGCGGGCGTACCCGGGGCCCAGGATCTGACTGAGCGTCTGGATTGCCCCGGTGTTACGCAGTGTTACATCCAGGAAAGGCATGCCCGCGTCCCGGGGCGCGGCGGCACAGTCCGTCACCACGTACACCACGGTGAAGTCCACCGGGGCACCCTGCCGCACCTCCTGGGGCAGGAGCGGGTCGATCACGTTGGTGAGGATGCCGGGGTAGTCCTGCTGCGCCGAGACCAGCTGGAACGGCGGGTCCCCGGTGGCGGTGGCCCGCACGGCGAGGGTGAAGCGGTTGCCCCCGGGCACGGCGTCGTGCACCGGGCCCAGGTAGCTGAACGCCGCCACCAGCGAGGGCGGTGGCGGCGGCGAGTTGGCGGCCTGCGCGGGGCGGGTCAGCGCGTGCCGGGCGACCAGCAGGGTCACCAGGGCCAGCGCCAGCGCGGCGGCGGTGTACTTCTGGCGGCGCGTCAGCGGCCGGCGGGGCGCCTCCTCCCGGGCCCCCGCGCCGTCCCCGTCCAGCTCCACCACCACGTGGCAGGGCCTGCCCCGTGGGGGCGGCGGGCAAACGGCGCGGGGCGGGGCAAGAAGGGTCAGATGTCGCGCAGCATGCAGGTCAGCCGGCAGCTGGTGATCCGCTTGCCGGTGTCGTCGGTGATCGCGATCTCGTAGGTGGCGGCGGTGCGGCCCTTGAAGACGGCCGTGGCGACCCCGGTGACCAGACCGGAGGTGGCCGAGCGGTGGTGGGTCGCGTTCAGGTCGACGCCCACGGCGTACCGGCCCGGCCCGGCGTGCAGCATCGCCCCGATCGAGCCGAGGGTCTCGGCCAGCGCGGCCGAGGCCCCGCCGTGCAGCAGCCCGTACGGCTGCTGGTTGCCCTCCACCGGCATGGTGCCGACGACCCGGTCGCCCGAGGCCTCCACGATCTGGATGCCCATCTTCTCGCCGAGGTGGCCCCCGCTGAAGGTGGAGGCGTCGACGCCGAGCTTGGCGAAGTGGTCGAGGACGTCCTGCGGGACGTTCAGCACCGGGCCCGATTCGGTCATGGCGTGCTCCTGGTGTACGAGGGTCTGGGGACAACCGCTTGATCGTACGACCGCCGCCCGGCCCGGTGGGCTCGGGTCGCCCGACTTGTCGGTCACGGGCCCTAGGATCAGTAACCGGCAGTGGACATCGGCAGGAACGGACGTTGACGTGGCTACCCAGAGTGCAGGGAAGAGTGCGACGAGTGGCAGGCTGATGCTGCTCGACGGGCACTCCATGGCGTACCGGGCGTGGTTCGCCCTGCCCGTGGAGAACTTCAACACCGTCACCGGCCAGCCGACCAACGCGGTGTACGGCTTCACCTCGATGCTCGCCAACACCGTGCGCGACGAGCAGCCCACCCACCTGGCCGTCGCCTTCGACCTCTCCCGGAAGACCTTCCGCTCCGAGGAGTTCCCCGACTACAAGGCCAACCGGGCCAAGACGCCGGACGAGTTCAAGAGCCAGATCGGCCTGATCGGCGAGCTGCTCGACGCGATGAAGATCCCCCGGATGTCCCTGGAGGGCTTCGAGGCCGACGACATCATCGCCACCCTGGCCACCGCCGCCTCGGCCCAGGGCTTCGAGGTGCTCATCGTCACCGGTGACCGCGATTCGCTCCAGCTGGTCAGCGAGAACGTCACCGTGCTCTACCCCACCAAGGGCGTCTCCGAGCTGACGCGCTACACCCCCGAGAAGGTGGCCGAGAAGTACGGCGTCACCCCCACCCAGTACCCGGATCTGGCCGCCCTGCGCGGCGACCCGTCGGACAACCTGCCCGGCATCCCCGGGGTCGGCGAGAAGACGGCGGCCAAGTGGGTCAACCAGTTCGGCTCCTTCGACGAGCTGGTCAAGCGGGCCGACGAGGTCAAGGGCAAGATCGGCGAGAAGCTGCGCGAGCACCTCGACTCGGTCAAGCGCAACCGGGTGCTCACCGAGCTGGTCCGCGACGTCGAACTCCCGCTGGGCGTCGCCGACTTGGAGCGCACGCCGTTCGACCGCGAGGCGGTGGCCCAGCTCCTGGAGAGCCTGGAGTTCCGCAACCCCAACTTCCGTGACCGGGTGCACGGCATCGACGTGGGCGCCGGCGCCGAGGAGGAGGCCGCCGCGGCGGCCCCCGGCGTGGCCGTCGAGGGCGAGCTGCTGACCGAGCCCGGCGCACTGGCCGCCTGGCTGGCCGCGCACAGCGGGGGCCGGATCGCGGTGGCCGCGCTCTACGAGTGGGCGCTGGGCAGCGGTTCGGTCAGCGAGATCGCACTCGCGACCGGAGAGGACGCCGCCTGGTTCGACCCGGCGAAGCTCGCCGAGGAGGACGAGCGGGCCTTCGCCGGCTGGCTGGCCGACGCCGAGCAGCCCAAGGCGCTGCACATCGCCAAGCAGGTGATGCGGGCCTTCGTCGAGCACGGCTGGGAGATCAAGGGCGTCACCGCCGACTCCGCGCTCGCCGCCTACCTGGACAAGCCGGGCCGGCGCACCTTCACCCTCGACGTGCTCGCCGAGGAGTACCTGGCCCGCTCGCTCGCCCCCGCCGCGGCGGCCGAGAGCGGCCAGCTCTCCTTCGACGAGCCCGAGCACGACCCGGCCGCCGGCGCCCAGGCCCTGATGACCCAGGCCCGCGCCGTGCTCGACCTGGCCGCCTTCTTCGAGACCCGGCTCGCCGAGGTCGGCGCCACCGAGCTGCTGCACGGGATGGAGCTGCCGATCGCCGAGCTGCTGGCCCGGATGGAGCGCACCGGCATCGCCGCCGACCGCGCCTGGCTCACCACCATCGAGGCGCAGTTCGCCGCCGAGATCGCCCGCGTGGTCGAGGAGGCGCACGCCGCCGCCGGCCGCCCGTTCAACCTGGGCTCGCCCAAGCAGCTCCAGGAGATCCTCTTCGGCGAGCTCAACCTGCCCAAGACCAAGAAGATCAAGACGGGCTACACCACCGACGCCGACGCCCTGGCCTGGCTGGCCGGCCAGACCGACAACGAGCTGCCGGTCATCCTGCTCCGCCACCGCGACCAGGCCAAGCTGCGCACCACCGTCGAGGGCCTGCTCAAGACGGTCTCCCCGCACGACCGGATCCACACCACCTTCAACCAGATGGTGGCCGCCACCGGCCGCCTCTCCTCGCAGGACCCGAACCTGCAGAACATCCCCGTCCGCACCGAGGAGGGCCGGATGATCCGCCGCGCCTTCGTGGTCGGCGAGGGGTACGAGTCGCTGCTCACCGCCGACTACTCGCAGATCGAGCTGCGGATCATGGCCCACCTCTCCGAGGACGCGGCCCTGATCGAGGCCTTCGAGAGCGGCGAGGACCTGCACACCACGGTGGCCTCCCAGGTCTTCGGGGTGGAGCCGGGCGAGGTGGACGCCGAGATGCGGCGCAAGATCAAGGCGATGTCCTACGGTCTCGCGTACGGCCTCTCCGCCTACGGGCTCTCCCAGCAGCTCGGCATCAAGCCGGGCGAGGCCCAGGGCCTGATGGACACCTACTTCGAGCGGTTCGGCGGGGTGCGCGACTACCTGCACCGGGTGGTCGAGGAGGCCCGCGCGGTGGGTTACACCGAGACCCTGCTGGGCCGCCGCCGGTACCTGCCCGACCTCACCAGCGACAACCGCCAGCGCCGCGAGATGGCCGAGCGGATGGCCCTCAACGCCCCGATCCAGGGCTCGGCCGCCGACATCGTCAAGATCGCCATGCTGCACGTGGACACCGCCCTGCGCGAGGCCGGTCTGAAGACCCGGATGCTCCTCCAGGTGCACGACGAAATCGTCCTCGAGCTCGCCCCGGGCGAGCGCGAGCAGGTCGAGGCCCTGGTCCGCGAGCAGATGGCCGCCGCCTACCCGCTGCGCGCCCCGCTGGACGTCTCCGTCGGCGTCGGCCCCAACTGGGAGGTCGCCGCCCACTGAGGCGGCCACGGGGGCGCCCACTGAGCCGGCCCGCCCTTCGCGGCGGGCCGGGGCGCCCCCGACCTGCCGCGATGCCGCTGCTACGCTGCCCCGCGATCATCGCGGTACGAGCGAAGGGCAGTGGGGGAGATGGGCGAGCGGCGCAGTGGGTGGTCCGGCCTGGCCGGGTGGGCCACGGCGGTGCTGATCGCCCTGCCGGTGCTGGCCCTGGTGGCGGTGCTCGCCTGGAAGTTCGGCGATCACCAGCCGGCCACCACGGCCAAGCCGCGGCCCGCCGCGGTCGCGTCCAGCGCGGCACCGACCCCGACGCCCTCGGCCACGCCGACGGCCACCGCCTCGCCCTCGCCCTCGGCCACCCCGTCGCCGAGCGCCACCGCCGAGTCGGCTGATCCCACCGAGCCCACCAGCGCGCCGGTGGCCCGGAGCAGCCGCACGCCGAGCGCCAAGGCGACGCACCAGAAGCCCACCGAGGTCACGCCGCACCCCTGCACGGCCTGCGACGGCGGCACCCCCGCGACCGACCCGAACTGCGTCCGCAACGCGGCGGGGCAGATCATGGAGTGCTCGCCCACCCGGACCGGCATCCCGATCGTCCGGCCCACGCCCTCCCAGTCCGCCTTCGCCCCCGAGACGCTCCCGCCCGCCCATCCGCCGGTGCCCTGACCGGCCGCACCCGCCCCGAGGAGAGTCCAGTGCCGTATGCCGTGAGCCCGGACGGGACCCGCATCGCCTACCAAGTCCGTGGCCAGGGAGCCCCGTTGGTGCTGCTCGCCGGACAGGCGAACAACCACCACTGGTGGGACGGGGTCCGGGAGGAGTTCCATGCCACCCGCAGCACCGTCACGCTCGACTGGCGGGGTACCGGCGCCAGTGACAAGCCGGATGTCCCGTACAGCACCAGGCAGTTGGCCGAGGACGTGCGTGCCGTGCTGGACGAGCTCGGCGTCGAGCGAGCGGACGTGTACGGCACCTCGATGGGTGGCCGGGTGGCCCAGTGGCTGGCGGCGGAGCACGGTGGGCGGGTCCGTGCGCTGGTGCTCGGCTGCACCTCGCCCGGGGGGCCGCAGGCCGTCGAGCGGAGCAAGGAGGTGCGGAAGGCACTGGCCGACGAGGATCCGGTGGCCTCCCGCGCCGCACTGCTCGACCTGATGTACACCCCCGGGTGGCTGGCCGCCAACACCGGCCCGTACCAGGTGGTCGGCGACCCGGCGATGCCCGCCTACGCGCGCGGGCGCCACCTGGTGGCCAGCAACCGGCACGACGCCTGGGACGTGCTGGAGCGGATCGACTGCCCGACCCTCGTCCTGCACGGTAGCGACGACCTGCTCAACCCGGCGGCCAACGCCCACCTGCTGGTCGAGCGCATCGCCGGGGCCCGGCTGGAGCTGATCCCGGGGGCACGGCATGCCTACTTCGACGAATTCCGTTCCGTGGCCGGGCCGTTGGTGCGGGAGTTCATCGCCTAGGGTTGGTGTGCTTGGTGGCCTGCGCCTCGGTCGGGTCCTCCGGCCAGGGGTGGCGGGGGTAGCGGCCGCGGAGTTCGGCGCGGACGGCGCGGTAGCCCTCGCGCCAGAAGCCGGCCAGGTCGCCCGTGACGGCGGCCGGGCGGCCGGCGGGGGAGAGCAGGTGCACCGTCAGCGGCACCCGGCCGCCGGCCAGCGCCGGGGCGGCCTGCCAGCCGAACAGCTCCTGCAACTTGACCGCCAGCACCGGGCGTTCGCCCGAGTAGTCGACCCGGATCCGCGAGCCGCTGGGCACCATCACCCGCTCCGGCGCCAGCTCCTCCAGCCGTCCGGCCTCGCCGGTGGCCCAGGGCAGCAGGCGCTGGAGCGCGGCCGTCAGGTCGATCCGGGCCAGGTCGGCGCGGCGGCGGGCCCGGGAGAGTTCGGGCTCCAGCCAGTCGGGGTCGGCGAGTGCGGCCGGGCTCATGTCCGGCCAGGGCGCGCCGAGTTCGCGGTGCAGGAAGGCGAGCCGTTCGCGCAGCGCCAGGGCGGCCGGGGTCCAGGTCAGCACCGCGTCCACGCCCTCGCGGCGTAGCCCGTCGAGCAGTGCGGCGCGCACCAACTCGACGGAAGGATTGGTCAGTTGGGCCTCGGTGAGCTCGATCGCCCCGAGCGTGGCCACCCGGCGGGCCACCACGTCGCCCCGGCGCCCGCCCGCCCAGTGCACCTCCTCGCGCTCGCTCAGCAGCGCCGCCCCGGCCACCTTGGCCGTCTCCTCGTCCAGCACGGCCGCCAGCCGCACCCGCGCCGAGTGCGCCCCCGCCGCCCGGTCGGCCACCGCCACCGCCAGCCAGGGCGCCCCGGCCACCGCCGACCCCGGCCCGGTCTCGGCCGCCGTCCCGGAGGCCATCAGGTACGGCCCCTCGGCGCTCCGCGCCCGGGCGATCCGCTCGGGGTGGGCGAGCGCCACGACCAGGCCGGCGGCGGCCTGGTCGGAGAGCTCGGTGGCCGGGGCCTCCCCCTGGCTCAGCCGGCGGGTCTCCTCGCGCCAGCGGGCGGTGTAGGCGTCCCGGCCGGTGCGGGCGGTGCGCCAGGCGGCGGCGAGGTCGTCGCCGTAGGCGCGCGGGGGCTCCTCGGAGAGCAGGGCGACCAGCTCGGCGGCCCGGCGGGCGCCGACCAGCGGGGCGCCGTCGAGCAGGGCCCGGGCCAGCCGGGGGTGCAGGCCGGCCCGGGCGATCCGGTGGCCGCGCTCGGTGGCGCGGCCCTCGGGGGTGATCGCGCCGAGCGCGAGCAGGGTCTGCCGCGCGGCGGCCAGCGCCCCGGCCGGCGGGCGGTCGGGGAGGGTCAGGCCCTCGCCGCCGGGCGCGCCCCAGCAGGCGGCCTGGAGGGCGAAGGCGGTGAGGTCGGCGAGAGCGATCTCGGGGGTGGGGAAGCGGGCGGCGAGCGCGTCCTCCGCCTCGGCCCAGCAGCGGTACGCGAAGCCCGGCGCCTCACGCCCGGCGCGCCCGGCCCGCTGCCGGGCGGCGGCCAGCGAGGCGCGGACGGTCACCAGCCCGGCCAGCCCCCGGGCGTGGTCGGTGCGCGGCTCCCGGGCCAGCCCGGAGTCGACCACCACCCGCACGCCCGGCACGGTCAGCGAGGATTCGGCCACCGAGGTGGAGAGGATCACCCGCCGCCCGCTCCCGGCGGTCAGCGCCGCCTCCTGGACGGCCTGCGGCGCCTGTCCGTGCAGCTGGAGCACGCTCACCCCCGGCAGCTCCCCGAGCAGCCCGGCCACCCGGCCGATCTCGCCCACCCCGGGCAGGAAGCAGAGCACGTCGCCCTCCCGCTCGGCCAGCGCGCGCCGGACCGTCCCGGCCAGGTGGTCGAGCAGCAGGGGGTCGGGCCGGTTGCCGTGCGCGGGGCGCACGGGGCGCGGCGGGGGAGCCCAGATCACCTCGACGGCGTGCGAGACGCCGTGCGCCTCCACCACCGGCGCGGCCTCCCCGCTCTCGTCCGAGCCGCCGAGCAGCTCGGCCCAGGCCGCGGTGTCGGAGGTCGCCGAGGCGCAGAGCAGCCGCAGCTCGGGCCGGAGCGTGGCCCGGACGTCCAGCAGGAAGGCCAGCGCGGTGTCGGCGTCCAGGTGCCGCTCGTGGCACTCGTCCAGCACCACCACGTCCACCCCGGCCAGCTCCTGGTCGCGCTGCAACCGCTGCAGCAGCACCCCGGTGGTCACCACCTCCACCACCGTCCCGGCCCCGACCCGCCGGTCCCCGCGCACGGTGTACCCGACCCGCCCGCCGACCCCCTCGCCCAGCATCCAGGCCATCCGCCGCGCCGCAGCCCGCACCGCGAGCCGCCGCGGCTCGGCCACCAGCACCCGCCGCACCGCCCGATCCCCCAGCAGCCCGGCCAGCGCCAACGGCACCAACGTGGTCTTCCCGGTCCCGGGCGGCGCGGCCAGCACGGCCACGCCACGCCGGTCGAGAGCCTCGTGCAGGGCGGGGAGGGCGGCGGAGACGGGAAGTTGCTGCGACATCGAATTCACCGGCCACATTCTCACCGAACGGATGGCACCACAGGGGCTCAGGGAACCGCGAGGGCATCCCCGGGGGCGCTACCCGTACCGCAGCGTCAGCCCCGTTCGGTGACGAAGATCGCCGTGCCCGGGATGTGCCGCCCCCGCAGCGGGCTCCAGCCGCCCCACTCCTGCTCCAGCTCCTCCGGCCACTCGGGCTCGACCAGATCGAGCAACCGGAACCCGGCCGCCGTCAGCTCCCGCACCCGGTCCCCGATCGTCCGGTGGTGCTCGACGTAGGTGGCGACGCCGTTCGCGTCCTGCTCCACGTACGGCGTGCGGTCGAAGTACGAGGCGGTCGCGGTGAGCCCCTCCACCCCGGGCTCGTCCGGGAAGGCCCAGCGGATCGGGTGGGTGACCGAGAAGACCCAGCGCCCGCCGGGCCGCAGCACCCGGTGCACCTCCCGCATCAGCAGCGCGGTGTCGGCGCTGAACGGCACGGCGCCGTACGCGGAGCAGGCCAGGTCGAAGGAGCCGTCGGCAAACGGCAGCACCGCCGCGTCGGCCTGCACCACGGCCACCGGCCGCTCGCCGCGGCCGAGGTCGATCCGGCGGGAGTGCTGGAGCTGGCGGTACGAGATGTCCAGGGCGACCGGGTGGGCGCCCCGCGCGGCCAGCCAGCGGGAGCACTGGGCCGCGCCGGAGCCGAGCTCGAGCACGGTCAGCCCGGCCACCGGGCCGAGCAGGCCGGCCTCGGCCTCGTCCAGGCCCTCGGGGCACCAGGTGAAGCGGTCGTCGCCGAGGAAGGCACCGTGCTCGTCCTGGTACTCGTCGGCGTTCCGGTCCCACCAGTGCCGACTGGCCCGGCTGCTCTCCTCCAGCGCGGCCTCGCGGCGGACGGCGTCGCCCTCGTCCTCGTCCTCGTCCTCGAAGTTCTCGAGGCCATCGAGGCCCTCGATGTCTTCGAAGGGGTCGCCGTGTGGTGCAGGGGTGGTGGCCAAGATCATGAAACCTGTCAAGTAGGGTAGGGGGCGCGGAAGCGCTGCTGCCCGGTGTGCCCCTGCGTGAGCTGGGGTGGGCCGAGCCGTGGCATCCGGGGATTCCCGGGATCCGGGATGAGGATATGGCCTGATCCGTGTCCTGCGGCCCGGCGTCCACCGTCTCGTCGGCTTCGACGTTGACCGTGCCCGACTGTCCCCGTATGCTACAAGTTGCGCTGCGGGCCTGCGCGCCTCGGACGGAGCAGGTCGCGCTCGCATCTGTCGAAGACCCCACGGTCGCAAGACGGACACCATCTGATCGCTGATCAGGGGGTGGGCCGTGTTCTTGGCTGTCCGGCTTTCGGTGGGAGCGATACGGGCCCTCCGCGTGGCATTACCTACGACTTCATGTCCGTACCGGAGCCCTTTTCCTAATGACGAGCCCCACCGACACCTCTGTCAGCACCACCCCGCAGGTTGCGGTCAACGACATTGGCGATGCCGAGGCCTTCCTCGCCGCCATTGACGAGACCATCAAGTACTTCAACGATGGCGACATCGTTGAGGGCGTCATCGTGAAGGTCGACCGTGACGAGGTGCTCCTCGACATCGGTTACAAGACCGAGGGTGTCATCCCGTCGCGCGAGCTCTCGATCAAGCACGACGTCGACCCCCACGAGGTTGTCTCCGTTGGCGACAACATCGAGGCCCTGGTTCTCCAGAAGGAGGACAAGGAGGGTCGTCTGATCCTGTCCAAGAAGCGCGCTCAGTACGAGCGTGCCTGGGGCACGATCGAGAAGATCAAGGAAGAGGACGGCATCGTCACCGGTACCGTCATCGAGGTCGTCAAGGGTGGTCTCATCCTCGACATCGGCCTCCGTGGCTTCCTCCCGGCCTCGCTGGTCGAGATGCGCCGCGTCCGCGACCTCCAGCCGTACGTCGGCAAGGAGCTCGAGGCCAAGATCATCGAGCTGGACAAGAACCGCAACAACGTGGTCCTGTCCCGCCGTGCCTGGCTGGAGCAGACCCAGAGCGAGGTCCGCCAGACCTTCCTCACCACCCTCCAGAAGGGTCAGGTGCGCTCCGGCGTCGTCTCCTCGATCGTCAACTTCGGTGCCTTCGTGGACCTGGGCGGCGTCGACGGTCTCGTCCACGTCTCCGAGCTGTCCTGGAAGCACATCGACCACCCGTCCGAGGTTGTCGAGGTCGGCCAGGAGGTCACTGTCGAGGTTCTCGACGTCGACATGGACCGCGAGCGCGTCTCCCTGTCGCTGAAGGCGACCCAGGAGGACCCGTGGCAGCAGTTCGCCCGGACCCACCAGATCGGTCAGGTCGTCCCGGGTAAGGTCACCAAGCTGGTTCCGTTCGGTGCGTTCGTCCGCGTGGACGAGGGCATCGAGGGCCTGGTCCACATCTCCGAGCTGGCCGAGCGCCACGTCGAGATCCCGGAGCAGGTCGTCCAGGTCGGCGACGAGATCTTCGTCAAGGTCATCGACATCGACCTCGAGCGTCGTCGCATCAGCCTCTCGCTGAAGCAGGCCAACGAGTCCCTCGGTGCCGACCCGGCGTCGGTCGAGTTCGACCCGACCCTGTACGGCATGGCCGCCTCGTACGACGACCAGGGCAACTACATCTACCCGGAGGGCTTCGACCCCGAGGCGAACGACTGGCTGCCCGGCTACGAGAAGCAGCGTGAGGAGTGGGAGCGCCAGTACGCCGAGGCGCAGACCCGCTTCGAGCAGCACCAGGCCCAGGTCATCAAGAGCCGCGAGGCCGACGCGGAGGCTGCTGCGGAGGGTGGCGACGCCGTCGCCGCTGCCGCGGGTGGCTCCTACTCGTCCAGCAGCGACGAGACCTCCGGCGCCCTGGCTTCGGACGAGGCGCTCGCCGCGCTCCGTGAGAAGCTGGCCGGCGGCCAGAGCTGAGCTCAGCCTCATCTGAGGTTCGGTAGCTGAAAGAACCCCCGCCCGGGTACGGGCGGGGGTTCTTTTTTGCCGAGTTCCGCAGGTTTGGGTGCAAATCATGTGAGATGAAGCGCACCGGAAGCCTCTAGGGGATTACGCCGGTTACGCCTAGCTTTGAGGGGAACTGCCCGAAAGGCTCAGGTACTTATGCGCGAGACCCCTGTTGTGGCACAGCCCGTGGTCGGTGGGCGGCTTGCCGCTCTCGGCAGGTACTGCCACCGGCACCGGCACCGGCGCTGGGTGGTCGGGTTCTGGGTCCTGGTGCTGGCGCTCGGGGTGCTGATCGGCGGCCGGGTCTTCGAGGGCACGGTGGCCTCGACCTCGGCCGGCGGCTCGGAGTCCGCGCGCGGCACCTCGGTGGTCGCGGCCGCCGATCCGGCCCGGGGCACGGTGACCGCCGTGGTGGACGGGCCCTCGGCGCAGGA
Source organism: Kitasatospora sp. MMS16-BH015 (assembly GCF_002943525.1). Taxonomy (NCBI): domain Bacteria; kingdom Bacillati; phylum Actinomycetota; class Actinomycetes; order Kitasatosporales; family Streptomycetaceae; genus Kitasatospora; species Kitasatospora sp. MMS16-BH015. Next base: position 2,021,782 of record NZ_CP025394.1, on the reverse strand, counting down.
CCCGGCGGTGAGGTCGGCCGTGACGGCCGCCGCCGCCGACCTGGCGAAGCTGCCGGGCGTGGTCTCGGTGACCGACGCGTACGGGCCGGCCGGGCAGGCGATGGTCTCCGCCGACGGCGGGGCGAGCCTGCTCTCGGTGCGGATGGCCGACGGTTCGACCTCCGCGCAGCAGAAGTCGGTGGAGCAGCGGCTCGGCGCGCTGCACCCCGAGGGCGCCAGGGTGACCGTGGGCGGTGACCTGGTGCTCCAGCAGGAGGTCAAGGACCAGACCGCCAAGGACACCCAGTTCGGTGAGATCGTCACGCTGCCGTTGACGCTGATCGTGATGGTGCTGGTCTTCGGCGGGTTCGCCGCCGCGAGCCTGCCGGTGCTGGGCGCCGTCGGCTCGGTCGGCGGGGCGCTGCTCGCGATGTTCGGCTTCAGCCGGATCATGGACATCGACACCAGCGTGCTGCCGATCGCCACCGTGCTCGGGCTCGGCCTCTCGATCGACTACGCCCTGCTGATCGTCAACCGCTTCCGCGAGGAGCGCGGGCACGGCGCGACCGTGGCCCAGGCGGTGGAGCGCACCTGTGCGACGGCCGGGCGCACCGTGCTCTTCTCCGGCCTGACCGTGGCCGTGGCCCTCTCCGGCCTCTTCGTCTTCACCAGCCCGGTCTTCCGCGCGGTGGCCGCCGCCGGGGTCAGCGTGGTGGTGATCGCCGGGGCCGCCGCGCTCACCCTCATCCCCGCGCTGCTCGGCTTCGTCGGCCACCGGGTCAAGGCGCCGACCGCGCCCGTCTCCGACCAGGGCTTCTTCGCCCGGACGGTGCGGCGGGTGCAGAAGCGGGCGGTGCCGGTGGTGCTGGTCTGCACCGCGCTGCTGCTGGCGGCCGGAGCGCCCTTCCTCGGCTCGGACTGGCGCAGCTCCGGTGCCTCGGTGCTGCCCGCCTCCTCCGCCGGGCGGCAGGTGGCCGAGACCGTGCAGGAACGATTCCCCCAGCAGGCGGCGGCCCCGATCACCGTGGTGGTCGAGGGCAGCGCGGCCCAGGCGCAGGGCTACGCCGACCAGGTGGCCCACCTCGCCGGAGTCAGCGGGATCCGGGCCGTCACGCCGGTCTCGCCGAAGGTGAGCACGGTCGAGGTGATGGTGCACGGCGACCCGCAGGGCGCCGGGGCCAAGCAGGTGGTCGACGAACTCCGCGCCGACCGCGGCGGGCTGACCACCTACGTGACCGGGGACGCCGCCTCGGTGGTCGACTTCCAGCACGAGATCGCGAGCCGGGGGCCCTGGGCGCTCGGGCTGGTCGCGGTCGGCACGCTGCTGCTGCTCTTCCTGATGACCGGGTCGGTGGTGATGCCGGTCAAGGCGCTGCTGATGAACGTGCTCTCGCTCGGGGCCTCGCTCGGCGCGCTGACCCTGGTCTTCCAGCACGGCTACTTCAGCTCGCTGCTCGGCTTCAGCCCGACCGGCGGCCTGGAGACCTTCATCCCCGTGCTGGTCTTCGCCTTCGCCTTCGGGCTCTCGATGGACTATGAGGTCTTCCTGCTCTCCCGGATCAAGGAGTTGCGGGACGAGGGGTACGGGTGCGCCCGCTCGGTGGAGCTCGGACTCCAGCGCAGCGGTCGGATCATCACCTCGGCGGCCCTGCTGATGGTGATCGTCTTCGCCGGGTTCGCGGCCGGGCAGATGCTCATGGTCAAGGAGATGGGCATCGCGCTGGCGGTGGCCGTCGCGGTGGACGCGACGCTGGTCCGCTGCCTGCTGGTGCCGGCCGCGATGACGCTGTTCGGCGAGTTCAACTGGTGGGCGCCGGCTCCGCTGCGCCGCCTGCACCGGCGGATCGGGCTCACCGAGCACGTGGTGCTGCCGCCGCTCGGCCTGCCCGCGCCGGCCGTCCCGGCCCCGCGTGCGGACCGGGAGCGGACCTTGGTGGGGGTCTCCTGACGGCTGCTCAGCGGCTGATGCAGGAGTTGCCGAAGCCGGGGGTGAGGCCGCCGATGGCGTCCAGCGCGCTGCAGGCGTTGGCGCTGCCCGCAGTGCCGAACATCAGCCCGGCGAGGGCGGCGGCGATCAGCAGGGTGTTGCGGACGGTGGTCATGAGGGTGTCCCTTCGGGGGCAGGTGGGCGGAGCGACCTGCACAACGCCCGCACGCCCCCGAAGGGATGCGGCTCTCACCCGCCTGGCGTAGCGCGCGGGGACGCCGAGGGGTGGGACGGCGCGCGGGACCTGTCCCGGCGGAGGCAGGACCACGACGGGGCGAGGGCCTCATGTGCCCGGCGGCCGGAATGCCGAGAGTGGAAGCACGATCCGACGGCAGCGTCACCGGTGCCGCCAATGCGTTCCACCATTGGAGTTCACCATGTCCAGTCGATCCGTCAAGGCGGCGATAGCCCTCGGGCTGACGACCGCGCTGAGTGTCATCGCCGGCAGCATCGCCGGCCGCCGTCCCGTTCAGGCGGTGGCCGCTCCCGCTCCCGCCCCCACCCTCGCGGCCACGGGCGACCGTTGCCCGAACTGGCCCAACTGCCGGACCCCGGGTGGGGCGAACCTGACTCCCAAGTGCCCGAACTGGCCCAACTGCGACTGATCCCGCCACCACGACCGATCCCGTTCCCACGGCCTCGACACCTCCGGGTGCCGGGGCCGTTCACCGCTCGGCCGGCCGCCACGGGAGCACCGCGTGCACCCGGGTGCCCTGGCCCACCGCCCCGATCGTGCAGCTGCCGCCGATCTCCGAGGCCCGCTCGGTCATGGACCGCAGACCGACGCCGGGGCCGTCCGGCGCCGGGGCGATGCCGAGGCCGTCGTCCTCCACGGTGAGCAGCAGCCGGCGCTCCTCGGCCACCACCGCCACCCGGCAGTGCCGGGCGTGCGCGTGGCGCAGCACGTTGTTCAGCGCCTCGGCGGTGATCCGGTAGACCGCGACCTCCACCGCCGCGGGCAGGGCGGGCAGCGGATCGGGCGTCAGGCCCACGGTGACGGCCAGCCGGGGGGCGGTGAAGGCCGCGCCGAGGTTGTGCAGGGCCCGGGAGAGCCCGTGCTCGCCGAGCGAGGCGGGGCCCAGGCGGTCGGTGATCTGGCGGACTTCCTTGACGGCCAGCTGGAGCTGCTCGGAGAGCACGGTGAAGGTCTCGGTGAGGGTGTCGGCCCGGGCCGGTGCGGCGGCGGCGTTCTCGACCCGCAGCCGCAGGCCGGCCAGCAGCGGCCCGAGGCCGTCGTGGATGTCGCGGCGGAGCTGGCGGCGCTCCTCCTCCCGGGCGGTGACGATCTGCTCGCGGCTGGCCCGCAGGTCCTCCAGCAGTCGCAGCGAGGCGACGGTCGGGGCGGCCTGGTCGGCGAGCGAGCGCAGCACGTCGGTGTCCTGCCCGTCCGGCTCCGTCTGCCCCTCCCGCAGGCCCACGGTGAGGCGGCCGATCTCCTCGCCCTGGTGCACCAGCGGGAAGCTCTGGCCCTCGGCCGGCTCCCCGGCGGTGGCCAGCTGCTGCTCGCCCGCCCGGGTGCGGACGGTCAACCGGACTCCGGGCAGCCGGAGTTCCTCGGCCACGGTGGTGCAGAGCACGGCCGGCAGGTCCTGCGGCTCGACCACCTGGCTGACCCGGCCGGCCAGGGTGCGCAGCACCCGGTACGGCTGGGCCCGGTCGCCGTAGTACAGGCGGTCGACCAGGCCGACCGCCCACCGGGTGGCCCTCGGCAGCAGGGCGGCCAAGCCGAACACCCCGAGGACGAGCAGCAGCGCGTCCAGCCCGCGCCCCGGCAGCAGCAGCCCGGAGAGCACGGCGGCCAGCGCGACGAACAGCACCGTCAGCCCGGTCGCCACCAGCAGCCCGGCCAGCACCCGCCGGGCCGCCCGCTCCAGCCGCCAGGCGCCGTCCCGGATCACCAGGGTGACCAGGGTCGCGCACCAGAGCACCGAGACCCCGGCCAGCACCCACCGGGCCGCGTCCTCGGTCGGGTAGCCGTAGGCGACGGCCGTCTCGGCGGCGGCCCAGAGCAGGTAGCAGGCCAGCAGGGCGAGCACGCCCCGCCGCCGGCCCGGCTCCGTCTGCCCGAGCCGGAGCAGCAGCACCAGCACCGACAGCCCGAACAGCGCGTAGGAGGTGTCCAGGGCGGCCCCGCCCAGGTGCTCCTCGAACCGGCCGACCGCCTCCCCGTACCAGCTGCCGTAGAAGGGGTTGGGCTGTCCGAAGACCTGCTCCCGCGCGAACTGGTAGCTGTCCAGGGGCAGCCGCCAGAGCGCCAGCGCGGCGATCACCAGCCACCAGGCCCGGTGCGGCAGCCGCCCCTGGGGCAGCCAGAGCGGCAGGGTCACGAAGAGCGTGCCGAAGGTCAGGAACCCCGCCGCCTGGAGCACCATCACCACGGCCACGGCGGTCGGGTCGTGCACCTCCACCCAGAGCGGGGCCGCCGCCGCGCGGGGCAGGATCATGGCCACCCCGCAGGCCAGCAGCACCCACCCGAGCGGCAGGCCGGGCCGGTGCGCGTGCAGCAGCACGCCACCGGCGGCCGCCGCCAAGCCGAAGGGGAGGACGGAGAGTTGGATCGCCGAGGAGCCGACCCCGGGGAGGCCCAGGTGGATCAGCAGGTAGCCGAGCCAGAGCCCGGCGGCCACCAGGCACACCAGTGCCGCGACCCCCGCCGCAGCCAGTCGGCGCTCCGCCGTGGCCGGTCGCGCCGGTCGCGGGGCATCCACCGGTGTCACGGAGGCCATGCCGTCTCCTCTCCACGCTCGGGAGGGCCAGTCTCCTCCGTCCGATGTCCCAGCCGCCTGAGTCGGCGGTCCCGACTGCGGCCGTGTCGGCGGTGACGACAACGAGTCGGATGGTGACGGGCGGGCTCAGCTCAGGCGGTCGAGGAGGGGGATGGCCTGCTGGAGGAGGCGCTGCTCGGCGGGGGTGAGGCGGCTGGTGAGGGCGGCGGCGATGGTGGCCTCGCGGCGGGTGCGCTGGGCGTGCAGGGCCTCGGTGCCGGCGGGGGTGGCGGTGACCAGGAGCTTGCGGGCGTCGGTGGGGTGGGGCGACTGGGTGACCAGGCCGGCGGTGGTGAGCAGGGCGACGGTGCGGGCCATCGACTGGTGGCGCACGCGCTGGAGGGCGGCGAGCTCGGTGGTGGTGCGGGAGCCCTCGCGGACCAGCCAGCCGAGCACGGCGGCTTGGTTCTGCGGGAGTTCGTCCTCGGTGCGCAGGCGGCGGACCAGGGTGCCGATGGTGGTGCGCAGCTCGGCGGCCAGTTCGAGCGGGTCGGGGGTGGGGGCGTCCTCGGTGTGGTCCATGGGAGCAGCGTACCTCGAACATAGGCAGCATTGCTGTGTATTTTGCACAGCATTGCTGTATGGTTCGGAGCATGCGACTCACCAAGTACGGACATGCGTGTGTACGGATCGAGCATGGCGGGGCCACCGTGGTCATCGACCCCGGGGCGTTCAGCGCCGAGGAGGCGCTGGCGGGCGCCGACGCCGTGCTGATCACCCACGAGCACTTCGACCACTTCGTGGCCGACCGGCTGCAGGCCGCCGCCGCGGCCCACCCGGGGCTGCGGATCTGGACCAACCAGGCGGTGGCGGCCCAACTGGACGGTCTCGGCAGCCGGTTGAAGGTGGTCGGGGAGGGCGACGCCTTCGAGGTCGAGGGCCTGGGCGTCACCGTGCACGGGGAGTGGCACGCCGTGATCCACCCCGAGATCCCCCGCGTCACCAACATCGGCTTCCTGCTCGACGGCCGGGTCTTCCACCCGGGCGACGCGCTCACCGTGCCGCCGGTGCCGGTGGAGACGCTGCTGCTCCCGGTCGCCGGCCCCTGGGCCAAGCTCTCCGAACTCATCGACTACACCCGGGAGGTGGGCGCCGGCCAGGCCCTCGCCGTGCACGAGGCGGTGCTGAGCGAGGTCGGGCAGATGGTGACCGACCGGATGCTCGGCGAGGCCGGCCCGGGCACCGGCTCCGCCTACCGCCACCTGGCGGCGGGCGAGTCCGTCGAGCTGGGCTGACCGGTACGGTGCCCCGGTGGAGAACGATGAGCGGGTGACCGTCGTCCGGGACGGCAGGTTGGTGGCGGCGGGCCTGCGCCGCGGCTCGGTGGTGGCCTACGACTGGGGCTTCGAGCAGGGCGGGGCGGCGTACCTGCAGCGCACCTTCGTGCTGTTGGCGGAGGGGATGCAGATCGACCAGCCGGTGGCCTTCCCCGCCGCACAACAGGGCTGGTGGTACTGCGACTTGATCGGCCTGGAGTGGGCCGGTCCCGGTAGCGGCGAGGTGCGGACCAGCGACCGGTGGATCGATGTCATCGTCGGTCCACCGGATCAGCCGTACCGGCTGCTCGACCTGGACGAGTACGGCGAGGCGCTGGCCGACGGGCGGCTGGGCCCGGCGGAGGCGGCGGAGGGGCTGCGCCGGGTGCAGCGCTTCCTCGACCGGCGGCTGAACCGGCGGCACGAAGTCGCGCCCGGCTGGCCGGAGTTCCCGCCCCCGGAGGTCGAGGAGCTGCTGGGCGTCGAACTGCCGCAGGACTGGCGGTTCGTGGAGTGAGCCGCGGACGCACGCTGGACCGCGACGGCGAACTCCTGGGATCCTTCATCGGATTGACGATCGAGCCGCCGGCCCGTCTGGAGGGTGCCGGGGCGCGGGCCGGCTGACGGGGGAGTGATCGGCGGATGACCGGGGTCGGGCGCGGCGGGGACGAGTACGACGTGGTGATCAGCGGGGCCAGCCTGGCCGGGAGCGCCGCTGCGGCGCTGCTGGCCAGGCAGGGAGCGCGGGTCGCGCTGCTGGAGCGGCGGTCCGACCCGGGGGCGTACAAGGTGCTCTGCACCCACTCGATCACGGCCAACGCCCGCCCGGTGCTGGCCGAGCTCGGGCTGGTGCCCGCCCTGGAGGCGCTCGGGGCGCCCTCCAACGACGCGCGCTGGTGGACGCGTTGGGGCTGGATCGAGCCGAAGGCCGCGCCCGGCGGGCCCGCGCTGCCGCTCGGCTTCAACGTCCGGCGCAGCACCCTCGACCCGCTGGTGCGGGCCAGGGCGGCCGAGACGGACGGGGTCGACCTGCTGCTCGGGCACAAGGTGACCGGTCTGCTCCGCGAGGGCGGGCGGACGGTCGGGGTCCGGGCCCAGGCCCCGGACGGGGAGGGGGAGTTGCGGGCCCGGCTGGTGGTCGGGGCCGACGGCAAGGACTCGACGGTGGCCAAGCTGGCCGGGGTGCCCGGGCGGGAGCACGCGAACGGGCGGTTCGGCTACCTGGCCCAGTACCGCGGCCTGCCGCTGCCGGGCGGGATCGGGCAGGTCTGGTTCCTGGAGCCCGACATGGCCTACGCCTTCCCGAACGAGGACGGGGTGACGGTGCTCGCGGTGCTCCCCGGCAAGCGGCGGCTGCCTGCCTTCCGGGAAGACCTGGAGGGCAGCTTCGACGCGTTCGTCCGGGGGCTGCCCGAGGCGCCGCCGATCGAGGGGGCCGAGCGGATATCGAAGATCATCGGGACGGTGGACTACCCGCTGCACAGCCGCCGGTCCGCCGCGCCGGGCCTGGCGCTGATCGGCGACGCCGCGCTCACCGGCGACCCGCTCTGGGGCGTGGGCTGCGGCTGGGCGCTGGAGTCCGCGCACTGGCTGGCCGGCACGGTCGGCCCGGCCCTGGTCGGGCGGGCCGGGCTGGACCAGGCGGTGGCCGCCTACGGCAAACTGCACCGGCGGCGGCTGACGGGCCACCAGTTCTTCGCCGCCGACTTCGCCAAGGGCCGCCCGTTCAACCCCGTGGAGCGGATGGTCTTCGCGGCTGCGGCCCGGGACGCCGGGGCGGCCCGGCACATGTACCACTACGCCGCGCGGCTGATCGGCCCGGCGCGGTTCCTCGGCCCGGCGGCCCTGGCTCGGGCGGCGGCGGTCAACCTCCGCCACCGGAGGGCTAGTTGAACGGCTGCCCGTCCAGGGTCCAGTGCGGGTCCGGGGTGATCTCCAGGGCGCGGTAGACGTGGGCCGCCACGTCGGTGTGGTGCAGCGGGCGGCTCTGCGGGCCGGAGACCTCGGGGCCGGTGGCGGCGATCCAGGCGGTGCGCTCCAGCTCGCTGCGGCCGCCGTGGCCGCCCTGGTCCACGTGGCCGTGGTCGGTCACCACGATGACGGTCCACTGCTCCTCGGCGTAGGTCGGCCGGGCCTTGACGGCGGCGAGCAGGCGGCCCAGGTGGCGGTCGGCGGTCTCGATCGAGGCCCGGTACTGCGCGCCGCAGCCGAGGAAATGGGCGGTCTCGTCCACCGCGCCCAGGTAGACGAAGCTGGCCTGCGGGTCGTCCTCGCTGTCGCGCAGCACGTACTCGGCCTCGGCCGTCACCCGGGCGTCGCACACCTCCCAGGCCTCCGGGGTGTCCGCCAGCGGCGCGATGTAGGAGAGCCGGCCGGGCGCGGCGAACAGCGGGCCGCCGCTGCGGGCCAGGAAGAGCGGCTCCCAGCCGCCGACGGCGAAGGTGCGGCGGCGGTGCACGGCGGCCAGGCGGGTGGTGAACTCCGGGAACACGTCCAGCCGGTGGCCGCCCAGGTGGTTGCCGAGCACGCCGTGCTTGGCCACGCCCACGCCGGTGGTGATGGTGGCCCAGCACGGGCCGGACATGGTGGGCGTCACCTCGTCCACCTCGACCGGGGCGAGGAAGCCCTCGGCGGCCAGCGCGTCCAGGTGCGGGGTGTGCAGCTCGGGCAGCAGGTCGAGCCGGACGCCGTCGATGCCGACGACCAGCACGCGGCGGGGCCCGGCGGGCCACAGGGTGGAGGAGGCGGCGTTCGACATCGTGGAGGTGCTCCGTTCGGGGGACGGCCCTCCTCGGTTCGAGGGCTCGACGCACCCTAACCGGGCAGGTCAGGGGCGCAGTGCCGGCCGGACGGGGATTGCGGGCCCCAGCGGTGAGTGTTCGCCGGGAATTCGCCTGAGCGATGCGGGCCGTTGGCCGGGGAAGGGCGGTGGGTGCGGGGGCGGTACGGGCCGGTAGCCTGGCCGCATGCTGAGGATCGGACTGACGGGCGGGATCGGCGCGGGCAAGAGCGCGGTCTCCGCGAGGCTGGCCGCGCGGGGCGCGGTGATCGTGGACTCCGATCTGATCGCCCGGGAGGTGGTGGCCCCCGGCAGCGAGGGGCTGCGGGCGGTGGTCGCCGAGTTCGGCGAGGGCGTGCTGGGCCCGGACGGCTCGCTGGACCGCCCGGCGCTCGGGCTGCTGGTCTTCGCCGACCCGGCCAGGCTCGCCGCGCTCAACGCGATCGTGCACCCGCTGGTGCGGGCCCGCTCCGCCGAGCTGGAGGCCGCCGCCGGCCCCGAGGACCTGGTGGTGCACGACGTGCCGCTGCTCGCCGAGAACGGCCTCGCCCCGCTCTACGACCTGGTGATCGTGGTGGACACCGCCGACGAGGTGCGGATCGACCGGCTGGTGCGGCTGCGCGGCATCACCGAGGAGGAGGCCCGCTCCCGGATGGCCGCCCAGGCGAGCCGCGAGCAGCGCCTGGCCATCGCCGACCTGGTGATCGACAACGGCGGTACCGAGGAGCAGCTGGACGCGAAGGTGGCCGAGGTCTGGGCGCAGCTGAAGGAGCGTCAAGCCGCCGGGAAGTGAGCGACGGGTGGTGCTTGCCGTGCGGGCGGGCGGCCGGTAGAACGGCCGCATGGCACTGCACTGGAAGCTCGTCGTGGACACCGCCGACGCACCCGTGCTGGCGGACTTCTGGGCCGAGGCCCTGGGGTACGCGGTGGAGGACCCGAGCGCGCTGGTCGACCGGCTGCTCGCCGCCGGGCAGTTGCCCGCCGCCGCGGTGGCCGAGCACGGGGGCCGGCGCACCTTCCGCGGCTATGCCGCGATCCGCCACCCGGAGGACCCGTACGACGAGGTCAGCGGGATCGGCCGCGGTCGGCGGGTGCTCTTCCAGGACGTGCCCGAGGCCAAGACGGTGAAGAACCGGCTGCACCTGGACGTCCACGCCGAGCCGGGCGGCCAGGCCGAACTGGTGCGGCGCCTGGAGGGCTTGGGTGCGACCAGGCTGCGCGAGGTGGACGAGGGGGCGGCCGGGCACTGGTGGGTCATGCTCGACCCGGAGGGCAACGAGTTCTGTGTAGCTTAGCCGCAGGTCAGCACCAACGACATAGCCCTGCCCGGCACTTGGCCGAACGGGGCGTATTGCTGTCCAGGGTCAGCCGCAGAACGTGGCCTTCACCACTTCTACGATCCTCGCGGCCTGGCCGTCCGTCACGGTCACCGAGCCGCCCGTGAAACGAGACGCGGTGTTCTTCTGGACCGTGGCTGCATCCTTGCCCTGCCGCACGTCCAGGCAGGTGTTTCGGGCCCGGCTGACCGCCCGGTCCTCCTTCACCACCAGCGCCGGATCGACGGCCCGCAGAGCGGCCACCAGTGCCACCGTCTGAGCCTGGTCGGGCGAGGGGATCCCGGACGCCGGCTTGGGGGCCTCGGTGGTCGACTGAGGGCTCACTGCCGCCGGAGCGCCGGCCGAGGACTTCGGTGCCTCGGCGGCCGCCTTGTCGAGCTTGTCCTCGCACGCCGAGAGCGCCGCGCCGAGGGCGAGCACCCCGCCGGCGACGACCAGCCACTTTTTCCTGTTCATTCCCACCCCTTGGTCAAGTCTTGGTGATCATGGATATCACGGTTCGTTGGTACGCGGAAGCCCCGCCCGGCTCGGGGTCGGACGGGCCTCGACGGGGTGGTTCTCAGGAGCTCTCGCGGTCCGCCTGGTCGGCACGCCACGCTGTCTCGTACAGCTCCCGGTCCCGCTTCAACCGAGCCTTACGGCTCTGCTAGGTGGTCAGGTCGTCCTCGGTGGTCACGAACCTCAGCACGATCTCGGCGGCCTAGATCACGCCTGCCGCCTTTTCCCGCGCCGCCTTCTGCGCGGCGGGCTTCTGGCGGGCAGCAGTTCAGTCGATACAGCGTGTGTGCACGGGTACCCCCGGGTGCTCGCAACCGGACATCTTCGAAGACCTCCCCCTCGCCCTGACGTCGGTCACCTCCTCGGTGGTCGGGTTCTTGGCAGCCCCCGCTCCCGTGCCGGGAAGGACGATCGTCGACTTGCCGAGTCGACTGATCAGATGACAGATCGGGCTATGTCGCAATGAACTCGGTATCGGGGGCACGGAATTGGACAGTCCGCAGCGAGATCGAGGCATGGGGCAGGTGGGCCCCGAAGCTTCGCCTACTGTCGGTCGAGTTGTTGGCATGCCTAGGCACCGGGCCAAGGCATGTGACAGCAGGAGGAGTTACACACCCATGCGCTTACACAGGGTCCTCGCGGTGACTGGTGCCATCGCACTCACGCTCGCTATGGCGACAACCGCCCAGGCTGCCGCGCCGATCCCTGCCCTGACGCCGGCCCCGACCAGTCATGCGGCTGCCGGTGGCGTCGTCGTCCACTTCGGGTTCGACGGGAAGAACTACTTCAACTCGCCGGTCCTCAATGCCGCCGACCCGAAGGCCAACGACGCCGCGAACTGGCTGCCCGCCGGGCTGGTGGCCGCCGCGAACAAGGCGGAGGCGGCGAAGAAGACGGCTGCCCCGTCCGTGGCGCACCCGATGCAGGGCCCGTGGACCTGTTCGACGTGGGCGAACCCCACCACGTTGAACGGCGCGTACCTCTCCGCCACCAGCCATGAGGTCTGCTCGGGCGACTACCTGTACCACTACACCAAGGGCCAGTTCCTCCGGTCGTCCTGGTCCGGGCCCCGGGCTTACACGAGTTGGTCGGACAGCTTGTACGTCTACTCGCCGAACGACACCAACGATCAGATCTGGAACATAGGCTGCTCCGGCGGGGGCACCTACAACTACAACTTGCAGGTACAGACTCACCTGGTCGACACCAATGGCGACCATGGCGGGACGTATGAGGTCGGCCAGTACGTGCGGGCGGCCTGCGGTACCTGAGAAGCGAGGCGAACATGCGTGAGCGGGCCCTGACGGTGCTGGACGGCATCCTGTACCGGCTGTTCCCGCCGGGCAACGGCAATGGGTTCTCCTCGGCCCCCCCCGTGGGCCGAGGCAGGCCCGGTGCAGTCCAGCGCTACCGGGACTGGCGGCAGAGGACGGCCGATCCGGCGCTGCGGACGCCTGATGTCCGCCCGATGCGCTGAGGCTCTGTGGTGCTCTTTGCGACGCCCTCGGTGGGTCGCCGGCTCGGTGCAGTCGGATACAGCCCACAGTGCCCTCGCTCCGTTGTCTTGGTGCCTCCACGGGGCCTGTGGGGGCACCACTTCTGTGACCCGGTTCAGCTCGCCCTGGTGGGCGGGTTGTCACGGGCGGTGCGGCCCCCGCATTCGCTCTGCCTCACGACTCCGGCGGCCACCCCGTGTGGGTGCGTGGTGCACGGGCGGAGCTAGTGGTGAGAGCGGGCACCCGGTCCGCCGAATGCCCCCGAGGAGGGTGGGCGCGCGGTTCCTCGGCGGCCTGGTCGAGCTCGCTATTCATGGTGAAGTCCACGCCTCGTGTGTCGAGCTTGCGCCACCCGCCACGCGTGCCCCGCTTCACGTCGAGCCGGGCCCCGGCATCCACCAGCATCCCCCGCCGGCCCGCAAGATCGGCGGTCGCCCAGGCGTCCGCGTAGGTCCGGCCGGTGCCGACCACCGTCCGCTGCGGCTCGGTCTTCTCCCGGGGCTCCAAGTCGGCTATGCGACGGTCCAGCGCGTCATGCCGCTTCTGCCACTCGTTCGCGGCGTGCTTGGACTTCTGCTGTCCCTGGATCTTCAGCTGCGCGGTGAACTCGGCCACGGTTGCGTTCAACTCCGGCGCGGGGTCGTACCCGGGGACTACCACGGTCGTTCGGGTCTGGATTCCGCCGACCAGGCGCAGGAACGCGGCTATCACGAACTCGTCCGCCCAGTCTCCCCGGATGTTCGCGGGCGCTTCGCACTTGTCACCCCGGGCATGATAGTTGCGCTTGTGGACAGGTGCCTGGTTCTTCTTGCTCTCCTGCTTGTTGAGGTACATGCGTCCACCGCACGAATCGCAGCGGAGGTTGCGTCCAGAGAAGTGGTGTACGGGTTCCATCCGTTTCGGGGGTTTCGTCCCGGTAGTGGGTGTCGCCCGGGAACGTGAAACGGCCACCGGCTGATCCTTCGAGAACGACCAAGCTCTTGAAGGAGATCTGCACGATGACCGCACGTGACAGTGTGCCCTTTGCTGCCCTGCTGGAGGAGAACCTCGCTTCGGCGAGTCCCGACTTGTTGCGGGCGATGGTGAAGACGTTCGCGGAGGCGATGATGTCCGCGGACGTGGACCGCGTCTGCGGCGGCGAGTACGGCCGCCCGGGCGAGGACCGGGTCAACTCCCGCAACGGATACCGCAACCGGGACTGGGACACCCGTGTCGGCACGGTCGACCTGGCGATCCCGCGCGTCCGCTCGGGCTCGTACTTCCCGTCCTGGCTGCTGGAGCGCCGGCGCCGGGCCGAGCAGGCCCTGATCTCGGTGGTCGCGACCTGCTACCTGCTCGGGGTGTCGACCCGCCGGGTGGAGAAGCTTGCCGAGACCATGGGCGTCACCCAGCTGTCGAAGTCCCAGGTCAGCGAGATGGCCAAGCATCTGGACGAGCGGGTGGCCGAGTTCCGCAACCGCCCCCTCGACCAGGGCCCCTACACGTTCGTGTGGGTCGACGCGCTCACGCAGAAGGTCCGCGAGGGCGGCCGTGTGGTCAACGTGCACTGCCTGGTCGCGGTCGGCGTCAACAACGAGGGACAGCGTGAGGTCCTCGGCCTGGACGTCGCCACCAGCGAGGACGGCGCCGGCTGGCTTGCCTTCCTGCGGTCGCTGGTCGCCCGCGGCCTGGGAGGTGTCCAGCTCGTCGTCTCCGACGCCCACGGCGGCCTGGTGGACGCGGTCGGTGCGACCCTGCCCGGGGCCGCGTGGCAGAGGTGCCGGACGCATTACGCGCGAAATCTGCTCTCGCAGGTCCCGAAGTCGGCCCAGCCCTGGGTCGCGACCCTGCTGCGGACCGTCTTCGAACAGCCTGACGCGAAGGCCGTGCGTCAGCAGATGGCCTCCGTTATCGCCGCTCTCGACGAGCGATTCCCCAAGGCTGCGGAGCACTTGGAGCATGCCCGCGAGGACCTGCTGGCCTTCGCCGTGTTCCCGCGCACGGTCTGGAAGTCGATCTGGTCGAACAACCCGCAGGAACGGCTGAACAAGGAGATCCGGCGCCGCACCGACGTCGTCGGGATCTTCCCCGACCGCGCCTCGATCGTCCGTCTGATCGGCGCGGTCCTGGCCGAGCAGAGCGACGAATGGGCCGAACAGCGCCGCTACATCGGCTCAGAGATCCTCGGCCGCTGCCGCCTCCACCCGATCGAGGGAGAAACCCCCGACGAGGCCGCCCCGACCGCACTCACCGCATAGCCTAAAGCCGGATCACCGAGTGGCCAGCGATACACCACCCCAGCGGACGTGACCGCAGCGGATGGCCCGCAGCAACAGCGATTCCGTGGCGGACCGTTCGCCGTTGTTGATGCTGCGCTCATCCAGAACGGCGCCGATCTGGTCGAACTCCTCGCGCGTCAGAATCGGTGTCTCGCTGCACATGACCGGGTTGCCCTGGTAGTCCCGCACGGGCACGCCATCGTGCATCTTCCAGTCCCACAGCACCTCGTTGCGGAGCATCCAGGTGATGACTGCCGGGGTCCACTGGAACGACTTCCGCACGACGTGCGAGCCCTTCGTTCCGCCGGTCTTCCCGCCCGCTCGCGGCCCGTCTTGTCGGCCCAGTAATCGCGCGGGCTCAGCACACCATCGGCATTGAGCCCCGCAGCGATGGCGGACACCGTGGCCCGGTGCTCGCGCGCCCAGTGGCGAGGGCGTACATGTGCCCAATGGACCGGATGGCACGGTCGAACCGCCAGCACACCAGCGCGTCATAGGCCTGCGGGTCGTTGAGCCAGCGCAAGGGCTGCGGACGCTCCCACGGGGATGTCTTGGATGCGCTGACATCAAGGTCCACCGCTTCGCGGAGCGCGTCACCCTCGCCGAACGTGACCCGCAGTTCTGCGCCTACGTGGTCGCACGCTTCCCGCTGGCGCTCGGGGCTGGTGGTCTCGTCCGTGAGGACGGACAGCCGGATGCACCGGACACCCCGAAGGGTCTCGGTGAACACTGTGCCGGACAGTGGATTGCGAGCGTCTTCCCTGCCTTTTGTGAAGGGCGAGGGTTGCCCGCTGCCTCGCGCTGAGCCCCTGACCAGCACAGATGTCGCTGCAATCTCTCACACTCCAGAACATCCAGCTCTGTGTGTTGGGAGATCCGGAGGGCAACGAGTTCTGTGTCGCGTGAGGCGCGGGCACTGACCTCCCGGGGGCTCAGCCGAGGGTGCCGTGGAGGGCCTGGGTGAGCTGGGCGACGGCCGTCACCAGGGGGGCGACCGGCTCGACGAAGGCGGCGATCCGGGTCAAGGAGCGCTGGATCAGGCCGGGTTGGGGCTCCTCCTCGGACAACTCCTCGCGGATCCGGCGGAGTTCGACCTGGGTGGCGGACTGGTCGGGCAGCTCCTCCCGGTGCTGGTCCAGCAGCCGCTCGACCAGCGCGAGCAGGGCGGCCGGGTCGAGCCCGGTGGTGGGGATCGCGGTCTGGAAGCCGACGTTCTGCGCGATGGCCCGGGCGTTGGTGCCGACGGCCTGGTTGCCGACCTGGCTGTGGCCGCCGTACTGCTGGACGCCGCTGTTGCCGGGCGGTGGGGTGGTGGTCATGGCGGGCTCCGGTGGAGGTCAGGGCTTGGTCATCGAGACGCGGGTGGAACTGTCGTTGACGGCCTGCGAGTTGGTGCCGACGGCCTGGTTGCCGACGATGGAGACGCCACCCTGCTGGAGGACGCCGTGGTTGAGGATGGTGAGCTGCTGGCCGCGCAGGGCGGTGGTGTCCACCCCGTGCTCGTCCAGGAAGACCCGGATGGCGGCCATCGCGTGCTGGGCCAGGGTGGCCACCGTGCGGTAGGCGTCCAGCTCCTGGAAGAAGTTCTGGTAGACCGGGCCCAGGGCGGCCTCCCGGACGCTCAGCCGGGCGCCGTGGTCGAAGGCCGGGTCGGCGCCCAGCGCGGCGTGGTCGCGGACCAGCCGCTTGAGCCGGCGGCGCTCGGCCGCCCGCCGGTCGAGCGCCGCGCGCAGCGCGCCGCCCAGGGCCGGGCCGGTGTCGCGCAGGGCGCCGAGCAGCAGGGCGTGGCGGTGCTCGCCGGTGAGCCGCAGCGGCAGTGAGTCCACCGCGTGGTACGAGCGGTGCACCGGGCCGAGCGCGTGGATCGAGCAGCGGATGTCCAGGGTGCGGCCGGTGGTGGACAGGTGCAGGAAGAGGCTGGGCACCACGTCGTCGCCCCACATCGGCAGGTGCGCGGCCAGGTAGTGCCGGACGGTGCCCGAGGGGTGCTCGGCCACCTCGCGCAGCTGCTCGGGGGTGAGCCGGGTTACGGGGGCGAGCTGGCTGTCGTCGAAGAAGCGGGTGTCGCCGTGCAGGGTCGCGCCGTCCACGAAGACCCTGTCCTCCAGGATCAGCCCGTGCAGGCCGTCCTCGGCCGTCTCCGGGACGGCCAGCGCCTCGAGCTTGGCGCGCAGCTCCGTGATCAGCTCCCAGACCTCGAACTCGGTGACCTCGCCGGCCGGTTGGCCCGGCTTCTCGGCGGGCAGCAGCGGCACGTTGACGGTGAGCGTGCCCTGGGCCTTGGCGAAGCCGAGGAACGGGGTGTAGCCGCTGTAAACGGTGACGTTGCCGCGCTGGGCCTCGGCGATCGCGCCCAGCCGGTCCTTGGCCCAGGGCGCTTCCGGGGCGGGCTGCGGCACGGCCGCCGGGTCGAAGCGCTCCCGGCGCAGCGTCTCGCGCAGCCGCTTGTCCACCTCGGCCAGGTGGGCGCGGACGGTGCGGAAGGTGAGCACGGCGGCGGTGGCCAGGGCGAGCAGCGGCGGGATGCCGTACAGGTAGGTGCCGAACAGCCAGACCCAGACGCCGTCGAAGGGCAGCTGCCCGAGCAGCACGCCGAGGCCGAGGGCCAGCACCAGGGCGCTGAGGCCGGTGGCAGCCAGCCGGCCGAGGGTGGCGCTGGAATCGGGGTCGGCGTGGCCGCGGACGGGGTGCTTGGCGCGGGGCGGCACGGCGCCGAGGGCCAGCAGCCGGAGCACCAGGCGGCCGATCAGCAGCCAGAACGGGGAGACCAGCAGCAGCCCGAGGTAGACCGGCAGGAGGGTGCGGTCGCGCCGGCGGAGCAGCTCGCGGGCGGCCAGGCAGTGCCGGGCCACCGGCACCAGGTCGACCCCGGGCGAGGGGGCGACCGCGCCGAACTCGTCCGCCAGCACCTCCTCGACCACCAGCCGGGCGAACCCCGGGTCCTGATAGGCGGCGGCGCAGAGGTAGCGGGTGGCGTCCCCGGGGACGCTCCCGAGAGCGGGCGTGGCGGGTTCGGCCATGGCGAGGGTCCGTCCTGGGCGGCGGAGGCGGGGGAGACGGGGCGGCACGGCCTGCGGTGCCGCGCCGCCGGTGGGCAGGTACAGGAAGCCGGCCACCAGGCCGAGCAGCAGGCCGAAGGCGATCGAGGGCCCGAGCAGGTTGGTGAGCACCTGGACGGCGGGCACGTGCAGGTCCTGGAGGCCGGAGCGGATCGCCCAGAGCGGCAGTACGGCCAGCGCCGTGATGGCGGCGCCGGTGCCGATCGCGGTCATCCAGCGGACCGGCCCGGCGGGCGCGGCGGGGACCAGCCGGGGCAGCAGCAGGTAGCAGCCGAGCAGCAGCACGGCGGCGGAGAGGTCGGCGCTCCAGTCCACCAGGCCGGGCACGGCGTAGCGCAGCGCGAGCGAGGGCTGCCAGGCGGGCACCTCCAGCACCTGGAGCAGCCAGCCGGTGGCGGGGGTGCGGTCGGCGGTGAAGAACGGGCGCTGCACCCAGGGGCTGCCCAGGACGAGCAGGGCGATGCAGAGCCCCAAGGCCCGGCGGCGGGCCAACCTGCCTACTGGGTACGCCACTTCGATCGGCCTCCAGGGTGTCCGGTGGGAGCACTCTATGAGCGTGCGAAGTGTTTGTCAGGAGAATCCCGGACTGTCCGGAAGGCGGCGGGATTCTCCTGACGCAGCGTCAGGCCAGGGTCACGGCTTGCGGCCGACGGCGGCCCAGATGCCGGTGGTGGCGTCGGTGGGCTGCTCGGGCTGGTCGGCGCGCCAGAGCGGGGCGGTGACGATGCCCGGCTCCTCCAGCTCGAGGCCCTCGAAGAAGCGGAGCACCTGCTCGCGGCTGCGCATGGTCAGCTGGGCGGTGGCGCCCCGGTAGATCGCCGGGCCCTTGGTGGCGTCCTCGGCCGGCACGAAGTCGCTCGTGCCGTGCGAGAGTGCGAGGTAGCTGCCGGAGGGCAGCGCGTCGACCAGTTGGCGCACCAGCCCGTACGGGTCGTCGGCCTCGTCGATGAAGTGCAGCACGGCGAAGAGCAGCAGGGCCACCGGCTTGCCGAGGTCGAGCACCTGGCGCACGTGCGGGTCGGCCAGGATGGCGGCCGGGTCGCGCAGGTCGGCCTGCACCACGGTGGCGGTGCCCTTGCTGGCGCTGGCCAGCAGGGCCCGGCTGTGCACCAGCACGATCGGGTCGTTGTCCAGGTAGGCCACCCGGGCCTCGGGGTTGATCTGCTGGGCCACCTGGTGGGTGTTGCCGGCGGTGGGGATGCCGGTGCCGATGTCGAGGAACTGGGCGACGCCCTGCTCGGCCAGGTGGCGCACGGCGCGCTGGAGGAAGGCGCGGTTGGCCAGCGCGCTGATCCGCACCATCGGGCTGATCGCCATCACGCGCTCGGCGGCCTCGCGGTCGGCCGGGAAGTTGTCCTTGCCGCCCAGGTAGTAGTCGTACATCCGGGCGGGGTGCGGGATCTCGGGGTGCAGATCGGCCGGTACGTGGCCCTCGTCCGCCGGGTCGGTCATCCAGTCCATCGACACCTGCTGATGTGCGGTCATGTGGTCTTCTCCCCCGGGTGGTTCGGTGGACGCCGGGTGTTCGAAGGCGCCGGAGGCAGCATAGGGGACTCAGTCGGCCTCCGGGGCGGGGACGCGGTTGACCGGCGAGAGCAGGAAGCGGGCCCCGGCGCCGGCGGCGGCGGCGCCGTCCTCGGGGTTGTAGAGCGCGCAGCGGGTCAGCGAGAGGCAGCCGCAGCCGATGCAGCCGGTCAACTTCTGCTTGAGCCGTTCCAGTTCGGCGATCTGCTGGTCGATCCTGGTCTGCCAGGGGGTGGCCACCTCGGCCCACTCGGCGGTGCTCGGCGCCCGGTCGGTGGGCAGCTGGTCCAGGGCAGCCCGGGCCTCGTCGAGCGAGAGGCCGACGCGCTGCGCCGCCCGGACGAAGGCGACCCGGCGCAGGGTGGCCCGGGAGTAGCGGCGCTGGCCACCGGCCGTCCGCTCGGCGTGGATCAGGCCGAGGCTCTCGTAGTAGCGCAGGGCGGAGGTGGCGAGGCCGCTGCGCTCGGCGAGTTGGCCGATGGTGAGCTGGTCGTGGCGGGAGAGGTTCACGGCTGCCAAGGATAGCCGCTTGACCTCAAGTCGACTTGAAGTTGCACGCTTCTCCCATGACCACCGCAGAGATCACCCAGCGGGCCCACGGGTTCGCCGACCTGCCGGGCCTGATCGCCCGGATGACCGGGGCCGAGAAGCACGTACCGGCCGCCAACTCCACCCTGGACGCGCTCTGGGTGCTCTACGACCGGGTGCTCCGGGTCTCGCCGGAGACCGCGGACTCCGCCGAGCGGGACCGCTTCCTGCTCTCCAAGGGCCACGGCCCGATGTCCTACTACGCGGTGCTCGCCGCCAAGGGCTTCATCCCGGTGGAGACCCTGGACACCTTCGGCGCCTACGACTCCCCGCTCGGCCACCACCCGGACCGGCTGCTCGTCCCCGGCGTGGAGATCGGCTCCGGCTCGCTGGGGCACGGCCTGCCGCTCGCGGTCGGCACCGCGCTGGGCCTGCGGGCCCAGGGGCTGACCGGGCAGGCCGTCTGGGTGCTGATCGGCGACGCCGAGTTCGACGAGGGCAGCAACCACGAGGCGGTGGCCTTCGCCGGGGCGGCCGGCCTGGAGCAGCTGAACGTGATCGTGATCGACAACTCCTCCGCCACCCACGGCTGGACCGGCGGCATCGCGGCCCGCTTCGCCGGGGAGGGCTGGTCCACCGCCACGGTGAACGGGCGGGACCACGAGGAGCTGTACGCCGCCTACACCGCTGCGCACCCCGGTCGCCCGCACGCGGTGATCGCGCGGGTCGAGCCCAAGAACTGACTTTCGCCGAGGATTCAGGGGAGATTCCGATGGAGACCATGCGTGACCGTTTCATCGACGTGACCAGCCGTATGCTGGACGAGGACCCTCGGCTGGCCGTGGTGCTGGCCGACATCAGTGCGGCGGGCTTCGCCGGGGCGGCGGCCGCCCACCCGGACCGGGTGGTCAATGTCGGGATCCGCGAGCAGCTGATGATCGGGGCGGCCGGCGGTCTGGCGCTCACCGGGATGCGGCCGATCGCGCACACCTTCGCGAGCTTCCTGATCGAGCGGCCCTTCGAGCAGGTGAAGCTGGACCTGGGCCACCAAGGGGTCAGCGCGGTGCTGGTGAGCGCGGCGGGCTCGTACGACTGGCCGGCCGGCGGCCGCACCCACATGGCGCCGGGGGACGTGGCCCTGCTCGACACCCTGCCGGGTTGGACGGTGCACGTGCCCGGGCACCCGGACGAGGCGGAGCTGCTGCTGCGGGATGCGGCGGCGGCCGGGGACGACAAGGTCTACGTGCGGCTCTCCGCACACCGCAACGAGCTGGCCCGGCCGGTGGCGCCGGGGAAGTTCCTCACGCTGCGCCAGGGTTCGCGCGGGGTGGTGCTGGCGGTGGGGCCGATGCTGGACGCCGTGCTGGCGGCCACCGAGGGGCTGGACGTCACGGTGCTGTACGCGGCGACGGTGCGGCCGTTCGACGGCGAGGGGCTGCGGGCCGCGCTCGGCGAGCGCGCGGAGGTGGTGATCGTGGAGCCGTACCTGGCCGGGACCTCGGCGGGGGAGGCGCACGCCGCCCTGGCGGACCGGGCGCACCGGGTGCTGGGGCTGGGCGTGCCGCGCGAGGAGCACCGGCACTACGGGTCGATCGAGGAGCACCTGCGGGCGTACGGGTTGGACGCGGGTTCGTTGCGGGAGCGGATCAGCCTCCAGCTGTGGTGACCCGAGTCGGGGCGGGGGTGTCAGATCCAGCCCCGGTCGCGGGCTTCGAGAGCTGCTTGGAAGCGATTGTCGGCGCCCAATTGGCGGAGCAGTTCGGCGATGTGACCTCGGTAGGTGCGCACCGAGATACCCAAGGTCCGTGCGCCGGCCTCGTCTTTGCCGACTCGGGCCATCGTCCGCAGGACCTGTTGCTCGGTGGGGGTCGGGCGTGGCGCGAAGGCAGGGAGAGCACGCTCCCACTGGTGCTCGAACAGGCTCAGCAGCTGTGCCATCAGCACGGGATGACGGATGATCAGAGCCTGGTCGGTGGTGCCATGGGGATTTGCGGCGACCAAGGCGATCCGGCGGTCGAAGACGAGGATCCGGCCCAGGTGACGGTCGGTGGCGCGCAGGCTGGCGCCGAGCGCGGCGAGTTGCCCGGCATGGGCGCTGACCTGTTCGTCCTCGAGCGCGGCGTGGTGCAGGATGGTGCGCATCCGCAGGCCGCGGCGCAGGTGCTTGCGTTCCGCAGCCCGCGACGCGTCGAGGGTGTCCGTGCCGATGGGCCCGGGGTGGGTGGCCAGGCGTTCCTCCCGGGCGGAGTGGGACAGGGCGTCGATGTGGGCGCGGATGCGATCGAGGCCCTCGATCCGCTCCAGCCCTTCGAGCGGTCGGATCGAGCCCGCCGGGTCCGGGCGGCCCGCCCGCTCGTCGGCCAGGAGGCCCTCCAGCAAGGTGCGCGAGGCGGCGACCCGCCGGATCTCCAGCTGGGCACGGAGGAGCCGCTGCTGGCTGAGGTGGTCGAACGCGGTCTGCGCGTCCGCGCCGTGGAAGGCGTCCGGGCCGGTACGGGTCACGATGCCGAGGGTCTGAAGACTGTCGAGTGACGCCCGCGCGTGGTCGGAGGTCACTCCACAGGCCGAGGCGACCTCGGCGGTGCCGAGGCCGGGGGCGCGCAGCAGGGCGCGGTAGACGCGTTCCTCGTGGCTGTCGAGACCCAGGACTGCGAGGAGATTGTCGTTCATCGGGGTTCCAAGCGCGGCGGAAGGATGCGGTGCTGAAGGGGGCGGGCCGGAGCCGGCCGTCGGCGGGGCAGGCCGACGGCCGGCATCGGCGCACGGGGCGGTGGATCAGCCGCTGACGGCCATCCAGACGAGGGTGGCGACACCGAGGGCCGTGTTGACGGCGATCAACGCGGCCGTCCAGGCCGTGCCGGCGCCGCCTTCGCGCCGGGTCACGATCGCGCCGGTCACCACCACGATGTCGAGGACGGCGAGAACCGCCAGGAGTTCACGCATGCCGACCTCAGCAGATGTAGAGCGAGACGAGACCGGACACGCCGGAACCGACGGCGAGCGCGGAGGACAGGGCTCCGGCGGCCTCCGCAGATATGGCGATGCCGACGACGGTGATGCCTCCGGCGAGGGCGGCGGCGCCGAACACAGCTGCCCCGATGGTGTACACCGCGGTCATGGCCGCCATGTGGCAGAACCCGCGCTGCTCGGGGCCGGTCTCCGCCCGCAGCAGGACCGCCCCCTCGACTTCGGCCAGCTCCAAGGTCAGGCCGCCGGCCGTGTACACCGGCAGCGACCGGCCCGGTGCCAGACCGTGGCGACGGGCCGCGTCGATGTCGGCGAGGATCCGATCCGTGAGGGCCTGCTGGGCCGCGCTCACCGGCGCGGCAGCGTGTGTGCCGAGGGGAGGCGCGACGGCGGCCGAGGCGTTGCCGGTGGCCGTCAGGACCATGCTGCAGCTGATGGCTGCGGCGACCAGGGTCGAGAACGGTCGGAGCGTCCGAGAATTCATTGTTCCATCCGAATGGTGAGCGGCGCGAAAAGGGATTCGCGAATGTGAGGGTCCCAATCTATCCAGCCTCGGGGTGGCGAATATCGGGGAGTCGCCTCAACTTCCTGCAGAAGCTGGTGCAATTTCCTGAGGATGCGGCCATAGGGTGGCCTTATGGCGGCATAAGGCCAGTGCCTTGCCGGCGGCCGGAGAATGTGTGCAAGGATTTCGGTCGCGCCAGGGGCGTCACATTTCAGGGAATGCTGTCAGTTCCGACACGATCTGTCGGTGCTGCGACAGGAAGCCAAGGAGAAGTACCGCCAGTGAACGTGAAACGGGCGTCGCACCGCCTGACCGTCTCCGCACTGACCGCCGGGTTGGCCGTGGCCGGCTTCCTCGCCGACATCGGCCCGGCCGCCGCGACGGACGGTGGTCCGAGCCGCAACGATCAGGACGGCGTGACCGGTGTCCTGGAGATACCCGGAGCGATCCACGCCGGGAGCATCAAGGTCGACGACATGTCCTACGGTGGTGGAGTGCTGGAGCTTGAGGCCGACGGCGGCAAGATCCTGGTCTACTGCATCCAGCTCCACCTCGATCCGGTGGCGAATGCCGTGTACCACGAGACCGACTGGTCCGAGACCCCCACGCTGAAAGGCAACAAGGATGCGGGGAAGGTCAATTGGGTGCTCCAGAACTCCTATCCGAAGATCTCCGTGGAGGAACTCGGCAGGATCGTCGGCGGTGAGATCACCGAGAACGAGGCCGCCGCCGCGACCCAGGCGGCCATCTGGCAGTTCTCCGACCACGTCAGGGCCGTCCCCAAGGACCCGGTCGCGGCCGAGCTGACCGCTCACCTGGTGGCGAGCGCCGAGGACTTCGAGGAGCCGGGCGCCTCGCTCACGCTCGGACAGGCCGAGGTGAGCGGCGCGAGCGGAACGGTCATCGGCCCGATCGAGATCACCTCCGCCAGCGCCGAGGTCGACGCCTCGCTCGACCCCGCAGCCACGGCTGCGGGCGTGGCACTGACCGACAGGACCGGCACCGTCCTGTCGGACGGCGACGGCCAGCTCGTCCACCCCGCCGTGAGCGGCGACTCGCTCTACGTCAAGGCGGCGGCGGACGCTCGGCCGGGCAGCGCGACCGTCCTGGCGACCACTTCCGTGGAGGTGCCGATCGGTCGGGCGTTCGTGAGCCCTGGTAGCCAGACCATGATCGTCGCCGGCAGTGCGGTGGTCAGCGCCACGGCGCAAGCCACCGCCACCTGGACCAAACCCGAGCCTGAAGTCACGCCCGCGCCGGATCCCACGCCCGCGCCGGATCCCACGCCCGCGCCGGATCCCACGCCGGCGCCCGATCCCACGCCCGAGCCGGGAGTCACGCCTGAGCCGGGAGTCACGCCCACGCCCGAGCCGACCTCGGGCCCGGGTGAGTCGCTTGTACCGACCCTCCCGGTAGCCCCGAGTCGTGAAACCCCCGTCGGGGACAGCGCGGGCGGTCCGGGTGGCGGTGAGCCCAGTGGCCAGGCCGTCGCCGGTCGGCTCGCCGAGACCGGGGCCGAGGCGCCCTATGGGCAGCTTGCCGTTGTCGTCGGTGCGGCACTCGCCGCAGGTTCGGCTCTGGTCGCGCTCACCCGCAGGCGCCGCCGCAGGACGGGCCGACAGCCACGGGTGTCCTGACCGGGTAACCGGGGTGCGGGGAGGTCTGTGGCTGGGCGCGCAGTTCCCCGCGCCCCCGGTTAGTGCAACTTGAGCACTGCTACCGAGTCTGCGGCCAGTTTCACCGTACGGGGGTCGGTGGAGTGGGTGTCGCCGAAGGTGGCGAGGGTCTCCTCCTGACTGTGGTCCAGGGTGATGGTGGTGTCGGCGAAGGCGGCCAGGATGCGGTAGGGGCCGCGGTGGACCGTGAGTGACCGGGGCGTGCGGTCGACGCGGACCGCGGACAGGTCGGGGTTGGTGAGGGCCGGGTGGGTGCGGCGCAGGTGGATCAGCCTGCGGTACCAGGCCAGGAGGTCGGCGTGGCCGGGGAGGGTGGGCTCGGACCAGTCGAGGGTGGAGGCCAGGACGGTGGCGGGGGACTGGGGGTCGGGGATCTGCTCGGGGGGCCAGCCGTGGTCGGTGAACTCGCGGCGGCGGCCCTGGCGGACGGCCTCGGCGAGGGCGGGGTCGGTGTGGCTGGTGAAGTACTGCCAGGGGGTGGTGGCGCCCCACTCCTCGCCCATGAAGAGCATCGGGGTGAAGGGGGAGGTCAGTACCAGGGCGGCGCCGATGGCCAGCCGGCCCGGGGAGAGGGTGGCGGAGAGGCGGTCGCCGGTGGCGCGGTTGCCGATCTGGTCGTGGGTCTGGAGGTAGCCGAGCAGGCGGTGGCCGTGGGCGGCGGGGAAGGGACGGCCGTGGGTGCGGCCCCGGAAGCTGGACCAGGTGCCCTCGTGGAAGAAGCCCCGGGTCAGGGTGCGGGCCAGGGCGTCGAGCGGGTCGGCGGCGAAGTCGGCGTAGTAGCCCTGGGATTCGCCGGTCAGGGCGGTGTGCAGGGCGTGGTGGAAGTCGTCGCTCCACTGGGCGGCCAGGCCCAGGCCACCGGCCTCGCGGGGGGCGGTGGTACGGGGGTCGTTGAGGTCGGATTCGGCGATCAGGAAGAGCGGGCGATTGGTGGCGACGGCCAACTGGTCGACGGCGGTGGAGAGTTCTTCCAGGAAGGTGAGCGCGCGGTCGTCGGCCAGGGCGTGTACGGCATCCAGCCGCAGGCCGTCGATCCGGTAGTCGCGCAGCCAGGCCAGCGCACTGCCGAGCAGGTAGGCGCGGACCTCGTCGGAGCCGGGGGCGTCCAGGTTGACCGCCGCGCCCCAGGGGGTGTGGTGCCGGTCGGTGAAGTAGGGGCCGTACGCCGGGAGGTAGTTGCCGGAGGGGCCGAGGTGGTTGTGCACCACGTCCAGGATCACGCCCAGGCCCTTGCGGTGGGCCGCGTCCACGAAGCGCTTGAGGCCCTCGGGGCCGCCGTAGGGCTCGTGCACGGCCCAGAGCGAGACGCCGTCGTAGCCCCAGCCGTGCCTGCCGGGGAAGGGGCAGACCGGCATCAACTCCACGAAGTCCACGCCGAGTTCGACCAGGTGGTCGAGCCGCTCGGCGGCGGCGGCGAAGGTGCCGGCCGGGGTGAAGGTGCCGATGTGCAGCTCGTAGACCACCGAGCCGGGCAGCGGGCGGCCGCGCCAGGGCGTGTCGGACCAGGCGAAGGCACTGTGGTCCACGGCGCGGCTCGGGCCGTCGGGGCCGTGCGGCTGGCGCGGGGACCGCGGGTCGGGCAGCGGCGGGCCGCCGTCCAGGCGGTACGCGTAGTCGCCCGCCGGGGCCTCGCCGCCCCACCAGCCGGGGCGGTCGGCCAGCCGGGCGAGCGGGTACCGCTCGCCGTCCACCTCGACCTCGACGGCCTCGGCGGCGGCCGGGGCCCAGACCTGGTACTCGCTCATGAGCCGGCCTTCCTGGTCAGCAGGGCGACGGGGTAGGGGTCGAAGAGTTCCAGCAGGGCGACAGGGCCGGCGAACCGACGTGACGTCAGCTCGTCCGTCCAGGTGCCCGGCGGCAGGTCGAGGGTGGTGTCCCGCCAGCCGCCCGCGTGGGCCAGTCCGTAGGGGAGGCGGGTCACGGCGGTGATCACCTCGGGGCCGCGGGCGAAGGCCAGCAGGTGGGCGGCGGCTGGGCCGGTGGGGGTGAGCGGCTGGTAGCGGCCGAGGTGGGTGGTGCGGCGCAGGTGCAGGGCGGTGGTGGTCAGGTGCAGCTTCTCCCGGGCCAGGTCGCCGGGGCGGCCGGTGGGGGAGTCGGTGAGGCGGACGGCCAGCGCCCCGAGGTCGACCGGGGCGCGGTTGTCCGGGTCGACCAGGGTGTAGAGCGGCTCCTCGCTGCCCTGGTAGAGGTCGGGCACCCCGGGCACGGTGAGGTGGAGCAGGGCGGCGGCCAGGGTGTTGCTGCGGGCGTGCGGCGCGAGGGTGCGGACGAAGCCCTCGATCCTGGGGCAGAGGCCCGGGTGGTCGAGCACCCGGCGGGCGTGCTCGGCTAGGGCGCGCTCGTACGCCTCGTCCTGGTGGGTCCAGGAGGTCTGCCGCTTGGCCTCGCGGGCGGATTTGAGCAGGGTGGCGGTGAGCCGGTCGGCGGAGATCGGCCAGGCCGCGAACAGGGTCTGGTGGAGCAGCCAGTCGCTGTCCTGGTCCGGGCCGGGCCCGGCGGCGGCCTGCCAGGCGGCCCGCTCGGCCACCCAGGTGGTGGGCAGCTCGGCCAGCACGGCGAGCCGGGCCCGGGCGTCGGCGCTGCGCTTGGTGTCGTGGGTGGAGAGCGCCGTCATCGACTGCGGCCAGTGCTGCTCCTGGTGGGCGCACCAGCGGTGGAACTCCTCGGGGCTCAGGCCCGGGTGCTCGGGCGAGCCGCCCACCTCGTTCAGGCTGAGCAGCGCGTTCCAGCGGTAGAAGGCGGTGTCCTCGACGCCCTTGGCGGCCACCGCCGAGGCGGTCTGGGCGATCCGGGCGCAGAACTCGTCCCGGCCCGGGCCGCGTCCGAGCCGCCCCAGCGCGAGGTCGCGGACCAGCTCGCCGGTCGGCCCGCCGCCGGCCATCGCGGCCTCCACCGCCTCCACCGCCTCCGGCGGGGCGGGCTCGCCGGGCACCACGTACGGCCGGTAGACCGGGTAGGCGGTGAGCAGCTGCCGCAGCGCGGCGCGGACGGCGTCCGGGGCGTGGTCGGCCAGCGCGGGCTCGGCGGCGCAGATCCGGCCGACCAGCCGGACCAGCCGCTCCAGCTCGGCGGCCAGGCCGCCGCCGGGGGCGGTCAGCTCGGCCCGGCCCTGGCGGGCGGCCTCCTCGGCGCTCGGTGCGCCGGTGTCGTGCCGGTAGGCGTGGATCAGCCGCTCGGCGCCCTGGTGGTCGGTCAGCACGCCGTCGATCCGGCGCAGCGCGTCGTAGCCGGTGGTGCCGGCGCAGGGCCAGTCGGCGGGCAGCTCCTCCGGGCCGGTGAGGATCTTCTCCACCACGGTGTACGCGCCGCCGGTGGCCCCGGCCAGCCGGCGCAGGTAGCCCCGGGGGTCGGCCAGGCCGTCCGGGTGGTCCACCCGGAAGCCGTCCAGCACGCCCTCGGCGTGCAGCCGCAGCAGGGTGCCGTGGGTGGCCTCGAAGACCTCCGGCACCTCCACCCGGACGGCGATCAGCTCGTTGACGGTGAAGAACCGCCGGTAGTTGAGCTCGCTGTCGGCCAGCCGCCACCAGGCCAGCCGGTACCACTGGCGGGCGAGCAGCTCGGGCAGCGGGAGCTGGGCGGTGCCGGGCCGGAGCGGGAAGGCGTGGTCGTGGTAGTGCAGCACGTCGCCCTCGACCGAGAGCTGGTCGAGCACCTCGCCGAGCCGGGCGCCGAGCAGCGGCAGCAGCAGCCGCCCGCGCTCGGGGGCGTCCGGCGGGCCGGGCTGGGCCGTCCAGTCGATGTCGAACCAGGGCGCGTACGGGGAGTCAGGGCCGTCCCGGAGCACCTGCCAGAGCGGCTGGTTGAGCTGCTCGGGCACCGGCAGCGCCATGTGGTTGGGCACCACGTCGGCCAGCAGCCGCAGGCCGTGCCCGTGGGCCGTCTTGGCCAGCGTGCGCAGCGCCTCCTCCCCGCCGAGCTGGGGGCTGACCAGGGTGTGGTCCACCGTGTCGTACCCGTGCGTGGAGCCCGGTACGGCGGCCAGCAGCGGCGACAGGTGCAGGTGGCTGACGCCCAGCGCCGCCAGGTAGGGCACGGCCTCGGCGGCCTCGTGCAGGGTGAACCCGGGCTGGAGCTGGAGCCGGTAGCTGGCCGTGGGTGGCGCTTCGGTCATGGCTCCATCCGTACCCGCCCCGGCCGGGGACGAACGCGGATTGGGCTGACGGGGGGTCTCCCCGCCCGCACCTTGTCAGGACGAGGGGCCGCTCGGAGCGGAGGGCGCGGCCGGCGCGGACGGGTTCCAGAGCCGGTCGGCCTCGCCCCGGTCCAGGTGCTCCTGGTAGATCCGGTGCCCGCTGGGCAGCCGGCGCACCGGGTTGGCGAACAGGCCCTCCCGCTCGTAGAAGCGCAACGCGTGCACGCTCAGGCCGCTGCGCTGCGACACCTCACCGATGCTCAGGTCCACGATGCCCCCGATCGCTGTTGATCTAGACCCGACTCTAGGCCCTAGCGTCGAGCCGTCGGACGGCAGGAACAGACGGCAGCAACAGGGGAGCAGGAACATGGGTGTCTGGTTCATCACGGGGGCGTCGCGGGGTCTCGGCGCGGAGATCACCCGGCAGGCGCTGGAGCGGGGCCACCGGGTGATCGCCACCGCGCGGGACGCGGCGGCGGTGCTCAAGGCGTACCCGGAGCGGCCGGCCGGGCTGCTGGCGGTGAGCGCGGACGTCACCGAGCCGGCCCAGCTGGCCGCCGCCGTGCAGGCCGGGCTGGCGGCCTTCGGCCGGATCGACGTGGTGGTCAACAACGCCGGGTACGGGCTGCTCGGAGCGGTCGAGGAAGTTCCGGACGCGGCGGCCCGGGCGCTGTTCGACGTCAATGTGTTCGGGGTGCTCAACACCCTGCGGGCCACGCTGCCGACCCTGCGGGCGCAGCGGTCCGGGCACGTGCTGAACATCAGCTCCGGGGGCGGGTTCGCCACCGCTCCGGCGATCGGCCTGTACGGCGCGTCGAAGTTCGCCCTCGAGGGGATCTCCGAGGCGCTGCACGGCGAGCTGGCCCCGCTCGGCGTCCGCGTCACGATCGTCGAGCCGGGCGGGCTGCGGACCGACTTCCTGAGCGGCTCCAGCCTGTGGACCGTGCCCGCCTCGATCGCCGACTACGCCGAGGGCACGGCGCCGGTGCGCGAGGCGCTGGCCCACTACGACGGCCGGCAGCCGGGCGACCCGGTGAAGGCCGCCAAGGCCGTCCTCGACGTCACCGAGGCCGCCGAACCGCCGCTGCGCCTGCAGCTGGGCTCCGACACGCTGGAGCGGGTGGAGGCGAAGCTGGCGCTGGTGCGGCGGGAGCTCGACGAGTGGCGCGAGGTGGCGCTCTCCACTGACCTCTAGGCCGGCCGGTGGAGCACCAGGAGCGAGCGGTCGGTGAGCCAGAGGGTGTCGCCGGCCTTGATCCGGGTGCCCTCGCCGGGGCGGGGGAGGGTGGGGAGGGTGGTGTCGACCACGGTGGTCCACTCGTGGCCGTGGTCGGCGGGGACGGTGAACTCCAGGGGCTCGAAGTGGGCGTTGAACATCAGCAGGAAGGAGTCGTCGACGATCTTGCCGCCGCGCCGGTCGGGCTCGGAGATGGCGTGGCCGTTGAGGAAGACGGTGAGTGACTTGGCGTAACGGGTGGACCAGTCCCGGTCGGTCATCTCCACGCCGGCCGGGGTGAACCAGGCGATGTCGGTGAGGTCGTCGTGGGTGCCGGAGACCGGGCGGCCGTGGAAGAACCGGCGGCGGCGGAAGACCGGGTGGTCGCGGCGGAGCCAGATCATGCCCTGGGTGAATTCGAGCAGCTCGGTGTCGGCGGCGGCCCAGTCGATCCAGGAGAGCTCGCTGTCCTGGCAGTAGGCGTTGTTGTTGCCGCCCTGGGTGCGGCCGAGCTCGTCGCCGTGGGAGAGCATCGGCACGCCCTGGGAGAGCAGCAGGGTGGCGATCAGGTTCCGCTGCTGGCGGGCCCGGAGCGTGAGCACGGCCTGGTCGTCGGTCTCGCCCTCCGCCCCGCAGTTCCAGGAGCGGTTGAAGCTCTCGCCGTCCCGGTTGTCCTCGCCGTTGGCCTCGTTGTGCTTCTCGTTGTAGGAGACCAGGTCGCGCAGGGTGAAGCCGTCGTGGCAGGTGACGAAGTTGATCGAGGCGATCGGGCGGCGGCCGTCGTCCTGGTAGAGGTCGGAGGAGCCGGTGAGCCGGGAGCCGAACTCGGCCAGGCTGGCGTCCTCGCCGCGCCAGAGGTCGCGGACGGTGTCCCGGTACATGCCGTTCCACTCCGTCCACAGTGGCGGGAAGTTGCCCACCTGGTAGCCGCCCTCGCCCAGGTCCCAGGGCTCGGCGATCAGCTTGGCCTGGGAGACCACCGGGTCCTGCTGGCAGAGGTCGAAGAAGGAGGAGAGCCGGTCGACCTCGTGGAACTGCCGGGCCAGGGTGGCCGCGAGGTCGAAGCGGAAGCCGTCCACGTGCATCTCGGTGACCCAGTACCGCAGCGAGTCCATGATCATCTGGAGCACGTGCGGGGAGCGCATCAGCAGGCTGTTGCCGGTGCCGGTGGTGTCCTCGTAGAACCGCTGGTCCTTGGCGAGCCGGTAGTAGGAGGCGTTGTCCAGGCCGCGGAAGGAGAGGGTGGGCCCGAGGTGGTTGCCCTCGGCGGTGTGGTTGTAGACCACGTCGAGGATCACCTCGATGCCGGCCGCGTGCAGCGCCTTGACCATCGACTTGAACTCCTGCACCTGCTGCCCCCGGTCGCCGAGCGAGGCGTAGGAGGAGTGCGGGGCGAAGAAGCCGATGGTGTTGTAGCCCCAGTAGTTGGTCAGCCCGAGGTCGCGCAGCCGGTGGTCGCGGACGAACTGGTGCACCGGCATCAGCTCGATCGCGGTGACGCCCAGCTTGGCCAGGTGCTCGATCACCGCCGGGTGGGCCAGGCCCGCGTAGGTGCCGCGGATCTCCTCCGGGATGCCCGGGTGGAGTCTGGTCAGCCCCTTCACATGGGCCTCGTACAGCACGGTGCGGTGGTAGTCGGTGCGCGGCGGGCGGTCGTTGCCCCAGTCGAAGTACGGGTTGACCACCACCGAGTGCATGGTGTGCGGGGCGGAGTCGAGGTCGTTGCGCCGCTCGGGGGCGCCGAAGTGGTAGCCGTAGACCGACTCGTCCCAGTCGATGTGGCCGCTCATCGCCTTGGCGTACGGGTCGAGCAGCAGCTTGGAGCTGTTGTGCCGCTGGCCCAGGCCGGGGTTGTGCGGGCCGTGCACCCGGAAGCCGTACCGCTGACCGGGCTGGACGCCCGGCAGGTAGGCGTGGCGGACGAAGGCGTCCGTCTCCCGCAGCTCCACGGTGCGCTCCGAGCCGTCCTCGGCGAGCAGGCAGAGCTCGATCCGGTCGGCGCTCTCGGAGAACACGGCGAAGTTGGTGCCGGCCCCGTCGTAGGTGGCGCCGAGTGGGTACGGCTGACCTGGCCAGACCTGCATGATCCCTCAACTTCCCTTGATGTCCTGGGAATTGGCGCACGATATGGCTCGCCCACCGAGTCTCCCCGATGGCGCGGGCCACCGTACCGTGACGTACGGCACAAGGGGCATATTCACCGAAACGGGCGCTTCAATGGTGTTCATCCGGCCGTTGTTCGCCCGAACGGGTGTCCGCCGGGGTGAGTGGGGGAGTCGACGGGCCGTCAAGAGGGGCTGCGTGGCGCCGGGCGGGGGCAGTACCCTTGATCTTCCGGTGTGCTCAGGCTCGGCCGGAGCCCGGGGTCCACCGTGCGCAGACAGGCTCTGCCGAGGGCGCGCCAGGGTTGAAGCTCTGTCAGCGGACGGCCCGTCACCTCCGGTGGGGCCGAGAGGTGAGGTAGCGCATGGTCGTCCCCTCCGACGGTCGGGGCGGGCCCGAGGGCCGGGCCGAGGCTCCCACCGTGGTGATGCGCCCGTCCACCACCACCCGGATCGCGCTGCCCGTCCAGCCCGGGGCCGAGGGCGCGCCGCTGGCCTGGAGCGCCGAGCAGTGGCAGCTGGCCCACCAGCGGGTGCGGCTCACCGGCCGGGCGTACGTCTGGCTCAACCTGGTCGAGCAGCGGCTGCGCGCCCTGGTGGACGAGGTGCTGCGGCCGGTCTATGCCCCCGCGCACGGCGAGGACTGGGTGACCGCCGCCGCCGGCCCTGCCGGCGAGGAGTGGGTGCACCGGGCCGGGGCCGTCCGCGAGGTCAGCCGCCGCAAGGGCTACCTGCTCGACCCGGCCGACGACGACCCGCTGGTCTTCCTCACCCTGCCGCAGCTGCGCGAGCTGATGGTGCAGCACTGGCCCTGCTTCGAGCCGTACGTGGTGGACCGCCGCGAGGTGGAGCTGGCCCTGGACGAGCTGGAGGTGGCCCGGCACGTCGTCTCCCGCAACCGCTCCCTCTCGCAGACCGTGCTGGCCCAGGCCGAGCGGGCCGCCGCCCGGCTGCTCACCCTGCTCGACGGCGGGGCCGGCGGGGTGCCCGCCGACATCGTCGAGGAGCTGGTGGCCGGGCGGTACGCGGACGTGGTGGCCGTGCACCCGGACCGCGTCCGGCTGCAGCGCGAGCTGCCGGTGGAGGACCTGCTGGAGGGGGCCCGGCGGCTGGACGCGGTGGGCATCGGGCTCGGCATGCTCTGCCAGAACTACACCGGCAAGCGGCTGGTGCAGCTGGCCTCGGAGGGCTGCCGGATGCGGCTGCTCTTCCTCAACCCGGCCAGCAGCGCGGTGCGCCGGCGCGAGCGCGAGCTCGGTCTCGGCCGGGGCGAGCTGGCCCGCTCGATCGAGATGAACATCATGCACGTGCGCCGGGTCCGGGCCCGTCTGCGCGACCAGGGCGGCTTCGAGATCCGGGTCTTCGACGAGACCCCGCGCTTCACCGCCTACCTGGTCGAGGGCCCGCGCGCCACCACCGGCCGCCGCCGCTCCACCGATCTCGGCGTCGTCCAGCCCTACCTGCGCCGGGCCCGGGGCATCGAATCCCCGGCCCTGGTGCTGCGCGGCGGCGCCGGCCAGGTGCCCGGCGGCCAGGAGCCGGGCCTGCTCGAGACCTACCGCGAGGAGTTCGAGGGCGTCTGGGCCGACTCCCGCGCCGTCTCCTGAGCCGGGGCCTGACTCCTCGTCGAGCTGACCATCCGACTTACTCGCACCCCCGGTGTGGACGCTTGACCGCCGGGTCTCTAAGGTATGCCTAAGCTAAGCAGCGCGCCCTGGACGGCTCAGCCGTCCGGGGCGTCCGGCTGCGTGCTGGGCAAAAAGGACAGGTAAGGCCGGGCGTGTCCCGGAGAGGAGCCCTCGGCTTATGTGGGACGAAGCGTTTCCGAGTTTCCTGATCGGCCTCAGGGAGGGTCTTGAGGCCGGGCTGATCGTCTCCATCCTGGTGGCGACGCTGGTGCGGTCGGAGCAGAAGCACCGGCTGCCGCAGGTCTGGACAGGTGTGGTCGCCGCGCTCGCGCTGGCGCTCAGCTTCGGGTCGGTGCTCACCTTCACCGCCGCCAAGCTGTCCGGCCCGGCGCAGGAGGCCTTCGGCGGCTGCCTGAGCCTGATCGCGGTGGCCTTCGTCACCGCGATGGTCTTCTGGATGCGCAAGTCGGCCCGCAACCTCTCCTCGGACATCCGGGAGAAGGTGACGGCCGCCCTCGCGATGGGCGCCGGCACCCTGGTGCTGACCAGCTTCCTGGCCGTCGGCCGGGAGGGCCTGGAGACCTCGCTCTTCCTCTGGAGCACCATCCAGACCGCCAAGAGCTCGACCGGCCCGCTGATCGGCGGCGCCGTCGGCCTGGTGCTCGCGGCCGGGCTCTGCTGGGGCCTGTACCGCCGGGTGCTCAAGATCAACCTGACCAGGTTCTTCACCGTCACCGGCGCCGTCCTGATCGTGATCGCGGCGGGCGTGCTCAGCTACGGCCTGCGCGACCTGCAGGAGGGCGGTGTGCTGCCCGGCGGCCACGCCCACGCCTTCGACCTGAGCGGCAGCATCGACGCCTCCTCCTGGTACGCCACCCTGGTGCAGGGCGTGTTCAACCTGACCGTCACCATGACCTGGCTGCAGGTCGTCGCCTACGTGGTCTACCTGGCCGTGGTGATGTCGCTGTTCGTGGTCGGCGTCCGGGCGGGCAAGCCCAAGCCGGCGGCCGAGCCGGTGGCCGGCGAGAAGACCGAGGAGAAGCCCGCGGCGGTGGAGCCGACCCGCCCGCGCTGGGTGGTGCCGGCCGCGCTGGTCGCCGTGCCCGCCGTGGTGGCCGGCGTGGTGATCGCCGTCAGCGACGGCAAGCCGGCCGGGACGGCCACCGTGGCCGTCTCGGAGACCGAGTGCGGCAAGGGCTTCACCGTGCCGCAGCCCGGCCAGCAGGTCTTCCAGATGCACAACACCGGGGACAAGACCTCCGAGGTCTACCTGATCAACCCCACCTCCGGCTCGGTCTACGGCGAGATCGAGGGCCTGGCCCCGGCCACCACCCGCGCGCTCACCGCCACCATCGGCACCGGCGACTACGCCTGGCGCTGCGTGCCCACCGGCGGCAAGTCGGTCACCTCCGCCGCCGTGCACGTCACCGGCGGAGCGGCCGTCAAGTCCGTCATCCCAGTGGCCGAGGACGACCTCAAGGCCCCGCTGGACGCGTACAAGGAGTACGTCGGCAAGGGCCTGACCACCCTGCTGGCGCAGACCCAGAAGCTGCAGGCCGACATCCACGGCGGCGACCTCAACGCCGCCAAGGCCGACTGGGTCACCGCGCACACCCAGTACGCCTCGCTCGGCGCCGCCTACGGCACCTTCGCCGACTTCGACAAGAAGATCAACGGGCGTCCGGACGGCTACGCCGACAAGGCGCTGGACAAGGACTTCAGCGGCTTCCTCCGCCTGGAGTACGGCCTCTGGCACGGCCAGTCCGCCGCCGACCTGACCCCCGTCGCCGACCAGCTGGCCGAGGACGTGGCCGGGCTCGGCAAGGCCTTCCCGACCCAGGAGTTCGACCCGGGCGACCTGCCGCTGCGCACCCACGAGATCCTGGAGAACACCCTCCAGTTCGAGCTCACCGGCGACACCGACCAGGGCAGCGGCACCAACCTGGCCACCGCCCAGGCCAACCTGGCGGGCACCCAGGAGCTGCTGACGGTGCTGCAGCCGCTGATCAAGCCGCGCTCGCCCGAGCTGCTCGGCAAGATCGACGCCGGCGTGGCCCGGCTCGGCGCCCTGCTCACCGCCGCGCACCAGGCGGACGGCAGCTGGACCCCGGTCGACCGGCTCGCCCCGGCCACCCGCGCCCGGCTGAACGCCGCCACCGGGCAGCTGCTCGAAGACCTCGCCCCCGTACCCGACCTGCTCGAGATCCGGAAGTCCGCCTGATGACCAGCCAGCAGACCGGCTCCTGCCCCTTCCCGCACGCCGCTGCCGCCCCTGCTCCCGCTGCCGAGGGCTGCCCGGCCGGGCCCGCCCGCCGCAGCTTCCTGACCGCCGCGCTCGGCGCCGGCGCCGGGGCCGCCGCGCTGGCCGGCGGGGCCTTCGCCCTCTCCACCGGGACGGCCAGCGCCGACAGCTCCACCGCGCCCAAGTCCGGGGCGGTGCCCTTCCACGGCGAGCACCAGGCCGGCGTGCTGACCCCGACCCCGGGGTTCGCGATGTTCGTCTCCTTCCTGGTGACGGCCGCCGACCGGAAGGCACTGGAGGACCTCTTCCGCACCCTGACCGAGCGGATCCGCTTCCTCACCGCCGGCGGCACCCCGCCGGACCTGGGCGTCGGCGCGCCGCCCGCGGACAACGGCATCCTCGGCCCGGTGGTGCCGGCCGACAACCTCACCGTCACGGTGGGCGTGGGCGCCTCGCTCTTCGACGAGCGGTACGGCCTGGCCAAGCTCAAGCCGGTCAAGCTGACGCCGATGAAGACCTTCCCCAACGACAACCTGCAGGAGGCCGAGCTGCACGGCGACCTGAGCCTGCAGATCTGCGCCGACCGCCAGGACACCGTGCTGCACGCGCTGCGCGACATCGCCCGGCACACCCGCGGCGCGATGCAGGTCAAGTGGCGGATCGACGGCTTCCAGAGCCCGTCCCGCCCGGACGGCGCCCAGCGCAACCTGCTCGGCTTCAAGGACGGCATCGCCAACCCGGACGTGAAGTCCGGCCGCGAGATGGACAAGCTGGTCTGGGTCAAGGACGGCGCGGGCGAGCCCGCCTGGGCCGTCGGCGGCAGCTACCAGGTCATCCGGATCATCCGGATGCTGGTGGAGTTCTGGGACCGCGTCTCGCTGGCCGAGCAGGAGAAGATGTTCGGCCGCCGCAAGGACACCGGCGCCCCGCTGGACGGCGCGGACGAGCTGGACGCCCCGGACTACGCCAAGGACCCGGACGGCAAGGCCATCCCGCTGGACGCCCACATCCGGCTGGCCAACCCGCGCACCGACAAGACCGACGAGACCCGGATCCTGCGCCGCGGCTACAACTACGACCGCGGCGTGGACAAGGTCGGCAACCTCGACATGGGCCTGGCCTTCTGCTGCTACCAGCAGGACGTGGTCCGCCAGTTCGAGGCCACCCAGACCCGCCTGATCGACGAGCCCCTGGTCGACTACATCTCGCCCACCGGCGGCGGCTACTTCTTCGTCCTGCCGGGCGTGAAGGACGGCGCCGACTGGCTCGGCCGGGCCCTGTTCGCCTGAGTCGACCCGGGCTGAGAACCCGGGACGCCCTCCCGCCGCCCCGACCATGAGCACGTGGTCGAGATGGAGCGCCGGGAGGGCGTCCGCGTCCTGGGGGACGCACGCTTCGGGAAGACCCCCGTCTCTCCTGAGGCGCAGGACCAGAGTGCCGGAGAGCGCTTACCTCCCAGTCACCTCTCGCTTACCCCGCCCCCGGACGGGCCGTCAGCCGCCGGTGGGCAGGGCGGCGCGGCGGATGCCGGCCAGGGTGGCGACGGCCTCGGCGTGCAGGTCGGGGCGGGTGAGGCGGTGTTCGAGGATCTCCAGGGCCTCGCGCACGTGCTGCTCGGCGGGGGCGGTGAGGTCGAGCTGGCGGAAGGCCTCGCCGAGGCCGGTCAGGGCCTCGGCCTCGTTGCTGAGGTCGCCGGCTTCGCGGGCGGCGGCCAGGCCGGCCCGGAGCTGGTCCAGCGCCTCGCCGGGCTGGCGCAGCTCGCAGAGGAGTTGGCCGATGCTGACCAGGGCCGTCGCCTCGTTCCGCCGGTCGCCGATCTCCCGGGCCAGCGCCACGGCCTCGCGGAGCGTCTCCAGCGCCTCCCCGCTGCGGCCGAGCACGGCCAGCGCGTGGCCCAGGTTGCCGAGCAGGTTGGCCTCCTCGTTGCGCCGCTCCAGGGTGCGCAGCACCGGCAGCGCCCGCCGGTAGGTCTCCACCGCCGAGGCGTGGTCGTCCTGGGCGGCCTGCACCAGGCCGATCCGCAGCAGGCAGTTGGCCTCGCCCTGGGTGTCGCCCAGCTCCTCGGTCAGCTCCAGGCTGTGCTCCAGCGTCTCCAGCGCCTCCTGGAACCGGCCGAGTTGCCAGTACGGGGCGGCCAGGTTGGCCGAGCAGATGTGCTCGGCGGCCCGGTCGCCGAGCCGCTGGGTGGCCGTCAGGGCGAGGCGGTGGGTGTCGATGTGGTCGTCCACGTGGCCGCCGAGCATGAAGTACTGGGCCAGGTTGCGGGCCAGCTCCCAGGTGTAGCCGTCCAGGCCGAGCTCGGCCGACTGCCGGGCCGCCGCGACCAGGTTCTCGTGCTCGGCGTCCAGCCAGCGCAGCGCCGCCGTCCGGTCGGGGAAGGGCGACCAGCGCTCCTCGGCCGGCCCGGTGCCCACCGCCCGGCGGCCCGGGTTGAGTTGGGCGGCGGCCGCCGCGGTGCCCTCGCGGAAGAAGGTGAGCAGCCGGTGCACGGCCTCCTCCCGGTCGTCGGCCCGCTCCTGCTGCTCGGCGGCGCCCCGGGCGTAGACCCGGAGCAGGTCGTGGAAGCGGTATCGGCCGGGGTGGGTCGATTCGAGCAGGTGGGCGTCGACCAGGTGCTCCATCGCCTCCTCGACCTCCGGCACCGGCCGGTCGAGCAGCGCGCTCGCGGTGCTCAGCCCGATGGTCGGCCCGCTGACCAGCCCGAGCAGCCGGAAGGCCCGGGCCACCGCGGAGCCCCGGACGGCGTCGGCCGCGCCCACCGAGGTGTACGAGACGGCGAAGCTGGCCCCCACCGCGAGGTCGCCCGCGCGCAGCTCGCCGAGGCGCCCGCGCTCGTCGGCCAGCCGGGCGGCCAGGTGGGCCAGGCTCCAGCCCGGGCGGGCCACCAGCCGCGCGCCGACGATCCGCAGGGCCAGCGGCAGGCCCGCGCAGGCGTCCAGGATCCGCTCCGCGGCCTCCGGCTCGGCGGCCAGCCGGTCGGCCCCGGCCACCCGGCCGAGCAGGGCACGGGCCTGCTCGCGCGGCAGCAGGTCGAGGTCGAGCAGCAGGGCGCCGGAGAGGCCGGAGAGCCGGT
This sequence comes from Kitasatospora sp. MMS16-BH015, assembly GCF_002943525.1. Lineage (NCBI taxonomy): Bacteria > Bacillati > Actinomycetota > Actinomycetes > Kitasatosporales > Streptomycetaceae > Kitasatospora > Kitasatospora sp. MMS16-BH015. Next base: position 1,982,775 of record NZ_CP025394.1, on the reverse strand, counting down.
CGCGGCTGGTCACCAGCACCCCGCAGCCGGCTCCGCCGGGCAGCAGCGGGCGCACCGCCGCCGCGTCCGGGGCGTCGTCCAGCAGGAGCAGCAGCCGCCGGTCGGCGACCAGGCTGCGGAAGTGCGCCGCCCGGTCCTCGTCGGACTTGGGCAGGGCCTCGGCCGGGGTGCCGAGCGCGGCCAGGAAGCCCGCCAGCACCTCGCCGGTGGTGCGGGGCCGCCCGCTGTGGCTGGCGAAGGTGGCGTACAGCTGGCCGTCCGGGTAGTGCGGGCGCAGCCGGTGGGCGGCCTGGACGGCCAGCGCGCTCTTGCCGAGCCCGCCGCAGCCGGAGACCACCACCACCGGCACCCCGGGGGCGCCGGGCTCCTCGGGCGGGGGGCTCTGGGGCTCCTGCGCGGAGCGCTGCTGCGGCACCCGGTCGGTGGCCGCATCCGGCCCGGTGCGGTCGGGGCCGAGCAGCCGGGCGAGCCGGTGCAGCTCGGGCGTGCGGCCGGTGAAGTCGGTGAGGGCGGGCGGTAGTTGGGCGGGTGCCGGGGGGCCGGTGGGGGCCTGCTCCGGGGCGGCGGCCGTCGGTGGTTCGGTGGGCCCGGCCGGCTCGGGCGGGCCCTCGGCGGCGGCCAGGATGCGGTGGTGCAGCCGCTGGAGCGCCGGGCCGGGCTCCACGCCCAGCTCGCGGACCAGGAGTTGGCGGGCGTGCCGGAAGGCGGCCAGCGCGTCGGAGGTGCGGCCGTCCCGGTGCAGGGCCAGCATCAGCCGCTCGTGCACCCGCTCGTCCAGCGGCTGCTGCTGGCGCAGCGCCAGCAGCGTGGGCAGCACCTCGGCGAGCAGCCCCAGCCGCAGCCCGGAGTCCACCTGGTCGAGCCGGACGGCCAGCAGCCGCTGCCGCAGCGGCTCGGCCCACTGCTCGCGCAGCACCTCGGAGGGCACGTCGGCCAGCGGGGCGCCCGCGCAGAGCGCGGCGGCCTCGGTGAGCAGTGCGTACGCCTGCTCCTCCTCGCCGCGGGCGGCGGCCCGGCGGCCGGAGGCGGCGGCGTCGTCCACCTGGTGCAGGTCCAACTCGCCGGGCAGCAGCTCGAACCGGTACCCGGGCGCCTGGTGCACGATCCGGGCGGCGGCGGCCGGGCCCAGCTGGCGCCGGAGCCGGGCCAGGCAGGTGTGCAGCGCGCTGCGGGCGCCGCAGGGCGGCTGCCCGTCCCAGACCGCGTCGGCCAGCGCGTCGAAGGGCACCGTGGCGCCCCCGTGCACCAGCAGTGTCGCCAGCAGGTTCCGCTGCCGGTCTCCCGTGACGACCACCGGGCCTTCGCCCGTCGTCACGGACAGCGGACCCAAGATCCCGAAACGCACGCCCACCCCCGTTGTCTGCCCGGACGAACCACCCGCCGGACCCGGCCAAGCATCTGCCACCCGCGGCCACCTGGGCAACGGACGAAACGGGCTGCCGGTGCCCGGAGACCGGCCGGTGCCGATCTCCCGGTGACGCCGTCAGGTCCGGCACCGGGCTCCCGGCTGTCACTGCGAGCAGGGATGATGGGGCCCGGACAGCGCAGAGGGTCGGGCAGAGGGTCGGAAGGAGCACGGGATGAGCCGGGCAGTGAGGCGAGCGGCGCGATGAGTTGGATCAGCGGGCCGCTGGTCGGCTTCGACCTGGAGACGACGGGCACGGACGTCGAGACGGACCGGATCGTGACGGCCGCACTCGTCCGCCTGGAGGCGGACGGCACGGTCTCGGCCGAGCGCGGCTGGCTGCTCGACCCGGGCGTGGCCATACCCGAGCAGGCCTCGGCGATCCACGGCATCTCCACCGACCGGGCCCGGCAGCACGGCGCCGCCCCCGCCGGGGCGGTGGCCGAGATCACGGCGGCGGTGGCCGAGGTGCTCGGCGCGGGCACCCCGCTGGTGGTGATGAACGCCCGCTACGACCTCTCCCTGCTCGACCGCGAGTGCCACCGCCACGGCGTGCCCTCGCTGGCCGACCGCCTCGGCCGCCCGCCGGCCCCGGTGGTCGACCCGCTCGTCCTGGACAAGCACGTCGACCGCTACCGCCGCGGCAAGCGGGCCCTCCAGGCCCTCTGCGCCCACTACGGCGTGGCCCTGGAGGACGCTCACAACGCCGCCGCCGACGCCCTGGCCGCGGCCAGGGTCGCCCGCCGGATGGGCGAGCGGTACGCGACGGTCGGCGCGATGCCCCCGGCCGACATGCACACCCTCCAGACCCGGGCCGCCGCCGAGCAGTCGGCCTCGCTCCAGGCCTACCTGCGCCGCACCTCCAACCCGGCGGCCGTGGTCGAGCCGGCCTGGCCGGTGATCCCGCGGGCGGTGTAGCACCGGCTCCGCCGCGTGCTGCTCCGCCCGCCGCCCGTCTCTGCCGTCGCTTTCTGCCGTCCGCGGTGCTCGTCCCGGGTCGGGCCGTCAGGCCTCTTCCTCTTCCGCCGGGGGCCAGTTGGTCAGGGCGAGGTGGAGGGCCTGCAGGGCGCTGGGCCAGGAGGCGGCCATCGGGCGGGGGGCGCCGAAGGCGCCGTGGCGCTCCAGGTTGACGTAGCCGTGCAGGGTGGCGAGCAGGAAGCGGGCGGCATCGGTGGCCCGGTCGGACTCGGTCAGGCCGTAGCCGCGGAGCAGGGCGTAGGTGTGGTCGGCGCCGCGCCGGCGCCCGCCGAGCTCGGCCCAGCGGGTGGGGGTGAGCTTGACCTCGATGGCCTGGTAGCGGCCGGGGTGCTCGCGGGCGAAGGTCCGGTAGGCCTCGGTGAAGGCCGTCAGGGCGGCCAGGCCGGCGCGGCCCATCAGGGCGTTGCCGACCCGCTCGGCGAGGTCTTCGGCGGCCAGGACGGCGATCCGCTCGCGCAGCTCCTGGAGGTTGCGGACGTGCGAGTAGAGGCTCGCGTCCTTGACCCCGAAGCCCCGGGCCACGGCCGAGGCCGTCACCTTGTCGAAGCCGATCTCGTCGGCCAGGGCGGCCGCGGCCACCACCACCCGCTCCGTGGACAGGCCCGCGCGTGCCGTCACTCTGCCTCGCCTCCTTCGTCACCGGTCAGGACCCATCCTAGCCGTAAAAGTCGTTTGCCTAGGAGTCCTAGGCTTGGTTAGCGTGAGTCTCATGAAGCCGATGACCGAATCCGAGATCCGCAGGTCCTTCGTCAACTGCACCCAGGGCGAGGCCAAGCGCCTCAACATCCCCCGTGACCTGGCCGAACTCCCCTGGGGCGACCTGGACTTCCTCGGCTGGCGCGACCCCTCCGCCCCCGACCGGGGCCACCTCGTCGTGCCCGGCGCCGAGGGCGAGCCGCCCGTGGGCATCGCGCTGCGCACCTCCACCGGCCCGCGCAACGCCACCCACCGCGGCCTCTGCTCGATCTGCCTGACCACCCACCCGGGCACCGGCGTCCACCTGATGGCCGCCCGCAAGGCCGGCACCGCCGGGCGCGAGGGCAACTCCGTCGGCGTGTACATCTGCGCCGACCTGGCCTGCCCGCTCTACGCCCGCCGGCTCCGCAAGCCGCAGGGCGTCAACGCCGCCCAGGAGACGTTGAGCAACGAGGAGCGGGTGGCCCGGATGATGACGCGGATGGCCGAGTTCGTCGACCGCGTCCGCAGCTAGGGCCTCTCTAGGAGAGACTCCGACCCCGTACCGACGAGCCATCAGAGGAGAGACCGCCGTGACCGACTGGATCACCACCCCCGTCGAGCCCGAGCTGCTGCGCGGCGCCCTGGACACCGAGCGCACCGAGCGCGGCGGCCTGCTGCCGCACCGCCTGCCCGCCTGGGTCCGCCGCCAGTACCCGGACCCGGGCCTGCTCGGCGCCGCAGCCAAGCCCTCCGGCGTCCGGCTGGTCTTCCGCACCGGCGCCCGGCACCTCGAGCTGGACGTGCACGTGACCCGCACCCGGTACGTCGGCGGCCCCGCCACCGAGGGGCTCTTCGACCTGCTGGTGGACGGCCGGCCGGTGGCCCAGGCCCCGGCCGACGGCGGCACCGTGTACGGCGTCGACCTGAGCACGGGCGCCGCCACGGTGGTGCCCGGCCCGCCCGGCACCGTCCGCTTCGCGGAGCTGCCCGCCGGGGAGAAGACGGTGGAGCTCTGGCTGCCGCACGGCGAGCAGGTGGAGCTGCTGGCGCTGCGCACCGACGCCCCGGTCGAGCCCGCTCCGGCCTCCGGCCGGCGGGTCTGGCTGCACCACGGCAGCTCGATCAGCCACGGCTCCTCGGCCGACAGCCCGACCGGCACCTGGCCCGCGCTGGCCGCCGCCACCGGCGGGGTCGACCTGGTCAACCTCGGCTTCGGCGGCAACGCGCTGCTCGACCCGTTCCTGGCCCGGACCATCCGGGACACCCCGGCCGACCTGATCAGCCTGAAGATCGGGATCAACCTGGTGAACCTGGACCTGATGCGGTTGCGGGCCTTCGGCCCGGTGGTGCACGGCTTCCTGGACACCATCCGGGAGGGCCACCCGACCACCCCGCTGCTCGTCGTCTCGCCCGTGCTCTGCCCGACCCACGAGCACACCCCCGGCCCGCTCGCGGCGGACTTCTCCGGCCCCGCCCCCGCCTTCCGGGCCACCGGCGACCCGGCCGAGGCCGCCGCCGGCCGGCTGACCCTCACCGTGATCCGCGCCGAGCTGGCCCGGATCACCGCCCAGCGCGCGGCCACCGACCCGCACCTGCACCACCTCGACGGCCTGGCCCTCTACGGCGAGGCCGACCACGCGGACCACCCGCTGCCGGACGGCCTGCACCCCTGCCCGGCCGGCCACCGCCGGATCGCCTCGCACTTCGCCGCCCTGGCCTTCGGCCCCGGCGGCCCCTTCGAACAGCAGTCGGCCGGAGCCTGACGGTCGATCGGCCGACCCGGGCCACCGCGGCCGATCCCGGTCGACCCCGGCCGACCCCGATCGGCAACGGCCGCCCCGGTCGACCCTCGTCGGCCCCCGCCGGCCGGGACCTGACGGTCAATGGGGTCGACAGCGCGGCCCCGGGTGACCCAGAGTCGTTCCCATGGCTGAACCGTCACTCCCCTCCCCGTACCGAGGCCGACCGGCCACCCCCGCCGACGCCCCCGCGATCCACCGGCTGGTCGCGGCCGGCGAACAACAGCTGTTCGGGCTGGCCGAGACCGGCCCGGACCGGATCGCCGCCGAGCTGGCGCTGCCCGGCCTGGACCCGGCCCTGGACACCCGGCTGGCGCTGGACGCGGCGGGCGAGCCGGTCGGCTGGGCCTGGGTGCGCGGGCGGCGCAGCACCGTGGACGTGCACCCGGCCCACCGGGGCCGGGGGCTGGGCGGCGCGCTGCTCGACTGGGCCGAGGAGCGGGCCCGCGAGGCGGGCACCGACCGGCTCAGCCAGACCGTGCCGGACGCCGACCGGGCGGGGGTCGGCCTGCTCCGGGCACGCGGCTACGAGCCGTTCGTCACCGAGTGGCAGTTGGCCATCGAGCTGGCCGCCGAGCCGCCGGAGCCGGAGCCGCTGCCGGGCGTCACCGTGCGCCCGTTCCGGGCCGGGGACGAGCGGGCCGCGTACCTGCTGACCGAGGACGCCTTCGACGACTGGCAGCAGCGGCGCAAGTCCTACCCGGAGTGGGCCGCGCTCAGCGTGGAGCGGGACACCTTCGCCCCCGCCCTCTCCCCGCTGGCCTTCGCCGGCGGGGAGTTGGTCGGGGTGGTGCTGGCGCTGGCCACCCCGGGCAGCGCGGAGGGGTACGTGGAGCGGGTGGCCGTCCGCAAGGACCACCGGCACCGGGGCATCGCCCGGCTGCTGCTCCGCGAGGCCTTCCGGGCCTCGTACCGCCGGGGCCACCGCTCCTGCACGCTCTGGACCCACTCGGAGACCGGTGCGCTCGGGCTCTACGAGAGCGTGGGCATGACGGTCCGTCGGAGCTCGGCGGTGTACGGCAGGCCCCTCGCCGGGGGTCAGACCGCCGGGAAGTCGAAGGTGTAGCCCTGGGCCACGAACCAGGGGAGCAGCTGCCGCAGCGCGGCCACGGTCTGCGAGCGGTCGCCGCCGCCGTCGTGCATCAGCACCACGCCGCCCGGGCGGAGTTGGTGCTGCACGGCCGCGACGATGGCCGGCACGCCGGGGCGGGACCAGTCGCGTGGGTCGACCGTCCAGCCGAGCGGGCGCATGCCGTCCTGGACGGCGATCTGCTCGTTCTCGGCGCTGAAGTCGCCGCCGGGGGCGCGGAACCAGGCGACCTTGGTGCCCGGGCCGCCGGCCTGGACGATCATGTCCTTGGCAGCGTCGATCTCGTACACCTGGCGGTCGTGGGCCAGGGTGTGCAGCGGCTGCGGGTGGTGCACGGTGTGGTCGCAGAGGCGGTGGCCGCCGGCCAGGATGCGGTGCACCAGGGCCGGGTTGGCGGTGGCCTGCGGGCCGATCTGGCAGAAGGTGGCGTGCACGCCGTACTGGGCGAGCAGATCGAGCACCGGGCCGGTGGCCGGGCCGGGGCCGTCGTCGAAGGTGAGCGCCACGGTGCGGCCGCCGGTGGCCGTGGAGTGCACGATCGAGGTCGGGCCGCCGGGTGGCAGCGGCTTGGCGCTGCCGGAGGTGCCGGGGGTGCCGGGGGTGCTGCTCGGGGAGCCGTCCGGCGCGCTGCTCGGGGTGCTGTCGGGAGTGGCGGTCCTGGTGCCGGTGGGGGTGGCGGGGGCGTCGGCGGAGGGGGTGGGCCTGCCACCGGTCGTCCGGCCGCTGCTCGGGGAGGCGCTGGGGGAGCCGGGGGCGGTGGAACCGTCGGCCATCGGGCCGGCCGAGGCGGTGGGGGTGGTCGTCCTGCCGGGTGTCGAATCCGCGAGCACCGATCCCTGGGCCGCGCCGCAGCCGGCCACCAGGGCGGGAGCGAGGACCGCCGCGAGCCCGCCGAGGACGGCGCGGTGCAGCGTGGATCGGTTCTTGCGTATCGGCATCGCGTCGGCTCCTGACGGCGTGCGGTGGCCCCACCCGGGGTGTGCGAACGGTGAGACGCGGCAGCTGCGGGGCTGGTTCCGCGCCGGTGCCACCGGGCTCGGCCGGGCGGGGACGGGCAGGGGATACCGGCAAGGGTGGCCGACAACCCCCGGCCGGGGCAAGGAGATCGACGGAACGAGGGGGTGGTCACACCCCCTGGCGTTCCGGCCCCGAGCCGGGTACGCGGGGGTTCAGCGGGTACGCCGGGGTTCAGCGGGTACGCCGGGGTTCAGAACGGGTACCAGCGCACCTCGGCCGCGCCCTCGCGCAGCGAGCCGACCCGGCGTGCGAACTCCGCGGCCGCCGCCGCGCTGCCCGCCGCCTGCTGGGCGACCCAGCAGGCGCTGGCCGTCTCGCGGGCCCCGCGCAGCACGGCGAAGCCGGGCCAGTCGCGCACGTCCCAGCCGTAGGCGGCCGTGAAGGCCCGGTACTCCTCGGCCGGCACGCCGTACCGGTCCTGGCTGAGCGCGAGGACGACCAGGTCGTGCTCGCGCAGGTCGTCCGAGACGGTCTCCAGATCGAGCAGTACCGGCCCGTCCGGGCCCAGGTGCACGTTGCGGGGCAGCGCGTCGCCGTGGATCACGCCGGGCGGCAGGGCCGGGGCGAGCTCGGTCAGCGCGGTGGCGTACTCGGTGCGGCGGGCCCGCAGGAAGGCGGTGTCGGCCGGGTCCACGTGGCCCTCGGCGGCGGCCAGCCAGCGGTCCACCGGGGCGAGCAGGTCGCGACGGCCGAGCGGCAGCGGGGCGGCGGGCAGCCGGTGCAGGGCGAGCAGCAGCGGGGCGAGGTCGGCCGAGACGGCCGGGCGGACGGCGGCGGGCAGCCGGTGCCAGAGGGTCACCGGGTGGCTGCCCGCCTGCAGCGGCTGGTCCGCGTACGGGCGCGGGGCCGGGATGCCCTCGCCGGCCAGCCAGCGCGCCACGGCCAGCTCGTGCCGGGCCCGCCCGGCCAGCTCGCGGCCGCGGCCGATCTTCACCACCACGCCCGGGTCGCCGAGGTCGAAGACGGCGTTCTCGCCGAAGGAGACCAGCCGGGCCCCGGCGGGCTCGGGCAGCCCGGCGTACGCGCAGACCTCCGCCAGCAGTGAGCGGGCGGTGTCCTCGTCGAACACGGGGGCGGCGGGGCCGGGGTGAGAGCTGGTCATGACCAGCATGATCGCTCACCCCGGCCCCGCCGGTCGAGCAGGCGCTACACCGGCTGGGGGTCCTTGGCCCCGACCGGCGCCGCGTGCCGTCCGGTGCCGTGCCGCTCGTCGCCGTGCCGCCCGTCGCCGTGCCGCTCGGCCCGGCGCCAGTTGCGCTCGCCGAGCAGGGTCATCACCGAGGGCAGCAGCACGCCCCGGATCACCGTGGCGTCCACCAGCACGGCCACCGCCAGGCCCACGCCCATCTGCTTCATCGACTGCATCGAGAGCGTCCCGAAGACCCCGAACACCGCCACCATGATGATCGCCGCGCTGGAGACCACCCCGGCGGTGGAGCGGATGCCGTACGCGACGGCGGCCCGGGTGGCCAGGCCCCGGTCGTGCGCCTCCTTGATCCGGGAGACCACGAACACGTGGTAGTCCATGCTCAGCCCGAAGAGGATCACGAAGAGGAAGAGCGGCACCCAGGACTCCACCGCCCCCACCCCGGCGGTGCCGAGCAGCGAGGCCCCGACGCCGTGCTGGAAGACCAGGGTGAGCACCCCGTACGCCGCGCCGACCGAGAGCAGGTTGAGCAGCACGGCGGTGAGCGCGATCACCGGAGAGCGGAACGAGCCCAGCATCAGCAGGAAGGCGAAGGCCACCACGAAGCCGAAGACCGGCAGCAGGCTGCCCGACATCTGCCGGTTGAAGTCGTACGAGCCGGCGGTGGCGCCGGTGACCGGGGCCCGGGTGCCGGGCACGGCGCCCACGGTGGCGGGCACCACCTCCTCGCGCAGCGCCTTGAGCGCGGCGGTGGAGGCGGCGTCGTTGCCGCTGCCGGCCAGCGGGATGTCCACGGTGGCCACGTTCTGCTCCCGGTGCACGGTGACCTGGATCGGGCCGTGCATCCGGCCGGTGGCCAGCGCCCTGGCCTGGAGCTCGGCGATCGCGGCGGTCATCGCGGGAGAGGAGATGTCGGTGGCCTTGATCACCACGGTGGCGGGGGCCGGGCTGCCGGGGAAGGCGGCCTGGATCGCGGCCGAGGTGGTCACCAGCGGATTGCCCTTGGGCAGCTGCTGCTCGAAGGTCAGGTTCGCGGTGTGCATGGTGAGCAGCGGCGCGGCCAGCCCGAGCAGCAGGCCGGTGGAGAGCAGGGTGGCGGCCAGCGGGCGACGCAGCACGGGAGTGAGCACGGCGTTCCATACCCGGCTGCCCTCGCCGGCGTAGGACCGGCGCAGCCGGTGCAGGAACGGCAGCCGGCCCTTCTCCACCCGGTCGCCCAGCATCGAGAGCAGCGCGGGCAGCACGGTGAGCGAGCCGAGCACGGCGGTGACCACGACCACGATGGTGGCCAGCGACATCGCCTTGAAGTCGGCGATCCCGGTCAGGAACATCCCGGCCATCGCCACCACCACGGTGACCCCGGAGACCAGCACGGCCCGCCCGGAGGTGGCGGCGGCCACCCGCAGCGCCGTCTCGGCGTCCCGTCCGGCGGCCCGCTCCTCGCGCTCCCGGCGCAGGTAGAAGAGGGCGTAGTCGACCCCGACGGCCAGGCCCACCAGCAGCATCACCGAGCTCGCGTCGTTGCTGGTGTGCAGCAGCCCGCTGCCCAGCGCGACCAGCCCGCCGGCCGCCACGAAGGCGGTCAGCGCGAGCACCACCGGCAGCACGGCGGCCACCAGCGCCCCGAAGGCCACCAGCAGGATGCCCAGGGCCAGCGGCACGGCCGTCCACTCGGCCCGGCTGAAGTCGTTCGTGAACTGGTCGTCGAACCACTTGCCCGAGCTGGCCTCGCCCAGCTCGGCCACGGTGAGCTCCGGGTGCGCGGCCTGCACTTTGGCCACCGCGTCCAGCACGGCGGGCACGTTGGCCACCGCCGCCGCCCGGTCCGCCCCGTTCACGGTGAAGGAGAGCAGGGCCGCGTGCCCGTCGGGCGAGACGGCCTTGGTCTCGTAGGGGCTGCGCACCGGCCCGGTCCGCCCGGTGGCGGTGACGGCGGCGGCGGTCTGCTCGACGGCGGCCCGGAAGGCCGGGTCCTCGGCGCTCAGCGTGTGGCTCCGGACCAGGACGGTCTCGCCGGCGGGCTGCTTGATCCCGGCCTGGTCGAGGATCCGGGCCGCCTGGGCGACCTGGCCGGGCATCGACTCGGCCTCGGTCACCTGGGTGCTGCCGTGCAGCCCGCCCAGGTACGCCGCCAGGACGACGAAGAGCAGCCAGCCGAGCACGGCGGTCTTCCGGTGTCTCGCGCTCCAGCTGCCGACGGCGGCAGCCAGGCCGGTGGCCTTGATGGTTCCGGTCTGCACGGGTCTTCCCCCCAAGGAATGGTGTCTCCGTTACGGGTAAAACCCTAGGAATCCGAGGTGGGGTGCGGCATCCGGCCAGCGGGTGAGTCGGCCCGGGGGCTGCCCTCAGCCCCGGGAGGGGGTTCTCCCTACCTTCTTCCCCTCTTCTCCTCCTTCTCGGGGGAGGAGACAGATCCACCCTGAGGGGGAGGCATCTCCACCCGGAGTACGAGGTGCTGATGGTGCTCCGCAGGTCAGGATGGGGCAGGGCCCTTGACGGGCCCTTAGGGGGCGTACCGCCGGCAGCATGTCCGGCGGGCGTGGGCATCCGTAGAGCGGGGGTTGCTTGCCGGGCGGCAAGCAAGTTGCCGGTAAGATGCTCACACTTACTTACCTGCCGACCGGCTAAGAGTGCCACTGCTCGATTCCGGTCCAGCCGTAGCCCGGCTTTCCGTCCCCCAGGGCCGCGGTGAACCATGCCCAGGAGGCACAGCGAGCATGTTCCACCGAATCGGACAATTCGTCGTCAGGCGCGCCTGGTGGGTGATCGTCGCCTGGATCGTCGCCGCCATCGCGATCATCGGCAGTGCGCCCCAGCTCACCGCGCAGACCGACGAGAGCAGCTTCCTGCCCCGGCACTACGAGTCGATCCAGGCCTCGCTGGTGCAGGAGAAGGCCTTCCCGGCCAGCTTCACCCCCGCCGCGATCCTCGAGTTCGAGCGTACCGACGGCGGCAAGCTCACGGCAGCCGACCAGGCCGACATGAACAAGGTCGTCCAGGGCCTGACCGACAAGCACGTCGCCAAGGTCGAGAAGATCCTGCCGGTCGGCCCGCAGTCGATCTCCAAGGACGGCAAGTACGCGCTCTCCATGATCGGCATGGAGAAGGGCGCCATGCAGAAGCCCGAGGCGGCCGACTCCGCCAAGGCGCTGCGCGAGGGCGCCAAGGAGCTGGCTCAGGGCACCGCGCTCAAGGCCCAGCTCGGCGGCCAGGTCGCGCAGAACCTCGACCAGCAGGATTCCTCCAAGCTGGCCAACGCGCTGATCGGCATCGGCACCATCGTCATCATCCTGCTGACGCTCGGGATCATCTTCCGCAGCCCGATCATCGCGCTGCTGCCGATCCTCTCGATCTTCGTCTACTCGATGGTGGCCAACGGGCTGATCGCGGACGCCTCCAAGGCCTTCGGGCTCAAGGCCGACAACTCGGTCTCGGCGATCCTGATCATCGTGCTGTTCGGCGTCGGCACCGACTACTTCCTCTTCCTGATGTTCCGGTACCGCGAGCGGCTGCGCGCCGGTGACGACCGCAAGACCGCCGTGGTCAACGCGGTCGGCCGGGTCGGCGAGGCGATCGCCTCCGCCGCCGGCGCCGTCATCGTCGCCTTCAGCGTGCTGATCCTCTCCAGCCTGGGCATGTTCACCGCGCTCGGCCCCTCGCTGGCCATCGCGGTCGGCGTCACGGCGATCGCCTCGGTCACCCTGGTGCCCGCGATCCTCTCGCTGATCCCCGAGAAGGTGCTGTTCTGGCCGTCCAAGGCCTGGCAGCGCGAGCCGAAGAACGCGCGGTTCGCCGCCTTCGGCCGCACCGTGGAGCGCAAGCCCACGCTGGTCGCGATCGCCTCCGGCGCGCTGCTGGTGATCTTCTCGCTGGGCTCGCTCGGCTACCAGGGCACCTTCGACCTGGCCTCCGGCTCGATGCCGAAGACCAAGGAGTCGATGGTCGTCCAGGACACCCTGATGAAGGCCTTCTCGGCCGGCGCCGCCGACCCGAGCCACGTCTACGTGACCACCGAGGGCGGCGGCAAGCTCGACCAGGCCGCGCTGACGGGGTACATCGGTGAGCTCGGCAAGGTCGACGGGGTGGCCCAGGTCGCGCCCAAGCCGACCATGAGCACCGACGGCACCACGGCCGACATCACCGTGATGCTCAAGGACGCCCCGGCCACCAACAAGGCCATCGACACCATCGACGGCCTGCGCAAGGTCGCGCACGGCTCGGCGCCCGAGGGCACCAAGGCCTACGTCGGCGGCATCACGTCCATCTACAAGGACATCAACACCGCGATGGCCCGGGACTACTCGGTGGTCTTCCCGATCGCGGCCCTGCTGATCATGATCATCCTCGGCCTGCTGCTGCGCAGCGTGGTGGCCCCCTGGTACCTGATGGCGGCCGTCGGCCTCGGCTTCGGTGCCACCGTCGGTGCCACCAGCCTGCTGTTCCAGCACGTCCAGCACGAGCCCGGCCTGATGTTCATGCTGCCGATGTTCATCTACCTCTTCGTGGTGGCGATCGGCACCGACTACAACATCCTGATGATCGCCCGCCTGCGCGAGGAGGCGGCCGAGGGCCACAGCCCGCGCAAGGCGGCCGCGCTGGCCGTCCAGCACGGCGGCCCGACGGTCGCGGCGGCCGGCTCCATCCTGGCGGCCACCTTCGGCACCATGCTGCTCGCGGGCAACTCGCTCTTCAGTGAGATCGGCTTCTCGGTGGCCTTCGGCATCATCGTCTCGGCCTTCGTGATGTCGCTCTTCTTCACCCCGGCGCTCACCGCGCTGCTCGGCCGCGCCGCCTGGTGGCCCGGTCACGCGGAGCTGGCCGGCCACGGCTCGGCGCCCGACCTCAAGGTCGTCGAGGACGACCGGCTGGAGCCCGCCGGCCGCGGCTGAGGCCGCGGGCGGGCGTAAGGGCTGCGCCGCAGGTGAGGGGGCACACGGTGAATTCGCCGTGTGCCCCCTTCGGCGCTCCGGTAAACCGCCGCGGGCCGGATGTGGTGAGTGAAACTTTTCCGATCACTCCGGGCCCTGCCGTGCTACAGTCGATGCAGTTGCAGTTTTGGTTCCCATGAACGTACGTGTGCGCCTGCTGGTACCAACCAACAGGCGCATTTGTTTTGTCCGGTGTTTTGTCTCCGGATGGGGATCGCGGCTACTTGGAGCCCACGAGGTGTGGGTTCTGATGCCCCAAAGAAGGAGACGGTTATGGCTACCGGCGTCGTGAAGTGGTTCAACAGCGAAAAGGGCTTCGGCTTCATCGAGCAGGAGGGTGGCGGCCCGGACGTCTTCGCCCACTACTCGAACATCAACGCCCAGGGCTTCCGTGAGCTCGTCGAGGGTCAGCACGTCGAGTTCGACGTGACCCAGGGCCAGAAGGGCCCGCAGGCCGAGAACATCCGCGTCATCTGAGTCCGGCTTCACAGCTGACTCACGTCGCGTAGCGAGGGCCCGTACCGCACGGTGCGGGCCCTCGCCCATGCCGCCCCACGGCCGAGGCGGCGCCCACTCCTGTCGGCCGACCCCGTCCCCAGCCACCGCTCGGGGCTCCCTTGGTCCATCGCCACCACACGCTGGTGGCCGTCGGCCGATCAGGAAAGAGACTTCTGCATGTCTGATCAAGCACGCCCGCAGCGCGACCGTTCCGCAGGCCGTGGCCAGAGTGGCCAGAGCAGCCGCGGCACCGGTGGCCAGGGCGGTAACGGCGGCCGTGGCCGCGGTCGTTCCGGTGCGGCCGGCAGTACCGGTGGCTTCAGCGACGCCCAGCGCCGCAGCGGCACCAGCAAGGGCGGCCTGCGCGGCGCCGGTGGCGCCCGTGGGCGCTCCCCGCGCGAGCGCGCCGTGGAGGCGCCCGAGGACTTCACCGTGGTCGAGGGCACCCCGCCGCGTCCGCCGGCCGCGACCTTCGCCGAGCTGGAGATGCCCAAGGGCCTGCTCTCCGCACTGGCCCGCGAGGGCGTGACCGACCCCTTCCCGATCCAGTCGGCCACCCTGCCGGACTCGATCGCCGGCCGCGACGTGCTCGGCCGGGGCCGCACCGGCTCCGGCAAGACGCTGGCCTTCGGCCTGTCGCTGCTGGCCCGCACGGCCGGCAAGCGCGCCGACGCCCGCCGTCCGCTGGCGCTCGTCCTGGTGCCCACCCGCGAGCTGGCCCAGCAGGTCACCGACGCGCTGACCCCGTACGCGACCGCCGTGAACCTGCGGATCGCCACCGTGGTCGGCGGCATGTCGATCACCCGGCAGGCCAACGCCGTGCGCCGCGGCGCCGAGGTGCTGGTGGCCACCCCCGGCCGCCTGGACGACCTGATCGGCCGTGGTGACGTGTACCTGGACGAGGTGCAGATCACCGTCCTGGACGAGGCCGACCAGATGGCCGACATGGGCTTCCTGCCGCAGGTCACCAAGCTCCTGGAGCAGGTCGCCGAGGGCGGGCAGCGGATGCTCTTCTCCGCCACCCTGGACAAGAACGTGGACCGCCTGGTGCGGCGCTTCCTGACCGACCCGGTGACCCACTCGGTGGACCCGTCGGCCGGTGCGGTGACCACCATGGACCACCACGTGCTCCAGCTCGACCCGGCCGACAAGGCCTCCGCCACCGCGCACATCGCCTCCCGCGACGGCCGGCTGATCATGTTCGTGCACACCAAGCACGGCGCCGACCGCCTGGCCAAGCAGCTGCTGGCGGCGGGCGTGCGGGCGGCCGCGCTGCACGGCGGCAAGTCGCAGCCGCAGCGCAACCGGGTGCTCGACCAGTTCCGCGACGGCCAGGTCACCGCGCTGATCGCGACCAACGTCGCGGCGCGCGGCATCCACATCGACGGCCTGGACATGGTCGTCAACGTCGACCCGCCGGTCGACCACAAGGACTACCTGCACCGCGGTGGCCGCACGGCCCGCGCCGGGGAGTCGGGCACCGTGGTCACCCTGGTGCTGCCCGAGCAGCGCCGCGAGGTCAGCCGCCTGATGACGGTGGCCGGCATCCGCCCGACCACCACCAAGATCCGCCCGGGTGACGCCGAGCTGAGCCGGATCACCGGCGCCCGGACGCCCTCCGGCGTGGCCGTCACCATCGCCCTGCCGCCGGCCCCGGCCGCGCCCGCCCCGGCCGCCGACGGC
This sequence comes from Kitasatospora sp. MMS16-BH015, assembly GCF_002943525.1. Classification (NCBI taxonomy): domain Bacteria; kingdom Bacillati; phylum Actinomycetota; class Actinomycetes; order Kitasatosporales; family Streptomycetaceae; genus Kitasatospora; species Kitasatospora sp. MMS16-BH015. The sequence continues at coordinate 1,967,552 of NZ_CP025394.1, read as the reverse complement.
GGCGCCCGGCGCCGCCGCCCGGTCAAGCGCTCGGGCCTGCCCACCGACGTGGACATGAACGGCAACCCGCGCCGCCCGCGCCCCAAGCAGCGGATCGGCGGCGGTGGCACCGGCGCGGCCGGCGGTGGCGGCGGCAACGGCCGGATGGCGGCGGGCTTCATCGGCAAGTCCGCCGGTGGCTCCAAGCCCGGCTCGGGCTCGCGCAGCGGCTCCAACTACGGCACCGGCCGTCAGCGCCGCAAGGCGGACTGACCCGGCTCGGCACTTCCCCCCGGGGCGTCGGATCTTCGTGATCCGGCGCCCCGGGGGCGTTTCCGGCCCCGTTCGGTCCTTTTCGGTGGGTTCAGGTACTTCTGTCCGATGATCCGGTGAGCGGATTGACTCTTTGCCAAGTCTTGGTTTGGATATGACCTGAACCTGAATCAGAGGGGGAGGTCTCATGACGGGGGAGTACCGGGTCGACCCGGAGGCGCTGCGCCGGTTCTCGCGCGGCTCGGCCGAGCGGGCCGAGCGGCTGCGCCGGATCCGGGCCGAGCTCGGCGGCCACCAGCTGCCCGCCGACGCCTTCGGCAAGCTGCCGGAGGCCGCCGCCGTCGGCCGCGACTACCGCGAGCGCACCGAGGCCGCCCTGGACAACCTCACCTCGGCCGCCGACACCACCGAGCAGATCGGCGAGCACACCGAGCGGACGGCCCGCACCTACGAGCAGGCCGAGCAGGAGACGGTCGAGGCCCTGACCGCCGTGGCCGCGGGGCTCGGCGGATGAGCGGGCCGCTGACCGGGGCGGTCGACGCCTACGGCAAGGTGAACGACTGGCTGAGCCCGCTGGGCAGCGTGGTGGACGAGATCATGCGCCCGCTGGTCGAGCCGCTCGCCGAGCCGCTGGAGTCCGTCACCGGCGACCCGGAGGGGCTGCAGGCCGCCGCCGAGCTGTGGCGGCGTCAGGCCGCCGAGCTGCGCGAGGTGGTGGCCGACCAGCGCCGCGACCGGGCCGCCCTCGGGTACGACTGGCAGGGGCCGGCCGCCGAGGCCTTCCAGCGCGAACTCGCCGAGTACGAGCAGGCCCTGCTGGAGGAGGCGGAGGACCTCGACGGCACCGCCGCGCTGCTGGACGAGGCCGCCGAGCAGTGCCGCTTCGCCCAGGACCTGGTCGAGACGGTGATCCGCGAGCTGATCGAGTGGGCGATCGTCACGCTGGCCGCCTCGCTCGCCTTCAGCGTGGTCACCGCCGGCATCTCGCTGGCCGCCGAGGCCGCCGCCGCCGCGGCCGAGAGCGCCGTCGCGGCCACCCGGATCGCCGCGCTGGTACGGAAGTTGGCCACGGCGCTGAAGAAGGTCGAGGAGGCGATGAAGGCGCTCAAGGCGGTCTCCAAGCGTCCGCACCTCAACCCGAAGAAGCCCTGGACCTGGAACCAGCCGCTCGACCCGGGCGCCTACCTGGCCAAGAAGGGCACCAAGATGATCGGCAAGGCCGCCCTGCACGGGATCGGCCTGACGGGTGACCCGGTCGGCCAGACCGCCCAGGCCGCCCTCCAGGGCGGGCTCGGGCTGGCCGCCGCCGAGGCCGAGGAGGCCGCGCGGCGGCATCGGATCGAGGCGGCGTTCGGGTGAACCCGCCGATGAGCACAGGGAGTCGTCGTGCTGGAGCGTGACCGGGCGATCGTCGAGCCGCTGCTGGAGCCCGGCGAGCTGCTCGTCGAGGCGGCCCCGGTGGACCTCGCCCCCGGGGTGCCGCAGCCGCCGGCCGAGCTGCTGACCCCGCGTCGGCCGAGCGCGCTGGAGCAGCGGATCGCCGCGCCGTTCGGCGTGCTGCGCAAGGCGTACGCGGTGTTCAACCCGGTCGGCGCGGCGGTCGGGGCGGTGGAGGACCGGCTGCAGGACGCGGTGCCGGACTCCCTGGTGCACGGTCAGGGGCTCGCCGGTGGCTGGGCGGGCTCGGCCGGGCAGCTGGTGGTGGGGATGCACGAGGCGGGTGCGCGCAGCGGCGGGCTGCTGGCGCTCACCGACCGCCGCCTGGTGCTGCTGGCGGACCGGGCCAAGCTCTGGCAGCTCACCCCCGAGCACGTGGTGCACTGGTCGGCGCCGTACCACCGGCTCGCCGCGCTCCGGCGCCACCCCAAGGGCGTGCTGCAGCGCGGCCGGCTCGACCTGCACTTCCCGGACGGCTCCTGGCTCGGCCTGGTCACCCCCCGCCCCGCCGCGGCCGAGGAGCTGGCCGCCGCCTTCGCCCACCACCGGGGCTGAGGCGGCGGTACCAGGCTCCGCCCCGGTGAGCGCACCGGGGCGGAGCCCGACCCACCGGGTCACTCGTTGTGCAGCACCTGGGCGATGGTCAGCCGGGCCGCCCGGCGGGCCGGGAGTAGCGCGCCGAGCACCGCGATCAGCACGCCCGCCAGGCCGAGGCCCAGCAGCAGCGGGGCGGAGTAGACCCGGAGCATCGGGGCCGGGATGGTCACGTGGGCGGCCCGGGAGGTCAGCCCGGCGAGCAGGCGGTGGCAGAGCACGCCCAGCGGCACCCCCAGCAGGCCGCCGAGCAGGCCGAGGGTGGCCATCGAGGCGACCGTCATGCCCACCACCTGGCGGGGCGTCATCCCGATCGACTTCAGCACGCCCAGATCCCGGCGCCGCTCCCGGGTGTTGAGCACCACGGTGTTGAAGATGCCCATCGCCGCCACCAGGCCCAGCAGCAGCGAGAGCAGCCCGGCCGTCCCGCTCATCACCACCACCGAGGACTGCGTCTCGGCGGTGTCGGTGAAGGCCAGCAGCCCCGGGTCGGCGGCCCGGATCCGGGTGGCGAGCGGCCCGGCGTCGGTGCCCGGGGCGAGGCTCACCTCGTAGGCGTCGGCCCGCTTGGCCGGATCGAGCAGCTGGAGCGTCGACCAGTTGGAGTAGATCCGGTCCATGCCGGTGGCCAGCACCTCGCCGGCGATCACCACCGGCACCTGCCGGTCGCCCACCGCCATGGTGAAGGAGTCGCCCACCCGCAGGCCGCGCTTGTAGAGGAAGTCGCCGTTCACCTCGACCTGGCCCGGGCCGTCCAGCCACCTGCCGGCCAGCACCGGCCAGGGGGAGGCGGGGCTGTCGGCGCGGGCGAAGTCGACCATCAGGCTCGCGCCCTGGCCGGTGATCCGGACCTCCTCCACCGCCTTGGCGGACAGGCCGGTGACGCCCGGCAGGCCCCGGATCAGCTGCTCCACGGCCGAGTCGGAGAGGGTGGCGGCCACCGAGCCGGGCGGGCCGTAGCCGCGCTGGGCGATCACGCCGAGCTGGTAGGAGCCCCGGCGGGTGGCGGCGTGCGAGTAGTCCTGGAGGGTCAGGGTGAAGCCGGTGGAGACGGTCACGCTCAGCACGCCCAGGGCCACCGCGCCGAGCGTCATCGCGCTGCGGCCGGGCCGGGCGAAGACCAGCCCCATGCCGAGGCTGAGCGGGCGGGGCAGCCGGGTGCCGGCCAGCAGCCGCTGGGCCCGCAGGCCGCGGCCGGCCCGGGGGGCGCTGCCCGCGCTGATCGCCTGCGACACCGAGAGGGTGCGGGCCCGCTGGGCCGGGAGCAGCGCGGCCAGCGCCGCGAGGGCGGGCATGCCGAGCAGGGCCGCGAGGTCGACCCAGGGGCTGACCGAGGTGGTGGCGGAGCCGAAGCCGGCGTAGGCCTCGGAGAGGATCGGCTGGGCGAGCAGATCGCCCAGCCCGGTGCCGAGCACGGCGCCGGCGGCGGCCGGGACGGAGACCATCACCAGGTAGACCGCGACCACCTGCGCCGGGGTGAAGCCGATCGCCTTGAGCACCCCGATGTGCCGGAAGCCGGCCACCACGGCGCCGCTCACCACGCTGCCCACGATGAGCACCGCCACCACCAGCCCGAGCACCCCGAACAGCACCAGGAACGGCACGAAGGTGCCCGAGCTGCCCTCGGCGGTGTTCCGCACCGCCAGGTACTGCTGACTGCCGGTCAGCGCCTCGGCCGGCAGCGCGGCGGTCAGGTCCGCCAGGCCGGCCCGGAGCTGTGCGTCGGTGTCGTGCGCCGCGAGGCGGTAGAGCATCTGCCGGTCGGTCGGGTGCAGCGCGGCCAGCTCGCCGGGGGTGACCCAGGCGTCGGCCGACCACCCGACCGAGGAGGCCAACCCGACCACGGTGAGCGCCGGGCCGCCACCGGTGGGGGTGACCGTGCCGCCCAGGGTGTAGCGGGTCTGCCCCGGCTGCGCGCGGACCAGGATCTGGCCCGGGCCGGTGGGCCAGTGGCCGGACCAGACCTCGATCCGGTCCACCGGGGCCTGCGCCGAGGCCCGGCCGACGGTGGCCAGGGTGATCGGCGGGGCCTGGTCGTCCCCCGGCTGGTGGATCTCCAGCATGGCCAGCCCGTACGGACCGGCGGCGGCCGTCACGCCCGGCCGCTTCGCGGTGGCGGCCAGCTGCTCGTCGGTGACCTTCGCGGCGTCGAAGGCGGTGGTCAGGTGGGCGCCGTCCTGCCGGGCGAAGGCCTGGTCGAACGGGCCGGCGGCGGTGCTGAGCAGCCCCAGCGCCACCACCAGGGTGGCGGTGGAGACCAGCACCACGAAGCCGATCACCACGGTCTGCAGCCGGCGGCGGCGCACGGCCGCCCGGGCCGCCCGCCAGACGGCGCTCATGCCGCACCTGCGGTGGCGGGGAGGGTCGGGGTGCTCATGCCTGGCGCTCCAGGGTGCGTTCGCGGGCGATCCGGCCGTCGGCGAAGTCCAGCACCCGGCTGGCGCAGCGCTGGGCCAGCCGCTCGTCGTGGGTGACGATCAGCAGGGTCTGGCCGATCTGGTTGAGGTCGATCAGCAGGTCCATCACCTGCTCGCCCGCCCGGCTGTCCAGCGCGCCGGTGGGCTCGTCCGCCAGCAGCAGGGCCGGACGGTTCATCAGGGCCCGGGCCACCGCCACCCGCTGGCGCTCGCCGCCGGAGAGGGTGGCCGGGTAGCCGTCCCGGCGGTCGGCGATGCCGAGCTCGTCCAGCAGCTCCAGCGCCCGGCGGCGGGCCTGGGCGGCCGGGGTGCCGGTCAGCTGGGCGGCCAGCGCCACGTTGTCCAGGGCCGGCAGGTCGTCGATCAGGTTGAAGAACTGGAAGATCATCCCGATCCGGCGCCGCCGGAAGAGCGCCAGCTCCTTCTCCTTGAGCCGCCCCAACTCCTCGCCCTGCACCCGCACCGACCCCGAGCTCGGCCGGTCGAGCCCGGCGACCATGTTGAGCAGCGTGGACTTCCCGCTGCCCGAGGGCCCCATCACCGCCACGGCCTCACCGGCCCTGATCTCCAGTGACACCCCGTCAAGGGCCGTGGTGTCCCCGTACTCCCGCCGGACGTCCGTCAGCTCCACGACCGCCGCCCCTTCCGCTTCCGCCCCGCCCGATCCGGCACCCGCCGTCGTACTCGTCATGGGAGAGACGGTAGGGGTGGCCTGGGCAGCGCGGCATCGGCCCCGGGGGCTACCCTTGCGCGCAGGTCATCCTGGGGATGTACCGGGTGGTCCGCCAGGCGGACGCCGGGAGGGGCGGGGGCCTGGGAGGGTGTGGATCCATGGGGGGAACCGAGGCGGGCTGGCTGCTCGCCGCACTGCTGGCCACCGGCCTCGCCGCGGGCGGGCTGGCCGTCGCGTTGGCCCGGGCCGAGCGGCGGCACCGGGCGGCGCTGGAGGAGCGGGGCTGGCTGCTCGAGCGCGAGCGGGCCCGGGCCGCGCGGGCCGCGGTGGCGGCCGAACAGGCCCGGATCGCCCGGGAGTTGCACGACATCGTGAGCCACAACGTGAGCGTCATGGTGATCCAGGCCGGGGCGGCCCGGCAGGTGCTGGCCCGGCAGCCCGAGGCCGCCGTGGCCGCCCTGCTGGCCGTCGAGGGCGCCGGGCGGGACGCCATGACGGAGCTGCGCACCCTGCTGGGGGTGCTCGCCCCCTCGGCGGACGGCCGGGACGGGCCCTACGAGGACGAGACCGTCGAGGCCGGCGCGTACGAGCGCGCGGCGGCGGAGGAGGCGCTCGGCCCGCAGCCCGGGCTCGACCGGCTGAGCCCGCTGATCGACCGGGTGGCCTTCGCCGGCCTGCCGGTGGAGGTGCGGATCTCCGGCGAGCCCCGGCGGCTGCCGGCCGGCGTGGACCTGACGGCGTACCGGATCATCCAGGAGGCGCTGACCAATGCGCTCAAGCACGGCAAGGACGGGGTGAAGGCCGAGGTGACGGTGCGGTACGCGGAGCGGTACCTGCGGGTGGAGGTGCTCAACAGCGGCCCGAGCGTGCTGGCCGGGGACGCCGCCCCCGAGCGGTCCCCGGCCGAGGGGGCCGGGCGCGGGCTGCTCGGGCTGCGCGAGCGGGTCGGCGTCTACGGCGGCGAGTTGGACGCGCGGCGGCGCCTGGGCGGCGGGTACCGCGTGCGGGCCCGGATCCCGCTGGACCGTCCGGCGGCCTCGCTGTGAGCGGGGGCGCCGGGAGCCCCCGGGTGCTGATCGCGGACGACCAGGCGCTGGTGCGGATGGGCTTCCGGCTGATCCTGACCGCCGCCGGCATCGAGGTGGTCGGCGAGGCCGCCGACGGGGTCGAGGCGATCATGTTGGCCCGCGAACTCCGGCCGGAGGTCGTCCTGTTGGACATCAGGATGCCCAACCTCGACGGCCTGGACGCGGCCCGCCGGATCCTGGCCGCCGACCCCTCCTGCCGGGTGCTGATGCTGACCACCTTCGACCTGGACAAGTACGTGTACGCGGCGCTCGGCGCCGGGGCGAGCGGCTTCCTGCTCAAGGACGTCACCCCCGAACACCTGGTGGCCGCCGTCCGGTTGGTCAACACCGGGGACGCCCTGCTCGCCCCCTCGATCACCCGCCGGCTGGTCGAGAAGTACGCCGCCGATCCGGCCGAGGACGGCGTCGCCGCCGCTCCGCTGCACCGTGATCTGGCGGCGCTCACCCCGAGGGAGTTGGAGGTGCTGGGCCTGATGGCCCGGGGTCTGTCCAACGCCGAGCTCGCCGGCCGGCTGAGCCTGAGCGAGGCGACGGTGAAGACCCATGTGGCCCGGATCTTCGCCAAGTTGGACCTCCGCGACCGGGCCCAGGCGGTGGTGCTCGCCTACGAGACGGGATTGGTCGCGCCCGGCGGCTGAGTGGCCCGGCATCCGATGTCGGCGCCCGGGCCTTCAGGGGCCGCCGCGTGCGGGTGCCGGGCCGGCATCCCGACGGGGCTGGACCGGGAACGGGCTGGTCCGGCCCTGGAATAGGGTGTCGGCATGGATCTCGACCGGCAGGAGGCCGCCCTCGACGAGCTGTTGCGGGTGGCCGGGGTGGTGTACACCGAGGAGGCCGACCCCCGGGTGGCCAGGCTGGCCGAGGTGCAGCCGCTCTTCCCGCAGTACCACCGGATCGGGCACAAGCGGCAGGCGGCCGTCCGGGCGCTGACGGCGGACCGGGCGCTCGCGGAGCGGTGCTACGCAGCCGCGCTGCGGGCGCTGCTCGCGGACGAGGACCCGAATTCGCCGCGGCACCTGGTGGAGGCGCTGGCCCGGACGGTCGGCGGCCGCCGCCTCGCCGTCGACCTCGGCGCCCTGCGGGAGGGCGGCAGCGAGGCCGAACGGGAGGCGGCGGCCAGGGCGTTGCACTGGTTGTGAGGCGTCCGGCCTAGAAGCAGTGGTAGTACACGTTCCAGCTGCCGGAGCCGGGGCTGACCGGGATGCCGATCCACTGCCAGCAGCCGGCGGCCGGCACCCAGCCGGTGGACGCGTACTGGGTGTAGTAGCCCCAGTCGTTGGCCACGTCCGCGCCGTTCGGGTGCTTGATGACGGCCCAGGTCCAGGCCTGGTGGCCGGTCTGGTTCCAGGTGTTGACGCAGATGCTCCCGCCGTCGTACGAGCGGATCAGGCGCGAGCTGAAGCCGTTCCCGTCGTGCTGCTCGACCACGTTGCCGGAGCAGTAGGCCGCCGCGTGGGCGGCGGTGGGCAGCGCGAAGGTGAGCGCGCCGGTGACCATCGCCGCGGCTCCCAGCCCGGCCAGGCGCTTGCGGATCTTGTTCATGGTGGTGCCCCCGTTTCCCCGTTTCGCTTGCGGTCGCCCCTGGCTGGGGCGGCCGTTTCCGCTGGCCACGAAGCTAGTCGCTCGGGAGCGGGTGGCGGGACGGGGCAACCGGCCGAAGCCCGGGCGGCGCGGCGGGGGTGTTCGCGCAGGTGGGCGGAAGTGGAACGGCGGGTTCGCCGGGGCCGGCGGGTCAGCGGCTCAGGTCGGTGGGCTGATCGGCTCCCGGCGGGGCGGGTGGCCGGATCCCTGCCTTGGCGGAGCATGATCCCGGTGCTATCCGAGGCGCCGCGCGGGGACGAAACGCGCTGGTCAGGCCGCGTGACGCAAGCGAGCCGTGGTGCGGGCGGCGTCGTAGCGGTGGAGGAGGAGGGTGGCCAATTCCGGGGCCGGGCCGAGGACGGCCGCGGTCAGGTCGGCGCCGGCGGTGGCGGCGGCGGTGGCGATCCGGTCGGGGAGCAGGCCCGGGGCGAGGAGGTAGGGGGCGACGGCGACCCGGGTGGCGCCGGAGCGGCGGAGGGCGGCGACGGCCTCGGGCAGCTGGGGGCCGGTGCTGGAGGCGTGGGCCACCTCGACGGCGGCCCAGCCGCGGGTGCGGCGCCACTCGGCGGCCACGGCGCGGGTGGCGGCGTTGGCCGCGCGGTCGGAGGAGCCGGCGGCGGCGAGGACCACGCCGGTGCGGGCCCGGGCCGCCGGGTCGGTGAGGTCGAGACCGGCCTCGGCCAGGCGGCGGTCCAGGGCGTCGAGCAGCAGCGGGGAGGGGCCGAGCACGTCCGCGAGCGGGAGGTCGGCCCGGGCCTCGCGCAGGGCGGCCGGGATGTCGCTGCGGGCGTGGAAGGCCCGGCCGAGCAGCAGCGGGACGGCCACGGCCGGCGCCCCGTCCAGCCGGCCGACCACCTGGGGGATCCGGGGCGCGCAGTGGTCCAGGTAGGCCGTGACGGTCTCCAGCCTGGGCCGCTCGGCCCGTACCAGCTCGGCGAGGGCCTCGACCGTGGCGGCATGCCGCGGGTCCCGGCTGCCGTGCGCGATCAGCACCAGGGCGGGCGCAGCCGGGGCCGGGGCGGTGCCGCGCGGGGGGCCGACGGGGACGAGGGCCGGGCCGGAGGCCACGCCGCCCCCGCGGACGGGGCGGGGGGCGGGGGCGGGAGTGGCGTTCATGGCGGGCCTCAGCGGTTGTTGGCCAGCAGGCCGCGGTTGCGGAGCACGCGGCGCTCCAGGGGGGAGAAGACCAGCAGGTCGATGGCGATGCCGACGAAGAGGATCAGGATGATGCCGAGCATCACGCCGGGCATGTCGATCGACTCGCGCTGGTTCTCCAGGTACCGGCCGAGGCCCACGCCCAAATCGGGGGAGGCGGCGATGAGCTCGGCGGCCATCAGCGAGCGCCAGGAGAAGGCCCAGCCCTGCTTGAGGCCGGCCAGGTAGCCGGGGAGGGCGGCGGGCAGCAGCACGTGGCGGGCGCCGGTCAGGCCGGTGGCGCCCATGGTGCGGCCGGCCCGGAGGAAGATCGGCGGCACCTGGTCGATGCCGGAGATCAGGCCGTTGGCGATCGAGGGGACGGCGCCGAGCAGGATCACCGCGTACATCGCCTGGTCGTTGACGCCCAGCCAGATGACGGCGGCGGGCACCCAGGCCACCGAGGGCAGCGACTGCAGACCGGAGAGGATCGGGCCGACGGCCGCGCGGACCGGCTTGACCTGGGCCACCAGCAGGCCGATCGGGGTGCCGATGATCACTGCGGCGACGAAGCCGGAGCCACCGCGCCAGAGGCTGGTCCAGATGATCGAGAAGAGCATGCCCTGCTGCCAGAGATCGGCCAGCGAGGACCAGACCATGGCGGGGCTCGGCAGCTTGTAGCTGTCGGTCACCCTGAGCGAGAAGGCGATCTGCCAGACCACCAGTACCAGGATCACGGCGAGGGTGGGCGGCAGCACCTTCTTGCGCAGCGTCTCGGCGATCGGGACGCGCTGGACGACCACGGAGTCCAGCGCGTCGAGCCCAGCCTCCAGATCGGCGGCGGCCCGGTTCTTGGTGAGCCGGGGAGCGGTGTCAGTGCTGGACATGGCGACGGATCTCCCCACGCAGTTCTTCGGTGATCTCGATGGACAGGTCCGCGACGCCGGAGGACTCGATCCGGCGCGGCTGCGGCAGGTCGATCCGCCACTCCTTGCGGACCCGGCCGGGGCGGGAGGAGAGCAGCACGACCCGCTGGGCGAGCCGGACGGCCTCCCGGACGTTGTGCGTGACGAACAGGACGGTGAGCTTGCGCTCCTCCCAGATCCGGGTGATCTCGTCGTGCAGGACGTCGCGGGTGATGGCGTCGAGCGCGGCGAACGGCTCGTCCATCAGCAGCACGTTGGAGCCCTGGGCGAGCGAGCGCGCCAGGGCCACGCGCTGGCGCATGCCGCCGGAGAGCTCGTGCACCCGCTTGCCGCAGGCGTCGCCGAGGCGGACCAGCTCCAGCAGCCGCTTGGCCTCCTCGGCGCGCTCGGCGCGCGGCACCCCGGCCAGCTTGAGCGCGAGTTCGACGTTCTTGCCCGCGGTGAGCCAGGGGAAGAGCGCGTGCTCCTGGAACATCAGCGCGGGACGGGCGCCGGGCACCTCGATGGTGCCCTGGGTGGGCTTGTCGAGCCCGGCGACCAGGTTGAGCAGGGTGGACTTGCCGCAGCCGGAGGCCCCGAGCAGGGTGACGAACTCGCCGGGGGCGACGTCCAGGCAGATGTCGTCGATGACGTGGTTGACCGCGCCCGGGCGGCCGAAGGACTTGTGCACGTGCGAGATCCGGACGGCGGACGGCTGGTCGGCGGTCTGAACGGGCTCGTCCGAGAGGGTCAGCGTCTGGGACATCTGGGGCACCTCCTGCGTGAGGGGGTCGGCTGGGAGCCGGGGTCCGGCCCCCGCGCACCCGGTGACTGGGCATCGACGGGGTGGGCGGGGGCCCGGACCGCGGAGTTTCGGCGGTACGACCTGTGCGGTACTGCGGTGGTGCGACGGTTACTTGGTGCCGAGGCCGGCGTCGGCCACGGTCGGCTGTCCGGCCGCCGTCAGCACCTTGTTGAGCAGGCTCAGGTCGTAGATCCCAGTCAGGTCGGGCTTCTTGAGCAGACCGGCGGTCACGGCGTGGTCGGCCTCGGCCTGGAGGGTGCCGGCCAGCGGGTCGTCGATGAAGTCGATGTCCTGCCAGGCCGGGTCCAGGATCGAGGCGTCCAGCGAGCTCGTCCCGGCGTCCTTGAGGGCGGCGTTGGCGTCGGCCTTGGCCTTGTCCGGGTTGGCCTTGATGAAGGCGTTGGTCTTGACCGAGCCGCGCAGCACGGCCTCGACCACGTCCGGGTGCTCCTTGAGGAACTTCTGCGAGACGATCAGGTTGGTGATCACGAACTTCTTGTCCGGCCAGATGTCCTTCTCGTTCAGCAGCACCTTGGCGCCGAGCGAGACGAGCTTGGAGGCGGTCGGCTCGGGCACCCAGGCGCCGTCGATGGAGCCGGACTTGAACGCGTCCGGGGTGACCTTGTTGTCGGTGCGCAGCACCGAGACGTCGCCCTTGCCGGACTGCGGGTCGACCTTGAGGCCCTTGCCCGCCAGGTAGTTGAGCAGCGCCACGTCCTGGGTGTTGCCCAGCTGCGGGGTGGCGATCTTCTTGCCCTTGAGGTCGTCCACGCTGGTGATCTTCGCCGGGTTGACCACCAGCTTGACGCCGCCGGAGGCGGAGCCCGCGATGATCCGCAGGTCCTTGCCCTCGGACTTCACGTAGCCGTTGATGGCCGGCGAGGGGCCGATCCAACCGATGTCGATGGAGCCCGAGTTGAGCGCCTCGATCTCGGACGGGCCGGCGTTGAAGACCTGCGGCTTGATCTGGGTGGCGCCCAGCTCCTTCTGGAGCAGGCCCTCCTTCAGGCCGACCAGGGCGGTGCCGTGGGTCAGGTTCGCGAAGTAGCCGATCTTCACGGAGTCGGCCGAGAGCTTGGCCGCGCCGCTGCTCGCCGCCGGGGCGGCGGCCGCCGCGTTGTCGGTGGACTTGGAGCCGTAGCCGCAGGCGCTCAGCAGGCTGACGGCGGTCAGGCCCGCGACCAGCGTGGCGGCGGAGCGTCTGAACCGGGCCGCGCGGAGGCGGGTGGTGCTGTGCTGGGCAGGCTTCGGGGCCATTGTGAGGAGTCCTCAATCATGGTGGGGCCCACAACGCGTGGGCCGGTCAGGGAAGTTCAGGTGTGGTGCGGTGACACATGGCGTGCCGGTCGGGCCGGGGCGTCCGCTGTGGGGGGACGCTCCGGTGGCGGGGGCTCAGCGCCCCTGCCCGCCCGCACATCGCATCAGTCCGCCCTGGCCGCTGCCGAGGACGCCGCTGCCGACGCGGCCGCCTTCCTTCGCCATGTCCGAGTACGCCTCGCGCGCCATCAGACCCAGTCCTCCTCGTCCGCCGCGGCCGCCTGGGCCGGGGTGGTGGTGAACGACTCGCCCGCCATGCCGGCGGTGAGGGTGGTGCCGTCGGCCGGGTCGATCAACAGGAACGACCCGGTCCGGCGGTTCTCGGTGTAGCTGTCCAGCGCCAGCGGCTCGGAGGTGCGCAGCACCACGCGGCCGATGTCGTTGACGTTCAGCCCGTCGGTGGCCGGGCGCTGCTCCAGGGTGTCGATGTCGATCCGGTAGGAGATCTCCTTGACCAGCGCGCGCACCGTACGGGTGGTGTGCTTGAGCAGCAGCTTGTCGCCGACCTTGAGCGGGCGCTCGTGCAGGTGGCTGACGGTGGCCACCACGTCCTTGGTGGGCTCGGCCACCCGGCCGGCCGCGATCAGGTCGCCGCGGGAGATGTCGATGTCCTCGGCGAGGCGGACGGTGATCGACTGGGGGGCCCAGGCGATGTCGGTCTCGGTGCCGAGCACGTCGATCCCGGCCACCGTGGTGGTGTGGCCGCTCGGCAGCACCGTGACGGTGTCGCCGGTGCGCAGCACACCGGAGGCCAACTGACCGGCGTAGCCCCGGTAGTCGTGGTGCTCCTCGCTCTGCGGCCGGATCACGTACTGCACCGGGAAGCGGGCCGGCTCGACGCTCGGGTCGCTGCCGACCGGGACGGTCTCCAGGTACTCCAGCAGGGTCGGGCCGCCGTACCAGTCCATGTGCGCGGAGGGCTCGACCACGTTGTCGCCGGCCAGGGCCGAGATCGGCACCGCGACGATGTCGGTGACGCCCAGCGAGGCCGCGTAGGCGGTGAACTCCTCGGCGATGGCGGCGAAGACGTGCTCCTGGTAGCCGACCAGGTCCATCTTGTTGACGGCCAGGACGACGTGCGGCACCCGCAGCAGGGCGGTGACGGCGGCGTGCCGGCGGGTCTGCTCGACCACACCGTTGCGGGCGTCCACCAGCACGACGGCCAGCTCGGCGGTGGAGGCGCCGGTCACCATGTTGCGGGTGTACTGCACGTGCCCCGGGGTGTCGGCGAGGATGAACCGCCGCCTGGGGGTGGCGAAGTAGCGGTAGGCCACGTCGATGGTGATGCCCTGCTCGCGCTCGGCGCGCAGGCCGTCGGTGAGCAGCGCCAGGTCCGGGGCCTCCTGGCCGCGGCCCAGCGAAACGCGCTCGACGGCCTCCAGCTGGTCGGCGAGCACCGACTTGGAGTCGTGCAGCAGCCGGCCGACCAGGGTGGACTTGCCGTCGTCGACGGAGCCGGCGGTGGCGAAGCGCAGCAGCGCGGTGGCGGCGGCCTCGCCGAACACGGCGTCGGTGGAGTGCAGTTCGGTCGTCATGGTTAGAAGTACCCCTCGCGCTTGCGGTCCTCCATGGCGGCCTCGGACATCTTGTCGTCGGCGCGGGTGGCGCCGCGCTCGGTGAGGCGGCTGGCAGCGATCTCGGTGATCACGTCGGTGATGGCGACGGCGTCGGAGTCGACCGCACCGGTGCAGGACATGTCGCCCACGGTGCGGTAGCGCACCAGGCGGGTCTCGACCGGCTCGTTCTCCTTGGGGCCGCCCCACTCGCCGGCGGTCAGCCACATGCCGTTGCGGGAGAACACCTCGCGCTCGTGGGCGAAGTAGATCTCGGGGAGCTCGATCTTCTCCCGCTCGATGTACTGCCAGACGTCCAGCTCGGTCCAGTTGGAGAGCGGGAAGACCCGGACGTGCTCGCCGACGGCGTGCTTGCCGTTGTAGAGGTTCCACAGCTCGGGGCGCTGGCGGCGCGGGTCCCAGGCGCCGAACTCGTCGCGCAGGGAGAAGACGCGCTCCTTGGCGCGGGCCTTCTCCTCGTCGCGGCGGCCGCCGCCGAAGACGGCGTCGAAGCGGCCGGTCTCGATGCCGTCGAGCAGCGGGACGGTCTGCAGCGGGTTGCGCAGCCCGTCCGGGCGCTCGCGCAGTCGGCCGTCGTCGATGTAGTCCTGCACCAGCGCGACGTGCAGGCGGAGGTTGTGCTGGGCCACGGCGCGGTCGCGGTAGGCCAGCACCTCGGGGAAGTTGTGGCCGGTGTCCACGTGCAGCAGCGAGAAGGGGATCGCGGCCGGGGCGAACGCCTTGAGCGCCAAGTGCAGCATGACGATCGAGTCCTTGCCGCCGGAGAAGAGGATCACCGGCCGCTCGAACTCGCCCGCCACCTCGCGGAAGATGTGCACCGACTCGGCCTCGAGCGCGTCCAGGTGGGAGAGCGCGTACTCGTTGGCCGCGGCCGGGGTGTGGGTCGCGGTCGTCATGCCAGGCCCCTCGTGGTCAGGAAGGCGTGCAGTGCGGCGGCGGATTCGGCCACCGACTGCCGCTGGGTCTCGATGCGCAGGTCGGGGTGCTCGGGTGCCTGGTACGGGTCGTCCACGCCGGTCAGGTGGGCGATCTCGCCGGCGGCCTGCTTGGCGTACAGGCCCTTGACGTCCCGCTCGGAGCAGACCTCGACCGGGGTGGCGACGTGGATCTCCAGGAAGTCGGTGCCGGCCTTGTCGTGCTGCTCGCGGACGGCGGCGCGGGAGGCGGCGTAGGGGGCGATCACCGGGGCGAGCACCTTGACGCCGTGCGAGGCGAGCTTCTGGGCGACGAAGCCGATCCGGGTCACGTTGGTGTGCCGGTCCTCCTCGGTGAAGCCCAGGCCCTTGGAGAGGAACTCGCGGATCTCGTCGCCGTCCAGCACCTCCACCTGGTGGCCCTCGGCGCGCAGCCGCTCGGCCAGGGCGAAGGCCAGCGTGGTCTTGCCCGCGCTGGGCAGCCCGGTCAGCCACACGGTGGCGCCGCGCTCTGTCACTGTGGCTGTGGTCACGGTGAAGTCTCCTGCTCCGAAGGTTGGTTGGTGTCGCTGACGGTCTAAAGGTGGATCCCACACTCGGTCTTGCCCGAGCCCGCCCAGCGGCCGGCTCGGCCCTCCTCGCCCTCGCCCGGCTTGGCGGTGCAGGAGAGGGGCGAGCACCCGATCGAGGTGTAGCCCTCCCAGAGCAGGGGGTTGAGCAGCACGCCGTTCGCGGCGACGTAGTCGTCCACGTCCTGCTGGGTCCAGCGGGCGATCGGGGCGATCTTGACCTTGCGGCGCTTGGCGTCCCAGGCCACCACCGGGGTGTTCGCCCGGCTCGGGGACTCGTCGCGGCGCAGGCCGGTGGCCCAGGCGTCGTAGGCCCCGAGGCCCCGGTTGAGCGGCTCGACCTTGCGGAGCGAGCAGCACAGGTCCGGGTCGCGGTCGTGCAGGTTGGGCCCGTACTGGGCGTCCTGCTCGGCCACGGTCTGCAGCGGCTTGAGCGTGATGACGTTGACCGGCATCACGGCGGCCACGGCGTCCCGGGTGCCGATGGTCTCGGCGAAGTGGTAGCCGGTGTCGAGGAAGACCACGTCCACGCCGGGGAAGACCGAGGAGGCCAGGTGGGCGACGACCGCGTCCTCCATCGAGGAGGTGACGCAGAAGCGCTCGCCGAAGGTGTCGGCGGCCCACTTCAGGATCTCCTGCGGGGTCGCCTCCTCCAGGTCGACGGCCGCCTGGGCGACCAGGGCCTCCAGGTCAGTGGTCGTGCTCATGAGCCGTACCCCCGTTGGTGGTTGACGTGTTGCCGGTCAGCAGGCCGAGGAACTTCAGCTGGAAGGCGCGCCGGCAGGACGCGCACTCCCAGGCCCCGTGGCCCCCCTCGGCGGAGGGTCGCAGGTCCTCGTCCCCGCAGTAGGGGCAGTGGAACGGTGCGGCGCGCTCGCTCATGCCAGGTCCGCCTCACTGGCCCGGGCCGTCCACTGGGCGAACCGCTCGCCCTCGGTGCGCTGCTCCTGGAAGCGGGTCAGCACGCGCTCGACGTAGTCCGGCAGGCCGGCGCTGGTGACCTTGAGGCCGCGGACCTTGCGGCCGAAGCCGGCCTCCAGGCCCAGCGCGCCACCGAGGTGCACCTGGTAGCCCTCGACCTGGTTGCCGTTCTCGTCGGTGACCAGCTGGCCCTTGAGGCCGATGTCCGCGACCTGGATGCGGGCGCAGGCGTTCGGGCAGCCGTTGATGTTGATGGTCAGCGGCTCGGCGAACTCCGGCAGCCGGGTCTCCAGCTCCTCGATCAGGTCGCGGCCGCGCTGCTTGGTCTCGACGATGGCGAGCTTGCAGTACTCGATGCCGGTGCAGGCCATCGTGCCGCGGCGGAACGGGGACGGGGTGACCCGCAGGTCCAGCGCCTCCAGGCCGGCCACCAGCGAGGCGACCTGCTCCTCGGCCACGTCGAGCACGATCATCTTCTGCTCGGCGGTGGTGCGCAGCCGGTCCGAGCCGTGCGCGGCGGCGAGGTCGGCGACCGCGCCGAGCAGCTTGCCGTCCATCCGGCCCACGCGCGGCGCGAAGCCGACGTAGAACTTGCCGTCCTTCTGCTTGTGCACGCCCACGTGGTCGCGCCAGACGCCCGAGGGCTCCTTGGGTGCGGGGCCGTCGATCAGCTCGTACTTGAGGTACTCGTCCTGGAGCACCTGGCGGAACTTCTCCGGGCCCCAGTCGGCGACCAGGAACTTCAACCGGGCGCGGTTGCGCAGGCGGCGGTACCCGTAGTCGCGGAAGATGCCGATCACCCCGCCGTAGACGTCCGGCACCTCCTCCAGCGGCACCCAGGCACCGAGGCGGACGCCCAGCTTGGGGTTGGTGGAGAGGCCGCCGCCGACCCAGAGGTCGAAGCCCGGGCCGTGCTCGGGGTGGACCACGCCGACGAAGGCGATGTCGTTGATCTCGTGCGCGACGTCCAGCAGCGGGGAGCCGGAGATCGCGGACTTGAACTTGCGCGGCAGGTTCGAGAACTCCGGGTTGCCGATGAAGCGGCGCTGGATCTCGGCGATCGCGGGGGTGCCGTCGATGATCTCGTCCTCGGCCACGCCGGCCACCGGGGAGCCGAGGATGACGCGCGGGGTGTCACCGCAGGCCTCGGTGGTGGAGAGGCCGACGCCCTCCAGCTTCTGCCAGATCGCGGGCATGTCCTCGACCCGGATCCAGTGGTACTGGACGTTCTGCCGGTCGGTCAGGTCGGCGGTGCCCCGGCCGTACTCCTCGGAGACCTCGGCGATCGCCTTGAGCTGGGCGACGGTGAGCTGGCCGCCGTCGATCCGGACCCGCAGCATGAAGTACTCGGCGTCGAGCTCGTGCGGCTCCAGGATGCCGGTCTTGCCGCCGTCGATCCCCTCCTTGCGCTGGGTGTACAGCCCCCACCAGCGCATCCGGCCGCGCAGGTCGGACGGGTCGATCGACGCGAAGCCGTTCTTCGCGTAGATCGTCTCAATGCGTGTCCGCACATTGAGACCGTCGTCGTCCCGCTTGAACTGCTCGTTGGCGTTCAGAGGGGAGTAGTGCCCCATGCCCCACTGGCCCTCGCCGCGGTGGCGGGTCACCTTGCGGGCGGCGGCGGGACGGCGCACGGCGGCGCTGTCGGCCTGGGGCTCGACCGAGTCGGGCGTGGGAGCCATGTGTCGTCCTTCATCAGCGGTCTGGGGTGGCGGTTCGTGGCAGATCACGGCGGATCGCTGCGCGTCAGGGCGCGGACCTGCCTTGATCAGGGGTTTCACGGTGGTGCCGTGCAGGGCTGGGATGCAGTGACCAAGCCCGAGAGGGGCGCGCTTCGTCCGCGTCGGCGGCCGGGGAGGGTGGTGCCGGGCCGAGTGCGGTGGTGGCAGCGGGGTGGGGCTCAGATCACCGGACAGATCGCACTGGCCACGCGAAGGAGGTCGACGTGGAGTCGACCTACCAGGGTGGTTCCGGTGCTTGGCATGGCAAGAGATTCGCACGGCGGGCGACTGCCGGTCCACTAACGTCCGCACTCTGGACATAACCGTATCGCCCGCTGAGACGCGGCCGAACTGCCGCAGTACAGGGGCGTGGGCGGTAGAGCGGTGGTGCGTGGGGAGTGCCGCTCCGGATGGCATGGCCCTGACTGCTGAGCAGGCTCTTCGCGGCCTCTTCTCGGCCTCTTCGCGGACTCCGTCCGGTGAATATGACACATCGCCAACCACTACGGCCGCAAGTACCCCTGAAGGTGATAGGGCATCCGTCGTCCTGCCGTGGCACGCGGCCGTACCGGGGCAGGCCGGGCCGCTACCGTAGGGGGGTGCAACCAGCAGGGGAAACTTCCAGGAACGGCGCCACCGAGCGCCCCTCGCGCCGCCGCGGCAAGGGCGCCCGCCGTGCGGCCAAGCGCGTCACCTGGCCGTCCACCCTCTGGGCGCTGCTCAAGGACACCACCAACACCTGCGTCGAGTACCGGGTCACCGGCCTCGCGGCGGAGGCCGCGTTCTTCACGCTGCTCTCCATCCCCCCGCTGCTGCTCTGCCTGGCCGGCACCCTCGGCTACCTCGACGACATCCTCGGCGCCGGCACCATCGACAAGCTCAAGGACGACATCGTCTCGGCCGCCGGGACGGTGCTCTCGCCGACCTCGGTCGAGCAGATCGTCCAACCGCTGCTGAGCGACGTCTTCGACCACACCCGGCCCGACCTGATCTCGATCGGCTTCCTGCTCTCGCTCTGGTCCGGCTCGCGCGCCCTCTACATCTTCATCGACACCATCACCGTGATGTACGGCCTGGACGGCAAGCGCGGCCTGGTCAAGACCCGGCTGATGTCGCTGGGCCTCTACCTCGGCGCGCTGGTGATCGGCTCCCTGGTGCTGCCGCTGCTGGTGGCCGGGCCGGGGCTGGTCGCCAACGCGCTGCCGTACTCCCAGGGCGTGCTCAAGGTGCTGTACTGGCCGGTGGCCATCCTGCTGCTGGTGGTCTTCCTCACCACGCTCTACCACGTGGCCGTCCCGGTCAGCACGCCCTGGCGCGAGGACATCCCCGGCGCGCTGGTCGCGCTCGGCGTGCTGGTGGTGTGCAGCGTGCTGCTCCGCCTCTACCTGGTCAGCTCGGTCGAGGGGCACTCGGTGTACGGCCAGCTGGCCGCCCCGGTGGCCGTGCTGCTCTGGATCGGCGTGGTCGCGCTGGCCGTGCTGATCGGCGCCGCGATGAACGCCGCGATAGACCGCCGCTGGCCCACTGTGGAGACCGCCGACGCCCGCGCCGAGAACGAGCGGGCCAGCGAGGAGGCCGCGGCCGCGGTGGTCCGCGAGATCTCCGCCCGCCGGGCCAAGGAGCGGGCCGTGCTGGCCCGCGAGCTCGGCCTGGCCGAGGGCGTCGAGGAGGAGGACGAGGAGGACTGGGCCGAGGCCGAGGGCGATTCCGACCCGCCCGCCGAGTACCCCGAGCGCTGGGCCGACTTCCTCCCCCCGACCAACGTGCGCAGCCGTCTGCGCCCGCGCGGCACCCACCGGCGGCTGCCTCCGCCGCCGGACTCCGACCGCCCGCGACGTGGCTAGCCCGCTCCGCGGCCTGCGCGGCCTGCGTGGACGGGGTCGTTCGGTGTGGGCTCGGGCCGAGTGGGCCCGGGCCGTCTGGCCGCCGGTGCTGCTCGCGCTGGCGCTCGGGCTCTGGGGCATCACCCGGCAGGACGGCATCTGGCGCGACGAGGTGGTCACCCACCAGGTGGCCCGCCGCAGCCTGCCCGAGCTCTGGCACCTGCTCGGCTCGATCGACGCCGTGCACGGCCTCTACTACCTGCTGATGCACGGGGTCTTCCTGCTCGGGGACGCCGTCGGGCTCGGGCCGGACGGGGGTGGCGGGCTGGTCGCGCTGCGGCTGCCCTCGGTGCTCGCCACGGCCCTGGCGGCCGGGCTGCTCGCGGATCTGGGACGGCGTCTCGCGGGTTGGACGGCCGGACTGGCCGCCGGGCTGGTGTTCGCGCTGCTGCCGGCCGTGCAGCAGTACGCCCAGGAGGGGCGGTCCTACGCGCTGGTCACCACCGCGGTGGTGGGGGCGACCTGGCAGCTGGTGCGGGTCTGGCAGCGGGGAGCGGTGGACGGCCGGGCGGAGGTGTCGGTCGGTGGAGCGGCGCCGGGTTCGGCGGCGGCCTCGGGGTTGGGTGGCGGTGTGGCGGAGGGGTTGGTCGGGGGAGCGGTGCAGGGGCCGGCAGTTGCTGCGGGGCCGGTGGGCGGCCGGGTGGAGGGGTTGGTCGGGGGAGCGGCGCCGGGTTCGGCGGCGGCCGCGGGGCGGGGCGGCGGCCGGACGGAGGTGTCGGTCGGGGAAGCGGTGCAGGGGCCGACGGCGGTCTCGGGGCCGGTGGGTGGACGGGCGGCCGGGGTCCGCGGGTGGGCCGGGTACGGCGCGTTGGTGCTGCTGGGCGGGTTGCTGCACGAGTTCGCGGTGCTCGGGGCGGCGGCGCACGGGCTCTCGCTGCTGCTCGGGCGGGCCGGGCGGCGGCTGCTGCTCGGCTGGGCGCTCGCGGTGGGCGGGGCCGGGCTCTGCCTGCTGCCGCTGGTGGTGGTGAGCGGGCGTCAGGCCGACCAGGTGGGGTGGATCACCACGCCCGGATGGGCCGATGTCTGGGCGCCGCTGCTGACCTCGGCAGCCGGTGCGCTCTGCGCGTGGCTGCTGCGCCGGGGTGGCGGCCGAGTCGGTGGGCGGGCTGGCCTCGCAGTGGCGGACGAAGCGCGTAGCGCGGCCTCCGGGGCTCCGGCCTCTGGCGCTCCGGCTTCCGGCTGGGCGCCGGGCCTTGGGGTGGTCGGGGTGCCGCTGCTGGTGGTACCGCCGGCCGTGTTGATCCTGGTGTCGTACCTGGATCCGCTGTACGTGGACCGGTACGTGGTCTACAGCTACGCCGGGCTGGCGCTGCTGGTGGGTGGGGGGCTCGCGCGGGGGCTCGGGTGGCTACCCGGGCGGTGGCGGCTGCTGGTCGGGGGTTGGCGGTGCTGGTGGCCGTGCTGGCGCTGCTGCCGGTGGAGCTCGGGCTGCGGGCGCCGGGGGCGCGGCCGAACGACGTGGCTGCGGCGGCGCGGGCCGTCCGGGAGCTGGCCCAGCCCGGGGACGCGGTGCTGTACGTGCCCGGGGCGCGGCGGGAGGCGGCGCTGTACGACCCGGCGGCCTTCGCCGGGCTGCGCGACCTGGCGCTGCTGGAGTCCGGGGCGGATTCGGGCACCATCAACGGGGTCGAGGCCGAACCGGCTGCGATCACGGCGGCGCTGCGCAGGGCGCGGGCTGTCGTGCTGGTCACCGACCCCCGGCCGCGGAGCGGGCCGAACGCCCGCGACCGGGCCAAGACCGCCGCGCTCGCCCGGGGGTTCGAGCCCTGCCGGACGGAGCTGGTCCGGGGCCTCAAAGTCGTCCGCTACGCCCGGCCCGGGGCGTGCCCGGCGGTGCCGGCCGGCGGGTGAAATCCGCAGGTGAAAAATGTGTTGCGGCCGGTTCGGCGAAGATCGTAGAGTCGTGCCCGACATCAGGTCAGGGGCCTTCCCGCCGTGCGTGCGGGTCAGGGCCGAGAGAAGAAAGCGGAGGTGAGCCTCGTGGCTGTCACTGTCGTCACGGCTGCCCAGGGCAGCGTTCGCACCCCCCTCTCCTTCCCGGCCGCCGGCTGAATCTGACGAGACGTCCGCTCCACCAGCGACGCTCGCTCACGCAGCCGTAGACCCGCCGGGATCGCATTCCTCCCGAAGGGCCCCACTGCGTTGTCTTACGCAATCCTGAGCACCACCAGCACCACCAGCACCACCTCTTCTGCTTCTTCCGACTTCACCTTCACCGGGCTCGGCTGGACGGCCGAGCTGGCGGCGGATTTCGCCCCCCTCGCCGAGGCCGGTCTCACCCCTGCCCGGATCGCCCGGGTCGACCGCGGTCAGTGCGATGTCGTGCTGGCCGACGAGGAGACGGGCGAGCTGCGCACCGTCCGGGTCGACACCCGCCCGATCGGCGATCCGGATCCGATCCGCTGCCCCTGCACGGGCGACTGGGTCGCCGTCGACCTGGCGGCCGAGCCGATGCCCACGGCGGCGGCGCTGCTGCCGCGCGGCACGGCGATCGTCCGCAAGACGGCGGGCTCCCGGTCCGACGGCCAGGTGCTCGCGGCCAACGTCGACACCGTGCTGGTCGCGGTCTCGCTCGCGGCCGACCCGGATCTGGGCCGGATCGAGCGCTTCCTGGCCCTGGCCTGGGAGAGCGGCGCCGAGCCGATCGTCGTCCTCACCAAGGCCGACCTGGTCAACGACGCGGAGTTCGTCCGCGCCGATGTCGAGGGCATCGCCCCCGGCGTCACCGTCCTGGTGGTCAGCGCCGAGACGGGCGAGGGGATCGACGTGCTGCGGGCCTGCGCGCCCGGCTCCAGCGCGCTGATCGGCCAGTCCGGCGCGGGCAAGTCCACCCTCACCAACGCGCTCGCGGGCACCTCGGTGATGGAGGTCCAGCAGACCCGTGCCAGCGACGAGAAGGGCCGCCACACCACCACCACGCGTGAGCTCATCCCGCTGCCCGGTGGCGGCGTGGTGATCGACACCCCGGGTCTGCGTGGTGTCGGCCTCTACGGTGGCGAGGGCCTCTCCCAGGCCTTCTCCGACATCGAGGCGCTCGCCGAAGGCTGCCGCTTCCACGACTGCGGCCACCGCACCGAGCCGGGCTGCGCGGTCACCGCCGCCCTCGAGGACGGCACCCTCCCGGAGCGCCGGATGGAGAGCTACCGCAAGCTCCAGCGCGAGAACGAGTGGATCGCCTCCCGCACCGACGCCCGCCTCGCGGCGGACCGGCTGAAGAAGTGGAAGGCCATCACCCGCTCGGTCCGTGCCCGCCCGTAGTCGCCCGCCTGTAGTCGCCCGTCCGTAGTCGATGGTTCGTCAGCTCCCGGCCCACCCGCCGCACCAGCGGCGCCCGGGCCGGGAGCTGACGGCCGTTCGGGAGCCGGAGCCTCAGCTCGCGGCCTCCTCCGGGGTGAGCAGGCGGAAGCGCATCAGCACCAGCGGGGTGGTGTCGTCCACGGTGAAGTCCGGGATGCCGATGGCGCCGCGGACCTCCGGGCCCTCCCAGTAGGAGGTGTGGTCGGCGCGCCAGGCGGCGACGGTGGTGAAGCCCTCGCCCTCGTCGATCGCGTGCTGGAGGTCGACCTCGGCGAGGGGGGCGGTGCGGACCTCGGTGTACTCGATCACGCCGACCGGCTGCTCGTCGGAGTCGACCACGGCGGCGCGGGAGCCGACCGTGGGGAGCTCGTCGCCGCAGACCTCGAAGTCGATCACGAGGCCGGTGGTGCTGGTCTTGCTGCCGTCCAGGATCGCGGCCACCAGCTGGTCGCGGAGCGGGCCGGGGAAGGCGAACTCGGCCTTGGGGAGGGAGGAGTGCTCAGGAGTGGTCACTCCGTGATCCTCGATGGCGGGCCGGTGCGGTGCAAGCGCATTACGGCGGGGGCCGGAGCGCGGAGGATACCGGGATGACGATCATCAGAGTGGCGACGGTGGAGCGGGACCTGGCGAGCCTGGTGCGGCTGAACGGGCAGGTCCACGCGGAGCACGCCCGGCAGCGGCCGGACCTGTTCGTGGTGGAGCAGCCGACCGAGGAGCTCGCGGTGCTGCTGGCCGCGCGGCTCGCGGAGCCGGACGCGACCTGCTTCGTGGCCGAGGCGCCGGACGGCACGGTGGTCGGGTACGCGTTCGCGAAGGTGATCAGCCGGGAGGCGAACGCGATCGTCCGGGCGGCCCGGGCGGTCATGCTCGACCAGATCGGCGTCGACCCGGCGGCGGCCCGCGCCGGCGTGGGCGCCGCCCTGCTGGAGGCCGTCCGCGAGCTCGGCCGCTCGGCCGGCTGCGGCCGCCTGGTCACCCAGGTCTGGGATTTCAACGAGGGCGCCCGGGCCTTCTACCAGGCCGCGGGCCTGCGGCCGATGACCACCATGCTCGATCAGCGCCTCTGAACGCCGCCGCCATCACCCGGAAAGGTGATGTCCGATTTCCGCCAGTCGCTGGGTGCGGGGTGGCGCAGACTGGAGGGCGTGATTGATGACGAGACCAGGTACCGGGCGGTGGACAGCCGGGACGCGCGGTTCGACGGGGTGTTCTTCACCGGGGTGCGGACCACCGGGATCTACTGCCGGCCGAGCTGCCCGGCGGTGACGCCGAAGCGGGTGAACTGCACGTTCTACCCGACGGCGGCCGCCGCGCAGGGGGCCGGGTTCCGGGCCTGCCGGCGGTGCCGGCCGGATGCGGTGCCCGGGTCGCCGGAGTGGAACCACCGGGCGGACCTGGTCGGGCGGGCGATGCGGCTGATCGGCGACGGGGTAGTGGACCGGGAGGGCGTCGGCGGGCTCGCCGGGCGGCTCGGGTACAGCGCGCGGCAGGTGCAGCGGCAGCTCACCGCCGAGCTCGGCGCCGGCCCGATCGCGCTGGCCCGCGCCCAGCGGGCGCAGACCGCCCGGCTGCTGCTGCAGACCACCGACCTGCCGGTGACGGAGGTGGCCTTCGCGGCCGGCTTCGCCTCGGTGCGGCAGTTCAACGAGACCGTCCGCGAGGTGTACGACCGGACGCCGAGCGGTCTGCGCGCCGAGGGCGCCGCCGGGCGGCGTCTGGCCACCCCGGCCGGCCCGCTCAGCCTGCGGCTCGCCTACCGGGGCGCGCTGGACAGCGACCACCTGATCGACTTCCTCGCGCTGCGCGCCGTGCCCGGCGTCGAGGAGGTGGTGCCCGGCCCGCGCGGCGCCCGCACCTACCGGCGCACCCTCGCGCTCCCGTACGGCCACGGCATCGCCGAGGTGGACGGCCTCGGGCCGCGCGACCGGGCCGACCGGGGCTGGCTGGACTGCCGGCTGCACCTGGCCGACCTGCGCGACCTGACCACCGCCGTGCACCGGCTGCGCGCGCTCTTCGACCTGGACGCCGACCCGGCGGCCGTGGACTCGGTGCTCGGCGCGTCCCCCGTGCTGGCCGCCGCCGTCCGGGCCCGCCCCGGGCTGCGCTCGCCCGGCCATGTGGACCCGCACGAGCTGGCCGTCCGGGCCGTGCTGGGCCAGCAGATCACCGTGGTGGCGGCCCGCACCCTGGCGGCCCGGCTCACGGAACGGTACGGCGTCCCACTCGCCGAGACGAGCGGCGGGCTGACCCGGCTCTTCCCGACCACGGCCGTGCTGGCCGAGGCGGCGGACGAGGACCTGGCCATGCCGGAGGCCCGCCGCCGCGCGCTGCGCGGACTCTGCGCGGCGCTGGCCGAGGGCACCGTCCGCCTCGACGGCGGGGTGGACCGGGAGGAGGCCTCCGCCGAGCTGCTCGCGCTGCCCGGGATCGGCCCCTGGACGGTCGGCTACCTGCGGATGCGGGCGCTGGCCGACCCGGACGTGTTCCTGCCCGGCGACGTGGCCGTGCGGCACGGCCTGCGCGCGCTCGGCCGCCCCGGCGACCCGAAGGGCGCGACGGCGGAGGCGGCGGCCTGGGCGCCCTGGCGCTCGTACGCGGTGCACCGGCTCTGGGCCGGGCCGGTGGCGGCGGACCCCGGGAGTGGTACGGACTTCGAGAACAGTGCGGAGAGTGGCGAGCAGCGATGAGTACGACGGTCTTCACCACGATGGCGAGCCCGCTGGGCACCCTGCTGCTGAGCGGGGTGCTGGCGGAGGGGGCGAGCACGGCGGCGCTGGCCGCCGTGACGGCGCCCGGGCAGAAGGGCGCGCGGGCCGAGCCCGCCGAGGACTGGGTGCCGGACGCCGATGCGCTGGCCCCGGCGGTGGAGCAGCTGACGGCCTACTTCGCCGGGGAGCGCAAGGAGTTCGACCTGGAGTTGGCGCCGGTGGGCACCGAGTTCCGGCAGAGGATCTGGGCGGCGCTGGACGAGATCCCGTACGGGAGCACGCTCACGTACAGCGAGCTGGCCGCCGTGGCCGGGCAGCCGCCGCGCTCGGTGCGGGCGGTCGGCGGGGCGGTCGGGGCCAACCCGCTGCTCGTGGTGCGGCCGTGCCACCGGGTGCTGGGGTCGAACGGCGCGCTGACCGGCTTCGCGGCCGGGGTGCCGGCGAAGCGGTGGCTGCTGGAGCTGGAGGGTGCGCTGCCGAGCGGTGAGGAGGAGGGGCTGCTGTTCTGACGCCCGGGGTAGGGGTCAGCGCTCCTCGGTCGGGATCGGGGTGGTGGCGGCCAGGGCCTTGGCGAGCTGTTCGAGGCCGGGGAGGGCGTTCATCACGGCCTCGCGGTTGGTGGGGGTGAGGCTCTCCAGGGCGTCGGCGAGGCGGCGCTCGTGGGCACCCTGCCAGTCGCGGAGCTGCTGGTGGCCGGCCGGGGTGAGGGCGATCCGGGCCGTGCGGCGGTCGCCCGGGTCGGGCTGGCGGTCGACGAACCCGGCCTCCAGGAGCTTGCCGACCAGGCCGCTGACGGTGTTCGGCGCGAGCCGCTGACGGGCGGCCAGCTCGCCGACCCGCAGCGGGGCGACCGCCAGGGTCTGCAGCAGTTCGACCTGGGCCATCGGCAGCGACTCCCACGGGTAGTCGGTGCGGATGCTGCTGCGCAGCGCCCGGCGCAGCCGGGTGATCACGTCCGTCAGCTGCTGGGCGCGCTCGACCGCGGTGTCACCGACGGGAGTGGTCGGTGTGGCGGCTGGGAGGTGAGGTGTTCCGGGGAGCGGCTGCGACGGCATGGCGGACAGCGTAGCGCCTGGTACCACAAGGGTCGGCCACTGACCAGGTCTGTGGGGGAGTACATCCGGCAACGATACGGTCGCAGTACGAGATGGTCGCTGGAGGAGTATGTCGGCTGCAGATATATTTGAGCCATGCGCTCCGCCCTGCTCACCGACCTGCTCGCCGAGCGGCCCCGCCCCCGCGTGGTCGCCCGTCGGCCGTACGCCCACTGGCTGGCCGTCGGCACCGTCTGCCTCGGCGCCTTCCTCGGCCAGCTGGACGCCAGCATCGCCTCGCTGACCTTCCCGGCGCTGCAGCGCGAGTTCGACGCCGGGTTCGCCGCCGTCGAGTGGGTCTCGCTGGTCTACCTGCTGGTGCTGGTCGCGCTGCTCGCCCCGGTCGGGCGGCTCTCCGACCTCGTCGGACGCAAGACGGTGTACCTGGGCGGGTTCGGGGTCTTCGCGCTCGCCTCGCTCGGGGCGGGCAGCGCGGGCAGCCTGGGCCTGCTGATCGCCTGCCGGGGCGTGCAGGCGGTCGGCGCGGCCATGCTTCAGGCGAACAGCGTGGCCCTGGTCGCCCGCGGCGTCCCCGCCCGGGCGATGCGGACCGCACTCGGCATCCAGGCCGCCGCCCAGGCGCTCGGCCTCGCGCTCGGCCCGACCCTCGGCGGCCTGCTGGTCGCGCACGCCTCCTGGCGCTGGGTGTACTGGGTCAACGTCCCGATCGGGCTGCTCGGCATCCTGGCCGGGTGGTACCTGCTGCCGCGCACCCAGGGCTGCCCGGCCCTCGAGGCGCCGGCCGCCGGGCACCGCCGCTTCGACCTGCTCGGCCTGGTGCTGCTGGCCGGCGCCGGCACCAGCCTGCTGCTCGGCCTCTCGGCCGCCTCCGGCCTGCCGCTGCCCGGCTGGGCGGTGGCCGCCCTGCTGCTGCTCGCGGCCGCGCTGACGGTCGCGCTGGCCCGGCAGGAGCAGCGGGCCGACCGCCCGATCATCGCCCCCGGCCTGGTCAACACCCCGGGCATCCGCGCCGGGCTCGGCGTCGCGCTGGTCGGGTACCTGCTGCTCTTCTGCCCGCTGGTGCTCGGGCCGGTGCTGCTCACCGGCGCCGGGCTGTCGGTGGCCACGGCCGGGTTGGTGATCACCGCCCTGCCGACCGCTTTCGCGGTGGCCGCGACGGTGGGCGGGCTGTTGCTGCCGCGCTCCTGGGCGGACGCGGCGCGCTGCCAACTGGGGGCGGGGGTCGCGGCGCTCGGGATCGGGCTGCTCGCGGTGCTGCCGGTGGGTGCCTGGGAGTGGGTGCCGGCGCTGGCCGTGGCCGGGTACGGGCTGGGGCTGCTGCTGCCCGCCAACAACGCGATGGTGATGCGGGCGATACCGGGCGGCAGCTCGGCGGTGGGCGGCGGGATGGTGAGCATGGCGCGGAGCCTGGGGACGGCGTTGGGCATCGCGCTGCCGGTGCTCGGCGTGCACCTGGGCGGGCAGGCGGCGGGTGGGCGGGGTGTGTTGGTGCTGTTGGTGGGGGTGGCGGCGGGGGCCGCTCGGCTGGTCGCGCAGTTCCCCGCGCCCCTGGTGGCTGATCTAGTGCCGCATCAGGCAACGTTCGCCCTGGTGACGACTTTGCGTAGGCGCTCGTCCTGGGCGTGCTTGTTCCGCCAGATGATGTAGCGGCGGATCATGCTGCCCTGGGCTTTGTGGCTGGGGTGGTCGGTGCCGTCGAGGGCGAAGTAGCGCAGGGCGGTGAACTGGGCCTCGATCCGGTTGAGCCAGGAGCTGTTGGTCGGGGTATAGGCGATCTCCACGTTGTTCGCCGCCGCCCACGTCCCGACCCGCTGGCACCGCTTCGTCGTCAGGTGCGGCGAGTAGTTGTCGCAGACGATCGCGATCCGCACGTCCGCCGGGTGCAGCGAGCGCAGGTAGCGACAGAACTCCAGGAACCTCGACCGATTCTTCGTCTTCTTGACGTGCCCGTAGAGCTGATCCTTGGCGAGGTCGTAGGCGGCGAACAGATGCCGGACCCCGTGCGGGCGGGTGTAGGTCGCCCGCCGCCTCGGCCGCGGCTCGCGGTCAGGATCCTTGTGCCGGCCTCCGCGCTCGGCCCACTGCTTCCCGGGATGGGGCTGGAGGTTGAGCGGCCCGAACTCGTCCAGGCAGAACACGACTTCGGGCTCGCCATCCTCGGGTACGACCTCGCCGTCGGCGATAGCGTAGAGGTGCTCGACCCGAGCCTTCTTGGCCGCGTAGTCGGGATCGCGGGAGGTCTTCCAGGTCTTCACGCGTTGAAACGAGACGCCCTCCTCGCGGAGCAGGACCCGAAGGCCCTCGTGGCTGATGTCGTCGACCACCCCCTCTGCGACCAGGAAGTCGGCCAGCTTGGCCAGGCTCCAAGTCGAGAAGGGCAGGCCGTGCTCGGCCGGCTTCGACTTGGCGGTCTTCTTGATCTCGCGCCGCTCGGGCAGCGTGAACGTCCTCGGCCGTCCGCCCCGGTACTTCGGGTAGAGCGAGTCGAAGCCGTCGGCGTTGAAGTTGTGGATCACGTCGCGGACCCGGTCAGCGCTGGTGAACGTCACCTCCGCGATCTTCGCCACGGGCATGCGCTGGGCGGACAGCAGCACCATCTGGGCCCGGCGCCAGGTCACCACCGACCCGGTGCCCCGGCGGACGATCCGTAGCAGCCGTCTGCCCTCGTCGTCATCGATCTCACGAACCTGCACGCGTTCAGCCACGTGATCATTCTGACCGCCCGGTGCCGCCCGACGCAGCAACCAGACGACACATCGACGGGGCGAACGTTGCCGGATACGGCACTAGTTGGGCAGCGGCTTGGCTCCGCGCTCCGCGAGCATCTGGGTGATCAGGTCGATCTCGGAGCGCTGGCCGTTGACCATGGACTCGGCGAGGCGCTTCTCGACCGGGTTGGAGCTGAGGTCGACGTACCCCTGGGCCATCTCCACGCCACCGGTGTGGTGACGGATCATCAGCTGGAGGTAGAAGATCTCGGCGTCCTTGCCGCTGAGGGTGCGCAGCTTGGCCAGGTCGGCGTTGGTCGCCATGCCGGGCATCAGCGAGCCGTCGTGGGCCTGGTAGGGCTCCATCTTCATCCACGCCATCGGGGTGACGCCGTTGCTCTGCGGCAGCCCCCACTGGTCGAGCCAGCCCATCATCATGCCCCGCTGGTTGGCCTGGGTGTTGATGATGTCGAAGGCGAGGTTGCGCACCTCCTCGTTGGTGGTGCGGTCCCGGACGATGAAGGACATGTCGATGGCCTGCTGGTGATGGGTGGCCATGTCCCGGGCGAACCCGGCCTCGGGCGAGTCGTTGGCCGGCACCGAGACCGAGCTGCCGGAGGCCGAGGAGCCGCTCGCCACCAGGGCGGGCACGCCCAGGCCGAGCGCCACGGCCGCCGCCAGCGCGGCGGGCCACCAGACCCGGCGGCGGGAGCGCACCGGCGCGGCCTCGGCCGTCGGCTCGTCGTGGTCGGAGGTCATCCCATGGCCCCCGTGCTGCAGGAGGCCCCCGGCTCCTGGGTCTGCGGGCCCTGCACGTACTTGGTGAAGAACTGGGCGACGCGCGGGTCGTCGGCCTTGTCCACGATCAGCTGGGTGCCCCAGGCGGTCAGCGTGATGGTGCCCGGCTCGGTCGGGTACGGGCTCATCAGCGAGTACGGGGTCTTCTGCACCCGGGCGGAGAGGGTCTTGATGTCGTCCGGGGTGGCCTTGGCGTTGTAGGTCACCCAGACGGCGCCGTGCTCCAGCGAGTGGACGGCGTTCTCGTTCTGCTGCGGCTTGTCGTAGACGGTGCCCATGCAGTTCAGCCACACCGGGTTGTGGTCGCCGCCGACCGGCGGGGTCTGCGGGTAGGTGACCGGGGTCTGCACGTGGTTGCGGGAGAGCTTGTCCCAGGTCTTGACGCCCTCGATCGGGGCCTTGGCCGCGCTCACCTTGGCGTCGTGCTTGTCCTTGGCGTCCAGCGCCAGGTAGATGCCGGTGCCGGCCATGCCGGCGATCAGCACACCGGCGATGCCGAAGGCGAGGAACTTGTTGCGGCGCTCGCGGCGCTGCTCCTCGGCGCGGAGGGCGGCGATTCTGGCACGGCGGTCGTTCTGCTCGGCCTGGCGGCTGCCCGGCTTGGCGGCCTTGTTCGACTGCTTGGAGGCGGAACCCATGAGACGTGTCCTTGTCCCCGCCACGCAGGGGCGCGGCGGTGTGCGGGGAGTAGCGGGGGGAGGGCGGAGCCGCCTGCCCGGCCGGGTGGCACGGGTCGACGGTGGGTTCCGCTAAATCCGGTGGACCTGCAGCTCGTGCAGATCGGGCGCCGGGACGGCGCCGGGCTTGGAGGCGCCGAGCGCCGGGCAGGCCGGGACCGCAGCGGGCACCAGCAGGGCCGGCACCGGGGCGTCTGCCTGCGGCGGCGCGTTCGGCAGCTGCGACTCGGAGCCGCAGAAGGGGTGGTTCGAGCAGCCGTCGCCCGGGTGGGGCGGCTGGTCGCCCGCGACGCAGAGCGTCTGCGGCACGCCGTGGCCGGTGAGCAGGCCCGCGTCGGCGAGCAGGCTGGCCAGGTGGCCGGCCTTGAGCTGGTGCCGGGGCGCGCTCTTGGCCACCTGAGTGGTCGGGGCGGCTTGGGCCGTTCGGGTGACGGGGGCGGCTTGGGCCGTCTGCGCGGCCTGTTCGGCGGCGGGCCCAGCGGTGACCGCCTGGGCCCGTCCGGCGCAGGGCAGCAGTGCCAGCAGACCGACCAGCACCAGGGCCCACAGGCGCGCCGCCGGGCGGGCCGCGTGCAGGGCCCTCCCCAGCTGCGGCGTCTTCGCTCCTGGCACGGTCATGCGCCCATATTAATCAGCCGAACGAGTGAAGCGATGCCCCTTACTGGCCTTCATTTTCTGGGCTTCTCGCCATGTGGCGGATGGGAATACGCCCTGTTCGGTGCCTTTCCGGGCAGGTCGGACGGATCGGACCGGCCTCCGGGAGCCGCTCCGGCCGGGGTGACTTCTCGCGTTCCGTGCCCGTTCTGTCCGACGGCCGGAAGCTGCCCCCGCCGGGTGATCGGTTGTCCCCGAATCCCGGACAGCGTCGTTCTCCACGGGGAGAATGACGTCGAGTTCGGCACGGAGCCCGCTCGGCAGACGGCAGAGGGAACGAGGAGCCGCCAGATGAGCAACCAGGGTGCACCCCCGCACCACCGCCCCGAGGACAACTGGTGGCAGGCGGTCTACGCGGGCCCGGCCGGGGCTCTCCCGGACACCCCGGATGCCGCTCCCGACCCCGGCACCAGCGTGGACGACTGGTTCGACTCGGCCGCAGGCATGATCGGCGCCCAGCGGCGGCCGGAGCCCACGGTGGACGAGTGGTTCGACTCGGCGGTCGGGATGATCGGTGCCCAGCGGGTGGCGGCGGGCCCCGGCCCGGCGGAGCCGGTGGCGGCGGCGGTGCCGGTGGTGGCGGTGGCGGTGGAGCGGGAGGCCGAGCCGGTGGCGGGGGCTGCTTCCGGGCCTGAGCCCGAGGCGGAAGCTCCGGTGGACGAGGCGCCCGGGGCGGAGGTTGCTGCTGAGCCCGAGGCCGTGGCGGAGCCGGTGCCGGTGCTGGTGCCTCCGGCTCCCGTGCCGACTGGGGCCGAGGCCGTGGCGGAGCCTGAGGTGTTGGCAGAGCCGGAGCCGGAGCCGGAGCCGGAGCCGGAGCCTGCGGCCGTACCCGCGCCCGCGCCGGAGCTCCGGGTGGCGGGGGTGGCGGTCACTGGTGGTGCGGTGGTCGAGCCGGTGCCGGTCGTGGCTCCGGGGGTGGCTGCGGCTGCCGTGCCGACTGGGCCCGAGGCCGCGGTGGAACCCGTGCCCGCACCCGTGCCCGAGCCTGCGGCCGCGCCGGAGCCCGTGCTCGAGCCCGTGCTCGAGCCCGAGCCTTCGGCCGTGCCCGTGCCCGCGCCTTCGGCCGTGCCGGAGCTCCGGGTGGCGGGGGTGGCGGTCACTGGTGGTGCGGTGGTCGAGCCGGTGCCGGTCGTGGCTCCGGGGGTGGCTGCGGCTGCCGTGCCGACAGGGTCCGAGGCCGGGGTGGCTTCCGGGGGTGGGGCCGCCGGACTTGTCGGGGCGGTCGGCGGGCGGCGGCGGGGGGTGGTGCCGGCCGGGGGGTATGGGCCGGAGCCGGTGGCGTTGGCGGAGGTGGGGCCGGACGGGTTGGGCGAGGTGGTGCCGGACACCGTGCTGGACGGGGCGCAGTACGGGCGGAGCACGTTGCGGGCCGTGTCCGTCCGGGGGGATGCCGCGCGGCACCTCGGCGAGGGGCGGCGGGACGCGCTGCTCGTCACCCGGTTCGGCGAGGGGGCGGCGGACGGCGGGCTGCTGCTCGCCGTGATCGCCTCGCCGGGGGCGGGGCCGTGCTCCGCTGCGGCCGAGGCCTGCCGGCAACTGGCCGCCGCCGTCGGCCGGAGCCGGGCCGAGCTCGCGGCCGATCTGCGCGAGGGGGCCCGGGACCGGCTCCGGTACGGCCTCCAGCGGCTGGCCGTCCAGGCGGCGGCCCCGCTCCGCGCCGCTTCGGGTGCGCGGGGGGTGGGGGCCGGCGTCCCGGGTGGTGCGGCCGTCGAGGACGGGGGTGCCCCTGCCGGGGGCGAGGGCACGGGCGGCGGTGGGTCGCTGCACTGCCTGCTGGTGCCGCTCGACGGGGAGGCCACCCACCGGGCGGCGTTCGGGGTCGGGCCGGGCGGGCTGTACCTGCTGCGGTCCGGGCACTGGATCGACGCGTACGCGGCGCGGCTGCTGCACCACCCGGACGGGGAGCCGCCCGTGACGGCCCCGCACGGGGTGGGGGCGGCGCCGCGCAGCTTCCGGTTCCGGCTGGTGCCGGCGACCACCGGGGACATCCTGCTGCTCTGCACGCCTGGGCTGGCCGAGCCGGTGGCGGAGGAGGCCGCCGTCGCGCACTTCCTGGCCAACCACTGGGCCCACCCGCACCCGCCGGGGTCGGTGGACTTCCTGCGGCAGGTGCAGGTCCGCGCCCAGGGGCACGCGGAGGACCGGACGGCCGTCGCGCTCTGGACGGAGTGATGTCGGACGGATTGATGTGTGATGTCGGACGGAATGGGTCCGGACGGAGTGGGTCCGGACGGAGTGCGAGAGACGGGGTGGGAGCGACGGGGCGTCAGCCGCGGCCGAGCAGGCCGCGGCTGACGGCGGCCACCTGGGTGGCGGCCTGTTCGCGGGTGGCGGCCGGCAGGCCGATGGCGACCGGGACGGCGAAGCCGTCGAGCAGGGCGCGGAGTTGGACGGCGCGGTCGTCCGGGCTCGCGCCCGGCGCAGCCGGGGTGAACTCGCCGGAGGCGTAGCCGGCTTCGAGCACGGCGACCAGGTCGGCGTGCCAGGGGGCCTCGATGTCCAGCTGGCCCTGGCGGATCTCGGCGCTGGCGGGGGAGCGGCCCCAGACCTCCAGCCAGAGGATCCAGCGCGGGTCGCCGGGGCCCTCGGGGAGGTAGAGGTCGGCGTAGGCGGCGAGCTGGCGCCAGCCGTCGCCGGCGGCCCGGCTCAGGGCGGCGCGGCGGCGCTCGCCGAGCTGCTCCTCGCTCCAGCGGAGCGTTTCGAGCAGCAGCTGGTCCTTGCTGCCGAAGTAGTAGAGCAGGTGACCGGCGCTCATCTGGAGCTGCTTGCCGAGGGCGGCCATGGTGAGTTTGGCCAGCCCGTGCTCGGCGATCGCCGCGCGTGCGGTGGCGTACACCTCCTCGCGCGGGCGGGCGGCCCGCCGCGTCCGTGGCTCGGCCATCCCGGCCCCTTCCCTGGTCCTTTCTCCGGTCACGGGCCACACGATACGTGGGGTGGCCCTCCGGAGGCGTTCGGCGCCGTTCGCTGGGTAGGTATCCCCGCCACGTGCGGTGACGCGAACGCGTCACCGGGCGGACACCCGGCGGTCACCCCCGGATCGCCACCACGCCGTCCGGGCACGCCACGGTTCTGACCGGCACCACGTCAGATGAGGTGAAACAGCGCAATGCCGACCGCACCACCCACCCGCCCCCGCCGCTGGGGCGAACGGAGCCTCGCCTGGGCCTTCCTGCTGCCCTCGCTGGCCGTCTTCGCCCTCTTCCTCGGCTGGCCGCTGGTCCGCACGTTCTACCTCTCCACGCACGCCAACGACCTGTTCGGCGCACCCTCGCGCTACGTCGGGTTCAAGCACTACACCGATCTGCTGGGCTCCGCCGAGTTCCACCGCACCCTGCTGACCACGGCGCTGTTCGTGCTGCTCACGGTGGTGCCGGGGGTGCTCGGCGCGCTCGCGGTGGTGCTGCTGCTGGAGAGCCGGATCCGCGGGGTGCGGGCCTTCCGATCGGCCTTCGCGCTGCCGTTCGCCTTCTCGGTGGCCAGCGCCTCGGTGGTCTTCTCGGTCTTCTACAACCCGGCCGGGGGCGTGCTCAACGGGCTGCTCGGGCAGCTCGGGGCGGGGCCGGTGGGGTGGCTGACCGACTCGCGGTACGCGCTGCTCTCGGTCGCGCTGACCTCGGTCTGGATGAGCCTGGGCTACAACATCCTGGTGCTCTCGGCCGGGCTCGGCTCGATCTCCCCGGAGATCACCGAGGCCGCCCGGCTGGACGGCGCGGGCGGCTGGCGGCTGGCCCGTTCGGTCACCGTGCCGCTGCTCGGGCCGCACCTGTTCTTCCTGGTGGTGGTCTCCACCATCACCGCCCTGCAGAGCTTCGGCCAGATCCACATCCTGACCCGCGGCGGCCCGGACGGCGCCACCCGCACCCTGGTCTACTCCGTCTACGAGCGGGCCTTCGCCTACGGCTCCAGCGACTTCGGCACCGCGAGTGCCCAGGCCGTGGTGCTCCTGGTGGTCGTCCTCGCCTGCGCCGCCGCGCAGTTCGGCGTGCTCGACCGGAAGGTGCACTACGCATGAGCCGCGCGCTGAGCCGAATACTCACCTACGCGGTGCTGGTGGTCGCGGTGCTGGCCGTGCTCTTCCCGGTGTACTACGTGATCGCGGGCTCGTTCATGACGCCCGGCGAACTCATCGGCTACCCGCCCTCGTTGCTGCCGCATCAGCTGACCGGCCACAACTTCGCGGCCGCCTTCCACGCCGTGCCGCTCGGCCGGCAGTACCTCAACTCGGCCGTCACGGCCGGGATCATCACGGTGGCGCAGCTGCTCACCTCGATCCTGGCCGCGTACGCCTTCGTCTTCCTGCCGCTGCGCCGGCGGGGCCTGGTCTTCGGCGTCTTCCTGGCCACCCTGATGGTGCCGTGGGAGGCCGTGATCATCCCCAACTACCTGACGCTGTCAGGCTGGGGGCTGGCCGACACCTACGCGGGGCTGGTGCTGCCCTTCCTCGCCTCGGGCTTCGGCACCTTCATGCTGCGGCAGTCCTTCCGGCAGTTCCCGGCCGAACTCCGGGACGCCGCCAGGATCGACGGCGCCGGGCACTGGCGCTTCCTCTGGCGGGTGCTGGTGCCGCTCAACAAGCCCTCGCTGGCGGCGATCGCGGTCTACGTCTTCCTGTCGGCCTGGAACCAGTACTTCTGGCCCCTGATCATCACCCGCACGGCGCAGATGCAGACCATCCAGATCGGCCTGACCAGCCTGCGGGACGCCGAAGTGGCCGACCCGGGGCTGACCTTGGCCGGGGTGGTGCTCTCGCTGCTGCCCACCCTGCTGCTGGTCGTGTTCGGCCAGCGCTTCATCGTGCGCGGTCTGACGGCCGGTGCCGTGCGCTAGAGCGCGTCCGCTCGTAACCCTCATGAGAAGGAGAACAGTTGTGACCAGCAGAGCGTGGGCCCTGCGGCTGGCGGCCACCGTGGCGGCGGCCGGTCTGGCCCTCACGGCGTGCAGTTCGAGCGGCTCCTCGGACGGCTCCTCGGGTGACGCCGCGGCGCCGGCCGCGAGCGTGCTGGACCAGGCCAAGGGGGTGACCACGGTGACCTTCTGGCACTCGATGACCGGCCAGAACGCGACGGTGCTCAACTCGCTGGTCTCCTCCTTCAACGCGGCGCACCAGGGCAGGATCGAGGTCAAGGCGCTCTTCCAGGGCACCTACGACGACGTGGTGACCAAGTACAAGGCCTCGGTGCAGCAGAAGGCGACGCCCTCGCTGGTGCAGGTCTACGACGTGGGCACCCGCTTCATGATCGACTCCAGGCAGACGGTGCCGGTGCAGGCCTTCGTCGACCGGGACAAGTACTCCCTGGACGACCTGGAGCCGAACATCCGCAACTACTACACCGTCGGCGGCAAGCTGGCCTCGATGCCGTTCAACTCCTCGGTGCCGCTGCTGTACTTGAACGCGGACGCGTTCAAGGCCGCCGGTCTCGACCCGGCGCAGCCGCCCAGGACGCTGGCGGAGATCGCCGACCTGGCGAAGAAGCTGACGGTCAAGGACGCGAGCGGGCAGACCACCCGGTACGGGTTCGGCGCGGCGATCTACGGCTGGTTCGTGGAGGAGCTGCTCGCCGAATCCGGCTCGCTCTACTGCGACCAGGGCAACGGGCGGGACGGCAAGGCCGCCAAGGTGGGTTACGACTCGGCGCAGGGGGCGCAGGTCCTGCAGACCTGGGCCGATCTGGTCAAGGGCGGGTACGCCGTCAACACCGGGCGGACCACGGCCGACGCGCAGGCGGCCTTCAAGGCCGGGCGGGTGGCGATCCACCTGGAGTCCACCGGGGTGCTGCGCGGCTACAACGAGTCGGCCAAGTTCACCGTGGCCACCGCGCCGTTCCCCAAGCTCGCTGCCGGTGACCAGGGTGGGCCGGTGATCGGCGGTGCCTCGCTCTGGATCGACGGGCCCGGGCACTCGGACGCCGAGAAGCGGGCCTCCTGGGAGTTCGCCAAGTACCTGGACGAGCCCGCGCAGCAGGCCGTCTGGCACACCGGCACCGGGTACTTCCCGGTCAACCGCAAGGCGCTGGACGACCCCAAGGACCAGGCCTGGGTGGCGAAGTACCCGCAGTTCAAGACCGCGATCGACGTGCTGCACTCGACCAAGCCCACCCCGGCCACGGCGGGCTGCCTGCTCGGCGTGATGCCGCAGGCGCGCAAGGGCGTGGAGACGGCGCTTGAGCAGGTGATCAGCGGCTCCAAGGCGGCCGACCAGGCGCTGGCCGACGCGGCGAAGGAGCTCCAGCCCGCCATCGACGGCTACAACTCCTCGGTGGGCTGAGGCCCGGCGCGGTGCGCGACTCACCGACGGTGGGTCGCGCACCCGGCCGCCCGGGCCCGGCAGACTGGAGACCAGTACCTGACCCCGCCGAGGAGCCGATGCCATGACCACCGAAGACGAGACCCGCGACGCCGTCCACCGCATCCTCGGCGACGTCCACCTCGAACTCACCGAGTTCCCCGGCGGCAACATCTCCCTCACCGTCTCCGACGACCACCACTCCGCCACCGTCGACGGCCACCCGGTCAGCGGCTACGGCTGGACGGTCGACCCGGGCGAGGACGACGGCTTCACCGGCCACGACCAGATCTCCCCGACCCTGGAGGACGCCCTGGAGGCGGTCCGGGCGGAGTTCGGCCTGGACGAGGACTGACGGGTCACTCGCGGAACGGACACCGGGCGCCCTCCGGGGTGCCGGCCGGAGGGCGCGCGTGCGGGCCGTGCCGGGGTCAGCCGGCCTTGGGCTGCTGCTGGGTGATGCAGTGGATGCCGCCGCCGTTGGCGAAGATCTCGCGGGCGTCGACGAGTTCGACGGTGCGGGTGGGGTAGGCCTTGGCGAGGATGGCCTGGGCCTCGGTGTCGCGGGGGTCGTCGAAGGCGCAGAGGATGACGGCGTCGTTGGCGACGTAGTGGTTGATGTAGGAGTAGTCGACGGGCTCGCCGTCCTCGTCCAGGAGGACGGTGGGGGCGGGGAGTTCGATGACCTCGAGGGTGCGGCCGGCCGCGTCGGTGGCGGCGCGCAGGAGGGCGACGATCTCCTGGCAGACCTCGTGGTCGGGGTGGGCGGGGTCGGGCTGGGTGTGGGCGACGACCACGCCCGGGCGGACGAAGGAGGCGACGATGTCGATGTGGCCCCGGGTGCCGAACTCGTCGTAGTCGCGGGTGAGTCCGCGCGGGACCCAGATCACCTTGGTGGTGCCGAGGAAGGCGTTGAGCTCGGCCTCGACCTCCTCGCGGGTCCAGTCGGAGTTGCGGCCCTCGCCGAGCTGCACGGTGTCGGTGACGAGCACGGTGCCCTCGCCGTCCACGTGGATGCCGCCGCCCTCGTTGATCAGGCGGGAGGCGAAGCGCCGCACGCCGGTCAGGCCGGCGATCTCCTCGGCGATGTGCTGGTCCTTGTCCCAGCGGGCCCAGCCCTGGGCGCCCCAGCCGTTGAAGATCCAGTCGGTGGCGGCGAGTTCACCGTCCGGGCCGAGCAGGAAGGAGGGGCCGATGTCCCGCATCCAGGCGTCGTCGAGCGGGCGCTCGACGATCTCCACCTCGGGGGAGACGTAGCCCCGGGCGGTCTCGGTCTCGCCGGTGTTGACGATCAGGGTGACCGGCTCGTACCGGACGATGGTGTCGGCCACCCTGGCCCAGGCGAGCCGGGAGCTGTGCAGGTGCTCGGGGGAGTCGAAGGTGGGGTTGTCGGTGGGGAAGGCCATCCAGGTGCGCTCGTGCGGGTGCCACTCGGCGGGCATCCGGTAGCCGAGCGCGGCGGGGGTCTCAGTCATGAGGTAATCCTTGATGCGGTGGGGGAGTTACAGGAAGTAGAGGCGGCT
This sequence comes from Kitasatospora sp. MMS16-BH015, assembly GCF_002943525.1. NCBI lineage: Bacteria > Bacillati > Actinomycetota > Actinomycetes > Kitasatosporales > Streptomycetaceae > Kitasatospora > Kitasatospora sp. MMS16-BH015. The sequence goes on along the minus strand of NZ_CP025394.1, from coordinate 1,928,064 downwards.
GAGCGAGACGCTGTCGGCGGGCTCGGAGCGCAGCGGTTCGCCGTCGAGGGAGACCAGGCCGGTGTCGGCCTCGACCTGGACGTGGCCGATCCGCGCGTTGCGGACCATGTCGCGCGGGCCGATGCCCCGGGTGCCGCGGACGCCCACCCGGCGCCTGCGGGTGGGGAGTTGGTCGGCCGCGCGGTCCAGGTAGGAGCCGTCGGCGGCGGCCTGGGCCACGAAGGCCACCGAGAGGTCGGCGGCGGTGGCGCCGTGGGCGCCGAACTGCGGGCCGAGCACGAGGGGTTCGCAGCGGTCGGTGGAGGCGTTCGGGTCGCCGACCACGCCGTAGGCCGGGAAGCCGGCCTTGAGCACGAGCTGCGGCTTGGCGCCGAAGTGGTCGGGACGCCAGAGTACGATGTCGGCCAGCTTGCCGACCTCGATCGAGCCGACCTCGTGGGCCAGGCCGTGGGCGATGGCCGGGTTGATGGTGAGCTTGGCGATGTAGCGGAGCACCCGCTCGTTGTCGTCGCCGCTCTCGGTGGTGCCGAACCCACCGTCCAGCGGGCCGAGTTCGGCCTTCATCTTGCCGGCCATGGCGAAGGTGCGGCGCACCGTCTCACCGGCCCGGCCCATGCCCTGGGCGTCGGAGGAGGTGATGCCGATGACGCCGAGGTCGTGCAGCACGTCCTCCGCGCCCATGGTGCCGGCCCGGATCCGGTCGCGGGCCATCGCGGCATCGCCCGGCAGGTCGACCTTGAGGTCGTGGGCCGAGACGATCATGCCGAAGTGCTCGCCGAGCGCGTCCCGGCCGAACGGCAGGGTGGGGTTGGTGGAGGAGCCGATCACGTTCTCGACGCCGGCCATCTTGAGCACGTTGGGCACGTGCCCGCCCCCGCAGCCCTCGACGTGGAAGGCGTGGATGGTGCGGCCCTCGAGCACGGCGAGGGTGTCCTCGACCGACAGGCACTCGTTCAACCCATCGGTGTGCAGAGCGACTTGGACGTCGTGCTCCTCGGCCACCCGGAGCGCGGTGTCCAGCGCGCGGGTGTGCGCGCCCATGTCCTCGTGCACCTTGAAGCCGGAGGCGCCGCCCTCCACCAGGGCCTCGACCAGCGGGGCGGCGTCCGAGGAGGAGCCGCGGCCGAGGAAGCCGATGTTGACCGGCCAGGCGTCGAAGGCGTTGAAGGCGTGCCGCAGCGCCCAGGGGGAGTTGACCCCGACGCCCCAGACCGGGCCGAACTCCTGGCCGATGATGGTGGTCACGCCGGAGGCCAGCGAGGCCTCCATGATCCGCGGCGAGAGCAGGTGCACGTGGGTGTCGATGGCGCCCGCGGTGGCGATCATCCCCTCGCCGGAGACGATCGTGGTGCCGGTGCCGACCACCACCTCGACCCCGTCCAGGGTGTCCGGGTTGCCGGCCCGGCCGATCGCGGCGATCCGGCCGTCGATCAGGCCGATCGAGGTCTTGCGGATGCCCTGGATCGCGTCGATCACCAGCACGTTGGAGATCACCACGTCGCAGGTGTCGCGGACGGCGGCGGCCTTGAGGTGCAGGCCGTCCCGGGCGGTCTTGCCGAAGCCGGCCAGGAACTCGTCGCCGGGCGCCTGCGAGTCGGACTCGACCCGGACGATCAGGCCGGAGTCGCCCAGCCGGATCCGGTCGCCCGCGCGGGGGCCGTGCACCGAGATGTAGTCGTGCGGGGTGATCGCGCTCATCGGCGGGCCTCCACGGCGGTGGTCGGGGTGCTCATGACTCGATCTCCGCATCGTCGAAGCTGGTGAGGTAGCCGGTGGCGCGGGCCTTGGCCAGCGCGGCCTCGCGGGCGCCGGGGGCGTCCAGCGGGCCGTCCACCAGGCCGGCGAAGCCGATCGCGACCCGCTCGCCGCCGATCGGCACCAGGCCGACCTCCACGGTGGCGCCGGGGTCGAAGCGGACCGAGGAGCCGGCCGGCACGGCCAGGTGGGTGCCGTAGGCGGCCGAGCGGTCGAAGGCCAGGCGCGGGTTGGCCTCGAAGAAGTGGAAGTGCGAGGTGACCGAGATCGGCACCGCCGAGGTGTTGTGCACCGGCAGCACCACCGTCTCCTCGACCGGGTCGTAGCCCGCGCCGCTGCCGATCAGCGCCCCGCCGGGGGCCTGCTCGCCGAGCGAACCGGCGCCCCGGAACGGGTCGTTGATCACGGCGAGCCGGGTGCCGTCCTCGAACACGGCCTCCACCTGCACGGTGGTGACGATGTCCGGCACCCCGGGCAGCACCTCGGCGGCGGTCAGCACCGAGCGCCCGGCCTCGATCGCCTCGGCCAGCCGGCGCCCGTCCCGGGCGGCCTCGCAGACGGTGTCGGCGATCAGGGCGGTGGCCTCGGGGACGTTGAGCCGCACGCCGCGCGCCCGGCGGGCGCGGGCCAGCTCGGCCGCTGTGAAGATCAGCAGCCGGTCCCGTTCGGTGGGGGTCAGTCGCACGGTGCCTCGCTCGCGGTTAGAACGGCGTTCAAATGCCTTTGGCCATTGAACCCGGGGCATGCCGGGTTGTCCAGCCGTCGGCCGCCTCGGGTTGTCCGGCCGCCGGCTGCCTTCAGCCTTGCCCGTCGAGGGGCGGGTCGCCGGTCCGGCGCGCCGGGCGGCGGGTGCGGCAATGGCGTGACTTGAATGTCAGGTAGCTGATATATGTATGGCTACTGCTTCAAGGCAGTGCACGATGGTGCGGCGCGGAACGACGCGCCGTACGACGACGAGGGGGAGCTCCACCATGCGCGCGATCCGTTACACCCGTACCGGCGGCCCCGAGGTGCTGGAGGTGGCCGACGGCCTGCCGCTGCCCGAGCCCGGGCCCGGCGAGGTGGCGATCGAGGTCAGCCACGCCGGGGTGCACTTCGCCGACGTGATGTTCCGCCGGGGCCAGTTCCCGCTGCCGCTGCCGGCCGTGCCCGGCCTGGAGGTGGCCGGCACCGTGGCGGCGCTCGGTGAAGGGGTGACCGGGCTGCGGGTCGGCGAGCCGGTGGTGGCGGTGCCGACCGGCTTCGGCGGCAACGCCGAGCGCGTCATCGCGGGCGCCGTCGCCACCGTCCCCCTGGCGGGTGAACTCGCCGGGCTCGACCCCCGGCTGGCCGCCGCCACCGCCTGCAACGCGGTCACCGCCGTCGGCACCCTGCGGTCCGCCGCCCGGGTGGGCGAGGGCGACCGCGTCCTGGTGCTCGGCGCGGCCGGCGCGCTCGGCGCCCTGCTCGGCCCGCTCGCCCGCCACTACGGCGCGGCCCTGGTGGTCGGCGCCGCCGGCACCCCCGAGCGGGCCGCGGCGGCCGGGGGCTACGACCAGGTCCTGAGCTACGACGAGATCGCCAACCGGGTCGGGGAGCTGACGCAGGGCCAGGGCTTCGACGTGGTGATCGACAGCGTCGGCGGCGAGCCGCGCGGGCAGGTGCGGGGCTGGCTGGCCGTGTTCGGGCGCCACGTGGTGATCGGGAACGCGGCCGACCGCGACCTCACGCTGGCGGCCAACGAGGTCTGGTACGAGAGCTTCGCGCTGACCGGCTACAACATGGGCGGCCTGCTGGGGCGCCGGCCCGAGCTGTTCCGGGCGCACCTGGAGGAGGGCCTGCGGCTGGTCGCCGACGGCACGCTCAAGACCTCCGTCGAGGAGGTGGACTGGGCCGGGGTGGCCGAGGCGCACCGGCGCCTGGAGGGGCGCACGGCCGAGACGAAGTACGTGCTGCGGGTGCGCTGACTCCTCCCCGCGTGCGTGCCGCGGACGCGGTGACCCGCGCCCCGGTGGGGGCGGGGATACTGGGGGGCGTCCCCGCCCCTGGGGGCACCGGGCCCCGTACGGAGGAGGCAGCAGCCCATGACCACCGACCCCGCCGAGCTGCTCGCCGGCCCGCAGGGCGTGCCGCACCGCCTGGGCCTGCAGATCAAGCAGGCCGAGCAGGCCATGATGGCCGCCAAGGCCGAGGCGCTGCGCGCGCTGGACCTGACGGTGCCGCAGTACGCGGTACTGCTCCAGCTGACCGAGCGGGCGGGCATGTCCGGCGCGCAGCTGGCGCGCGGCGCCGCCGTCACCCCGCAGACCATGGCCGGCCTGCTGGCCAATCTGGAGGCCAAGGGCCTGGTCGAGCGCGAGCCCTCCGAGCTGCACGGCAAGGTGCTGGTCACCCGGCTCAGCCCGGCCGGCCGGGTGCTGGTGGCCGCCGCGGACGCCCGGGCGGTGGAAGTGGAATCGGTGCTCTGGACAGCCTTCGAGGAGGGTGAGCGGGAGCTCTTCCGTGGCTTCCTCCAGAGAGCGACCGCCGCACTGCGCAAGTGAGCAAGGCGTCCGCAGAAGCCGGGTACGGTGACTCGCCGTCAGGGCGTTCCGACGGTGGGGAGAGGCTTGTGCGGACGGATCGGCGGGGCGTGCTGCGGGCCGGCACGGTGGCGGTGGCCGGGCTGGCGGCCGGGGTCGGCCTGCTGCCCGGGCCGCGGGCCTCGGCGGAGGGCCTGCGCGCGGCCCCGGAGACGGCGCCCGGCAGTACGGTCGGGCCGGTGGGCACCCCGGCGCTCGCGCTGGCCCGCCTCGAGGCGGGCAACGCGGCCTGGGTGGCCGGCCGGGTGGTGCACCCGGACTCCTCGGCGGCCCGGCGCCGGGACGTGGCCACCCATCAGGAGCCCTTCGCGGTGGTCTTCACCTGCATCGACTCGCGGGTGCCCCCGGAGCTGGTCTTCGACCAGGGCCTGGGCGACCTGATGGTGATCCGGACGGCCGCGCACACCGCCGACGGCCTGGTCACCGGCAGCCTCGAGTACGGCCCGGCCGAGCTGGGCGCCAAGCTCCTGGTGGTGATGGGCCATCAGCGCTGCGGCGCCGTGACGGCGGCCGTGCGGTCCTTCCGGACCGGCGAGCGCCTGCCCGGCCACCTCGCCGACATCGGGCAGGACCTGCGCGGCCCGTACGAGGAGGCGCGCCGCACCGCCCCGGCCGAGGCGCTGGTGGACGCGGTGATCCGGGCCCAGACCCGGCAGACGGTGGCCCGGCTGCGCCGGGACGCGCTGCTGCGCCCGCTGGTCGAGGCCGGGAAGCTCGAGGTGGTGGGCGGGTACTACTCGCTGGACACCGGTGAGGTGACCTTCGGCCGCTGAGGTCGGCTGGTGGGGCCCCGGGATCGGCTGGTGGGGTCCCGGGATCGGGTGGTGGGGCCCCGGGATCGGGTGGTGCGCGGAGTAAACCTGTTCGGGGCCGGGAGTTGGATCACGGACGCGCCCCCGTACCACCGCTTCACCCCAGGTGAGCGTCCACGCACTGTTGCGGAGCGCGCCCGGCGGGCATGAGGATGGTCGTCGGCAAGAAGGGGCGGCCCGATCGGTGGGGGTCGGTCGGTCGTCGCCCGGGAGAGGGCGGGGGGCGTGCGGTGAAGGATGGCCAGGCCAGGTTTCCGCGGCAGCGGACGGCTTCGGGCAGTGACAGGCTCGCGGCGCCCGCGCGGGCGGAGACCGCGCCGGTGCAGAGCGCCGGCTGCGCGCTGCACCGGCGGATCCACGCCCTGCTGGAGCCGGCCGACCTGCCGGCCGTGCGCGAGGTGCGGCACCGGCTCAGGGCGGCGCTGGTGCGCTGGGGCGTCCCGCAACTCGCCGACACCGCCGAGCTGTTGGCCTCGGAGCTGGTGACCAACGCGCTGCTGCACACCGGTCGGGGCGCGGTCTTCGACGCCGTGCTGACGGGTGAGGCGCGGCTGCGGGTGGAGGTGCAGGACGGCGCGGCCAGGCTGCCGGGGCGTCGGGCGGTGGGCGAGTTCGCCACCTCCGGGCGGGGCCTGCTGCTGGTGGAGGCGCTGGCCGACGACTGGGGCGTGCAGCTGCGCGGGGACGGCAAGGTCACCTGGTTCGAGCTCGGCCCGGCCTGAGCGCGACGCGGCCCGGGGGAGCGTTGCGGGTCTGTAGCGGCACGGCCGCGCCCGTTGCCTTCGGGGCCAGGGCTGTGCTGACCTGGGTGGGGTGGGTGCGCTCCAGTGCATCCGTCCAGGTGAGGCGATACTAGTAATCTTTCGATGGGATAGTGAGAATGTGTGCCCGGGACGGGCGGCGGGGAGAACGGATCCTCGACCAACCCCCGAGACCCCTCGCACCGTCCGACGCATCGCCCCACCACCACACGGCCACGCCCGCCCACGGGACGGGGTGGCACGGCAGCGGCAGGAGAAGCATGGCGACAGAGCCCGAGCCGCCCGCACGCCGCACCCCACCGGCCCAGACCAGCCGGAGCGCGGCCCGGGCCGAGACCCCGGCGCCCGTGGAGAGCCCCGCCCGCGCCGCCCGCGAAGGCGCCGTCGGCGGCTCCCGCAGACCCGCCGGGCTGGCCGCCGGGCGGATCACCCCAGTGGTCTCCCGGGGCCTGCCCACCCGCAGCGGCGACTCCACCCCCGACTGGCTCGAACCGGCGATGGCCGCCAACGGCATCGGCTCCTTCGACTGGGACATCCGCCGGGACGTGCTGGAGGGCGATCCGCGCGCCTGCGCCATCCTCGGTCTTGACGCCGGCCGCTTCGACCGCAGCTCCGGGGCCTTCCTGGCCATGCTGCACCCCGAGGACGCCCCCGTGGTGCGCCGCCGGGTCGAGCGCGCGGTCACCGAGCTCGGCCAGTGCGGCGCCTACTACCGCACCGTCTTCCCCGGCGGCGAGCTGCACGCCGTGCGCTTCCGCGGCCGGGTGCTGGCCGACGCCTTCGGGCGGGCCTCCCGGATGGTCGGCTTCGTCTGGGACGCCACCGTCGAGCTGCACAAGCGCGAGCGGGCCGGCGAGCTGGCGATGCTCCGCGAGGAACGCTCGCGGTTCATCAAGGAGGCCGCCCGGGCGCTCTCCGAGGCCGTCACCGTCCGCGACGTGGCGCGGGTCTTCACCGAGCTGCCGCTGCCCGGCCTGCCGCCGGACGGCCTGGTGCTCGCCTCGCTGGAGGCCGGCCGGCTGCACGTGCTGGGCGCGAGCGGCTACCGCTCGGAGGACATGCACCCCTTCCACCGCTCCCCGCTGCTGCCCATCCACCCCGGAGCGGAGGCCGTCCGCACCCGGCTCCCGGTCTTCATCGGCAGCCGCGAGGAGTACCGCGAGCGCTACCCCGAGGCCTGGGGCCTGCTCGCCGAGCGCTTCCCGCGCAGCGCCTGGGCCTTCCTGCCGCTGATCGCCAGCGGCCGGGTGATCGGCGTCTGCCTGGTCAGCTTCGACGACGACCGCGAGCTCGACACCGACGAGCGCACCCTGCTCACCACCCTCGGCGGCCTGGTCGCCCAGTCGCTCGCCCGGGCCCGCCTGCACGACGCCGAGCACGAGCTGGCCGCCGGCCTCCAGCGGGTCATGCTGCCCCGGACGGTGCCGTCCGTGCCCGGCGTCACCACCGCCGTCCGCTACCTCGCGGCCGGCTCCGGCCTGCAGATCGGCGGCGACTGGTACGACGTGGTGCCGCTGCCCGGCGGGCACGTCGGCCTGGTGATCGGCGACGTGCAGGGGCACGACGTGCACGCGGCCGGGATCATGGGCCAGCTGCGGATCGCGCTGCGCGCGTACGCGGCCGAGGGCCACCCGCCGGCCGCCGTGATGGCCCGGGCCTCCCGCTTCCTGGCCGATCTGGACACCGACCACTTCGCCACCTGCACTTACGCCGAGGTCAACGTGGACTACGGCGTGGTCTACGCGGTGCGGGCCGGCCACCTGGACCCGGTGCTGCGCCGTTCCGACGGCACCGGTGTGGTGATGCCGGTGGTCGGCGGGCTGCCGCTCGGGGTCGCCCCCGACGAGGAGTACCGGGTCACCCGGTTCAGCCTGGACCCGGGCGAGACGGTGGTGCTCTGTACCGACGGCCTGGTCGAGGCCCGCGACATGGACCTGGACACCGGCTTCGCCCGGCTCTGCGAGGCCGTCGGGCGGCCGCTGCCCGCCCGGGGCGAGTCCGCCCAGGACCCGCTGGAGCTGCTGGCCGACCGGATCGCCTCGCAGGCCGCCGACTCCACCGAGCGCGAGGACGACATAGCGCTGCTGCTGCTCCGCTGGGACGGCCCGGCGGGCGGGCTGGCCGCCCAGCAGCTCCGGCGGCGGATCGGGCAGGCCGATCTGGCCCGGATCTCCGAGCTGCGGGGCGAGCTGCGGGACGCGCTACGCCGCTGGGGCGTACCGGAGTTGGTCGACACGGCGGAGCTGCTGGCCTCGGAGCTGGTGACCAATGCCATCCGGCACACCGACCGGGACGCGATGTTCACCGCCCGGCTGTACCGGGAGCCGGCCGCCGGCACCCGCCTGCGGGTGGAGGTGGAGGACGAGTCGGACCTCTGGCCGACCCGGCGCACTCCGGGCGAACAGGCCTCCTCCGGGCGGGGGTTGATGCTGGTCGAGGCACTGGCGGACGGGTGGGGCGTGGAGCCTCGCGGGACGGGCAAGCGGATGTGGTTCGAACTGGGGCTCTGACTATTGGGGGCGCGGGGAACTGCGCGGGTATCCCTTGGGGCGCGAGGATCTGTGCGTACGGCGGGACTCGCGCCCCCTCGCTTGCCCGCGCAGTTCCCCGCGCCCCTGGTGGTCGCCCTGGGTGCATCGGCTAGGGGCTGTCCGGTCGATCATGTTCGGAGCCAGATGACGAGGGCTGCCGCGGTGACAGTGCCGAGGTAGACGTAGCCGCGTTTGTCGTATCGGGTGGCGACGGCTCTGGCGTGCTTGAGCTTGTTGATGGCCCGTTCGACGGTGTTCCGCTTCTTGTACCGCTCCTCGTCGAAGCCCGGTGGCCGTCCGCCGCGTGATCCCTTGCGCAGGCGGGCGGCCCGGCTGTCGGTCTTCTCCGGGATGGTGTGCGGGATGCCGCGCCTGCGCAGGTAGGTGCGGCACGGCCCGTTGCTGTAGGCCTTGTCGGCGGCCAGGCTGTCGGGCGTCTTGCGGGGCCTGCCCGGGCCGGTCCGCGGGACGCGGATCCTCTCCAGCACGGGCTCGAACTGCGTGCAGTCAGCCCGCTGCCCCGCGGTGACGACCAGGGACAGCGGGCGGCACCGGCCGTCCGCGCTCAGGTGGACCTTGGTGGTGAACCCGCCGCGCGAGCGGCCCAGGCCCTCACCTCCAGCACCACCTCCGCCAGACGGGCGACGAGGCTCTGCCACGGTGTCTCGTCCTGGTGTTCTCCTGGCCCATCCCCCTTTGGGGCGAGGGCTGGCGGCAGGTCGGTAGGGGCGCCGGCCGCGTGCTGGTGGGCCCGCACGACGGTGGAGTCGACCGAGATGTCCCAGTCGATGTCGCCGCTCGCGTCCGCCTCGGCCTGGACCCGCTGGAGCAGGCGCTCCCAGGTCCCGTCGGCCGACCACAGTCGGTGGCGTTCGTAGATGGTCTTCCAGGGACCGAAACGCTCGGGCAGGTCACGCCAGTGCACACCGGTCCGCACCCGGTGCAGAATCCCGTCGATCACCTGCCGGTGGTCCCGCCACCGCCCGCAACGCCTGTTGCTGACCGGCAGGAACGGCCGCAGCCGTTCCCACTCGGCATCTGTCAGATCACCCCGCCCCATGACCGAACCAACGACCAGAGCAAGCGAAAGTCACATGATCGGCCGGACAGCTCCTAGCCGAATTGCTGTTCCAGGTCCTTGAGTTTCTGTTCCAGGGAGTCGAGGCGGGGGATGGTCATGGTCTCCTCGTCCGGGGTCAGGTCGAGCGCGGGGCGGGCCGGGAGGCCGGGTTGGGTGGGGTCCTCGGTTATCGCGGGCTCCGTGGGGGTGGGCTCCAACTCGGGGCGGGGGGCCGCGCGTTGGCGCCAGACACCGCCGTTCGCCCGGCCGATCGCGCGGAGTTCGGCGCGCTCGCGGCGGCTGGCCAGGCGCTGGCGTTCGCGGTTGGCGGCGGCCTCGCGCTTGTCGTCGCGGACCTCCTCGACCGCCTCGTCCAGGGTGCGGACGTTCTCCAGCAGCATCAACGACCAGGCCGCGTAGGTCTCCCGGGGGGCCCGGAGCCAGCGGACGATCCGGATCTGCGGCAGTGGGCGCGGCACCAGGCCCTGCTCGCGCAGGGCGGCCCGGCGGGTCTGCTTGAGCGCGCGGTCGAAGAGGATCGCGGCCGAGAGCGACATCCCGGCGAAGAACTGCGGGGCGCCCGCGTGGCCGAACCCCCGTGGGGCGTGGACCCAGTTGAACCAGGCGGAGGCGCCGGCGAAGAGCCAGACCAGCAGGCGCGAGCCGAGCGCCGCGTCGCCGTGACTGGCCTCCCGGACGGCGAGCACCGAGCAGAACATCGCGGCGCCGTCGAGGCCGAAGGGCACCAGGTACTCCCAGCCGCCGGAGAGGTCGAGGTTCTGGATGCCGAAGCCGACCAGGCCGTGGAAGGAGAGGGCGGCCGCGACGGCCGCGCAGCAGAACAGCAGGGTGTACGAGGCTCCCCCGTACAGGGACTCCTTGCGGCGGCGACGGTCCTCGCTGCGCTCCCAGGAGTCCGCGGCGCCGGTGGGGGCGGCGGCCCGGGTGCGGGCGACGGCCACCAGCACGGCGGTCACCACCAGCACGGCCACACCGGTGATGGCCCAGCCCAGTGGTATGTCGGACAGTTTCATGGCCTTGACCAGCCTCGCTTTCCTGCGTAGTGAAAGGCGGAGCCCATCATGGCGCAGGCGTGGGTGCGGTATGGCCGGTTTGACGGCAAAGTACCGGGGAGAGGGAATTCCGTACCGTATACGGGCATATCAGTAGGATGAACGACCGTCCTTGACGGGCAATCACTTCCGACGGGGGCAGCCGGCGCAGGCGTCCTCGGCGCGGACGGTGTAGTAGAGGCAGCAGCTGAGCCTGGTGCGGGAGCGGACGGGCGGGGCGGCGGGCCGTTCGGTCCGTCGGAAGCCGGTGCCGCCGGGGGTGAAGAACTCCGAACTCGCCTGGCCGAACAGCTCGGTGAGTTCTTCGGCGGCCCGGTCCTCGGCGCCGAGCAGGCTGCCCGCGTACCAGAGCGCCTCGATCACGTCGTCGGTGGCCATCGCCCGCAGGGTGTGCGGGCCGCGCCGCAGCTCGGGGCGGAAGGCGGTCAGGACGGGGGCCAGGTGCTCGGCGAGTGCGGCGAGCAGCCGCTCGCGCAGGGCGGCCTCGTCCGGCACCACCCGGGCGGCGGGCAGGCCGGCTGCCGGGTCGTCCGGGAGGCAGCTGAACTCCTCGTAGCGGAAGGAGAGTTCGTTGCTGCGGCGGCGCAGCGCGACGGCCTCGGCGGGGATCCGGGGCACCCGGCGCTCGAGGAACCAGGGGAGGGTGAAGAGCAGCGAGACCGGCCAGCAGTAGCGGTGCAGGCAGAAGCCGGCCGCCACGTCCGGGCGCAGCGGGGTGCCGTAGCGGGCCAGGCCCTGGTGGGCGTCCACGGCGATCAGCGCGCGCAGGGTGGGGCGGTGGCGGAGCAGGTCGGCGGTGCGGATCCAGCCCTGGCCGGCTCGCGGCGCGCGGTGGTGCACGCGGAGCGCGGGGAAGACCTCGCGCAACCTGCCGTAGGAGGCGAGCAGGGGAGCGGCGGGTGTGGTGGGTGCGACGGGCGGCGCGGTGGTGCCGGTGGTCATGGTGCGAGGCCCATCGGGTCGTCCGGCGCTCCGGGTGGGGGCGGGGCGCGCGGGGCGGCTGGGGAGGCGACCCCGGGTAGCGGACTGACGGCAGGTCAAGTGCCGCGCACCCGGGGCAGGTTAGCCTCACCTTAGCCGACGGTGCCGCCCGCGTCCTGCCGCATGCGGCCGTCCGGGGGAGCCCCCGGCCCGGGCACGGCGCCCGAGCCCCGGGAGAGCCAGACCGGTACGCCCCCGAGAGCCTGCACCAGCCGGGCCGCCTCGGCTCGGAGGCGCGCCGCCTCCTCCGGTTCGGAGACCTCGGCCAGCGCGGCCAGCGCGGGCGCCACCCCGACGGTGAAGCCGAGCTCCTCGCGCAGCCGCAGCGAGGCCCGGAAGCCCTCCCGGGCCCGCTCCTGGTCGCCGGCCGCCAGGGCGAGGGTGGCGAGGTGCCGCCAGGTGTACGAGCTGAGCAGTGCGTCGCCGTGTTCGACCGCCCCCTCGTGCGCCCGGTGGTAGGCCATCCGGGCGGCCTGCGGATCGTGCAGCAGGTTCTCGGCGACCAGGCCCCGGCGGAAGTCGAGCAGCGGCCGGCCGGGCGCGTTCGGCGGCAGCAGTGCGGAGGTCCGGCCGAGGGCGGCCTGGGCCTCGTCCAGCCGGTCGCGGCGGCCGAGCACGCTGGCCAGGTAGGCGAGGAACCCCCGGGCGCAGGAGGCCGCCGCGCGCTGCGCGGTGCCGGTCACCCCGGCCTCGGCCAGCCGGAGCGCGTCCTCGGCCTGTTGCCAGTGGCCGGCGGTGAACAGGCACTGTTCGATGAGGAGTTCGGCCCGGCAGAGGGCCGCTTCCGGATCTGTCTCGGCACTCGGGCGGAGTAACTCGGCGGCCTCCTGCCAGCAGCCCCGCGACCTCAGCCGCCAGACCGCCTCCGCCTCTCCCCCCGAGGCCGTACGGTGCTCCGACAACGCCACCTCCTTGTGTGCGGTGCCCGGCATGGCGGCAGCCCGAGGCTGCCACCGTGGCGGCAATTCAACACGGGGGTGAGCTTGTGCACCAGATCACGAGCGGCAGATTCTTCGGCGTGTCGCACAGGTTTCAGGTGACGCCGAGGTGAATGGGGACGGAGTTTCAGGAGGTCCAACCGGTCTCGGTGAGTGCCTCGGCGGCCCCGTTGGCGGGCTGCGGCAGCCCGGCGGAGTCCAGGTGGAACAGGGCCACCAGCAGCTGTTCGCCGCGCACGGCGGCCTGGTGGGAGAAGCCGCCGACGGCGAACAGCGCGGCGGCGATCTCCTCCGCGTGCAGGGTCTGCAGCCAGAGGCACTCGATGGTCTTCACGTCCGCCTGGCCCGGGCCCGGGTCGACCTGGGCGACCATCCGACCGCCCAACAGCATGGCCGCGCGCCCCGGTTGGTCGTCCGTCAGTTCGAGGTCCTCGAACCCGAGCCAGCGCAGGTAGCGGGCGGCGGTGAGCACCGCGTCCTCGGCGGTGCGGACCGGGTGCGGGCGGAAGGGCGGGCGGGCCTCGCCCTGCGGCGGCACCCGGTAGGCGGGCTCGGCCGTCGGGTGGCCGCCGAAGGGCAGCGGCGCCCGGGGGGTGGCGGGGAGGCCGAGCGGGCCGGTGCTCTGCGCGCGGGTCGCGCGGTCGACCGGGAGCCGGACGGTGGCGCCGCAGTTGCAGGTGAACTCGGGCTGCGGCCACTGGTCGCCCCGGCCGCAGTGCGGGCAGCGCATGCTCAGCCAGGAGTCCTCCCAGGAGCGGAACCGCACCTGCACCGGCACCCCGCCGCGCAGCAGCGGCACCCGCAGCCTCGCCCCGCACGGGCAGGGCAGGCTGGGAGGCTCGTACAGGTGCTCGCGGCGGCAGGCCGGGCAGCGGATCGCGCTCACCCCGGCGGGCTGGCCGCCGTCGGCGCCGTACCGGTCGAGGGTGCCGTACCGGTCGCCGACCTGCGGCGTGCCGGCGGGCGGTGCTGCTCCGGGCGGTGCGGCGCCCGGCTGGTCGGGGTCGGCGTACCGGGCCGCCTCGTACCGGTCGGCGTCGCCGAAGTCGTCGGGTAGCGGCAGGCCGGGCATCACGCACACCGTCCGTTCGGGGGTCGGGTCGGGTGGCTTTCCCGCCCATCGTCCCCGATCGCCGCCGGGGCCGGGCCCGATTGCCCCAAGACCTCAGGGACAGTTCAGGGGCACCCCCGCCGTCCGGCGGGAAACCCTCCTCCGCTGGCCGGATCCGGGTGTCCTGCGTTCAGTCGAGGTGGCTCCGGGCCGTCCAGCGGGCGAGGTCTTCGGGGGTGTCGAGGTCGTCCGGGGTGGCGATGTCGCCGCATTCGACCAGGGTGAGCTCCTCGGCGTGGGCGGCGAGCAGGGCGCGGGCGCCGACGTCGCCCCGGGCGGTGGCGAGGGTCTCGGCGAAGTGGTGGGCGGCGATCAGGACGGGGTGGCCGCGGCGGCCGGCGTAGGCGGCGGCGGCCAGGCCGGCGCCGGCCGCGTGGGCGGCGAGCAGGCGGGAGACGGCCGCCGGGGTGACGCCCGGGGTGTCGACCAGCAGGACGAGGACGGCCGGCGCCTCCGGCGGGAGGGCGGCCAGGCCGGCGCGGAGGGAGGAGCCCATGCCGGACTCCCAGTCGGGGTTCTCCGCCAGCCGGCAGCCGTCCAGCCGGGCGGTGGCCCGGACCTGCTCGGCCGCCGCGCCCAGCACCACCACCGGCTCGGCGCAGCCGCCCGCCCGGGCCACCCCCACCGCATGCTCGACCAGCGGCCGACCCCGGTAGGGCAGCAGCGCCTTGGGCCGTCCGCCGAGGCGGCGGCCGCCGCCCGCCGCGAGGATCAGGGCCGGGACGGGAGAGGAGGGGGTGGCTGCCATGGGGCCAGTCTGGTGGGCTTGGGGTGGGGGCGGTAGTTGGATGATCGTCCAAGCCGTTGCCGCAGGTCGGGGCGGGTCGCCGGGGCATCCGCCGCTGGAGATTCCGGGTGGCGGGCTCTTCACTGGGGCGATGGACACCTGGCACCTGGACCCCGCACCCGCACCGCTGGTCGACCGCTTCGGCCGGGTCCACACCGACCTGCGGGTGTCGCTCACCGACCGCTGCAACCTGCGGTGCACCTACTGCATGCCCGCCGAGGGCCTGGACTGGCTGCCCAAGCCGGACGTGCTGACCGACGAGGAGATCGTCCGGCTGGTCCGGATCGCCGTCCGGCGGCTCGGCATCACCTCGATCCGGCTGACCGGCGGCGAGCCGCTGCTGCGGCGTGGCCTGCCCGGCCTGGTGGCCCGCCTCACCGAGATCGGCCCCGAGCTATCGCTCACCACCAACGGGATCGGCCTGGCCCGGCAGGCCCTCGCCCTCAAGGAGGCCGGGCTGCACCGGGTCAACGTCAGCCTGGACACCCTGCGCCCCGAGCGGTACGCCGCGATCACCCGGCGGGACCGGATCGCCGACGTCTTCGCCGGCCTGGCCGCCGCGCAGGCCGCCGGGCTGGCCCCGGTGAAGGTCAACGCCGTGCCGGTGCGCGGGGTCAACGAGGACGAGCTGCTCGACCTGGTCGAGTTCGCCGCCGGGCACGGGTACCGGATGCGGTTCATCGAGTCGATGCCGCTGGACGCGCAGGGGGCCTGGGACCGGACCAAGATGATCACCGCCGACGAGATCCTCGCCGTGCTCGGCGCCCGCTGGGAGCTGGTGCCGGTCGGCCGGCACGGCAACGCCCCGGCCGAGGAGTGGCGGATCGCCGGCACCGACACCGTGGTCGGCGTGATCGCCTCCGTCACCCGGCCGTTCTGCGGCGGCTGCGACCGCGTCCGGCTGACCGCCGACGGCCAGCTGCGCAACTGCCTGTTCGCCACCACCGAGTCGGACCTGCGGGCGCTGCTGCGCGGCGGCGCGGACGACGCCGAGATCGAGCGGGCCTGGCGGGCCACCATCGCCCGCAAGGGCCCCGGCCATGACATCGGCTCGGCGGACTTCGTCCAGCCGGACCGGCCGATGTCGGCGATCGGCGGCTGACGGTGCACCTGCGCTAGGGGTGTCCTCGTTGTGGTGACTTGACCCGGTGTGGGCCGACTGGTCTGCTGGTGGGCCGTCAGCTGTCACACCTTCGAGGGATTGATTCCGTGCGCCTGCGCCGTACCGCCCTGCCCGTTGCCGTCCTGCTGCTCGCCGCTCCGGTGCTCGCCGGGTGCAGCAGTGCCAAGACCTCGCAGGACGCGGCGCCGCCGCCCGCCGAGCTCGGCGCCAGCCCGCTGGACAACCCGGACGGCACCAAGCCGGGGTTGGCGCCGCTCACCTCGGACGCGGACCGGAAGGCCGCCCGGGAGCTGATCGCCAAGGTGAAGACCGCCGACCCCGGCCCGAGGGCCGGCTACGACCGCGACCAGTTCGGCCCCGCCTGGACGGACACCGCCGACGGCGTGGCGCTGGCCCGCAACAACTGCGACACCCGGGACGACCTGCTCGCCCGCGACGGCAAGCGGCTGGAGCACAAGGAGGGTTCCAGCTGCGTGGTGACCGGGATGTCGATCTACGACCCCTACACCGGCAAGACCGTGCAGTGGACCAAGCAGCAGGCCACGAAGATCCAGATCGACCACGTGATGCCGCTCTCCTACGACTGGCAGATGGGCGCCGCCACCTGGGACAAGGCCAAGCGGGTGCAGATCGCCAACGACCCGCTCAACCTGATCCCCGCCGACGGCTCGCAGAACGCCTCCAAGGGTGACTCCGGCCCGTCCACCTGGCTGCCCGCCAACGAGGCGGTGCGCTGCTCGTACGCCGTCCGGTTCGCCCAGGTCTCGCTGAAGTACAAGCTGCCCGTGCAGCCCGCCGACAAGAAGACCATGCTCCAGCTCTGCGGCGGCTGAGGGCTGGGCCGGGACGCCGCGCGGCGCGGTGCGCGGCACTGGACCGTCCGGGCGGACGATTCGTACGCGCTGTCTGCTGGACGGACCATTTGGTACCCGCCGTGCGGGTGGCTGGTGGTGACCTGGGGGTGGGGGCGGTGGTTGGGGCTCACGTCCACCGTCCCCGCCGGAGAGGCAGCCCGTGCAGAATCCGCAGAGCAAGCCGACGAGCGACTCCGGTGCGGTGGCGCCGCAGCCGGCCGTGGTGGCCGTGGTCGGTCTGGCCGGGGCGTTCCCCGGGGCCGCCGACCTCGGGGCGTACTGGGCGCAGGTGGTGGCGGGCCGAGGGTCGGTCGGGATGCCTGTCAACCTACCCGGAGAAGACGCAGGTTGGGAGGGCGGCGGTGCGGACGGCGCTGCCCGGGTGCGGGCGGCCGGGTTGGCGGTGGCCCGGGCGGCGCTGGCGGACGCGGGCTGCCCGGTGCCGGTGCGGGCCGGGGTGGTGCTCGGCGGGGGCGGCGGGGCTTCGCCGGTCTGGTGGCTGGCCGACCGGCTCGGGCTGGGGGCGGTCTGCCGCGAGGTGACGGCCGGGGCGGCGGGGGCGATGGTCGCGCTGGCCAAGGCCGTCGGTGAACTCCTGGCTGGGCGAGTCGACTTGATGCTGGCCGGGGGGTGCTCGCTGGGGGACCCGGGGTCGGCCGAGGGTGCGGTCGGTCGCGGCCGCCTGGTGCGGCCGTTCGACCGGGATGCGGAGGGTGCGGTGTCCGGCGAGGGCATCGGGTTGCTGGTGCTCAAGCGGCTGGCGGACGCGGAGCGGGACGGCGACCGGGTGTACGCGGTGCTGCGGGGGGTCGGGGGTGGGGGGCCGAGGGGGGTGTACGACTCCTGTGAACTGCCCCCGGAGAGCGTGGAGTTGGTCGAGGCGCACGGGAGTGGCTGCCCGGCGGAGGATGCCGCCGAGGCCGCCCTGCTGGTCGAGTGCTTCGGGGGTGGCGGCGAGCGGGAGCGGTCGGCGGTCGGCAGTGTGAAGTCGCTGGTCGGGCACCTGGGGGCGGCGGCCGGGGCAGCCGGGCTGATCAAGGCGGTGCTCGCGCTGCACCACCGGCTGCTGCCGCCGACGGGCGGCGTCGAGCGCCCGATCGAGGCCCTGGCTCCCGGCCCCGGGCGGCCGCTCTACCTCAACACCGAGGCGCGGCCCTGGATCCGCGATCCGCGCCGACCCGTGCGGCGGGCCGGGGTCTCGGCGCTTGGCCTCGGCGGGGAGCTGCACCACGCGGTGCTGGAGGAGTGGGGCGGGGCGGCCCCGGAGGTGGCCGGGCACGCGACGGCGGAGGCCTGGTTCTGGCACGCGCCGGATCCGGACGCGCTCTGGTCGCTGCTGGCGAGCGGGGCGCCGCCGGTCGGGGGCGCGGTGCCGGTGGGGCACGCCCGGCTGGGGTTCGTGGCCGAGGATCCGGAAGTGGCCGGGCGGCTGCGGCGGTTGGCCGCTGCCGAGCTGGACGCCCGGCCGGAGGCGGAGAGTTGGCAGCACCCCGAGGGCATCCACTACCGGAGGCGGGGGCTCGCGGCGGAGACCGAGGTGGTCGCACTGTTCGGCGCGGAGGACGGCCGGTACCCCGACATGGGCCGGTCGGCCGCGATGGCCTTCCCCGCCGTGCGGGCGGCCTTCGACGCCGCCAACTGTGCCGCTGCTTCCGCTGATGACGAACCGTCCCTGGCGCAGGCGGTCTTCCCGGTGGGTGGCACGGTGCCGGCCGTGGCGGCGGCCCGTCTGCGGCGGCCCGGGGTGGCCGCACCGGCGGTGGCCGCCTTGGCCCTCGGGCAGTACCGGGTGCTGGCCGGGGCTGGGTTGCGGCCAGTGGCCGTACTCGGTTGGGGGGTCGGGGAGTTGACGGCACTAGGCGCGGCTGGGGGCTTCGAGGACGAGGCGCTGATGGGGCTGGTGGCCGCCGGCCCGGACGGGCCGGGTGGCGGCGGGGCGCGACGGCTGCCCGGGCAGCGCTGCCAGCGGGCGCGGGCGTCCGCTCCGGCTGAGCAGCAGGACGAACTCGTCGACCGCTTGCGTGAGTTGGCGGCCGACGGGCCTCGGGTGTTCGTCGGGTTCGGGCCGGGGGCGGGGATCGGTGAGGTGGTCCGGCGGGCGCTGGGCGGGGCAGCGGAGTACGTGGCGGTGGATCCGGGGCCGGGCGCGGACGCGGCGACCGGGATCCGGGCGGCAGTGGTGCGGTTGGCCGTGCTCGGGGTGCGGGTGACGGTGCCGGACCCGTCCCGGACGTACGCGCCGGCGGCGGCGGAGAGCTTGGGTGGAACGGGAGAGGGAGAGGTCGTGGGTGGAGTGCTGATCGAGGCGGAGGAGTCGGGTGCGCCGGGCCCGGAGGTGAAGGGCGGGGCCGTCGCGGGCGGGGGGAGGATGGCGGAGGCCGTGGCGGCCCACCTGGAGTTGCACCACCGCTTCCTGACCACGCAGTTGGAGACCGCCCGCGCACTCGGCGGTCTGCTGGCCAGCCCCGAACCCGCGCGGCGGGCCGGGGCGGAGGCCCTGCAGCGGCACAGCCTGGCGCTGAGCGAGGCGCACGCGCGGGCGGCGGAGGTCTTCTCGGCGCTGCTCGGGCTGCCCGGTGCGGCGCTGCGGGCGGCGGGCGAGGGGGACTCGGCCGTGGGGCTGTCGGCCTGGTGGGACGCGGGGAAGGGCAAGGGTTACGAGGGCCGGGTGGAGAGCCACGGGGCCGGCGTGGGCTGGGGGAGCCGGGAGGGGGGAGCGGGGCCGTCCGAGGCGGTCGCCGCTGACGAGTGGGCGGAGGGCGAGGCGGTCGGGGGTGACTCCGGGGAGGGCGAGGCGGTCGGGCGCGAGTGGGCCGGGCGCGAGCCGGATGGGGGTGAGCCGGAGGCGGGCCGGGCTGTCGGCGTGGTGGTGGGGCCGGCGGGCGGTGCGGGTGAGCCTGGCGGGGCGGGGGAGTCGGAGGCTGGGGGCGAGCCGGAACCGGGCGGGGCGGCCGAGCGGTGGCATCCGGTGCTGCGGGAGCAGGGGGCGGCGGTGCGGTGGCGGGAGGCGTACGGGGAGCGGCCGGCGGCGCTGCTGTTGGACGACGACAGTCGGTTGGCGCGGCTCTGCCGGGCAGCACTGCGGTACGCCGGGTTCGCGGTGACCAGTGTCGGGGTGCCCGGGACGGTGGCGCGGGGGAAGGCGGCGGTGCTCGCCGACTGGAGTGAGTCGGCGCTGGCCGAAGTACTGGGTGGGGTAGGCGAGTTCGGACTCTGCGTG
The DNA here is from genome assembly GCF_002943525.1 of Kitasatospora sp. MMS16-BH015. NCBI lineage: Bacteria > Bacillati > Actinomycetota > Actinomycetes > Kitasatosporales > Streptomycetaceae > Kitasatospora > Kitasatospora sp. MMS16-BH015. The sequence goes on along the minus strand of NZ_CP025394.1, from coordinate 1,908,497 downwards.
TTGACGGCCGGGCATGAGACGCTGGCTGATCCGCAGCGGGTGGTGGCCAGGCTGCGGCACTCGGTGCTGGTGGCCGAGCAGGCGATGGCGCCGCTGCGGAGCTGGGCCGGGGCGGAGCAGCGGGCCGGGTTCGTCACGGTGACCGATCTGGACGGGGCGCTCGGGCTGGCCGGTTCGCACGGGCGGTGGCCGGCGGCGCTGGCCGGCGGGCTGGGCGGCCTGGCCAAGACGCTGGCCCGGGAGGAGCCTTGGCTGTTCAGCCGGGCCGTGGATTTCGCGCCGGAGCTGGCGGCGGAGGGGCTCGGTGAGCTGTTCCTGGCCGAGATCGAGGACGAGGACCCCGGGGTGACGGAGGTCGCCCACGGGCCGGCGGGCCGACGGGTGGTGCGGCTGGAGTCGGCGCCGGATCAGGCCTTGGCGGCCGGTCCGGTGCGGGAGTTGGGACCCGAGGACCTGCTGCTGGTGACCGGCGGGGCGCGGGGGATCACCTCCTGGTGCGTGCAGCGGCTGGCCGAGCAGGCCGGGTGCGGGCTGGTGCTGATCGGGCGCACCCCGCTGACCGAACTCCCGGACTGGGCCCTCGGCTTGGCGGGAGAGGCGGAGCTCAGGGCCGGGCTGGCGGAGCGACTGCGGCGGGCCGGTCGGGAGGTCGAGGCCCCGGCGGCGCAGCGGCGGCTGGACCGGCAGGCGGCCGAACTCGCCGCGCTGGCCGAGATCCATGCGACGCTCGCCCGGCTGGCCGAGTCGGGCGTGCGGGCGGAGTACCTGGCGGTGGACCTCGCGGACGCGGAGGCCGTCCGGGCCGTGCTCGAACCCTACGCGGGGCGGATCACCGGCCTGGTGCACGGTGCCGGGGCACCCTCGGCCGGCCCGTCGGCAGGGCGGACGGTGCGAGGGGCCGCGCGGGTGGTGGATGCCCGACTGGCCGGGTTGGTGCAGCTGCTCGACGTGTTGGAGCACGAGCGGTTGCGGGAGCTGGTCCTCTTCAGCTCGGCCGCCGGGCCCGACGGCAGCGGCCGGGCGATCGACCAGGCCCTCGCCAACGAGGCGCTGGACCGCTTCGCCTGCGCCTGGCGGGCGGACCACCCGCACTGCAGGGTCTCCTCGATCGCCTGGGGCCCCTGGCGGAAGTCCCGGGGCCGCACGGGAGAGCGCTGGTTGAGCCGGACGGCGGGGGTGGATTCCTTCGTGCGCCAGCTCGGCCCTGGCCGGGCGGGCGAGTTGGTGACGGTGGTCGGTGCAGCGGTGGCGGAGGAGGAGAAGGCGCGATGAGCGAGGCACAGGAGTCGGCCGAGCTGGTGGCCGAGTTGATCGTGGCGCTGCAGCGGGCGCACGCGACGGTGCTGACGGTGCACCAGGAGTACCAGGTGCGGCTGTTGGCGGCCGTGGAGGAGGGCGGCGGCTGGCTCGGATAGCGCAGCTGGGGCGCGGGGACCAGTGTGCGGCCGTGACGATGACGGGCCGCGCGGCTCCCCGCGCCCCTGCTCGGCGCGTCCGAGGGGCTACTTCCGAGGGGTTACTTGGGGGTGGTGAGGTCGTAGACCGTGGCGGAGCCGATGGTCTTGGCGGTGTAGTGGGATTCGACCCAGGTGGTGATCTGCTGGGATTCGGTGGAGCCGCCGGAGCGGTTGCCGCCGCCGAAGCCGCCCATGCCGCCGCCGATGAAGTAGTGGATGCGGCCCTGCTGGACGTACTGCTGGAAGGCGGCGAGAGTGAGGGAGGGGTCGGTGCCGTTGAAGCCGCCGAGGGCCATCACCGGTTCGTCGGTGGCGAGTTGGTAGCTGGCCTGGTTCTGGGAGCCGACGGCGGCGGCGACCCAGGTGTACTTGGCGGCGTCCTGCTTGAGGAGGGTGGCGAGTTCGGTGCTGACCCGGGCGCCGTCGAGCAGGCCGCCCATGCCGCCACCGCCGCCGAAGCCGCCGCGTTCGCCGGTGCGGCCGGGGAAGGTGCCGCCGGGGAACGTACCCCCGGGGAAGGTGCCGCCGCCGGGGAGGCTGCCGGTCTGGCCGGTGCCGTTCCGGGTGCCGCCGGGGAAACCGCCGCCGGGGAGACCGCCGTTCGGGAAGGTGCCGCGGGTGCGGCCGGTGCGGTTGCCGCCGGGGAAGCCGCCCGGGCCGCCGCCGCCGCCGCCGAAGCCGCGGGCGTCGGCCACGCGCGGGCCGGCGGTGGGGATGGAGCCGGTGTGTGCGGTGGCGGCGGTGTCGAGGGCGTAGGCGGTGGGGCCGCCGAAGGTGGCCGCGAGGGCGATCAGGCCGCCGACGGCGGCGGTGCGGCGGGCCGCCGGGCCGGTGATCCTGGACGCGAGCAGCAGGGTGCCCGCGGCGGCCAGGCCGCCGATCAGGACGGCGCCGCGCAGCCAGGGCTGGAAGCCGGAGCTGCGGCCGAGCAGCAGGTAGGACCAGACGGCCGTGCCGCCGACCACCACGGCGAGCACCGCCGCGTACGGGAGCCGGTGCCGGGCCCGCCAGAGGCCGTCCACGCCCATGCCGACCAGGGCGGCGACCGCCGGGGCGAGGGCCACGGTGTAGTACTGGTGGAAGATGCCGGACATGAAGCTGAAGACCAGCGCGGTGGAGAGCAGCCAGCCGCCCCAGACCAGGAAGGCCGCCCGGGCGGTGTCGGTGCGGGCGTAGCGGCGGGTGGCCCAGAGGCCGAAGACCAGCAGGGCGAGCGCGGCGGGCAGCAGCCAGGCGATCTGGCCGCCGATGTCGGTGCCGAAGAGCCGGCCGAGGCCGGTGGACCCCCACATGCTCCCGCCGCCGCCCGCGCCGCCGCCGGGGCGGCCACCGCCGCCGACCGAGCCGGTCTCGTTGCCGGTGATCCGGCCGAAGCCGTTGTAGCCGAAGGTGAGGGAGAGGAAGCTGTTGTCCTGCGAGCCGCCGATGTACGGGCGGGAGCCGGCCGGCAGCAGCTCGACCACGGCCACCCACCAGCCGGCCGAGACCACGGCGGCCAGGCCGGCCAACAGGAGCTGGCGGACGCGGCGGCCGAGGCCGGTGGGGGCGACCACCAGGTAGATCAGGGCGAAGGCGGGCAGGATCAGCACCGCCTGCAGGGTCTTGGTGAGGAAGCCGAAGCCGAACATCACGCCGGTGAACAGCAGCCAGCGGGTGGAGGCGGTCTCGACCGCGCGCAGCAGGCCGTAGGCGGCCAGCGCCATCAGCAGCACGAGCAGCGCGTCGGGGTTGTTGAAGCGGAACATCAGGACGGCGACCGGGGTGAGCGCGAGGGCCGCGCCCGCGACCAGGCCGGCCAGGGGGGAGAACCGGCGGCGCACCGTCGCGTAGACCACGCCGACGGTGGCCACGCCCATCAGGGCCTCGGGCCCGAGCACCGTCCAGGAGTTGAGGCCGAAGACCCGGGCGGCGAGCTCCATCGGCCAGAGCGACATCGGGGGCTTGTCGACGGTGATGAAGTTGGCCGCGTCGGAGGAGCCGAAGAAGAAGGCCTCCCAACTGCGGGTGCCGGCCTGGACGGCGGCGGAGTAGAAGGCGTTGGCCCAGCCGGAGGCGGAGAGCCCCCAGAGGTAGAGCACCCCGGTGGCGGCCAGCAGCCCGAGCAGGGCCGGCCGCACCCAGGCCGGGTCGGCCGGCCGCCCGCGCCAGAACCGGGCGGGCAGGGTGCGTAGCCCGCCCGGGCTGCCGGGCGGGCTCTGGTCGACCGGAGGGTAGAGCACCGTGGACCGCGCCGGAGGCTCCGGCGGCGGGTAGTTCGCGGCTTTGGGCCACGGGTCGCTGGTCGGAGGTACGGAACTGGTCGTGGTCATGGGAACACGCTCGGGGGCCGCGCTGAGATTCCCATGAGACGGGCCTGGAAGCCGCCTCTAAAAGCGGACCGACGGCGGTTACCAGGCGGCCAGCCGGTCGCCGGAGACGAGCTCGGAGGTGAAGCCGTCCGGGCCGAGGGCCGGCTCGCCGAGGACGGTGACGCGGTGCATCACGCGGTCCGCGTCCAGGTGGGCGAAGTCGGTGGGCGCGAAGTGGCAGGTGGCGCGGTTGTCCCAGAAGGCGATCGAGCCCGGCTCCCAGCGGAAGCGGACGGTGTACTCGGCGCTGGTCAGGTGCTGGAAGAGCAGGTCGAGCAGGTGGCGGCTCTCCAGCTCGGTGAAGCCCATGATCCGGGTGGTGGAGCCGGGGCTGACGAAGAGGGCCTTCTCGCCGGTCTCGGGGTGCACCCGGACCACCGGGTGGATCGCGACCTGGGGGTCCTCGCAGTAGATCTTGAGGATCTCGCGGTCGCGCTCGTCGGAGTGGCGCAGGTGCACGCCGGTGAAGAAGGCGTGCTCGGCCTGCAGGGTGTCGACCAGGGCGCGCAGCGGCGCGGCCAGGCCCTCGTAGGCGGCCACGGTGTTGGTCCACTGGGTGTCGCCGCCGAACAGCGGGGTGGATTCGGCGCGCAGGATGGAGAGGTTCGGCGGGTTGACGGCCTGGGTCAGGTCACTGTGCCAACCGGCCAGCGGGGAGGTCCACTTGCGCTGGTAGTGCTCCTCGAAGCCCTTGCCGTAGCGCTCCACGTCGGCCTTCGGGTCGACGGTGAGGATCTCCGGGAAGCCCTCGGGGTGCACGCCGTGCTTCTTGCCCGGACGGCGGGTCAGGGCGCCGAAGCGGCGGCCGAAGGCCACGTGCTGGGCGTGGTCGATCTGCTGGTCGCGGAAGAAGACCACCCGGTGGGCCAGCACGGCCTGGCGGATCTCGGCCACGGTGGCCTCGTCCAGCTCCTCGCGGAGGTCGACGCCGGAGATCTCGGCGCCGATCCGGCCGGCGACCTGGCGGACGGAGAGTCGGGTGGCGTGCGCGGTCTGGGTCACGGTGTGGTTGTGCCTTTCACGAGAGGGTCAGGCGTGGGCGGCCCACTGCACCCAGAGCGGGAGCAGGAGCAGCGCGGCCAGCGAGCTCTTGACGACGAGGGCGGCCGACATGTCGACACCGACGTCGTAGCGCTGCGCGAAGATGAACAGGTTCTGTGGGGCGGGCATCGCGGCGATCAGCACCAGGTAGGTGAGCCACGGCCCGCTGACGCCGAAGGCGTAGTGGCAGAGCCCCCAGGCCAGCAGGGGGAAGAGCACGCACTTGAAGCCGACCAGCCAGAGCTCCTGGAGCGTGGTGCCCCGGATGGAGAGGCCGGAGCCGCCCAGGTGCAGGCCGAGGGCGAAGAGGGCGACCGGTGAGGCGCTGTCGCCGACGAAGGCGAAGCTGTCGAGGAAGGGCTTGGGTATCGGCACCGACAGCAGGTTGAACAGGATGCCCGCGTTGCAGGCGAGCACCACGGGGGTGACCAGCGAGGCCCCGACGGCCCGGGAGAGCCGCTGGACGGGCCCTCCCTGGGCGGTCGGCCGGCCCAGCTCCATGATCGAGATGATCACGAGGGAGAGCACGCAGACCTGGAAGAGCAGCACCGGGAAGATCGGCGCCGCGTTCCCGAACAGCATGATGAACACGGGCACGGCGAAGTACGCCGTGTTCACCTGCACCCCCGCCATGACGCTCAGCGCGATGCCCCGCGGCTCGCGCGTCCCGGCGACCCGGGCGACCAGCCCGATCACCAGGGCGGCCAGCGCCGCGGTGGCGGCGTAGCCGCCGATCGCCCGCCAGTAGAAGAGCTGGCCGAGGTCGCTGCGGTAGATGTTGCCGAACAGGTAGCACGGCACCGCGAAGAGGAAGGCGTAGTCGGCGAAGACCTTGGAGCTTTCGGCCGGCACCACCTTCCGCCGCGCGAGGACCACGCCGCACCCGAAGGCGAGCACGACGGGGACGAGCTTTTCGAGTGCTGCTACTGCTTCCATGGGTGGTGCAACTCCAGCTTGCGGGCACCGGCCACCAATTCGCGGTAGCCGTCGATCAGTTGTTTGATCACCAGATTGCCACGCAGGTCGTAGCGGTGATCGTCGATCCGGGAGACCGGCAGCAGCTCGCAGGCCGTGCCGCAGACGAAGGCGCCGTCCGCCTCGGCCGTGAACTCCGGCGCCAGGTCGCCGACCTCGGCCGGGATGCCCAGCTGCTCGGCCAGCCCGAGCACGCAGGCCCGGGTGATGCCGTCGATGGTGCAGCGGGTGGTCGGCGTGTGGAGCGTGCCGTCCTTGGTGAAGAAGACGTGCGCGCCGGTGGACTCGGCGATCAGGCCGCGGTCGTCCAGCAGCAGGGCGTCGTCGAAGCCCGCCCGCAGCGCCTGGTTCTTGCTGATCGTCCCGATCATGTAGTTGCCCGCGGCCTTGCTCTTGACCGGGGCGTACTGCGGGGAGGGCCGGCGGTAGTCGGCCGTCACCAGTGCGATGCCGGTCTCCAGCGCGTCCTCCGCCGCGTAGTAGCCGGCCGGGATCTCCCAGGCGGCCACCGAGGTGTGCACCGAGGTCTTCAGTGCGGCGGTCTGGATGACCTCCGAGCCGCGCCAGGCGTTCATCCGGACGTAGCCGTCGGTGATGCCCGCCTCGGCCACCACCTCCAGGGTGGCCAGCCGGAGCGTCTCGTCCGCGTGCTCCAGGTCGAAGTCGAGGATCCGGGCCGAGGCCCGCAGCCGGGCGATGTGCTCGCGCAGCATGAACGGCTCGCCGCCGTAGATCCGCACGCCCTCGAAGACGCTGCTCGCGTAGTGCAGGCCGTGGGTGAGCACGTGCAGGGTGGCCTCGGGCCAGTCGACGAGCTTGCCGTCGTACCAGAGGCGGCCGGAGCGCTGGTCGAAGGGGATCATCTCGGCCACCTCAGATCGCGAGGTCGAACAGGTGGTGCTGGAGGTCGCCGACCAGCGCGATGAACCGGCGCTGGTGGTCGGTCAGGCTGCGCACCGAGACGCCGTGCAGGGCCAGCGGGTTGATCGGGTACATCACCAGGGTGTTGGCGCGGTACGGCACGGTGGTCACCTCCTCCACGTACTCCGGGTCGATGTCGAACCGGCTGTCGCCGTACTCGGAGGCGCTGGTGCGGAACTTCGGGTCATCCGAGCGGTACTTGTAGAGCACCAGGTCGCCGCCGACCGCGTCGTCCTCGGCCAGGCGCATGTAGAAGAGGCCGCCGAAGAGCTTGTACGGCTTGTCCACGTGCGGGCCGCGGTAGGCCGAAGGGCGGCCGGTGACGGCCGAGTTGATGACGGCGGTGCAGTCCATCAGGATGTCGTGGGTGTCGAAGGAGTCCCGGTTGCGGCGGCCGACCCGCAGGTCGCGCAGGGCGCCGGTCTGCTGCTCCACCTGGGGCAGGTTGGCCACCAGGTCCTCGTGGAAGAGGTCGAGGAACTCGGCGTAGAACTCCGGGGAGGAGTGGTACGTCACGAACTCCTTCCAGACCTGGGCCATCGCCGGGTCGCCCAGGACGTGCTCGGACATGTAGTTGTAGCGCTCGTTCGAGGTGATCTTCTTGCCGATCTTCTCGCCGATGTACTCGGCGGTCGGCATGGTGGCGGCCAGCGCGTCGTAGAGCTCCTGCGGGAGCGCGTCGCTGATCACGATGTGCGGGAAGGGGTCGCGGCGGATGTCGTCCTTGGTGACACCGGCCAGCAGGGACCGTACGGCGGGCGGGTTCTGGGGCACGGGAAGCTCCTAGGGGGTCAGGGGTTGAGGTGCCTGGTGGTGAGCCAGGTTTCGAGCATCAGGAGTGACCAGAGGACTTCGGCCGGGTGGGCGCCGGGGCGCTCCGACTGGAGCCGGAACAGCTCGCGGACGGCTTCCGGCCGGACGTAGGCGTGGCAGCGGGCGCCGGGGGCGAGCAGGGTGTCGCCGATCAGCTCGTGCAGCGCCTGGCCGGGCTTGATCATGGCGGCGATGGGCAGGGTGAACGGCTGCTTGGGGCGGTCGATCACGCTCTGCGGCACCCAGCGGCGGGCGGCCTCGACCACGGGGGCCTTGACCTGCTCGCCGACCACCTTGAGCCCGGCCGGCAGCGCGTGCGCGAAGCGCATCACGCTCGGCTGGAGGAAGGGCACCCGGGCCTCCACCGAGTGCGCCATGCTCAGGTGGTCGACCCGGCGCAGGATGTAGTACGGGAAGCGCTCGAACTGGTCGTAGCGCAGCAGGGTCTCCAGCTTGTCCGCGGAGCTGCTCACCCGGGCGGCGAGCTCATCGGCGCTGCGATCGCCGAAGTAACCGCCGGCGGCGCCGACTTGGGCCCAGTACTCGGCGGTGTAGAGCCCGTCCAGGGTGGCCGTCGGGACGGCCGCCATGGTGGGCTGGTAGTCGCGGTGCCAGCTGGCGCTGTCGTCCCGGGCCGCCTTGACGAACCGGGCGTAGCCGGCGAACAGCTCGTCGGCGCCGTCGCCGGTCAGCGCCACCTTGAAGCCGGCCTGGTGGATGGCCTCGAAGAGGGCGAAGGTGGAGAGGCTGTGCGGGGCGTTGTTGGGCTGGTCCAGGTGGCGGACGAACCGGTCGATCAACGCCGGGAAGCCGGCCGGGTCGAGCAGCACCTGGTGGTGCCGGGTGCCGCAGTGCCGGGCCACCTCGGCGGCGAACTCCCGCTCGTCGCTGGGCCAGTCTCCCTGGTAGGCGATGTTGAAGGAGGCCAGGTCCGGCACCAGCCGTGCGGCCAGCGCCGAGGTGTAGCTGGAGTCCAGGCCGCCGCTGGTGATCACACAGACCGGTACGTCCGCGTCCAGCATCCGGCCCAGCTCCCGCTGGAGCAGCCCGTCCAGCAGCTCGCCCGCCCCGGCCAGGCTCGGCTCGCCACCGGGCCAGTCCAACTCGGCGGGAGCCAGTTCGATCTGACGCTCAGTCAGCTTGCCGCCCGCGAAGGTCAGCACGGTGCCGGGCACCAGGGTGCGGACCCCGGCGTACATGGTGCCCGGGCCCCAGACGGCCTTGCCGCCCAGGTAACGGTCCACCGCGAGCGGGTCGAGCTCGCTCGGGAAGTCCGGGAAGCGGGCCAGTGATTCGAGCTCGGAGGCGAAGCTGAGCCGGCGGCCGTCGGCGGAGAGGTGGTAGTAGAGCGACTTCATGCCGGCGTGGTCGTTGAACAGCTTGAGGCAGGGCTCGGCCCCGCGCCGGTCCACCACCGCGATGGCGTACATGCCCTCCAGGCGGGAGACGAAGGCGTCGCCGTACTTCCGGTAGAGCGGCAGCAGCACGTCGCCGTCGCAGTCGCCCTCGAACCGGTGGCCCTGGGCGGCGAGTTCGGCCCGCAACTCGCGGTGGTTGTAGATCTCGCCGTTGAAGACGCAGGTGGCCTCGCCCAGGGTGAAGGGCTGGTGGCCGTGGCTGATGCCCTGGATGGCGAGGCGGTTGTTGCCCAGCGACCAGGTGTCGGCGAGGTGCAGGGTCTGCTCGTCGGGGCCGCCGTGGTGCATGCCCCGGGCGACGGCCCGCAGCACCTCGCGGTCGACGGGGGCGCCGCCGAAGTGGCCGTAGATGCGGCACATGGGTGGGGAGCCTTCCGGTACGGGCTTACGGGCTGACGGGTGCGAGCCGGCGGGCGGGGTGCTCCGCCGGGCGCTTCGCGAGGTCGAGGGCGGGGCTCTGCCGCGCGGCCGGGTGGTGGCGGCCGAGGAACTCGGTGGTGATCTCGACCTGGTGCAGGATGTCGTCGAGCTGGGCGGGGGTGGGGCAGGTGCCGTGGCCCTCCAGCGCGCTGTTGCCCGTCTTCAGGTAGACCGGCGCGGCCACCCGGACGAACTCCGGGGCCTCGTAGGTGCGGATGAAGCCGCCGGAGGCCTTCGGGTTGTCCACGTGGCAGTCCAGCGGGATGGAGACGGCCTGGCGCAGCGCCGCGATCATCGGCACCGAGAGGTCGCGGACAGGGTTGAAGCTGTCCGCGCCCAGGCTCTCCAGCATCTGGGCCGAGGCCGGGTTGCCGTGCCCGCAGTGGGCCGAGACCTTGAGGTGCAGGTGCTTAGGCAGGTCGCCGCTCAGCCGCAGCCGGTTGAGCACCCAGAGCAGGCCCTCGTCGTAGACCACGAAACCGCGCACCCCGAGGTCCACGCCGCGCTTGACGTCCTCCACCGCGCGGACGATCTGCTCCTGGCCGCGCAGGCGGTAGCCGATCCGCATCCCCTCGGGGGTGTGGGCGCTCGCACCGGTGTCGTAACTGGCCCGGGGGCCCACCGACATGAGGATCTCGGCGCCGTACTCGCGGCCCAGCTCCACGTACTCGGCCACCTCCCGGGCGGTGTGCCGGAAGAGGCCGCGGGTCTCGGTGATCCGGTTGATCGTGAAGCCGCGGCGGCGGCTCTCCGAGAGCAGGGTCTCGGCGGCCCGGGCCGAGTTCACGGTGGGCACCTCGATCCGGTACTGGCAGCCGTCCTCGAAGGTGCGGGAGGAGCCCTCGATCAGCGGGGAGTCGCCGCCGGGCAGGCCGAGCCGGGTGAGTTGGGCCCGGGTCTCGTCGAAGAACGTGCTCATGGGCGCCATCACTGTCACCTCGTCACCTCGAGGCCGAGCAGGTCCGCGGTACGGCGGACGATCTCCTCGGCGATGCTGATGGATGTCGCATGGTCGGTGTGGACGGTCTGCACCTCGCCGAAGTTGCCGAGATTGCCCCGGCAGGGCGGCAGCACCTCGCCCTCGGGGAAGGCCAGGGTGAAGGCGTGCAGGCTGTCGCCGTACTCGGCGGCGGCCCAGCCCAGGTCCGGGACGCGGGCCGGCTTCGGGGCGGCGTCGGCCGCGCCGAACCAGCGGACGGTGGCGTGGTGGGTGAAGCTGATCTCGCCTGGGTCCACCTCCTCGTCCAGGTGGATCCGGACCAGGAGTTCGAAGATGTCGCCGCCGCCCGCGAGCTTGAACAGATTGGGCAGGCAGGAGCCCATGATCCGCGGGTTGAGCTCGATCAGCCGGGGCCGGCCGTCCGCGCCGAGCATGATCTCGACGTGGAAGATGCCGAGCCCCAGACCCACCGCGCCGACCACCCGCTCGGCGAAGTCGAGCACCGCCGCCTGGTCCTCGGCGCTGATCGCGGCCGGGATGGTGGTGCCGGTCTCCAGCGCCTCGTGCCGCTCCCAGGTGGAGCGCTCGCTGACCGCCAGCCGGAGGAACTTACCACGGGAGAGCCCGAGTTCGGCCGAGACGAACCGGCCGGTCAGGTACTCCTCGACCAGCACCCCGGCCTCGTACACGCCGGTGCCCGGCTCCACCCCGGCGAGCAGCTCGCGCAGCCGGGCCTCGTCGGGCACGATGTGCGCGCCCTCGCTGGCCGAGCCCCGGGCCGGCTTGACCACCACCGGGTACCCGGTGGCCGCCGCGAAGGCGGCCGCCTCCTCGACCCCGGCCACCACCGCGTGCCGGGTGGAGTCCACCCCGGCGGCGGCCAGGATCTCCCGGCAGCGGTTCTTCAGCTTGGCCGCCGCCGCGCCGCTCGCGCTGGTGAACGGCACGCCGATCTCCTCGGCGATCCGGGCCACCGGCACCACCAGGGCGTCCACGGTGGCCACGAAGCCGTCCACCGGGCGCTCGGCGTGCACCGCCAGCACGCACTCGCGCAGCGCCTCGTACTCGGTGGCGTCGGGCAGCACGTGCACGGTGTCGACGAACTCGCCGTAGGGGGAGGCGTCGAAGTCGATGTGCTGGGCCGCCTCCATCGCCAGCGAGCGGATCAGGGTGACGTGGTGGCCCAGGCGCTTGGCGGCCTCGAAGGCGGGGGCGTTGCCGGCCTTCCAGGTGACGAACAGGACGTGCTTGGCGGCGGGGGCGGGGGCAGGGGTGGGGGTGGTCATCGGACCTTCCTCGCGAAGCGCTGACCGATCCGTACGAAGCCGGGGGTGTCGGTGCCGGGCAGGGGGATGAAGGAGATCGAACCGGCCAGGACGTTGGCCTTGGACATTGAGCTGAAGCCGCCGGCTCCCGAGAGCACCAGGTCACCCTCGTCCAACGGCAGCCAGGCACCGCCGGGTCGGCGTTCGGCGTAGCGGTAGCCGAGGTGGTCGGCCCCGGGCAGCACGTCCAGGCGGTAGCCGGAGGACTCGTAGCGGCCGGTGCAGGCCTCCAGGGCGAGCTCGAAGGGGCGGCCGGTGCGGATCAGGCCCTCGCCGGTGAGCGCGCGCAGCAGGTCCTCGTAGAGGCCGAAGGCCGGGTAGGCGTTGGCCAGCAGGAGCAGGAAGGAGCGCTGCTCGGGGAAGATCTGGATGAAGTTGTGGTGGCCGCTGCCGTTGGAGTTGAAGCCGAAGGCGCTCGGGCCGAACATCAGCCAGCCCAGGCCCCAGGCGTGCATGAAGTGGTGACCGGGCACCGGGATCTGCGGGGTGCGCATCTGCTCGGCCAGCTCGGCCGAGAGCAGCCGCTCGCCGCTGGGGGCCACGCCGTCGTTCAGCGCGAGCAGGGCGATGCTCGCCAGCTCGGGCAGGGTGAGGCAGACCGAGAAGGAGCCGGCCGCGTCGTCCGCCACGGTCTGCCGGGGCGGGTCGTGCCGGGTGAACTCCTGCTCGCTCTCGCTCCACAGGTAGCCCGCCGAGATGCTGCCGCCGTAGTGGCCGCCTTCGGTGAGCGTCTCGGGGATCGGCGCGATCTCGAGCGGGGCCAGCAGCAGCTCGTTGACGGCCCGGCGCCACGGGATGCCGAGCAGCCGCTCGATCAACCCGGCCACGATCGAGGTGCCGCAGGCGGAGTAGGCGAACACCTCGCCCGGCTCGAAGAGTTGGCCGTACTCGGCGAAGCTGTCGAGGTAGGCGTCGAGGCTTGGCAGGTCGGTGTCGTGCCAGATCTCGTAGGAGTCGTCGATCCCGCTGGTGTGGGTCAGGAGTTGACGGAGCGTCACCTCGACGGTGGAGCCGTCGGCGCGGCGGAAGGCCTGCGGCAGCAGGGTGCTCAGCGGCTCGTCCAGGCCGACCAGGCCGCGGTCGACCAGGCGCAGCGCGGTGAAGGCCAGCATCGGCTTGGTGATGCAGGTGACCCGCTGGCGGGAGGCCGCGTCGCGCTCCGCCCCGGTCACGGTGTCGTCCACGCCGTGGTAGCTGAACTCCAGCTCGCCGTCCAGGTAGACGGCCGCGCCGGCGCCGGGCACGCCGTGGCCGGTGCCGGATTCGTGCAGCGTCTCGGCCACCGCGCGGCGCCGGGCGGCCTCGCCGCCGGCCGTACTCACCGGCCCCTGGGCCAGCTTGGCCCGCAGCAGCCGGGCCTGGTCGGCCAGGGTGCGGTGCTCGTAGATCTCGGCCACCCGCACCGGGCGGGCCGCCGCGTCGCCCAGGCGGGCGGCCAGCAGGTTGGCCAGCAGCGAGTGGCCGCCGACCGAGAAGAAGTCCAGCTCGGCGGTGAGCCGGGTGACGCCCAGCAGCTCGGCCCAGACCCGGGCCACCGCGGCCTCCTGCGGGTCGTCACTGTGGAAGCCGCTCTCGCCGGCGGCCCAGTCGACCTCCTGGGCGGCCAGCGCCTTGCGGTCCACCTTGCCGTTGGGCAGCTGCGGCAGCCGGTCGGTGACCAGGATCTTGGCGGGCTGCATGTAGTGCGGCAGCTCGCGCCGCAGGTGCGCGCTCATCTCCTCCACGGTGATCGGCTCGCCCTCCAGGCCCACGTAGCAGACCAGTCGGGTGTCCTCGCCCTGGCGGACGGCCAGCGCGGCCACGTCCTTGAGGCCGACCACCGCGCGCAGCACCGACTCGATCTCGCCGAGCTCGATCCGGAAGCCGCGCACCTTCACCTGGTTGTCCCGCCGGCCCATGAAGGCCAGCTCGCCCTCCTCCGTCCACCGGGCGAGGTCGCCGGTGCGGTAGAGCGGGCCGGGCGGCAGCGGGGCCGGGGCGGGCACGAAGGCGGCGGCGGTGCGCTCGGGATCGCCCGTGTACCCGCTGGACAGGCCGTCGCCGCCCAGGTGCAGCTCGCCCGCCACGCCGCGCGGCACCAACTGCCCGTACCGGTCGAGCAGGTAGGCGACGGTGTTGGCGATCGGCACGCCGATGGTGGGGCTGCTCTCGAGCGGGCCGGTGAAGCACTTCCAGGTGGAGTACGTGGTGTCCTCGGAGGGCCCGTACAGGTTGAACAGCCGCTCGACGCCGGTGGTTTCGAAGGCGGCGTTGACCAGCTCCTTGGCCAGCGGCTCGCCCGCGACGTTCAGCACGGTGGTGCCGGCGGGCACGGCCGAGCGCTGGAGCAGCACGTTGAGCGCGCTGGGCACGGTGTTGACCAGGGTGGGGCGGAGCGTCTCGTCCTCGGTCAGGGCGAGCACGTTGTCCACCACCAGGACGCAGCCGCCGGTGGTCAGCGGGGCCCAGAGCTCGAAGACCGAGAGGTCGAAGTTGAGCGAGGTGGCGAACAGGACCCGGGCCAACTCCTCGGGCCGGTAGACCTGGTGGGCCCAGGCGAGCAGCGCGACCACGTTGCGGTGGCTGATCACCACGCCCTTGGGCAGGCCGGTGGAGCCGGAGGTGTAGATCAGGTGGGTGGTGTCGGTCGGCGCCACGGCGAGCCCGAGCGGCTCGGCGGGCTCGGCCGCCGCCTTCTCCCAGAGCTCATCGAGCGGCAGCGCGGCGGCGCTCACCCCGTCGAGCCAGTCGGCCGTCTCGCCGTCCAGTACGACGGCGGCCGGTTCGGCGGTGGCGGCGATCGCGCTCAGCCGCTGGGCCGGATAGGCCGGGTCGAGCGGCACGTAGGCGCAGCCGGCCTTGTGTACGGCGAGCAGCAGGGCGACGGTGCGGTGGCTGCGGGCGGTGGAGACGCCGATCCGGGAGCCGGGAGCGATGCCCCGGGCGTGCAGGGCCCGGGCCAGCCGGTCGGCCTGCTCGTCCAGCTCGCGGTAGCTCCAGGTGGTCTCCCGCCAGCGGACGGCGGGGGCGTCCGGGGTGCGGGCGGCCTGGGCCTCGACCTGCGCGTGCAGCGTGCTGTCGGCCGGGTAGGGCAGCGCGGTGGCGTTGACCTCCGCCACCAGGTACCGCAGCTCCGCCTCGGCCAGCAGGCACAGCTCGCGCACCGGCACGGTGGGGCGGGCGCAGGCGTCGAGCAGTAGCGCGCGGTGGTTGGCGGCCAGCCGGGAGACGAAGCCCTCGCCGAACCGGCCGGCGTCGTAGTGCAGGGTGAAGCGCACCGCCTCGGGGGTGTCCACCGCCTCCAGCAGCAGGTCGAATCCGTCCGGCGGGCCGACCCGTTCGCCCTCGGCCCGGCTCAGGAAGCCGACCCGCAGGCCGCTGCCGAGATCGGCGGGCCCGGCGCTCTGTTCGACCCCGGCCCGGTAGCGGGCGGAGAGCATCGCGGTGAGCTCGGCGAAGGTCAGGTCGTCCGCGATCCGGGAGCGGACGGCCACCGGCCGGGCCGGCCGGTCGGGGCCGCTGCTGCGGGCCAGCACCAGGTCGTCCTGGCCGGAGTACCGGTGGACCAGCAGCGTGAAGGCGGCGCCGAACAGCTCGGTGGCGGCCAGGCCGCGCTCGGCGGTGAACTCGGTCAGTGCGCGGAAGTCGGCACAGGTCCAGGAGAAGACCGAGCGGAGGTCGGCGGTACGGCTTTCGAATTCCCCGACGGGTATTTGCAGCGCGGGTACGGCGCTCATGGTGGTTCCTTCATCGGCGGACGAGGCGAGGGAGTTTTCGTCCACGGGCATGAATCCCCCTGTGTTCAATTGCGAAGCATATTCGGGCATGGCGAAATGGGCTCAGCGCACGACTGAGCGGCCATGCGGGAATGCGTGCAGAAAAGGTGTGGAGAGTGTCGGGAAAAGGCGTCAGACGGTGGCGGCGGCCGGTGTGGCCGAGGGCCGGGCGGCGGCCCAGGTGACGATCCGGGGCATGGCCGAGCCGATGGCGGCGAAGCCCGCGGCCATCACCAGCCAGCCGAGCGTGCCGTGGGTGACGGCCAGCCAGGTGAGCAGGGCCGGCGCGATCATCTTGCCGAGGTCGGCGCCCATCGCGGCGGTGCCCTGGTACTGGCCCTGGGCGTGCTCGGGGGCCAGGCCGAAGGCCATGCCCCAGCTGCCGGCCGACTGCTTGATCTCGCCCAGCACGTGCGCCACCGCGCCCAGCACCAGCAGGGTGGCGGCCAGGGCCGCCGGGGTGCCCTGGGTGCAGGCGAAGACCAGGCAGGCCAGGCCGATGAAGAGGGATCCGGCCCGCGAGGCCCGCGCCGCACTGGCGGGCTCGTCGGTGCCGCGCGCGACTCTGACCTGGAGCAGGACGACCGCGACGGTGTTGGTGAAGAGGATGGCCGCGACGATCCAGCGCGGCGCGTGGGTGCGCTGCAGCACCCAGAGCGGCAGGACCACGTCGAGCAGCAGGTTGTGCATGGAGAGCAGGCCGTCCAGCGCGACGAAGGCGAGGAAGGGCCGGTCCCGCAGCACCACCAGGGCCGGGCCTGGCCTGGCCGGCTGCGGCGGCACGGCCGGCAGCAGCAGGGTCAGCAGGCCGGTGACCAGGTAGGTGGCGGCGTTGAAGACCACGGCCGCCCGGTAGACCGGCGGCGAGTCGACGGCCAGCACCAGGCCGGCGACCAGGGCGCCCACCGAGACGCTGACGTTGGTGGTGGCCCGCAGGTAGGCGCGGACGAAGACCCGCTGCTCGGGCTCGATCAGCCCGGCCAGCATGGCCATCCGGGCGCTGCGGCTGGCGCTGTAGGCGACCGCCTGCACGGAGGTCACCAGCAGGTACGGCAGGAAGCCGTGCACCAGCAGGAGGGCCGCGGTGAGCGGCCCGAGGGCCACGAAGGACCAGATCTGCACCACCCGCGGCCCGAGCCGGTCGGCCAGGTGGCCGGTGGGGGTGCTGAGCAGCAGCGCGACCGCGGCGGCGGCCCCGACGCCGAGGCCGAACTGGCCGGGTGAGAGCCCCAGCACGGCGGTCGCGTAGATGGCGTTGAGCGCCATCCACAGGCCCTGACCCATGGTGTGCACCAGCGTGATGCCGGTGAGCGTGCGGGCTGCCCCCCGCGGCGGCAGGAGCCGGCTCAGCATGGTCGTACCGCACCACATCCGTACGGCAGGTCGTGCCCCGGGTCGAAATGAACTGTTGTGCGCACCGCGTACCCCTCGTTAAGCGCCATTGCCAACGAAAAAGCCTCGGGTTTATTGCCCCCGTCGCGCCTGATCGGGATCGCCGACCGGGCACGAATGACATCGAAATCCATCTGACTATGTCATGTCCAGGGAAGATCAAAGTGACGCTCGTCACACGGCAATGCCGGGGCCGTGTGCGGGGGAAATCGCCGAAATATTACCGGCGGGTCTACTGGCGAGTAGTGATTCGGGTCAGGCCTGCGGGGGCGTCAGCCGCTTGCCGAGCCAGGTGAGGGCCGGGGGGATTTCGCGCGTCCAGGTGTGGAAGTTGTGCCCGCCGCTGTCCAGGGTGATGGTGGAGAGCTGGGTCGG
Organism: Kitasatospora sp. MMS16-BH015; assembly: GCF_002943525.1. Classification (NCBI taxonomy): domain Bacteria; kingdom Bacillati; phylum Actinomycetota; class Actinomycetes; order Kitasatosporales; family Streptomycetaceae; genus Kitasatospora; species Kitasatospora sp. MMS16-BH015. Next base: position 1,891,317 of record NZ_CP025394.1, on the reverse strand, counting down.
GGCCTTGAAGGCGCCCACCATCTTCTGGGTGCCCTCGTAGTTGTCCTCGTTGGGGCTGGTGGCCAGCAGCAGCGAGACCGGGGCGGCGGGCTGGGTGTGCAGCCGCCAGAGCAGGTCGTTCTCGCGCTTGAGCTCGGCGCTGCCCTCGAAGAGGTCGCCCGTGGTCGGGTCGATCGGGGCCGTGTAGTAGCCGGAGAGCGAGACGGCCGCGCGGTAGGCGTCCGGCTTGCGCAGCGCGAACTTCAGCGCGCAGTAGCCGCCGGTGGAGTTGCCGATCACCGCGCGGGCCTGCGGCAGGTCGGTGATCCGGTAGGTGGCCGACATCGCCTTGGGCAGGTCCTCGGTGAAGTAGGTCTCCACCTTGGGGCCGTTCGGGATGTCCATGCACTCGGTGTCGCGGCTGCCGCCGGCCGGGGTGGTGCGCATCATCACCAGCACGGTGGGCGGCAGCTGGCCGGCCTGGATCGCCTGGAGCGTGGAGGTCGGGTACGACATCAGCGAGATGAGCTTCTCGGCCGAGCCCGGGTAGCCGGCCAGCACCAGGGCCATCGGGAACTTCCGCGCCGCGTAGCCCGGCTGGAAGTACTGCGGCGGCAGGTAGACGTACGCCTGGCTGCTCAGGCCCGAGCCGGCTCCTTTGATGGTGACGTTCTGGATCACCCCGGAGCGGTCCTTGGCCGAGCCCTGCGCGGAGTACATCTTCTGCTCGCCGGTGAGCGAGACGGCCTTGCCGGGCTGGTGGTCCACCACCTGGCCCGGGGCGCCGTCGGTGCCCAGCAGGTCGCTCCAGGTGGTGTAGAAGCCGAAGTACGAGTTCGCCACCAGGCCCATCGCCACCAGCACCGCCACCTGCGCGGCCAGGAAGGCCCCGAACCGGCCGAGCCAGCTGCGCCACCCCTTGCCGGCGAGCCGGGGCCAGAGCCACATGGTGGCGGCGAAGACGGCGACCGCGACGAGGGCGGCGATGATCTGAAGCGGGACTCCGGTCAGGCTGGGCATTGGCCGATGGTAACGGGCCTCCGTGCGGGCGGGCCGACCGGCAGGCGCTCAGGCGGATTCGGCGGTGGCGGCCTCGGCGGCGCCGGTGGTGGTGCGGTCGGTGGCGGGGGCGGGCCGCAGGTGGCGGCGGAAGAGCAGCCAGGCGAGGGCGCCGACGGCGAAGCCGTACGCGGAGACCAGGCCGTGCCCGTTGGACTGGGCGAACCAGAGCGCCAGGCCGAGCACCGGGACGCCGAGCGCGAGCAGCTTCGGCTGCGGGCCGCCCTTGCCCGCCTGGTCGCCGTGGAGCAGCAGGGCGGCGGCCAGGGTGGCGCCGAGGAAGTAGGTGGCGCCGGAGCTGCCGGCGAAGTTGCGCGGGTCGGTGCTGTGCGAGGTCTGGCCGAACAGCGCGTCGATCCGCTCGGGCAGCAGGATGCCGGTGAGGAAGAGCCCGAGCATCAGCGGGCCGCCCCAGAACCACTGCGCGAAGGCCGCCATCACGGCGAGGGTGGCCAGGTTCCAGACCGTGCCGCCGATGCCGCCGTTCTGCATGAACACCGAGGTGAGCACCCGCCACCAGCCGTGCTTGGCGGGGTCGGAGTCGAGCGCCCCCATCGCGCCGGACCAGCAGAGCTGGAGCACCACCCCGCCGACCCCGAGGCCGGTCAGCGCCACCGCCGCCCAGGGGAGGCCGCGCCGGCGCACCGTCCCCTCGCCGATCAGGGCCAGGCCCCCCTTGAACATGACCACCATCAGTGCCGCCGTGGTCACGTTGAACAGCAGAACGTCCATCGCCACCGCCCCCTCCGAGCTGGTTCGATCTTGCAGATCATGACCCTAGCGGTACGTTCGCCGTACCGGCCCGGCCGGGGGCGTTCGGCTCAGGCGTCGCGGCGGTCGGCGACCAGGACGGACAGGCCGGTCGCGGCGAGGGCCCAGCCGGCGTAGGCGGCCCAGGCGCCGGGGACGGTGGGCGGGTGGTGCAGCGGCAGCTGGTCGCCGAGGTCGATCCGGGTGAGGAAGCGCCAGGCGTTGAGCGGCATGGCGTGGCCGACGGCGGCCGTCCAGGCGTGGGTGTCGGTGAAGAGCGAGGGCAGTACGAAGAGCACCAGCACCCCCGCCACCACGGTGGCCGCGCCGTGCCGCAGCAGGACACCGAGGCAGAAGCCGACCAGGGCGCAGACCGGTGCGTACAGCGCGGTGGCCGCGAGGAAACGCGGCGCGCCCGGGGCGGCGACCGAGAGCCCGAGGTGCTTCCCGGCGAGCAGCGCCTGGGTCAGCCAGAACGAGAGGCCGGCCAGCAGCAGGCCGTAGCCGGTCATCACCGCCGCGAGCACGACCGCCTTGGCCGTGAGCACCGCCCGGCGGCGCGGCACCGCGACGAAGGTGGTGCGCACCAGCCCGGTCGCGTACTCGCTGACCGAGACCATCGCGCCGACCCCGGCCGTGACCAGGAGCAGCAGGTCGGAGCCGAGCAGGGTGAAGGCGGTGTCGAAGGCGGCCTGCGGGTTGAAGGCGTCGCCGACCCGGGAGTTGTCGGCCATGTACTGCGCCGACCGCAGGTTGGCCGCGAGCACGCCCAGGGTGGTCAGGCCGAGCACCAGGGAGACCGAGCGCACGGACCAGAACTTGGTCCACTCGGCGGCGAGCAGGTGGTGGAAACGGGAGGCTGTGTGCAGGGGGGTGGGGTGCAGGGGCGCGGTGTTCACGAGGGTGCTCCGGTGGTGAGGTCGAGGAAGGTCTGCTCCAGGGAGCCGGTCCGGGCGGTGAGCTCGGCCAGCGTGCCGGTGGCCAGCAGGCGGCCCCGGCCGATGACCACCAACTCATGCGCCGTCTGCTCCAGTTCGGACATCAGGTGGCTGGAGAGCAGCACGGTGCGGCCCTCGGCGGCCAGGCGGCGCAGCAGTTCGCGGACCCAGCGCACGCCCTCCGGGTCCAGCCCGTTGAGCGGCTCGTCGAAGAGCAGCACCGGCGGGTCGCCCAGCAGGGCGCCCGCGATGCCGAGCCGCTGCTTCATGCCCAGCGAGTACCCGGCGATCCGCCGCTGGGCGGCGCCGGTCAGGCCCACCTCGGTGAGCAGCGCGTCCACCCGGGCGGCGGGGATGCCGTTGCTGCGGGCCAGCGCGAGCAGGTGGGCCCGGCCGCTGCGGCCGCCGTGCACCTCGTTCGCGTCGAGCAGCGCGCCGACCTGGCGCAGGCCGCGCGGGCGGTGGCGGAACGGCAGGCCGTCGATGGTCGCGCGGCCGGCGGTCGGGGCGTCCAACCCCAGGATCAGCCGCAGGGTGGTGGACTTGCCCGCGCCGTTCGGCCCCAGGAAGCCGGTCACCCTGCCGGGGTGGACGGTGAAGCTCAGCTGGTCGACGGCGGTGGTGCGGCCGTAGCGCTTGGTCAGCTCGGTGACTTCGATCATGGCCACCACGGTGCCCGGCCGGCGGGGCTCCGGGCATCCGGCCGGGGTTGACAGTGCGTCACGACCAGGGTCGTACAACCTGGGTCCGATGCCCGGCGGTGGGGCGGCTCGTTACGATCACCGCATGTCCACTCCCACCACGGCCCTGGGCCTGCCACTGCTCCGACGCGTGCCACCCGCGGGGTGGGTGGCGGCGGCCTGGTGCGCTCTGGTGCTGCCGGCTGCGCCGCAGTCGGCCGGGTTCCTGCTGGTCGCCTCGGCGGTGGCCTTCGGGGGTGCGGCGCTGCTCGGGCGGCGGCCGGTGCTCGGCGTGGGGCTGCTGCTGCTGGCGACCGTGGCGGTGACCGATGCGACCAGTGCGGGGGGGCAGCTCTCGCTGCTCTCGCTGGCGGCGGTGTACGCGGCGCTGGCGGTGGTGACGGCGCGGCAGCCGGCGCGGCGTTCGCGGGCCGCCTTCGGGCTGGTGCTGGTGGTCCTGGTGCTGCACCTGGGCATGACGGCGGACAACACGGTCGGGGTGACCACCTCCACGTACGACGGGCGGCCGCCGGCGGGCACCGTCTTCACGCTCGGGCGCTACCACGTGACCAGCGGTCTGCCGCACCTCGGGGCCTCCGACGAGGGCGTGCTGGCGGCGGTGATCGCCTGGCTGGTGGGGCGGTCGGTGCGGCAGGCGCGGGAGTACGGCGAGGCCTTGGGCGCCCGGCGCGCGGAGCAGGCGGTGACGGCCGAACGGCTGCGGATCGCCCGGGAGATGCACGACACCGTCGCGCACAGCATGGGCGTCATCGCGCTCCAGGCGGGCGCGGCGCGGCTGGTGATCGACTCCCGGCCGGAGCGGGCCAAGGAGGCGCTGGGCGTGATCGAGACCGCCGGGCGCCAGACACTGGCGGGGATGCGGCGGCTGGTCGGGGCCGTGCGGGAACCCGGGCCGGGGATAGGGGAGTTGGCGGAGCTGGCGGCGGTGACCTCGCAGGCGGGGGTGGCGGTCGAGCTGCGGCGGGTGGGGGAGCTCGGCGGTCTGCCGGTGGAGACCTCGCAAGCGGTGTACCGGATCGCGCAGGAGGGGGTGGCGAACGTGGTGCGGCATGCCGGGGTGGGGAGTTGCCGGGTGCGGGTCGAGCTGCTCCCGGCCGGGGTGGTGGAGGTGGAGGTCACGGACCGGGGGCAGGGCACCGGTGGGCCGGGCGGCGGAGGGTACGGATTGATCGGGGTGCGGGAGCGAGTGGCTCTGCTGGGTGGGGAGTTCGAGGCCGGCCCGCAGGCCGGTGGCGGGTTCCGGGTGGCGGCTCGACTGCCGGTGGGGGAGGAGGCACGGTGACGGTGCGGGTGGTGTTGGCGGACGACCAGCCCCTGGTGCGGGCCGCGTTGGAGATGGTGATCTCGGCGACGGACGACGTGGAGGTGGTGGGGGAGGCCGGCAACGGGGCGCAGGCCGTGCAGTTGGTGGCCGAGCTGCGGCCGGACGTGGTGGTGATGGACATCCGGATGCCGGGGATGGATGGGATCGAGGCCACCCGGGCGGTCGCGGGGGAGACCACGGTGCTGGTGCTCACCACCTTCGACGAGGACGAGTACGTCTACGCCGCGCTGCGGGCCGGCGCGGCCGGGTTCCTGGTCAAGGACATGGCGCTGGCCGAGATCCTGGCCGCGATCCGGGTGGTGGCCGCGGGCGACGGGCTGATCGCGCCCGCGGTGACGCGGCGGCTGATCGCCGAGTTCGCGGCCCGCCCCGGACCGGTGCAGCGGCAGGCCGGGGCGGAGCGGCTGGCGGGGCTGACCGAGCGGGAGCGGGAGATTCTGACCCTGGTCGGACGGGGGCGGTCCAACACCGAGCTCGCCGCCGAGCTGGTGATCAGCGTGGCCACGGTGAAGACCTATGTGACCCGCCTGCTGGCCAAGCTGGACGCCCGGGACCGGGTGCAGTTGGTGATCCTCGCGTACGAGACCGGGCTGGTCAGCCCGTAGCGGGCGGGTCCCGGCAGGTCCGCCCGGACCCGACGGGTGGTCAGGAGCCGGTGCGGATCACGATCGGGTTGGTCAGGGCGGCCATCGGGCCCCAGGGGAGGTCGGTGGTGATCGAGTTGCCCTGGCCGGGGGTGCCGTCGGGCTTGGGGTGGCGGACCTCCGCCCGGACGTAGGAGGCGAGCGAGGCGGTGGTACGCCAGGTCACGGTGCCGGTGCCTGTGGCGGGCAGGGCCTCCTGGTGCAGCTGGCCCTCGTCGGTGAGGAAGCGGACCGTGCCGGAGGGCACCCCGGAGACCGTCAGGCGGACGTCGAGCGGGGTGTCGGCGGGGGCGGTCAGGGTCTCGCCGATGCCGGCCTGGCGACCGTGGCCGGTGACGGTGAACTCCAGCTGGACGGCGGACGATTCGGCCAGCCAGCTGCGCCCGGCCCGCAGGCCGTCGAGCACGGCGGCCCGGCTCAGGTCCTCGGCCAGCACCACATTGTGCGGGAAGCCGATCACCTGCGGGGCGCTGTGCGCATCGCTGTTGCCCATCGCCGGCAGCCAGCGGCGGCCCTCGCGGAGGGCCACCGCGAGCCGACCGTCCCAGGTGTCGACGGCGGATTCGTCGTCGTAGGTCCAGGGGCCGTTCCAGACCTCGACGGCGTCGGCCTGCTCGTAGCCGAACTTCCACTGGCAGGCCACGTACGGGCAGTACGGATGCGCGGGCACCACCAGGCCGCCGGAGCGGTGCACCTGGCGGGCGAAGCGCGGGAACGCCTCGTCGCGGGAGCGGTAGCGCCAGTCGACGAACTCGCCCGGGGTGAGGCCGAGGGCCAGCCAGTGGCCGTTGCGGGTGGTGATCTCCTCGCCGGTGACGATCAGCAGGTCGGGGCCGGCCAGCGGCCCCCAGACGCCGTGCGAGGAGCTGGTGTTGTGGTCGGTGGAGACGATGAAGTCCAGGCCCGCCGCCCGGGCCCCGGCGGCCACCTCCTCGGGCAGCCGTCGGCCGTCGGAGTACACGGTGTGCAGGTGGCAGTCGCCCCGGTACCAGGCCCGGCCCCGGCCGCGGGCGCGCTCCGGCGGGTAGTGCGGGGTGAAGACCGGCCCCGGGTCGCCGAACCGGAAGGTGACCTGCACCTGGTAGTCCAGGCCCTGCGGCGCGACCTGGTACGGGCCGAGGGCGATGTGCCAGGTGCCGGGGTTGACCGGGCCGGGCAGGTAGCCGGGGGTGGCGGCGGAGCGGGAGAGGCTGAACTCGGTGCGGAAGCCGCCGGACCAGCCGCGGAAGCCGCGGCCGCCGAGGGTGGTGCCGCGTTCGTCGAAGATGCCGATGTCGCAGGAGTTGCCCGGTGTCCCGGGCGGGACGGTGGGCTTGGTGTAGTGGTAGGAGACAGTCAACTCGCGGACGCCCGGGGGGACTTCGATGGGGAGGTAGACGAAGTCGGGGGCGCCGGTGGGGAGGTGGCCGGTGAGGGTGACCGTTCGGTCGGGCGGGATGGCGGGGTCGGCGGACGCTTGACCGACGGCGGCGAGGGTGAGGGCGGTGGTGGCGGCGGTGAGGATGGTGCGGCGGGCGGGGCGGGCTGTGCCGGGGTCTTCGGTGGGCATCGGGGCCTCCGGGCGGCTGGCGGGACGGGTCTGTCCGACCGCCTACCCGCGCCGATGAATCCGTGATGAGGGGGAGTTCACGGGCGCGGGGCGGGAGGGTGAAGGGGTGGGCGGGACTCTCGCCCCAGGGGATGCCCGCGCAGTTCCCCGCGCCCCTGGCGGGTGGGGGTGCTCGCGGGAGATCCCCGCGCCCCTGGCGGGTGGGGGGTGCTCGCGGGAGATCCCCGCGCCCCTGGCGGGTGGGGGTGCCTGTTCAGGAGGCGGTGCGGGGGATGCGGCGCTCCCAGGTGCGTTCGAAGATCACCGAGCCGGTGTCGTGGGCGGTGAGGTGGTTGCGGGTGGTGAAGTGGGTGGCGGTGGCGGTGAGTTCGGAGCGGGTGGTGACGGTGGTGTCCCAGCCGAGGTCGGGGCGTTGGAGGCGGATGGTCCAGTCGGAGCGGGTGTGGGCGGTGAGGGGGTCGTCGGAGGTGATCTCGTAGCACTCCAGGGCCCGTTCGTCGAAGACCAGGCCGTCGGGGTAGGTGCGGGAGCCGCCGTAGTTGGGGTCGACCTCCAGGCGCCAGGTGCCGGTGGCCACGTCGTGGTGGACCAGGCGCTCGGGGCGGGCGGTGAGCGGCTCGGTGGTGCGCACGTCCAGGGTGGGGGCGTGTTCGGGGGCCTCGAAGGTGATCGGCGGGCTGCCCGCGTCGGCCGCCAGGTGGCGGACCGGGAGGCTCAACTCGCTGTGGCCAGGGTCGAGTTCGAAGCCGCTGGTGCCCGGCTGGGGCCAGACCCAGGGCCAGTAGGCGGAGGAGAGGGCCAGCCGCAGCCGGTGGCCGGGCGGGAAGGCGTGGGCGATGCCGACCAGCTCGAACTCCACCTCCTCGACGGCGCCGGGCTCCCAGTCCACCGCCTGGTCCCGGCCGCGGCGGGCGGCGAGGTTGAGCACGCCCCGGGTGACCAGGGTGGAGGAGCCGTCCGGGGCGACGTCGCAGAGCCGGGCGGCGATCTGGCCGCGCCGGGCGTCGCACCGCACCCGCAACCGCACCCCGGCCCGCCCGAGGATCTCCAGTCGCTCGGGCAGCGGGGCGGAGTCGAAGCAGACCGAGCGGCCGTCCTCCTCGCGCTGGTCCGGCGGCAGGTCGGCCGCGTTGCCGAACGGGAAGAACCGCCCGGCGTCGATGCCGGTGTGCTGGGGCGAGCGGACCGGGACGAAGCGGTCGGCGGTGCCGGCCGTGCGCAGCGCGTCGTCCAGGCCGTAGCGGACCGGCCGCACGTCCGGCGAGGGCCAGCTCTCCTCGCCGGTCCAGCGGCCGGGCCGGTTGGCGTAGACGGTGGCGGGCGGCACCGACTCGTTCATCCAGCTGCGCAGCGCGGGCTCGCGCATCACCCCGGTGTCCACGCCCTTGAGCCAGTGGTCCCACCAGCGGAGCGTCTCCTGCAGGAAGCCGATCGCCGGGCCGGGCGGCAGGCCGCGGTCGGGGTACTGGTGCGACCAGGGCCCGATGATGCCGCGCACGGGCGAGGAGAGGTGCTCGACCAGCCGCAGCACGGTGTCCCGGTACGGGTCGGCCCAGCCGCCGACGGCCAGCACGGCCGCCTTGATCGCGCCGTAGTCCTCGCAGACGCTGCCGTGGCGCCAGTACGCGTCGCGGGTCTGGTGGGCCAGCCAGGGGTGGGTGAAGGGCTCGACGGCCGCGAGCCGCTCCAGCCACATCCGGCGCCAGTCGTCGCCGACGTACTGCGGGTCCGGCGGGCGGGCGGTGAAGGCCAGCATGGTGGCCGACCAGGCGTGCATGTCGACGGCGAGCAGCGAGCCGCCGAAGTAGTGCACGTCGTTGTCGTAGCGGTCGTCGGTGGAGCAGACGGTGACCACGGCCTTGAGCGGCTCGGGGGCGAGCGCGGCGATCTGCAGGCTGTTGAAGCCGCCCCAGGAGATGCCGAACATCCCCACCTTGCCGTCGCACCAGGGCCGCGCGGCCAGCCACTCGACCACCGACACGCCGTCGGCCAGCTCCTGGGCGGAGTACTCGTCACCGGGCAGCCCGCCCGAGTTCCCGTGCCCCCGGATGTCCACCCGGACGGAGGCGTAGCCGTGCGCCGCGTACCACGGGTGGCGCTCGGCGTCGCGCGGGGCCGTCCAGTCGGTCAGCCGGTACGGCAGGTACTCCAGCAGGGCCGGTACCGGCTCGTCGGTGACGGGCCGCCAGACGCGGGCGTACAGCTCGACACCGTCTTCGAGCGGGATGCGGAGGTCTTCGCGGGTGACTGAGTACGACAACGGAGCTCCCGGCGGGGCGTCAGTGGACGGGGTGCATGGTGCGGCGCATCCAGGGCAGCAGGCTCCACAGCAGCAGGCCGCAGAGCACGGCGAAGACGCCGATCGAGCCGTAGTAGGCGGCGTCCGGGATCTCGCCGTAGAGGCGGACCAGCTGGGCGGAGACGCCCTGGGCGAGGGCGAGCGAGAGGAACCAGAGGGCCATGGTCTGGCTGGCGAAGTGACGCGGGGCCAGCTTGGTGGTGGCCGACATGCCGGTGGTCTCGAGCAGGATGTCGCCGAGGCCCATGAAGAGGTAGCAGCCGACCAGCCAGAGCGCGGCCACCCGGTACTCGCCGCTGCGCCCGGCGGTGGGCAGCACCAGCACCAGGAAGGCGGCGCCGCCGGCGAAGAGCGAGTAGGCGATCTTGCGGGAGGCGTGCGGCTGTCGGCTGCCGAGCCGGGCCCAGAGGCCGGCCACCAGCGGGGCGGCCAGCACCTCGATCACGCCGAGCACCGACTGCCACCAGCTGGAGGGGAAGGTCCAGCCGAAGACGGTGTTGTCCACGTGGTCCAGGGCCAGGAAGGCGAGGGTGGTGTAGGAGGAGAAGAGCACCAGGTTGAAGACCACCGAGGCGAGGAAGAGCACCAGGTACGGCCGCAGCCGTCCGCGTTCGGCGGCGCTGACCTCGGGGCTGCGGAACATCACCCAGAAGTAGACGGCCGGGGCCAGCACCGAGACCAGGGTGATCGCGTCCACGCCCCGGCTGAGGGTGAGCCAGCCGACGGCCCACAGCAGCAGGCCGAGCGCGGCCACCGCCGCCGCCCCGAACAGGCTGCGGGTCAGGTAGCGGGTGCGCTCGGCAGCGCCCAGCGGGTGCACCGGGCCGCTGCGCACCAGGCCCCGGCGGCCGAGCAGGTACTGGGCGATGCCGAAGGTCATGCCGAGCGCGGCGGCGGAGAAGCCCCAGTGCCAGCCCCGGTTCTGGCCGAGCCAGCCGCTGATCAGCGGGCCGAGGAAGGCGCCGATGTTGATGCCCATGTAGTAGAGGGCGAAGCCGGCGTCGCGCCGCTGGTCCTCGGTGGCGTACAGCTGCCCGACCATGGTGGAGACGTTGGGCTTGAGGAAGCCGGTGCCCACGATGATCAGCCCCAGGCCCAGCCAGGTGGTCGCGGTGGTGGGCACCGCCATCGTGTAGTGGCCGCAGGCGATCAGCACCCCGCCGTACAGCACCGCCCGGTAGGAGCCGAGCACCCGGTCGGCCAGCCAGCCGCCGACCACGGAGAGCAGGTAGACCAGCGTGCCGTAGGCGGCGACCACCGAGGAGGCGGTGTTCTTGGCCATCCCCAGGCCGCCGTCGGCGGTGCTCGCGGCGAAGTAGAGCGCGAGGATCGCCTGCATGCCGAGGAAGGAGAACCGCTCCCAGGTCTCGGTGCCGAAGAGGGTCAGCAGCCCCCTGGGGTGACCGAAGAACGACCGGTCGAGCCCTGGGGCCTCCGGCCGCTGGGTGTCGGCGCTGTCGAGCACGGTGCAGCCTCTGCGGGTCGGGAGAAAGTCGGACAATAGTGGACTTTATCCCGCAAGTACGGCTGATTCGTGGTCCATCGGCCCGGCCGGGCGCGGCGGCAGCACTGAGGGGGGCTTGTAGTTGCGAATAACTTGCAACTACCCCCCGAAGGAGGGAAGGATGACCCGGTTGCCTGCTGGAAGGACCCCGCCATGCCTGCCCCCGTCCGCCTGCGCGACCGGCTCACCCGGGAGGAGTGGATCCGCCTCGCCGGCATGGGCGGCTTCGTGCTCGCCCTGCATGTGATCGGCTGGGTCACCCTGCTGGCGGTCATCGCGCCGCAGCACTACCAGGTCGGCGGCCAGGTCTTCGGCGCGGGCATGGGCCTCACCGCGTACACCCTGGGCATGCGGCACGCCTTCGACGCCGACCACATCGCGGCCATCGACAACACCACCCGCAAGCTGATGGGCCAGGGCAAGCGCCCGCTCTCGGTGGGCTTCTGGTTCTCCCTCGGCCACTCCTCGATCGTCTTCGGCCTCTGCGCGCTGCTCGCCTTCGGCATCCGCTCGCTGGCCGGCCAGGTCGAGTCGGACGACTCCTCGCTGCACAGGACCACCGGCCTGATCGGGGTCAGCGTCTCCGGCACCTTCCTGCTACTGATCGGCCTGATCAACCTGGGCGCCTTCAACGGCATCCTCAAGGTCTTCCGCAAGATGCGCGACGGCGAGTACGACGAGGCCGAGCTGGAGCGCCAGCTGGAGAAGCGCGGCTTCATGAACCGCATCCTGGGCCGCGTCACCCGGGCCGTCACCAAGCCCTGGCACATGTACCCGGTCGGGCTGCTCTTCGGCCTGGGCTTCGACACCGCGACCGAGGTCTCGCTGCTGGTGCTGGCCGGCGGCGCGGCGGCCTTCTCGCTGCCCTGGTACGCGCTGCTGGTGCTGCCCGTGCTGTTCGCGGCCGGGATGAGCCTGCTGGACACCATCGACGGCTCGTTCATGAACTTCGCCTACGAGTGGGCCTTCTCCCAGCCGATCCGCAAGATCTACTACAACCTCACCGTGACCGGCCTCTCGGTGCTGGTCGCCCTGGTGATCGGCCTGATCGAACTGATCGGCCTGCTCGGCGAGAAGCTGGACATCACCACCGGCCCGGTCGGCTGGATCTCCTCGCTCGACCTCAACCTGGTCGGCTACGCGATCGTCGGCCTCTTCGTGCTCACCTGGGCCGGGGCGATGGCCTTCTGGAAGTTCGGCAAGGTCGAGCAGAAGTGGTCGGCCGGCCTGCGGGACTGACCCGTCCTCGGACCCGAGAAGAGCGGGCCGCGACCGGGGGGACGGTCGCGGCCCGGGGCCTGTCTCATGATTCGCGTCGCCCCCGGGGGGGGAATCATGAGACAGGCCCCCAGGGCGTCTCCGAGGAGTCAGCTGCAGGTGAGCTGCGGAGCCGCCCAGTCACCGTGGTCGGAGTTGGAGCCGTTGCCGCCGTCGGTGACCACCAGGCGGAGCTCGTCGCCGCCGGTGAGGTCGGCGGTGAGGTGCTTGGCCGCGTCGCCGGTGCGCATCAGGCCGCTGTCGGCCAGCTTGGTGCCGTCCCGGTAGATCTGGAAGTTCACCGAGCCGAGCGGGCCGGCCTCGTCGTCCACGCCCACGTCGGTGGCGAGGGTCGAGCAGGTGCCGCCGATGTAGTACGTGATCTCGCTGTACGAGTTGGTGCCCAGGCCCTTGGCGTACTTGACGCCCTTGATGGTGATCGCACCGCCGTCACCGGAGCCGTTCTCGCCGTTGCTGGTGTCCTTCTCGACCGGGCCCCAGCCGTTGGAGGCGTTGGTCCAGGTCAGGTCGGAGACGGCGTGCACCCCGGCGGCCGGGCCGGCGCCGCAGGCCACCCGCGGGTTGGCCCAGTCGGCGTGGTCCCAGCTGGTGCCGTCGCCGCCGTCGGTGACCACCAGGCGCAGCTTCTGGCCGCCGGTCAGGTCGGCGTGCAGCTGCTTGGCGGCGTCCTTGCCGGTCACCACGCCGCTGTCGGCCACCAGTTGGTCGTCCTTGTAGACCTTGAACTCCACCGACCCGTTGCCGTACGCCTCGTCGTCCACGCCCACGTCGGTGGTGAGGTCACGGCAGGCGCCGTTCAGGAAGTAGGTGATGTCGCTGGGGGCGTGCACCCCGAGGCCCTTGGCGTAGCCGGTGCCCCGGATGGCCAGGGTGCGGCCGTCGCCGAGGGCGGTGTCGCCGTTGCTGCGGTCGCGCTCGGCCGGGCCCCAGCCGTTGTCGGCGGAGAGCCAGGAGAGGTCGCTCAGCTCGGTCATGCCGTGCGGCGGCGGGACCGGGCCGTTCGGGGTGACCCTCAGCATCACGGTGCCGTGTCCGGGCACGGTCGCGCTGACCTTGTCCGTGACCGAGCCGGTCTTCTTGGACCAGAGGTCCTTGGTCGCGTACTGCTTGGCACCGCCGATGCCCAGCGAGGCCACCGTGGCGCTGACGGTGGTCGCGTAGGAGCCCTCGTTGGTCAGGGTTACCGCGCGGCTGCCGTCGGCCAGCGGCTTGGTCATCACCGTGGTGCCGGGGGCCGAGGGCACCACGGTGCCTTGGCGGCCCAGCTTGTCCTGGTCGACGGCGATGACGTCCTGGTTGGTGAGGATCGCCAGCGTCTCGGGGCTCGCGCTGCGCAGGTCGCTGCCGATCAGCAGCGGGGCGTTCATCTCGGCCCAGAGGCTGAAGTGGGTGCGGTACTCGGTGCCGGTCATGCCGCCGTTGCCGACCTCCAGCATGTCCGGGTCGTTCCAGGCGCCGATCCGCGAGTACGGGGCGAGGCCCTCGTTCTGGTGAGCGATGTCGATCATGCTCTGCCAGGTGTCGCTGATGTCGCCCGTGGTGCGCCAGGAGTTGCCGACCGGCTGCCCCCACTGCCAGGGCGAGTTGGCGCCCCACTCGCAGATCGAGAACAGGATCGGGCGGCCGGTGGCGGCCAGTGCGTCCCGCATCGTCTTGTAGCGCTGCTGGGCGTCGACGCCCTGGTTGTTGCAGTTGTCGTACTTGAGGTAGTCCACGCCCCAAGAGGCCCACAGGTTGGCGTCCTGCTGCTCGTGGCCCAGGCCGCCGGGGAAGCCCTGCACGTCGCAGGTCTTGCTGCCGGCGCTGGAGTAGAGGCCGAACTTGAGGCCCTTGCCGTGCACGTAGTCGGCCACGGCCTTGATCCCGTGCGGGAAGCGCACCGGGTCGGGCACGAGGTTGCCGGCGGCGTCGCGCTGCGGCAGGGCCCAGCAGTCGTCGATGTTGACGTACTGGTAGCCGGCCGCCTTGAGGCCCTTGCTGACGAAGATGTCGGCGATGCCCTCGACCATCGACTCGTTGAACTCGGCCCGGCAGTGGGTGGAGTTCCAGTTGTTGAACCCCATCTGCGGGGTCAGGTCGAGGCCGTTGTCCAGGGCCATCGCGGGCGGGGCGGTGACCAGCGAGACGGCCGCGGAGATCGCGCTGCCGCCGGTCAGCAGGGCCAGCGAGGTGACGGCGGCGCCGGCTCGGCGGCGCCAGGTGGATCCGGTGGTTCTGCGGGACAGCACCGTGGGGCTCCAGCAGGTGTGGGTGGGCGGAGATGAACACGAAGGCAAGCAAAGCGACGCGTTCAAACGGAATGCAACATATGACAGCGGCGTTTCAGGCTCACGTCAAGAGGTCGAACAGTGGCTGGATCAGGTCAACGGCAAGGGTTTTGGCCAGTTCGAGACGGCTTGGCCGAAACCGCATCTGGTGGATTCTGGTGTTGGAAAATATTTGGACCGAGGCAGGGCGGGGGAGCGGAGGCCGCCAAGAGTTAACGCACGGAGTCTTGTCGCGTCATTTTCTACGCGCGTATCTTTGCCCCGTCCGAGTGACGGTCCGTCTCCTCAGGTTTGAGTGACGTGCTGTCAGAACTCTTCTGAGGAGCCCTGCCCAGGTGACCAACCCCCAGCCGCCTGCCCGTGTCCGTCGTTCCGTCCTGCGCGCGGTGATCCTGCCCGCGGGCGTCGCCGCCTCGCTGGTCCTCGTCCCGCTGCCCGGCGCCGTCGCGGCCCCCTCGGCCGACGCCGTCATCTCCGAGGTCTACGGCGGCGGCGGCAACTCCGGCGCCGTGCTCAAGAACGACTTCGTCGAGCTGGCCAACAAGGGCGGCGCCGCCTTCGGGCTGGCCGGCTGGAGCGTCCAGTACATCTCCGGCACCCCGGGCGCCACCTCGCAGTGGGCCGTCACGCCGCTCACCGGTGCGATCCCGGTCGGCGGCCGGTACCTGATCGGTGAGTCGGCCGGCGCCGGCGGCACCGTCGACCTGCCGACCCCGGACGCCACCGGCTCGCTCGCGCTCTCCGCCGCCAACGGCACCATCGCGCTGGTCCAGGGCACCGACCCGCTCAGCTGCAAGACCGCCGCCGACTGCGCCGCCGACGCCCGGGTCAAGGACCTGGTCGGCTTCGGCACCGCCGTGGTGCACGAGGGCAGCGCGGCCGCCGCCGGCGCGGGCAACACCGCCTCGGTGGCCCGGGCCGCCGGCCTGGCCGACACCGACGACAACGCCGCCGACCTCAAGGCCGGCACCCCCACCCCGGTCAACAGCCGCGGCGAGACGGTCGACCTCGGCGGCACCCCGACCGGCCCGACCGAGCCCGGCCCGCTGCGCATCCACGACATCCAGGGCACCACCCGCCTCTCCCCGGAGGCCGGCAAGGTCGTCACCGGCGTGCCCGGCGTGGTCACCGGCCTGCGCACCTCCGGCACCAAGGGCTTCTGGCTGCAGGACACCCACCCGGACGCCGACCCGGCCACCAGCGAGGGCATCTTCGTCTACACCGGCAGCGCCGTGCCGACCGTCAAGGTCGGCGACTCGGTGCTGGTGACCGGCAAGGTGAGTGAGTACTACCCGGCCTACACCTCGGGCAGCCAGTCCGTCACCGAGCTGAGCAACCCGGCCGTCACCGTGCTCTCCTCGGGCAACGCGCTGCCCGCGCCGGTGGTGCTGAACGACGCCTCCATCCCGGCCGTGCTGGCCCCGGACGCGAACGGCGGCAGCATCGACGGGCTGACCCTCAAGCCCGACACCTACGCGCTCGACAAGTACGAGTCGCTGGAGGGCATGCTCGTCCAGGTCAAGGACACCAAGGTCGTCCAGGCCACCGACAAGTACAACGAGCTCTGGGTCGAGGCCCGCAAGGGCGACGTGAAGTCGACCCGCGGCGGCGCGCTCTACCTGGGCTACCAGGCGCCCAACTCGGGCCGCCTGATGGTGCAGACGCAGGGCGCCAAGCTGC
This sequence comes from Kitasatospora sp. MMS16-BH015, assembly GCF_002943525.1. Lineage (NCBI taxonomy): Bacteria > Bacillati > Actinomycetota > Actinomycetes > Kitasatosporales > Streptomycetaceae > Kitasatospora > Kitasatospora sp. MMS16-BH015. The sequence goes on along the minus strand of NZ_CP025394.1, from coordinate 1,875,345 downwards.
CGCTCGCCAACGTCGGCGACCAGCTGCTCGGCGTCACCGCGGGCCCGCTGGACTACAACCAGTTCGGCGGCTACACCATCGCGGCCGGCACGGTCGGCAGCTACCAGGACAACCACCTCCAGCGCGAGGTCACCGCCCCCGCGCCGGACGGCACCCTGACCATCGCCACCTACAACGTCGAGAACCTCGACCCGGGCGACCCGGACGACAAGTTCGCGCAGCTGGCCCAGGGCGTGGTCACCAACCTGCGCGCGCCCGACGTGGTGGCCCTGGAGGAGATCCAGGACAACAACGGGCCGGCCGGCGACGGCGTGGTGGACGCGAGCGTCACCATCGGCAAGTTCATCGACGCCGTCAAGGCGGCGGGCGGTCCGGCGTACGAGTGGCGCTCGATCAACCCGGTGGACGGCAAGGACGGCGGCGAGCCGGACGGCAACATCCGCCAGGTCTTCCTCTTCAACCCGGCCCGGGTCTCCTTCACCGACATCCCCGGCGGCGACTCGACCACCGCCGTGGACGTGGCCGGCACCGGGGCCTCGGTGGCGCTCACCGCTTCGCCGGGCCGGATCGACCCGAACAACGAGGCCTGGATGACCAGCCGCAAGCCGCTGGTGGGCCAGTTCAGCTTCCGCGGCAAGAAGGTCTTCGTGATCGCCAACCACTTCAACAGCAAGGGTGGCGACCAGGGCATCGACAGCCGCTTCCAGGCGCCGACCCGCAGCTCCGAGGTGCAGCGGGTCAAGCAGGCCGCGGTGGAGAACGCCTTCGTGAGCAAGCTGGAGACGGCCGACCCGGAGGCGAAGATCGTCTCGCTGGGCGACTTCAACGACTACCAGTTCTCGCCCGCGCTGCAGACCCTGACGGGTGGTGGGGTGCTGCGCGACCTGGTCAACGACCTGTACCCGAGCCAGCGGTACACCTACGTGTACCAGGGCAACTCGCAGGTGCTGGACCACACGCTGGTGAGCCCGGCGCTGACCAACGTCCAGTACGACGTGGTGCACGTGAACTCGGAGTTCGCCGTGCAGGCTTCGGATCACGATCCGCAGATCGTGCGCGTGCGGCCGTAGCGGCGGGACGGGGCGCGGGGAGCGGCGTCAGCCGGGCTGCTGGTGCTGCCTGGCTGGGCGCGCAGTTCCTCGCGCCCCTGTTGTGCTTACCGCAGTGCGTTCAGTACCGCCTTGGCCATCGCCTGCTCACCGAGTGCGTTGGGGTGGAAGGGGACGGCCGGGGAGCCCGGCAGCGCGCCCTCGATCCAGCGGTCGGCGGAGCAGACGTCGTGGCCGGCCGTGACGGCCGTGGTGTCCACGTAGGTGGCGCCGTTGGCGGCCGAGGTGTCGGCCAGTGTGGAGTTGAGCTTCAGCAGGACGGTGCGCAGGTAGGCCACGTCGCCGGTGGTGATCGGCTGCTTGCCGAAGCAGGTCGAGGCGTCCTGCGGCAGCACCGAGGGGTAGCCGACCACGACCACCTTGGCGTCGGGGGCCTTGGCGTGGATCCGCTGGAGGGCGTCGGCCAGCTGCGGGGCGGCGGCGTCGATCCGGTCCACCAGGGTGTCGTCGCCGTACTCCCAGGCCCAGTCGCTCCAGTTCCAGTAGCCGTGGCCGTAGTGGTCGTGGCAGGGGGTGCCGAGCGGGTTGACCACGGCGCCCGCGATGCAGGTGGCGATCACGTCGGCGATGCCCAGGTCGGAGGTGCCGAGGTCGTTGCCGCCGATGCCCAGGGTGACCAGCTTGGTGGCCGAGTCCACCGCGTCGAGTTGAGGGTCGTTGACCTTGATGAAGGCGTCGTACTGCGGCGAGGTGAGCGCGTTGACCTTCGCCGCCGAGCAGGTCACGTCGGTGTAGGCGGAGCTGCCGATGGTGGCGGCCACCAGGTGCCCGTAGTTGTGGTCCGACCGCAGGCAGAGCCCGGCGGACTGCCCGGGCACCCCGGCGCCGGCGGCGTAGGAGTCGCCGAGGGCCACGTACTTGCCGGTCGGGGCGGCGGCGTGCGCGGCGGTGGGGGCGAGCGCGGCGAGGGCGGCGGCGAACACGGCGGCGCCGAACAGGGCGGAGCGCTTCATTGTTCCTCCTGGGGGAGAGAAACGTGCGGTGGGTGGGGGAGCAGCGGATTACCGGCTACTGACAAGTAAGTTACTGTCAGGTTACGTGTATGTCCAGGAAATTGCGGACACTGAATTGTCAATTCCTGAGTGGAAGCTGTGAATTACGCTCCGGGGTGTAGCAGAAAGCAATTCGGCTACGAGGTGGAGCGGAATTGGTGGTTGACCGGTGGGGCCCGAGCGCCCAGAATCCGATACACACCTGTATCGAGTGCTGTCGAGTGAGGAGCGCTGCGTGGCCCTGGACGCCGACGTCATCGTGATCGGGGCGGGGCTGGCCGGTCTGGTCGCCACCGCCGAGCTGGCCGAGGCCGGGCGGCGGGTGATCCTGCTGGACCAGGAGCCGGCCGCCTCGCTGGGCGGCCAGGCGCACTGGTCGTTCGGCGGGCTGTTCCTGGTCGATTCGCCCGAGCAGCGGCGGCTGCGGATCCGCGATTCGCGCGAACTCGCCTGGCAGGACTGGCTCGGCACCGCCGGGTTCGACCGCCCCGAGGACGAGTGGCCGCGCCGGTGGGCCGAGGCGTACGTGGATTTCGCGGCGGGTGAGAAAAGGGCTTGGTTGCGTGCGCAGGGGCTGAAGCTCTTTCCGGTGGTCGGCTGGGCCGAGCGCGGCGGGTTGAACGCCGACGGGCCGGGCAATTCCGTGCCGCGGTTCCACATCACCTGGGGCACCGGGCCGGGTGTGGTCGAGCCGTTCGCCCGCCGGGTGCGGGCGGCCGCCGCGCGCGGGCTGGTCGAGCTGCGGTTCCGGCACCGGGTGACCGGGCTGGCCGCCACCGCCGGGGCGGTGGACACCGTGCGGGGCGAGGTGCTGGTGCCGAGCCCGGTGGCCCGGGGCGAGGCGAGCTCGCGGGAGGTGGCCGGGGAGTTCGAACTCCGGGCCCAGGCCGTGGTGGTGACCTCGGGCGGGATCGGCGGCAACCACGAGCTGGTGCGCAAGGCCTGGCCGGCCCGGCTCGGCACACCGCCGGAGCGGATGCTCTCCGGGGTGCCCGCGCACGTGGACGGGCTGATGCTCGGTCAGGTCGGCGCGGCGGGCGGCCGGCTGATCAACGGCGACCGGATGTGGCACTACACGGAGGGCATCGAGAACTGGAACCCGATCTGGCCGCAGCACGGCATCCGGATCCTGCCCGGCCCCTCCTCGCTCTGGCTGGACGCCCGCGGCCGTCGGCTCCCCGTGCCGCTCTTCCCCGGCTTCGACACCCTGGGCACGCTGGAGCACATCATGACCACGGGCCACGAGTACACCTGGTTCGTGCTCACCCAGAAGATCATCGAGAAGGAGTTCGCCCTCTCCGGCTCCGAGCAGAACCCCGACCTGACCGGCCGCAGCGTCCGCGAGGTGCTGCGCCGCGCCCTGCCCGGCGCCCCCGCGCCGGTGGAGGCGTTCAAGCGGCACGGGGCGGACTTCGTGGTGGCCGATTCGCTCTCCGAGCTGGTGGCCGGGATGAACGCCAAGACCGCCGAGCCGCTGATCGAGGAGGCCGCGCTGCGGCGGGAGATCGAGGCCCGCGACCGGGAGTTGGCCAACCCCTTCGGCAAGGACCTCCAGCTCACCGCCGTCCAGGGCGCCCGCCGCTACCTGGGCGACCGGCTGATCCGCACCGCCGCCCCGCACCGCCTGCTCGACCCCAAGGCCGGCCCGCTGATCGCCGTCCGGCTGCACGTGCTGACCCGCAAGTCGCTGGGCGGGTTGGAGACCGACCTGGACGGGCGGGTGCTGCGGGAGGGCGGTGCCCCGCTGGAGGGGGTGTACGCGGCGGGCGAGGCGGCGGGCTTCGGCGGGGGCGGGATGCACGGCTACCGTTCGCTGGAGGGTACGTTCCTCGGGGGCTGCCTCTTCTCCGGGCGGGCGGCCGGACGGGCGGCGGCGCGGGCCACTGGCTGAGCGGGTCACCGGCGGCGCGGGCCACTGGCTGAGCGGGTCACCGGCTGAGCGGGCGGGACTGCCCCGGCAGTGGCCGGGTGTTCGGGTGGCCTGCCGGCGTTTGGTAGCTTCCCGGGGTAGCTGATCTTGGGAGGGGCGGTACCGATGGCGCGTCGTACGAAGGCCGGGAAGAGCACGGAGACGGGGGCGGACGCCGCGTCGCCGGTCACGGTGACGGTCTGCCGGGGCTGCTGCTGCGGCACCGCCGCCAAGCACCCCGGGGTCGACCACGCGGCCCAGCTCGACCGCCTCAAGGCGGGCGTCGGCACGGCGGGCCGGGTCCGCGCCGTCACCTGCATCGACGCCTGCGACCACTCCAACGTGGTCGTGGTCAGCCCCTCCGCCGAGGGCCGCCGGGCGGGCGGCCGCCCGGTCTGGCTCGGCTGGGTGCTGGCCGAGGACATGCTCGACGACATCTGCCAGTGGGTCCGCGAGGGCGGCCCGGGCATTGCCGAACCCCCGGGCGTCCTCGACCTCCAGTCCTTCACCGTCTCCCGCCGGGTCGGCGCGAACGTCAGCTGACCGGCCTGCTAGTGGCTCTGCTCCCAGACGGTGACGGTGAAGCGCACCGAGTCGAGCTGCTTGGGGGAGGAGTCGACCACCAGGAGCGCCATCCGGCCCTCGGGGGTCCGGTAGCAGTAGCGGTCGCCCTTGGTGAGGTCGTCGATGTTGTAGCCGCCGTCCCGGCTGATCAGGCCGGCGCAGTCCACCGGGGTCGGGGTCGGGGCGGCGGCGGGGACCTTCACGATCGCCACCAGCGACTTGCCGTCGGTCAGGGTCGGCGCCCCGGCGGTGGCCCCCAGAAAGAGCTCACCCCGCTGGGCGCCGGTGACCGGCGGGGTGGTGTCGAGGTCGAGGTAGCTGTTGGTCTCGGCGGTGATCTCGGCCGGGCCGTACCGGACCTTGACGGCGGGTGGGACGGCGGCCGGGGTGGTGCCGTGGGCCCCCGTCGGGGCGCCGGCCGTGGGCTGACCGCCGGTCGTACCCGGGGTCTTGTCGCTGTTGGTCGCCGAGTACACCACGCCGGCGAGGACGACCGCGGCGACGGCGGCACCGATGATCCGTTGCCGCCGACGGCGGGAGGTCGGCGGGGTGACCGGGGCCGGCGGGTAGCCCGGGTGGGGCGCGGGTGCGGCGGTTGCCGTCGGCGCGGCGGCGTAGTGACCGGGCGGGGCGGCCGGTGCGGGGTGGTGCGCCGGGGCCGAGAGGACGGTCGGGGTGTAGCCCGGGGGCAGGGTGGCGTCGGTGGCCAGGGCCCGCTGGACGGCGGCCTCGCGCTGGGCGATCGCCGTGGCCGGGGCCGGGGGGAGCCAGCGGTCGAAGTCGCGGAGCGGCCGGCCGGCCGCCGCCTCGCAGAGCGCCGCGATCTCGGCGGGGGTGGCCCGGTCGGCGGGGTCGGCGGCCAGGCAGCGTTCGAGCAGTGGGCGGAGCTCGGCCGGATAGTCGGCCAGGCTCGGCGGGCGGGCCTCGGTGTTGGCGATCCGGGTGGCGAGGGTGATCGCGCCGCTGTCTCCGTACGGGTGCCGCCCGGTGGCGGCGACGGCGGCGATCAGGCCGAGCGAGAACACGTCGGAGGCGCCGGTGAGGGGCTCGCCGAGGGCGTGCTCGGGGGACATGTACTGCGGGGTGCCGATCAGGCCGCCGCTGCGGGTGAGTTGGGTGGCGTCGGCGGCGCGGGCGATGCCGAAGTCGATCACCCAGGGGCCGTCCGCGCCGAGCAGGACGTTGCCGGGCTTGAGGTCGCGGTGGATCACGCCGGCGGCGTGGACGGCCCGGAGCGCCTCGGCGGCGCAGCCGATCAGCTGCAGCACCGTCTCCGTGGGCAGCGGCCCGAACCGGTCCAGCACCTCGTCCAGGGCCAGCCCCGGCACGTACCGGCAGGCCAGCCAGGGCGTCGCCCCGGTGGCGTCGTGGTCGACCACCGGCACCACGTGGTACCCCTGCACCAGCCGCGCCGCCGCCACCTCCTGCTGGAACCGCCGCCGGAACTCCTCGTCCCGGGCGTACTCCCCCCGGATCACCTTGACCGCCACCGGCTGCCCGCCCCGGGTCCGGGAGAGGTAGACCGCCCCCATCCCGCCCTCCCCGATCCGCCGGAGCAGCTGGTACCCGGCCACCTCACGCGGATCGTCCGGCCGCAGCGGCGGCATCTCGGTTCTCTGCTGACCGTCCGTCATGGCGTCCCCCTGGTGTTCATCGGATCTTCCGGCGGGGCGATGCTACTGGCGACGGCGAGTCAGTTGCAGTGCCCGGAGCTCCAGGGCGCTGGGCGAGGCGGAAGCGCAGGGTGCGGCCGGGGCGGGTCTGGGCGGCGAGGGGGAGGTCGTCCTCGTGGACGACGGCGATCACGGGGTAGCCGCCGGTGACCGGGTGGTCGGCGAGGAAGAGGATCGGCCGGCCCGAGGGCGGGACTTGGAGGGCGCCCGCGACGGTGCCCTCGGAGGGGAGTTCGCCGGGGCGGACGCGCTCCAGCGCGGGGCCGGCCAGCCGCATGCCGATCCGGTCGCTCTGCTCGGTCACGGTGTACGGCGCGGCGCAGAGCGCGGCGAGCGCGGCGGGGGTGAACCAGTCGTCGCGGGGGCCGGGCAGGATCCGCAGCAGCGGTTCGGCCGGGAGGGCCCGACGCGGGGCGAGGTCGACGGCCGGCCAGCCGGTGGTCCGGTCGCCGACGGGGAGGAGGCCGCCTGCCGCGAGGCGTTCCGGGCCGAGGCCGGAGAGGGTGTCCGTCGAGCGGGAGCCGAGCACCGCGGGGGTGTCGAGGCCGCCGCGCACGGCCACGTACACGCGCAGGCCGTCGGTCGCGGTGCCGAGCCGCAGCTGCTCGCCCGGCGCGAGGCGGACAGGGGCGTTCGGGCCGACCGGCCGCCCGCCGGCCCGGGCCGGGCAGGGGGCTCCGGTGAGCGCGACGGTGGCGTGGTGGTCGAAGGCCAGGACCAGCCCGCCCAGCAGGCACTCGAGGGCGGCGGCGGACTCCTCGTTGCCGACCAGCCGGTTCGCCAGCCGCAGGCTGTCCGGGTCGGCGGCGCCGGACGGGCTGACGCCCAGCGCGCCGTGGCCGGGCCGGCCGAGGTCCTGGACGGTGGCGCCATAGCCGGGCTGCAGGACGCGGACGGTCCGCCCGGTGCGGAGGGCCGTCATCGGGGCGCCGCCACGTCGACGAAGCGGACGGTGGTGCCGGGGGTGAGCCGGGACGGCGGATCGGCGGTGGGGTCCCACAGGACTGCGGCGGTGCTGCCCAGCAGCTGCCAACCGCCGGGCGACTCGCGGGGGTAGACGCCGGTGAACTCGCCCGCGACGGCGAGCGCTCCGGCCGGCACCCGGGTGCGCGGGGCGGCGCGGCGGGGCAGCCGCAGGACCGGGTCCAGACCGGTGAGGTACGCGAAGCCGGGGGCGAAGCCGCAGAACGCGACCCGGTAGGTGGGGGCGGTGTGCCGGGCGATCAGCTCGGCCACGCTCAGGCCGGTGTGCCGGGCCGCGTCCCCCAGGTCGGCGCCGTCGTAGCGGACCGGTACGACCACCGCCCCGCCCGCCGTCCGCTCCGGGTCGCGGAGCGGCAGCGCGGTGAGGGCGGCACCGAGGCGGTCGTGGTCGGTGAGCGCGGGGTCGTAGCGGAGCAGCAGGGTACGGGCGGCGGGCACGAGCTCCCCGACCCCGGGCAGCGGGTGGTCGGTGAGGGCGGCGTGCAGCCGGGTCACCTGGTCGAGGTCGTCCAGCTCGACCAGCACCGCCCGGACACCGCAGCGCAGGACGCGCATCACCCGCTCACCGCCGCACGACGCGGCGCGCCCAGCGGGCGCAGCGCGACGCCGGCCCCGCTCAGCGCGGTGCGGACCCGGCGGGCGAGCGCGGCCGCGCCGGGGGTGTCACCGTGCAGGCAGAGCGTCCGGGCGGCGACGGGGACGGGGGTGCCGTCCACGGCGGTGAAGGCACCGGTGGTGGCGAACTCGACGCAGCGCCGGGCGACTTCTTCGGGGTCGTGCAGGACGGCGTCGGGCAGTCGGCGCGAACGCAGCGTGCCGTCCGGCTCCAGGGCGCGGTCGGCGAACGCTTCGGCGGCCGTGGCGAGCCCGGCCCGCTCGGCGCACCGCAGCAGTTCGGAGCCGGCCGGGCCGACCAGGACCAGCGCCGGGTCGAACCGCCTTACCGCCTCGACGACGGCGGCGGCCTGGCCCGGGTCGGTGGTCACGGCGTGGTAGAGCGCCCCGTGCGGTTTCACGTGCCGCACCCGGTCGCCGGCGGCGCGGGCGAACGCATCGAGGGCGCCGAGCTGGTACAGCGACTCGTCGGCGAGGTCCTCGGGGTCCACGGCGAGGTGGTGGCGTCCGAAGCCGACCAGGTCGCGGTAGCCGAGGTGGGCTCCGATCGACACCCCGGCGTCGACGGCCCGCCGGCAGACCCGGCGCATGGTCGCCGGGTCGCCGGCGTGGAACCCGCACGCCACGTTGGCGGAGGTGATGACGGCGAGCAGGGCCTCGTCGTCGCCGAGCCGCCAGGTGCCGAAGCTCTCGCCGAGGTCGGCGTTGAGGTCCAGGACGGGACGGCTGAGTGAGGTGACCGTGGCCATGACGGTGCTCCGATCTCGGAGGGGGACGGCGGGTCGGCGGAGGCGGTGCGTGGGTCAGTCGGCGGGGTCGCGGAGGCGGTGCGTGGGTCAGTCGGCGGGGTCGCGGAGGCGGTGCGTGGGTCAGTCGGCGGGGTCGCGGAGGTAGTCCGTGTCCCTGGCGTCCGTGACGAACATGTGGCCGGGCGCGTGGGTGATCGCGAACGGCGGGCGGGAGGCGATCAGGGCGGCCTGCGGTGTGACGCCGCAGGCCCAGAACACCGGCACCTCGCCGGGCCTGATCTCGACCGGGTCGCCGAAGTCGGGGCGGGAGAGGTCGGCGATGCCCAACTCCCGGGCGGGGCCGGCGTGTACGGGTGCGCCGTGCACCTCGGGCATCCGGGCGGTGACCGCCGTCGCGGTCTCGACCAGCTCCGCCGGGATCGGCCGCATCGAGACCACCATCGGGCCGCTGAGCCGCCCGGCCGGGCGGCAGGCGATGTCGGTGACGTACATCGACACGTTCCGCCGCTGCTCCAGGTGGCGCAGCGGCACGCCGGCGTCGAGGAGGGCGGCCTCGAAGGTGAACGAGCAGCCGATCAGGAAGGACACCAGGTCGTGGCGCTCCCACTCCTCGCCGACCTGGGGCACCTCGCGGACCAACTCGCCGTTCTCCCAGACCCGGTAGAGCGGGAGGTCGGTGCGCAGGTCGGCGCCGGGGGCGAGCCTCGAGGTGGTGGCGCCGGGGGCGGTCCGCTCCAGCACCGGGCAGGGCGCGGCGTTCAGCTCGGCGAACTCCGCCACGTCGGCCGCCCAGTCGCTCGGGACGGCGATGAGGTTGGCCTGGGTGCGTCCGAGGGCCCAGCCCGCCGTCGGGCTGACCGTGCCGGCTCGGAACAGGGCGCGGGCCCGGGCGGCGGTGAGGGTGGCGGGGTCGTATCCGTCCTGCGGTGCGGACATGGCGGTCCGGCTCCTTCCGAGGTCTGCGGTGCGTCGGATGCGGTGCGCTGATCAGTTGGTGCCGGGCGGGTGCCGGCGCAGCCCGAGGGCGGCCGGCAGGGTCACGTCGGTGGCGGGGCCGATCACGAGGGCGACACCCGCGCCGTGGCGGCCGAGCGCGGCGCCGAAGGCGAGGGCGTGCGCTCCTGCGAGCGGTCGGCTGGCGAACCGGCAGCTGAACGACTGCCGCCGGTCGGCGTCGTAGCGTGCGGCCACGACGGCGGCGCCGCCGGTCGCGGTCACCCAGCCGGTGGCGCCGAGGAGGACGCCCAGGGTGACCTCGATGGCGCCGCCGCCCTGGACCAGTTGCGCGCCGCTGGTCACGAGCGTGGCGGCGAGCCAGTGCAGCAAGGCGCGGTACGGCCGGGGTCGATCGCCGCCCGGCTCGGTCGGATCCGATGGTTCGGGTAACTCGATCATGGACTGCCCCCGCCCAACTGCCTTTGCCAGTAGCCCTGTTGAACCTGGCCTCGATGACGGCCACGATAGGCGCGGAGGGCAGGGGAGGTCAATCCTCATGTCGGATTGTTCAACGATCCATTTCGCTGGATCACCGGAGTGGGGCATGATGTGACGGTCCGGCAGGACGCCGACGCCAGGACAGAGGAGAGGAAGGCAGCCGTGGTCGGAGGGGGTAGGCCGAAGCCGCAGGGCATCGCCGAATGGGCGGTCGCCGAGCTGCGCGCGCGGATCGCCGATGGGGAGTTCGCCCCTGGCGCCCGGCTGGTGGAGGACGAGGTCTGCGAGCTGCTGGGGGTCTCCCGCAACACCCTGCGCGAGGCCTTCCGGCTGCTGGCGCACGAGCGGCTGCTCGTCCAGCACCACAACCGGGGCGTCTTCGTACGCGAGCTCACCGCCGAGGACGTGGCCGACCTGTACCGCGTGCGCAGGCTGGTCGAGCTGTCCGCGGTCCAGGGCCTGCAGGGCCGCCCCGACGGGCTGGAGCGGATGGCGGAGGCCATGGCGGAGGCGGAGGTCGCGGAGGCCCGGCAGGACTGGCGGGCTCTGGGCACCGCGAACCTGCACTTCCACCAGGGCCTGGCCGCCCTGACCGGCAGCGCCCGGGTGGACGAGCTGATGGCGCGGATCATCGCCGAACTGCGCCTCGCGTTCCAGGCCATGGACGACCCGTTCGCCTTCCACCGGCGCTACCTCGAGCGCAACCGGCTGATCCTGCGCCTGCTGGAGGCCGGCGAGGGCGGGGCGGCGGCGACGGCGATCGCCGAGTACCTGGACGAAGCCGAGGACGAACTCCTCAAGGCCCACCGGCGCAAGCCGGCCGAGGGCGGCTGAGCCCGCGGCAGGACTGCGACGGCGTACGTGTGTCGGGATGGACAAGCCAGGGGCGCGGGGAACTGCGCGAAGTCGGAAGAGGCGGTGCCGTACTGATGAGCTCCGAGCCGGTTGCACCGGCAACGGATCGTGCCTGCGGTGGTCCCCGGGACGTGCTGGAGTGGGCCGGGGGTGCGGAGGTGGTCCGGCCGTTGGCCGGGGGGACGCATGCGCAGACGGTGCTGCTGCGGGTGGGGGAGCGGGAGGTCGTGCTGCGGCGGTTCCCGGTGGGGGATGCGGCGGCGCGGCGGGAGGCCGTGGTGCTGCGGGGGTTGGCCGGACTCGGCGGCCGGGCACCGGAGTTGGTCGCGGTGGACGAGGACGGGAGTGCGACGGGCGCGCCGTCCGTGCTGATCAGCCGGTTGCCCGGGCGGGCCGAGCTCGATCCGGTGGATCCCCTGGTCGCGGCGGCGCAGCTCGGGCGGGCGCTGGCCCTGGTGCACGGGGTGACCGGGGCGTGGGTCGGTGGGCTGCGGGACGGCTTCACGGCCGCCCGGGCCGAGGGGTCGGGGCCGGCGGCCGGTGAGGTGGCGGCCGGGGTCGGGCGGTTGGCCGGTCAGCCGCAGGTGCTGACGCACTTCGACTTCTGGACCGGCAACGCGCTCTGGCAGGACGGCGAGCTGACCGGGGTGGTCGACTGGTCGGGCGCGGCCCGGGCGCCCCGCGGTCTGGACGTGAGCTGGTGCCGACTCGACCTGGCACTGCTGCACGGCCCGGCCGCGGCCGAGTCCTTCCTCGCGGCGTACCAGGAGGCGGCCGGGGCGGCCGTGGCCGAGCTGCGCCTCTGGGACCTGTTCGCGCTCACCAACTCCCACCGTTCGGTAGAGACTTGGGTGCCGAACTACCGTGACCTGGGCCGAGCCGACCTGACGGCGGCCGAGCTGCGCACCCGGCACACCGCCTGGGGTGAACGGCGGCTGGCCGGCGCCTGAGCCGCCGTGCCGGGGCCGCCGACCCGGCCGGTGCGCCGGTGGGGCCGATAGGTTGGGGCCCATGGCGACACTGGACGGCCGGGACGTGACCCCGGCGGAGCTGCAGACCCTGGCGCTCACCAACTACGGGCACTTCACCACGATGCGCGTCGAGGCCGGCCGCGTCCGGGGCCTCGACCTGCACCTGGCCCGCCTGGTCCGCGACTGCCGGGTGGTCTTCGGCGCCGAGCTCGACCCGGACCGGGTCCGCGCCCTGGTCAAGGGGGCGCTGCCGGCGGCGGCACTGCCGGGGGCGGGGCCGTCGGGGGCGGGGTCGTCTGGGCTGGGGGAGGCGCTGGCCGTCCGGGTCACCGTGCTCGACCCGGCGATCGAGCTCGGCACGATGGGGGCCGAGGCCCACCCGAAGCTGCTGGTGACGACCCGGCCGGCCGGTCCGCTCTCCGGCCCGGCGCTGACCGTCCGCTCCTGCCGGTTCACCCGCGATCTGCCGGAGGTCAAGGGCGTCGGCCTGTTCGGCATGCTGCACCAGCGCCGCCTCGCCGTGCGGGCCGGGTACGGCGACGCGCTCTTCCTCGACCCGGCCGGCGCGGTCTGCGAGGGCAGCACCTGGAACATCGGCTTCGTCCGGGGCGGGGAGCTGGTCCGGCCGGAGGCCCCCGCGCTGCCGGGCACGGCGATGGCGCTGCTCCGGGGCCTGCGGCCCTCCGTCACCGAGCGGGTGGCGGTGGACGGGCTCGGCGGGTTCGAGGCGGCCTTCGCGACCAACGCGGTGATCGGCGTGCGGCCGATCGCCCGGATCGACGGCACCGGGTTCGCGGCCGACCACCCGGTGCTCGGCGAGCTGCTCGCCGCGTACCGCGACCTGCCGGGTGACCTGCTCTGACGCCCCCGGGTTGCCCCGACGGGAGGACCCTCGGGGCAATCCGGGGGCGGTTTGACGGACCGTTACGCACATGTGATCGGACCGTACCGGCAGGTAGGCCGACACGACGACGGTTGTTCACCGGAAGTACGTGTGCGCGCCATCCGCCGCCGGAAAACTCCCCGCCATGGATATCCCTCGCATGGGCGTGCCCGAGAAGCTCGCCGACCGTATGAGCATGGCTGAGCAGCACGAGTACCTGCGCAGCAAGTTCTCCCGCCGCAAGGCCCTCCGCACCGGCGCCGTCACCGTCGGCGCCCTGGCGGTCGGCAGCGTGCTCGGCAGCGGTTCGGCCTCGGCCGCCGCTCCGGCCACCCCGGGCCTGCTCGGCTCCGGCGTCACCGAGGGCATCAACGGCGCCGTGGTCACCCCGGTCGGCCGCCACCTCGCCTTCGGCGGCGAGGCCGACACCCAGATGCGCATCTCCTGGCAGACCCCCGCCCCGGTCAAGCGCGCCTTCCTGCGCTACGGCAAGACCCCGTGGGACCTCAGCCACAAGGTGGTCGCCGACCAGCGCGTGCTGCACACCCCGGCCATGGTCCAGACCGGCGACGCGCTCGACCAGTACTACATCCACGTCGGCCTGCGCGACCTCGAGCCCGACACCACGTACTACTACGGTGTCGGCCACGACGGCTTCGACCCGGCCTCGCAGCAGGCGATCTCCACCCTGCGCACCTTCCGCACCGCCCCGGCCCGCGGCTGGCGCGGCGGCAAGGCCTACGAGCCCTTCACCTTCACCGCCTTCGGTGACCAGGGCGTCTCGGCCCACGCGGCCGGCAACGACAACGTCATCCTGGCGCAGAACCCCAAGTTCCACCTGCACGCCGGCGACATCTGCTACGCCGACCCGATGGGCCAGGGCCAGGACGCGGACCGCGCCGCGTTCAACGCCAAGACCTGGGACGCCTTCCTGGTGCAGACCGAGACCGTCGCCGCGACGGTCCCGTGGATGGTCTCCTACGGCAACCACGACATGGAGGCCTGGTACTCGGCGAACGGCTACGGCGGCGAGAACGCCCGCTTCTTCCTGCCGACCAACGGCCCGGACCCGCGCACCGTCCCGGGTGTCTACTCCTTCAAGTACGGCAACGTCGGCGTCATCTCGCTGGACGCCAACGACGTCTCCTACGAGATCCCGGCCAACCTCGGCATCTCGGCGGGCAAGCAGACCAAGTGGCTGGACCGCAAGCTCCGCGACTTCCGCGGTGACGAGACGGTCGACTTCATCGTGATCTTCTTCCACCACTGCGCCTTCTCCACCACCCACCAGCACGCGTCCGAGGGCGGTGTCCGGGAGGCCTGGGTGCCGCTGTTCGAGAAGTACCGCGTCGACCTGGTGATCAACGGTCACAACCACGTCTACGAGCGCACCGACGCGATCCTCGGCAACAAGGTCTCCAAGGCCGTGCCGAGCGGCGAGACCGTCGAGCCCGCCAAGGACGGCGTCGTGTACGTCACCGCCGGTGCGGCCGGTCGCAGCCTCTACCGCTTCGACGCCCCGGACACCTACGAGGGCCACGAGAACCGCCTCGACTCGGTGGACACCTTCCACTTCGCCAAGGGCGGCGTGAAGGTCACCGAGACCGTCGAGTGGTCCCGCGTCCGCTACACCGGTTACTCCTTCATCAAGGTCGACGTCACCCCGGCCCACAAGGGCGGCAAGTCCACCATGAAGGTCACCGCCCTGGCCGAGAACGGCTCCCAGGTCGACCACTACACCATCGCCCGCACCGCGGGCGAGAGCACCCACCAGCACTGATCCGTCCTGCTCGGTGGTCCCGAGGGGCGCGCGGTTCTCCGCGCGCCCCTCGGCGCTTTTCGCCCTGCTCCGCTCTGCTCTGCCGGTACGGTGGCACCGACCCGGCGGGTGTGGTGATGGTCGTGGAGGTCACCACCTCCTGCCGCTCCACGGACCACCGGATCAGAGCGGAGAAGCCGGCGGCGTACGCGCAGGCGGGCATCCCGGTGTACCTGGTGATCGACCGTGAGCGGCGCGAGGTCACCGCGCACAGCGACCCTCTCGACGGGCGGTACCGTGCCTCACTGCCCACCCCGTACGGTGATCCGCTCGCCCTCCCGCCCCGGTCGCCTTCCCCCTGCCCACCGAGACCTTGCGCCGCTACGTGCGCTGAGCAACCCGGTTCGTCCGGCTGCATAGACTCCCGCCCATGACCGTCCTGCGCTCCATCCTCCTCTTCCTCCTCGCCGCCGTCCTGGAGATCGGCGGTGCCTGGCTCGTCTGGCAGGGCACCCGCGACCACCGGGGCTGGCCCTGGATCGGCGCCGGCATCATCGCCCTGGGCGCCTACGGCTTCGTGGCCACCCTCCAAGCCGACTCCCACTTCGGCCGCATCCTCGCCGCCTACGGCGGCGTCTTCGTCGCGGGCTCCCTGCTCTGGGGCATGGCCCTCGACGGCTACCGCCCCGACCGCTACGACGTGTTGGGCGCCCTCATCTGCCTGGCGGGCGTGGGCATCATCATGTACGCCCCACGGGGGCGGTGAGGGGCCCTGCGGCGGAGGCACGGTGTCAGGGGCTCGGTGTCAGGGGCTCGGTGCGCCGGGGGGTGTCGAGGGATCGGGTGGGGGCGGGACGAGGCGGCCGTTGTGGACGGTGAAGCCGGCCTCGACGAGGTAGGGGCGGGCCTGTTCGAGGAGGGAGAGGACGCGGAGGGCGGTCCGGGCGCAGAGGGCGGCCATCGGGAGCTCGACCAGGGCGGCCATCAGGAGGGCCTGGACGAGTTCGCTCGTGGTGGGGGCCGTCATGATGTCGAACCAGGCGTCGACCACCAGGAGGGTTGCTGCGGCTGCGTTGACGAAGGCGCTCTTGGGGGAGAGGCGGAGGATGCGGACGGCCGCGCCGGTGAAGACCAGGATGAGGAGGGCGTCGAAGCCGCCCCAGGCGATGTTCCAGCGCTGGGCCTGTTCGCGGGCGGGGAGGGTGAGGAAGAGCGTCACCGTCCAGGGGAGGAGCAGGGCCGCCGCTCCCGCGAAGAGGAGGGCCAGGCGCGGGGTGACGACCCGTTCGCCCGCCAGCCCGACGCGGTCGCGGAGCAGTGCGGGCGGGTGCAGGAAAGCGGGGAGTCGCTGCTCCCAGCCGCCACGGCTCACCCGGCTGTTAGCGTTGCCATCGCTGTCGGCGTCGCCGCCGCCGGTGCGGTCGCCGCCCTCGGGTCGCTGGTTCATCAGGTGTGCCCCCTTCGAACGTCCGGCCCGGCCCCGGGCTCACCGAGGGTACGCCGGGGGTGGGCCGGACGGGGGCGAACGGGCGCTACTGGCGGTACGTGGTCAGGAAGCGGCCGATCCGGCTGATCGCCGTCTCCAGGTCGTCGGCGCGGGGGAGGGTGACGAAGCGGAAGTGGTCGGGGCGCGGCCAGTTGAAGCCGGTGCCCTGGACGATGTGGATCTTCTCGCGGAGCAGCAGGTCGAGGACGAACTGCTCGTCGTCGACGATCTTGTGCACGGCCGGATCGAGCTTGGCGAAGGCGTAGAGCGCCCCCTTGGGCTTGACGCAGCTGACGCCGGGGATCTCGTTGAGCGCGCGCCAGGTGACGTCCCGTTGCTCGGTGAGCCGGCCGTTCGGGAGGGTCAGGTCGTTGATCGACTGGTGGCCGCCGAGGGCCGCCTGCACCGCGTACTGGGCGGGCACGTTCGGGCAGAGCCGCATGCCCGCGAGCATGGTGAGGCCCTCCAGGTAGTCCTTGGCGCGCTGCTTGGGGCCGGAGACCACCAGCCAGCCGCTGCGGAAACCCGCGACCCGGTACGCCTTGGAGAGCCCGTTGAAGGTCAGGGTGACCACGTCGTCGGCGAGCGCGGCCAGGCAGTGGTGCTCGACGCCGTCGTAGAGGATCTTGTCGTAGATCTCGTCGGCGAGCACCATCAGGCCGTGCCGGCGGGCGAGCCCGAGGATGCCCTCCAGGAGCTCCTTCGGGTAGACCGCGCCCGTAGGGTTGTTCGGGTTGATCACCACGATGGCCTTGGTGCGGTGGCTGATCTTGCTCGCGATGTCGTCGAGGTCCGGGTACCAGTCGGCCTCCTCGTCGCAGAGGTAGTGCACGGCCTTGCCCCCGGCCAGCCGCACCACGGCCGTCCAGAGCGGGAAGTCGGGCGCGGGCACGAGCACTTCGTCCCCGTCGTCGACCAGGGCCTGCACGGCCATCTGGATCAGCTCGGAGGCGCCGTTGCCGAGGTAGACGTCGTCCACCGTGACGCCCTCGACGCCGCGCTGCTGGTAGTACTGCACGACGGCCCGGCGGGCGGGCAGGATGCCGCGCGAATCGCTGTAGCCGTGGGCGTTGGGGAGGTTCCGGATGATGTCCTGGATGATCTCCTCGGGCGCCTCGAAGCCGAACGGCGCCGGGTTGCCGGTGTTCAGCCGCAGCACGCTGTGGCCGGCCTCCTCCAGCGCGTTGGCCTGGTCGACCACCGGCCCGCGGATCTCGTAACACACGCCCGCCAGCTTGCTGGACTGCCGAAACTCCATCAGTGGCCTCCCGACCGTCCGCGCCGTGGGCCCTGCCGCGTGCCGTTGGTCGGCCCGCCGCTCGTGCCCGCCGCGTGGTGCTCGCTGTTCGCAACCTGCTGCTCTGGTTGCTTTGTTCTACCAAGTATCCACTTGGAAAGTCCAACCTTTTGGTTATGCTGATCGGCATGTCACGCCAGTCACGCCGAAGCTACGACCAGTACTGCGCCGTCGCCCGGGCCCTGGACGCTGTGGGGGAGCGCTGGAGCCTCCTGATCGTCCGTGAACTCCTCGGCGGCCCGCGCCGCTACACCGACCTGCACGCCGACCTGCCCGGCGTCAGCACCGACATCCTCGCCGCCCGGCTGAAGCAGCTGGAGGCGGAGGAGCTGGTCGTGCGGCGCCGCCTGGAACGGCCCGCCAATGCGACGGTCTACGAGCTCACCGAGCGTGGAGTGGCCCTGCGTCAGGTGGTGGCCGCGCTGGGGGAGTGGGGGCTCGGCGCCCTGGGGGAGCAGCGGCCGACGGATGCGGTGCGGGGGCACTGGGTGACCGGGGCCGGGGTCGGGGTCGGGGCCGACGTCTCCGGGGGTGCGTCCGGGGGCGCGTCCGGAGCCGGGGGCGGGTCCGAGGACGGCGTCGGTGCGGTGGAGGTTTCCGTTTCCGCTGCTCCGAGCGGGTGAAGGTGGCGGAAAAACTGTTGACGCGTCAGCTGGCAGGCGTCTAGCTTCGGGCACAGCTGGCTGTTCGGTGCACTGTCGAACGCATGGGCATGTGAACGAGACGAGTGAGAAGGAGGTGCCGAGTGAGTAGCCGTTGTTCTGTTTCCGTCCGCTCGGTGCTTCCGGGCGGTGCGCCGACCCTGCGGGGTTGAGCCGCCGCCGTACGGGGGTGCCGGCCCGACTGCCTGGAGGCAGTTGTGTTGTACCGCCCGACTGTTGAGCCCGATCTTCCCCGCCTGCTGTCCTGCGCGCCCGCGGCCCCGTTCGACCGGGTCGATCCCGCCGCGTACCGGGCCGGCTTGGCCACCGGTGAGTACCGGCACGAGCGCACCTGGGTGGCCGAGGCCGCCGACGGGCAGCTGCTCGCCCGGGCCGTCTGGTGGGCCTTCCCCGAATCACCCGAGCCGCTCGCGCTCGACTGCCTCTGGGTGAGCGAGGCCGTGCCCGATCCGGTTGCGCTCGGGGCGGAGCTGCTCCGTGCGGCGCACGCTGCCTTCGGTACGGCTCCCGAATACCACCTGATACTTCCGCCGGGCGGGGTGGCCGCGCCTGGATCGGTCGCCGCTACGCCCGAGTTGGGGGCGGGCTCGCCTGTATCACCGCCGGCGGGCCTGCGGTGGCGGCTGGCCGCTGCCCGGGACGCCGGGCTCGGTGAGGAGTTGCACCGGCTGCGGTTCGAGTGGCGGCCAGGGGTGGAGGCTGCCGTCCCGACCCCGGTGGGCGGGGCCCGGTTGAGCTTCGCGGCCGAGCCGCGCGACGAGGTGTTCGTGGAGCTGTTCCGCCGCGTCGCCGAAGGCAGCCTGGACGACTCCACCCGCCTTGCCTCCGGCTCGGCCGACCCGGCCCAACAGGCCCGAGACACCCTCGACAGCTACCTCACCATGCCCGGCGACCGCTCCTGGTGGCGCATCGCCCTCACCCCGGACGGCCACCCCGCCGGCTTCGCCATCCCCTCGGCCAACGGCGCCGGCCCGGTGGTCGGCTACCTGGGCGTCCTCCCCGGACTCCGCGGCCAAGGCCTCGCCGACGAACTCCTCGCCGAGATCACCCGCTCCCACGCCACGCGCGGCGCCATCCGCATCCGCGCCGACACCGACGCGGCCAACACCCCCATGGCCGCCGCCTTCCGCCGCGCCGGCTACCAGGACATCGGCTCCCGTATCGTCCTCTCGGCCCCACCCGCCGCGCTGTGACGCCCGCCGCGCTGTGACGCCTGCCGGGGGCGGGTCTGCCTGTCCCCGGCTCCGTCGTGCGGTGGCCGGCAGGGGCAGGCCGGGTTCAGCCTGCTCTTGCTCTTGCTGCAACTCGGCCTGAGGAGTCGGCACGGTCGGGTTCTACTCGGTGGCCTTGTCGGCGGGGTTGGCGTGGGCCGGTTCCGGCTGCGCGCGGCCAGGGCGGCGGCGAGTGCCGTGGTCACCGCGCCCGCGATCCTGCCCGGGTGGGCGTGGGTGGCCTCGGCGGAGAAGGCGGCCTGCTCCGCCGCCTCGTCCAAGTCCTCGCAGCCCCAAGCGCCCAGCGGCGCGGCCCGTATCGCCGCCTCGACGGTCCCACCGGACGGGTGGGTTGTGCGGGGGCGGAGAGCTCCTGCCGATGAGCCGTAGTGGATGAAATGGGTAGATGAATTCATCTTGGCTGACGTAGTCTGGATGGCCCGTAGAGAAGTTGACGCGCTGTCAACTTGGCTTCCGGTGCGTCGATTTCTCGTACGTCGGCCGAGTCACCAAGGAGATGCCCCATGAGCAGATGCTGTGCACCGACCGCTCTCCGACTGCCGGGTGTCGCCGTGTGGGCGGCCGGGGGCCGGTCGTGACCACGAACTTCCGTTGGGGGGCTGGGCCGCGGATGCTGTTGGCCGGCATTCTCCTCGTTCTCGGCTACCTCACCTCGCAGTGCCACGTCGACACTCCGCAGTCCACCTCCAGCGCACCGTCCATCCCGAAGACCCGGGTTCTGTCGCCCTGCACCCTCGCGACCGACGACCAGGTGAAGGAGGCCTTGGGGCACCCCCTCGCAGGCAGCAGCGAGGTCGTCGAAGCCCCCTCGTACAGCAACTGCAACTACTGGGACGCCTCCCGCACGCGCATGATCACCGTCAGCGGCCTGCCGCACAAGGTGGAGCTGTCGGCCATCCCGGGCAAGGCGGTGAACGTGGGGGGCATCGGCGATCTCGCGGTCTACGAGCCCGTCTCGGGCGGTGGCAGGCTCTCGGTGGACTCCGGCACGGCGGCCTTCGCCGTGACGTACACGAGCTACACCGTGGACGACAACGCCGGGCTCCTTGCCCAGGCCAAGCTGATGGTGCTGGCCCGTTCGATCGTGGCGCGGCTCTGATAGGGCGGCCTGTGGGGTGCTGTCCGGTTCGGGGCGAGGGCGAGACGCAGTGCCGCCTGGTGGGCGGAGCGGAGTCGCTGCTGCACTGCTCGTGGTGCGGCTTGACCCCCACCTGACCGGTTCCGTCAGGTGACGACGGAACCGGTCAGGTGGGGGTCAGCTGTGGGTGGTGGCGAAGGCGGCGAGGGTCGCGAAGTCGGTGGGGCGGAGGCCGAGGCGGGGGTTGACGTGGTGCAGGAGGGCTGGAGCCTGGTGGTGGGTGGTGACGTGGGTGTGATCGACGGGGGCCTGTTTGTCGTCGACCCAGGCGAAGGGGCGGCCGGCGGCGTGGGCGATCAGGTGGTCGGTCTTCCAGTGGACGCCGTCGGGGCGTTCGGTGAAGAGGTCCGTACCGAAGTCGACGAAGGGGAGTTCGGGCAGGCCGAGGGTGGGGCCGATCCATCGGTTGGCCAGGTCCATCCAGGTGGTGGCCCAGCAGAGCTCGAAGCCGAGGGCCAGGAGTTCCCGGCCGTGGTCGGGGTTGAGCCAGACGCGTAGGGGCCGGTGCCGGCCGTAGGCATCGCCGGGTTCCGCGCGGGGCACGCGGATGGTGGTGTACCCGGCCGGGCGTCGTTCCGGCTGCGCGGCGTACGGATTGAGGGGGCCGTCCACGTCCAGGAAGAGGAGGGGGGCTCGGGTGGCCGGAGCGACGCTCGGCGGGTGGGGTGTCTCGGGGCGCACCGGCGCGAGTCTAGGCCGTCGAGGCGGCAGCGGGTGGGCCGGCAGTGGGGACGACGGGAGGAGGAGGTGATCGCCTGCTGGTGGCGGCGCGCGCCGTTCAGGCAGGGGCCACCTGCCTGCACATGGTCCAGAAGTGCTTGGCGACCCGGCGGACGCGGGTGTGGCCGTGGTCCTCGAAGAGTTCGGCCGTCCTGCTGAAGAGGAAGCGGCCCTGGGCGTGCCGTCCTCGTCGAGGTGGGTTCCCCGGTCGTTTCAGCTTCGGGAGGCCGTCTCGTCGAGGAGACGGGCGAGTTCGGCCGGCTTGGTGAACATCGGCCAGTGGCCGGAGTCGATGTCGACGAACTCGACCCGCTCGGCCCGGACGAGTTCAGGCCCCTCGCCGGCGGCGATCCATTCGCGGGCCTGTGCCGGGGTGAACTCAGGGCAGATCACCACCACCGGGACCTCGTAGCGGCGCTCGTCCGTCAGCCGGACCACGCCGTTGGCCACCTGCTCGGGGACGGGGATGGCCTCGGCTGCGATGCGCTGCCGATGTTCCGGGGTCAGGTCGGCGCTGTCCGCTCCCTCGAACGGGCCCCAGCCGGGGAAGGGCATGGCGCCGTCGCGGATCTCGAAGAAGTCGGCGTACGGCTGACCGTCCCCGTTCGGGAAGCCGCCGATCAGCGCCAGCTTGGCCACCCGGTCCGGGCGGGCGTCGACAGCCAGCCAACCGAGGGTGCAGGCGGCCGAGTGCGCCACGATCAGCGGCGGCTCCGCCGCTTCGTCGACGGCGGCGAGGACCGCCGCCACCTGGTCGTCGAGCGTGGCGGACGAACGCCCGTCGCCCTGGCCCGGCAGGGTCACGGCCTGCGGGCGGTGCCCGAGCGCCTCAAGGGCGGGTACCACCGCGTCCCAGGCGGTGCCGTCCAGCCACAGGCCGCCGATGAGCAGGATGTCCACAGTGAGACTCACTTCCAAGTCGAGGTCGGGGCAGGGACGGTAGGAGGCGTAGCGCCGTCGGGCGCGGCCTTGATCGACCAGGGTCCGACCAGGTGTGTTCCCAGGCTAGGGGCAGTTCAGGACGATCGACTTCCTGATCATCCGTAAGCCGCCTACGCTCTCCGGGTGGAGACCGCTACCAGCCCCACCGCCCGCGCGCTGCGCACCCTGGAGATCCTGCAGACCCGGCCCGGCACGACCGCCGAGCAGCTCGCGGAGAAGCTCGGGGTGACCGATCGCGCCGCCCGCCGCTACGTCGCGATCCTGCGGGAGGCCGGCATTCCCGTGGACTCCGTGCGCGGCCCGCACGGGGGTTACCGGCTGCGGTGCGGGACCCGGCTGCCGCCGGTGAGCTTCACCCAGAGCGAGGCACTCGGCCTGGTGATGGCGGTGCTCGACGCCAGGCCCGCCGCCACCGATCCCGGGAACCTGGTCGGCTCGGCCCTGGGCAAGGTCATCCAGGCGCTGCCCGAGCAGATCGGGCGTCAGGCGGCGGCGCTGCGCGAGCACGCCGCTGCGGCGCCCGATCCGAGTGCGGCCTACGCCGATCCCGCCGTCACGAGCACCCTGGTGGACGCGATCGCGTCCCGGCGACGGCTGGTGATCACCTACCGGAGCGAGGCCGGCAACCAGTGGCAGGCCGAGGTCGACCCGTGGGCGGTCGTGGTGCGCCGGGCGCGCTGGTACCTGCTCTGCCACTCCCATCGTGCGGACGCCGTGCGCACCTACCGGGTCGACCGGGTACTGGCAGCCGAGGAGACCGCCGTCCGGTTCCGGATGCCGGAGCACCTCGACCCGGTCGCACTGTTGGAGGAGAACCTGGGCACCGGGTGGGCCTATCCCACTCGCGTGCTGTTCTACGCACCGGTGGAGCAGGTCGCCCCGTGGGTCGAACCAGCGATGGGACGGCTCGAACCCGTCGGGGCGAGGGGAGAGCACTGCGTGCTCGTCGGCAGCACCCGCAATCCGGCGATGTACGCGCAGGAGTGGCTTGCGGCGATCCCTCATGCCTTCCGGATCCTGGGCGGGACGGAGCTGCGGGAGGCGGTGGCGGCCCTGGCGGCCCGCCTCGGCGCGGCCGTTTCCGGAACCACGGCCGTTTCCGGAGCCACGGCCGTTTCCGGAACCACGGCTGGGCCGGAATGACAGCGGGTGCGGAACGACATCGCGACCGGACCGGACCGGACCAGATCGGCTTGGATCCGGTCCGGGGCGTGGACGGCGAGTGAAGGCTCCCCGGGGGGCGTGGGCCTGAGGGTTCGTCGGCCCGGCGCGAACCGGCCCGGCGCGGCCGACCGGGCCGGTGCGAGCCGGCGAGCCGGGGAGCCGGGGAAGTCAGGCGGGTTCGGCGATGAGGGCGGTGGCTATGCGGCGGAAGCCGAGGCGGGCGTAGATGTGGGCTACGGCTTCGTCGCTGGCAGTGAGGAAGACGGTGGGGATGCCTCGGGTGCGGGCGTCGGCGAGGAGGGTGGCGGTGACGGCCTGGGCGAGGCCGCGGCGGCGGGCGGAGGGGAGGGTGCCGACGCCGACGATTTCGGTGACGTGGCCGACGGGTTGATGCTGGCCGCTGCAGAGGGCCAGACCGTCGGCGAGGGCGGCGGCGATCACGGTGTGGCCGGCCTCGATGCGTTGGGCCATGCGGGTGACGGTGCCGTCGGCGGTGCGGGCGAGGACCTGGGCGGTGAGTTCGGCCGGGCCGGCGGTGCCGATGGCGGTGCCCGGTTCGGCGAAGGCCGTCCACGGGACGGCCAGTGCGCTGGCCAGCGCCGCGTCCAGCGGGCCGAGTATCCGGAGCATCGCCTTGCTGCCGTCCGCCAGGGAGATGCCCTTGGCGAGGTCGGGCAGGTCGGGGGTGGCGGCGTTCGGGTCGTGGACCATCAGCGGGTGTTCGTGGACCACCAGGCCGGACTCCTCCACCGCTGCGCGCAGCCCCGGCGTGGTCTCGGCGACCCATTCGAAGGCCTCGGGCGCCCCCAGCTCCCGCTGCCGGGCCCGGACCGCCGCGACGTCGGTGGCGGTGGCCGTGGTCGGCCAGTCCAACGTCGGCCGCGCGTAGTAGGGCCCGCCGGGGCCGACCCGGACGAAGAGGGAGAGGGGTCCGAAGGACTCCAGGCGGGCGCCGTTGCGCGGGACCGCGTCGTAGTAGGACTCGATCCGGTGAAGCAGGTCCTGCGGGGAGGAGGGGAGATCGGCGGGGGAGGAGGCGGCGGGGGCGGTGTGGTGGAGGGAGGTCACGTCCGGCATCCAAGCAGTGGAGCTGACGGTCCGCCACGGGATTTCGGCCGGTCGGCGGCAGCGGGTGGAACGGGGAGGGCGGACTGCTCCGGACGGGTGGGACGGACGAGGGCGGACGGGGGCGGATGGGTGGGACGGACGGGGGCGGGACGGGGGCGGATGGGTGGGACGGACGGGGGCGGGACGGGTCAGTGCGGGGTGATGGCGGGTGGGGCTTCGCAGGTCCGGTGGAGGTGGGCGAGCTTCGGGGGCCAGCTGCGGGCGGTGGCCTGGCGGCGGGCGTCGGCTTCGTCGAAGGGGACCGCGAGGCGGATGAAACCGGTCTCCATCACGGTGAGGCGGGTGCAGCCGGCGCGGCCGGCGAACGGGGCGAGGGTGAACTCGACGAGGGTGGAGTTGTGCTCGGCGGGGATCTGGGTGGCCGGGCCCCGGGACCAGCGCCAGGAGAGGTGGTGCGGTGGCTCGGTCCGTTCGAACCGGGCGGAGACCTGGCCGTGGTCGTGGTGCGGGAGCAGGAACGGGCCACCGGGGCGCAGGTCCAGTTCGACCGGGGTGGCCGGCTCGCCGTCGCCGAACCAGCTGCCGAGGAACGCCGGATCGGTGAGCACCGACCAGACCCGCTCGGGGGTGGCCTCGATCACGAGCTGGTTGGTGATGGCGTCGGAGAGCATGGCGGCCTCGTGGAGGGTAAGGGAAGGAGGAAGGGGGTGGGCGGAGTAAGGGTGGCAGGTTTTGGGTGTAAAGTACAACCGATTTGGGGCGGTGCGCCGCGATCGGGATTCAGGGGGGCGACGCCGTCACTCGGCGGGCCTGCGAAGATCGGGGGATGGACAACGAGACCACCGCCGCCGGTGCCGAGCAGTTCCGACCCGTCTTCCGTAGCTACGTCGCGGTGGGGGACTCCTTCACCGAGGGCATGTGCGACGAGCTGCTGCCGGACGGGCACTACCGGGGCTGGGCCGACCGGGTCGCCGCTGCGCTCGCGGCCGAGCGGCCGGGGGAGGAGTTCCGGTACGCCAACCTCGCCGTGCGGGGCAAGCTGATCGGGCAGATCCACCGCGAGCAGATCGCCGACGCTGCCGCGATGGGCGGCGAACTCGTCACGCTGGCCGGTGGGTTGAACGACGTGCTGCGGCCGGGGTGCGACATCGAGCAGGTGGAGCGGCTGCTCGGGGCCGCGGCCGAGACGCTGTTGGCGGGAGGTGCAGGCGAGGGGACGGTGGTGATGTTCACCAGCACCGACCCGACCCGGCGGCTCGCCGGGAGCGCTCGGCTGCTCCCGGCGATCCTGCGGATGAAGGGGTACGTGGAGGGCCTGGCCAAGCAGCACCCGCGGCTGCGGGTGGTCGACCTGTTCTCCGCGCCCTGCTTCGACGACCGCCGGCTCTGGGACGAGGACCGGCTGCACCTCTCCCCCGAGGGGCACCGCCGGGTGGCCGCCGCCGTGCTGGAGGCGCTCGGGCGGCCGGCCGGGTTCGACTGGCGCGCCCCGCTGCCGCCCGCCGCTCCGCGCGGCCGGGCCGAGCGGATCCGCGCCGACCTGCACTGGCTGCGGCTGCACCTCGGCCCGTGGCTGGGCCGCCGCCTCACCGGCCGCTCCTCCGGCGACGGGCGCCCGCCCAAGCGGGCCGAGCTGCTCCCGTACGAGAGCTGAGCCCGGCCCGGGTCCGCGCGGCTGGAGGGGTTACCGGTAGCGGAAGACGATCCGGCCGCGGGTCAGGTCGTACGGGCTGATCTCCACCAGCACCCGGTCGTACGGCAGGATCTTGATGTGGTGCTTGCGGATCTTCCCGCTCACGTGGGTGAGCACGCGGTGCCCGTTCTCCAGCTCCACGGTGAAGCTGGCACTGCGCAGGCACTCGACGACGGTGCCTTCCGTCTCGATGGCACCGGATTTCGAAGTCTTCATGGCTGTCTCCTCAGGTCTGGAACGTCTGATGGGGATGCGCGTCGCGCATCCGGCGTGCGGGTGTCAGTGGAGGGCGAGTTCGAAGGTGCGGCCCGCGCGGCGGGCGCCGAGCTGCTCGCACAGGGCGGCGGCCGGGGCGTTGGTCTCGTCGACCTCGGCGTAGGCCGTGGCGGTGCCGGCGCGGTGGAGCGCGCCGAGGGTCTCGCTGAGCAGGGCGCGGGCGATGCCCTGGCGCTGGTGGTCGGCCCGGACGGCCAGCAGGCCGATCCGGGGTCGACGGGGGACCGGCGCCAGCCGCAGCATGCCGACGTACACGCCGTCGCGCACGGCCACGGCGTACTTGCTCGGGTCGACCACGGTGACCCCGGCCGGGCGGGGCAGCACCTCGACCGGCATCGAGCGCCAGCCGAGACCGGCCTCGATCTCGGGGCGGATCGCCCGGTCGAGCTCCCGCAGCGGGGCCTCCTCGGCCGCCCCGACCGGCAGGATCGTCACTCCGGGCGGGAGCGGGGCCGAGCCGAGGCCGGTGAGCTGCGGGTCGGTGGGCAGGTGGTACTCGGTCTCGCGGCGCACCGTGGCGAACCCGGCGCGCTGCCAGGCGGCGAGGAGCTCGGTGTCCTCGGCGTCGGCCACCGCGTGGATCGGCCTCGGCAGGCCGGCCACGACCGCCTCGGCCAGCTGGTCGAAGACCGTGCTCTGCCAGGCGTCGATGCTCACGAAGAGCCGGCCGTCGGGGCGGTGGACGGCGTCGGCCTGGCCGACCAGGGCGCCGTCGGCGAAGGCGTGCCACTCGCTGTCGGAGACGCGGGTGACGAGCGCCGGGAGCTCGCTCGGGACGGGAGTGACAGGGGTGACGGGAGAAGTGTTCATGGCCGTCTGCCTTTCAGGAGTGCCTCGTGTGAGGGTGCTCCCGGCGGCGGCTGTGTCAGCTGCCCGGCCGTGTGGGAGAGGGGGAGCACCCATGGGTCATCGCGTTCACGGGTCTCACCTCCTCGGTCTTGGTCACGGCGGGTTGAACGCTATCAAGGCCCCGGGGCGGGGCCAACCGATTTATTCGGCGGGGTGCGGGGCGTCGGTTCCGTGGGTGGTGGGGGTGAGCAGGTACCAGAGGTGGCCGAAGGGGTCGCGGACGGTCGACTGGCGGGCGCCGTACGGCATGTCGGTGGGCGGGTGGACCAACTCGCCTCCCGCGGTGGTGGCTTGGGCGGTGAGGGTGTCCACGTCGGGGACGTAGACGTGGAGCAGGACGCGGGGCGGGGTGGTGGGGTCGGTGGGCGGGGTCTCGGTGTCGCCGAGCATCACGGTCGAGCCCTGGATGCGGAGTTCGGCGTGGGGGATGGTGCCGTTCGGGCCGGGGAGGCGGAAGAGTTCGGTGGCGCCGAAGGCCGCGGTGTAGAAGGCGATGGCCTCGGCGGCGTCGGCGACCAGGATGTGCGGGATGACCGTCTGGCGGTGGTGCTCGGGGATCTTCATGGGGACGACCGTAGGCGGTGGGGGAAGCCGTGGGCATCGGGCCGGGGGTGGGGCGGGTGATCGTCGCGGGACCTAGGCCGGTGGGCGGAGCGGGTGCGGTGGATGAGGGATATCCGCTGGTGGGGAGGGATGCGGGGAGGGGATAGTTTGGGTGGTGGGCCAGAGCCGGCCCGGGAGTGGCGATGGAGGAGGAGTGAGGTGCGGCAGACCACGACGCTCTGGCGTCCGACCGGGCCGGAGGAGTTGGCGCTGGTGGCGGAGGCCGGTTGGCGGGCCTGGCCGCCGCGGCTGCCCGATCAGCCGATCTTCTACCCGGTGCTGAACGAGGACTATGCGATCCGGATCGCCCGGGATTGGAACGTGCCGGCCTCCGGGGTCGGGTACGTCACCCGGTTCGAGGTGGAGACGGAGTTCCTCGACCGGTACCCGGTGCAGCAGGCGGGCGGTCGGACGATCCTCGAACTCTGGGTGCCCGCAGAGGAGTTGGAGGAGTTCAATCGGCACATCGTCGGGCCGATCGAGGTGACCCGGGAGTACCGGCCCGGGGGAGAGGTCGAGCGGTGAGGATCGCGGCGGACGCCCGATAGTGCTCAGGCGGCGATGAGTTGAGTGCGGGCCAGGGCGGCGTAGAGGTCGTCCTGGTCGAGCAGGTCGAGGTGGGTGCCGACCGAGCGGATCCGGCCGGCCTCCAGGACGACGATCCGGTCGGCGTCGGTGGCGGTGGCCAGGCGGTGGGCGATCACCAGGACGGTGGTGTGCCGGGAGACTTCGGTGATCGCCTCGCGCAGGGCCTGCTCGTTGGCCGCGTCCAGCTGGGAGCTGGGCTCGTCGAGCAGCAGGAGGCGGGGGCGGCGCAGCAGCGCGCGGGCGATGGCGACCCGTTGGCGCTGGCCGCCGGAGAGGGCCCGGCCGCGTTCGCCGAGCTGGGTGTCCAGGCCGGCGGGCAGGGTGGCCGCGAGCTGGTCGAGGCGGGTGAGGGTGAGCACCCGGTGCAGCTCGGTGTCGGAGACCGGGGCCGGGGCGCCGAGGCAGAGGTTCTCCCGCAAGGTGCCCGCGAGCACCGGGGTGTCCTGCTCCACGTAACCGATGGCGGACCGGAGTTCGGTGAGCGGCCAGTGCCGCAGGTCGCGGCCGTCCAGGGTGAGGCGGCCGGCGGTCGGCTCGTAGAACCGTTCCAGGAGCGCGAAGAGCGTGCTCTTGCCCGCGCCGGACGGACCGACCAGGGCGGTCAGGCCGCCGGCGGGCAGGTCGAGGGAGAGCCCGGCGATGACCGGCTGGTCGCGGTCCGGGTAGCGGAACTCGACCTGGTCGAAGGTGATCCGGGCCGGGGAGGAAGAGGAGAAGGAAGAAGGTGCGGCGGACGGTGGGGTGGTGGGGCGCGGGGCCAGTGGCTCGATCGGGAGGCGCTCGACCTCGGCGATCCGCTCGACGGCGGCCAGGCCGCGCTGCAGCAGGCTGATGCCGGCCACCAGTTGGGTGAGCAGCGGGCTCAGGTAGACCAGGTAGAGCAGGAAGCTGATCAGGGCCGTGACGTCGAGCCGGCCGCTCGCCACTCGGGAGGCGCCAAGGCCGAGCACGGCGAGGAAGGCGAGCTGGACGGCCAGGCCCGAGATCGCCTCGTTGACCGTCTCCCAGACCGCCGCTCGGGTGCCGCCGGCCCAGGCGCGTTCGGCCGCGTTGGTGGTCTGCGCCGTCAACTCCGGTTCCAGGCCGTTGGCCTTGACCGTACGGAAGGCGCCGAAGGCGCGGTCGAGCAGGGCGCCGAGCTCGCCCACCACGGTCTGCGCCGACTTGGCGGCACGCAGGACCCTGGGCATCAGGAAGCCGGAGAGCAGGGCGACCAGGACCAGTACACCGACCGTCACGGCGCAGAGCACCGGGTCGAGCAGCAGCATCGCGGCCACCGCGCCGAGGATCAGCAGCGCCGAGGTGGCCGATCCCACCAGCGCCTGTGCGGTGGCGGCGCGCAGCAGGGTGGTGTCGGAGGTGACCCGGGAGATCAGGTCGCCGGACCGCTGGCGGTCGAACTCCGGTACCGGCAGCCGCAGCAGCCGGGCCGCCAGGCCGCTGCGCGAACGCCGCACCACGCTCTCGGCCACCAGCTGCAACTGGTACGTGCCCAGCGCGTTGAGCGCCACCCCGGCCAGCATCACCCCGGCCAACTGCGCGGCGGAGTCGGCCGCCGGCCGGTGCGCGGTCAGTGAGTCGAGCACCGATCGGGCCGCGACGGGCTGCACCAGGCCGACCAGGCCGCCGGCGAGGCTCAGGCCGCCGGCCAGAGCCAACTTGGCGCGCTGCGGCCTGAGTTGTGCGGCTAGCAGTCGCCAGGCACGGGGTGGTGCGGCGGGTGGGGTCATCGGGCGGGCCTTTCGTCGGGCCGTCGGGCCGTCGGGTGAGCAGGAGAGCTGGTGTCGTCGGGCGAACGGGACGGCGAGGGGCGTCGGGTGAGGGCAGGGGGTAAGGGGGCAGGGGGCTCGGGCCGGCCGGCGGGTGGGCTTCGGGCGAGTGTGCGTCGGGTGAGCGAGTTTCAGGCGAGGAGGAGGGCGCGGTCCCAAGTGGTGTCGGGGGCAAGGTCGGTGGCGAAGGTGTGCAGGGCGAGGGCGGCTCCGGCGGCGCCGGTGAGGAAGCCGGCCGGGTCGTCCGTCCAGCCGTTCCGGGTGCGGGGTGGACGGAAGCCGAACGGGCCTGCCGGTTCGACGAGTTCGAGCAGGCGGGTGGCGAGGGTGGGCAACTGGTCGGCCAGAAGCCCGTGGTGTCCGTCCTGGGCGATCCGCCAGGTGCAGTGCAGCAGGCCGCCCCAGCCGTGGCAGAGGCCGGCGTCGGTGAGGGGCTCGAATCCCGGGTCGGTGGCGCGGGTGACGGCGGCCAGTGCGGCGGTCTCGGCGGTGGCGCGCCAGCCCGGTACGTCCAGGGCGAGGCCCGCGAGTTGGAGGGCGCGGGCGATGCCGGGGGAGCCGTAGCACCAGGAGGGGCGGCCCGGGGTGCGGTCCGGGTCGATGCCCTCCTCCAGCACGGTCGGCCACCAGGGGCCGGCCTGGTCGTGGCGGGTCTGCTGGAGCAGCCACTCGGCCATCCGGCGGATCGCGGTGTCCTGGCCCGGCACCCGGACCCCCTGCTGCCAGGCCAGGGCGAGCAGGGCGAGGGGCCCCGGAATGCCGTGCGCCAGGCCGAGGTTGGCGTGGCCGAGGGACGGGTCCACGGTGCCGTAGTCGTGCGGGGTCTGGGCGACCCACCAGCCGGGGCGGCCGGCCACCGGCTCGGTGAGCAGTACCAGGGCGGAGAGCAGGCGGTGCAGCGGATCGGGGGTGGCGTCCAGGTGGTCCTGGGTGAGCAGCAGGGCGCCCAGGCCGGCCAGGCCGGAGACCAGGTCGTAGGAGTCGAGGGTGGTGCAGCCGGTGCGGCCCTCGATCCGGTGGTGCTCGCGGTCGGTCAGGCGGTCGGCCAGGATGACGGTCTGCCGGTGCAGGTGGGCTCGGGCCGGGGCGTAGTCCTCGGGCCCGGTGGCGGCGGCGGAGAGGGCGAAGAACAGCGCGGGCACGGTGTCGTAGAGCCCGCTGCCGGTGGTCTTGGCCCCGCGCGATGCGGCGCCGAGCCAGGCGTGGGCGGCCGCCCGGTAGGGGTTGGCGCGGACCAGAACGGGTGCCCCGGGCCGCTCCGGCGCGGGGACGGGCGAGGGGTGCCGGGCGAGTTCGGCGTGCAGCAGGGCCAGCCCCGGGGCGCCGTCGGCCAGGCCGTACGGCGCCCAGTGACGGCCTACCGAGGCGAGGGCGGCGGCGACCCGATCGGGATCGGCGAGGCGTTCGGCGGTGGCCGCCACTGCGGTGGCGGCCCGCTCGCGCAGCGAGGCGAGGGTGGTCATGCGGAGGCTCCCACTGGAGCGGAGGCGGAGACAGGAATGGGTGCGGAGGCGGAGGCGGAGGCGGAGACAGGGATGGGGGCGGAAGTGGGGACAGGGACGGAGGTGGGGACAGCGGCAGGGGTGGAAGTGGGGACAGGGGCGGAGGTGGTGGGATCTGAAGGGCCGGCGGAGGCCAGGGCGGCGAGGCGGCCCTGGTGAGCGCGGACGGTGCGGCGGGCCAGGGCCAGGGAGCGCTCCTCGGCGGTGCGGTCGGTGCCGATCAGACGGTTGTGGTGCAGGTGGAGCAGGGCGGAGAGGGCGGTGTCCGAATCGGACCAGCTCTCGTCCAGGTGGGCGCGGAAGTCGGCCAGGGCAGCGGCCCGTTCGGCCCAGCCGGTGAGGAGTTCGCTGCCGCCGGGGAGGGCGGCGAGCCCAGTCCACCGGCCGTCCGGGTCGATCAGGGCGCGGGCCTGTTCGCGGACGGCGGGGGAGAGTTCGTGCCGCTCGGTGGCGCGGTACAGCCGGTGCAGCAGGCTCGGGTCGCCGAACTGCGCCGCCATGTCTACGTAGTTGGCGGCGACCAGGACCAACGGGTCGACCGGGAGGGTGCGTTCGCGCAGCAGGCGAAGCTGGGTCAGACAGGAGCGGCTGTCGGCGGCGAAGGCCCGTTCGGCCGCCGCGATGGCGGCCGGGCCGCCGTAGCGCTCCAACTCCGGCTCGTAGCTGTCCAGGACGAGGCGTTCGATCACGCCGGTGGCGGCCAGCCGCTCGGCCCAGGCGGAGAGGGCTGGCAGCAGGCGGGAGTTGAGCGCGGCCGGGTCGCCGTGGAAGCGCAGCCGCAGGTGCGGGGCCGGGTCGAGGTAGCGGAGGAAGAACCAGCGGTCCACCTCCGGCGGGAGGGCGGCGAGGAGTTCGGGCAGTTCCCGGCTCAGCACCTCGTCCTGGCGGACGGTGGAGCAGTACAGCTTGGCGTACAGCCAACGCGAGCCCGGGCCGTACACCGTGCGGCCCCGGGCGGGGGCGACGGAGGGCTCGGTGGCCGTGCCGGGGGAGCGGCGGACCAGCGGGAAGGCCAGCTCGTTGACCCGGCCGGCCGGGGTGGCCGGAT
Organism: Kitasatospora sp. MMS16-BH015; assembly: GCF_002943525.1. Taxonomy (NCBI): domain Bacteria; kingdom Bacillati; phylum Actinomycetota; class Actinomycetes; order Kitasatosporales; family Streptomycetaceae; genus Kitasatospora; species Kitasatospora sp. MMS16-BH015. The sequence continues at coordinate 1,842,811 of NZ_CP025394.1, read as the reverse complement.
CGCCGAGCCAGCCGGAGCCGGTCTCGGGCAGCTCCTGGAGGACGACCTCGCCGCTGCCGAGCCACTCCTGTCGGAGCAGCTCACGGTGGTGGAGGTCCGTCAGATCGATGGTGATCTGCTGGTCCTCGGTCATGCTCTGCACCACCTGGGGGATCCGCCAGTGGCGGCACCACTCGTCGAGCCGGGCCGACCACTGCTCGAAACTCGCGGTGGAGCTGCGCAGTTCGGGCTCCTCCGGGCGCCAGCGGGCCGGGCTGAGCACGGTGCGGCGGTACCGGATCCGGGGCAGGAAGGGCAGCGACTCGGCGGAGCCCCAGCGCCAGCGCGGCCAGAGGCCCTCGCCGCCGCGCGAGAGCTCGTCGAGCAGCCGGGCGGCGTTGGGCGCGTGGATGTCGGTGGCGAGCATGTGTGGCACGGTCGGCACCACCTCGCGGCCCAGCCGGCGCGAGTGCACCGAGAGCCGCTCGTGGTCGGCCACCACCGAGAGGTCGGCCAGGTCGAGCACGCCGGAATCCGGGTCGGTGTACTCGGCCAGCGCGATCCGGTGCGGCAGCAGCAGCGGGGTGCGGGCCACGTTGGACGGGTGGGCGCGCGGCGTGCGGAAGGTCAACTGGGCGCGGATCGCACGGGGGTTGTCGGTCGGCAGGGTGCGGACGGTGTCGCCGAGCGCGCGGCCCGGCTCGCCGAGCACCTGGGCGAAGCGGCCCGCCATCGCCCCGGCGATCGCGCCGACCCCGTTCACCACCAGGGTGAACTCACCGGCGGCGAGCGCCTCGGGCGAGTCCGAGCGCACCTGCACCAGCAGGTCGAGCGAGGGCGGCGGGGTGCCGGTGCCGGCGAGCCGGGCCAGCAACTCCTCGTCCAGCAGCACCTCGCGCTCGCCGGCGGCGGCGGCCCGCTGGGCCAGCCCGAGCAGCAGCTCGTCCCGCTGGTCGACCACCGTCTCCGGGTGCAGGACCCGGGTGCTGTGCGGCATGCGGTAGCCGGCCGGGGCGCCGAGGCCGAGTTCCGGGTCGAGCAGTTCGAGCAGCGGGACGGCCCGGCCGAGCCCGTAGCGCTCCATGAAGTCGGCGTGGTACTGCCGCAGATGGGCCGGGCCGGGCCGGCCGGCCGTGACCGTCCAGAGCACCTGGGCGGCCCGCTCGAGCTCGGCGCGGAGCACCGGCGGCAGCTGCACCTCCACGTCCAGGCCGAGGTCGACCTGGACCAGCCGCTCGGCCGGGTGCAGCCGCTGCATCCGCGCGGTGAGCGCGCGCCAGGCGGGCAGCCCCTCGCCCGGGGCGGTGAGCTGGTAGGCGGTCAACTCGGCTCGGATAGCCAGGAGTTCGGCGGTGGCCGGGTGGGTCGGAGCGCCGTCGGGGCCGGTCAGCCGGGTGATCAGGTGGCCGATCGGATCGGTGGCCTCGGTCGACGGCAGCAGGTCGGTCAACAGCACCTGGGAGCGCACCAGTTCGCCGAGCAGCCAGTCCACGGCGGCGGTGTCCACCTGCGGGTGGGCCACGGTGACGGCCCGGTTCAGCTCGGACCAGGTCGGTGAGCCGGCGGCGGCCTCCAGCACGGTGCGGATCGCCGCGGTGTACCGGATGGACAGCTCGCGGCAGGCCGCCCGCTGCTCGTTGCCGGGCACCGGCAGGTACGGCAGCACCAGGCGGTCGCCGCGGCGGCGGCAGAGCTCGTTGGCCTTCACCCGCAGGCCGCGCAGCACGGCCGGCTCCCGCTCCAGCGCGGCGACCAGACCGGTCAGCCACTCCTGGTCGGGCCGGGCCACCTTGCGGGGGTGGTCGCCCCAGCGGACGGTGCAGGTGCCCGGGTCGGTGGCACGGTCGGACCGTCGCGTTGCCCTCGGAGCCCCGGCGGTCTCGGCGAAACGGGCAGTGGCCACCCCGGCCATCAGGCCGAACGGGGTGGCTCGGTCGGACATCCGCAGGCGGTACCGGGTGACGGCGCGGGCGGCCCGGCGCAGTTGCTTGGCCTTCACCGTCCGTCCGGCCTCCACCTGGTCGAGCACTCGGCTGAGGGAGGGGCTGGAGACGGCGACGGCCTCCCGGAGGAGGGGGTCGGCGAGGGCGGCGCGGAGCCGGTCCAGGTCAGCCGAGCCAGGAGTGTCGGGGGCACCGGGCCGGTGCGCCTCGGTGGCGGGAGTGCTGGCGGCGGGGTCGGCCAGGGGGCGAGCCGGCCGGACGGCGGCTCGCAGCAGGGCGACCTCGCCACAGGCGAAGGTCGGCACGTCCGACATGGTGGGCTCTCCTCGGGGAGCGAAGCGGGTGGCAGTGCTGCGGGTGCGGGCGGGCGGTCGTGCGGGGCTCGATCGGGGGACGGGGGCCCGCCGGCGGTGAGCGGCGCGGTCGGCGGGCGGGGCGGCGCCTCGGGGGTCAACGGGGGCGGCGCCCCGGGGGGGGTGAGACGCAGACGCCGGGTGCGGCGGCCCGAGGGGTCGGGCCGTCGCACCCTGGGCGGTGTTCAGCTGTTCAGCAGCAGCGCGAGTTGCGGGTCGAGGTGCAGGAGTACGGCCACGAGGTGTTCGCGGCGCCGTCCTGGGCCTCGGTCTCCTCCTGGGCGGAGGTGGTGATCTCGGTGACGTCGAGGTCGAGGATCTCGCTCATGGCATTCGCCTTTCGATGAGGTGATGGGGGTAGATCCTTGCCGGTGGCCGCTGTTCTCCGGTGTTCCGGAGGCTGTGCGCCGCTCCGACAAGAGAAAAGTTAGGCGGAGGCGATCAACAGCCGATCGACCTGCGATCGACGGCAGATCGACCGCGGATCAGCCCCGAGCCGACCGGCCGTCGATCCGGCGTCGACGGTGCGTCGACCCCCGGCATTCGGGGGGCGGTTTTTGTCGCGTGGACCGTTTAGCCTGTGCGACACACGGACGGACGACCGAAGATCGCGGGACCCGCGGTCGGAGCTGGGGGGCTTCAGTGCAGGACGGATCGGCGGACCTGGGCTTCTGGGTGCTCGGACCGATGCGCGGCCGCCGTGGCGACACCGCACTGCACCTGGGCAGCCCCCAGCAGCAGGCCATGCTGGCCGTCCTGCTGCTGCGCCCCGGCGGGGCGGCCGGCGCCGCCGACCTGATCGACGCGCTCTGGGGCGACGAGCCGCCGCAGGCCGCCACCACCACCGTGCGCACCTACGCCTGGCGGCTGCGCAAGCTGCTCCAGCCGGAGCGCGACGCACCCGCCGTGCTGCTCTCGCTCGGCGACGGCTACCGCCTGGTGCTGCCGCCCGGCGCGGTGGACGCGCAGTGCGCCGAACGGCTGGCGGCCCGGGCCGAGGCCGAGGCGGCGGCGGGCCGGCCCGCCCAGGCCCGGGAGCTGCTCAACCAGGCGCTGGACCTCTGGCAGGGCGAACCGCTGGCGGGCATCCCCGGCCCGTACGCCGAGCGGCAGCGCAACCGGCTGGACGAGCTGCGGCTCACCCTGCTGGAGGAGCGGATCGCGCTCGACCTGGCCCTCGGGCGGTCCGCCCGCTGCGTACCGGAGCTGACCGCGCTGACCATCGAGCAGCCGCTGCGCGAACGCCCGCACGGACTGCTGATGCGGGCGCTGAGCCGCAGCGGCCGGCAGGCGGACGCGCTCGCGGCCTTCCGGCGGGTGCGCGAACTGCTGATCGACCAGCTGGGGGTGGAGCCGGGCCCGGAGCTGACCGAGTTGCACCGGCGGATCCTGGGTGGCGAGGAGAGTGCGGAGGGAGAGCATTCAACAGCTCATGGCGCAGTAGAAGTTGACGTGCCGTCGGTTTCTTTGGTGGTGGCCGATCTGCCCTCCGTGCCGTCCAGGCGTGAGCCGGCCCGGAGCGGGCTGCCACGTCCGGCCCAACTGCCGGCCGCACCAAGCGACTTCATCGGTCGGACGGCACAGGTGGAGGAGATCCGGGCGGCGCTGACGGCCGACGGCCGGGACGCCCTGCCGGTGGTCGCGGTGGTGGGGATGGGCGGGGTCGGCAAGACGGCGCTGGCGGTGTACGCGGCGCACCGCGTCCGGGAGGCCTTCCCGGACGGGGAGTTGTACGTGGACCTGCGCGGATCCGACCCGCTGCCGGCCAGCGCCGAGGACGTGCTGGCGGGCTTCCTGGTCGCGCTCGGCACCCGGCCGGAGGCGGTGCCGGAGGGCACGGCGGCCCGGTCCGCGCTGTTCCGGTCGATCACCGACGGGCGACGGCTGCTGGTGGTGCTGGACAACGCCCGGGACAGTGCGCAGATCCGGCCGCTGCTGCCCGGTGCGGCGGGCTGCGGCGCGCTGGTCACCAGCCGGACCAGGCCGACCAGTCTGCTGACGGCCGTCCAGCTCGACCTGGACGTGTTCACCGAGCCGGAGGCCGTCGACCTGCTCGGCCGGGTGATCGGGGCACCCCGACTGGCCGCCGAGCCCGAGGCGGCCGGTGCCCTGGTGGCGGCCTGCGGCCGGCTGCCGCTCGCGGTGCGGATCACCGCCGCGCGGCTCGCGGCCCGGCCGCGCTGGACCATCGCCGACCTGAGCGCGCGGCTGGCCGACGAGCAGCGCCGGATCGACGAACTGCGGGTGGGCGACCTGGCCGTGGAGGCGGCCTTCGAGCTGGGGTACCGCCAGCTGGCGCCGGACCAGGCCCGGGCGTTCCGGCTGGCCGCCTGGGCCGAGGGCCCCGATCTCGGGCTCGGCGCCGCCGCCGCGCTGCTCGACCTGCCGGAGGCGGCGGCCGAGGACCTGCTGGAGGCGCTGGTCGACGCGGCGATGCTCGACTCGCTCTCCGCCGGGCGCTACCGCTACCACGACCTGCTGCGGGGCTTCGCCCGGCGGACCTCGGAGGTGGTGTCCGTGGCCCGGGCGGGGTCTGCGGCGACGGGCGGGGCCGGGGCGGACGGGAGCGAGGCGAGCGGAGCCCCGGCGGGCACGGGTCTGCTGAGCGTCGGTGCCGCAGCTGAAAGCGGGGCAACCGAAAGCGGGGCAACCGAAAGCGGGGCAACCGAAAGCGGGGCAGCCGGGAGCGCGACAGCCAGGAGCGAAGCGGCTGGGAGCGAGGCGGCGGCCGCGCGCGGGCGGCTGCTGGACCACCTGTTGGCCGGGGCCCGGGCGGCGTTCCAGCTCGCGGTGCCGGGCGATCCGGTGGCGGGGGCGCTCGGGGCGGGGCGGGGTGCGGCCGGCCGGGGGCCGGTGCTGGCGGACCTGGCGGCGGCGCGGGCCTGGGCGCGGGCGGAGGGGCCGGGGGCGATCGGCCTGGCCGGGCGGGTGGCCGGGGCGGGTAGTGCACCCGCCGACGTGGCGCAACTGCGGTCCGTGGCAGACCTGTTGATCGCGCTGAGCCCGTTCGGGCCCGGTGCGCTGGCCGGTCGGCTGGAGTCGGTGGTGCGGGCGCTGGTGCGGGCCGTGACGCTGAGCGGCGACCGGTTCGCGGAGGGGCGGGCCCGGTTCCTGCTCTGCGGGAGCCTGCTGGCGGCGACCCGGCTGGACGAGGCCCGGACGGAGGCCGGGCTGGCCGAGCAGGCCAGCCGGGCGGCGGGCGACACCGTGATGCTGCGGCAGGTGCTCAACGACCTGGGGCTGATCGCCCAGACGCTGCGGCACAACGAGGAGGCGATCCGCTGCTTCGAGGAGTCGGTCGCGCTGGCCCTCGAACTCGGCCACCGTTCGGGGGCGGTGACCAGTGCGGTCAACGCCGCGCTGGCCCGGGTGCGGCACGGCCGGGCGGCCGAGGCGGCACAGACCTGCGAGCGGCTGCTCGCCGAGGTGCGGGCACTGGGCGACACCGCCGGGACGGCGTACACGCTCTACGTGCTCGGGCTGGCCCTGCACGGGTTGGGCCGTTACCAGGAGGCGGCCGACCGGTACCGCGAGTGCCGGCGGCTGGCTGCCGAGGCGGGCCGGCGGGAGCGGGAGGCGCTGGCCGGGGTGCGGCTGGCCGACACCCTGCGGGCGCTCGGCGAACCGGCCCGGGCGGTCGAGGAGGCCGAGGTGGCCCTGGCGATCACCGTGGAGACCGGCGGGCAGCGCGACCAGGGGTACGCGCTGCTGGTGCTCGGCCGGGCCCTCGCCGAACTCGGCGACCGGGCCGTCGCCCGCGAACGGCTGGCCGAGGCCCACGGCATCTTCGAACGGCTCGGCCTGCCCGACGCGGCCGAGACGGCGGCCCTGCTCGGTGAGTTGGTGGCGCTCCCCGCCGAGCGCTGAGCCCGCGGCAGGCCATCTCGGCTGCCACGGGCTCGGCGTGAGCGGTCAGTTCAGGGCGGTCACTTCGGAGCAGCCGGTCCCGAGCGGTGGCGCCCGAGTGGTCAGGCCCCGAAGGCCGCTTCCAGGCGCGGGACGAAGTCGACCATGTCGGCCGCCCAGCAGACGGGAGAGTGGCGGCCGTCGCAGGCGCCCCAGCCGGCGCCGTTGCCGTAGTCGACGTAGTGCGAGGGCAGGCCGAGCGCGTCGAGGTTGGTCTTGACGTGGGTGGTGGCGGACTCGGCCCAGAACTCCTCGTCGGCGGGGTTGTTGTTGCCGTTGCCGACGTAGAGGGAGATGCCCATGCCGGTCAGCTTCGACAGGTGGGTGGACGGGTCGGCGGCGTTCCACAGCACGTCGCTGAACGGGTAGAAGATCGAGAACGGGTACGGGGTGCCGAACAGCGCGTCCGAGTCCACCGTCGGGCCGAACCCACCGGGGCAGCCCCCGTCGGTGGAGGAGCCGCAGAGCACGCCGGCGCCGTTGGTCAGGGTGCCGACGGCGGCCATCCGCACGTCCATCGAGTCGCGCCCGAGGTCGATCGCGCCGGAGAGCGAGGCCACCTGGCTGAACAGCTCGGGGTGGTCCTCGGCGTAGTGCATGGCGCCGAAGCCGCCCATCGAGAGCCCGGCTATCGCCCGGTGCGCCTTGTCCGGGATGGTGCGCAGGTCGGCGTCGACGAACGGGATCACCTGGCCGAGGTGGAAGTTCTCCCAGTTCTGCGCTCCGGCGGCGGTGCTCTGGTTCAGCCAGTTGGCGTACCAGCCGCGCAGGCCGCCGTCCGGCTCCACGGTGATCATCGAGGAGCGGGCCGAGGCGGCCAGCAGGGCCGGCCAGGCCAGGCTCGCGTGGGCCGGGTCGTCGTTGGTGCCGTGCAGGAAGTAGAGCACCGGGTAGTGCTTGGTGGTGTTGGTGTAGTAGTCGGCCGGCAGGATGATCCGGATGTGGTGGGTGCCCGCGACCTGCGGGGTGGTCACCGTGATCACGAAGTTGGTGGGGGTGTTCGCCGCCAGGATCGCCGGGTCGGTGGCGACCTTGGTCAGCCCGAACCCGTCGGGCAGCGGCGGCTGGGCCGGGGCGTCGGCGTGCGCGGCGGGGGCCACCGTGAGGGTCAGCGTGGTGACGGCGGCGGCGAGCGCGGCCCGGACCCAGCGGAGCGGCTGGTGCGACGTACTCAAGACGGAATCCTTTACGGCTGGACACGGCCGGATGACCGGCGCGCGGCGAGGTGCTGCGCGCGCCGATCACACTGTCAGCCCGGTCGCCCCACCGGCCAGGCCAGCGAGCGGCCATCAGTGACCGGTCCGGTCCGTGGCCTGCGGTGCGGGGATTCAGTGCACGCAGCTGACGCACCAGGCGCCGGTGCCGTTCCACTCCTCGGTGCCGCTCGGGTCGTGGACACCGTGGCCGGCCGAGGCCGAGGCCGAGGCGGGGACCGGGGCCTGGGCGGAGGCGTCGGTGGCGCCGAGGGGGAGGAAGACCAGCACGGCGGTGAGGGCCGTCCCGGTGAGGCGGCTGGCGAGGCGGGTGGTGCGGAGCAGCTCGGACATCGGGGTGTGCCTCTCTCTGGGGACCACCGTCGCTCGGCGGTGACCACAGGTTGGCAGCTGCCGATCCGCCACCGATCTACGCGAGATCAACGTCCGGTGTGGGCGGGCTGCCCGGCCGGACCAGCGCGTATACCGGCCGCTGCCGTGGCGGACCAGGTCAGGCCCGGGCAGTCGCGTCAGTCCAGGGTGATCCGGATCGCGACCGTGCCGTCCAGGCCCCGGCGCAGGCGGCTGCCGAGCAGGGTGAGCCGGCCGACCAGGCCGTACTTGCGGGCGATCAGGGTGCGGTAGCGGGCGAGCAGTTCGGGGCCGCCGAGGACGGCGGTGGCCGGGCGGCCGGGGCCGGTCGGGTTGCCGCGCAGGTCGCAGGGGCCGACCAGCACCTCGGGGCGGCGGCGGATCCGCTTGACCTTCCAGGAGTCGGCGGCCGTCCAGACGCCCAGCGCCTCGCCGTCGGCCACCACCCAGACCGGCGTGGGCACGGGGGTGCCGTCCTTGCGGTAGGAGGTGACGAGCAGGTACTTGCCCGTGCTGAGCTGCTGGAACGGTGTCGGTGCCATGGACGGAGTCTAGCCAGCGGGTGGCGCGCGGGTCGGGCGGGCCAACTCGGATGGCCGGTAGGGAAATTCATCGCAAAGTCCGGCGCCGAAACCTTGTCTGAGCATGGTCAATGGAAGCAGGATGTCCAGCGCTCGACCGCCATCCGCACGCTCCCCGACGAGGAGAACGTCCTGTGCGCCCCACACTGCTGACCTCGGCCGCAGCCACCCTCGGCCTGCTGGCCGGCCTCTGCGGCCTGGCCGCCGCCCCGGCCACCGCCGTCACCCCGGCCCCGGCCGTGACCACCGCCCACGCCGCCACCACCGTGGCCGCGACGGCCGCCGTGCCCCGGCCCGACCACGTGGTGGTCGTGGTGTTCGAGAACACCTCGGAGGGTTCGATCATCGGCTCGCCCGATGCCCCGTACTTCAACCAGCTGGCGAACAGCGGCGCAAACTTCACCAACGCCTTCGCGATCGAGCACCCCAGCCAGCCGAACTACCTGGACCTCTTCTCGGGCTCCAACCAGGGCGTGACGGACGACTCCTGCCCGCACACCTTCTCCTCCGACAACGAGGCCGCCCAGCTGATCGCCAAGGGCCTCACCTTCACCGGGTACTCGGAGACCCTGCCCTCGGCCGGCTCCACCGTCTGCACCGCGGGCACCAGCGGGTACGCGCGCAAGCACAACCCCTGGGTGAACTTCACCAACGTGCCGGCCGCCGACAACCAGCCGTTCTCGGCCTTCCCGACCGACTTCACGAAGCTGCCCACCGTCTCCTGGGTGGTCCCGAACCTCTGCAACGACATGCACGACTGCTCCACCGCCACCGGTGACAGCTGGCTCCAGGCGCACCTGGACGCGTACGTGCAGTGGGCCAAGACGCACAACAGCCTGCTGATCACCACCTTCGACGAGGACGACAGCTCCACCAGCGCCAACCAGATCGCCACCATCTTCGACGGCCAGCCCGTCAAGGTGGGCACCTACACCGAGCACGTGGACCACTTCGGCGTGCTGCGCACCATCGAGGACATGTACGGCCTGCCGTACGCGGGCGCCGCCGCCAACGCCACGTCGATCACCGACGCCTGGACGGGTTCGGCCCCCGGCGGCAGCGTCACGGTGGCCAACCCCGGCAGCCAGACCGGCACGGTCGGCACCGCCGCCTCGCTCCAGGTCAGCGCCACCGACACGGCCGGCGGCACGCTCTCGTACAGCGCGACCGGCCTGCCCGCCGGGCTGGGCATCAACGCCGGCACCGGCCTGATCTCCGGCACCCCGACCACGGCCGGCACCGCCGCCGTGACCGTCACCGCGACCGACTCCACCGGCCCGAGCGGCAGCGCGAGCTTCAGCTGGCAGGTCAACCCGGCCGGTGGCGGCGGCTGCACGGCGGCCCAGCTGCTCGGCAACCCCGGCTTCGAGACCGGCTCCGCCGCCCCCTGGACGGCCAGCAGCGGCGTGATCGACAACTCCTCGAACGAGGCGGCCCACGGCGGCAGCTGGAAGGCCTGGCTGGACGGCTACGGCAGCGCCCACAGCGACACGCTGAGCCAGACCGTCACCGTGCCGGCCGGCTGCACCAAGGCCACGCTCACCTACTGGCTGCACGTGGACACCGCCGAGACCGGCAGCACCGCCTACGACAAGCTCACCCTGACCGCCAACGGCACCACGGTGGCTAGCTACTCCAACGTGGACGCCGCCAGCGGCTACACCCAGCGCACGGTCAACCTCGCCGCCTACGTGGGCAAGAGCGTCACGCTCAAGTTCACCGGCACCGAGGACTCCAGCCAGCAGACCAGCTTCGTGATCGACGACGCGGCACTCAACGTCGGCTGAGGCCAAGGGCGATCCGGGTGGCCTCAGGCCGCCCGGATCGGCCCGCGCAGCGGCTGGGTGGCGGGCTGGACGGCCGCCACCGGCGACACGCTGGCCCGCCAGAGCCGGCCGGCCGCGCAGAGGGCGGCGGCGAGCAGCAGGCCGTTGCGCAGCACGATCACCACGGCGGGCTGCCAGCCGCCGGCGATCTGGGCGTCGAAGAAGAGCGGGTAGTCGATCGTGGTGACCCCGGTCGAGAGCAGCACCAGCAGCGCGGTGGGCCGCTGCGAGGAGCCGCGCACGCTCAGGCAGACGGCGCACAGGCCGATCAGCCAGATCAGGTACTGCGGGCTGATCACCCGGCTGGTGACGGTGAACAGCAGCACGGCGGTGAGCGCCGCGTCGTACGGGGTGGCCGGCTGCCAGCGGTGGGCCTTGAACCGCCAGAGCAGCAGCCAGCCGAAGGCCAGCCCGGTGAGCGCGAGCGAGGCGGTGGCCACCGCGTGCACCTGCGGGCCGAGGAACTCCAGCGAGCCGTAGTGCTGTTCCACCTCCCCGGGCCAGCCGAACAGCCGGGCCACCTGCAGCGCGCTGCCGCCCAGCGACTCGATCTCCACCCCGCGGCCCTGCTGGGCGCCGAGGAAGTCGAAGGCGCCGTCGAAGAGGGTGCAGAGCACCAGCAGCAGGGCCAGGCCCGAGAGGCAGAGCGTGGTCCAGGCCTGCCGGGTGCCGCGCCCGCGCGGGGTGCCGAGCACCACCAGGGCGGGCCAGACCTTGACCATCGCGCCGATCCCGGCCAGCACCCCGCCGTGCTTGGGGCGGCTGGGCAGCAGCAGCACCGAGGCCATCGCCAGCGCGGTGACCGGCAGGTCGTAGCGTCCGTACGGGAGGCCGAGCAGCAGCGGCAGGGCCAGCGCCCAGAGCCAGGCCCCGGCGGTGGAGCGGCCCCGGTGCAGGCCGCCGCTGCGGCGCAGCGAGACCCGGACCAGCAGCGCCTGGGTGGCCGCGTCGGTGACCAGCATCAGCAGTACGAAGGCCTGCAGGTAGCTGAGGAAGGGCAGCATCCCGGGCGCGAGCATGGCCAGCGCGGCGCCGGGCGGGTACTGCCAGGTGACGTCGCCGGTCGGGAAGTGGCCCTGCACCAGGATCTCGTACCACTGGTGGTAGGTGCGGTGCACCTCGATCGCCTGCTCCGCCTTGCCGGAGCGGATCATGCCGATCATCACCAGCCGGCTGGCCAGCCAGTAGCCGGTCAGCGCGAGCGCCTCGCGCGGCCAGGTGGCGGGGTTGGTCCAGCGGAACGGGCCGGCCTGTGGGATGCCCCACGGGGTGACCGGCGTCGGGGCTTGCGCCACCATCGCCTCCACGAGCAGGTGTACGAGCAGGTGTTACGGTCTGATCATCCGGCTGCGCCCGGGGCGCCGCCCCCGGTACAACGCGCCACGCCACCCCGAGGGCACGACCGAACCACTCCCGGCCCGGGCACCTGCCAGAATGCAGGGCGTGCCCGGAAGGCACGGAAGAACCGCCAACCCGCATGGATGAAGGTGCCAGGCTTCGTGACCACGCCAGTGAACGTGTCCGTCGAACGCAAGATCGCCGAGGAACTGGGCGTCCGGGACGGGCAGGTGAAGGCCGCCGTCGAGCTGCTCGACGGCGGCGCGACCGTGCCGTTCATCGCCCGTTACCGCAAGGAGGTCACCGGCGAGCTCGACGACGCCCAGCTGCGCACCCTGGAGGAGCGGCTGCGCTACCTGCGCGAGCTCGAGGAGCGCCGGGCCGCCGTGCTCGAATCCGTCGAGGCCCAGGGCAAGTTGGACGACACCCTGCGCGCGCAGATCCTCGCCGCCGACTCCAAGGCCCGACTGGAGGACATCTACCTTCCGTACAAGCCCAAGCGCCGTACCAAGGCCCAGATCGCCCGCGAGGCCGGCCTCGAACCGCTGGCCGAGGCGCTGCTCGCCGACCCGGGCCTGGACCCGGCTGCGACTGCCGCCGGCTACCTGAACGAGTCGGTGGCCGATGCGGGAGCCGCCCTCGAGGGCGCCCGTGCCATCCTGGTGGAACGCTTCGGCGAGGACGCCGACCTGGTCGGCAGCCTGCGCGAGCGGATGTGGACCCGCGGCCGGCTGGTCGCCCGCGTGCGGGAGGGCAAGGAGCAGGACGGCGCCAAGTTCGCCGACTACTTCGACTTCGCCGAGCCCTACACCAAGCTGCCCTCGCACCGGATCCTGGCCATGCTGCGCGGCGAGAAGGAAGAGGTGCTCGACCTCGAACTCTCCCCGCTGGACGGCTCGGACTCGGGCGACCTGCCCGGCGAGACCGACTACGAGCAGCGGATCGCCGCCCGCTTCGGCATCGCCGACCGGGGCCGACCGGCCGACAAGTGGCTGGGCGACACGGTCCGTTGGGCCTGGCGCACCCGGATCCTGGTGCGGCTCGGCATCGACCTGCGCACCCGGCTGCGGGCCGAGGCCGAGGAGGAGGCCGTCCGCGTCTTCGCCGCCAACCTGCGCGACCTGCTGCTCGCCGCCCCGGCCGGCACCCGCGCCACCATGGGCCTGGACCCGGGCTTCCGCACCGGCGTCAAGGTGGCCGTGGTCGACGCCACCGGCAAGGTGGTCGCGCACGAGACCATCTACCCGCACCAGCCCGCCAACAAGTGGGACGCCTCGATCGCGACCCTGGCCGCGCTGGCGGCCAAGCACTCCGTGGACCTGGTCGCGATCGGCAACGGCACCGCCTCGCGCGAGACCGACAAGCTCGCCGAGGACCTGATCAAGCGTCACCCCGAGCTGAGGCTCACCAAGGCGATGGTCTCCGAGGCCGGCGCCTCGGTCTACTCGGCCTCCGCCTTCGCCTCCCAGGAACTGCCCGACCTCAACGTCTCGATCCGCGGCGCGGTCTCCATCGCCCGGCGGCTCCAGGACCCGCTGGCCGAGCTGGTCAAGATCGACCCCAAGTCGATCGGCGTCGGCCAGTACCAGCACGACCTCAGCGAGGTGAAGCTCTCCCGCTCGCTGGACGCCGTGGTCGAGGACTGCGTCAACGCCGTCGGCGTGGACGTCAACACCGCCTCCGCCCCGCTGCTCACCCGGGTCTCCGGCATCACCGCCGGCCTGGCCGACAACATCGTCGCCCACCGCGACGCCAACGGCCCGTTCAAGACCCGCAAGTCGCTCAAGGACGTGGCCCGGCTCGGCCCGAAGGCCTTCGAGCAGTGCGCCGGCTTCCTGCGCATCCCGGGCGGCGACGACCCGCTGGACGCCTCCAGCGTGCACCCCGAGGCGTACCCCGTGGTCCGCCGCATCCTCGCCGCCACCGGCGGCGAACTCCGCTCCCTGATCGGCAACTCGGCCGCGCTGCGCGCCCTGCGGCCCGCCGACTTCGCCGACGACACCTTCGGCATCCCGACCGTCACCGACATCCTCGGCGAGCTCGACAAGCCCGGCCGCGACCCGCGTCCGGCCTTCCGCACCGCCACCTTCAAGGAGGGCGTCGACAAGATCGGCGACCTGGAGGTGGGCATGGTGCTGGAGGGCGTGGTCACCAACGTGGCCGCGTTCGGCGCCTTCGTGGACGTGGGCGTGCACCAGGACGGCCTGGTGCACGTCTCGGCCCTGTCGAAGAACTTCGTCAAGGACCCGCGCGAGGTGGTCAAGCCCGGCGACATCGTCCGGGTCCGGGTCACCACGGTGGACGTGGCGCGCAAGCGGATCGGGCTGACGCTGCGGCTGGACGACGAGGTCTCCGCTGCGGGTGGCGGTGGCGGTGGCCGCGATCGGGACCGTGACCGCGGGCAGGACCGTGGACGGGGTCAGGGCGGTGGCGGCGGGCAGGGTGGCCGGCCGCCGCGGCAGGACCGGGGTGACCGCGACCGGGGTGACCGGGGTGACCGGGGCCGTGGGCAGTCGTCGGCTCCGGCGCCGAGCGGGGCGATGGCCGACGCGCTGCGGCGGGCCGGGCTGACCAAGTAGCCTCCGGCGGGCGGCTCCTGGGGTTCGCTCCAGGGGCCGCCCGTCCGTGCCGGTGGCTGCTCGCTCCGGCGGGTGCTGCCGCTCCGGCGGGTGCTTACTGCCGCGTCGCGGCGTCGTGCGACTCGACCGCGAGGGCGATCAGTTCGCCCCACCAGGGCTCCCGGCCCCGGACCAGCAGGTGGCGGGCCTCCTCGGCCGGCATCGCCCGGACCTCGACCACCTGTTCGCCGTCCTCCGGGTTGGTCGGCGCCGAGTCCACGGTGACCTCGGCCCAGCCCCAGAGCCAGGCCTTCTCCGGGTGTGGCTGCCAGGGCTTGTACGGCACCGGGTGGTCCGTGACGCAGCGGTGCGCGCCGAGCCAGACCGGCTCCCCGGCCAGCCGCGCTCCCGCCTCCTCGCGCAACTCCCGGGCCAGGCAGGAGTCGACCCCCTCCCCGGCCTCCCGGGTGCCGCCGGGCAGGAACCAGTGCCCGCGCGCATCGCGGCAGAGCACCACCTGCCCCTGCTCGAACCCCACCAGGTGGATGTTGGTGATCAACTCGTCCGGCGGCAACGCCGCCGAGAACAGCGCGTCGATCCCGCCCCAGGCCCACCGCTGCGGGGCGTACAGCTGCGGATACCGGGCCGCGAGATCCGCGTCGCCCCCTGCTCTCTCCGTGATGTCCGTCATTCGGTGATCCTAGTCGCCGTCACCAGTCGGCGGGCCGATAGTCCTTCAGGAACACCCCGGCGAACGGAGCCCCGGCCTCGCCCGCGACGATCGGGTGGTAGATCCGGGCGGCGCCGTCCACCACGTCCAGCGGCGGCCGGAATCCGCGTGCCGCGATCCGGGCCTTGCGCGGGGCCGGGTTCTCGTCGGTGATCCAGCCGGTGTCCACGGCGCACATCTGGACACCCCGGGTGGTGAGTTCGGCGGCGCTGGTGCGGGTGAGCATGTTGAGCGCGGCCTTGGCCATGTTGGTGTGCGGGTGCCCGCCGGTCTTGTTGCGGACGGCGAAGCGGCCCTCGACGGCGGTGACGTTGACGATGTAGCGGTGGTGATCCGGCTCGCCCTGCAGGAGCAGGGGCAGCAGCCGGTCGCAGAGCAGCGCCGGGGCCACCGAGTTGACCAGCTGGGTCTCCAGCAGCTCCACCGGGTCCAGCTCACCGAGCCGGGCCGACCAGGAGTTGCGCGGTGCGGTGTCGGGCAGCAGCCCGGCCTCGTCCGGTGCCAAGTGCAGTGCGGGCAGGCTGAGTTCGGTGCCCGGCGAACGGAACCCGGGGGCGAGCTCGACCCGGCCGGCCTCGACCCGACCGTCCTCGACCCGACCGGCCTCCAGGGCGCCGCGCTCGCCGGCGGCGAGCAGCGCGTACGCCTCCGGTGGGCGGCGGACGGTCTGCGCGGCGTTGTTGATCAGGATGTCCAGCGGCCGGCCCTCGGCGAGGAGCCGGTCGCAGAGCCCGATCACCTGGCGCGGGTCGCGCAGGTCGATGCCGACCACCGAGAGGCGGTCCAGCCAGGCGCCGCTGCCCGGGTCGGCGCGGAACCGGCGCAGGGTGTCCTGCGGAAAGCGGCTGGTGACGGTCAGTTCGGCGCCGTCGCGCAGCAGCATCAGGGCCAGCTGGAAGCCGATCTTCACCCGGCCGCCGGTGAGTAGCGCGCGACGCCCGCGCAGGTCGGTGGAGAGGGCGCAGTGTGCGGAGTTGACGGCGGCGCAGGCCGGGCAGAGCTGATGGTAGAACGCATCGACCTGACGGTAACTCTGCTTGCAGACATAGCAGTTGTGAGCACGCTGATAGGTCCCGAGGCCGCCCTCGGTCGGGCCGGTCAGACCGGTCAGACCGGTCGGGCCGCTCGGATTCGTCGGCAGGGCGAGCGGTGCGTCCTCCCGGCGGTCCGTGGCCCCGGTCACGGTGGTGGCGGCCAACTCCGCGTCCTGCCGGGCCATCTCGGCCCGGCCGAGCCCGCGCCGCCGACGCCGCCCCTCCCGGACGAACACCTCGGCCAGCTTCTCCGCCCGCATCCGCACGGGCCGGTCGGCGGGCAGCCGCCGCAGCCGCGCGACGATCGCCTCGTACGCGGCCAGATCCTCCTCGGTGGCAGGGGCGTACCCGTGCATCTTCCCTCCTCAGCAGCCGTTTTCCCGGCACCCTAGCGCCGCCCGGCCACCCCGGGCATCCGATTAACCCGCCCCCGCCGGTCGCTTCGCCGTCTCCCATGGGCTACCGTCGGTACGCCCAAGCGTCGTGATCTCCAACGGAGTTCGCTGCGCCCACCACACGTACGCTCTCGGGGGTGAGCTGCGAGTGAGCAATCAGATCGTGCGCGCGCTGGAACACGCGGCGGAGAAGATCGGCACGGCCATCGCCAAGGACGCCGGCAAGGCCGTCAAGGACCTCTACCACTCCGCCGGCCAGAACCTGAAGAAGGTCGCCGCCAACGTCCGCGAGGTCGAGGAGAAACACGCCAAGGACCTCGCCAAGACCTTCGAACACGACACCAAGGGCGTCCCCCACCCCCGCTCGGGCGGTGGCGGCCGACCTGGTGGTGGCCACGACCACCCCAAGGGCCGCGGCCGCGACCAGGTCAAGGACCCCCGCACCGAGGGCCGCGACCACACCTCCCGCAAATGCCCCGGCGAGCCCGTCGACATCGCCACCGGCCGGATGTTCATCGACCAGACCGACGCCTCACTGCCCGGCTCGCTGCCGCTCCACTTCACCCGCAGCTTCGAATCCGGCCTGCGCACCGGCCGCTGGATGGGCACCAAATGGCTCTGCCCCTTCGACGAACGCCTCGAACTCGACGAGGCCGGCGTCGTCCACATCCGCCCCGACCGCATCACCCAGGCCTACCCCCACCCCGAACCCGGCGACCCGGTCCTCGCCTCGGCCGGCTCCCGCCACCAACTCGACCGCACCGACGACACGTTCACCGTCACCGACCCCGCCACCGGCCTGGTCAAGGAATTCACCCCCACCCCCGACGGCACCGAGGCCCTCCTCACCACCGTCCGCGACCGCCACGGCCGCCACTACACCCTCACCTACGACCCCGACGGCATCCCACTCGCCATCACCCACTCCGGCGGCTACCGCCTGAACGTCACCGTCGAACACACCCGCATCACCGCCCTCCGCCTGGCCACCCCCGACGGCGACGTGATGCTCATGCGCTACGGCTACACCGACGGCCACCTCACCGCCGTCTACAACTCCTCCGGCAAGCCCATGCGCTTCGCCAACGACACCGCAGGCCGCATCCTCTCCTGGACCGACCGCAACAACTCCCAGTACCGGTACACCTACGACCCCTTCGACCGCGTCACCGACGAAGGCGGCACCACCGGCGCCCTCCGCTTCACCTTCACCTACGCCGACCCCGACCCGTCGACCGGCCTGCGCACCCACACCGAGACCAACGCCCTCGGCCACACCACCACCTACCTGATCAACCACCACGCCCAAGTCACCGCCGTCACCGACGCCTTGGGTCACACCACCAGCTACGAACGCGACGACTACGACCGCCTGTTGAGCGAGACCGACCCCCTCGGCCGCACCACCCGCTACACCTACGACGGCGCCGGCGACCTGATCACCATCACCCGCCCCGACGGCGAACGGACCACCGCCGCCTACACCGATCACCTCAGCCTGCCCACCGAGATCACCGAACCCGGCGGCGCCACCTGGCGGCACACCTACGACGAGAACGGTCTGCGCACCAGCCTCACCAACCCCCTCGGTGTCACGACCCGCTACACCTACGACGACCACGGCCACCTCGCCACCGTCACCGACGCCCTCGGGAACACGAGACTGCTCCGCTGCAACCCGGCCGGCCTCCCGGTGGAGACGACCGACCCGACCGGCGCGACCACATGTTACGAACGCGACGCCTTCGGCCGCACCACCGCCGTCACCGACCCGCTCGGCGGTACCACTCGGCTGACCTGGACGATCGAGGGTCGCCTCGCCTCGCGGACGACCGCCGCCGGCGCGACCGAGAGCTGGACCTACGACGGCGAGGGGAACTGCCTCACCCGCACCGACCAGCTCGGCCTGACCACCACGTACGAGTACACCCACTTCGAGACGCTCGTCGCCAAGACCACCCCGGACCTCGCCCGGATCTCGTTCGCCCACGATGCCGACATGCGGTTGGTGGCGGTCACCGACGCGAACGGTCAGCAGTGGAGCTACACACACGATGCCGTGGGCAGGCTGACCGCCGAGACCGATTTCGAGGGGCGGCGGACCACCTATCGGCGGGATGCGATCGGCCGGATCACGGAGGTCACCGACCCGCTCGGGCAGGTGACCAGCTACCGGTACGACCTGCTCGGCCGCCTGGCTGCCAAGGACGCCGCCGGGAAGGTCACCCGGTACGAGTACGACCCGGCAGGGTGGCTGACCCGGGCCACCAACCCGGACGCCGACCTGCAGCGCACCGTGGACGCCCTAGGCAACCTGATCGCCGAGACCGTCAACGGCCGGACCGTCGCGCACCGGCGGGACGCCCTGGGCCGCCGCACCGGACGGGTCACCCCCTCAGGCCATCTGAGTGAGTGGGCCTTGGACCCGTCCGGGCGCCCCGCCTCCCTGGTGACTCCAGGCGGTCGGATCGATTTCACCCGTGATGCCACCGGCCGGGAGCAGCTGAGGGCGATCGACGACGGACTGACCCTGGCCAGCACATGGCAGCACGACCGGCTGACCCGACAGATGCTGAGCGGCCGGTCCGATTCGGGGCAGCACGTGCTCCAGGAGCGAAGCTACCGGTACCGCGAGGACGGGTACCTCGTCGGGGTGACCGACCTGCTCAGTGGGTCGCGCGAGTTCGAGCTCGATCCGGTCGGTCGGGTGACCGCCGTACGTGGCGCCCACTGGAGCGAGACCTACGCGTACGACCGTGCGGGAAACCCGACGGCGGCCGACTGGCCCGCCACCGGTCCGTCGAAGGCAGCCCTCGGGAGTCGGACCTACGTGGGCACCCGGCTGGTGGGTGCGGGGCGGGTCCGCTACGAGTACGACGCTGCCGGACGCGTGGTCCTGCGTCAGGTCACCCGGCTCTCCAAGAAGCCCGACACCTGGCGCTACACCTGGGACGCCGAGGACCGTCTCACCCACGTCATCACTCCTGACGGCACCCGCTGGCAGTACCGCTACGACCCCCTCGGCCGACGGATCGCAAAGCAGCGGCTCGGCGCGGACGGCGTGACGGTAGCAGAACAGACCGAGTTCTCCTGGGACGGCGCCGGGTTGGCGGAGCAGACCACCCGTGCTCCGTACCTGCCCGGCCCGCACACCCTCACCTGGGAGCACGACGGCCTACGTCCGCTGACCCAGACCGAGACGATGATCACCACGGGCCCGAAGGGCAGCGACCGAGCGCAGATCGATCGGCGCTTCTTCGCGATCGTCACCGACCTCATCGGAACCCCCACCGAGCTGGTCGACTCCGCGAGCCGCACCGTCGCCTGGCGGGCCACCCCCAGCCTTTGGGGGCAGACCAGTTGGCCGCGTGAGAGCACCGCCTACACGCCGCTGCGCTTCCCCGGCCAGTACTTCGATCCCGAGACCCGGCTCCACTACAACCACCAGCGCTACTACGACCCCGAGACCGGTCGGTACACCTCGACCGATCCCCTGGGGCTCGCACCGGCGTCCAACCCCGACACCTACGTGCTCAACCCGCATCGGTGGGCCGACCCGCTGGGACTCTCCCCGCACCCGGAGGAGGAGCAGAAGCCGCCCGCGGTCAAGAAGGGATCGGCGGATCCGGCGAGCCAGGCGAATGCCGGCTACGCGGCCGACAACATCGCGGCCCACGCGACGCAACGCAGCATCCCCGGCGTGGACGACCTGGATGTCGCCGAGCACCTGGAGGACGTGATGAGCCGGTCGCCGGGGTACAAGATGCGCGACACCCCTGGCGGCACGCCGCGCTGGGCCTGGTGGGACGACAGCACCGGCACGATGGTGATCCGCGAGGGAAACACCGGTACGTTCATGCAACCGAGCCGAGGCGAAGACTACTTCTGGGAACAGATCAATGAGTGACGAGGACAAGAAGACCGCGAGTGGTGCACCCCTGACCGAGGCCTGGTCGTCCGCCCTGGACGACCGTGGCCGGGAGGCGGTGGCGCGCTGGGACGCGGCGAGGCTGGAGACGGAGCTTCGGCAGACGCCGGCGCTGCGCGGCAGGGTGACCGAGCCGGTGCACTCGGTGCGGCGTCTGCTGTCCGACTGGGAGGACTTCGTCCGGCGGATGGAGTCAGGCTGGCCCCCGGACGGCAGCTTCTCGATCAGTGCCTACCCGAACGTTCTGGAGGATCGCGACCTGCTCGACGAGGTGGTTGCCGCGCTCCCCGAGGAGACGGGGCGGCCGATCGGCCGGCTCCTCGACCAGCTCGACGCCCTCTTCGAAGCCAACACCGTCCCGGACCCGGAGGGCACCCTGCGCCCTTGGGTCCGGCCGCCGGCCGGCCGTACCCCGTCGGAGCGCTGGAACCGCCGCCCACGGGTGACGCCTTGGTGAGGAGCAGCCCGGGTGGCCCGGCCGGTCCGGGGAGGTGACGGAGTAGGGGGAAGGGTGGTGTGGGAGGTGCGGGTGGGCACAGAGACTCGGCGGGAGAGCAATGCCCGGGTGAGGCCAAGGAGTTCTGTGCATGCGACCTGCAACGATGGGCCGGAGACTGTTCCTGACGGGTTCGGCGGCGGCTGCGGCGGCCGTCGCGATGCGGCCTAGGACGGCGTACGGGGCGGATGCCCCGGCGGCGCCGCAGGCGAGGACCACGGCGGGGTGGGTACGGGGGAGTCAGGGGGACGGGTTCGCCGTGTTCAAGGGGGTGCCGTACGCGGCGCCGCCCACCGGCGCGCTGCGGTTCTCCTCGCCGCGTCCGCCGGCCGGCTGGGACGGGGTGCGGGACGCCACCGCGTTCGGTGCGCCCTCGCTCCAGTCGGTGCTGCCCGGCAGCAGCGAGGACTCGCTCTACGCGAACGTGTGGACGCCGAGCACCGACGGCCGGCGACCGGTGCTGGTCTACATCCACGGCGGCGGCTGGAAGTTGGGCGCCGCGAGCATGCCGGTCTACGACGGCTCGAAGCTCGCCGCCCGGGGCGACCTGGTGGTGGTGACCTTCAACTACCGGCTGGGCGTCTTCGGGTTCGGGCTGCACGAGGACCTGACCGACTGGCGGACCGGCTACGCCGCCAACTGGGGCCTCCAGGACCAGGCGGCGCTGCTGCGCTGGGTCTCCCGGAACGCGGCGGCCTTCGGCGGCGACCCGGACAACATCACGCTCTGCGGCACCTCGGCCGGCGGCTCCAGCACCTGGCAGCTGGCCCTGCACCCGGAGACCCGCCCGCTGATCCGCCGGATCGTGCCGATCAGCGCCGCGCACGTCTGGGCCCCGGCCGTCGGCCTGACCCCGGCGGACGCCCGGTCCGCGCTCGAACTCACCGCCGGCAAGCTCGGCACCACCGTGGCCGGCCTGCGCGCGGTGCCCGCGACCACGCTGCGCGACACCTTCGACGGCCTGTTCGCCGGCGCCCCGGCGACCCGGCAGCTGGCGAGCGGCCGCGAGTACCGGGGCCCGGTCGTGGACG
The DNA here is from genome assembly GCF_002943525.1 of Kitasatospora sp. MMS16-BH015. NCBI lineage: Bacteria > Bacillati > Actinomycetota > Actinomycetes > Kitasatosporales > Streptomycetaceae > Kitasatospora > Kitasatospora sp. MMS16-BH015. Next base: position 1,821,148 of record NZ_CP025394.1, on the reverse strand, counting down.
GTTACTGGATGAGCGGCGAGGACTGGCAGTCGGCCGATCCCGGGCTGCCGGTCCTCTCGGTCAACACCGCCACCGAGGGCTCGTTCTTCACCGGTCCGGGCTCACCGTCGCCGCTGCCGACCCCGACCACGGACGAGGAACTCCGCACCGTGGTGGGCACCTACCTGCTCAAGGGCACCGACCAGGTGCCCGCCGGGCTGGCCGACAGCCTGATCACCGCCTACCGCGCGGCGGCCGTGGCCGAGGGCCGGCCGACCGACCCGCTGTCCGTGCTCACCGAGATCTACGGGGACGGCCTGCTCCGCTACCAGATCGTCCGGCTGGCCGAGCGGCGGGCGGCCCAGTGCCCGTCCCGGCAGTACCGGATGGAGTTCGCCCACCCGGTGCGGGCGCCCTGGTTCGGCTCGCCGCACGAGTCGACCTCGCCGTTCCTGTTCGGGACCAACGGAATTCCGTCCAACGCCCCGGAGTTCGGCAACGGCCCGCTGGAGCAGCAGGTCTCCGACACCTTCGGCGATCTGGTCGCCAGCTTCGCGCACGGCTCGGCGCCGACCAGCCCGAACGCCCCCGCGCTGCCGGTCTTCGCCCCGGACACCGCCAGCACCCTGGTGCTCGGCGGCCCGGCCGTGGCCCGGCTCGCGGTCACCCCGAAGGCCGCCCAACTGCGTGCCTGGGACACGGCGGGCTGGGTGCCCAGGCCGGTCTGAGCGAAGCAGTGAGCAGGCCGGGCCGCCCTCCGAGCGGGGGCGGCCCGGCCGCACGCGGGTCTGGCGGATCGTCAGCCGGTGTACTGCGAGAAGATCTTCGAGAACTCGTAGGGCTGCTGCGGGATGTTGGTGCACTTGAACAGGGCGCCGGTGCAGGCGTTGGCGTCCCGGCTCTCCTCCCAGAAGCCGAGCACCCCGAGGTGGTGCTGCTGGGCGAAGGCGACCAACTGCCGGGCGGCGGCCTGGTTGTAGATCTGGTGGTCGTCGTTCTCGCCGAGCATCGGAGTCACCCCGGTCATCGCCCAGAGCTGGGCGTCGGTCTTGGCCGGGTAGAGCGCCTTGATCTGGTCGTGGGTGGACTGCGCCGCCTGGACGGCCGCGTCGCCGTAGTTGGTGCTCGGGCGGCCGTAGTCCATCGCCATCACGTTGACCAGGTCCACGTTCACCCCGGCGTCGCGGGCCGACTGGACGATGGAGACGCCGTCGGCGGTCAGGCCCTCGGGCAGCACGGGGAGGGTGAGCGAGACCTTGAGGCCGGGGTGGGCGGCCTGGAGCTTGGCCAGGGCGGCCGAGCGGCGGTCGTTGGCGGCGTGGTCGGCCACGGCCGCGCCCTCGATGTCGAAGTCCACATACTTGAGGTTGTAGGCGTTGACCACCGCGTCGTACTCGGCGAACAGCGAGTTCACGTCGGTGCAGGCCTGGGCCAGCTCGGTGCCGGCCTCGCCGCCGAAGGAGATCTTCACGTCCCCGCCCGCCGCGCGCAGCGCGTCGATCTGGTCCTTGGCCCAACCCGTGCGCGGGTCATAGGCGTTGAACCAGCTGGCCTTGCAGCCCACGGCCGTCACGAAGGCGAGGGTGAAGGACTTCAGATTGCCGGCCGCGGCCATGTCCTTGAGCACCGGCACCGGCCAGGCGCCCATGTCCACGTACGGCGCGACCGGGATGCCCACGTTCGGCGGCGGGGTCTGGGTCGGCGAAGAGGTGGGGGAGGAGGTCGGCGAGGAGGTGGGGGTGGGGGAGGGCGACGGCGAGGTGGGCGGCGGGCTGGAGGGGGTGCCGCCGGGGCCGCTGAGCACCACGTCGTCGGCGAGGTAGGCGCCCTGGCCGTACCAGCCGTGCAGGTAGATGCTGACGCTGGTGGTGCTCGCGCCGGTGGTGAAACTGGTGCTCAGCTGCTGCCAGTTGGCGCCGCCCGGGGTCCAGACCGCCGGGTCGGTGACCCCGGCGCCGGTGGCGCCGAGGTAGACGTACGGGCCCTGGACCCAGGCTTGCAGCGAGTACTTGGTGTTGGGCTGGACGGCCACCGTCTGCGTGCACTGGGCGGTGTCGCTGTTGCCCACGGCCCCCTTCAGCGCGTACGTGCCGGAGTGCGCACCGGAGTTGACCACCGAGCCGGTGCCGGCCGAGCAGCTCCAGGGGCCGAGCGAGCCGGTCTCGAAGCCGGGGTTGGCCAGCAGGTTGCCGGTGACGGTGTCGGCCTGGGCGGAGACGGCGAGCGTGCTGAGGCCGCCGACGGCCAGGGCGCCGGCACAGAGCAGTGGGAGGAGCTTCGCCGCGCGCCGGGCGGCGGGGCGGTGGAGTGCGCGTGGCATGTGGGGTTGCCTCTCGGGACGTGCTGTGGGGGTGGTGGGGGTGGTGGCACGCGGCACGGCTGAATCAGCGTCAGGTCGGGCCGCGTCGCCGTGACTTCAAAATGGACTAGACCAAGTGCACACGTCAAGCACTCCACCGCTGGTTTAGCCCCTGGTTAAGGTTGACCACCCTTGCCCGACCCTTGACCTCGGAGGGATCAGCCCAGCGCGGCCAGTTCCGTGCTGTCGAGGACGAGCCCGGCGGCCGCTGCCGAATCCCGCGCGGAGGCCGGCCGGCGGGCGCCAGGGATCGGGATCACCACGGGTGACTGGGCCAGGTGCCAGGCGAGGCAGACCTGCTGGGGGCTGACGCCGCGGGCGCGGGCCACGGTGTGGAACGGGGTGTCGGCGGGTGGCGCGGCGGCGCCCGGGTCTTCCACGGCGCTCGGCGAGATGCCGCCGAGCGGGCTCCAGGGGAGGAAGGCCAGGCCGAGTTCGGTGCACAGGTCGAGCGTGTCCCGGCTGGCCCGGTGGGCGGGGGAGTAGCGGTTCTGGACCGAGACCAGCCGGGGGCCGAGCAGCGCGTGGGCCGTCCGGATCTGCGCGCCGTCCACGTTGGAGAGGCCCACCGCCCGGATGGTGCCGACCTCGGCCAGTTCGAGCAGCGCGCCGACGGATTCGGCGAAGGGGACGGCCGGGTCCGGCTTGTGCAGCTGGTAGAGGTCGATCGCCTCGACCCCGAGGCGGGCGGCCGAGGCCTGGGCCGCCCGGCGCAGGTGGGACGGACGGCCGTCCACCGTCCAGGACCCGTCGCCGGGACGGCCCCGGCCGCCCTTGGTGGCCACCAGTACCTCCCGCGCGCCGCTGCCGTAGGCGGCCAGTGCGCGGGCGATCAGCCTTTCGTTGTGGCCGAGTTCCTCGGCGTGCCAGTGGAAGGAGTCGGCGGTGTCGATCAGCCGCACGCCCGCGTCGAGCGCGGCGTGGACGGTGGCGATCGCCTGTGCCTCGTCCGGGCGGCCCTCCACGGAGAGCGGCATCGCGCCGAGGCCGATCGGGCCGACGGCGAGCTCACCGATGCGGCGGGGGAGGGGAGTCGGGGTGGTCATGCGTGGAGCTCCCGGACGGCGAGCGGCAGCCAGGTGGCGGCCGGGGTGAAGGTGAAGCCGAGCTCGGCGGCGCGGGTGGTGTCCATCGCGTAGCAGTGCTCGAAGGAGAAGGGGGAGAGCTCCTCGTCGGCCGAGGCCGAGGCCGAGGCCGGGGTCGCGGTCGAGGCTGAGGTCGGGGTCGGGTCCGAGGGCGGGGTCGGGGGCACCGTGAGCCGGGGTTCGGCGCCGAGGACTCGGCCCACCACCGTGCTCAACTCCCGTGCGTCCAGCGGGTCGGGGGAGGCCGCGTTGACCGGGCCGGTGAACGCGGCGGTGGCGGCCCAGGCCAGGAAGGCGGCGATCTCCGGGGCGTGGACGAAGGTGGCGGGCTGGGGCTCGGGGTGGACGGCCACCGGGTGGCCCTGCCCGATCCGCTCCACGTAGTGGGCGAGGCGGCCGGTGAAGTCGGCGCCGCCGAGCACATGGGCGGTCCGGACGGTGACCAGCTCGAAGGGGGCCAGTCGGGTCAGCAGGGCCTCCGCCTGGCGCTTGCCCTCGCCGTAGTGGTCTCCGCAGAACTCGGGGTCGCTCCAGGGGAGTTCGAGGTCGACCGGCCAGGTGGTCGGGTCGAAGGCCGACTCCGGGAGGGCCGGGCCGCCGGGGCGGCCGAGCTCCGCGTAGACCTCGACGGTGGAGGTCAGCAGGTAGCGCGGGGTGCGGCCGGCGAAGACCCGGGCGGCGATGGCGGCCTGGACGGGCGTGTAGCAGACCTGGTCGATCACCACGTCGAAGCGGCGGTCGCCGAGGGCGGCCCGCAGGGCGGCCTCGTCGTTGCGGTCGGAGCGCAGGTGGGTGACGCCGGGCGGGGCCGGGGTCGAGCCCCTGTTGATCACGGTCACCGCCGCGCCCGCGTCCCGCAGCAGCTCGATCAGCCGTCGTCCGAAGTAGCGGCTGCCGCCGATCACGCACACGTCCATGGTCGTGGTCCTCTCCGTTCCGGTGTCGTTTTCGGTATCAGCCTGCCGGGAGCCGGACGACAGCGGTAGTGTCGAGCTGACGGTCAGGTCATCAGCAGAACTGTCGACAGGGGAGAACGTGATCGACGTCCAGCGGCTCGCGGTGCTCCGCGAGGTGGCGCGCCGGGGCAGCTTCAACCAGGCCGCGCTCGCCCTGCGCTGCACGCCTTCGGCCGTCTCGCAGCAGGTGGCCGCGCTGGAGCGGAGCCTGGGTGCGCCGGTGGTCGAGCGGTCCACCCGGGGGGTCACGCTGACCGATGCGGGGCGGCTGCTGGTGGAGGCGGCCGAGGCGATCGCCGCCGAACTCGCCGACACCCAGCAGCGGGTGACCCGGCTGACGGCCGAGCGGACGGCGCTCACCGTGGCCACCTTCGCCAGCGGCGGCCGGCGGCTGCTGCCCGGGGCACTGGCCGCCTTCGTGGCCGCGCACCCGGAGGTGGAGCTGACCATCCTGGAGGCGGAGCCCGAGGAGAGCCTGCCCGCCGTCCGGGAGGGCCGGGCCGACCTCGCGCTGGCCTACCACCTGGACGGCCCGCCGCCCGCCCGGCCCGGCGACCGCTCGGGCCTGGACTGGACGCCGCTGGGGGAGGACCCGCTGCGGGTGGTGCTGCCGAACGGGCACCCCGCCGCGGGCCGGGCGGAGCCGCTGCACCTGGCCGAACTCGCCGACCAGCGCTGGATCCTGGGCTGCCACAAGTCGGCCGGGCAGCTGGCCCGGCACGGCGCCCTGGTCGGGGTCGAGCTGCGGATCTCCTGCACGGCCACCGACTACGCCTTCGCCCAGGCCCTGGTCGGCGCCGGGGTCGGCATCGCGCTGATCCCCGAGATCGGCCTGACCGGCGACCCGGAGCTGGCCGTCCGCCCGCTGGCCGAGCCGGCCCCGCGCCGCCACCTCGGCCTGGCCCTGGCCCGCCGCCGGCGCGGCCGGGCGGCCCGCCTGGCCGAAGAACTGGCGAACGGGCTGGCGATCGGGCTGGAGAACGGTCTGGTCAGCGACCTCGGGTAGGGGTGCCCCGATCGGGGGCCGTGCTCCCTGGCGCGGGTGTGAGGCAGGTCACGGCAACGGCCCGGCGCGGTCGGACAGGTACAGACGTGGAGACAACGACAAGAGCCCGGATCCGGGCCGGCGACGCGGTGGCCTACGGGCAGCTCTTCGAGGAGCACGCCCAGGCCGTGCACCGGCACGCGCTGCGGATGACCGGTGAGTGGGCGGTGGCCGAGGACGTGGTCTCGCTGACCTTCCTGGAGGCCTGGCGGCTGCGCGCCAAGGTCGATCCGGAGGGAGAGAGCCTGCGGCCCTGGCTGCTCGGCATCGCGACCAACGTCATCCGCAACACCCGCCGGGCGGCCCGCCGTCACCGGGAGGCGATGGCCAAGCTGCCGCCGCGCGAGAGCCTGCCGGACATCGCGGTGGAGTTGACCGCGCGGATGGCCGATGCGGAGCAACTCGCCGCTGCCAAGGCCGCGTTGGCGCGGTTGAAGCCGGCCGAGCGGGAGGTCTTCGCGCTCTGCGTCTGGGAGGGGCTGGACCACGCGGCGGTGGCCGAGGCGCTCGGCAAGCCGGTCGGCACCATCCGCTCGCGGCTCTCCCGGGCCCGCGCCCGGCTGCGCGACCTCACCGAGAAGGAGCTCGCGGCGGCCCGTGCCACCAGGGGCGCGGCCCTCGCCCCCGAGGCGGGACCGAGCCCGGAAGAAAGACTGCAACGCCCCGGCGCCCACGGACAGGTAACTGATGACCGCACAGTCGCGGTCCGGCCGACCAAGGAGACGATCCGATGACTGCCGACCCCGACCCCCGGTCCGAGCGGGCCGAGCGTGCGGAGCTGGCCCGGCTGCTGCCCAGTGCGGCGGCCCCGGAGCTCTCCCCGCGCCGTCACCTCCTGCTGAAGGAACACCTGATGGACACCGTGCACGAGCAGCGCACCCGCACCCCGCACCGCCGTCGCCTGGTCCTCAAGATCGCCCTCCCGGCCGTGGTGGCCGCCGGTGCGGCCGCCGTAGCCCTGGTCCCGAACGCCGGACCTGCCTCGACGCCCGCCATCGCCAAGGCACCGACGCAGGCGCAGCTGGGGACCATCTCCAACGTGGGGTACACGTTGGAGAGCAAGGCCGACCGGCTCACGCTCACCATGTTCGACGAGCAGAAGGGCGTGGACCCCGACCAGCTCCAGCGCGACCTCGACCGGGCGGGCGTACCGGCCCGGGTCTACCCCGGCGAGTTCGGCTGCAAGGAGAAGGAGCCCGACGTTCCGGACCGTGACACCTCGGCCCTCACCGGTGACTTCCTCACCGACAACGGGTGGACGATCGAGACCCAGGGCACCAAGAGCGTGCTCACCGTGCTCCGCGGCCGTATCCCGGCCGGGCAGGAGCTGTTCATCTACCTGCCGGAGATCAAGACCACACCTGCCCACAAGCTGGGTGAGTCGCACACCGGGCTGATGAAGGCTCCCGGGCCCTCCTGCCTGCCGGCGAAGGTCTTCTTCAACCCGCTGGCCAGCCTGTACCCGACGCCGCCCAAGCACTGACCCGCGCGGGTCGGCTTGACCTGGAGTGCACTCCAACCGACAGAGTGGACTCCGGCAACGGCCGATCGAGCGAGCGGAGAACAACGGCGATGCGTACCACCACACTCGGCGCGGACGGGCCGGAGATCGGGGTCATCGGGCTCGGCTGCATGGGGATGACCTGGGCGTACGACCCGAACGGGCGCAACGACCCCGCTTCGGTCGAGGTGCTGCGCGGCGCGCTCGACCTCGGGGTCACCCTGATCGACACCTCGGACATCTACGGGCCCTACGACAACGAGGAGTTGGTCGGCCAGGGGCTCGCCGGGCCGTACCGGGAGCGGGCCGTGCTCGCGACCAAGGTGGGCCTGGTGCCGGGCACCGGCGAGGTCCGGGTCGGCAACGATGGGCGGCCCGAGCACGTGCGGGCGGCGATCGACGCGAGCCTGCGCCGGCTCGGCACCGAGTACGTCGACCTCTACCAGCTGCACCGGGTCGACCCGAAGGTGCCGATCGAGGAGACCTGGGGCGCGCTGGCCGAGGCCGTCCAGGCGGGCAAGGCGCGGGCGATCGGGCTCTCCGAGGTGACGGTGGAGCAGATCGAGCGGGCCCGGGCCGTCCACCCGGTGGCCTCGGTGCAGAACGAACTCTCGCTCTGGACCCGGGATTCGCTGGCCGAGGTGCTGCCCTACACCGAGGAGCACGGCATCGCCTTCCTGCCGTTCTCCCCGCTCGGCCGGGGCTTCCTGACCGGGCGGTACGCCTCGGCGGCCGAACTGCCCTCCGACGACTGGCGGTCCACGCTGCCGCGGTTCCAGGAGGAGGCGTTCCAGGCCAACTTGGCGATCGTGGCCAAGGTGCGGGAGATCGGTGAGCGGCTGGGCGCGACCCCGGCCCAGGTGGCGCTCGCCTGGGTGCTGGCGCAGGGGCGGTACGTGGTGCCGATCCCGGGCACCAAGACGCCCAAGTACCTGGCGGAGAACGCGGCGGCGGCCGAACTCACGCTCTCGTCGGCCGACTTGGCCGAGCTGGACGCCCTGCCGGCGCCGGTCGGCGGCCGGTACTGAGTGAGTACGTGTGGGGCAGGACCGGTACCGGCCCTGCCCCACGCGGCTCTTGTCCCACAGGGGTGTTACGGGGTGACCCAGATCTCCAGCTTGCCGCTCTCGGCCGGGGCCGAGGGCGTGGTCTCGCGCACCTCGGCCAGTCGGTAGCCGAGCTTGCGCGGCACGGCGGAGCTGGCCAGGTTGGCGGTGTCGCAGTGGATCTCGACCCGCTCGATCTGCGGCAGCGCGAGCGCGGCCTCGGTCAGTGCGCGGGCGCAGTCGGTGGCCACGCCCTTGCCGGTGTGGGCCTCGGCCACCCAGTACCCGATCTCCAGCGCGCCCGCGCCGACCCGGCCGTGCAGGCCGAAGGCGCCGATCACCTCGCCGGGCGCCTGCTCCGACCAGGCCAGGTACATGAAGTCGGTGCCCGTCTCCCAGAGCGCGATGCCCTCGTCGACCATCGCCGTGGTGTGCTCCAGCGTCGGCTTGGCGCCGGCCCAGGGCATCCACGGGTGCAGGTGCGCCAGGTTGCCGGCGACGGCGGCGTTGAGCGGCTCGGCGTCGCCGGCCGCCCGGCGGCGGAGCGACACCCCGTTGCGGAGCGCGATCTGCTCGGGCGGGCGGACGACGGTGGCGGGGTCCTCGGTGCTGTGACTCATGGCTGGGATTATCGTGCCTGGTCAGCCGCCTGATCAACGGCTTTCGAGCCGGGGCGGGCCGGATCGTCCCAGACCGGGACGGAACGGTCAGAGGCGGACCAAGACCTCGTCAAGTCCCTTCCGGTGCAAGTCCGGCACCCGTGCGTCGGCGGCCGGGTAGCCCACCGGGATGACGTACGCGGCGCGCTCCTCGGCCGGGCGGTCGCAGACCTCGTTGAGGAACTTCATCGGGCTCGGGGTGTGGGTGAGGGTGGCCAGGCCGGCCTGGTGCAGCGAGGCGAGCAGCAGGCCGACGGCGATGCCCACCGACTCCTTGGTGTAGTACGGGCGCGGCGAGTCCGGGCCCTTGTGCACCTCGAAGACCACGATCACGGCGGGCGCGTCCTCCAGGAAGGGCTTGCGCCAGTCGGTGCCGATCGGCGCCAGCGCGGCCAGCCACTCCTCGGAGGCCCGGTGCGCGTAGAACTCCCGCTCCTCCGCCTCGGCGGCCTCGCGCAGCCGCCGCTTGCGCTCCGGGTCGGTGATCACCACGAACCGCCAGGGCTGCACGTGCGCGCCGCTGGGCGCGGTGGCGGCGGTGCGGATCGCGCTCTCGATCACCCCCTCGGGCAGCGGGGTGGTGGCGTAGTCGCGGACGGTGCGGCGCTGGGCCATCACCCGGTGGAAGGCCTCGCTGCGGGCCAGCGCCTGGTCGGCGGGCACGGTCATCGGGCTCAGCGGCACGGTGGGGTGTCCCGCGCTGTCGGTTGCACTCATGGCCCACAGCAGAGCACAGCGCGGCGGCCCGGCGGTATGGCCCGATTGGACCAGACCACTGGGCCGCCGCCTACGGCGTCAGCTCTCCCGGACGGTGCCGCCCGCGACCTCCCAGCGCCGGTTCACCGTGACGGTGTCCAGCATCCGCCGGTCGTGGGTGACCAGCAGCAGGGTGCCGGTGTACGAGGCGAGCGCCGACTCCAGCTGCTCGATGGCGGGCAGGTCGAGGTGGTTGGTGGGCTCGTCGAGCACCAGCAGGTTGACCCCGCGGGCCTGGAGCAGGGCGAGCGCCGCCCTGGTCCGCTCGCCCGGCGAGAGGGTGGCCGCAGGGCGCAGCACGTGCACCGCCTTGAGGCCGAACTTGGCCAGCAGGGTGCGGACCTCCTCCTCGGAGAGCTCCGGCACGGCCGCACCGAAGGCCACCGCCAGCGGCTCGTCCCCCAAGAAGAGGCCACGGGCCTGGTCCACCTCGCCGACCACCACACCGGAGCCCAACGAGGCGCTGCCGCCGTCGAGTTCGAGCCGGCCGAGCAGGGCGGCCAGCAGGGTGGACTTGCCGGCGCCGTTGGCCCCGGTGATGGCCACCCGGTCCGCCCAGTCGAGCTGGAGGTCGACCGGGCCGAAGGCGAACTCGCCGCGCTTGGCGGTGGCCGCCCGCAGCGTGGCCACCACCGAGCCCGAGCGGGGCGCGGTGGCGATCTCCATCCGCAGCTCCCACTCCTTGCGCGGCTCGTCGACCACGTCGAGGCGCTCGATCATCCGCTGGGTCTGCCGGGCCTTGGCGGCCTGCTTCTCGGTGGATTCCTGGCGGGTGGCGCGGGCCATCTTGTCGTTGTCGCCGCCCTTGCGGCGGGCGTTGCGGACGCCGTTCTCCATCCACCCGCGCTGCATCCGGGCCCGGGCCTCCAGGCCGGCCTTGGTGTCGGCGTACTCCTCGTACTCCTCGCGGGCGTGCCGGCGGGCGGTGGCCCGCTCCTCCAGGTACGACTCGTAGCCGCCGCCGTAGAGGTTGACCTGCTGCTGGGCCAGGTCGAGCTCCAGCACCTTGGTCACCGTACGGGCCAGGAACTCGCGGTCGTGGCTGATCAGCACGGTGCCCGCGCGCAGGCCCTTGACGAAGGCCTCCAGCCGCTCCAGGCCGTCCAGGTCGAGGTCGTTGGTGGGCTCGTCGAGCAGGAACACGTCGTACCGGGAGAGCAGCAGCGAGGCCAGCCCGGCCCGGGCCGCCTGACCGCCGGAGAGCGCCGTCATCGGCAGGTCGAGGCTCACCTTGAGGCCCAGCTGGTCGGCCACCTCCTCGGCCCGCTCGTCCAGGTCGGCGCCGCCCAGCTCGAGCCAGCGGTCCAGGCTCACCGCGTACGCGTCGTCCGCGCCGGGGCGGCCCTCGACCAGGCCCTCGGTGGCCTCGTCCAGCGCGGCCTGCGCGGCGGCGACCCCGGTGCGGCGGCCCAGGAAGGCCCGCACCGTCTCGCCCTCGCGCCGCTCGGGCTCCTGCGGCAGGTGGCCGACGTTCGCGGTGGGCGGGCTGAGCTTGAGCGAACCGGCCTCGGGCGTGTCCAGCCCGGCCAGCAGGCGCAGCAGCGTCGACTTGCCGGCGCCGTTGACGCCGACCAGCCCGATCACCTCGCCCGGCGCGACCACCAGGTCGAGCCCCGAGAAGAGGGTGCGGTCGCCGTGGCCGGCGCTGAGATCCTTGACAACGAGAGTGGCACTCATGATGCCTCGATCTTAGGGCCCGGCCTCGGCCGCCCGATAAACCGCTTGCCGCCTCCTGCCGGGCCCGGTTACCGTCGTTGTCAGCCCCGCAGGAGCGGGAGCGTTCGCATCACCCGTCTGGAGAAGGCCGTTGCTCTACTGAGGTCATGAGACACCGCCCCCCGTGTCCACCTGTTCCGTCGGTGGTGCGCGGCGTGTGAGCGTGCAGACCTCAGCGTGAGCCGTGCCTTCGTGCCCTCCCCGCTGTCCGCCGCAGTAGCGGTGTCTCCCCGTGTTGCCCTTTCCCCTCGCAACCACCCTCGGGAGGCCCCCATGGCATCACCCACCACCTCGATCCTCTGCACCGACCTCGCCTTCGAGTGGCCCGACGGCGCCCCCGTGCTGGACGGCTTCCACCTGGCGATCGGCCCCGGCCGCACCGGGCTGATCGGGCTCAACGGCGCGGGCAAGTCGACCCTGCTGCGCCTGCTCGCGGGCGAGCTCACCCCGACGGCCGGCACCGTCCGGGTGGCCGGCGAGCTGGGTTACCTCCCGCAGGGGCTCACCTACAGTGCGCCGCACCGGGTCGACGAGGCGCTCGGCATCCGGGCCGCCCGGGAGGCGCTGCACGCCATCGAATCCGGCGACGTGGACGAGCGGCACTTCGCCGCCGTCGGCGACGACTGGGACGTGGAGGAGCGCGCGCGGGCCGTGCTGGCCAAGCTCGGCCTGGAGCGGCTCGGGCTCGACCGCACCACGGCCGAACTCTCCGGCGGCGAGGCGGTGCTGCTGCACCTGGCGGCCCTGCTGCTGCGCCGGCCCGACGTGCTGCTGCTCGACGAGCCGACCAACAACCTGGACCGGCGGGCCCGCGGCTTGCTGTATGACGCGATCGACGGTTGGGGCGGGGTGCTGGTCGTGGTCAGCCACGACCGCGAGCTGCTCGAACACGTCGACCAGATCGCCGACTTCCGGGACGGCTCGGTCACCTTCTTCGGCGGCACCTTCAGCGACTACGAGCGCGCGGTGGCCGCCCAGCAGGAGACGGCCGAGCGGCTGGTCCGGGCGGCCGAGGCCGACGTCCAGCGGCAGAAGCGCGACCTGGCCGAGGCCCGGATCAAGCTGGCCCGCAGCGCGAACTACGGGGAGCGCAAGTCCAAGCAGCGCAACGACCCGAAGATCCTGGCCGGCGCCTTCAAGCGGCGGGCCGAGGAGACGGCGGGCCGGGTCAAGGGCCTGCACACCGAGCGCCTGGCCGAGGCCAAGGAGCGGCTGACGGCCGCCGAGGAGGCGGTGCGGGACGACGCCGAGATCCGCATCGACCTTCCGCGCACCGCCGTCCCGGCCGGGCGCACGGTGCTCACCCTCGACAAGGTCCGGCTGCCGTACGGCCTGCGGGCCGAGCTGGAGCTGCGCGGGCCCGAGCGGGTGGCCCTGGTCGGACGCAACGGGGCGGGCAAGTCCACCCTGCTGCGCGCGATCGCCGGCGAACTCGCCCCGCTGGAGGGCGAGATCACCACCCCGGTGCCGATCCGCTACCTGCCGCAGCGGCTCGACCTGCTGGACGAGCGGCTCACCGTCGCGCAGAACGTGAAGCGGTACGCCCCCCAGGCGCCCGACAACACGATCCGCGCCCGGCTGGCCCGGTTCCAGTTCCGGGGCGGCCGGGCCGACCAGAGCGCGGCCACCCTCTCCGGCGGCGAGCGCTTCCGCGCCTCGCTGGCCGCGCTGCTGCTCGCCGACCCGGCGCCGCAGCTGCTGCTGCTCGACGAGCCGACCAACAACCTCGACCTCGCGAGCGTGCGCCAGCTCACCCAGGCGCTCGCCTCGTACCAGGGGGCGCTGGTCGTGGTCAGCCACGACCTGGCCTTCCTGCGCGGGCTCGGGCTGACCCGCTGGCTGGAGCTGGACGGGGAGTTGAAGGCGGTGAGCCCGATGTGACGCAGTCGCGAGGCGGGTTCCGGTACCGGGCGGGTACCCAGCGTGGTACCCGCCCGGTACCATCGGGCCATGCCAGCACTCAACATTGAGTACACCGAGCTCGAACTCGCCGCCATCCGCGAGGCCGCCGCTGCGGACGGCAAGAGCGTGAAGGCCTACGTCCACGACCTCAGCGTGCGCGAGCAGAAGCGCCGCACCTTCGTGAGCCACGCGGTCGCGTTCTGGAACGAGCACCTCGAGGAGTTCGACGCGGCGTTCCCCGAGGACACGCCCGCCGCCCGGCGCGGCGCCGCCGAGCGCACCGCCGCGGCCTGACGCGGGCCGCCGCGTGATGCTGCTGCACGTCGACATCCGGTGGCTCCTGGACGTCCAGGAGCAGGCCTCGCCCGAGGACCTGACCGTCCGCGACTACTCCGCTCTGCAGGCCGCCGTGGCCCGCCACCGGGTCAACACCGCCCAACTCGGCCACGACGCCGACCCGTCCTGGTGCGCCGCCGCCCTGATGCACACCATCGTCCAGCTGCGCCCGCTGCCCGTGCGCAACAACCTCTACGCCTGCATGGCCACCGCGGCCTACATGCACGCCGCCGAGGAGGGCATCGACCCGCCGTACGGCGCCCTGGTCGAACTCGCCCGCGACGTGGCCGAATCCCGGGCGGACGTGTTCGCGGCCGCCGACCGGATCCGCTCCTGGCGGATCTGACGGGTCGGCGGCCGCGGTGGTCGGCGCTCCGGTTCGGGCTTCCTGGTCAGGCTTCCCGGGTGGCGGGCTTGAGCCTGCGGTTGACCAGGGTGCCGAGGCGGTCGAGGCCGACCACGGCGGCGGCGAGCACGATGAACTCGACCGTCAGCAGGGCGATCTGGCCGCCCACCCAGCCGTAGCCCTTGGTGGTCGGGTCCAGGAAGAAGTACGGGTAGGCGTTGGTGAAGTCGGGGAAGAGGGCGGCGCGCAGCAAGGTCAGGCCGGCGTAGCCGAGCGGGAAGGCGAGCCAGAGCGGGAGGTCGCGCCAGTGCGAGGCGTTGCGCGGCTTGAGGCAGAGCCAGTCGATCATCACCATGATCGGCGTGGTGTAGTGCAGCAGGAAGCTCGACCAGTGCTGGAGGCGGTCCGCGCTGGAGCCCTCGACCAGACCCGGCAGCGGGTTGGCGCCGTGGTTGAGGAGCACGTGGGCGACGATCCCGGTGATCGTGATGTACAGCGTGGCGGCGCCGCGCAGCCGGGGCGCCGGGGCGTCCACCGTGTTGCGCTTGGCCATCCAGTACACCGCGCCGAGGAAGTAGCCGAGCACGATGACGTTGCTCTCGACGGTGAAGTACACCAGCGAGCCCTGCCCGGTGATCAGCCCGAACCCGGCCGACAGGGCGATGGCGAGGCGCCACCAGATGGCAGGGCGGGTCCAGACCGAGGACATGTGTTCACCAGCTCTTCGCTCTTGGTGCTGGGGATCTTCCGGCACCTGGGGATCGTCGCACTCTACCCACCGGTACAGTCGCGAGGGAAGCCGGAACGGCGCAGGTCACGGTGCGTGCACCGGCGCTCCCCAGCGCCGGCCGCCCGGCGTGCGTCAGCGGCTCCCGGGCCGGACGAAGCCGGATTCGTAGGCCGCGATCACCGCCTGCGTGCGGTCCCGGACCCCCAACTTGGCGAGCACGCTGCCCACGTGGCTCTTGGTCGTCTCGACACTGACCACCAGCCGCTCGGCGATCTCCCCGTTGGTCAGCCCCTCGGCGATCAGCCGCAGCACCTCGCCCTCCCGCTCGGTCAGCCGGGGCAGCGGAGCGGTTGGCGTCCGGCTGCCGGCCCCGAGCAGGGCGAGCTCGCGCAGGGCGTCCGGGAAGAGCAGCGACTCCCCGCGCGCCACCAGCCGCACCGCCTGCACCATCTCCTCCGCCCGGGCCCGCTTGAGCAGGAAGCCGGAGGCCCCGGCCCGCAGTGCCTCGTACACGTGGTCGTCGTTCTCGAAGGTGGTCACCACCAGCACCTTCGGCCCGTCCCCGCCCGCCGTCAGCCGCGCCGTCGCCTCGATCCCGTCCGTCCCGGGCATCCGCACGTCCATCAGCACCACGTCCGGCCGCAGCTCCGCCGCCAGCGCCACCGCCTCGGCCCCGTCGGCGGCCTCCCCGACCACCCGCAGGTCCAGCTCCCCGGCCAGCACCGCCCGCAGCCCGGTCCGGACCAGGCGCTCGTCGTCGGCGACCAGCACGGTGATCGTGCCGTCAGGGGGAGTGGGGGTGCTCATGCGGTGCCCTCCGGGCGTTCGAGTGGGGTGGTGGGTAGCGGCTGACGAGCGCGACGGCTCCATCGGCGGGAGCGGTGCCCGGTGGTGACCGGGTCGGGTGTGGCGCAGGGCTCGCCGGGTGCTCGCCGTGCGCCGGGCCGGCGGCCTCACGGTGCGCGCCGGGACGGCTGCGGCAGCGGGAGGGCGACGGCCAGCTGCCAGTGGCCGTCCTGCGGGCCGGCCTGGTAGCTGCCGCGCAGGGCGGTGGCGCGTTCGGCGATGCCGCGCAGGCCCCGGCCGCCGCCGGGGCGGCTGGGGCGGCCGGGGCCGAGCGGGTTGGTCAGCTCGACCCGCAGCCAGCCGTCGGCCGGAGCCAGCCGCAGCCGCACGGCCACCGGCCCGGCGTGCCGCAGCACATTGGTGAGCCCCTCCTGCACGATCCGGTACGCCTCCCGCGAGACCCCCGGCGCCAGCCCGGCCAGCTCCGCCGGCACGGCCTCGACCTCGACGGTGGCCCCGGCCAGCCGCACCGACCGCAGCAGCACCTCCAACGCCGCCAGGGTCGGCCCGGTCTCGCCGCCCTCCCCCACCACCCCCGGCTTCGTCGCCCGGTCGGTCGCCGGTGCGTGTGCGCTCGTCGCCCCGCCGTGATCCGTCGCCGCTCCCTGGGCCGACGCCGTGGGCCCGGGCCTCGCCCAGCCACGCGCCGGATACCCACGCCTCGCCCGTCCGCTGCCCGCCGCTCCGCTCGTCGTTGCGGCACCCCCGCCCTCGTGGCTCGCCGCCTCCGGCGGGTCCTCGCGGAGCAGCCCGAGCACGGTGTCGAGCTCGGCGACCGCCGCCCGGGCGGTCTCCTCGATCGCGGCCAGGGCCTCGGCGGTGAAGGCGGGGTCGGTGGCCAGGGTGCGGCGGGCGGCGGCGGCCTGGATGGTGACGGCGCTGAGGGCGTGGCCGACGGAGTCGTGGAGTTCGCGGGCCAGGCGGTTGCGGTGGGCGAGTTCGAGGGCGCGGCGCTCGGCGGCGGCGAGCCGTTCGGCGGGGGTGGGGCCGAGCAGGGCGGGGGCGCAGCGGGCCAGCAGGGCGCCGGCCGCCGTGACCACCGCGAACAGGCCGAGCAGCAGCAGGAGCCCCAGCAGCACCCCGGGCGGCCGCCACCCGCCGAAGAGCACCCGCATCAGCTGCTGCGCCGGCGGCCCGAACACCCCGGCCCCGGAGGCGATCAGCACCGCCGCCAGCGGCGGCACGGAGAGCGAGAGCCCGCTGATGATCCCGCCGAGCCCCAGGTGCAGCACGTACCAGAGCGCGGTGCGCCGCCGGGCGTCCCAGGAGTGGGCGGGGGTGGCCGACAGCTCCTCCGCCGCCGCCGAGCCGCAGAGCGCCCGCGCGGCGGTGCCCTCCAGGGCCCGGACCATCGGCACCAGCGCGGTGAACACCGCGAACACCAGCCCCACGGGCAGCCCGAGCAGCTGGAGCGCCAGCGCGCCGACCGGCCCGGTCCGCACGGGGAGGGAGTGCAGCAGCAGCTCGCTGAGGAACCAGTACGGCATGAGCAGCGCGCCGCCGAGCACCAGGTGCACCCAGCGCAGCACGGCGCGCCGCCCGAACAGTCCGCTCATCGCACTGACCCTATGTCAGCCCGCCGTCCGCCCATCATGGGAGTGAGCCTGCCGTCCGGCCGTTCCGTCCCGCATCCTCCCGACGGCCCGACCTGCTCCCTCGCGCGGGGGAGGGACGGGGGAGGAGAAGGAAGGCCCACGGGTCCTTGTTACCGGCCGGTCGCTTCTCTATCATCTCGGGTGTTACAGCTCTACTGTCAAACACCGGCAGTCGAACCTCGGGCGAGGGCAGGGGCAGGGGCAGCAGATGACCGAGACCACCGGGCCGCTGGCCGGAGTACGGGTGGTGGAGCTGGCCGGGATCGGCCCCGGCCCGTTCGCCGCGATGCTCCTGGCCGACCTGGGCGCCGACGTCGTCCGGGTGGACCGGCCGACGCCCCCGGCGCTGGGCGCCGATCCGGCGCACGACGTGACCAACCGCAACAAGCGCTCGGTGGTGATCGACCTCCGCAGCCCCGAGGGCCCCGGCCTGCTGCTCGACCTGGTGGCCCGGGCCGACCTGCTGATCGAGGGGTACCGGCCCGGCGTCGCCGAGCGGCTGGGGGTCGGGCCCGAGGAGTGCCTCGCCCGCAACCCGGCCCTGGTCTACGGCCGGATGACCGGCTGGGGCCAGGAGGGGCCGCTCGCGCAGGCCGCCGGGCACGACATCGGGTACGCCGCCACGGCCGGGGTGCTCGGGCTGATCGGGCCGGCCGGCGGGCCGCCGGCCATCCCGGCCAACCTGCTGGGCGATTACGCGGGCGGCTCGCTCTACCTGGTGGTCGGCCTGCTGGCCGGGCTGCACCACGCCCGCGCCACCGGCGCCGGCCAGGTGGTGGACGCCGCGATCGTGGACGGCGCCGCCCACCTGACCTCGATGCTCTGGGGCCTGCGGGCCACCGGCCTCTGGCAGGACCGGCGCGGGGCCAACCTGCTCGACGGCGGCGCGCCGCACTACTCGGTGTACGAGACCGCCGACGGCCGCCACATGGCGGTCGGTGCCCTGGAGCCGCAGTTCTACACCGAGTTCGTCCGGCTGCTCGAGCTCGACGGCGCCCCCGAGCAGTACGACCTGGCCCGCTGGCCCGAGCTGCGGGAGAAGATCGCGGCCCGGTTCGCCACCCGCACCCGGGCCGAGTGGGCCGAGGTCTTCGAGGGCACCGACGCCTGCACCGCCCCGGTGCTCACCCTCGGCGAGGCCGCCGACCACCCGCACCTGGCCGAACGCGGCACCTACACCACGTACCGGGGCCTCACCCAGCCCGCCCCCGCGCCCCGCCTGTCCGGCACCCCGGGCACGCTGCGCCGTCCGCCCGCCGTGCCGGGCGCCCACACCGCCGAGGTCGCCGCCGACTGGGGCGTACCCGGGCTCGACACCAAGGAGACCCACGTTGGAGCGTGAGCTCTACACCCAGGAGCACGAGGACTTCCGGGCCGTGGTCCGGGAGTTCCTCGCCCGCGAGGTGCTGCCGCACCACGAGCGCTGGGAGCAGCAGGGCATCGTCGACCGCAGCGCCTGGCTGGCGGCGGGCAAGCAGGGCCTGCTCGGGCTCGCCGTGCCGGAGGAGTACGGCGGCGGGGGCGTGCCCGACTTCCGCCACGCGGCCGTGCTGGCCGAGGAGTTCACCCGGGCCGGGGCGACCGGGCCGGCCTTCGGGCTGCACAACGACGTGATCGGGCCGTACTTCACCGCCTTCGCGAACGAGGAGCAGAAGCGCCGTTGGCTGCCCGGCTTCTGCAGCGGCGAGCTGATCAGCGCGATCGCGATGACCGAGCCCGGCGCGGGCTCGGACCTGCAGGGCATCCGCACCAGCGCGGTGGACATGGGCGACCACTACCTGCTGAACGGCGCCAAGACCTTCATCTCCAACGGCATCCTGGCCGACCTGGTGATCGTGGTGGCCAAGACCACCCCCGAGGGCGGCGCGCACGGCCTCAGCCTGCTGGTGGTCGAGCGCGGCATGCCCGGCTTCGAGCGCGGCAAGAACCTGGACAAGATCGGCCAGAAGGCCCAGGACACCGCCGAGTTGTTCTTCAACGACGTCCGCGTGCCCAAGGCGAACCTGCTCGGCACCGAGCACGGCGCCTTCCTGCACCTGATGCAGAACCTGGCCCAGGAGCGGCTGGCCATCGCCGTGGCCGCCATCGCCGGGGCCGAGCACCTGCTGGAGCTCACCACCGAGTACGTGAAGCAGCGCGAGGCCTTCGGTCGGCCGCTGGCCAAACTCCAGCACGTGCGCTTCGAGTTGGCCGAGATCGCCACCGAGTGCGCGGTCACCCGCACCTTCGTCGACCGCTGCATCACCGAGCTGGGCCGCTACGCCCTGACTCCCTCCGACGCCTCGATGGCCAAGTGGTGGGCCACCGAACTGCACAAGCGCACCGCCGACCGCTGCCTCCAACTGCACGGCGGCTACGGCTACATGAGCGAGTACCCGGTGGCCAAGGCGTTCACCGACGGCCGCATCACCACCATCTACGGCGGGACGACCGAGATCATGAAGGAGATCATCGGTCGCTCCCTGCTCGGCTAGCCCCCATCCTCGTGAAGCGAAAGGCACTTGAAGTGACCACCGAAGCGTACGTCTACGACGCTATCCGCACGCCGCGCGGCAAGGGCAAGGCCAACGGCAGCCTGCACGGCACCAAGCCGATCGACCTGGTCGTCGGCCTGATCCACGAACTCCGGCGCCGCTTCCCGACCCTGGACCCGGCCGCGATCGACGACATCGTGCTCGGCGTGGTCAGCCCGATCGGCGACCAGGGCTCCGACATCGCCCGGATCGCGGCGGTGGCCGCCGGGCTGCCCGACACCGTGGCCGGCGTGCAGGAGAACCGCTTCTGCGCCTCGGGCCTGGAGGCCGTCAACCTCGCTGCGGCGAAGGTCCGTTCGGGCTGGGAGGACCTGATCCTGGCCGGCGGCGTGGAGTCGATGTCCCGGGTCAAGATGGGCTCCGACGGCGGCGCCTGGTTCGCCGACCCGATGACCAGCTTCCAGGTCGGCTTCGCGCCGCAGGGCATCGGCGCCGACCTGATCGCCACCCTGGAGGGCCTCAGCCGCACCGACGTGGACGCCTTCGCCGCCGAATCCCAGGCCCGGGCCGCCAAGGCGCAGGCCGGCGGGTACTTCGACCGCTCGGTGGTGCCGGTCAAGGACCGCAACGGCCTGGTGGTGCTGGACCGCGACGAGTTCATCCGCCCCGGCACCACGGTCGAGACGCTGGCCGGGCTCCAGCCCTCCTTCGCCACCATCGGCGACGTGGGCGGCTTCGACGCGGTGGTGCTGCAGAAGTACCACTGGGTGGAGAAGATCGACCACGTCCACCACGCGGGCAACTCCTCCGGCATCGTGGACGGCGCGGCCCTGGTCGCGATCGGCAGCAAGGAGGTCGGCGAGCGGTACGGGCTGCGCCCGCGCGCCCGGATCGTCTCGGCGGCCGTCTCCGGCTCCGAGCCGACCATCATGCTGACCGGCCCCGCCCCGGCCACCCGCAAGGCGCTGGCCAAGGCCGGGCTGACCGCCGCCGACATCGACCTGGTCGAGATCAACGAGGCCTTCGCCGCCGTGGCGCTGCGCTTCATGCGCGAACTCGACTTCCCGCACGAGAAGGTGAACGTCAACGGCGGCGCGATCGCGCTCGGCCACCCGCTCGGCGCCACCGGCGCGATGCTGGTCGGCACCATGATCGACGAGCTGGAGCGGCGCGACCTGCAACGCGGCCTGATCACCCTCTGCGTCGGCGGCGGCATGGGCGTCGCCACCATCATCGAGCGCATCTGACCACCCCACCTCGGAGATCTGAACTCATGTCTGACAACACTTCCGTGATCCGCTGGGAGCAGGACCAGGACGGCGTGGTCACCCTCGTCCTCGACGACCCGGCGCAGTCCGTCAACACCATGAACGCCGCCTTCCGCGACTCCTTCCGCGAGACGCTGGCGCGCCTGCGGGCCTTCGAGGGCCTGCGCGGGGTGATCCTCACCTCGGCCAAGAAGACCTTCTTCGCGGGCGGCGACCTCAACCTGCTCTCCGCCGTCCGCCCGGAGGACGCCGAGGAGTTCTTCGAGGCCTCGATGGAGCTCAAGCGCGGCCTGCGCGCGCTCGAGACGCTCGGCAAGCCGGTGGTGGCCGCGATCAACGGCAGCGCGCTGGGCGGCGGCCTGGAGCTCGCGCTGGCCTGCCACCACCGGGTCGCGCTGGACGCCCCCGGCAGCAAGCTCGGCTTCCCCGAGGTGACCCTCGGCCTGCTGCCCGGCGGCGGCGGGGTGGTGCGCACCGTCCGGCTGCTCGGCATCACCGACGCGCTGCTCAAGTGGCTGCTGCAGGGCCGCCAGTACCGCCCGGCGCAGGCGCTGAAGCACGGCCTGGTGCACGAACTCGCCACCGACGCGGAGGACTTGCTGGCCAAGGCGCGGGCCTTCATCGCGGCCAACGAGACCGCCCAGCAGCCCTGGGACGTCAAGGGCTACAAGATCCCCGGCGGCACCCCCGCCAACCCCTCCTTCGCGGCCAACCTGCCCGCCTTCCCCGCCAACCTCAGCAAGCAGCTGAACGGCGCGCCCTACCCGGCCCCGCGCAACATCCTCGCGGTGGCGGTGGAGAGTTCGCAGGTGGACGTGGACACCGCGATGGTCATCGAGGCCCGGTACTTCACCGAGCTGGCCTGCGGGCAGACCGCCAAGAACATGATCAAGGCACTCTTCTTCGACTTGAACGCCGTCAACTCCGGTGCGGGCCGCCCGAAGGAGGTGCCGGCCCGGCAGGTCCGCAAGGTGGCCGTGCTCGGCGCGGGCATGATGGGCGCCGGCATCGCGTACTCCTGCGCCAAGGCCGGCATCGAGGTGCTGCTCAAGGACGTCACCCTGGAGGCCGCCGAGCGCGGAAAGGCCTACAGCGCGGGCCTGTTGGACAAGGCGGTGGCCCGGGGCCGCTCCACCGAGGCCAAGCGGGCCGAGCTGCTGGCCCGGATCACCCCGACCGCCGACGCGGCCGACCTGGCGGGCTGCGACGCGGTGATCGAGGCGGTGTTCGAGAACCCCGAGCTCAAGCACAAGGTCTTCCAGGAGGTGCAGGCCGTGGTGGCGCCGGACGCGCTGCTCTGCTCCAACACCTCCACCCTGCCGATCGGCCTGCTGGCCGAAGGGGTCGAGCGCCGGGCCGACTTCATCGGTCTGCACTTCTTCTCGCCGGTGGACAAGATGCCGCTGGTCGAGATCATCCGCGGCCCGGAGACCGGGGACGAGGCGCTGGCCCGCGCCTTCGACCTGTGCCGCCAGATCGCCAAGACCCCGATCGTGGTCAACGACTCGCGCGGGTTCTTCACCTCCCGGGTGATCGGCCAGTTCATCAACGAGGGCGTGGCGATGGTCGGCGAGGGCGTCGACCCGGTCTCGGTCGAGCAGGCCGCCGCCCAGGCCGGCTACCCGGCCAAGGTGCTCTCACTCCTCGACGAGCTGACCCTCACCCTGCCGCGCAAGATCCGCAACGAGACCCGGCGGGCGATCGAGGAGGCGGGCGGGGTCTGGCCCGAGCACCCGGCCGACGTGGTGATGGACCGGATGCTCGACGAGTTCGGCCGCGAGGGCCGCAGCGGCGGGGCCGGCTTCTACGAGTACGAGGACGGGCAGCGGACGCGCCTGTGGCCGGGCCTGCGCGAGCACTTCACCAAGCCCGAGGCGCAGATCCCGTTCGAGGACATGAAGGAGCGGATGCTCTTCGCCGAGGCGATCGACTCCGTCCGCTGCCTGGAGGAGAACGTGCTCACCTCCGTCGCGGACGCCAATGTCGGCTCCATCCTGGGCATCGGCTTCCCGGCCTGGACCGGCGGCGTGCTCCAGTACATCAACGGCTACCGGGGCGGCCTCCCCGGCTTCACCGCCCGCGCCCGAGAGCTGGCCGCCGCCTACGGCGAGCGGTTCGCCCCGCCGGCCCTGCTGGAGCGGATGGCCGCCGAGGGCAGCACCTTCTGACCGACCCTAGTCGGTGGGCCCGGGGCGGGTGGCGCCCCGGGCCAACTCCTCGGCCAGTGAACGCTGGAAGGCCGTCACCAGGGCCTGCACCACCATCGGCTGGATCTGGTCGGTGAGTTCCTTCATCCGCTCCAGGTCCGCCGGGGCCGGATTGCTCTCCCGGAACGGCTTCCAGACCGTCTCCAGGAAGAGGTGGTGCAGGTCGTGCGCCGTGGCCTGGCTGTGGTGGCGCACCACCGCCCGGGTCGCGATCAGCGTCTCCAGCGGGATCGGCACGTCCACGATCCGGATCCCCAGCGGCAGCAGCCCGGGCTCGATCCGGAACAGCTCCGGGTCCTCGGTGCGGTGCAGCGCGCCCATCGCCACCAGCCGGTCCAGGTCCAGCTCGGAGAGCGAACGCCCGGCCCGCCGCTCCAACTGCCCCCGGCTGAGCTCCTCCTCGCTCTCCGGCGCCCAGGTGGCCACCAGCGCCCGGTGGATCGCCAGGTCGAGCGAGGAGATGTCGGCCGGCAGCTGCGCCAGGTACCTCTCGATCGCGGCCAGCGTGAGGCCCTGCCGCTGCAGCTCCTCGATCAGCTCCAGCCGCTCCAGGTGCCGCTCCCCGTACAGCCCCACCCGCCGCGGCCCCAGCTCCGGCGGCGGCAGCAGCCCCTTCGTCCCGTAGAACCGCAGCGTCCGCACCGTCACCCCGGCCCGGGCGGCCAGCTCGTCCACGGTCAGCCGCAGCGGCGCCCCCGGTGTCGCTGTCATGGTGCCGCCCTCGTCCTTCCGCCGTACCCACTCGCCGTCACACATCCGCTGTGACACCACCAGTGTGACAGCGCCGCCCGGAGCCGGTCCAGCACGGCGGCCCGTGCGCCGGCTGTCCGCCGGTTGTCCGCCGGTTGTTTGAAAGCGCACGGCCCGCCTGGTCGGGCAGGCTACCGTGGTCCGGACAGCAGGCCGAGGCGGTGGCGGAGCCGCCGTGCGGAGGAGAACCGGGGGTAGGGCGTGCTCGATCCACTGTCCGTGACGGCGGTCACGGCCTTCCTGACCGCCGCCGGGACCTCGATGGCGAGCGAGGCGGGCAAGCTCGCCATGGAGTCGGTGGGCGGGATGGTCCGGCGGATCACCGGGCGCGAGACGCCGGCGCCCACCGGGGCGGCCGAGCGGCGCGCCGTGGCCGAGGTGCTGGTCCGGGCCGCCGGGCAGGACGCCGGCCTCGCGGCCGGCCTCTCCGTGCTGATCGACCGGGCGCGGCCCGCCTTCGCCGTACCCGAGCTGCTGCCCGCCGGCCCCCGCCACTTCACCGACCGGGACGGGCCGCTGGCCGCCCTCACCAAGGAGGCCGCCCGTAAGGCCGACGGCCGCCCGAGGGTGGCCGCCGTGTACGGCGAATCCGGCATCGGCACCACCGCCGTGGTGCTGCACTGGGGCCACCGCGAGGCCCACCGCTACCCCGACGGCCGGCTCCACTACGACCTGCAGGGCTCCTCGCTCGCCACCAGCCCCGACCTCTCCACCGTGCTCGCCCACTTCCTGCGCTGCCTCGGCCTGCCCGCCGAGGAGGTGCCCGCGAGCCTGGACGAGCGCCTGCGCGAGTACCGCACCCGGATCGCCGGCCGACGGCTGCTCGTGGTGCTCGACCACGTGCGCAGCGCCGCCCAGGTGCGCGAACTGGTCACCGGCGCGCCCGGGGTGTTCACCGTGGTGATCTCCCGTCGCCCGCTCACCGGCCTGGACGCCGTGCCGGTGCCGGTCGGCCCGCTGGCCGACAAGGACGCGCTGCGGCTGCTCACCGACCTGGCGGGCAAGCAGACCCTCAAGGCCGCCAAGGCCACCCTGCCCGCCGTCCTGGCAAGCTGCGGCGGCTCCCCGTACGCGCTGCACGCCGCCGCGCCCCAGCTGCTCGCCGGCCCGCCCGTGGCCCGGCCCGGCTGGTCGCCGGTCACCGCCGCGGTGGACACCGCCTACCGCGGCCTCACTCCGGCCGCCGCCCGGCTCTACCGGCTCGGCGGGCTGCGCCCCTGGCCCGCCCTCGGCCCCGAGCTGGCCGCGGCGCTGACCGGAGCCGACCCCGCCGAGGCCACCGAGCTGCTCGGCGCACTCGCCGACGCCCAGCTGATCGAGCCCGGCCCCACCGGCCGCTACCGCTACCGGGAGAGCGTTCGGGCCCACGCCGAGTCCGCCGCCCAGGCGGAGGAGGGGCTTGCCGGCTGCACGGCGGCCGTCCGCCGGGCGCTGGCCGCCCAACTGCGGCTGGCTGTCCAGGCCGACCTCACCGCGCACCGGCAGCGCTGGCAACTCGGCCCGCTCTACCGGGAGTTGACGCCCGGCCCGGCCGAGACCATCGGCGCCGCCGTCACGGCACTGGCCGCCGAGCTGCCCAATCTGGTCGAAACCGTGCGCACCGCCGAGGAGTTCGACGACCCGGAGACGGTCTGGCAGTGCGTGGAGGCGCTCTGGGCGCTCCAACTCAAGGCCGGCCACAACGAACTGCTGCTGCCCGCCCTGCGGATGGGCGTCCGGGCCGCCGAGGCGCACCACCCCGGCAGCCGGATCGCCGGCCGGATGCACACCCAACTCGCCTTCGGTCTGATGGAGTTGCAGCAGGACGCCGAGGCGGAGGCCGAGCTGCTGGCCGCCGCCGAGGCGGACCGGCAGGCCGGCCACCGGCGCGGCCGGGCCACGGCGGTGGAGTCGCTCGGCCTGCTGCGGCTGCGCCAGTGGCGCTTCACCGAGGCGCTGGACTGCTTCGAGCAGGCGGCGGCGCTGCTGCGGGAGATCGCCCCGGGGGAGGACGGCGAGGCGGACGTGCCGCGCGGGCTCGCCCTGCTGGAGCGGCACCAGGGCCGGGCCCGCCGCGGCCTCGGCCAGTACGCCCGGGCCGAGGTCCAACTCCTCGCCGCCCTCGAGTACTTCGAGAAGACCGAGGAGAACTACAACGCCGCCCGGGTGCTCACCGACCTGGCGGAGAACCACCTGCTGGCCGGCGAGCCGGCGGCGGCCCGGCCGCTGATCGACCGGGCGGCCACGCTGCTCCGGGCGGAGCGGGCCACGGCCCACCTCGCCCACCTGGAGAGCCTGCGCGCGCGGTGCAGCTGAGCCTGCGCGCGCAGGCGGGAGCGCCGTGCCTCAGGGGGCGATCGGCAGCTGACGCTTGTGCTCGGTCAGGTGGTAGCGGCGGACGATCGCCGCGTGCGCGGACTCGTCGACCGGCTTGCCCTCGAGGAAGTCGTCGATCTGGTCGTAGGTGACGCCGAGGGCGTCCTCGTCCGGCTTGCCCGGGTCGAGGGTCTCCAGGTCGGCGGTCGGCACCTTCCAGACCAGCTCGGCCGGCGCGCCCAGCTCGTCCGCCACGGCGCGCACCCGGCGCTTGGTCAGGCCGGTGAGCGGCACCAGGTCGGCCGCGCCGTCGCCGAACTTGGTGAAGAAGCCGGAGACCGCCTCGGCGGCGTGGTCGGTGCCGACCACCAGGCCGTCGGTCGCGCCGGCCACCGCGTACTGGGCGATCATGCGCTGGCGGGCCTTGATGTTGCCCTGCACGAAGTCCTGGTGGTGCGCGTCCCGGAAGGTCACCCCGCCGGCCAGCGCCGCCGCCAGCGCCGCGTCGCTCGCGGGCTTCACGTCCACGGTCAGCACCTGGTCGGCCTGGATGAACCCGAGCGCCAGCTGGGCGTCGTGCTCGTCGGCCTGCACGCCGTACGGCAGCCGCATCGCGTAGAAGGTGGCCTGGAACCCGCCCTCCCGGGCGCGCTCGACCGCCAGCTGGCAGAGCCGCCCGGCCGTGGTGGAGTCCACCCCGCCGCTGATGCCCAGCACCAGCGAGCGCAGCCCCGAGGAGGTCAGCCGCTCGGCCAGGAAGGCCACCCGCCGCTCGATCTCCTCCCGCGCGTCGAAGGACGCGCTCACCTGGAGATCCCGGGCGATCTCCTGCTGCTCGGACGTGGACGCCAGGTCGGTCACGGTTGCTCCTCGGTCGGGCCCACCGCTCCCGGTGGGGATGGCAGCAACTCTATAAGGGAGCCGACTCCGGCCCGCTCGGGGCTGCTCACATCCGCGCGGGGGCGAGCCGGACCCGGTGCCGGGCGTGGGTGGTGAGCACCGTGAGCTCCGGGCCGGGCGGGCGGCCGGCGGCGAGGTGGGCGTGCAGGGCGGCGGCTGCGGCGGCCGGGTCGAGCCCCTGCGGGCCGGCCGGGTCGGTGGTCAGGGTCAGGTGCCGGCCGTCGCGGGTGACGGCCAGGGCGGTGCCCGGGCCTGTGACGTAAGCCGCCGTGGTGCAGTGCCGGTACCGGGCCAGCGCCTCGGCCGCCCAGGCGGCGGGCGGGCCGAGCCGGGGGTCGTCCGGGGCGGCCTGCCGCAGCACCAGGTCGGCCAGGCCGAGCGAGCCCGGGTCGAGGGTCTCCTCGTCCACGGCGAGCAGCCCGGCCCAGCCGTCCTCGGGCGCCCCCGCCGCGTACCGGCGCAGCTCGACGGCCCCGTCCGGCGCGATCCTGGTCAGCACCTGGAGCGGGGCGGTCACCCGGGCCGGCTGGTACGGCGGCAGCGGCAGCGGGTCGAGCAGCGCGGGGCCGGCCGGTTCGGCGAGGCCGATCAGCCGGTAGAACAGCGCCCGGAGCAGCCCGGCCGAACGGCCCGGCACGGAGCTGGTCAGCTCGGCCGGCCCGGGCAGCGGCCGGTGTCCGGCGAGCAGCCGGTCGAGCTGCGGGGCGAGGGCGGTGTACGGGTCGAGGCGCGGCGCCGCCCGGACGAAGGCGGCCACCGGGGTGTCCTGGCCCAGCACCTCCTCGCCCGCCGCACCGAGCAGTACGGGCGTGCCGAGCGCCGCCGCGTAGTAGCTGACCGAGCCGAAGTCGCCGACCACCGCGTCGGCGGCCAGCAGCGCCTGCCGCCAGCCGTCCAGCGGATCGACCAGGGTCAGCCCGGCCCGGCGGGCCCGGTCCAGCCAGAGGCGCACCTGGCCCGGGCCGTGGCCGTGGCCGATGTTCGGGTGCAGCACCGCGGCGAGGCGGTAGTCGTCCTGGGGCAGTTCGGCGATCCGGCCGAGCAGCAGCGGCAGCAGGTCCGCCGCCCCGGCGTCGCCGAACAGCGAGGTCGGGTTCCAGGTGGAGTTGAGCACCAGCAGCCGCTGCCCGGGCCGCACGCCCAGCGCCCGGCGGTACCGCTCGCGCTCGGGCCGCGCCGCCAGCAGCCGGTCGAAGCACGGATCACCCGCGAGGACGGCCGCAGGCACGGCCGCCGGGCTGGCGGCCCGGAGCCGCTCCAACTGCTCGGGATGCGACAGCACCATCGCGTCCGCGACGGGCACGCCCTCGTGCAGCACCCACTCCGGCGCCATCCCGAACACCCGCTCGGCAGCAGCCGCATCCTGCGCGGACGCCGAGCCGAAAGCAACCCCGAAACGGGAACTGTCCCCCCGTTGGCCGTTGGCCGTTGGCCGTTGGCCGTTGGCCGTTGGCCGTTGGCCGTTGGCCGTTGGCCGTTGGCCGTTGGCCGTTGGCCGTTGGCCGTTGGCAGCTTCTTATTGTATCCAACGCCGTGGGACAGTATCGCCAACTTGCCTTGGAGCAGGTGGAGTTCACCGCCGAGGCTGGCGGAGAGGGCGAGGTCGACGGGGGTGGTCAGGGCCTGTTGCCAGGGGAGGACGGGGAGGCCGAGGGCGGCGAGGAGTTCGGGGACGCCGTGCTGAAAGGGGGAGGAGCCGGTGCAGGTGGCCAGGAGTTGGATGCGGAGGTCGTCGCGGAAGAGCGGCAGCACGTCGAGCAGGCGGGTGGCCGAGGTGACGTTGTGCACGACCAGCAGGACGCGGCGGCAGCCCGCCCGGGTGGCCCAGTCGGCGGCCTCCGGCCCGACCGGGACGCGAATCAGCTGCTCCACCGCACTCCCCGTTGTCGCCGTCGTCACTACCGCTGCTGCCACTCGGAACTGACGCCGTCTCCGCTGTCGATCACCCCAACCTACCGGGTCGGGCCGGTCAGGCGGCGGCAGCCGCGATCAGCTCCGGGAGCTGCCGCATGTCCTCGAAGACCACGGTGCCCGGGCCGGTGAGCCAGTCGGCCGGGGTGAGGCCGCCTGCGTAGCCGAAGGACCGCATGCCCGCCGCGCGGGCGGCCTGGACGCCGAAGCGGCTGTCCTCGACGACCACGCAGGCGGCGGGGTCGACCCCCATCCGGGCGGCGGCGTGCAGGAAGAGGTCGGGGGCCGGCTTGCCGCGCGGCACCTCGCTGGAGCTGAAGATGCGGCCCTCGAAGTGGGCGTAGAGGCCGGTGTGGCCGAGGGTGTGCCGCATCTTCTCGTGCGAGCCGCTGGAGGCCACGCAGGTGGGGAGGGTGATGGCGGCCAGGGCCTCGGGCAGGCCGTCCACGGGGAGCAGCTCCTGGTCGACGGCCTCGGCGTGCCGGGTGAGCAGGAGCTTCCACCAGTGGTCGGCGGTGGCGGCGTCGAGCCGTTCGGCTATCCGGGCCCGGATGGTCTCGCCGGAGGTGCCGATGAACAGCTCCATCACCTCGGCCTCGGTGATCGGCCAGCCGAGTTCGGCGCCGATCTCGACCTGGAGCCGGACGGCGATCCGCTCGCTGTCCACCAACACCCCGTCGCAGTCGAAGATGACGAGCTCTATGGCCTTCGCAGAGTTGATCATCCCGGCAGGATAGGACAGCGCAGAATGAGGCCGTCGGCCCACCCCACCTACACTCGACGGGTACCCGAGAGAGGAAGTCCCGAGCGATGAGCGGCACCGCAGGCGTCCGTGACGAGAAGGCCCGCCGCAAGGCGATGCTGATCCGCGCCTCCGTCTACATCGCGGGCACCCACCTCTTCGCCGGCTTCGTGATGCTGCTCTTCTTCCTCGGCGGCCGCGGCCACTGAGCGCCTCGCGGCCCCCGGCCGCAGGGGCGTCAGCCCTCCCGCTTGGCGGCCCGGTGCGCGGCGACCCGGACCCGGGTGCCGCAGGCGGTGGAGCAGTAGCGCTGCGGCTCGCGCCGCCCGGTGTCGATGAAGTACCGCCCGCAGCCCGGCGCCGCGCAGCGGCCCCAGGCGCAGCGGCCGCGCTCGCTCAGCCAGAGGGCGAGGGCCAGGGCGGCGGTGCCGAGCAGCCAGTCGGCGGGGCTCGCGCCCTCGGGGGTCCGGGTGTGCAGCGCCCAGGGGCGGCCGGGCAGCCGGACCAGGCGGGGGCGGGCCGGGTAGCGGTCGAGCAGCGCATTGACGGCCTCGGCGGCCCGGTCCTCCTCGGTGCTGCCCAGGATCCCGGCGAGGGTCGCGGCCGCCGCGCGGACCTCCCGGGCGTCCGCCTCGGTCAGCGCCAGGTCCGGGCCGCCGTGCCGGTGGACCAGCGCCTGCAGCTCCGCCGCGCCCACCCCGGGGTCGGCCCCGACCAGGTTGGCCAGGTCGACCAGGAAGTACAGGCCGCGGGGGCTCTCCTCGGCGAATCCGCTGCTCATCTCCGGCTCCCGGAACTCTCTCGATCACCCGTCCCGCCAATGGTAACGTCAAAATCCAAAGTAGTCGTTACATGCGAACGGGAGGACCCTGGTGACTGCGCTGAAGACCCCGGTGCTGATCGTCGGCGGCGGGCCGGTCGGCCTGACGCTCTCGCTGCTGCTCTCCGGGTACGGGGTGGACCACCTGCTGGTGGAGGCCCGGCGCACGGTCTCGCCGCACCCCAAGGCCCGTGGCGTGTCGGCCCGTTCGATGGAGGTGTTCCGCCGGCTCGGCCTGGCGGCGGAGGTCCGCCGGGCGGGGCTGCCGGCCGACCAGGTGCGGTTCTACCGGGGGCGTGACCTGGTCGATCCGGAGTTCGTCCGCACCGGGGCGCCCGAGCAGCCGGACGGCGAGCCCGTCACGCCCACCCCGGGGCTGATCTGCTCGCAGGACGCGCTGGAGCCGGTGCTGCTGCGTCGCGCCACCGCCCTGGCCGGGGCGAGGATCCGGTTCGGCACCCGGCTGCTCTCGTACCGGGAGGAGGGCGATGGCGTCGGGGCCGTGCTGGCCGACGCCGGCACCGGCGCGCGGCAGACCGTGCGGGCGGATTGGCTGATCGGCTGCGACGGCGCCGCGAGCAGCGTCCGGGCCGGAGCCGGGATCGCGTTGGAGGGGCCGACCGGGCTGGGGCGGTACCTGAGCGTGCGGCTCGAGGCACCGCTCGGCGCGGTGGTGGCGGACCGGGCCAGTGCCTCCTACTTCCTCACCGTGCCCGGCCGGGGCGGCTTCCTGGCGGTGGACAACGACCGGCAGTGGATCTACCAGTGCCCGCTCGGGCCGGAGGCGCAGCCCCCGACCGACCCGGCGGAGCTGGCGGGGCTGGTCCGCACGGCGGCCGGGCTGCCGGAGCTGGCGGTGACGATCGTCTCCACGCTGGTCTGGCGGATGGACGCCCGGCTGGCCGAGGCGTACCGGCGCTCCCGGGTGCTGCTGGCGGGGGACGCGGCGCACGTGGTGCCGCCGACCGGCGGGCACGGCATGAACACCGGCATCGGCGACGCCGACAACCTCGCCTGGAAGCTGGCGGCCGTGGTGGCCGGCGGGGCGGACCAGGCGCTGCTCGACACGTACGAGGCCGAACGCCGTCCGGTGGCCCGCCAGGTGATCGAGGTCTCGACCGCCAATGCCGCGAACCGCGCGGGCTACCGGATCGACGACGAGCTGCTGCTGACCCCCGTCTACCGTTCGGCCGCCGTCCTCCCGGCGGAGGCTCCGGACTCTGCGGCGGAGGCTCCGGGCGGTACCGAGGCGGCCACCACCCTGGACCCCACGGGCTACCGCCCCGCCTGCCGGCCCGGGGCCCGGCTGCCGCACCTCCCGCTGGCGGACGGCGCCTCCACCCTCGACCTGGTCGGCCCCGGCTTCACGCTGATCGCCCCCGGGGCGGTGGCCGCGCCCGGTGTCCGGGCCGTCGACCCCGCCGACTGGCCCGCGGCGGCCCGCGCGCGGTGGCGGCGGTTGCCGGGCGGACGGGAGGCGGTGCTGGTCCGTCCGGACGGTCATCTCGCCTGGTGCGGGGCCGCGCCAGGCGGGTCGCCGGACGGCTCGGCGGCGGCACTCCGGGAGTTGTCGAGTGCCATGGCCGGGGTGTTGAGCCGCACCCGGACGGGCGATGATCAGCGCGCGTAGACGCCGCGCGTAGAGCTCCCTTGACCTGGCCGTCCGACCGGCCCTAGGTTCTTGCCGCATCATGTGCGCCGGGGGCGCGGAGGGGGCGCTTCGCGCCTCCCCACCCGGCTGACCTAGGGGGTATTCCCGCATGCTCGACAAGATCTCCGGAAGCCGGTCCAAGTCGCTGGCCCTGCTCGCGATCGGCGTGGTCGCCGGTGGCGCGATCGCCGGGGGCGGGCTGGCGGCGGCCGACGCCCGCGTGCCGCGGACGGACCGTCAGATCACCAACATGACCAACGAGGTCAGCGACATCAAGGCGTACTACGGCGACACCGTGGACGCCCAGGGCGAGCACTGGCCCTCGGCCGACAGCAACTACGCCAAGCAGGTCGCCGGGGTCGAGAAGGACGCCAAGCGCTACCTGGCGGACCGGGCCCGCAACACCCACGGCCCGAAGAAGGCCATCGTGCTGGACGTGGACGACACCTCGCTCTCCACGTACAACTACGAGCTGGAGACGACCTTCGTCTACAACCCGACCAGCAACGCCCAGTACATCGCCACCAAGACCATGCCGGCCGTGTTCGGCATGAACGACCTGGCCACCTGGGCGCAGCAGCAGGGCTACACGGTCTTCTTCATCACCGGCCGCCCGGAGGCCCAGCGGGCCTCCACCGCCGCCAACCTGGCCGCCGTCGGCTTCCCGGCCGCCGACCAGGAGCACCTGTACCTGAAGAACAAGGCCAACCCGCCGGCCTACCTGCCCTGCGGCGCCACCTGCACCACGATCGAGTACAAGTCCGGCACCCGGGCCCACATCGAGAGCCTCGGCTACAAGATCGTGGCCGACTTCGGCGACCAGTACAGCGACCTGTCGGGCGGCCACACCGAGCGCACCTACAAGATCCCGAACCCGATGTACTACCTCCCCTGACCGGTACCGGCAGGGGCGCCCGGCGTCAGGCCGCCAGTTCGGGGTGGTGGCGCCGGGTGACCTCGGGGTGGGCCCGCAGGTAGCCCTTGAGCTCGTTGCGGCCGAACTCGGCGAACAGCGGGTTGGCCGGGTCCTGGGTGGCGCCCGGGGCGTGGTGGGCGTGCGGGAAGTCCAGCGGCTCGATGTGCGCGTCGAGCCGGGGGTTGTAGAAGAACGGCACCGAGTACCGCTCGTGCGCGCCCGGCGGGCTGACCACGCGGTGCCGGGTGGCCTTGAGGTAGCCATCGGTGGCGACCTCCAGCAGCTCGCCGAGGTTGACCACGAAGGCGCCCTCCATCGGGGGCACCTCGAGGAAGCTGCCGTCCGGCCGCTCCACCTGGAGGCCGCCGACGGTGTCCTGGAGCAGCAGGGTGATGAACCCGTAGTCCTTGTGCGCGCCCACGCCCTGGCCGGCGCCGTCCGGCGCGGTGCCGGGGTAGCGGACCAGCTTGAGCCGCAGGTGCGGGTGGCCCTTGAAGGCGTAGTCGTAGAAGCCCGGGTCGGCGCCGATCGCGGTCAGCAGCTCGTGCAGCAGCCGCTCGGCCACCGCGCCGAGCCGCCCGATCCAGCCGAGCGCCGCCGGGCGCAGCGCGGGCAGCGCGTCGGGCCACTGGTTGGGGCCCTCGAGCCACCAGTACGGCGGCTCGCCCGGGCCCGGCACGTGCGGGGGCAGCTCGGCGCCGATGTCGAGCTGGTCGCGCCAGTCCCGGCTGCCGCCGGTGCGCTCGTCGCCGGTGCGGGTGTAGCCGCGGTAGTGCGGCGAGTTGAGGTTGCTCACGGCGAGCCGGTCGGCCTCGGGGAGGGCGAAGAAGGCCCGCATCGCCTCGGCCAGCTCGGCCTGCTCGGCCGCGGGCACGCCGTGGCCGGTGAGCTGGAAGAAGCCGACCTCGGTGGCGGCGTGGCGGAGGGTCTCGTGCAGCCGGGCCCGGTCGGCCGGGGTGCCGTCGGCGAGCGAGAGGTCGACGACCGGGAGGCCGTCCGCCGGAGTGCCGGGGTGCTTGCTGGAGGTCTTGGTCATGGGTGGCGTCCGAGGGGTTCCGGTGCCCTCCGGGGGAGGGCGGCAGGGTGCGGCGACGACGCGTCCGCGCACGTCACCAGCGTAAGCCGCCGCCCGTCCGGTCTCATTCCCGCCCGGCGGGCCGCAGCTCCGTGACGAGGGTCTCAGCTCCGCGGCGCAGGCCGTCAGCTCTGCGGCGAGGGCCTCAGCTCCGCGGCGCAGGCCGTCAGCTCTGCGGCGAGGGCCTCAGCTCTGCGACGAGGCCCCGGCGTCGCGCAGCGAGCGCTCGGCCAGCTCCCGCAGCTCGGTCTTGCGCACCTTGCCGCTGACCGTCATCGGGAAGGAGTCGACCACCAGCACGTGGCGCGGGGTCTTGTAGCGGGCCAGCTGTCCCCGGCAGTACTCGGCCAGCTCGGGCTGGCCGAGGGTGGTGGCCGCCGGGTCGCGCAGGATCACGAAGGCGAAGACCTCCTCGCCGTAGCGCTCGTCCGGCACGCCGACCACCTGCACGTCCACGATCTCGGGGTGGCGGTGCAGGAACTCCTCGATCTCCCGGGGGTAGACGTTCTCCCCGCCCCGGATGATCATGTCCTTGATCCGGCCGACGATGGCCACGTACCCGTCCTCGTGCATCACCGCGAGGTCGCCGGTGTGCATCCAGCCCTCCTCGTCCACCGCCTCGGCCGTCCGCTCGGGATCGTCCCAGTAGCCGAGCATCACCGAGTAGCCCCGGGTGCGCAGCTCCCCGGGGGTGCCGCGGTCGACGGTGGCGCCGGTGGCCGGGTCGGCGATCTTCACCTCCACGTGCGGCATCACCCGGCCGACCGTCTCGGTGCGGTGGGCCAGGTCGTCGTCGTGCCTGGTCAGGGTGGAGACCGGCGAGGTCTCGGTCATCCCGTACGCGATCGCCACCTCGGCCATGTGCATGTCCGAGGTGACCTTCTTCATCACCTCCACCGGGCAGGGCGAGCCGCCCATCAGGCCGGTCCGCAGCGAGGAGAGGTCGTGGCTCGCGAAGTCGGGCAGGCCCAGCTCGGCGATGAACATGGTGGGCACGCCGTAGAGCGAGGTGGCCCGTTCGGCGGCCACCGCGCGCAGGGTGGCGGCCGGGTCGAAGCCGGCGGCCGGGATGATCACGCAGGCCCGGTGGCTGAGCGCGGCGAGATTGCCGAGCACCATCCCGAAGCAGTGGTAGAAGGGCACCGGCACGCAGATCCGGTCCTGCTCGGTGTAGCCGAGCAGGGCGCCCACGCCGTGCGCGTTGTTGAGGATGTTGTGGTGCGAGAGAGTGGCGCCCTTGGGGAAGCCGGTGGTGCCGGAGGTGTACTGCACGTTGATCGGCTCGTGGCAGTCCAGCTCCTCGAACTCGCCCTCGCCCGGCTTGAGTTGCCAGCTCGGGTCGCCGATCCAGAGCGTCTCGCGCAGGCCCGGGCAGTCGGCGGCCACCTCGGCCACCATGGCCCGGTAGTCGCTGTCCCGGTGGCTGGTGGCGGAGACCAGCAGGCTGATCCCGGCCTGGTCGAGCACGTACGCCAACTCGTGGGCGCGGTAGGCCGGGTTGATGTTGACCAGCACCGCGCCGAGCCGCGCGGTGGCGTACTGCACCAGCACCCACTCCGGACAGTTGGGCGCCCAGATCCCGACCCGGTCGCCCTTGACCACCCCGCGGGCCCGCAGGTCGCGGGCCAATTCGTCCACGTCGTGGTCGAGTTCGGCGTAGGTCCAGCGACGGCCGGAGGGTACGTCCACCAGCGCCTCGCCGCCGGGCCGTTCGGCGGCGACCCGGCGCAGGCAGGCGCCGATGGTCTCCGTCAACAGGGGCTTGGCGGTGCTGCCCGAGGAGTAGGACGCCTGTACCGTCACTGCTTCGACCTCCACATTCGCCGGCCGACCCCGGTCGGGCGGCCCGTGTGGATCAGGCTTGGGCACCCGGACCGGTCCGTCAAGAACGCCTCCGGCGCCCGGTGCGCCAGGTCGGTGACGGGTGGTCAGCCACGCCTGGGCTCACCTCGGTAGGTGCCGAAGGACCAGCGGTTGCCCTCCGGATCGCGGGCGGCGAAGTCGCGCGAGCCGTAGTCGGTGTCGTGCGGGGGCGAGGTGATCTCGGCGCCGGCGGCCAGGGCGCGGGCGTGCAGCCCGTCCGGGTCGTCGGTGACCACGTACGCGCCGAAGGTGCCGGGCCGCAGCGGCCACTCGTCCTCGGCGTCCTCAGGCCGGGCGGAGCCGAGCATGATCCCGCCGCCCAGCGGCCAGCACAGCTGGGCGTGGTCCACCCGGTCGCCCTCGCCGTACACCACCGTCTCCTCGAAGCCGAAGGCGGCCACCAGGAAGCGGATCAACTCCCGTGCGTCCCGCGCCCGCAGGCTCGGCCACACCTGCGGAGCCGGCGGCTCCAGCGCATCCGACACCCGTACCTCCCACCGTCCACGACCGTCGTCCGCGGCCACTCGACCCGTCCAGCATCACCGCCGGACCCCGCCACCCCAAGCCCACCCGCCGGGGATCACCCGATCAGGTGCAGCGGCCGGCCGGGGCGGCAGGTGCAGTGGCCGGCCGGGGTGGTCGGCCGGGGTGGTCTGCTCAGCGGACGTAGTCGACGGTCTGCATCATGCCAAGGTCCTCGTGGTGGAGGTGGTGGCAGTGCGCGATGGTGCGGCCGGTGAAGTCCTGGTAGCGGACCAGGAAGGTCACCGACTCGCCGGGCTGCCCGCCGGCCAGGCCGACGGTGTCGTGCCAGACCGGCGGGTCGAGCCGCTCGCCGTTGCGGTGGGTGACCAGGAACTGGTTGGTGTGCAGGTGGAAGGGGTGGTTGAGGAAGGGCGAGGTCTCGCCGGTGCGGACGGTCCAGCGCTCGACGGTGCCCAGGCGCAGCGTGTGGTTGGTGTAGCAGGGATCGAACAGCCCGTAGGCGGGGTCGTGCCCGAGATCCCCGTCCGGATCGACCGCCGGGGTCGGGTGCGAGCCCAGCACGCGGTAGGCGTTGGGGAAGTCGCCGGGGAAGACGTTCGGGTCGACGTGGAAGAGCACCTCGCGCTCCGCGGCCGGGTCGGTGAGCTCCTGCTCCTCGATCAACGGCCGCCCCGGCGGCAGCAGTTCGGGCAGCCGCATCGGCGGCTCGACGGCTTCCCCCGCCACCTCCACCGTCAGCAGCGGCTCGGCCACCCCGTCCGCGCGCAGTTCGTACCGTCCCGGCTGCCCGCCGAGCACCAGGACGTCGGCACGGTTGCCCATGGCCAGCTCCAGGCGGGCCCGGGCGACCGGCGCCGCGAAGGTGACGCCGTCCTGGGCGATCTGATGCAACGTCAAATTGCTTGCACTGCTTGTGAGTTCGATGTTCAGGGCGGTGAACGCGGTGGCCGCCACCAGCCGCCAGCGCTGCACCTCGCCCGGGCGCAGCCCCAGCGTCGGGTTGACGGCGCCGTTGACGGTGAAGACGGACGGGACGCCCGACATCCAGCCGCCCGAGGAGAACGGTGGCACCTTGCCGTCCTTGAGCTTCAACTCGTTGATGCAGAGCACGAGTTCGTCGGCGGCCCGGATCTCCGGGACTTCGTCCACGTCGCCCTCGACGACGATCACCCCGGCCAGGCCGCCGGCCAGCTGTTCGGCCGTGGCGCCGTGCAGGTGCGGGTGGTACCAGTAGGTGCCGGCCGGGTGGTCGGCCGGCACCTCGATGACCGTGGTGTACCGGGGCTCCGGCGCGCCTGCCGCCACCTCCTCGGCGGTGCGCGGGGCGAACTCGCGCAGCACGTTGTCGGCCTCCCCGGCGGGGGAGACGTGCATCCCGTGGGTGTGCAGGTTGAAGCTGTTGGGGTGGTGCGGGGTGTGCGGGCCGCCCTCGTGCGGCGGGTTCGGCGGCAGGCCGTTGACCTGGGTCAGCCGCAGCAGGTCGCCGCCGCGCACCCGCAGCGTCGGCCCCGGCACCGTCCCGTTGTACGCCCGGGTGGTGACCGTGCCGTACCCCGGCACCTCGACCTCGGCGTACCGCACGTCCAGCGTCTGCGCCACCACCCGCCGGCCCGCTTCGGCTGACTGCGGGAAGGCCGCTGCCGCCGGGGAAGCTGCGGCGGCGGCCCGCCCGGCGGCGACCTGATCCACCGCCACCCCGAGACCGGCGGCGGCCGCCGCCTTGAGCACCGACCGGCGACTGATCCCGACACTTTCTCCCATAACCGGTCAATCTAGGTCGAAAAGCGCCGATCGCCCGGAGTGCCGCACCGACCGGTCCGTACCGGGTGGCGAAAATCCCCCCTGTTAGCCTGACCGGCATGACCAGCGGGGGCACGGCCACAGGCACGGAGCAGCGGATATCCGAGACAGCGGCGGCCGGTCCGCAGCGCGCCCTGATCACCGCCCACTTCATCAGCCGGGTGGGCAACGGCCTGTTCAACACCGCCGCGATCCTCTACTTCACCTTCGTGGTGGGCCTGCACCCCGCCCAGGTCGGTGCCGGCCTGACCATCGCCGGCCTCGCGGGTCTCGCGGCCGGCCTGCCCGCAGGGAACCTCGCCGACCGGTACGGGCCGCGCACCGTCTGGCTGACCACCCTCACCCTGCAGGCCGTCACCATGGCGGCCTTCGTCTTCATCGACGGCTGGCTGGCCTTCACCCTGGTCGCCACCCTGGACCGGCTGGCCGCCACCGCCGCCGGCGCGGCGGGCGGCGCCCTGGTGGCCAGGGTCGGCGGCGAACGCCCCGCCGCCTTCCGGGCCCGGCTGCGCACCTTCGTCAACCTCGGCGTGGTGCTGGGCACCCTCGGCGCGGGCTTCGCCATCCAGCTCGGCACCCGGGCCGCCTACACCGGCCTGATCCTCGCCAACGCCGCCAGCTTCGCGCTGGCCGCCCTGGTCGTCCTGCTCGGCGTGCCGGGTTACCGCCCGCTGCCCAAGCCAGCCGGGCACCGCCGCTGGTCGGTGCTGGCCGACCGGCCGTACGTCTCCTTCGTCGCGCTCTACAGCGCCATGGGCCTGCAGTACCAGACCGCCGCCCTGCTGCTGCCGCTCTGGCTCACCGCCCACACCGACGCCCCGCGCTGGACGGTGGCCCTGGTCAACGCGACCAGCTCCGGCGTCTGCGTGCTGCTCCAGCGCCGGCTCGGCGCCAAGGTGGAGACCCCGACCCAGGGCGGCCGGGCCTTCCGCCGGGCCGGCCTGCTCTTCCTGCTCAGCTGCCCGCTGATGGCCCTGACCGCCGACGTGCCCGCCTGGGTGGCCCCGGCGCTCGCCTTCCTCGCGGTCTGCGTGCACAGCATCGGCGAGGTCTGGGAGTCCTCGGCCGCCTTCGCCCTCGGCTACGGCCTGGCCCCCGACCACGCCCAGGGCCAGTACCATGGCCTGTTCGGCATCGGCTTCGACACCGGCCAGGCCCTCGCCCCGCTGGTGCTGACCGGCGCGGTGCTGGCCCTCGGGCAGCCGGGCTGGCTGCTCCTGGGCGTCCTCTTCGCCGCCCTCGGCGCAGCCGGCCCCCCGGTGGCGGCCTGGGCCGAACGCACCCGCCGCCCGCTCGCCGAACCGACGGGCCCGAGTCCGAGTCCGAGCCCGATCCCGATCCCGGCCGCGGCCGCCGAGACCGTCGGTTAGGACGGCCCGGCGTTACCCGGGCTGGTGCTCGCGCCGGTGCTCGCGCCGCTGCTCGCGCCGCTGTTCAAGCCGCTACCCGAGCACGAGCTCGTGCTCGATCGAGGACTCGTCACCCGGGACCGGGAAGGTGTTGCCGCTGCGGGCGAAGCCGATCTTCCGGTAGAAGGCCTCGGCGTGCGTGTTCTTCTCGTGCACGAAGAGCCGGATCCGCTCGACCGCGGGCTCCTCCAGCTCGCGCGCGAACGCCACCGCCGCGTCGAACAGCTCGCGGGCCAGGCCGGTGCCGCGCTGCTCCGGTCGGACGAACACCCCGACTAGGTGGGCCTGGTCGAACTCGTTCGGCCGCCCCAGCACGTCCGGCCGCCCGGCCCGCTCGATCAGCACCGACACCGAACCGTCCCACCCGCCGTCCGGCCGCTCGGCGACGAACTGCCGCGCGATCATCTCGCCGCGGGCGCCGGCCGCCCGCTGCTGCCAGAACTCGTCCGGCTGCGCGGCGGCGTTCTCGTACGTCTCCAGGAAGGCGATGTCCGCGACCGGGTCCAGCAGTGCGGCCAGCCGCAGCTCCTTGACGCGCGGCCAGTCCTCGGCGGTCACTGCTCGTATCAGATGGCTCATGTGCCGATCTTTCGGCAGGCACGGCGCCTGCGGCAACCGAATTCGGCCTGCTCGGCCTGCTCGGCCTGCTCGGCCTGCTCGGCCTGCTCGGCTAACCGGGGTCCTGGGGCGCCGGATGCTCAGACCGTTGCGTCGAGGGGCTGGTCGAACAGTTTCCAGTGGCCCTCGGAGACGATCTCGACCCGGCCGTCGACCACCTTGATCGCCGTCTCCGGGTCGATGGCGTACGCCGGGCCGGTCATCGTGGTGGCCCAGCGTTCGGCGTCGGCCGTGGTGTTCTCCGGGCAGGCGGGGCTGTCGAGGTGCGGGAAGATCGAGAAATCGACCAGCCCCAGCGTGCGGTCGTCCCCGCCGGGCTGCTGCCAGCCGACGAACTCCGCCCCGATACGCGGCGTCAGGACCATGCTCCCGGCGCTGAACCCGACGTAGACGGTCTCCGTCAGCGACGGGAAGAGGTCGGCCAGCCCGGACTCCCGCATCCAGTGCGCCAGGTACAGCGCGTCGCCGCCGTTCACCAGCAGCACGTCCGCCGCCCGCACCCAGCCGGTCCAGAGCTCCCGGTCGATGCTGGGCAGCGCGGTGAGCTCCAGCACGCCCACCGACTT
This sequence comes from Kitasatospora sp. MMS16-BH015, assembly GCF_002943525.1. Classification (NCBI taxonomy): domain Bacteria; kingdom Bacillati; phylum Actinomycetota; class Actinomycetes; order Kitasatosporales; family Streptomycetaceae; genus Kitasatospora; species Kitasatospora sp. MMS16-BH015. The sequence continues at coordinate 1,780,540 of NZ_CP025394.1, read as the reverse complement.
CCACCCCAGCCCGGTCATCGGGCAGTGGGAGTTCCCGCTGATGAAGCGCCACGGCCCGAACGGGCTCCCGTTCGGGCTGGCGTAGCCGGCCGTGGGGATGCAGAGGGCATCGGCTTCGGCGATCGGCTTGCCCAGCAGGTCGACCAGGGCCGCCTGGATGCTCGGGTTGTTGACGCCGGAGTCGGTGAGCAGAAGTTTCATCACGTTCCGCCTTGATGGGGCCGAGGGTCAGGTCTGGTCGGCTCGATGGCCAGCTCGATGGTCGGGTTGTTGGCTGGGTCGATGGCCGGGCCGGCCGGAGCAGACGCGTGACGCTAACACGGACGGCTGCGTCCGGGAGCGGTACGGACCGGTGAGGCCGGACGGCCCGTGAACGCCGGTGGCCCGGGTGCGTGGAGTGCGCGTCCGGACTGCGAGGCGCGGGGTGCTGGGGCCGGGGAGGGCGTGGATCCGGAGCGTGGAGAGGCAACCGTCCACCGGGAACGGGGCTCGGTGGGCGGCGTAACTGTACTGCCGCTCAACCTCGTTGAAGTCCACGAGGCGATCGATGATCACCTCGCCTTCGGGGTTCTTCAGCTGCCGGACCCGGCCGCCTTCGAGGGCGATGCTCTCGGGGATGCAGGGCAACCAGTCGGGCAGGGCGGCTGGGCTTGGTGGCGCCGGGGACGACGGCGGTGGACACCGGTGGACACCGGTTGGGCGAGGGAGAACTGGAGGGCGGCGGCCTTGACGGACACGCCGTGGCGGGCGGTGAGGTCCTTGAGGCGGGCGACCTTCGTCAGGATGGCGGGCGGGGCCGGCTGGTACTCGAGTGGGTACCGCCGGCGAGGACGCCGGAGCTGCAGGGGTCGTCGACGACCATGTCGACGCCCTGCTCCGGGGCCATGGGCAGCAGGCGCTGTAGGGCGTGATCGTGGTCGAGGAGGGCGTAGCGCCCGGCGAGCAGGAAGCCGTCGGGGCGCGGCTCGTCCAGGGCGAGGGTCAGCTCGATCGGCTCGGTCTTGTTGACGCCCAGGTCCCAGGCCTTGACGACGCCCTCCTCGCGCAGGCGGGACAGCAGCCGGAAGGCGCCGGTGCGGGCCTCCTCGAACCTCGCCAACCACTGGTCGCCGTGGAAGTCCTGGGCGATGTCGTGGACCCGGACGATGTCCAGACGGTTGCTGCCCAGGCGCTCGAGGCTGTCCTCGGTGTAACGCTCGGTGGCGCTGAGCTGCACGGATTCGGACTTGAATATTTACGAACGAATGTTCGATGCTAGGGGCGTGCCCGCTTTCGAATCTGTTTTCGAATCTGCAGCGCTCCGAACCGCCGGGGCGACTGTCGCCGTCCCTGGGCTGCCGGGGGAGCGGGGTGTGCTGCCCGTGCTGCCGGCGCTCGCGGCCCTGCTGCCCGAGGGTGGACTGCGGCGCGGGGCTGCGGTCTCGGTGGCCGGGGACACCGGATTGCTGTTGGCGCTGGCGGCCGGGGCTTCGGGGCTCGGCGAAGCGGGTGGTGCCGGTGTCGATGTCAGCGCGACTGCGGGTGGGGAGTGGGTGGCGGCCGTCGGGCTGCCTGAGCTCGGGCTCGGGGCTGCGGCCGGGTACGGGCTCGACCTGCGGCGGTTGCTGCTCGTCGACGATCCGGGCGGGCAGTGGCCCGAAGTGGTGGCGACGTTGGCGCCGGCGGTCGGGGTGATCCTGCTCCGGCCGGACGGCCCGGTCTCGCCGCAACTCGCTACTCGGCTCACTGCCGTACTGCGTCGGGGCGGCTGCGCCCTGCTCGTTGCGGGTCCTTGGCCGGGGGCCGTCCTGCAGCTACGGCTGGCCGCCGCCCGCTGGTACGGCCTCGGCGCCGGACACGGGCAGCTCCAGGGGCGGCAGGTGGAGATCACGGCCCAGGGGCGGGGTGGCGCCGCCCGTCCCCGGGCGGCCCGGCTCTGGCTCCCCGACGAATACGGCGCGGCCCGGCCGTTCGAACCCTCCGATGAGTTCGCTCCGGGCTTCGAACGGGCCGCCCCGAGTGGGCGGTTGGCCGCAGTCTGAGAACGAGATGGGTGTTGGTGAGCGATGGAGCCGGCTGAGTGGGTGGCGAGAGGGGAGGCGGGGGCGGGAAAACCTGAACCGGATTCGGGTTCGGGTTCGGGTTCGGGTGGCGGGAGTGCCGAGGCTAAACGTGAACCGGATTCAGGTTCGCATTCGACCGCTGGAAGCCGGGGAGTGAAACCTGAACCGGAGTCGCGTTCAGGTTCGAGTTGGGGTGCGACGGTGTCGCCGGGGGTGGAACGCGAACCGGAACCGGAATCGGGTTCAGTTTCGGCCCCGGGCGGGGCGGTGGCCCGGGTCCTGGTGGTGTGGTGCCCGGACTGGCCGGTGGTCGCCGTACGCGGGGACGGATCGGCCGGGGCGGTGGCCGTCACCGAGGGTGGGCGGGTGTTGGCCTGTTCGGCGGCGGCGCGGGCGGCCGGGGTGCGGCGTGGGCAGCCCCTGCGGCTGGCGCACCGCCTCTGCCCCGAGCTCACCGTGCGCGAACGCGACGAGGAGACCGAGACCCGACTGTTCGAACCGGTGGTCGCGGCGGTGGCTGCCTTCACCCCTCGGGTGGAGGTGCTGCGTCCGGGCATGTGCGCGATCCCGGTCAAGGGCCCGAGCCGTTACTTCGGTGGCGAGGAGGCATTGGCCGCCCGCGTGCACCAGGCGGTGGCCGAGACCCTGGCCGCGGGCCAGCCGAACCCGCAGACACCCGGTTCGGCGCCGGGCACCCCGTGGGCGGAGCCCGAGAGCCCGGTCGCCGACGAGGAGGACCGTCCGCACGGACAGATCGGCGTGGCGGACGGCCTGTTCGCCGCGACCCTGGCCGCCCGGGCCGGGGCCCTGGTGCCCACCGGCCGGACGGCGGAGTTCCTCGCGCCGTACCCGGTGGCCGCGCTCGGCGACGAGGAGTTGGCCGAGCTGCTGGTGCGGCTCGGCCTCCCCACCGTGGGCGCCTTCGCCGCCCTGCCCGCCCGTGCCGTGGCCGACCGCTTCGGCCCGGTCGGCACCGCAGCCCACCGCCGGGCCCGGGGCCTGAGCTCCCGCCCCCTCACCCCGCGCACCGAACACCCCGACCTGTCCGTGGCCCACCACTTCGACCCACCGGAGACCCTCGCCGAACCGCTGATCTTCGTCGCCCGCACCCTCGCCGAACAGCTCCACACCCAGCTCGCCGCCACCGGCCTGACCTGCCGCCGGGTGGCCGTCGAGATCACCTGCGCGGACGGCCACACCGCCACCCGCCTCTGGCACCACAACGGTTCTCTCACCGCCCCGGCCCTGGCCGAACGCGTCCGCTGGCAACTCCACGCCTGGCAGACCACCGGAGCCCTGGCCCGGAAGAGCCCGCAGCCGGCAGAGTCTGTCGCCCCGACCGTTTCCGCCGCTTCCGCCGGGACCGCCGGTTTCGCCGGGACCGGCGCCGGCGTTCGGCGGAGCGGGCCCGCAGGCGTGGAGGCGCCCGGTGATGGTGGCGGTACTGCCATGGCCGGGGCTACGGCTCCGGGGGCTCGACCGGGACCGGGTTCGCCTGCTGCCCCTGTCGCGGGCGCGCCGTTCGATCGTGTGCGCCAGCCGGCTGACTCCTCGTCGGGTGACGCTCCTGCGGACGTGATCCAGCTCTTCGGCGCCGGCTCGTGCGCTCCCGTCGCCGGGGCCGACTCGTCCGACGGTCACCACCCACCCGGCTCCGCCTCCGGTTCTGCGCCTGGCTCCGCGTCCGGCTCCGGGCCCGACTCCGGGCTCGGCTCCGCGTCCGGCCCCGACCGTACTGCCTCGTCCATCGGCCCGCGCCTGCTCACGCTCGTCCCCGCCGAACCGACCGCCGCCGCCGAGGCCGTTGCCCCCCATCCCCTCGCCTCGCCGCCCGACGCCGGGCCGCTCACGCTCGTTCCCGCTGCTCAGCCCGCCGGGACCGGTCCGGCTGCTTCCGGTTCGATGCTGTCCGCTGGTGGGTCGCTCACTCCTGTTCCGCTCGCCCCTGTTCCGTCCGCCTCGCCCGTCGGTTCTTCGCCCGTCGGTTCTTCGTACGGCGGCGCCGGCGGGTTCACGGTGCTGCGGTTGGTGCCGGACGGGCTGGTGGTCGATCGGGGGCGGCAGCTGGCGCTGTGGGGGCAGGCGGTGGCGGAGGACCGGGTGGAGCGGGCGGTGGCTCGGGTGCAGGCGGTGCTGGGGTGGGCGGGGTTGCGGCGGGTGGGGGTGGGCGGGGGGCGGGGGCCCGGGGAGGGGCATGTGCGGGTGCCGTGGGGTGAGCCGCACGAGGAGGGGGTGGTGGCGCCGTGGCCTGGGCGGATCGAGGGGTTGGAGCCTTCGGTGGTGCTGCGGCGGGCGGTGCCGGCCGTGGTGCTGGACGCGGCGGGGCAGGTGGTCACGGTGAGCGGACGGGCCGAGGTCTCGGCGCCGCCGGACCGGGTGGAGTTCGGCGGCGGGCGGGTGGCCGTCGTGGGGTGGACGGGGCCCTGGCCGGCCGTCGAACGGTGGTGGGACGAGAGCCGGAGCCGCCGCCGGGCCCGGTTCCAGGTGACCGTGTCCGACGGACGGGCGCTGCTGCTCACCGTCGAGAACGGCCGGTGGTCGGTGGAGGCCGCCTATGACTGAACCGCACCGAGCTGAACGGAGCTGAACCGAGGCGAATCGAGCTGAACCGAGCTGCGCTCGGCCACGCGCCGAGAGCCGAGCAGCACCGACGGGCATCCGCAGGGGGGAGACCGAACCGACCGCACCACCCCGAGACGGAGCACCACCGCGATGGGATTCACCAATCACCCCTCGCTCTCCTGGCAGGAGCTGAACCGCCGCCTGAGCGGCGCCCCGGCAGCACCGCTACCGGAACCCGAGACTCCCGACCCCATAGCCCCGAGCAGGTCGAACGGACCGAGCAGGCCGAACGGACCGAGCGGGCCGTACCGCCAGGACCCGGCCGCAGCCTGGGCGGAGCTGCACGTCCACTCCGCCTTCAGCTTCCTCGACGGCACCAGCGACCCCGAGGCCCTGGCCACCGAGGCCGCCCGCCTCGGCGTCGAGACCCTCGGCCTCACCGACCACGACGGCCTCTACGGTGTGGTCAGACTGGCCAAGGCCGCAAAGGAGTTGGGCCTGAGCACGGTGGCCGGAGCCGAGCTGACGCTCGGCCCAGAGGAGCACCTGCTGGTACTCGCCCGCGGCCCGGAGGGCTACCGCAGGCTGTCGGCCGCGATCAGTGCGGCCCAGCTCGCGGGCGGGGTCAAGGGCCGCCCGGTGTACGAGTTCGCGGAACTCGCGGCGGCTCACGGCGGCCACTGGGCGGTGCTCACCGGTTGCCGTAAGGGCCGGGTGCCGGCCGCACTGTCGACGACGGGAGGCGAACGAGCCCTCCACGGCGGGAAGTTCCTCCACGACGGGCAGTCCCTCCTCAGCGGGCAGCTCCACCCCGACGGGCAGCTCCGCCCCGACGGGAGGTCGCCGCTTGGCGGTCGCCCACTCCCCGACGGCCGTCCGCTCCCCGGCGAGCCGGCAGCCCCCAACGCCCGGGCCGCCGCGGGACGGGCCCGGGCCGAACGCGAACTCCGCGTACTTGCCGAGGCGTTCGGATCGGAGAACGTGTACGTGGAGCTGATCGACCGCCGGCTGCCGGGGGACGATCTGCGCAACGACCGGCTGGCCGCGCTCGCGGCCCGGGTCGGGCTGACGACGGTGGCGAGCAACAACGTGCACCAAGCCGGGCCTGCCCAGGCCCGGTTGGCGCAGGGGCTGGCCGCACTGCACGGGCGCCGCACGCTCCAGGAGGCGGCGGGGTGGACGGACGCGGCGGGGGCGGCGCACCTGCGGTCGGGGGCGGAGATGGCGCGGCGGCTGGCCCGCTTCCCCGGGGTGCAGCGGGCCACGGTGGAGTTGGGGCGTGACTGCGCCTTCGAGTTCACCAGTCTGGCCCCCGCCCTGCCGGGGTTCCCGGTGTCCGAGGGGGAGAGCGAGATCGGGCACCTGCGCGCGCTGGTGGTCGAGGGTGGCCCGCGCCGGTTCGGAGCGGAGAACGCAGCGGCCCGCAAGCAGCTGGCCGTGGAGCTGGACGTGATCGAACAGCTGGGCCTGGCCGGGTACTTCCTCATCGTGCACGACATCGTCGAGTACTGCCGCCGGGAGGACATCTGGTGCCAGGGGCGGGGTTCGGCGGCCAACTCGGCGGTCTGCTACGCGCTCGGGATCACCGCGGTGGACCCGATCCGGTACCGGCTGCTGTTCGAACGGTTCCTGAGCGTCGCGCGGGACGGACCGCCCGACATCGACCTGGACATCGAGCACCGCCGCCGCGAGGAGGTGATCCAGTACCTCTACCGCCGGTACGGGCGTGAGCACGCCGCCCAGGTGGCGAACGTGATCACCTACCGTCCCCGGCTCGCGCTGCGCGACGCGGCCCGGGTGCTCGGGTACCCGAGGGCGCAGGTGGACGCGTTCTCCCGGCAGAGCGACTTCCGGGCGCAGCCCACCGCCGATGCGTTGATCCCCGCGGACGTGCTCGGTCTGGCCCAGGAACTCCACGGCCTGCCAAGGCATTTGGGAATCCACTCGGGTGGCATGGTGCTGACCGAGCGGCCGATCGGCGAGATCTGCCCGACCGAGTGGGCCCGGATGCCGGGGCGTTCGGTGCTCCAGTGGGACAAGGAGTCGGTGGCCGGGGCCGAGCTGGTGAAGATCGACCTGCTCGGGCTCGGCATGCTCTCCGCGCTGCACGACACCTGCGACCTGATCGCCGAACACCACGGCCTGCGCTACGACTTGGCAAGCATCCCGAAGGAGGCCGCAGAGGTCTACGAGATGCTCGGCCGGGCCGACACGGTGGGCGTCTTCCAGGTCGAGTCCAGGGCTCAGATGGCGACCCTGCCGAGGCTCAAGCCGACCCGGTTCTACGACCTGGTGGTGGAAGTGGCGCTGATCAGGCCGGGGCCGATCCAGGGCGGCTCGGTCCACCCGTACCTGCGGCGGCGGGCCGGGCTGGAGCCGTCGACCTGTCCGCACCCCTCGATGGAGAACGCGCTCGGCAAGACCCTGGGGGTGCCGCTGTTCCAGGAGCAGATGATGCAACTGGCCATCGACTGCGCCGGGTTCAGCCCGGCGGAGGCGGACCGGCTGCGGCAGGCGATGGGCGCCAAGCGGTCCCATCAGCGGGTGGCCGAGCTGCGCGAGCGGCTGCTCGCGGGGATGGCCGCGCGGGGCATCCCGGCGGAGACGGCCGAGGACGTGTACGGGAAGATCGAGGCGTTCTCCAACTACGGCTTCCCGGAGAGCCACGCGATCAGCTTCGCCTACCTGGTGTACGCGAGCGCCTGGCTCAAGCACCACTACCCGGCGGCCTTCACCTGCGCGCTGCTGGCCAACCAGCCGATGGGCTTCTACTCGCCGCTCAGCCTGACGGCGGACGCCCGGCGGCACGGGGTGCGGGTGCGCGGGGTGGACGTCAACTCCAGTGCGCCGGCGCCGAGTCTGGAGCCGGACGAGGGTGCGCCGGCTCCGGCGCCGATGGGGCGTTCGCCGCATCCGCAGCCGGCGGTGCGGCTCGGGCTGACCGCCGTCCGGGGGCTGGGTGCGGCGGCGGCCGAGGCGGTGGCGGCCGGGCGGCCGTACGCGGACCTGGAGGACTTCGCCCGGCGGACGGGGCTGGCCACGCCGGTGCTGGAGGCGCTGGCCACCGCCGGGGCGTTCGGCTGCTTCGGGCTGTCGCGGCGGCAGGCGCTCTGGGCGGCGGGCGCGTACGCGGGCTCGGCCGGGGTGCTGCCCGGCACCGCCCCGGGCACCGAGGCGCCGGGGCTGCCGCCGATGACCCCGGTGGAGGAGACCATCGCCGACCTCTGGTCCACCGGCACCTCCGCCACCAGCCACCCGCTCCAACACCTGCGGGCCTCCCTCGCCCACGGCGGCGCGCTCTCCGCCGCCGAACTGGCCCGAACCCCGCACGGCACCCCGGTGGTGGTCGGCGGTCTGGTCACCCACCGGCAGCGCCCGCCGACGGCCGGTGGCGTGCTCTTCCTCAGCCTGGAGGACGAGACCGGCCTGATCAACGTGGTCTGCAACCGCGCGGTCTGGGAGCCCCAGCGCCGCACCGCCCTGGACCGGGCCGGCCTGCTCGTGCACGGCCACGTGGAGCGCCGCGAGGGCGCGGTCAACCTGGTCGCGAGCCGGCTGACCGCGCTGCGGATCGGCGTCTGAGCCGCCTGGCGGTGGGACATGCGGAATATCTCGGACGGTGTATTGTTGAATCGTAAACAAGAACGAAGGAGGGCCACCATGGCATCCGTACTCGACATCCGCCGCGCCGACGACCGCTTCCACACCCGTACCTCCTGGCTGGATTCGCGGCACTCCTTCTCGTTCTCCCGCCACTGGGACCCGGCGAACACCCACTTCGGGCTGCTGCTGGTCTCCAACGACGACGTGGTGGCCCCGGGCACCGGCTTCGACACCCACCCGCACCGGGACATGGAGATCATCACCTGGGTGCTGGAGGGCGGCCTGGTGCACCAGGACTCCGAGGGGCACAACGGGGTGATCTACCCGGGGCTCGCGCAGCGGATGAGCGCGGGGGCGGGCATCCTGCACAGCGAGAAGAACGACTCCTGGACGCTCACCGGCGAGCCGGAGCACGAGCAGCCGGTGCGGTTCATCCAGATGTGGACCATCCCGGACACCGCCGGCATCCAGCCCGGCTACGAGCAGCTCGACATCAACGAGGAGCTGGCCCGGGGTGGTTGGGTCACGCTGGCCTCCGGGATGCCCGAGCATGCGAGTCAGCGGGCGATCGGGATCCGGCAGAAGCACGCGGCGCTGCACGTGGCCCGGGTGCGCGCGGGCGAGACGCTGCGGCTGCCGGACGCGCCCTTCGCCCACCTCTTCGTGGCCAAGGGCAGCGTGGAGCTCGAAGGGGCCGGCCCGCTCGGCACCGGCGACGCCGGGCGGATCACCGGCTCCGAGGGTCAGCGGTTGACGGCCGGGCCGGACGGTGCGGAGGTGCTGGCCTGGGAGATGACGGCGGCGGTGATGGTCGGCTGACAACCGACTCACCACCGTCCGACCACCATCGGCCGGTGAACGGGGCCCGCTCGGCGTGGATCGCCGAGCGGGCCCTAGGCTGCGGGGGTGGCGGCGAGGGTCCGCCGGACCGGGGGTGACCAGGGATGACGCAGCTCTCCGTGGCCGAGGTCGATGCGCTGGCCGAGGCCGCGCATCGGGGCCAGGCCGACAAGACCGGTGCGCCGTACATCGGGCACGTCCGGGCCGTGGCGGCCGGCCTCGCGCCGCTCGGTGCGGAGTTGGAGATGGCCGGGCTGCTGCACGATGTCATCGAGGACACCGAGTGGACGGCCGAACGGTTGCTGGCGGCGGGTGTGCCGGCGGCGGTCGTCGAGACCGTCGAGGTCGTCACCAAGCGGCCGGGCGTGCCGTACGAGGAGATGATCCGGGCCGTCGCGGCCCACCCGGCTGCTCGGCTGGTCAAGATCGCCGACAATGCCCACAACTCCCTGGCGCACCGGGCCGCCCGGCTCCCGTTCGAACAGCGCGAGCGGCTGGCGGCCAAGTACGCCGCCGCCCGCCGGCTGCTCTGGCCCGCCGTCGACCGGCAGCACTTGGAGACCGTCCTGTGGCGGGTCAACCCGGCACTGCTCGCCGAACTGCCTGACAGCTCGCGGGAGTCGGGGGGATCGGGGGGGGGCTTGCCCACTGAGAGAACCGCGGCCGGGGTGACGGCCCTACCGCCCCCCGGCCGCGATCACAGCCTCAGATCCACGCCCAGTACTGGTTGTTGGCGCCGTTGTCGGCCCACAGCCGCTGGAGGTTGGTGTCCATGTCCAGCAGGAAGCGGCTGTTCCACCCGTCGGTGTAGGCGTCCAGGTTCTTGATGTGCTGGGTGTAGTTGAGGTTCATGGTGAACCCCCACCGCTGGTTGGTGTTGTTGTTGCAGGACCAGGTCTGGACGGCCGCGCCGCCGGTCAGGTTGTGCACGTCCCCGTCCAGGCAGAGCCCGTTGCCGGCGTTCACCGCCACGTACCAGGTGCCGCTCTCGCCCGCACCGCCCACGGGGTAGATCGTCCACTTCTGCGAGGCGGTGTCGGCACAGGGGGCCAGGGCCGTGCGCGCGCCGATGCCGCCGGTCGCGGCGACACAGTAGTTGCCCCAGCCGTAGTTCTTCAGGCGGAACGTCCCGACCGGGGTGTCCGCGCTGGCGGTGCCCGCGCCCACCCCCACCAGTGAAGTCAGCGCCACGGAAAAGACCGCAGTGGTGAGGGCCAGCGCCCTGCGTGCACGCATGTGAGAGATTCCTTCCCCCGAAGAAGGCCGCCGGTCGGCCTCTGCGAGACCACAGTGACCATCCACCGTCAAGGAGGCAACGGGAGCGGGGAAAGTGAGCCCGGAGGAGGCAGGACAACGTCAGGATGGCGGGGTTGGGCCGCCCGGTGCTCGTCGGTCCGGCGTCGGCGGGCTGGTCAACACCCTTCTCCGGGCGGGCCGGTCAACGCCCCTTCTTCGGGCGGGCCGGTCAACGTCCCTTGCCGGGCGGGCCGGCGAAGGCCTGGGCGATCGGGAGCCAGGCGGTGGCGGTCGGGCCCTCGGCCTGCAGGGCGAGCTCGGCGCGACTCCGGCGCTGGGTGACCAGCAGGCAGAAGTCGAGGGCCGGGCCGCTCACCCTGTCGGTGGCCTCCTCCGGACCCCAGGTCCACAATTCGCCGTCCGGGCCGGTCAGTTCGACTCGGACCGGGTCGGTCGGGGCGGGCTGCCCGTGCAGGGTGAAGGCGAACCCCATGGTCCGGACGCCGAGATGGGCGACGTGCCGGATCCGGGCGGCGGGGGCGCGGGTGGCGCCGAGGGCATCGGCCACGTCCTGGCCGTGCGCCCAGGTCTCCATCAGCCGGGCGGTGGCCATCGTGCCGGCCTTCATCGGCGGCCCGAACCAAGGGAGTTTGCGGTCGGCGGCCGCCGCCTCGGCCAGCGCCTCGGCCAGATCGGCCCGGCCCGCGCGCCAACGGCCGAGCAGCTCGGCCGGGGCCTCGCCCACGCCCTCGGCCGCCCCGGCCTCCACCGGGTCGCCGCCGGCGGCGAAGGCCGCGGCGGTGGCCTTGGCGAAGCCCTCGGCGTCCCGCGCGGCGAGCAGCGCCCAGCGGTCCGTCCAAGCCAGGTGGGCGAGTTGGTGGGCGATGGTCCAGCCGGGGGCCGGGGTCGCGGTGGTCAGGCCGGCCGCGTCCAGGCCGGCCACCAGGCCGTCCAGCTCGGCGCTCTCCGCCCGCAGGTCGTCCAGCAGGGCGGTCAGATCCGTCATGGTGGTGCCTCTCCGTCGAGTGGATCTCGAGTAGTTACTGAAGGGTAACTGCCCTTCGGGGCCCGGGGAGTGTCCTTGCCGAAGCTCCCCGGGCCCCGAACGGCGGCGGCCGGTGGTTCAGTTGACGGCCCTGGTGTGGCCGGTCCAGTAAGGCTCGCGGAGGCGGAACTTCTGCAGCTTGCCGGTGGTGGTGCGGGCCAGGACGTCCCGGAACTCCACCGAGGTGGGCGCCTTGTACCCGGCGAGCCGGGCCTTGCAGTGCGCGATCAGGCCTGCCTCGTCGGCCTGTTGGCCCTCCTTGAGCACCACCAGCGCCTTGATGGTCTCGCCCCACTTGGCGTCCGGCACGCCGATCACGGCGACCTCGGCGACGGCGGGATGGCTGTAGAGGCAGTCCTCCACCTCGATCGAGGAGACGTTCTCCCCGCCGGTGATGATGACGTCCTTCTTCCGGTCCGAGATGCCGAGCGCGCCGTCCTGGTCGAAGGCGCCGCCGTCCCCGGTGTGGAACCAGCCGTCCTTGAGCGCGGCGGAGGTCTCGTCCGGGCGCTCCCAGTACCCGTCCAGCACGGTGTTGGAGCGGATCAGCACCTCGCCCTGCCCGTCCACCTTCACCTGGCTGCCGAGCGCGGGGAAGCCGGCCCGCACCAGGTGCTCGGCCCGCTCGGCGGCAGGCAGGTCGTCCCACTCGGCGCGAGTGCGGTTGACGGTGGCGATCGGCGAGGTCTCGGTCAGGCCGTAGATCTGCATGAACTCCCAGCCGAGTTCGGCCTCCATCCGCTGCACCAGGGTGGTGGGCGGCGGCGCCCCGGCGACGATCATCCGCACCTTGTCCCGCCCGGGCACCGGCCCGTCCCAGTCGGCCGCCGCGTCCAGGATGCTCGCCACCACGGCGGGCGCCCCGCAGAGGAAGGTGACGCCGTGCCGCTCGACCCGGCGCAGGATCTCCGCGCCGTCCACCTTGCGCAGTACCACGTGCTGGGCACCGAGGCCGGTGAGGGAGAACGGCATGCCCCAGCCGTTGGCGTGGAACATCGGCAGGGTGTGCAGGTACACGTCCCGGTCGTTGGCGCCGAAGTGCAGGCCCATCAGCACCGCGTTGAGCCAGAGGTTGCGGTGGGTGAGCTGGACTCCCTTGGGGCGGGCGGTCGTTCCGCTGGTGTAGTTGATGGTGGCGGTGTCCGACTCGGCGATCTCGTACCGGACCGGCTCGTTCTCGTAGTCGTACAGTTCGGCGTCGCTCTCGGCGCCGAGGACGAAGCGGTGCCGGCAGGGCACCCCGGCCAGCGCGTCGGCCAGTTCGGGGTCGATCAACAGCACGGTGGCGCCGGACTGTTCGACGATGTAGGCGACCTCCTCGGCCTTGAGCCGGAAGTTGACCGGCACCAGCACCCGGCCGTGGCCGCTGACGCCGTACAGTGCCGTGAGCAGCCGGGCCGAGTTGTGCGAGACGATCGCGACCCGCTCACCGGGGCCGACGCCGAGGCGGTCGAGCCCGGCGGCCTGCGCCCTGGCCCGGGCGGCCAGCTGGCGGTAGGTCAGTTCGCCCCAGGAGGCGGCGGGCTGGTCCGGCTCGTCGATCACGCCGATCCGGTCCCCGTAGACCAGTTCGGCCCGGTCGAGGAAGTCCATGAGGGTCAGGGGAGTCTGCATGCGGCCACTGTGCCGTCTCTGCCGCCCGGCCACCAGGGTGAACGGAAGTGGTGATCACCACTGGGTGGGGTGTGATCACGCCGAGCGATTCTGGTGTGCGAATGGAGCGGCGTCAACTCTGCTCCTGGCCGGTGGACTTGCTGCGCTGACCGGGTGATTCCGGCGGGCTCGGCTAAGGCGTGGGCCGAGTCGTGCCGAAGTACCCTCCGTCGTGTACCAACCAGGAGGACTCATGCGTACGACCATCGCCAAGCTCACGGCTGCGGCCGCCCTGACCGGCTTCGCGGTCTTCGCCGGCGCCGGGGTTGCCTCGGCCCACACCCACTGTGCGCCCCCGCACGGTGCCTACACCGTCGGCGGCGACGCCGAGTCGATGACCCAGAACGCCGGTGCCGTGGGCGGCGACGCCACCGCCGACGGTGACGGCTGGGCCGCTGCGGTCGGCGGCGACGCCGAGTCGATGTGCGGCGACGCCTTCGCGGTCGGCGGCGACGCGGCTGGCGGCGGCATGGACGCCGGTGCGGTCGGCGGCGACGCCATGGGTGGCTGAGCCACCACATCTCCACTTCGGGCGGTCCGGGGCGCTCCGGGCCGCCCACACTCGTTTGAATTCGAACGACTGGGTACGATGGGGGCATGGACGGGCCCAAGGACGCACCGCGCTGGCTGGACGAGGACGAGATGGCCGCCTGGCGCGGGTTCGTGGCCGCCAGCAACCTGATCAACCGGCGGCTTGAGCAGCAGCTCAAGGAGCACGCCGGGCTCTCGCACACCCAGTACGAGGTGCTGGTGCACCTGTCGGCCGCCCCCGACGGCTCGCTGCGGATGACCGACCTGGCGGACCGGCTGGTCACGTCCAAGAGCGGACTGACCTACCAGATCACCCAGTTGGAGAAGGCCGGCCTGGTCCGGCGGCGCTCCTGCGCCAGCGACGTGCGGGGCGTCTTCGCCGAACTCACCGCCGAGGGCCTGGCCGCACTGGAGGCTGCCGCGCCCGGGCACGTGGCCACCGTGCGGGAGGTGCTGATCGACGTGCTCAGCCGCGAGCAACTGGCCGTTTTGGCCGAGAGCCTCGGCCAGGTCAGCGCCCGACTGCGGGCGACCGGCGGGTAGTCGGCGGGCAGTCGTTGGACGGTCCACGGGCAGCCGGCGGACGGGCGCCGACCGGCGTGGTCAGGGCGCGCAGAGCAGGGCCGCGCGGAGGTCGACCCGGTCCTCCAAGAGGCTGAGGCTGCGGCCGGTCAGCTCCTCGATCCGGCGGATCCGGTAGTGCACCGTGTTGACGTGGATGTGCAGGGCCTCCGCCGTGCGGGCCCAGGAGCCGTCGTGGTCGAGGAAGGTGTCGAGGGTGCCGAGCAGCGAGACGGCGTTCTCGCGGTCGTGCGCGGTCAGCGGGGCCAGCAGCCGGGCATGGAAGGTCCGGGTCACCTCGCCGGGCAGCCCGCGCAGCAGCGCCGCGAGTGAGCTGAGCTCACCGCTGCTGCCGACCGCCGTGCCCGCCTTGCCCCCGCCCGTACCGCCCGCCGCCAGCGCGTAGCCGGCCTCGACCAGTGCCGCCCGCAGCTCCCGCCCGTTCGGCGCCACGGCCGGCCCGACCCCGGCCCGGAGCACCCGTCGCTGCGGCAGCCGCCCCTGGAGTGCGGGCCAGAGCAGGCGCAGCCGGGCTGTCAGGACGGCGGGCGCGGCGGCCTTGTCGGCGGGAGTGCCCGTTCGGGAGGGGAGGGCATTTCCGGAAGCTGTGGACTTTCCGGAAACACGGCTGCTTTCAGAAAAGGTGACTGCTCTGGAAGCAGCGGGCTTTCCGTGACCGGCGGCCGGGCCCGGGTGGGCGGTGGCCAAGGGTGCGGTCACCCGGGGAGCGGCCACCAGGGCGGTGGCGCCGCCGGCGGCGTCCGGACCGACGGCGAAGGGGAGGCCCAGCTGGTGCAGGGCCTCGGCGAGGGCGGCCACGGCCGAAGCGGGGTCGGCCGGGGCACCGTTCGGGCCGTCGATCCGGGCCGTCACGGGGATCAACGGCACATCGGTCGGCAACCCGCAGGAGGCCAGCGCCTCGGCGAGCCCCGGGCCGTCCTCGGCGAGCAGTCGCAGCAACCGGGCCGCGCTCTGCCGCTGCGCCGCCGCGCCGGTCCGGGCCCGTGCCGCGAGCGGGGCCAGCAGTTCGGCGAGCGCACCGAGGACGGTCGCCGCGGCCGGCCCGGGGTCGGTGTGCGGGCGCAGCAGCCAGCCGTCGAACGGGGTCTCGCCCGTGGGCCCGATCGCCAGCCGTTCGGCCGGCCCGCCGCTGCCCCGGCGCGGGGCCGGGTCGAGGCGATGGGCGGCGCCGCGGGTGCCGGTGGCCGTACCGAGGGTGGCCGTACGGGGGGTGGCCTCGGCGGCGTCCGGGGGAGAAGAGGTGGCGAGCAGGCGGCCGCTGCCGGTGTGGACGGAGCAGTCGGGCAGGCCGAGGGTGGTCACAGCGTGGGTGAGGGCGGTGGTCAGTACGGTCTCCAGCGGGCCGTCCTCGTGCAGCAGGGCGAGGAGTTCGCGGCGGGCCGCCTCCGGGAGTGGGGAGACCTCCTCGGTGCCGCCGTGCAGGCCGCCCCAGAGCCGGAGGTGGACCCGGTCGGTGACGGTCCGGAAGCTGGTGCCGGGCGGTACCGAGAGCAGCGGGATCGCGTGGGTGCGGCAGGCCGCCACCAGGCTGTCGGGCACCCGGCCGTGGGTGCCCTCGCCGGCCAGCAGGGCGGCCACCCCGGCGCTGCGCAGCGAGGTGGCAAAGCGGAGGGCGGCCGAGCTCTCCTCCGGTTGCCACCAGACCAACCCGCTCAGCACCAGTTTGCCGGGCTGGAGGTAGCGCGCCGGGTCCTGCAGGTCAGTGGAGGTGACCCCGGTGACCTGGCGGCCCAGCAGGTCCGAGGTGCCCCAGGCGAGCCCGATGTGCAGGCCGTCCAACTCCAGCAGGTCCCCGACGATCATGTCTCGCTCCTTGTGCGCCGCGCCGATCCTGCCCTCGCTTGAGCGAGGGAAAGGTGGGCTGAAGCATCGTAAATGCAAGAGATAGTCCGGTCGGGACTTTTTGGTGGATCGACCAGGGGTGGGTCGGGGGTGGGCGGGCGACTCCGGCGCTCCGGCCAGTTGACTGATCGGCAGTTGCGAGCAGATAGAGTCATCTGTCATCGCAGCTGCTGGTGGGATTCGCTGAAAAGGTGGCGGAAGCGAGTGGCACGTGGTCTGCTCGGGTATCGCCAGTGCGGTGCCGCGCGGGCGGCGCCGGGAAGGGGCACGCGAACGATGGACACCACCGTCACCGCCGGGGCGGTCCTGCTGCACGGACGGTTCGAGGAGCCGGTCGAGCTGACCATGGCGCACCTGCGGGCGTTGCCCGAGCACCGGGCCGAGGTGAGCTTCGACTGCCTCTCGGCCGGCCCGCAGCGGCACGTCTTCGAGGGAGCGCTGCTCTGGGACGTGCTGCGGGCGGCCCGGCCGCTGGTGGACTTCAAGGGCCGCAAGCAGCGGCTCCGCCACCTGGTGGCCGTGACCGGTGCCGACGGTCACCTCGTGGTGGTCTCCTGGGCCGAGTTCGACCCGGACTTCGGTGCCCAGCCGATCCTGCTCGCCACCACCATGGACGGCCGCCCGCTGGACGCGGAGGGGCCGCAGCTGGTCGTCCCGACCGACGTCTGCGGGGCCCGGTACGTCAGCGGCATCACCGCCGTCCGGCTGGCGGAGGCGGCGGCCTGCGCCTGAGCCCGGTAACCCACCTCACCTCACCCTGGCCGGGTACGCGATCGCCCCCTGGAAACCGCCGCGACGGGAGGGGGCGATCGACGGGATGGTGCGTCAGACCGGGGTCAGGCCGAGAGGGAGACCTCGGTCGACTTGATCAGGGCGACCACCGGGGTGCCGGCGGCCAGGCCGAGTTCGTCGGCGGCCTCGGCGGTGATGGCGGCGGTGAGCTCGCCCGCGTCCACGGTGACCTTGACGCCGGCCATCGCGCCGCCGGTGGTCACCTCGGTGACGGTGCCCGGGAGCTGGTTGCGGATGCTCAGGCCGGGCACCGGGCCGGTGGCGAGGGCGACCTCGGTGGACTTGACCAGGGCGTGCACGGCGGAGCCGGCGTGCAGGCCGAGCTCCTTGACGGCGTCCACCGTCACGGCGGCGGTGAGCTCGAGGCCGCCGGTCAGCCACACCTTCACGGTCGCCATGACCTCGCCGGTGGTCACCGTGGTGACGGTGCCGGGCAGCTGGTTGCGGATGCTCATGGCCATGGTGGATCCCCACTTCGCACGGGCTCCCGAGGGACGGGAGCGCGATTCGGATGTCCGGTCGCCGCCCACCCTAGACGGGTGGTTTCCGCTGCTCAGAGCACTCGTGGCAGCTGCCAGTGGGTGCCCTGCCGAGCCCTCGCGGATGCGAGCCGCGCCCTCGCGCAGTCCACCGATCGGACGCGCCCGGCGACGCGCCCGGGCGTGCCCGGACGTGCCCGGCAACGCGGCCGGACGTGCTCGGCAACGCGCCCGGACGTGCTCGGACCCGGCATGGGCGGCTCGGCCGAGCTCAGCCCAGCTCCGCCGCGCGGACGCAGAGCACGTCCGGCAGGTGCGAGGTGATCAGCTGCCAGCTGTCCCCGTCGTCCCGGCTGCCGTAGACCTCGCCGTTGCGGTTGCCGAAGTAGACCCCGGCCGGGTCGGCGTCGTCGGTGCAGAGGGCGTCGCGCAGCACCACGCCGTAGTGGTCCTCGGCGGGCAGGCCGGTGCTGAGCGGGTGCCAGGTGGCGCCGGCGTCCTGGGTGCGGAAGATCCGGCAGCGGCGCTCGACCGGGAGGCGGGCGTAGTCCGCGTCCAGCGGGAAGAGGTAGGCGGTGCCGCCCCGGCGGGGGTGGGTGGCCAGGCCGAAGCCGAAGGTGGCGGGCAGGTCGGCGCCGATGTCCTGCCAGTGGGCGCCGTCGTCGTCGCTGCGGTAGACCCCGCCGTGGTTCTGCAGGTAGAGCCGGCTCGGGTCGGTGGCGTCGGCGGCCACCTTGTGCACGCACTGGCCGAACTCCGGGTACTCGTCCGGCAGGAAGCCCGCCCGGATGCCGGTGTTGACGGGGTGCCAGCTGCCGCCGCCGTCGGTGGTGCGGTAGACGCCGCCGGTGGAGACCGCGACGGTGACGGCCGAGGCGTCCCGGGGGTCGGTCAGGATGGTGTGCAGGCCCTGGCCGCCGAAGCCGGCCGCCCACTCGGCCCGCTGCGGGTGGGCCCAGAGCGTCTCGTCCAGGGTGAAGTGCCGGCCGCCGTCGGTGGAGCGGAAGAGTGCGGCGGGCTGGGTGCCCGCGTAGACCACGCCGGGGGCCTCCGGGCCGGCCGGATGGAGCTGCCACACTCGCTCCAGTGAGGTGCCGGTGTGCTCGGGGAAGCGCACGGCGGGGGTGGTCGGCTCCTCCCAGGTCTCGCCCAGGTCGTCGGAGAGCCAGACCGAGGGACCCCAGTGGCTGCTGTCCGCCCCGACCAGCAGCCGGGGCCGCTCGCCGCGGCGGTCGACGGCCACCGAGTAGATCGCGTTCATCGGGAAGTGCGGGCCGGTGAGCTCCCACTTCTCCCGGTCGGTGCTGCGGGCCAGGAAGAGCCCCTTCTGGGTGCCGACCGCCAACAGGACTTCGGACATGAAGCTCACCTCGGGTGGAACGGGTGGAAACGGACACCAGCTGTCGCCGCCAGTCTGCTCCCACCCACCGACACCCGCACCGAGACGCGCGGCAGCACCACCGAGACCCACGGCGGAGCCGGGCCGCTCAGCCACGAGAGGCCGCTCAGCCCCGCAGGGTCTCCAGCAGTCGCAGCCAGACCTCGCTGACCGTCGGGTACGCGGGCACCGCGTGCCAGAGCCGGGCGATCGGCACCTCGCCGACCACCGCGACCGTGGCCGAGTGCAGCAGTTCGGCCACTCCGGGGCCGACGAAGGTCGCGCCGACCAGTACCTCGCGGTCGAGGTCGACCACCAGCCGGGCCCGGCCCCGGTAGTGGTCGCCGTAGAGCGAGGCTCCGGCGACCTGGCCGAGGTCGTGGTCGACGGCCCGCACCCGCAGCCCGGCCCGCTCGGCCTCGGCGAGCGAGAGGCCGACGGCGGTGGCCTCCGGTTCGGTGAAGACCACCTGCGGTGGGCCGGCCGGGTCGGCCGAGGCGGCGTGCCGGCCCCAGCGCGCGGTGTCCAGCGGGGTGCCGGCCGCCCGGGCGCCGATCGCCGCGCCGGCGATCCGGGCCTGGTACTTGCCCTGGTGGGTCAGCAGCGCCCGGTGGTTGACGTCGCCCGCCGCGTACAGCCAGCCGCCCGCCACGCCCGTGACGGCGCAGCTCTCGTCCACCTCCAGCCAGGAGCCGGGGGTCAGGCCCACCGTCTCCAGGCCGATGTCGTCGGTGCGCGGGGCCCGGCCGGTGGCGTACAGCACCTGGTCGGCCTCCAGCGTGCCGCCGTCCGAGAGGGTCAGGGTGACCGGGCCGCCGTCCCGGTGCAGGGCCTCGACCGAGACGCCGAACCGCAGCTCCACCCCGGCCTCGGCCAGCCCGGCGGCCACCAGCTCGCCCGCGAAGGGCTCCATCCGGTCGAGCAGGGCGGAGCCGCGCACCAGCAGGGTGACCCGGGAGCCGAGCGCGTTCCAGGCGGTGGCCATCTCCACCGCCACCACCCCGCCGCCGACCACGGCCAGCCGGGGCGGCACCTCGGCCGCGCTGGTCGCGTCCCGGCTGGTCCACGGGTGCGCCTCGGCCAGGCCGGGGGTGTGTGGCAGGGCCGCGCGGCTGCCGGTGCACACGGCGACGGCGTGGCGGGCCGTCAGCAGCCGCTCGCCGTCCACCAGCACGGCCTTCTCCCCGGCGAGGCGGCCGTGGCCGCGGACCAGGTCGATGCCGACCGAGTCGAGCCAGGAGACCTGGCCCTCGTCGTGCCAGTGTGAGGTGAACTCGTCCCGCCGGGCCAGTACGGCGGCCACGTCCAGCTCCCCGGCGGCGGCCTGCTTGGCGCCGGGCAGCGCCCGGGCGTGGGCCAACGCGGCGGCGGGGCGCAGCAGCGCCTTGCTCGGCATGCAGGCCCAGTACGAGCACTCGCCGCCGACCAGCTGGCTCTCCACCACGACGGTGCTCAGGCCGGCCGCCTTGGTCCGGTCGGCCAGGTTCTCCCCGGTGGGCCCGGCGCCGAGCACCACCACGTCGTAGGTCTGCGACTCCATGGCTGCTGCTCACTCTCGTTCCGAGGGGACCCGGCCTGGCCGGGTCGCGGGCAGCACCATCCTGCTGTGAGCCGGTGCCGACCGGCCAGCCCCTCGGGCGGTGTGTCGCCCGAGGGACCGGTCCTCCCACGTACCTCAGTGCTTGGGCCTCAGTGCTTCGGGGCCTCGGCGTAGGAGGTGAGGTAGTCGGCGGTGGGGGTGCCGACCCCGGTCACGTCGTCGTAGCCCTCGACGGCGTGCAGCGAGGAGTCCTTGCCCAGGCTGCGCAGCGAGGTCACCGTGCCCTGGCTCGCGTCCACGCCGTTCACGAAGTCCACCCGCACCTCGGCCAGGTCGTGGTCCGGGCCGAAGGGCTGGTCGGTGACGTCGTGGAAGGCGCTGCTGCCGTACCGCTGGTAGATCGCCGGGTTGGCGAAGCCGATCGGCTTGCCCGACGCCTGCTGGGCCAGCGCCTGGAGGCCCGAGATCACCGGGGCGGCCAGGCTGGTGCCGCCGATCCGGTACTCGGAGTAGCGCGCCTCGCCGTTCGGGAAGGTCTGGGTCTGTCCGACCAGGAAGCCGGTGTTCGGGTCGGCCACCGCCGCGATGTCCGGCACCACCCGGTTGCGGCCGCCGTTCGCCCCGGAGAGCGACCTGGGCACCACCTTGCGCTGGTACGAGGGCTGCTTGACCCGGCCGCTGGTGCCGCCGCCGGCCCCGCTGGTGAAGGCGCCGGGGAAGTTCGTCCAGCTCGTGCCGTCCGAGGAGAGCGGTGCCTTGAGCGTGCCCCAGCCGGTCTCGAAGGAGTACGCGCCGTCCTGGTCCAGGCCGAGCGCGGTGCCGCCGACGGCCGTCACCGAGTCGAGCGAGGCGGGCATGTCGGTCTGCTTGGTGCCGGTGCTGGCCAGGTCGTCGCCGTCGTCGCCGCTGGAGAAGTAGAAGCCGATGCCCTCGGCCGCGCCGCAGTGGAAGATCTGCTGGTAGACCGGGTCCAGCGCGGGGTCGCTGGCGTTCTCGGCCTCGCCCCAGGAGTTGCTGACGATGTCGGCCAGGTGCCCGTCGACCACCCGGCGCAGCGCGTCGATCATGTCCGGGTCCTGGCAGGAGGCGGCGCCCACGTACTGGATGCCGGCCTCGGGGGCCACCGCGTGCACGGCCTCCACGTCCAGGGTCTGCTCGCCGTACCAGCCCTGGGCGCCGCAGCCGGTCGGGTCGGCGTCGGTCGGGGCCTGGGTGTGCGTCCACTCGGCCGGGTCGTCGTGCATCAACTGGCCCGGGGCGTACGGGGCGTCGCCGTGGGCGGCCGCGTAGGTGGCGGTGTCCTGGTCCAGGGTCGGCGAGTCGTAGGCGTCGACGATCGCGACCGTCACGCCCTGCCCGGTCAGCCCGGTGGCCGAGGCGCCGTACGCCGAGCGCAGCCGGGCGCCGTCATAGCCCTGGATCACGTACGGCTGCACCTGGCCGTACGCCTCGGGGGTGCCGGTGGCCGGCTTCTCGCCGTAGTAGGAGGAGAACGGGCCGGAGTTGACGAAGGCCGGGGCCGGGCCGGGCAGGGTGTCCTGCGGCACCGAGCGGGCGGCGGCCGGGCGGTTGGCGCCCGAGCCGTGGTGCACCTGGTGCGGGGCGGTGTTGAGCCCGTGCACCGCGAGCACCGCCGAGGCCACCTCGGCCGGCACCGAGGCCTCGCCGACCGGGGCCTGGTAGGTGTGCGCCTCCCGGCGGAAGGAGTGCAGCTGCACGGCGAAGGCCCGCTGGGCCTGCTCGGCGGTGCCCTCGGCCACCAGGTAGTGGTCGGTCTGCCGGCTGATCGTCAGCCCGGCGGAGCTGAGCCAGCGGTGCACCGAGGCGGTCTGCTCGGGGCTCGGCCCGAACCGCTCGCGCACCTGCTGGGGCGTCAGGAAGTGCCGGTAGTGGGTGGAGTGCGGGTCGGAGACGGCCTGGGCGAAGGCCGTCAGCTCCGCCTCGTCCTGGCCGGCCAGGTAGATCCGCACGGTGACGGGCGCGTTGGCCCCCACCGGTCCGAGGTCGGCCGAGGCCTGAGCCCAGGCCGGGTGGGTGCCGGGTACCACGACCCGGTGCTGCGGCGAAGGGGCCGCTCCGACGGGAGCGGCCAGGGCCAGGGCGAGCAGCGGCGAGGCGGCGGCTGCGAGGAGTCTCCGACGAGGTGTCATGTCGCAAGGGATAGGACACGCACCATCCCATCCCGGCGAACCGGCCCCCGCCCCGCCGGGAAGTTCACGCCCCTGCCGTACCGCCACCGCCGAGGGGTCGGGCGTGTCGGCGGGGGTGGGTGCCACGGCGGGGCGGGGACCCGGCTCGGGGTGGGGCCGGTCGGGCTCAGGTGTCGCCGAGGGCGGCCGGGACGTCGGTGGAGCGGGGCTCGGTGGTCAGGCCGAGGGCGGCGCGGACCGGGCCGACCGGGGCGTGGGTGAGCTGGTCGAGGGCCGCGTCGGTCTCCTGCTTGCGGGCCTCGGGGCTGCGCATGTTCGCTGCAGCCGTCAGGTGGCCCTCGGCTTCCCGCAGGCGGGCGCTGAGCGCCTTGACCGCCGGGGCGGCCGCCGCGGGCCAGGGCCACTCCTCCAGGCTGGTGGCCGTACTGGCGGCAGCCTGACGGAGCAGCCGGCCCCAGGTCGGGTTCTGCGCCAGGTCCTTGTCCTGAGCGGTCTGCCGCAGCACGCCGTCCAGGCCGTTCTCGGTCTCGAGGAAGGTGAGCTGGTCCTGGGTGAACCGGCTCGGGTCCTCCCGCAGGCTGCCGGTCCGCGGACCGTTCGTGTCGGTGAGGACGCAGGCGGCCTGGCGGCTGCTCCACTCGTGCCAGCCGGGCCGGTCCGGGTAGGCGTACACCAGCCGGACGGTGTCGGGCAGGGCCCAGCTGTCGACCGCGAACTGACCGAACGCGTCGGCGCACTCGACCGCCGCCGTAGAGTGCAGCTCCTGCTCCGGCGGCAGGTCGGCGGACGGGAACTCCGTCGTCTCGAACCTGGCCCGGCCGAACACCTCGCCGTCGTGCGGCTGCGCGCAGTCCACCCGCTGCACGTCGAGGTAGCCCTTGCCCCGGGTGGTGAAGCAGTCGCCGGCCACCAGGCCGGCGGCGAGCACCCTGGCGGGGGTGGCCGAGGCACTCGGCGAGGCGGTGGCCGTGGGGCTCGGCCGGGCCGGGCCCGCCGTGTGCTGGGTGCAACCGGTCAGGGCGGCGGCGACCAGGCCCGCCCCGACGGCCGCCGCTGCGCCGCTGCGCATGGGTGGTGCTCCGCTCAGTTGGATCGAACACGAACGTCCGAGAACTGCGCGACCTTATCAGCGGTCAGGCCGCGCAGGCGGGTCGCGGGTGGTGCGGGTGGCTCAGATCACGGCCGGGGCGAGCCCTTCGGTGTCCGGCCGCTCGGCGGCCGGGCCGCGCATCAGGCGCTGCGGGCGGCGGGCCAGCAGGTAGCCGCAGCCGGCCAGGGTCACCAGGCCCACGCCCAGCAGGGCGGCCCAGACCTGGTACCAGGGTGCGCCGGGCGGGGCCAGGATGGTGCGCGGCCAGCAGATGTTGACCACCTCGAGGCCGGTCCAGAGCGTGGCCAGCAGGTTCAGCACGGTGCCCCAGCGGCCGAAGGAGACCAGCCCGGCCGGCTGCCAGCTGCCGCGCAGCCGGGCGATCAGCGCGGCGAGGGAGAGCAGGAAGAACGGCAGGAAGGTGGCGGCCGTGCCGAAGGTGATCAGGCTGCCCATGGCGGCGGTCTTCAGACCGAGCGGCAGCGCGGCGCAGCTCACCAGGGTGGCGGCGACCAGGCCGCCGATCGGCGCCTGGTGCCGGTTGACCCGGCGCACCTGGGCGGACCACGGGAAGACCCCGTCCCGGGCCAGCGAGTAGAGCCCGCGGGCGGCCCCGCCCTGGCTGGCCATCAGGCAGGCGGCGAAGCTGATCAGCACCACCACGACGAACGGCTTGTCGGCCCAGCCGCCGAGCCCGGTGGTGACGGCCGTGGTCACCGGGTCGAGGTCGGTGCCCTGGGAGACGGCCGAGGGGTCCGGGTGGGCCAGGGTGATCGAGACCGCGCTCAGGATCACCGCCGTGCCGACGCTCAGCAGGGCCCACCGCATCGCCCGGGGCACCTGGCGGGCGGCGTCCTTGGTCTCCTCGGCGGTCGAGACGCAGGCGTCGAAGCCGATGAACGCCCAGCCGCCGACGGCCACCACGGCCAGGAAGGCCGAGAACCCACCGGTGCCGGTGGTGGCCGGCGCGCCGAGGGTGTCGAGCAGCAGCCCGAAGCCGTGCGCCCGGAAGAACAGCAGCAGCGCGAGGGTGACCAGCACCGAGGCGACCGCCTCGGCGGCGATCCCGAGCGAGACGAACCAGCGCAGCAGGTTGATCCCGTACGCGTTGACCAGGGTGCAGCCGATCAGGAAGGCGGCGGCGGTGAGCACCAGCTCGGCGGGCGTGGGGGTCACGCCGAACAGGGCGAAGAACCAGGGCGCGGCCAGGTAGGCCACCGTGGTGTTGGCGAACATCACCGCGAACTGCCACATCCAGCCGCTCAGCCAGGCGAAGGTGGGGCCGGTGAGCCGGCGGGTCCACTGGTACGCGCCGCCGGCCAGCGGCCACTGCGAGGCGAGCTCGGAGTAGACGCAGACCACCAGCAGCTGGCCGAGCAGGCAGACCGGCAGCGCCCAGACCCAGGCGCCGCCGAACACGCCCAGGCCCAGCTGGGCCACCGTGTACAGGCCGACCACGGGGGAGACCACGGCGAAGCCCATCGAGATGTTGCCCAGGATGCCGAGGCTGCGGCGCAGCTCCTGGCGGTAGCCGAGCGCGGCGAGCCGGTCGGCGTCGCCCTGGGGTCTGGTCTCCGGAGGGGTGTGGGCCATGCGCGTCCACCTGCCTGTGCCGTGGGGGATGGGACCGGGGAGGGAGCCCGGCGATAAAACTAACTTTGTTAGTCAGGGACCGTACCGGCCCCCGGCCGATGGCGGAAGGGGTCGACACCAGGCTGTAACGTGACCCGGGCGTTGGGCAGACCGGAGGGGCGGGCCGTGGGGCGACCGAGCAGGGCAGTGCTGAGCAGGCAGAACATCGCGCGGGCCGCCCTCGACCTGGTCGACGAGCAGGGCTCGGACGGCCTCACCATGCGGGCCGTCGCCGAGCGGCTCGGCGTCAAGGCCGCCTCGCTCTACAACCACGTCAGCGGCCGGGAGGACATACTCGACGGGCTGGCCGAACTGGTCAACGCCGAGATCGACCTCGGCGCGCTGGCCGCTGACTCCCCGCTGCCCTGGCGCGAGGGGCTGGCCGTGTACGCCCGGGGCTACCGTGCCGCCTTCCTGCGGCACCCGCACACCATCGCCCTGCTGGCCCGCCGTCGAGTCGGCGCCGAACGCCAACTCCTCGGCTACGAGACCTTGTTGGCCGCCCTCGCCCGCGCCGGCCTGACCCCCGCCGACGCGGCCGAGGCGGCCGCCGCCCTCGACTACCTCGTGCTCGGTTCGGCCCTGGAGACCTTCACCGCCGGCTTCACCCTCCCCCCGGCCGACTACGCCCCCGCCTACCCCGCCCTCGCCACCGCCCTCGAAGCCTCCACCGCCCGCCCCGGCACCCTCGACGACCGCGGCTTCGACCTCGCCCTCCGCCTGCTCCTCGCCGGCCTCGGCCGCTGACGGACACCCGGACGCGCCGGAGGGGGTGGGAGCCGCGCTGGCGGCTCCCACCCCCTCCGGGTGTGTCGGGCGGGTCAGCCCTGGGCGGCGGCCTCGGCCTTGACCTTGGCGTGGACCTCGGCCATGTCGAGGCCGCGGGCCTGGCCGATCAGGTCCTCCAGGGCGGCCTCGGGGAGGGCGCCGGCCTGGGAGAAGACCAGGACACCTTCGCGGATGATCGCCAGGGTGGGGATGGACTGGATGCCGAAGGCGGCCGCGAGCTCCTGCTGGGCCTCGGTGTTGACCTTGGCGAAGACCAGATCCGGGTGCTTCTCCGCCGCCTTCTCGTAGACCGGGGCGAACCGCATGCACGGCCCGCACCACCCGGCCCAGAAGTCGATGAAGACGAACTGCTTGCCCTCCGGGCCCGGAACGACCTCGTCGAAGTTCGCCGTGGTCAGCTCGACGGTGCTCATATCGGGGTACCTGCCCTCTCGGTCGACCGGATGGCCCGGATCTGCTCTGTCCGTTCCCCGTCAACCGCGGCGGACACCCGACTATTCCGCACTCCCGGTGAACACTCCGGCCGGGCGCTGCGTACCAGGGGGTGAGCGGGCGCGGCCGGCGCGCCCCACTCCACCGCTTGGGGGTCCCTGCCATGTCGACCAGAACCGTCCCGCGCCGCCTGCGGCTGTACGCCGCCGCCGGGGTCGCCGCCGCCGCGCTGGTGGCGGGCTGCGGCAGCTCCGGCTCCTCGCACTCCACGGCAAGCCCGGCCCCGCCGGCGAGCTCCAGCGCCTCCGGCGGCTCGGGAGTCTCGACCCCCGCCGGCGGGATCGCGCTGAGGACGGCCGCCTCGGGCACCCTCGGCACAGTGGTCACCGACAGTGCCGGCTTCACCCTCTACCGCTTCGACAGTGACACCGCCGGCCCCTCGGCCTCGCACTGCACCGACGCCTGCGCGAGCCTCTGGCCCCCGGTCCCCGCCACCGCCGACCCGCAGGTCCAGGGCATCGACAAGTCGCTGGTGGGCACCGTGACCCGCCCGGACGGCAGCAAGCAGCTCACCCTGGCCGGCTGGCCGCTCTACCGCTACGCCCCCGACACCAAGCCCGGCGACACCAAGGGCCAGGGCGTCGGCGGCAGCTGGTGGGCGGTGACCCCGACCGGCCAGAAGGCGGCCGCCGCCACGCCGAGCACCGTGCCGGGCTACTGACCGGCCGCACCCGTTCATCAGTCCTGTTCATCAGTCCCGTCCACCCCACCCGTCTCGACCAGGAGGACCGCGTGCGCGAGGATGGCGCCGTGACCGAGGAGCGCTTCGGTGGCCGGGCGGAGTCCGGTGCGGGGCCGGACGAGGAGCTGATGCGTGCCCTGTACCGGGAGCACGCCGGCCCGCTGCTCGGGTTCGTCTCCCGGCTGGTGGCGGGTGACCGGCAGCGGGCCGAGGACGTGGTGCAGGAGACGCTGCTCCGGGCCTGGCGGCACATCGACCGGCTCGACACCTCCGGGCCCTCGGTGCGGCCCTGGCTGGTCACCGTGGCGCGGCGGATCGTGATCGACGGACACCGGGGGAGCCAGGCCCGGCCGCACGAAGTCTCCGACGCCCCGCTGGAGTTGCTGCCCGCCGCCGACGAACTCGACCGCGCCCTGCGGCTGATGACCATCTCGGAGGCCCTGGACGACCTCACCCCGGCCCACCGGGAGGTGCTGGTGGAGACCTACCTGCGCGGCAGCACGGCGGCCGAGGCCGCCGAACGCCTCGGCATCCCGGCCGGTACGGTCCGCTCACGCGCCCACTACGCCCTGCGCGCCCTGCGGCTCGCCCTGGAGGAACGAGGAGTGACCTCATGACCTCGCACCCCACCGTGCCGGAGCACCCCGCCGCGCCGGGCGGCCCGCACACCGACCTCGGCCCGTACCTGCTCGGGCTGCTCGCCCCGGCCGAGCGGGACGCCTTCGAGCGGCACCTCGCCGACTGCCCGTCCTGCACCGCCGAACTCCCCGAACTCGCCGCCACCACAGACCTGTTGGCCGAACTCAGGACGGCCGGCGAGCCGATCCGCACCCCCGTGCCGAGCCCCCGCCTGCTCGACCGGCTGATCGGCGAGGTCGCGGCCGCCCGCCGCCGCACCCGGCGCCGCCGCCTCACCCTGGTAGCGGCCGCCGCCGTCCTGGTCATCGGCGGCCCGGCCGCCACCCTCGCGGTCACCGCCGGCTCGCCCGCCCCCACCGCGGTGGCCGTCGCCGCCCAGTACTCCGCCACCGACCCGGCCACCGGCGTCGCGGCCACCGTCGGTGTCACGCCGGCCGGTTGGGGCAGCGCGATCACCCTCACCCTCTCCCTCGGCACCCTCCAGGGCCCGCTCACCTGCGACCTGGTCGCCGTCTCCCCGCAGGGCGCCCACCAGACCGTGACCACCTGGTCCCTCCCCGCCACCCCCTACGAGACCCTGCACACCACCGGCGGCACCGCCCTGCCCCCCACCGCCATCGACCACTTCGAGATCCGCACCACCGACACCTCGGCCCGCCTGCTGCTCACCGTCCCGGTCGCGAACACGGCAACGCAACCGCCCTCCCGACAGTCAGGGATCCTCGGGACGACCATCGAGCACACTGGCACCGCTCTGCCCGGGCCCGGCCGGTGGCCCGGCTGACCACCCAGCCCGGTGAGGTCTCCTTCGCGCTCTACCCGGCCAGCCGGCGGGCCGCGCGGGCATAGCGGCGGGCGATCAGGCGCTGGGCCAGCGGGGTGAGCGGGCCGGCCAGCCGCGTGTACCAGCGGGCCGGGCGGCTGAAGGCGGCGATGGTGAACCAGACCGAGCCGTCCGGGTCGAGCTCGATCAGGAAGGACTCCTCGCCGCACTCGGGGTGCCCCGGCCGAGTGCCGTAGGCGAAGCCGATCCGGTTCGGCTCGGCCGTGCTCCAGACCACCTCGCAGGGTGCGGGGAAACGCAGCGGCCCCGCCCGGAGCTCGCCGTCCACCGTCACCCCGGGCTCGGCCCGGGCGGCTCCGGCCGCGATCCGCACCCCGGCGCCCCGGTGCACCGCCCATCCGGTCAGCGCGGCCCCGGCCCGCTCGAACGCGGCCCGCCCGTGGCCGAGCCGGGCGCGGTGCCGCAGGTGGTGGTAGCCCTTCGGCAGCGGGCCCGGCCGGGCGCTCGCGCCCCGCTCGGGGTAGGTCAGCGGCACGG
Source organism: Kitasatospora sp. MMS16-BH015 (assembly GCF_002943525.1). Classification (NCBI taxonomy): domain Bacteria; kingdom Bacillati; phylum Actinomycetota; class Actinomycetes; order Kitasatosporales; family Streptomycetaceae; genus Kitasatospora; species Kitasatospora sp. MMS16-BH015. The sequence continues at coordinate 1,751,620 of NZ_CP025394.1, read as the reverse complement.
CGGCGAACCTCTCGGGGTGGGGCGGCGGTGGAAATGGCGGGCCGGGCGGCGCAGGCTGGGGAGTGAACGCCGTCCGGTGACCCGATGGATGCGGAGGTGGCGGCGATGATGCACACACTCGTCGGTTGGCACGTGGAGTTGGAGTTCGAGGAGGAGGGCGACCGCACCAAGGCCGCCGCGATGGTCTGCCTGTCCGACGGCTCCGAGCTGCGGGCCAACGGCTACAGCACCCGGCACCACGACGACCGCCCGCAGGCCAGGGTGGGCGAGGAGGTGGCAGGTGCGCGGGCCCTCAACGAGCTGGCGATGCAGCTGCTCACCAAGGCCCACCGCGAACTCAAGAACGGCTGAATCCGTAGCCGGGGCCGGCGGGCTCAGCCCTGCTCGAAGACCTCGTCCAGCGGCACGTCGGGGTCGGCCAGCCGGGCCGGGTCCACGGCCCGGTCGCTGCGGACCAGGGCACGGATCGGGTCGGTCACGTCCCAGACGTTGACGTTCATGCCGGCCAGCACCCGGCCCTGGGCGAGCCAGAACGCGATGAACTCGCGGCCGTCCACGTCGCCCCGGAAGACCACCCGGTCGTAGCCGCCCGGTTCGACGTAACCGGTGTACTCCATGCCGAGGTCGTACTGGTCGGTGAAGAAGTACGGCACCCGGTCGTAGACCGCGTCCTGGCCGAGCATCGCCCGGGCGGCGGTGCGCGGCTGATGCAGCGCGTTGGCCCAGTGCTCGACCCGGACGGCGCGGCGCAGCAGCGGGTGGTCGGCGTTGGCCACGTCGCCCGCGGCGTAGACGTCCGGGTCGGAGGTGCGCAGCCGGGCGTCGGTGCGGATGCCGTTCTGCACGGTCAGCCCGGCGGCCTCGGCCAGTTCGGTGCGCGGGGCCACACCGACCCCGGCGAGCACGGTGTCGGCCTCGACCAGTTCGCCGTCCCCGAGCAGCACGCCCCGCTCGGTCAGCTCGCTGACCCGCACGTCGAAGCGCATCCGCACGCCGTGCGCGCGGTGCAGCTCGGCGAAGACCTCGGCCGCCTCCCGGCCGAGCACCCGCAGTAGCGGCAGCGCGGCGGCCTCCAGCACGGTGACCTCGCACCCCGCCTCCCGCGCGGCGGCCGCGGCCTCCAGACCGATCCAGCCCGCGCCGATCACCACCAGCTTGGCGCCGCGCCGGAAGCCGGCCCGCAGCCGCTCGCTGTCGCCCAGGGTGCGCAGCAGCAGCGCGCGGTCGCCGCCGGGCACGGGCAGCCGGCGCGGTTCGGCGCCGGTGGCCAGCAGCAGCTTCTGGTAGCCGACCAGGCTGCGGCCGTCCAGCCGGACGGTGTGGCCGGAGCGGTCGATCTCGGTGACGGTGACGCCGGTGCGCAGGTCCACCCGGTGCTCGACGTACCACTCGGGTGGGTGCACGAAGACGGTCTCCCGTCCGGCCTTCCCCTGGAGGTACCCCTTGGAGAGCGGCGGCCGCTCGTAGGGCCGTTCCGCCTCCGCGCCGATCAGCACCAGCGGTCCGTCGAACCCCTCCTCCCGCAGGGTCTCCACGGCCTTCGCCCCGGCCAGACCCGCGCCCACCACGACGTACGCGCCGCCCATCGCCAACCACTTCCTCGGCTCTGCCATTCGGTCCAGCTCCACGGTGGCACGGGCCCGCCGTACACGCACCAGGGCTAGGCTGGGCCCGTTCCGGACCGGAGGGAGTGGTCACCTTGAGCGGACAGACCGTCGAGGTGCGGTGCGTGCCCGCCGCGCCGTGCTGGGTGAGCCTGATGGCGCGCGACACGCAGACCGCGCGGGAGTTCTACGGACCGTTGCTGGGGTGGGAGTTCGAACCGGGGGCGGACCGCTGGGGGCCGCACCTGCGGGCCGTGGTGGACGGGGTGGAGGTGGCCGGGATCGGCACCCTGGAGGGGGACTGGCAGCCGCCGGTCGCCTGGACCACCTACTTCGGGACGGAGAGCGCCGACACCACCGCCGACCGGATCCGGGAGAGCGGCGGCACCCTTGCGGTGGGCCCGCTGGCCTTCGAGACCGGGCGGCTGGCCCTGGCGGCCGACCCGTACGGCGCCGCGTTCGGCGTCTGGGAGGGCGAGCTCGGCTGCGCCACCTGGGTGGACTCGCCCGGCGCGCCGGTCTGGATCGAACTGCGGGCGAGCGACCCGTTCGCCTCGGCGCTGTTCTACGGAGAGGTCTTCGAGTGGGACGGGCGTGACCCGGCCCGGTTCGAGGTCCGGTACGAGCACGAGCGGGTGGCGCTGCGCTCGGAGGGCCGGAGCGTGGCGGCGCTGCGCCGGGCTGAGGACATCGCGCCGCACTGGGAGGTCTTCTTCTCGGTGACCGACACCGACCGGGCGGCGGTCCGGGCGGTGGAGCTGGGCGGCGAGGTGGCCGAGGCTCCGGCCGACTCCCCGTACGGGCGGACGGCCCGGCTCCGGGACGCGGAGGGCGGCCACTTCTCGGTGATCGCCCCGAACGGCCGCTGACGGCCGGGGCTCGGGGCTCGGCGCTCGGCGCTCGGCGCTCGGGATGTGCGCGCTCACATGGGTGGGCTCTCAGCGGAGGGCGTGCGCGAAGAGGCGGTGCATCGCGTCGGGGAGCTGCTCGGGGCCGGTAAGGGGGTGGGGGAAGTCGAACCGAGCGTCGGTGACGTGCTGCTCGCCGATCAGGCGGACCCGCAGGCCGTGGCGGTCGAGGGCGACCGGGCGGACGGCGGTGACCGGGAAGGGGCCGGGGCCGTCCGGGTGGTCCAGGGCCTGGGCGGCCAGCAGGTCGAGCTGCTCGGGGTGGGTGCTCGCCAGGTGCTGGAGCAGGCCGGCCTCCTCGGCGGCGACCGGGTCCGGACGGGCGGCGGTGAAGGCGGCGAGGCCGATGCAGCAGTCACTGCCCCAGAGGTCCTCCACGGCCAGGTGGTCGAGCTCGAACCGGAGCAGCGCGTGGGAGCCTCCGGCGCGGTGCGGGAAGAGGTGCGGCGGGAAGAGGCGGTCGAGCTCCTCGGCGGTGGCGGGCAGCGGGCTGAGCCGGCCCTGGGCGCCGAGCCGGGCACGGATCCGGTGCGGCAGGGCGACGGGGGCCACGTCCACCACGTCCAGCTCGCCGGGGATCTCCTCGGCCCGGGCCAGGGCGGTGATCCGGTGCAGCGGGGAGGAGCGCTCGACCAGGACGGCGAGGGTGGCGCCGGGGCCGGGCAGTACGGCACAGCTGACCAGCGGGGGCGGGCCGGGGCGCTCGGTGAGGTCGATGCCGGGGAGGTCCAGGACCACGGAGGAGGCGTGGGCCACCAGGGTGCGGGCGCGTTCGGCTGCGGTGGGGCGGTGTGCGGGCATGGGTGTCCGTCCTCCTCGGGTTCGACTTAGGTGAGCCTAACCTAAGTCGATCGAGGTGGGGAAGGGTGCCGTCCGATGGGGTTGTCAGTTCGTCAGACTGTAGGCCGGGTCGGCCGGTCAGAGGGGCAGCCGGCCGCGGGGTCAGCCCTTGGCGCCAAGCATCCGCAGCACCAGGACGGCGTACCGGCGGCCGAGCTCCTCGGGGGTCTCGGTGCTGCGGTCGGTGTACCAGCGGGAGACGTCGATGCCGAGCGAGGTGACGGCCCGGGCAGCGGTGCGGATGTCCGGCACGTCGAAGACGCCGGCCGCCACGCCCTGCCAGATGACCGCGCGGACGGTCTCCTCGATCTGGCGTCTCAGCTCGGCCACCACCTCGAACTCCTCGGGCGGCAGGGCGTGCAGCTCGTGGTTGACGATCCGGCCGACGGTGTGGGCCCGGGCGTGCCAGAGCGTGAAGCTCTCCATCAGCTTGCGCATCCGGACGGTCGGGCCGCCGGGGCTCGCGGCGGCGGCCAGCACCAGGTCGAGGGTGGCCTGGTGGCCGGCCCGGCTGATCTCGGAAAGCAGGGCCGCCTTGGAGGGGTAGTGGATGTAGAGCGCGGCGGGGCTCATCCCGGCGGCCGTGGCGATGTCGCGGGTGGTGGTGGCGTGGTAGCCGCGCCGGGCGAAGGAGTCGACGGCGGCCAGCAGCAGGCGCCGGGCCGTCTCGGTGCGCTCGCCCGTGGTGCCGGCGGCGGCCTCGGGCCAGAGGGCGGCTGCTGCTTGATCACTCATGGCGCTCATCCTCCCAGACGGGCCCGGCCGGGCTGTTGACAGTGTGACCCGGGCCCAACATGCTAAGCAAGCGCTTAGTCAGGATGAGAGGAGTTGGCGATGACGCCTTCGTTCAAGGGCAAGGTGGCCGTGGTCACCGGAGCGAGCCGGGGCATCGGCCTCGGCATCGCGCGCGAGCTGGTCGAGCGCGGTGCCAAGGTCTGCGTCACCGCCCGGGGCGAGGAGGCCCTGGCCGAGGTCGTCCGCGAGCTCGGCGGCCCCGACCACGCGATCGCCGTGGCCGGCAAGTCGGATGACCCGGCCCACCAGGAGGAGACGGTCAGCCGCACCCTGGAGGCCTTCGGCCGCTTCGACCTGCTGGTCAACAACACCGGCATCAACCCGAGTTACGGCCCGGTGCTGGACACCGACCCGGCCGTGGCCGCCAAGATCATGGCCGTCAACGTGCTCGCCCCGCTGGCCTGGACCCGCCGCGCCCACGCCGCCTGGATGGGCGAGCACGGCGGCGCCGTGGTCAACGTCGCCTCCGTGGCGGGCATCCGCTCCTCGGCCGGCATCGGCATGTACGGCGTCAGCAAGGCCGCGCTGATCCGGCTCACCATGGAGCTGGCCGCCGACCTCGGCCCCGACATCCGGGTCAACGCCGTCGCCCCCGCCGTGGTGAAGACCAAGTTCGCCGAGGCGCTGTACGAGGGCCGCGAGGAGAAGGTCAGCCGCGCCTACCCGCTCAAGCGGCTCGGCCTGCCCGAGGACGTGGCGGGCGCCGTCGCCTTCCTGCTCTCCGAGGACGCCGCCTGGATCACCGGCCAGACCCTGGTGGTCGACGGCGGCGTGACGCTCGGCGGTGGCCTGTGACCGGGGCCTTCGCCGGTGAGCGCGTGGTGGTCACCGGGGCCGGCCACGGCATCGGTGCGGCCCTCGCCGAGGCGTACGCCGCCGAGGGCGCCCGCGTCCTGGTCAACGACCTCGACGCCGAGGCCGCCCGGGCCGTCGCCGACCGGATCGGCGGCCTCGCCCACCCCGGGGACGCCGCCTCCACCGAGGGCATCGCCGCTCTACTCGCCCACGCCCGAGCCGAGTTGGGCGGCATCGACACCTACTGCGCCAACGCGGGCATCGGCACCGGCGGCGGCCCCGACGCGGGCCCGGCCGCCTGGGCCACCGCCTGGGACGTCAACGTGATGTCACACGTCCGCGCCGCCGAACAGCTGCTCCCCGAATGGCTGGAGCGCGGCTCGGGCCGCTTCCTGGCCACCGTCTCCGCCGCCGGCCTGCTCACCATGCTCGGCGCCGCCCCCTACGCCGTCACCAAGCACGGCGCCCTGGCCTTCGCCGAGTGGCTGGCCGCCACCTACCGCCACCGCGGCCTGCGGGTGCACGCGCTCTGTCCGCAGGGCGTCCGCACCCGGATGCTCGCCGCCACCGGCACGGCCGGCGAGGTGCTGCTCACCCCGACGGCCATCGAGCCCGCCGACGCGGCCCGGGCCGCCCTGCGCGCCGTCACCGCCGAGGAGTTCCTGATCCTCCCGCACCCCGAGGTGGCCGAGTACTACGCGGCCCGCGCCACCACCCCCGACCGCTGGATCGACGGCATGAACCGCCTCCAGCAGACCATCGAGCAGAAGGAGGGCCCGGCATGAGGGCCTGGCAGGTGGGCGAGCTGGGCGAGCCGCGCGAGGTGCTCCGGCTGCACGAGGACGTGCCGCAGCCCGAGCCCGGCGAGGGCCAGGTGCTGGTCCGGGTGCGGGCCGCCGCCGTCAACTTCCCCGACGCCCTGCTCACTCGGGGCCACTACCAGCTCCGGCCCCCGCTCCCGTTCACCCCGGGTCTGGAGCTCTGCGGCGAGGTGGTCGGCACCGGGCAGCGCGTGATCGGCACCCCGGTGCTGCCGGCCGGTGCCTATGCCGAGTACGCGCTGATGGCGGCCGACAACCTCTTCCCGGCCCCCGAGTCACTGGACGACGCCGAGGCCGCCGCCCTCCACATCGGCTACCAGACCGCCTGGTTCGCCCTCCACCGCCGGGCCCGGATCCGCGCCGGCGAGACGCTCCTCGTCCACGCCGCGGCCGGGGGCGTCGGCAGCGCCGCCGTCCAACTCGGCAAGGCGGCCGGGGCGACGGTGATCGGCGTGGTCGGCGGGGCCGAGAAGGCCGCCGTGGCGCGGGAGTTGGGCGCCGATGTGGTCATCGACCGACGTTCGGCCGATTTCGTGGCGGCGGTGAAGGAGGCCACCGGCGGACGCGGGGCCGACGTGGTCTTCGACCCGGTGGGCGGGGATGCCTACACCGGGTCGGCCAAGTGCGTGGCCTTCGAGGGCCGGATCGTGGTGGTCGGCTTCGCGGGCGGCTCGATCCCGGCGCCGCCGCTCAACCACGCGCTGGTGAAGAACTACTCGATCCTCGGCCTGCACTGGGGGTTGTACGTGACGAAGGACCCGGCGGCCGTGCGGGAGGCTCACGCCGAGTTGACTGCGCTCGCCGCCAAGGGAGTTGTCCGGCCGTTGGTCAGCGAGCGAGTGCCGTTCGAAGAGGTGGCCGATGCAGTGGCCCGTGTCGCCGAGGGACGCACCACCGGTCGTCTCGTGATCGGGTAACCATTACTGGGGCAGCATGCCGGGGGCGCGGCGAACTGCGCGACCAGCCCACTACGTACGTGGACGGTTGATCGCGCAGTTCCCCGCGCCCCCAGTGGTTCACGCCCCGAGCGCCACCAATTCGGCGAGCGCCGCTCGATGGAAACCCGGTGTACCCAAAGCGAGTTGGTCGGCCTTGGCCCGCTTCAGGTAGAGGTGGGCCGGGTGCTCCCAGGTCATCCCGATGCCGCCGTGCAGCTGGATGCACTCCTCGGCCGCCCGTACGGCGAGTGCCCCGCAGTGCGACTGGGCCAGCGCCACCGCCACCGCCGCGTCCGGGCTGCCGGAGGCCAGCGCGTCGGCCGCGTACCGCGCCGCCGCCCTTGCCCCGACCGTCTCCAGCCACAGGTCGGCCAGCCGGTGCTTGAGCGCCTGGAAGGAGCCCAACGGCCTTGCGAACTGCCGCCGTTCCTTCAGGTAGGCCACCGTGGTGGTCAGGCACCACTCCGCCACGCCGAGTTGCTCGGAGGCGAGCAGGCCCGCACCCGTGAGCAGGGCCCGGTCGAGCGCCGCGACCGCCGTCTCCGCCTCGGCCAACCGCCGGGCCGCCGCGCCCGCCAGGATCACGTCGGCCACCGGCCGGGTCAGGTCGAGCGAGGTCCGCCGCACCACCTCGACTCCGGCTCCGCCCACTTCGACGGCGTAGAGGCCGGGCCCGTCGGTCCCGATGGCGGGGACGACCAGCAGGTCGGCCACCGACCCGTCCGCGACGGAGGTGACCCGTCCGGTCAGCGTGCCGGCCTCGGCCGTGACGGCGGTCGGGAAGGCTGCCCCGGGCGCCGTGGTGAACGGCACGGCCAGCGCTGCCCGCCGGGTGCCCGAGGCCAGTTCGGGCAGGGCCTCGGCCGCTCCGCAGGCGATCAGCGCCGTGGTGGCCAGCACCGCACTGCCGAGGTACGGCACCGGAGCGACCCGGCGGCCCAACTCCTCCAGGACCACCGCGACTTCGCGGGGGCCCGCGCCGGCGCCGCCGTGCTCCTCGGGTACGGCCAGGCCGGCCAGGCCCAACTGCCCGGCCAGGGTGGCCCAGAGGGCGAGGTCGTAGGGCTGGTCGCCCTCGCAGCGGGCCAGCACGGCGTTCGGCCGGCAGTGGTGGTCGAGCAGGGACCTTACGCTCGCGCGCAGTTCCTCCTCGACCTCCGAGTAGAGCAGGTCGGGGGTCGGGAGATCGGGGGTCACCGGGGCACGTCCTTCCAGGGCAGGTCCTTGTCGGCGCGCGGTTCGGCGGGCAGGCCGAGCACCCGTTCGGCGATGATGTTGCGCAGGATCTCCGAGGTGCCGCCCTCGATCGAGTTGCCCTTGGCGCGCAGGTAGCGGTAGCCGGCCTCGCGGCCGGTGAAGTCGACGACCTCGGGGCGGGTCATCGTCCAGTCGTCGTAGTGCAGGCCCTCCTCGCCGAGGAGTTCCAGCTCCAGGCTGCTCAACTCCTGGGCCAGCCGGGCGAAGGCGAGCTTCATCGCGGCGCCCTCCGGGCCGGGTTGGCCCAGGGCTAGCTGCTGGCGCAGGCGTTCGCCGGTGAGGCGGACGACCTCCGCGTCGGCCCAGCCCTTGAGCAGCCGCTGGTGCAGCTCAGGGGTGCGCAACTCGGGCCGGTTGCGCCAGACTTCGGCCACCACGCCGATCATGCCGCTCTCGCGCGGGGCGGCCTGGCCGCCGATCGCCACCCGCTCGTTGTTGAGGGTGGTCTGGGCGACCTGCCAGCCCTCGCCGACGGCGCCCAGGCGGTGGGCGTCGGGGATCCGGACGCCGGTCAGGAAGACCTCGTTGAACTCGGCCTCGCCGGTGATCTGGCGCAGCGGGCGGACCTCCACGCCGGGGTCGGTCATGTCGCAGACGAAGTAGGTGATGCCTCGGTGCTTGGGCACGGCCGGGTCGGTGCGGGCCAGCAGGATGGCCCAGCGCGCGGTGTGGGCGGTGGAGGTCCACACCTTCTGTCCGTCCACCGTCCAGACCCCGTCCTCGCCGAGCACCGCCCGGGCGGCCAGCGCGGCGAGGTCGGAGCCGGCGCCGGGCTCGCTGAAGAGCTGGCACCAGACCTCCTCGCCGGTCCAGAGCGGGCGCAGGAAGCGGGCCTTCTGCTCCTCGGTGCCGTAGCGCAGGATGGTGGGGGCGGCCATGCCGAGGCCGATGCCGATCCGGCGCGGGTTGTTGTCGGGCGCACCGGCGGCGGCCAACTCGGCTTCCAACACGGCCTGTTCGGAGCGGGCCAGGCCGAGCCCGCCGAGGCCGACCGGGAAGTGCACCCAGGCCAGACCCGCGTCGAAGCGGGCCCGGAGGAAGTCGAGCGGTGCCGTCCCGGCCGGCGGGTGGTCGGCGAGCAGGGCGCGGACACGACCAAGGAGGTCCATGTCAGCCCTCCTTGGTCTGGCGGCGGAGCTCGCGGCGGGCCAGCGAGCGCTTGTGCACCTCGTCCGGGCCGTCGGCCAGCCGCAAGGTGCGGTTGCCCGCCCAGAGTTGGGCCAGCGGTGTGTCCTGGCTGACGCCGGCGGCGCCGTGCGCCTGGACGGCCTTGTCGAGGATCCACTCCACCGTCGCCGGGACGGCGATCTTGATGGCCTGGATCTCGGTGTGGGCGCCGCGGTTGCCGACGGTGTCCATCAGCCAGGCGGTCTTGAGCACCAGCAGGCGGGCCTGCTCGATCCGCACCCGGGATTCGGCGATCCAGTCCTGCACCACACCCTGCTCGGCCAGCGGCTTGCCGAAGGCGACCCGCTCACTGACCCGACGGCACATCAACTCCAGGGCCCGCTCGGCGATCCCGATCGCCCGCATGCAGTGGTGGATCCGGCCGGGGCCGAGCCGGGCCTGGGCGATCGCGAACCCGTCGCCCTCGCCGCCGATCAGGTTGGCGGCGGGCACCCGGACGCCCTCGAAGGTGATCTCGGCGTGGCCGCCGTGGTCCGCGTCCTGGTAGCCGAAGACGGTCATGCCGCGGCGGATGGTCACGCCCGGGGTGTCGCGCGGCACCAGGATCATGCTCTGCTGCCGGTGCGGCTCGGCCGTCGGGTCGGTCTTGCCCATCACGATCAGGATCTTGCAGTCCGGGTTCATCGCGCCGGTGATGTACCACTTGCGGCCGGTGACCAGGTAGTCCGCGCCGTCCCGCTCGATCCGGGTGGTGATGTTGGTGGCGTCGGAGGAGGCCACCTCGGGCTCGGTCATCGCGAAGGCGGAGCGGATGGTGCCGTCGAGCAGCGGCTCCAGCCACTGCGCGCGCTGCTCGGGGGAGCCGAACTCGGCCAGCAGCTCCATGTTCCCGGTGTCGGGGGCGGCGCAGTTGAGGGCGGCCGGGGCGAGCAGGATCGAGCGGCCGGTGAGCTCGGCCAGCGGCGCGTACTGGAGGTTGGTCAGACCGGCGCCCACCTCGCCCGGGAGGAAGAGGTTCCAGAGTCCGCGCGCCTTGGCCTCGGCGCGAAGCTCGGCGACCACCGGCGGCACCGACCACTCCGGCCGTGCCGGGTCGGCGAGTTGGGCGGCGAGCACCGGCTCGGCCGGGTAGACGTGCTCGGCGAGGAAGGCTTGCAGCTGCCCGCGCAGCTCCTCGGTGCGGGTGTCGTACCCGAAGTCCATCAGTGCTCCTTCAGCGAGGTGAGGCCGAACCGGACGAAGAGCGGCACGAGTTCGCCGACCCGGTCGAAGCCCGCACCGACCGTGCCGCCCTGGCCGTACCGGTAGTGGATGCCTTCGAGCACCACGGCGAGCTTGAACGAGGCGAAGCCGACGTACCAGCCGAGCGCGGCCACGTCCCGGCCGGATCCCTTGGCGTAGTGGGCGACCAGCTCGGCGGTGGTGGGGAAGCCGGGGGCGAGCGCAGCGCCGGGCAGGATGCCGTCGTACTGGCGGGCCAGCTCGGTGTACATCACCAGCAGGCCGAGGTCGGTGAGCGGGTCGCCGAGGGTGGACATCTCCCAGTCGAGCACGGCCTGGATCCGGTCGTCCGGGCCGACCAGCACGTTGTCCAGCCGGTAGTCGCCGTGCACCAGGGTGGGCGTGGGGGAGGTGGGCAGCGACTCGGCCAGCCGTTCGCGCAGCTCGTCCAGGCCGGGCAGCTCGCGGCTCCGACTGGCGTCCAACTGCTTGCTCCAGCGGCGCAGTTGCCGCTCCAGGAAGCCCTCGGGTCGGCCGAAGTCGGCCAGCCCGGCGGCGGCCGGGTCGATCGCGTGCAGCCGGACCAGGGTCTCGGTCAGGTGCAGGCCGAGCGCGTGCACCCGCGGCTCGCCGAGGGCGGCCAGCGCGGCGGCGTCCCGGTGCGGGGTGCCCTCGACGTACTCCATCAGATAGCAGGGTGCGCCGGTGACGGCCGGGTCCTCGACCAGCAGCAGGGGGCGGGGCACCGGGAAGCCGGTGGGGTGGAGGGCGCTCTGCACCCGGTGCTCGCGGGCCATGTCGTGGGCGGTGGCGAGTACGTGGCCGAGCGGCGGGCGCCGGAGCACCCAGCGGGAGTGGCCGTCCTCGATCAGGTAGGTGAGGTTCGACCGGCCGCCCTCGAGCAGCCGGGCGGTGAGCGGCCCGCGCACCAGGCCGGGGAGCTCGGCGTCCAGGTGGGCCCGGACCCCGGCGAGGTCCAGGCCGGGCGGGTCGGCGGGGCGGTCGTCACTCATGGCGTCCTCGGGGTCGGCGCGACGGGGTGGGGCGTCGGATCGGTGCGACGGGTGCTGACTAAGCGCTTGCTTAGCTTCCTCGCGCCCCACTCCCTTGTCAACGTCCCCGGCCATCGCCCCGGAGGGCGCGCGGGCAGCCGGACGGGGCGCGGGCGCCCGGACCTGGCGCGGGCAGCCGGAAGGGGCGCGGGAAGACCCGCGCCCCTTCGGTACCCCGGGGAGTGCTACCCCTTGACCCGGGCGGCGATCCGGTCGCCGGTCTCCTTGTCGATGTTGCGCCAGTACTGGAAGGCCCGCTCCAGGACCGGGGCGGAGACCCCGTTCAGCAGGTGCCCGGAGACGTTGGCGACCAGCCGCTCGCGGGCCGCGTCGTCCATCACCTGGCGGACCAGCGTGCCGGCCTGCCCCCAGTCGTCGTCCTCGGCGTGCAGCGGGTAGGCCTCGCGCACCATCTGCCCCTGCACGTCCCAGCCGAGCGGCGCGCCCCAGAGCTCCGGCTGGGCCGCCGGGCCGCCGTGGGAGTTGGGCGCGTACGGCGTGGTGGCCCGGGAGGCGTCGAAGCGCATCGGGCCGTCCTTGCTGTAGGAGTGCACCGGCACGTGCGCCCGGTTCGGCGGCAGCTGGGCGTAGTTGGGCCCGATCCGGTAGCGGTGGGTGTCCGGGTAGGAGAAGATCCGCCCGAGCAGCATCTTGTCCGGCGAGACACCGATGCCGGGCACCAGGTTGGAGGGCTCGAAGGCGGCCTGCTCGATGTGCACGTGGTAGTTGTCGGGGTTGCGGTTGAGCGTCATCCGCCCGACCTCGATCGGCGGGTAGTCCGCGTGCGGCCAGACCTTGGTCAGGTCGAAGGGGTTGAAGCGGTAGCTCCAGGCCTCCTCGTACGGCATGATCTGCACCTGGAGTGTCCAACTCGGGTGCTCGCCACGCTCGATGGCGGTGTAGAGGTCCCGCAGGTGGGCGTCCGGGTCTACTCCGGCGAGGTGGTCGGCATCGGCCTGGGTGAGGAACTCGATGCCCTGGTCGGTCTTGAAGTGGTACTTGACCCAGAACCGCTCGCCGGCCGCGTTGACCCACTGGTAGGTGTGCGAGCCGTAGCCGTTCATGTGCCGCCAGGTCTTCGGGATGCCCCGGTCGCCCATCAACCAGGTGACCTGGTGGGCGGATTCGGGGGTGAGCGTCCAGAAGTCCCACTGCATGTCGTTGTCGCGCAGGTGGGTGTCGGGGCGGCGCTTCTGCGAGCGGATGAAGTCCTGGAACTTGATCGGGTCACGGACGAAGAAGACCGGGGTGTTGTTGCCGACCAGGTCGTAGTTGCCCTGCTCGGTGTAGAACTTCAGCGCGAAGCCGCGCGGGTCGCGCCAGCTGTCCGGGGTGCCCAACTCGCCCGCCACGGTGGAGAACCGGGCCAGCATCTCGCAGCTCTTGCCGGGCTGGAAGAGATCCGCCTTGGTGTAGGCGGAGACGTCCCCGGTGGTCTCGAAGACGCCGTACGCGCCGCCCCCCTTGGCGTGGACGACCCGCTCGGGGACGCGTTCGCGGTTGAACTGCGCCATCTTCTCGATCAGGTAGTGGTCGTGCAGCAGGATCGGGCCGACGGCGCCGGCGGTCAGCGAATCCGAGTCGCTCTCGACCGGGACACCGGCGTTGTTGGTGGTGTACGGCACGTGTGCATCGGACATGGTGGGAGGGCCTCCTAGCGGTACGGGGAGGTACCAGGGGGCAGCGGGCGCTCCGCTGCGGCCGCTTCCGACTGAATCACCGTCCACGCCCGCCCACAACCGCAGGGGCCCCGCCCGGCGTACTGCCGCCCGGCGGGGCCCTCCGACGTGACCCGTAGGACACGCCCTCAGCGGATGATCGGGGTGATCAGTGGCCGCCGGCGTCCACCACGTCGACCTCGTCGACGTTGCGCTCGATCTCCTCGGCCGACAGGGCCGAGTTGACCGCCCAGTAGTAGATGGCGGTGGCGAAGGCCGCGATCAGGGCCATGTCCCACCAGAGCGGGATGTGGCCGGTGCCGCCGAAGCCGCCCTGCCAGGAGATCAGGCCCATGCCGATCAGGTAGACCGGCAGCCAGCGGGCCGCCTTCCAGTCCAGCCGGGGCGCGTTCGCCAGCTTCTTGTGGATTGCGTAGGCCGCGTAGCCGCCGAGCAGTAGGTAACCGAGCAGGATCGCGAAGCCCAGGCGCATCAGGATGTCCCAGCCGGACCAGTAGATGATCAGGCTGGCCACCACGAAGGAGAGCGGGGCCACCACGCCGCCGGCCGGCAGGCGGTAGGAGCGCTCGCGCTCGGGCAGCCGGGCCCGCAGGGCGCCGAAGGCCAGCGGGGCGCCCGCGTACATCAGCACCGAGGCGGAGGTGATGAAGGAGACCAGCTGCTGCCAGCTCGGGAAGGGCAGGAAGCAGACCACGCCGGTGACGAAGGACATCACCAGGCCGAACCACGGCACGCCCCGGCGGTCGGTGCGCTCGAAGAGCTGCGGCGCGTAGCCGTTCTTGCTCAGGCCGTAGGAGATCCGGGAGGTGGAGGTGGTGTAGATCAGGCCGGTGCCGCCGGGGGAGACGATGGCGTCGAAGTACAGCACGTACGCCAGCCAGCCGAGGCCGACCACGGTGGCCAGACCGGCGAACGGGCCGCTGATGCCGGCGAAGTCCAGCTTGTCCCAGCCGGCCGCGAAGGCGGCGGCGGGCAGCGCGGCGATGAAGACCACCTGCAGCAGGGTGTAGATCAGGGTGCCGATGGTGACCGAGCCGAGCACCGCGCGCGGGATGTCGCGCTTGGGGTTGCGGCTCTCGCCGCTCAGCTGGATGGCCTGCTCGAAGCCGAGCAGCGCGAAGATGATGCCGCTGGTGCTGATCGCGGCCAGCACGCCCTTGGCGCCGAACGGCGCGAAGCCGTGCGAGGTGAAGTTGGAGCCGTGGAAGTTGGTCACGGCCAGGATGAAGATGGTGCCGAGCGGGACGGCGATCTTCAGCCAGGTGGCGATCGAGTTGGTGAGGGCCAGGATCCGGACGCCGAGGAAGTTGACCGCGACGAACACGCCCATCAGCAGCACGGCGACGGCGAACCCGCTGGGGGTGAGGGTGCCGTCGGCGTGCAGGAAGTGCTGGGCGAAGGACCAGTGACCGGCGTAGCCGATCATCGCCTCGACCTCGATCGGGGCCACGGTGGCCGCCTGCAGCCAGGAGAACCAGCCGAAGGACATGCCGGCCCAGCCACCGAAGGTGTAGTGCGGGTACCGGGCGGTGCCGCCGGCGGCGGCGAACATGCCGCCGAGCTCGGCGTGCACGAAGGCCAGCAGGGCGATGGCGACGGCGCCGATGCCCCAGGAGATGATCGCGGCCGGGCCGGCGACCACGACGGCGTTCTTGGCGCCGAACAGCCAGCCGGACCCGATGATCGAGCCGACGGAGGCCCAGAGCAGACCGATCAGGCCGACTTCGCGGCGGAGCTTGCTGCCCCCGGTTGGGGCTGGTGTGGGCGATTTGTCCGACGAGACGACGAGCTGGTCGGTCTGAGCCATGGGGGTTGACCTCTCGAAGACGGCAGGGGTGGTGAGAGTTGCCCAAGGCTAGGCGCAGCGCGGCGCTCCACAACAGGCGCCGATTCTAAATAGTTACATTCTCCGAGCTATTTTCACGAGCCGGTTATGGTTGTCGGCGGTCTGTCATCTTCCCAGGTCGGGACGTATTTGAGCGTCCCTTGAGGAATGACTGAATGGGATTGTTCATACGGGTAACGTATAAGAATGTGGCTGAACAGGCGGAGATTCCGGGGGTTGGGTGAAGAATTATGCAGGAGTTGGTCGATGGTTCAGGAAGTGCAACAACCGGTCGCAGGGTGAGACGGCGGGCGGATGACCGCTCCGCAGGTCAGTCGGTCTTTACCTTGCCGACCTTGTCGCCGGTCGCGTTCGAGACGTACCAGACCGAGTCGTACTGCTCCTGCTGCTGCCCGTTGACGTCCCCGGGCGCGCTGTCACCGGCGAAGTAGTAGAGCGGGCGGCCCTTGTAGAGCACCGCGAGGCTGCCGTCCGGTCGGGGCGTGGTGCCGAGCAGTCCCTGGTCCGCACCGGCCCCCGCGACCGGCGGCCCGGGCGTGGTCACGGCGGGCCAGGCCGCCGCGCAGTCGGCGGCGCAGGTGGACTTGACCGAGGTGTCGGCATCGGAGAGGTAGAGCGTGCGGCCGGTCCCGTCGACCAGGATCGGCCCAAGGCCGCCCGCGTTCGCCACCGCGATGGTGATGCCCGGCTTGGGCGCGGGCGTCGGACCGGGCGCCGTGACCACCGCCGGGACGGCGCTGGCCACCGCACTCGGGCTGGGGCTCGGGGCGGGCGGGATCGGCGGCAGCTCGGCCTCGGCGCAGCCCGCCGCGAGGGCGGCGAGGGTGGTCAGGCCGAGGGCGGCGGTGATGAGGCGGGTGGTGCGGCGGCCGGCGCGGGCGCCGCGGCTGCTGCCGGCGCTGCTGGTCTTGGGAGTGGCGGGGGCGGCCGGGCTGGCGGGGCGCATCGGGGCTCCTGGCGGGGTAGGGGGTGTTCTCCACTACCGCAGGGGCCGGGCGCGGCGGCCACCCGACCGGTGGGGCCGTCAACGGATGGGGGGACCGGGTTGGCCCGGGTGGGCGCAGGCGGCTCCGCCGGGGGCTGGTGGCCTGGGCGGGCGCTCACGCAGGGGGAGGCGGGTCCGACTGGTCGGGCGGGGGTGCGTCGGGCTCCCAGGCGGTGCGGTCGCCGCCGCGCCACTCGACGAGGTCCGGGTCGTCCAGGTCGGGGTCCTCCACGCCGGCGCGGCGGATGTACTCGGCCACGTCGGCTGCGGTGAAGGCCTTGCCGACCAGGCGGCCGTAGATCTCCACTCGGCGGTACGGGTGGACTCCCCGGGTGGGCGGCCGCACCACCACCGGCGGGGTGAAGATGTCGTTCATGTCTCAAGTGTCGCGCGGGCCGGGTGGGGGCGCCGAGGCCGCGGGCGGGACCGGGGGTGGGTTCAGCCGGTTCGGTGGGCGGGGTCGGCCGTGCCGAGGATGGTCCCGCGCCGGGCGCGGAGGGCGGTGACCAGGGCGGGCGGAGCGGTCTCCGGGGTGCCGGCGGCGTACGGGGGCTCCGGCGCGTACTCGGTGCCGAGCTGGACGGCCCGGGCGATCTCGTGGCCGGCCGTACGGCCGATCAGGTGGAGGGCGAGGTCGATGCCGGCCGAGACGCCGGCGGCGGTGGCGTACTTGCCGTCGAAGACCACGCGCTCGGCGGCGGGGACGGCGCCGAGCGGGGCCAGCTGGTCCTTGGCGAGCCAGTGGGTGGTGGCGCGGCGGCCGGTGAGCAGGCCGGCCGCGGCGAGCAGGAGGGAGCCGGTGCAGACGGAGGCCGTCCAGGTGGTGGTGGCGTCGATCGCGCGGAGCCAGTCGAGCAGGGGCCGATAGGCCATTCGGGCGGCCTGGCCGGGGCCTCCCGGCACGAGCAGCAGGTCGGCCGAGGTGACGGCGCGCAGCGGCAGCTCGGCGTGCAGGGTGAGGAAGCCGGTGTCGGAGCGGACCGGCCCGGCCTCGGCGGCGGCGAAGACCACCTCGGCGCCGGGCACGGCGGCCAGCATCTCGTAGGGGCCGACGGCGTCCAGTCCGGTGAAGCGGTCGAAGAGCGGGATGACGGTGCGCATGCCTTGTCCTCAAGTGGTGGGTGCAGGTGTTGAGTTGAACCGCCGACGGTACTCGGAGGGCGGGGTGCCCAGGGCCTGGGTGAAGGCCCGCCGCATCGCCTCGGGGGTGCCGTAGCCGGCCGCGCGGGCGATCTGCTCGATCCCGTCGGCGGACTCCTCCAGGAGCCGGCGCGCGGTCTCCAGTCGGACGGCGTCCACGTACCGGCCGGGCGGCACGCCGACCTCGGCGGTGAAGGTGCGGGCGAACTGGCGGGGTGAGAGCGCGGCCCGCCTGGCCAGCGCCGGGACGGCCAGGTCGGCGGCCGGGTGTTCGGCGATCCACTGCTGCAGCTCGCGCAGCGGCTGCCGTTCGGCCAGCTGGGCCGCGAGCTGGGTGCTGAACTGCGCCTGGCCGCCGGGCCGGCGCAGGTACATCACCAGGTGGCGGGCGATCGGCAGCGCCCGCTCCCGGCCGAGGTCCTCCTCGACCAGCGCGAGTGCCAGGTCGATCCCCGCCGTCACCCCGGCCGAGGTGGCCACCCGGCCGTCCCGGATGAAGATGGGATCCGGATCCACCTCGACGGTGGGGTGGCGGCGGGCCAGCGCCGCGCAGTGCTTCCAGTGCGTGGTGACCCGGCGGCCGTCCAGCTGCCCGGCGGCGGCCAGCAGGAAGGCGCCGGTGCAGACCGAGACGACGCGTTCGGCGCCCTCGGCCAACTCTCTGATCCGGTCCACGAGTTCGGGGTGGGGGTGGCGGCTGCCCGAGCCGCCGGGCACGACCAGGGTGTGCGGCGGTTCGCTCCGGCGGAGGTCCTCGTCGGGGAGCAGGCGCAGGCCACTGTTCGACCGGACCGGGGCCGGAGCAGGCGCAGGCCACTGTTCGACCGGACCGGGGCCGCGCCGAGGGAGGCGGTGCGGGGCTGGTAGGCCCCGGCGCCGGCGAAGACCTCCCAGGGGCCGGACACGTCCAGGCTCTGGAGGTCGTCGTACAGGACGAAGAGCACGCTGCGCTTGATCACGGGCCTCAGCCTGGCAGGGGCGGCGAGGTGGCAGCAATGTCGTGCTCCCCACCTTTTCTGCCACGGCCTGCCCCGGGAGGGGACGCCGCCCGGAGGGGGTGCTCAGTCGGGTGCGGGGGAGCAGCATGGAGGACGGGGGCCTTGCTCGTGGTGTTGCTGCGCAGGAGGAGGCCGAGATGGCCCGACCGATCTGGACCGGGATTCTGAGCTTCGGGCTGGTCACCGTGCCCGTGGGCGTCTACGCCGCCACCGAGGACCACTCGCTGCACTTCCGGCAGCTGGAACGCGGCACCTCCGACCGGGTGCGGAACCTGCGGGTCAACGAGCGCACCGGCAAGGAGGTCGGCTACGGCGACATCGTCAAGGGCTACGAGATCGCCGAGGGCGAGTACGTGGTGCTCGAGCCCGCCGAGCTGGACGAACTATCGCCCGGGCGGGCCAAGACCATCGAGATCAGCGGCTTCGTGGAGCTCGCCCGGGTGGACCCGATCTTCTTCGACAAGACCTACTACCTCGGCCCGCGCGGCAAGGAGTACGCGAAGGTGTACGCGCTGCTCCGGCGCGCCCTGGCCGAGACCGGGCGGGCGGGGGTGGCGAACTTCGCGATGCGGGGCAAGCAGTACCTGGCGGCCGTGCGGGCGGAGGGCGACCTGCTGGTGTTGCAGACCATGCACTACGCGGACGAGGTCCGCGACCCCCGGCGTGAGGTGGACAATCTGCCGGGGGCCGGCGAGGACGCCGCCCCGCGCGAGCAAGAGGTGGCGGCGGCACGGCAGTTGATCGAGGCACTGAGCGTGGAGTGGGATCCGGCGGCGTACCACGACACCTATGCGGAGCAGGTGCGGGCACTGGTGGAGGCCAAGCTGAGTGGCGAGGACACCGTGCGGGCCGCCCCGGCGCCGGAGTCCACCAACGTGGTGGACCTGATGGACGTGTTGCAGCGGAGCCTCAGCGCAGCGGCCCCGGGGACTGCGGGGACCGCGGGGGCGGAGGGTACGGCGGAGGCAGAGGAGGAGCCCGGGGCGAAGGGGGAGCCCAAGGTGAAGGGGGCGAAGGCGAAGGGGGAGAAGGCGAAGGCGAAGCGGGGGGCCGCCGGGCCGGAGCTGGGGGAGCTGACCAAGGCGGAGTTGTACAAGCTGGCCACCGAGCAGGGCATCGCGGGGCGGTCCTCGATGAACCGGGACGAGCTGCAGGCCGCCCTGGAGGCGGCCCGGCCGAGGCACCTGCGGGCGGTGTCCTGACTTTCGGTTCACCGGTTGCTCTGTTCGCAGACGGTGCCAAGTAGCTCTGCGTAACAGGTGGGGTGGCCGGGTGGCTGGCCGCGCAGTTCCCCGCGCCCCTGGTTTACGGGTGTGAGGCGATCTGGGTGGCGGCTTCGCGGGCGCGGGCGCCGCTGCGGGTGCGGGTGGCGGCGACCTGGCGGTAGGGGAAGCGGCGGACGAACTCGGCTTCGAGCTGGCCGGTGCGCAGGGTGTGGCGGCGGAGGGCCTCTTCGGAGCCGTAGAGGAAGGTCTCGTGGCGGGTGCGGTGGAGCTGGGCCAGCTCGCGCAGCAGGACGTCGTTGTGCAGGGCATCGGGCGGGATGCCGGCCGAGCGGTCGACGGTGGTGGGCTGCGACATGGCGGTGCCTCCTCCGGGAGCGTCCCCCTGTAGGTCGGCTTGCCCGGGTGGGGCGGGTGGAAACCGGGTGGGGCGGGTTTCCTCAGGGGTCACACCGGGCACGTGGGGCACATGGACCCCGTTCGGGCGTTGGAACGGACCGCGTTCCTGCTGGAGCGCGCGCAGGCCTCGCCGTACCGGGCGCAGGCCTTCCGGCACGCCGCCGAGGCCGTCCGGGCCCACCTGGCGGAGCAGGAGCGGCCCGACCTGGCGGAGCTGGCCGCGCACGCGACGGCGCTGCCCGGGGTCGGGGCGACCACGGCGAAGGTGATCGCGGAGGCGGTCGGCGGCCGGGTGCCGGCCTATCTGGCCGAGCTGGAGCAGCAGGCCGAGGAGCCGCTGGCCGTCGGTGGGGAGGAACTGGTCGCGGCGCTGCGCGGCGACTGCCACCTGCACTCGGACTGGTCGGACGGCGGCAGCCCGATCGCCGTGATGGCCCGCACCGCCAAGGAGCTCGGCCACGAGTGGGCCGTGCTCACCGACCACTCGCCCCGGCTGACCGTGGCGCACGGGCTGAGCCCGGAGCGGCTGCGGCGGCAGCTGGAGGTGGTGGCGGAGCTGCGGGCCGAGCTCGCGCCGTTCCGGCTGCTCACCGGGATCGAGTGCGACATCCTGGAGGACGGCGCCCTGGACCAGGAGGACGGGCTGCTGGGGCAGTTGGACGTGGTGGTGGCCTCGGTGCACTCCAAGCTGCGGATGGATCCGATGCTGATGACCAGGCGGCTGCTGGCCGCCGTGCGCAACCCGCACACCGATGTGCTCGGCCACTGCACCGGGCGGCTGCTGGGCGACAAGCCCCGGCCGCAGTCACGGTTCGACGCCGCCAAGGTGTTCGCCGCCTGCGCCGAGAGCGGGACGGCCGTGGAGATCAACTGTCGGCCCGAACGGCGTGACCCGCCCGGCGAGTTGATCGCGCTGGCGGTGGAGGCGGGGTGCCTGTTCTCGGTGGACACCGATGCCCACGCGCCCGGGCAGCTCGACTGGCAGGCGTACGGGTGCGCGCGGGCGGCGAAGGCCGGGATCCCGGCGGAGCGGATCGTCACCACCTGGAGCGAACGGGAGTTGCTCGACTGGACGGGTCGGTGATCGGCGGTGGTCAGGGTGGCGGATCCGGCGGTGACCATCACGGAGGTGGACGGCAGGCAGCTCCGGCTGACCCATCTGGACCGAGTGCTCTACCCCGAGACCGGGTGGACCAAGGCCGCCGCGCTGCGCTACTACGCCCTGGTGGCACCGAAGTTGCTGCCGCACCTGGCTGGGCGGCCGGCCTCCTTCCTGCGCTTCCCGGGTGGGGTGGCGGAGCAGCGGTTCTGGGCCAAGCACCTGCCGGCGGGGGCTCCGGACTGGCTGACTACGATGCAAGTGACGCACAGCGAGGGCGAGTTGGAGCAGGTGGTGGTGGCCGATCTGCCCACCCTGATCTGGGCGGCCAATCTCGGCGCGCTGGAGCTGCACGTGCCGCAGTGGCGGGAGGACCCGGCCGAGCACGACCGGCTGGTGGTCGACCTGGATCCGGGGCCCGGGATGTCGGTGGTGGAGTGCTGCGCGGTGGCCCTGCTGGCCAGGGAGTTGCTGGTGGCGGACGGGCTGACCGTCTGGCCGAAGACCTCCGGGGCGAAGGGTCTGCACCTGGCGGTGCCGCTGCGGCCGACTCCGGCGCGGACGGCCGGGGCGTACGCGCGGGAGCTGGCCGCCCGGCTGCGGGTGGCGCACCCCGGGTTGGTGGTGGACCGGATGGAGCGGCGGCTGCGGACGGGCCGGGTCTTCGTGGACTGGTCGCAGAACAACAGCGCCAAGACCACGGCCGCGCCGTACTCGTTGCGGGCCGGGCGGGTGCCGGGCGTGTCCACCCCGCTGGAGTGGGCCGAGGTGGCGGCCTGCCGGAGTGCGGAGCAGCTGGCCTTCACCCCGGAGCAGGTGGCCGAGCGGGCCGGTGACCCGTGGGCCGGGGTGCTGGAGGAGGCCAACTGGGGTCGGCTGTAAGGGTGGTGCGGACGGCTGGAGGCACGTCCGCACCTGGTGGGTGGGGTGGGGTCAGCAGTCACCCTCGGGCGGGGTGACGCAGAAGTAGCTCTCCCAGAAGCTGTGGTGGCCGGTGTCGCAGCACATCACCGGGTCGAGGGGCTGGTCGTCGGTCTCGGGGAGTTCCTGGAGTTCCAGGACCTGGGTCTCCATCGGGGTGGGCTCCTTTCGATGGTGCATCTTCTGGTCCCGGTGGCCGTCAGGCCGGTCGACGGGCGTCGACCAGCCAGGAGCGGCGGCCACCGTGTCTGAGGCGGAGCAGGAAGTCGAGCGCGCCGGAGTAGCCGACGTGGTAACTCGCGCACAGCTCACGCAGGGTGTCGTCCGGCAGCACCGCGCGGCCGTCCCGGTGCGCGGCCCGGACGCGGAGGCAGTCGACGGTCTGGGCCGCCCGCTCGCGGTGCTGCTCCTCACCGGTGGCCTCGGCCAGGTCGAGCAGCAACTCGGCGTTGCCGGAGGCCCCGTGGCAGTTGCCCGGGCCGAGGCGCCAGCGGTCGCGGTGGACGGCGGCGCCCGCGCGTTCGGCGTGGGCGCGGAAGGCGGGCTCGCCGGTGTGCTGCCAGAGGCGGATCAGGAAGGTGCCGATGCCGGCGGCGCCGTGGCACCAGTAGTCCAGGCCCGGGCGGTCCGTGCGGCGGGGGCCCTTGGGCCACTCGGCGGCCGGGCCGTCCGGGGCGGCCACCGCGCAGAGGGCGTGGCCGGCGGCGGTGGCGATCTCCACCGGCCCCGGCAGGTCGAGCTCGCGGCCGAGGGCGAGCAGGAAGGCGGCCTGGCCGGCCAGGCCGTGGGCGAAGCCGTACGAGGTGGCGTTGGCCAGTTCGCGGCGGTGCTCGGGGCCGAGCGGCCAGTCGATGGTGGCGGGTGGGGCGTCCAGGGCGAGCAGGCGGTCGGCGCACTCGGTGGCGCGGGCGGCGAAGCGCTTGTCGCCGGTGGCCCGCCAGAGGTGCAGTTGGGCGGTGCCGGCGCCGGCCAGGCCATGGCAGAGGTCGGGGTGGTGCGAGTCGAGCGGGATGTGGAGGGCGTGGTCGAGGGCGCGGTCGGCGAGGCCCTGGTCGTCGAGGGTGCGGGCGGCCTCGTACAGGGCCCAGGCGGCGCCGGAGCGGCCGAAGTAGAGGCCGGGGAGGACCCGGCTGGGGCGGTCGAGGCGGTCGGCGAGCCAGTGGGCGGTGGTGTGGAGGGTCGGTTCGGCGGCGGTGTGGCCGCAGCGGACGGCCCGGTCGAGCACGGCGAGGATGCCGGCGGCGCCCATCTGGACGTTGCAGGGGTCGCCGGGCGGCAGCGCCCGGGGACGGGCCCAGAGGTACTCGGCCTCGGGGGTGAGGGTGGCGGCGAGCTCGGCGAGGCCGTCGGTGAGGAGGCGGTCGGCGTGGTGGAGGAGTGCGGGCAGGCCGGTGGAGGAGGGCGGGGCGGGGCGCGGGACGGGGGTGGCGGTCAGGTGGGCGGTGGCCTGGGTGAGGGTCCAGCGGGTCGGGCGGTCGGCGGTGAGGCCGAGGATGAGCGGGCCGAGGCTGCGGAGGGCGGGGAAGGCGGGGGTGGCGGTGCGGACCAGGGCGGCGAGGCGTTCGGCGGTGGGGCGGGACGGCGGGGTGTCGGGGGCCAGCACGGGGTTGATGCCGGTGGCCACGTGCAGCAGGGTCGCGCCCAGGGCGTAGCAGTCGGCCTCCGGACCGGGGGCCGGGGGCGTCGGGGTGGCGGCGCGGTCGGCGGCTTCGAGGTAGGCGGGGTCGGTGAAGCCGCGGGTGCCGGTGACCCGGGCCGGGGCGCCGGGGCGGACGGCGGCCTCCAGGTCGACCAGCACGGGCGTGCCGTCGGCGGCCATCACCACGTTGCCCGGCTTGAAGTCGCGCAGCACGTACCCGGCGGAGTGCACCTCGTGGATCAACCCGGCCAGGGCGAGGGCCAGTCGGCGCAGCTCCGGGGCGGGGATCCGGCCGCCGCACTGGCGGGCCCGGTCGGCGGCCCAGCGCTGCAGGCTGACGCCGTCGATGTAGTCCTCGACCAGGAAGACGTGCCCGCCGCTCTCGAAGACCTCGCGCGGGGCGGGGGCGACCCGGCGGGGCGCGAGCGCGGCCAGCACCTCGGCCTCGTGGCGCAGCCAGCTGCGGGCGTCCCGGCCGCCGGGCTCGGCGCCCACGTGCGGGCGGGCCTCCTTCAACAGCACCTCCTCGCCGGTGAGTTCGTCCCGGGCGCGGTAGACGCCGCCCCGGTTGGAGTGCCGGATGGCGGAGTGGACGAGGTAGCGGTCGGCCAGCCGGACCGGGCCGCCGGGGCGCGCGGCGGTGCCGTGGTGCTCGAACGGCAGCGGAGCCCAACCGGGCGGGGAGAACCAGGGGTTGCGCTGGTCGGGCTCCGAACTGCCGTCGGGGGCACGGAGCCGGCCCTCGTAGAAGCCCTCGTCGCTCAGCTCGTGGGGCGGGGCGAAGCAGCCGTAGCGGTAGTGCACCGCGCTGTCGGGCAGGTAGCGGCGGTCGGAGAGGATGGCGGCCCCGGCCAGGCCGAGGGTGGCCCGGTGGAGCTGGTCGGCGAGCCGGCGCAGTTGGTCGTCCTCGGCCGGGTACGCGGTGAGGAACTTGCCTGACTGCCCGCGGACGGCCCGCACCCCGTTGAGCTCGGCGGCCACCTGCGGGGTGACGGCGAACTTGAACGCGCAGCCGGCCGCGACCAGCACCCGGGTGGCCTCGGCGAGCAGCCGGGGTGCGGAGTCGGGGGTGGTGGAGAGGTGCAGCTTCCAACCCTGGGCCCGGCGCGGGCGGTCGGGCGGGGTGGCGAAGCACCAGGTCTCGTCCTCGCGCAGCCGCCAGCCGGGGGCGGTGGACATCTCGTTCAGGACACGTGCGGCGATCTCGCGATAGCTCGGCGTCACCGTTCCAGGATGGCAGCGCCCCGGCCGGGCTGGCGAGGCCCGGCGGGGAGAAAGTTTCGGCACGGAGGAAATTCGGATGATCCGACGGGCAGGTAGTCGGATCACCCGGGCCTGAGGAGGACTACGGCAGTGGGGCCGGGGAGAAGCCGTTGTGCAGCACCACGCTCGGCTGTCCGGAGCCGTCGGCGGGCACCTGCCAGAGGTCGGTGGTGGACTTGCCGGCCACCGGGACGGCGTAGGTGACGGTGCGGTCGTCCAGCCAGGCCGCCTGGTCGTCCACGCTGCGCTGCTCGGCCAGCAGGGTCTCCTTCATGGTGGCCAGGTCGAGCACCGCCAGGTGCCAGGGCGCGGTGGTGCCGCCGGAGACCCGCTTCTTGAAGACCAGCCGGGTGCCGTCGGGGGAGAGCGAGGGGCACTCGACGTTCTCCCGGAGCACGGTGAGCGAGTGCTTGGCCAGGTCGCCCCGGACGAGGTAGGTCTTGCCGGTGCTGATCGGCGACATGGTGGCGTAGAAGGTGTTGTCGTCCGAAGTGAAGGTCACGCCCCAGAAGTTGCGGTCCACCGGGAGGTACTGCTGCCCGTCCTTGCGGACGTCGAAGTTCTCCAGGGTGGCGGTCAGGGTGCCGGTGCGCACATCCAGGATGGAGGTGCGGGTGGAGAAGGTGTTGGCGGCGTAGGAGTCGCCCGAGGTGAAGACCGTCCAGGAGGCCATCCGGCCGTCGGCCGAGATCCGGGCCCGGTTCGGGGCGCCCGCGCCGAGGTCGAGTTCGCGCTTGACCGCCAGGGTGGCGTCGAGGATCTTCACGGTGTGGCGCGGGATGGCCGCGTAGGTGGTGGCCAGGCAGACCACCGTGCCGGCCGCCGCGTACACCCGCTCGCAGGAGGTCTGGCCGACGGTGCGCGGGCCGGTCGGCTCCGAGCTCGCCACGGTGGCCAACAGGCCGTAGCCGGGCCCGGGTTCGGTGTCGCGGAAGAGCAGCCGGCCGTGCACTCCGGTGAGGTCCAGGCCGCTCGGGGCGGCCCCGTCGCCCTGACGGTGCGTCACCTGCTCGCGACTGGCGGCGTGCAGGCCGTAGCCGATGGCCAGGGCGGCGAGCAGGGCGAAGGCCACGGCGAAGATGGTCACGCGGAGGCGGGTGGTCATGCGGTGGTGCCCTTCCGGATCAGAGCGGTGGCCAGACCCAGCGACAACAGCAGGCCCACGGCGAAGAGTTCGAGGGTGGTGCGGGCGCCGACCAGGCGGTACGCGGTGCCGAAGAGCAGCGAGGAGGCGAACATGCCGAGCGCCTGGAGGCTCTGCAGCACCGCGAAGCCCGAGGTGCGCGCCTCGGCCGGCAGCAGCCGGGCGGCGTGCGCCATCAGCGGGGCGTCGGTGGCGGCGTAAAAGGTGCCGTGCAGCAGCAGGGCCACGGTGAGCACCAGCGGGCCGCTGCCGCCGACCGCCAGCAGGGCGAGCAGGGCCAGGAAGCAGAGGTGCCCGCCGAGGTAGAGCCGCCAGGGGCCGAAACGGTCGGCCAGGGTGCCGGCCGGCAGCGAGAGGAGCAGGTACGGCGCGGCGGTGCCCAGCGCCAGCAGCGGGAACCAGCGGGCCGCCAGGTCGTCCTGGCGCTGGAGGGTGAGGTAGACGAAGGCGTCGCTGATGGTGGCCGTCTCCAGTAGGGTCACAAGCAGGCAGGTGCGGCGGAAGGTGCGGTCGCGCAGCAGGTCGAGGGCGGTGCGCAGCACGGGCTTGGCCCGGGTGTGGGTGCCGCGCTGGTCACGGACGAAGAGCAGCAGCACCAGCAGCCCGAGGGTGGCCACGCAGAAACTGGCCACGAAGACCGCGTCGTAGGCCACCGCCACGGCGGAGAGCAGGGCGAAGGCGGCCAGCGGGCCGCAGAACGCGCCGGCGGTGTCCATCATCCGGTGCACCCCGAAGGCGCGGCCCTGGGTCTCCGGGGTGGAGGAGAGCGAGATCAGCGCGTCCCGGGGAGCGGTGCGCAGGCCCTTGCCGCTGCGGTCGGCCGCGAGGGCCGCGCTGAGCGCGGGCAGCGAGGCGCCCGCCGCCGGGAGGGCCAGCTTGCAGAGCGCGGAGAGGCCGTACCCGGCCAGGGCGACGTACTTGCGGGCCTGGAACCGGTCGGCCAGGTGGGCGCCGACCAGCCGCAGGAAGACCGTGGCGCCGTTGAACAGGCCGTCCAGGAAGCCGGTCTGAAGCATCGTCAGGCCGAGCACGGAGGTGTAGTAGAGCGGCAGGACGGAGGAGACCATCTCGGAGGAGATGTCGGTGAGCAGGCTCACCACCCCGAGGGTCACCACCGTGGAGCTGACCCGCCGGGCGGCGCGGCCCGCCGGGCGGGAGTGGTCGGCGGAGCGGGCGGAGGAGAGGTACACGCTGTGCGCCTCAGGCCAGGTTGTCGGCGGTCGGGCGGGTGCGCAGGCGGGCCGGGCTGAGCAGGGCGGCGGCGGCGCGGCGGCTGCGGGTGTGGCCGAGCAGGGCGCGGGAGCCCTCGCGCAGCAGGGTGGCCGTCCAGAACAGGGCGGTGGCCGGGAGGGCGTGGCGGCGGCGGAAGAGGCGCACCTTGTTGAGGGTGAGCAGGGTCCACAGGCGCGGGGAGACCTCGGAGTCGCCCTCCAGGTGGACGGCGCGGGCCGTGGGGGCGAGCCGGGTGGCGTAGCCGAGGTCGCGGGCGCGCAGGGCGTACTCGGTCTCCTCGGAGTAGAGGAAGAAGGACTCGTCCCAGGGGCCGCAGGCCGCGACGCAGTCGGTGGAGACCAGCATCGCCGCCCCGGTGGCCCAGTCGGCCGTAGTGGTGGTGCGGTAGGCGGCCTCGGTGGTGACCAGCTCGCCGAGGGCGGGCCAGCGGCCGGCCCGGCGGTTGCCCAGCAGGGCCTCGCCCCAGGCGCGCAGCACGGCCGGCTCGCGGCGCAGCGAGTGGGTCAGCCCGCCGCCCTCGCCGGTCAGCAGGGGTACGACCAGGCCGGTGCCGGGGGTGTCGAGTTCGCGCAGCATGGTGGCCACGCAGCCCTCGGCCAGCCGGATGTCGGGGTTGAGGATGAGCACCGCCCGGCTCGGGGCGACGCTCGCCAGGGCCGCGTTGATCGCGGCGGCGTAGCCCGCGTTGTATCCGGTCTGCACGACCCGGGCGGAGGGCACGGCACTGCGTACCACGGAGAGTGTCTGGTCCGCTGACGCATTGTCAGCTACAGTCAACTCCCAGGAAACTCCCAGCAGTCCGCGATCCAGCGAGTCGAGCAGGCCGGGCAGTACCTCGGCGCTGTTCCACGTGACCACAATCACTGCAACTTCCGCAGCCTTCATCGTTTCCCCTCGCCGTGGCCGCCCCGGGCCCGTCGCTCCGCACGATCCTTGGTGACGCGGGGCCAAGTATGCGTGGTGGCACGGCTCGTGGTCAGGCGTTTCACCGATCGGCCGCCCGGGCGTCACCGGGGGGCGTACGGGGGGCGCAGGTTGAAGCCGATCGTCCGCCTCTCCACCGGACACCCACATAGTTGGAGAGATTGTTTGCGGTTTGTCCGTCCGATGTCGTGTCGGGCCGCTACCTTCTCTCCTGGGGATCGCACGGTACGGCTTGAGGGAGTCCGCGCGCTGGTTCGGGGGATACCGGTGTGCGCTGCTCATGGTCGTGCCGTCTTACGTCTTTTTTCGTCAGGCGTACTGGCTGGGGGGCACAGCATGGCCGTTGAATCGGCCGCACGTTCGGACAATTACCGCGATGTCAGGACTCCGCGCGATCTGCGCCGGAACCGGCAGCGCGACCACCTACTCAAGCTCGTCTCGGTGGACCTGCTGGCGGCTGCGGCCGCCTCGCTCGTGGTGTACCTCGACCACGGACGGGCAGAGGTCTACACCCTGCTGCCACTGCTCTGGCCTGCGGCGTTGCTCGCCGTCCGGGCTTACGGGCACCGGCAGTTAACGCAGGCCGCGGCCGACCACGGCCGGATAGGCAAGGCCGCGCTGGGCCTGTGCGGAGCCGCCGTCATCGGCTCCGAACTCGTCCTGGGCGGCCAGGAGAGACTGCTGCACGACGCGGTGGCCGGCCTCGCCGCCGCCGCACTGCTCACCCTCCTGCTGCGCGCGGTGCTGCGCTCCAGGACGCTCGCCCACTGGGCGGCCGGGCGCCACCTGCGCCGGGTGCTGGTGATCGGCGAGCCGGAGTCCGTCCGGGCCTTCGCCGACTCGCTCTCCCGGCAGGGGCCGCACGGACTGCACCTGGTGGGGGCCTGTGTCACCGAGCCGGGCGAGCCCGGACTGCCGGTGCTCGGCCGCACCGAGGACGTGCCGGCGGCGGTGCGCCGCACCGCCTGCGAGATGGTGATCGCCCTGCCCGGCGGGGAGTTGGACCACCAGGCGCTGCGCGGCCTGGGCTGGGCGCTGGACGGCGAGGGCGTCCAACTGCTGGTCAGCCCGATGCTCGCGGACGTGGCCGCCGAGCGGCTCAGCGTCCAGGCCGTCGGCGGGATGCCGCTGGTGCACGTGCGGGCCCCCGTCCGCTCGGGGCACGCGGCCCGGCTGCCCAAGGAGGTGCTGGACCGGGTGCTGGCCTCGGTGGGGCTGCTGATGCTCACCCCGCTGCTGCTGGTGCTCGCGCTGCTGGTCAGGCTCAGCAGCCCCGGCCCCGCCTTCTTCCGCCAGCGCCGGGTCGGGCTGGACGGCGAGCCGTTCACCATGCTGAAGTTCCGCACCATGCTGCACAACGCGGAGTCGCTGCGCAGCGAGCTGGCCGAGCTCAACCTGAACACCGACGGCCCGCTCTTCAAGATGCGCCAGGACCCGCGCACCACCACCGTGGGCCGCTTCCTGCGCCGCTACTCGCTGGACGAACTACCGCAGCTGTTCAACGTGTTGGCCGGGCACATGTCCCTGGTCGGCCCGCGGCCGCCGCTGCCGGAGGAGACCCTCGACTACGACGAGGTGACCCGCCGCCGGCTGCTGGTCAAGCCCGGACTGACCGGCCTCTGGCAGGTCAGCGGACGCTCCGACCTGCCCTGGCACGAGGCCGTCCGGCTCGACCTGAGCTACGTGGACAACTGGTCGCACTCGCTCGACGCCCTCATCCTGCTGCGCACCACCAGTGCGGTGGCGCGTGGCAAGGGGGCCTACTGATGACCGCAACCGACGCACCGTCGAAAGGGCCTGACGCCGTGACAGAGACGCTGGGGCTGGCCGTGATCGGGGCCGGGTACTGGGGCCCGAACCTGATCCGCAACTTCCAGGCTTCGCCCGAGTTCCGGCTGCGCTGGGTCTGCGACCTGGACAGGTCGCGGGCCGAGCGGGTGCTGGGCGGCTACTCCACGGTCACCGCCACCGACGACTACGCGGCCGTGCTGGCCGACCCGGAGGTGGCCGCCGTCGCGGTGGCCACCCCGGCCGGCACCCACCTCGCGGTCGCGATGGCCGCGCTGCGGGCCGGCAAGCACGTGCTGGTGGAGAAGCCGCTGGCGGCCACCGGCGAGGAGGGCCGGCAGCTGGTCGAGGAGGCGGAGCGCCGCGGGCTGGTGCTGATGTGCGACCACACCTACTGCTACACCCCGGCGGTCAGCCGGATCCGCGAGCTGGTGCGCTCCGGCGAGATCGGCGACGTGCAGTACGTGGACTCGGTGCGGATCAACCTCGGGCTCGTCCAGCGGGACGTGGACGTGCTCTGGGACCTGGCCCCGCACGACCTCTCCATCCTGGACTTCGTGCTGCCCGAGAGCGACCGCCCGGTCGCGGTGGCCGCCCAGGGCGCCGACCCGATCGGGGTCGGCCGGGCCTGCGTCGCGTACCTGACGCTGCAGCTCGCCTCCGGGGCGATCGCCCACGTGCACGTCAACTGGCTCTCCCCGACCAAGGTGCGCACCACCATGGTCGGCGGCTCCAAGCGCACCCTGATCTGGGACGACCTCAACCCGCAGCAGCGCTTGGCGCTGTTCGACCGGGGCGTCGACCTGGCCATGCCCGACGAGCTGGACCCGGGCGAGCGGCGGGAGTTGATGGTCAACTACCGCTCCGGCGAGATGATCGCCCCGGCGCTGGGCGAGAAGGAGGCGCTGCGCGGGGTGGTGGAGGAGTACGCCGCCGCGATCCGCGAGCGTCGCGCCCCGCTCACCGACGGGCACGCGGGCCTGCGGGTGCTGGAGATCCTGGAGGCCGCCGGTCGCAGCCTGGCCCAGGGTGGCGCGCTGGTGCCGCTGCCCGGTGCGCCGTGCTGAGGCAACCCTCCAAGAGGGCCGTCCGTCCCGAGCTGGTGATCGTCGGGGCGGGCGGCTTCGGCCGTGAGACGGCCGAGGCCGCATATGCCGCCGGCTGGCGGCTGCGCGGCTTCCTGGACGACAACCCGGCGCTGCACGGACAGCGCGTCGACGGCGTGCCGGTGCTGGGCCCGGCCGAGCTGGTGCACGAACTGCCCCGGGCCAAGGTGCTGCTCTGCACCGTCAACCCCCGGGTCTACACCAGCCGGCTCGACCTCGCCGAGCGCCTCGCGCTGCCCGAGCGCCGCTACGCGACCCTGGTGCACCCCAGTGCCGGCGTCGCCGCCCGGGCCGAGCTCGGCCCGGGCACCGTGCTGCTCGCCCAGACGGTGGTCACCGCCCGGGCGAGCGTCGGCGCACACGTGGCCGTGATGCCGCAGACCGTGCTCACCCACGACGTCGAGGTGGCCGAGCTGGCCACCCTGGCCAGCGGGGTGAGGCTGGGCGGCGGCTGCCGCCTGGAGCGCGGCTGCTACCTGGGCGCGGGTGCGCTGCTGCGTGAGTACACGACCGTCGGCCGCTGGTCGCTGGTCGGCATGGGATCCGTCGTCCTGCACGACGTACCGCCGCACGAGGTCTGGGCCGGCGCGCCGGCCCGGTACCTGCGGGCGGCAGTCGGGGCACCCGGGCGGGCCGCGCCCGCGCTGCCCTAAGCCTGCACAACTAGGGGAGAACAACACATGAAGATCGGCAGCACGGCGGGCCGACCGCCGTGGAGAACATCCGTAGCTCACCGAATCCGCGCGATCGGCCGCTTCCCCCGGGCGCTGCTCGCCGGAGTCCTGCTGCTCGGAGCCACCACCCTGACGGCGCTTCCCGCGCACGCCGCCGGGGACCCGTGCGCCACCCCGGTGGTGAACAAGGTGGCCTGCGAGAACAGCAAGCCGGGCGATCCGGTGTCGGACTGGTACTCCCCGAACGCCTGGGGGGCCATCCAGGGCTTCACCGCCCACGAGAGCTACAAGCCGGGTGACACCGTCGAGTTCAAGGTGAACTCGCCCACCGCGTACCAGATCGAGATCTACCGGCTCGGCTGGTACCAGGGCAACCGGGCCCGCAAGATGCCCAGTTCGCCCACCGCCACCTACCCGGCCAAGACCCAGCCCAACTGCCTCTCGGACGCCTCCACCGGCCTGGTGGACTGCGGCAACTGGACCACCACCGTGACCTGGCAGGTGCCCGCCGACGCCGTCTCCGGGCTCTACCTGGCCAACATCCAGCAGGCCGACGGCAGTGGCCTGATGCCGTACCCGATCATCATCCGGGACGAGTCCAGCCACTCCGACGTCGTGGTGCAGACCTCGGACCAGACCTGGCAGGCGTACAACCAGTGGGGCGGCCAGAACCTGTACAACGGCTCCGGGCCCGCGCCCGACGGCCGCGCGTACAAGGTGAGTTACAACCGTCCGCTGGACATTGGCGCCGACAACGGCATCTACGGCTCCGAGTACTCGATGATCGGCTGGCTGGAGCGCAACGGCTACGACGTCAGCTACCTGAGCGGCATCGACGTGTCGACCAAGGGCGTGCTGCTCCAGAACCACAAGGTCTTCCTGTCCAACGGCCATGACGAGTACTGGAACCAGGCCCAGCGCGACAACGTGACCGCGGCCCGGGCGGCCGGGGTCAACCTGGCCTTCTTCTCGGCCAACGAGATGTTCTGGCGCACCCGGTTCGAGAACTCCATCGACGCGTCCGGGACTTCGTACCGCACCCTGGTCTGCTACAAGGAGACCAAGCTGCAGATCCCCGGCGTGGACGGAGTGCCCGACCCGAGCGGTCAGTGGACCGGCACCTGGATGGACCCGGTCGGGGCCGGACGCGGCGGCGGCAAGCCGCAGAACGCGCTCACCGGGCAGCTGTTCCAGGTCAACGGGTACCGCAACGACGCCATGACGGTGCCGGCCGCCTTCGGCAAGCTGCGGTTCTGGCGGAACACCTCGATCACCACCCTGCCCGCCGGGCAGGTGGCCACCTTCCCGACCGGGACGCTCGGCTACGAGTGGGACTCGGACGTGGACAACGGCTTCCGGCCGCCGGGCGCGATCGACCTGTCCTCCACCACGGTGGCCATCAACGACGGCAACATGCTGCAGGACAACGGCAACACCTACGCCAACGGCGTGGCCACCCACAGCCCCACCCTCTACCGTGACCCGAGCTCGGGCGCGCTGGTCTTCGGGGCCGGCACGGTGCAGTGGTCCTGGGGCCTGGACACCCTGCACGTGGGCAACACCACCACCGAGGACCCGCGGATGCAGCAGGCCACGGTGAACCTGCTGGCCGACATGGGCGCCCAGCCCACCACGCTGCAGAGCGGGCTGACCGCGGCCGCGGCGAGCACCGAGACCGGCGGCCCGACCGTGCTGGTCTCCGCCCCCGCCTCCGGCGCCACGGTGCCGGTGCAGAAGCCGGTCACCGTCTCCGGCACCGCTGCCGACCTCGGCTTCTCCGCCCCGGGCGTGCCCGGCGTGGTGGCCCGGGTCGAGGTCTCGGTGGACGGCGGCACCACCTGGAAGGGCGCCACCGGCACCACCACCTGGAGCTACACCTGGACCCCGCTGACCCAGGGCCCGACCCAGATCCTGGTGCGCGGGGTCAACGACTCGGTGCGCAACGGCACCACCGTGACCGTGCCGCTGACCGTCGGCCCGCAGCAGTGCCCCTGCACCGTCTGGCCGAGCTCCGCGGTGCCCGCCCACGCCGACTCCGGCGACGCCGGCGCGATCGAGCTCGGGGTCAAGTTCCGTACCACGGTGAACGGTTCGGTCACCGGCGTGCGGTTCTACAAGTCGGCGCTGAACACCGGCACCCACACCGGCAGCCTCTGGGCCAGTGACGGCACCCTGCTCGGCACCGGCACCTTCACCGGGGAGACCGCCTCCGGCTGGCAGCAGCTCACCTTCGCCCAGCCCGTGCCGGTCAAGGCCAACACCACCTACATCGCCTCCTACTACGCCCCGAACGGCCACTACTCGTACGACGACGGCTACTTCACCGGGCAGGGCGCCGGGATCGACCCGATCAAGGCGTTGATGGCGGGGGCCGACGGGGACAACGCCCTCTACCGGTACAACACCGGCGGCGGCTTCCCCAACAGCAGCTACCACAGCTCCAACTACTGGGTGGACGCGGTGCTCGACACCTCGGCCAACACCACCATCCCGCCGGCCGTCACCGCCGTCACCCCGGTGGCCGGCAGCACCGGGGTGGCCATCACGGCCAGCCCGACGGCCACCTTCAACCACACCATCGACTCCAAGACGCTCAACTTCACCCTCACCGGTGGCGGCGGCGCGGTCTCCGCCGCCGTGAGCTACGACACCGCCACCGCCACCGCCACGCTGCGCCCCAACGGGCAGCTGGCGCTCGGCACCACCTACACCGCCACGGTCAGCGCCAACGACCCGTGGGGCAACACCATGGCGGCGCCGAAGACCTGGAGCTTCACCACCAGCCCCACCCCGCCCACCGTCACCTGCCCCTGCACGCTGTGGAACTCCGCCACCGCACCCGCCTCGCTCGACTCCGGTGACGCCACCGCCGTCGAGCTCGGCACCCGCTTCACCCCGTCGATCAACGGCTGGATCACCGGCGTCCGGTTCTACAAGTCGGTGGCCAACACCGGCACCCACACCGGTACGCTCTGGTCCAACACCGGCACCCAGCTCGCCACCGGCTCGTTCTCCGGCGAGACGGCCTCCGGCTGGCAGCAGTTGACCTTCACCACCCCGGTCGCCGTCACGGCCGGCACGAACTACGTGGTCTCGTACTTCGCACCCAAGGGCCACTACTCCGGCAGCAACGGGTACTTCGCCAACGGCTACTCCAACTACCCGCTGCGGGCCACCCCGGACGCCACGGGCAGCGCCAACGGCATCTACAAGTACGGTGCCACCGGCTTCCCGACCAGCACCTTCAACTCGACCAACTACTGGGTGGACCCGGTCTTCACCAACGTCCGCCCGGCGGGCGCGCCCGTGACCTCGTTACAGCTCCCGCTCCTGGACAGCCTCTTGACTCCGCTCGAGAAGCTGCTGGGGGGCCTGCTGGGCGTGGCCAACGGCCCGACCACCGCGACACCGGGCAGCGAACCGACCAGCTGACCCGACCGGGCAGCGGACCGATCAGCTGACCCGACCGGGCCCGGGAGCCACCGCGCTCCCGGGCCCGCCGCACCACAACTCCCCTTTGAGAGAGGACCTTCGAACGTGAGCTCCGTCAGCGTGGTGATCCCGTGCTACAAGTACGGCCACTATCTCGCCGACTGCGTCAGCAGCGTGCTCGACGAGCAACCGGGTCTGGACGTCAGGGTGTTGATCATCGACGACTGCTCACCCGACGACTCCGCCGAGGCCGCCCTGGCGCTGGCCGCCAAGGACCCGCGGATCGAGGTGCGGGTGCACGCCGTCAAC
This sequence comes from Kitasatospora sp. MMS16-BH015, assembly GCF_002943525.1. NCBI lineage: Bacteria > Bacillati > Actinomycetota > Actinomycetes > Kitasatosporales > Streptomycetaceae > Kitasatospora > Kitasatospora sp. MMS16-BH015. The sequence goes on along the minus strand of NZ_CP025394.1, from coordinate 1,716,459 downwards.
AAGGGGCACATCGCCACCTACAACGAGGGCCTGCTGGAGTGGGCCGACGGCGACTACACCGTGCTGCTCTCGGCCGACGACCGGCTCACCCCCGGCGCGCTCACCCGGGCCGTGGCCCTGCTCGACGCGCACCCCGAGGTCGGCTTCGCCTACGGCCACCCGATCCACTTCCAGCACGGCAGCCCGCTGCCGCCCGCCCGCACCGAGCTGCGCGGCACCACCGTCTTCCCCGGCCAGTGGTGGCTGGCCCGGCGGTTCAAGGAGGCGCACGGCTGCATCACCTCCCCCGAGGTGGTGGTGCGCACCGCGCTCCAGCGCGAGGTCGGCGGCTACGACCCGGAACTCCCGCACGCCGGCGACGTGGAGATGTGGATGCGGCTGGCCTCCCGGGCCGACGTGGGCTACCTCCGGGGCGTCGACCAGGCGTACTACCGCAAGCACGGCAACAACATGTCGGCCACCGAGTTCGGCGGCCAGATGGACGACCTGCGGCAGAACAAGGTGGCCTACGACGCCGTGCTCAGCGGCTGCGCCGAGCACCTGCAGAACCGGGCCAAGCTGGCCGACACCGTCAACCGCAAGCTGGCCCGGATCGCGCTGCGCCGCGCCGTGCGCGCCTACGACCGCGGCCGCACCGACGTGGTGCCGGAGGCCGACCTGATCGCCTTCGCCGCCGAGTGCTGGCCGAACTACCGCGCCCTGCCCGAGTACAAGGGCCTGCTGCTGCGCCGCGCGATCGGCGCCAAGGCGATGCCGTACCTGCAGCCGCTGGTGCTCACCGCCGTGGTCTCCAAGGTGCGCGAGCGGCTCTGGTGGCGGTCCTGGCGGCTGCGCGGTATCTGATCATCTCAAGGGCGTTGGCTGCAAGGGAGTTTGGTGTGTTCAACAATCTGGTCAACCGGCACGACGCCGCCCGGGTCGGCCGCAAGCTGCGGCGCGGACAGCTGGACAAGCTGGTCTCCAAGGTGCGGGTGCGCGGCACCGAGCGCGTGGTCGAGCACTGGTCCGCCGTCGATCCCTCGCTCCAGGAGTGGTGGGCCGTGCCGCAGGTGGTGCGCCGCTGGAACACCTTCGCCAGTGGTGACCCGGCGGTGGGCTTCCCGCAGCACGTGGCCGACAAGTGGCTGGCCGGGCGCGGCAGGTTGCGTGCCCTCTCGCTCGGCTGCGGCACCGGCGGCAACGAGGTGATCTGGGCCCGCACCGGCGCCTTCGAGCGGATCACCGGCATCGACATCTCCCCGGACCGGATCGACTACGCCACCGGCCAGGCCCGCGAGCTCGGCCTGGACGGGGTGCTGGAGTTCCGCACCGCCGACGTGGCCGAGCTGCTGGAGGCGGGGGAGACCTACGACGTGGTGCTCGGCCTCCAGTCGCTGCACCACTTCGACCGGCTGGACGAGACCATGGGGAGGATCGCCGGGCTGCTGAAGCCGGGCGGGCTGCTGCTGGTGGACGAGTTCGTCGGCCCCACCAAGTTCCAGTGGACCGACGGGCAGCTGCGCGCCGTGGACGCGTTGCTCTCCCAACTCCCCGAGGAACGGCGCCGGTTGGTGGACGGCCGGATCAAGCGGCGGGCCGTGCGGCCCAGCCTGCTCTCGATGCGGCTGGACGACCCCTCGGAGGCGGTGGACGCCGGCCGGCTGCTGCCCGCGCTGCGCGAGCGCTACACCGTGCTCGAGGAGCGCCCGTACGGCGGCACCGTGCTGCACGTGGCGCTCTCCGGCATCGCCCAGCACTTCCGCGACGGCTCGGCCGAGACGGAGGCGCTGGTGCAGCGCTGCTTCGCGGCCGAGGACGCCGTGCTCGACTCGCTCGGCCACGACTTCGTATTCATGGTCTGCGAGCCGAAGTGACGCTGGTTCAGGACCAGTTGCTCCAGTAGCTCTCGGGGTTGACGAGGTAGCGGACGGTCGGGACGGGCAGGTGCGCCACCCGGTGGTGGCGGCTGTACCGGAAGACCAGCTCCCAGTCCTCACGGGGGACGACCTCGGGAGTGCGGCGCAGCCGGCTGAAGTGCAGGGCCTTGGTGCGCCGCGCGACCACCGCGTTGGTGTCCAGGAAACCCTCCTCGGCCGCGTGGTGCCGGTCGAAGGGTACCGAGAGCACGTCGAGTTCGGTGCCGTCGGGGTGGGTGCGGCGCAGTGCGGTGTAGACCGCGTCCGGCCCGCCGGGGGCCTGCAGCGCGGCCAGCGCCTGCTCCAGGTGGTCGGGCTCCCACTCGTTGTCGTCGTCCAGGAAGGCCACGTACCGCGAGTCGGTCAGCCGGATGCCGACGTTGCGCACCACCCCGGCCACCGCGCAGTTGCGGCTCAGGCTGACGGCCACCAGGCGGTGGTCCAACGGGAGTTCGGGCAGGCCCGCGCCGTCGTCCACCACGATCACCAGCTGGTCCTTGACCGTCTGCGCCAGCGCCGAGGCCACCGCCCGGCGCAGGCCCTCCGGCCGGCGGTAGGTCGGGATCACGGTGGTGACCAACACCTGGGGCAGGGCGCCCAGTTCGGCCTTGAGGCGGGCCACCTCCGCGTCCTCCTGCCTGCGCAGGGCGAGCGCGGTGCGGCCGAGCACCACCTTGTTGCGCGCCTCCATCAGGCGCAGGAAGCCGACGGTCTCCCGCAGGAGCCGCTTGCCGTGCCGCAGCGCGTTCACCGCTCTCCGTCCCCGGCCATCGCCGGTTGCTGGATGGTCAGTTCGGGTTCGGCGGGCGTCTCGGCCCGCAGCAGCCGCCGCATCGGCAGCACGATCGGCAGGTAGCCGGCCAGCGCCACGGCGCCCGCCACGAACATGCCCCAGCGGGTCTCGCCGGTCCAGCGGTAGACCGCGATCGACAGCGCGGCCATCACCAGCCCCCCGATGAACGGCCGCAGGCAGGCCCGGGCCACCACCGCCGGGCCGATGCCCTCGCGGCGCAGACCCCAGAGGAAGGCCGGCCCGGCGACCAGGGCCGCGACCAGCACGTGGCCGGCCCCGACCCCCGCGATGCCGCGCAGGTGGGCGCCGTAGAGCAGCACCGGGACGAGTGCGATCAGCCAGACGCCCTGCACTCCGATCAGCGAGCTGCGGCGGCCCGCCGCGGCCAGGCAGTCGTAGGCCAACTCGTAGGCGATCCGCAGCAGTCCCAGCAGCGCGAGGAAGCGCAGCACCCCGGCGGCGGCGGCCCAGCGCGGGCCGTAGATGGTGTCCAGGGCGGGCGCGGCCAGGGTGGCGAGCAGCACGCAGGGCGGTACCGCCGCGGCCATCAGCAGGCCCAGGCCCCGGCCGAAGGCGTCGGCCAGCGCGGCGGGGGAGCCGGCCACCCGGGAGAAGCCGGCGAAGGAGATCCGGCGGGCCGCCTCGGAGATCGAACGGACCGGCCAGCTGGAGACGTTGAAGGCCAGCTGGTAGAAGCCGAGCGCGATCGGGCCGAGCAGGGCGCCGGTGACCACCGAGTCCACGTTGAGCATGGCCAGCACCAGCAGGCTGGCCCCGGCCAGCGGCAGGCCGAACGTGACCAGCGCCTTGGCCTCCGCGGTCGACCAGCCCGGGCGCAGCGCGCCCGGCACCACCACGGCACAGCCGGCCAGTGCGCACAGGTTGCCGACCAGGGCGCCCCAGGCGAAGCTCATCGCGCCCGCGCCCGAGTAGGCCAGGGCGAGCGTGGTGCCGGTGGTGACCAGGAAGTTGAGCAGGTCGAGCACCATCCGGGCGCCTTGGCGGAACTCCCTGGCGATGATCTGGTTCGGCACGCAGGCCAGGCCGTCGATCACCACCGAGACGCAGAGCACCCGGAGCATCCCGGTGGCGTCCGGCGAGCCGAGCAGGCGGGCGGTGGTCGGGGCCGCCGCGTAGAGCGCGGCGTAGAGGATGCTGCTGGAGAGCACCGAGAGGGTCATCACCGTGGGCGCGAACTCGCGCACGTCCCGGTCCCAGCGGACGATCGCCAGGCTGACGCCCATCTCGTTGGCCGAGAGCAGCACGCCCAGGGCCACCATGCCGGTGGCGTACAGGCCCCACTCGCGCGGGCCGAGCAGGGTGCGGGCGAGCACCACGCCCGCGGCGAAGTTGCCGATCCGGATCACCACGGTGTTGAGCAGGCTCAACCGGGCGCCGGAGCGGACCTTGGCGCCGAGGCTCACCGGCCCGCCCCCGCAGGTGAGTTGCTCCGCAGGAAGCCGAGCAGGCTGCCCCCGCACCCGAGCAGGAGGAAGTAGATACCGGCGAACATCGGGAACCCCAGGGAGTCGAAGGTGGCGCTGGTGATCAGCGCGACGGTGGCCGCCGCGACGAAGCACTGCGCGAGCTCGCGGGTCGGCTGGTCCGGCGCGAGCCGCCGGGCGGCGCCGCCGTTGTGGATGCCGGCCACGAAGATCAGCACCAGCACGAGGACGCCGTACACGCCCAACTCGGCGGCGACGTTCAGGTACATGTTGTCGGTGAAGAAGTAGAGCTCGGGCAGGAAGGTGCCCATCCCGTGGCCGAACCACGGTGAACTCTGCATGTACTCCCAGATCTTGGCGTAGTCGCCGGCCCTGGCCTGGGTCGAGCTGTCGGAGTTGGCGAAGAAGGAGCTGAACAGCCCGGTCAGCGTGGAGAGCAGGCCCGGCACCGCCGCGCCCAGGCCCACCACGCCGAAGCCGACCGCCCCGAGCACGTAGCCGCGCCGCCTGGGCTGCCAGGCTGGCAGCATGGTGCCGAGCGCGACCACCACGCCGATGATGCCGGTCCGCGAGACGGAGAGCGGCAGCGCGCCGCCGATCAGTAGCACCGGCAGCCAGCGGCGCAGCCTGCCGCGGTCGAACCGGGCCGGGTCGAAGGCCTGTTGGACGGCGAAGGGCAGCATCATCGACAGCATCCCGCTGAACTCCAGCGGGTGCGCGGTGGTGCCGCGCGGCCGGGTGAAGGCCCCCCTGGTCATCGCGTCGATGCCGGCGCTGGCCGACTGGAGGCCGGGGATGTGCAGCGAGTTGGCGATGTTGCTGTGGGTCAGGAAGTCGTACCAGCCGAGCGCCGCGACGATGCTCGCCATCACCACGGTGCGGCGCAGCAGCGCGTACAGGCGCTCGCGGCTGGGGATGCCCGCCGAGGAGACGGCCACCAGGCTGGTCCAGGCGAGTAAGGCGATCAACCCCCGGTCGGCGCCCTGCATCTCCTTGGTGATGGCGGGGCGGCCGGCGCAGGCGATGTAGCCGAGCAGCACCGAGGTCGCGAAGATCACCATGGCGATCCGGGGTGCCCGGGTGCCCGGGGCCGGCACGAGCTTCTCGGCGAGCCAGGCCGCCAGGAACCACATCAGGCCGAGCAGGGCGACCACGTTCGCCGGCGTGCCGACCCCGCCCATGCCGGGCAGGGTGAGGTTGGACGGGATGAACATCGCGAAGAAGACGTAGCAGGTCAGCACCGTGACGGCGTCGAACTTGGCCTTCTTCTTGGCGACTTGGCTCCCCCTCCGGCCGCCGCCCGACCGGCTCGCCGGATCGGCGGAGCCGTCGGGGGCGGCTGCTGGTGCGCCGGCGCGGGTGGTGGTGGCGTGCGCGGCCATCCCCGGCTACCGGCTCGCGGGGACGGGGGGCTGCGGCAACTGCTCCTCCTCCGCCGCGGCCTGGCCGCGACGCCCGAGCTTGGCCCGGCGGCGACCGAAGACGTTCTCGGTGACGAAGGCCGCCAGGAAGGCCACGGCGAGCCCGGCGATGCCGATCATCGCCACGTACTGCAGCTTGCTCTTGGTCTGCGCCTGCGGCGCCTGCGGCGGGATGATCACCGTGGAGGCGATCTGCGAGCCCGCCGGGGCCTGCTGCTCGGCCTGCATCGCCTTCAACTGCTCGGCGGTGAAGGTGTTCAGCAGGTCGATCGACTTCTTGACCTGCGCCGGGTCGTTCCCCGTCACGGTGAGCGTGAGGAACGGGCCCATCGCGTTGTCGGCCAGCTTGACCGCGTAGGTCCCGGTCAGGCCGCGCTTCTTGAGCGCCTCCGCCGATTCGTCCGAGGCCAGCCGCCGTCCGAGGAAGTCGGCGGCCACGGTAAGCGCCTGACTGAAACTCAGGAACGGATTCCCGTTGTTCGGCGGCAGTGCCGACACGCTCGGCGCGTTGAGCAGTGAGATCGAACACTCCGACTGGTAACTCGTCGGCAGTACCGCGTTGGCCACCGCCGACAGGCAGACCGTGATCACCACGATCGGCACCGTGACGTACCAACGCCTGCGGATCACCCGCAGGAGTTCCCGCATGTCCAACGCATCTCCCCCTGGAGCCGCCCCCGACCCCATGCCACAGCAGCCCCCACCAGGACTGACCCTCCGAGCCAAGCGACCCCAGCAAGAGAGTAGTTGGAACGGAGCAGTGGTGGAGAACAAACTCCGAACTGTCACCGATCGGTACCCGCGCAGCGAGGTCGGGGCCAACTGGTCCGAAACGCCCTCGGCCCGTCGGCCGGGGTGAGAGCATGGCCGCCGGGTGGGGGTGACGGTGTCTTTCCGTGACGTGGTGCGCGCGCTGATCCGGCGCTGGTTGGTGTTGGTGGTGGTCGCCGTGCTGGCGCTCGCCGGAGCCCTGGTGGTGGTCAAGCCGGGGGTGGTCTACAGGTCGACGGCCGTGATCCGGATCAAACCCCCGGAGACGAAGCAGGATCCGAACGGCCTGACCGACTTCCGGCCCTCCCTGGCGATCATCGGCGCGGCCGTGGTCACCATGCTCAAGAGCCAGTCCGGCTTGGCCGAACTTCGCCGGGCCGGGGTGAGCGGGGCCTACGACCTGGCGCCGCGCAACACCGGCACCACCAAGACGGAGGCGTACGTGGTGCCCACCGTCGAGGTGAGCGTGCGGGGCACCGACCCCAAGGAGACCGACCGCGAGGTCGGCATCGTCATCGAGCACTTCGACCAGCACCTGAAGGCCCTTCAGGACGGACTCGCGGTGCCGGTGCCCAAGGACAGGTACATCACCAGCGACGAGCTGGTCCCCGCGACGGCGCTGCCGGTCCAAGGGGTCAAGAGCCGGGGCCTGTTCGGCGTGGCGGCGCTCGCCACCGTCGTCGGCGTCGCCGCCGCGCTCTGGGTGGAGGAGTACGCCCGCCGCCGCCGGATCCGGCCGGAGGCTGGGCCCGAGACGGCGCCGCCGGGCATCGGCGCGGCGCGAGGAGTGGTGACATGAGGGCAGCAGAGGTGACCGAGGGACCGCAGCGGCTCACCCTGGGCGGCACCCCGGCGGACTGCTGGGACCTGGCGGGGGTGACCGGGCTGGTCCGCAGCCGCCTGGCCGGCGACGAGCCGCCGGCGCTGACCGGGGGCGGGGCGGTCGGTGAAGGGCCGGGGCCCGGGAGTGAGGTCGGGGCGGTCGGTGAAGGGCCGGGGCCCGGGGGTGAGGTCGGGGCGGCCGGTTCGGGGCCGGGGCCCGGGGGTGCGCGGCCGTTGGTGGTGGCCTCGACCAACGTCGACCACCTGCACCACTTCGGGCGGGGCGGGGCCCACGCCGGGGTGATCGAGCGGGCCGAGCGGGACGCGGACTGGCTGCTGCTGCTCGACGGCATGCCGCTGGTGGTGCGGGCCAACGGGCTCACCGGGCGGGAGTGGGAGCGCCTCACCGGCGCCGACCTGCTGCCCGACCTGCTCACGGTGGCGGCCGAGACCGGGGCCAGGGTGGCCTTCCTCGGCGGCCTGGAGAGCACCCACCGCCTGCTCGCGCCCGAGATCGAGCGCCGCTGGCCCACCCTCTCCGTGGTCGCCTACTGGGCCCCCGACCGCGCCGAACTCTCCTCCCCGGCCGGGGCCTCGGCCCTCGCCGAGAAGGTCCGGGCCGCCGGCGTCGACCTGCTGGTGGTCGGTCTCGGCAAGCCGCGGCAGGAGGCCTGGCTGGCCGAGTACGCGGGTGCGAGCGGCATCCGGGTCGGCCTGGCCGTCGGCGCGGCGGCCGACTTCCTGGCCGGCATCGTGGACCGGGCCCCGGACTGGTGGCGCGACCACGGGTTGGAGTGGTGCTACCGACTGATCCAGGAGCCGCGCCGGCTCGCCCGGCGCTACCTGCTGCAGGGTCCGCGGGCGGTGTGGCGGCTGGTCCGGCACTCGGCTCGCTGAGCCGGTCCGTCCAGGAGGTCCGGGGCCTTGCGGGGCTCCGGACCTCGGGCCTTGGTGATGGTCAGCCGAGTCGGGCGTCGAGGGTGTAGACGTGCGGCTGGTACGCGGTGAACGTGTCGGTGAACTTGCCGTTCTTCGCGCGGAGTTCGCGGCCGTCCTCGGTGCGCAGGGTGCCGGTGTAGCCGCCCGGCAGGGTGAAGGTGGCCTTGGCCGGACCGCCGGTGGGCAGGGCGGCGGCATCGGTGGCCACGGCGAGCAGGGCCGTCCTGCCGTGCGCGGTGCGCAGGGTGGCGGTGACCGGGGCGCCCTCGGTGGTGACGCCGACCGCGACCGGCGGGGCGTTCCAGTACGCGGCGTAGCGCTGGGCCTCCTCGTCCACCGACGTGATCGCGCCGGCCGAGGCCGGGTCCTTGAGGCAGGCGTCCACCACCGGGGCGCCGCCGGCCGCGAAGGAGTGGCAGAACCATTCGAGCCCGGTGGCCCCGTTCACCAGCGCAGCCCAGGCCGCCGCCCGCACCTGGGCGGGCGAGGCGGCCGGGGTGCCGGCGGCGGTGCGGGAGGCGGCCAGCATCTGCACCGGCGTCTCCAGGAACACCCAGACCGGCTTGCCCGGCGCCACCATCCTGGTCCGGGCCGCCACCCGGCCGTAGCTGCGCACGCCCTTGCTCGGGCCGGGGGAGTACGGGTCGGTGATGCCGTAGAAGTCCACCGAGACGATGTCCACTGGGGCCGTGTACTGCGAGAAGTCCGCCGGGCAGCCGGGCCCCTTGAAGCCACCGCCCACCCCGGAGCCGAAGTTGACGAGCACCGGCCGGCCCGGATCCTGCCGGTGCAGGCTGTCCGCGAAGGCGGTCAACTTCTCCGGCGGCAGGCAACCGGCGCCCTGCGCGGATCCGTTGGGCGCGTTCAGATCCGGTTCGTCCGCCAGCAGGTACCCCGCCAGCCCGCCCGCGCCGACCCGGGCCGCCTGCGCGGCCAGCGGCAGATCGGCGGTGGTGCAGGGCCAACCCCCGGTCGGCGCCGGATCGCAGGCCTTCCCGCCGGCCACCACCGCGAGCCCGGCGGCCTCGGCCGCCTTGACCTGGGCGTGGTCGTCGATGGGCCAATCCCAGAGCCCCACCAGGGTGTTGACGCCCAGCGCGCGGAAGGCGTGCGCCTCGTCGGGGCCCTGTTGAGAGTTGGGAGCCGGGGTGGTGGGGTCCTGCATCCAGACCCCGATCGGGAGCCGGTCCTGGTCGCTCCAGGCTTTGGTGGTGGGCCACTTGGCCCAGTACTGCGGTGCGGCGGGCGACGGTAGGTGGCCGGTGGCGCGGTCGGCGGTGAAGACCACGTCCACGAAGTACTCGCTGTTGCCCTGCCGTCCGCCCGGGAAGGCTTGGGTCGCCCCGGTGGCGAACCCGCCGCCGACGGCGGTGAGCGGCCCCGAGCCGTAGACCACCGGGCCGCCGTCGAAGGCGTTCTGGGTGGCCGCGTAGTGGCCGGCCGGCGCGAGGTAGGAGGCGAGGTAGGTGACCCCGGGCTGGATCTTCACCGGGTGGTCGAGCTCCGCCTGCTGCCAGCCGGCCGCCGTCTCGTCCTTGAAGGTGGCCCGGGCCAGTTGGTGGCCCTCGGTGTCCCAGAGCGCGCCGAGGTGGGTGCCGGTGTTGCCCGTGCCCTTGAAGAACCGGACGGCCGAGACCACCCCCGGCAGCGTGCTGGTGAACCGGACCCCGAGGGTGGTCGCCGCCGGGTCGGGGAAGGCCGCGGTGAGCGGCTCGGCCGCCCCGTACATCGTGGTCGGGGCGCCGCCCGCACCCTCGCCGGGCGGCGGCGGGTGCGGGACGGGCCCGACGGAGGTGCAGGCGGTGGCCACCAGGCCCAGCAGAGCGGTGGCCAGTGCGGCCGAGGTACGAGCGCGCACGCGGACCCTTTCGGTGGTGCTTGTGGCCGACTGCGTCGGCCCGGCTCAGCCGGACCGGACCGTCCCTGCTCAGCCGGGCTGGAGCGTCCCGGCTCAGCTGGACCGGACCGTCCCGGTCGGTTCGCCCTCGATGAGGGTGAGCAGGTCGGTGGCCCGGTCCTGCCAGGAGTCTCCCGCCACGGCGGCCCGGCGGCGCTGCGCCGCGCCGTCGGCATCCGGACCGGCTGCGGCGGCCAGGGCCTCGCCGATCGCGGCGAGGAAGCCCTCGGTGGTGTCCGCCACGCTGATCTGCTCGGCGTAGCGCCGGACCTCGGGGAAGTCGGTGCTGACCACCGGCAGGCCGAGGGCCAGGTACTCCTTGAGCTTGATCGGGTTGCAGTGGCGCACCCAGTCATTGTCCAGCCAGGGCATCAGCGCCACGTCGAAGCCGCGCCCGTAGGCGGGGATCTCGGCGTACGGGCGGAAGCCCAGGTGGTGGACGTTCGGCAGCGCGGTGAGCGCGCCCAGATCGGCGGTGGTGTCGCCGATCAGCACCAGCTGTGCGTCCGGGTACTCCTTGGCGACCCGCCCCAGCAGGTCGAAGTCGACCACGAAGTCGTCCAGCGCGCCGAAGAAGCCGATCCTCGGATGCGGGATCGCGGCCAGCTCGGCGGGCTCGGCGGGCTCGCGGCTGTCCGTCGCACCGAAGTGCTCCAGGTCGACGCCGTGGTCGAGGAACACCGCCCGCTCACCGGTCAGTTCGCGCTCGGCCGCCATCAACTCGCTGCTCACGTACAGCACGTGGTCGGCGTCCCGCATCAGTGCGCGCTCCAGCCGCTCGACCGAGGCGGTGTCGGCCTCGGGGAAGGCGGAGTGCCGGTCCGAGCGGTTGTAGACCAGGGTGCGCACCCGCAGGTGGCCGACCACGTCGGCGGCGGTCGGGATGGTGGCCACGCAGACGTCCGTGCTCATCCCCAAGCTGCGGGCGGCCCAACGGACCTGGAGCGAGATCAACTTGGCGTTCAGAGCCCGGGCCCGCGCGCTGCCGTAGAACGGCAGCAGTACCGGGGTCATCACCGCGAAGCCGGGCAGGCCCGGCACCGGGCGCTGCACCTTGCGGGCCATGCTGCGCGCCTTGCGGATGATCCGGCGCAGCGGCTGGCTGCTCCGGCCGGGCAGCGGCATCCGCATCGCGATGCTGTTGACGAAGAGCACCGGCCGGTGCCGGGCCAGGTTGAGCATCAACTGCACGTCAGAGTGCGCGCGGTTGTGGTACCACCAGTCCTGTGCGGCGAAGCAGACGTAGCCCTGTCGGCGCTGCCCGGGCCGGCCACTGCCTGCCCCGGGCCGCGCGTTCGTGCCCCCCACGATCCGGTCTCCCTCCGGTTCGATCCCGGGCACAGGCTAGCGGCCGGAGTGGAGGGTTCGGGGCGGTTCGGTGGATTCTTCCGCATTCGGCCGCCCGGCGTTCGCCGCGGAGTCCGCTCGGAGGCCGTCCGGCCGGTCTCGGCCGGTCTCGGCCGCGCTCGGGCTGCGCTCGGGCCCATCTCCGGTCGGTCTCCGGTCAGTGGTGCCAGGGGAGTTGCACCGGCTCGGCGGGGCGGCCGTGCCGGTCGAGGCCGGTGAGCAGCTCGGCGAGGCCCCAAGGGAACACGGTCTCCTCGGTGGTGGCGAGCTCGGCCACCGGCCACCAGCGGTGGCCGCGGTACTCGCGCTGCTCGTAGTCGGTCTGGCCGCTCAGATCGATCTCGTGGGTGGCCACCCGGTGGAGGAAGAAGTGGTCGGTGAACACCCCGTTTGCCCATCCCAGTTCGGCGTATCCGGTGGTGAACGCGACCGGCGTGCCGAGCTGTTCGGGCGTGACGCGCAGGCCGATCTCCTCGGCCAGCTCGCGGGCCGCCGCCTCCGGGAGTGACTCGCCGGGCTCGACCCCGCCGCCCGGGGTCATCCAGAACCCGCCGGCCGACGGGTCCTCGGGGTCGTTGTGGGCATTGATCAGCAGCAGGCGGCCCTCGGCGTCCCGCACCAGTGCTCGGGCGGAGACGCGGACCTGTTCGGTGGCTTCGGGCATCCGGTCATGCTATCCGGCGCGAAAACTGACGTGGCGTCATCAGTGGCCTTAGGGTGTCGGAGGCACGGGGGCGGGCTGCGAGGTGTGGGGCGGGGCGATGGACGAGGACGGACGGGCGGGTGCGGGCGGGCTCCGGATGCCGGAGCTGCCGGGCGCCGGTGCCGGAGCTGGGGCCGGTGCCGGTGCCGGTGCCGGGGCTGGGGAGTCGGTGGGGCGGGAGGGCGGACGGATGCTGCCGCTCTCGGTGGCGGCCCTGCTGATGGGGTTGCTGCTGGTGGTGGTGACGGTCTGGATGGCCCGGCTCGACCGGGCCGGACCGAGCACGGGGGCGCCGCTGCTGCCCTCGGGCAACGCGCCGGTCGGTCTCCCGGCGGGCGGCTCGGGGGGACAGCTGGACTACGTGCTGCGGGTGCGGCAGGACCAACAGGCGCTGGATCGCGGCCTGTTGGTGCACACGGCGGTGGGCGGGCTGGACGTCGGCGACGAGGCCGAGTTCAGCATCAAGATCTTCGATCTGGGCAAGACCACGGACGGGCCGCCCCCGGCCGCTCCCGCCCTGCCGGCCGGCGTGGTCGCCGCGCCGGACAACGTGCCGACCGGCGGCGACCTGGGTGTCTCGCTGGTCTGCGAACACATCTCCTGCACCGGTTACGACGCCGAACGCAAGCCGGTGGTGGGTAAGGGTGCGGCGGGCACCTGGACCTTCGGGCTGACCGCCGGCGAACCCGGGCAGGCTCACCTGCACATCATCGCCGAGGTCTACCGGGGCGACAGCGACCAGGTGCTGGTCGGCGCCGAGCCGGTGGACCTGGACATCGAGATCCGCCGGACCTGGTCCTACACCGCGAAGAGCGCGGTCCACTGGCTGGTGGAGACCGCGCCGGGCCTCGGGCTCTGCTCGGGCGGCGCCCTGGCGGGGGTGGGCGGCGCGCTCTGGCGCGGGCTGCGCCGACGGCGGCGGCCGGTGGCCGAGCCCGTCGAGGCCGAGCCGGTGCTGACCGGCATCCACTGACGCCGCTCTGGGCTTCGTCTGGTCTGGTCTGGCCCGGCACGAAGTGGCGTCGTGGGGCACGGCGGTGTGGGGGGCGACGGCGTGGGGTGGGACGGGGGGAGGTGTGGCGGTGCGTTCGGGGCACCCGTCGCCGGGGTGGTGCGGTACCTTTCCTGGACCCGCCGTCGGGCACGGTACGTGACGGCTCGCGCACGACCGGTGCGCGGGTCGGTCTGCGGTGCCGTGCTCCGGCGGTTGGCCCGCCTGGCCCGTCTGGCCCGAACGCAAGGAAGCGAGAGCCGCCGATGTCCGATCTGCCGACCTCCGATCTGCTGAGCCGTCACCGTGCCGTCCTGCCCGCCTGGGTCTCGCTCTACTACGAGCAGCCGATCGAGATCGTCAGCGGATGGGGGTGCCGGGTCACCGACGCCGAGGGGCGCAGCTACCTGGACTTCTTCGCGGGCATCCTCACCAACATGCTCGGCTACGACGTGCCCGAGGTACGGGAGGCCGTGGAGCGGCAGCTGCGCAGCGGGGTGGTGCACACCTCCACGCTCTACCTGATCCGCTCGCAGATCGAACTCGCCGAGCGGATCGCCGAGCTGTCGGGCATCGAGGACGCCAAGGTATTCTTCACCAACTCCGGCACCGAGGCCAACGAGACGGCCCTGCTGCTGGCCACCAACGCCCGCCGCTCCGACCAGGTGCTGGCTCTGCGCAACAGCTACCACGGCCGCTCGTACGCGGCCACGGCGGTGACCGGCAATCGGAGCTGGAAGAACTCCTCGCTCTCTCCGGTCAACGTGCACTACCTGCACGGCACCGACCGGGCGCAGTTCCCGCAGCTCACCGACCGCGAGTACCTGGACTTCTGCGCGGCGGACCTGCGGCAGGTGCTGGCCACCGCCACCGCCAAGGACGTGGCCTGCTTGATCGCCGAACCGGTGCAGGGCGTCGGCGGGTTCACCGCCGCGCCGGACGGGCTGCTCGGCACCTACCGGGACATCCTGGCGGAGCACGGCGTGCTCTTCGTCTCCGACGAGGTGCAGACCGGCTGGGGACGCACCGGCGACCACTTCTGGGGGTACCAGGCGCACGGGGTGACCCCGGACGTGCTCACCTTCGCCAAGGGCCTGGGCAACGGCTTCGCGATCGGTGGCGTGGTGGCCCGGGCCGAGCTGATGGACGCGCTGCCGGCGGCCGGGATCTCCACCTTCGGCGGCAACCCGCTGGCCACCACGGCGGCCAAGGCCACCCTGGAGTACCTGCTGGCCCACGACCTCCAGCAGAACGCCAAGCGGCTCGGCAGCCTGATGATCGACCAGCTCACCAAGGCCACCAGCCAGCTGCCCGGAGTCGGCGAAGTCCGCGGCAAGGGGCTGATGTTCGCCGTGGACCTGCTCGACCCGGAGACCGGTGCACCCGCCCCGGCGCTCGCCGCCCGGGCCCTGGAGGAGGCCCGCGCGCGCGGCCTGCTGGTCGGCAAGGGCGGCCTGTACGGGCACACGCTCCGGATGGCGCCGCCGATGACGCTCGCCGAGGAGGAGGCCCGGGAGGGCGTCGGCCTGCTGATCGACGCCCTCACCGCGACCTACCGCTAGCCGCCCACCGCCGCGCCCACCGCCCACGGCGGACCGCGGGTCGCCCGCCGACGACGACCGGCTGTCCACCGCCCACGGCCGGCCGCCCGCCGTCGCCTACCGCCGGCTGTCTACCGGGAGCGGCCCTCGGCCGGCCTCAGCGCAGGGCCTCGAACCGGGGCACCAGGTCGGCCGGGGAGGGCAAGGCTGACATCTCCGCGCGGAAGGACTCGGCGGACTTGCGCAGGCCCTCCTCGGTGAGCAGGCGATCCAGCAGGGCGGCATCCACCTCGGTGTCGGTGGAGCGGAGCGCGAAGCCGGCGGCCTGGGCGGCCGCCACGTTGAGGAAGTGGTCGGCGCCCTGCGGGAGGATCAGCTGGGGTATGCCGTGTGCTGCGGCGGTGAGCATGGTGCCGGAACCGCCGTGGTGGACCACGGCGTCGGCCGCGTCGAGGAGTTGGGCCAGCGGCACCCAGGGCAGGGCCCGCACGTTCGCCGGGAGCGGGCCGAGCGGGGTGAGGTCGGTGTCGCCGACGGCGAGCAGGAAGTCGGCGTCCACCTGCGCCGCCTCGGCCACCAGGCGGGTGATCGGATTGGCGCCCGCCCACTCGGTCAGCACGGTGCCTAGGGTGACCGCGATCCTCGGCCGCTCGCCCCGGCCGAGCAGCTCGGACGGCACCGTGCCGCCGCCGTTGTACGGCACGTACCGCACCCGCCACCCCGTGCCGTCACCGCCGAGGGAGGCGGGCACCACGTCGATCACGGTGTGGGTGGCCGGCCCCTCGACCCCGTGCTCGCGGTACTCCGGCTCGAGCAGGGACGCGAAGCGGCCGACCATCTCCTGCCCGGACATCACCCCGAAGTTGTGCACCACTGCCGGGATGCCGAGCTTGGCCGCGACCAGCGGGGCGGCCGCCTGGAAGGCGGCGTGCACGAGCACGTCCGGCCGCCAGGCGGTGGCCACCGCGAGCAGCCCCGGCAGGGCGGCCCGGCCGTGGTCGGCGAAGCCCAGGGCGGCGAGCCGTATGGTCTCCTCCTGGCTGCGGTCGGGGTTGACGTACCCCGGATCGGGGGCGATCCGGCGGAAGGAGTCGGAGAGCGTCGAACCGTCGCCGATCTCCACCGTGGGGAGGCCGGTCTGCCGCAGCAGGTCGAGCGGGGCCTGGCCGGCGAGCAACACCTCGTGCCCGGCCGCGCGCAGCGCCTGGGCAGTGGGCACCAGCGGGAACGAGTGCCCGGCCGAACCCGGGCCGGTGAACAGGATGCGCACGAGTCTCATCTCCTCTGCGGGTGGATCCATCCGGCCGGACGGATCCGGCTGCCGATGGATCCGGGTACCAGTGGATCCGGGTACCGATGGATCAGGATGTCGATGGATCAGGATTCACGAGCTGACAGTGCGTCGAACGTTCGTGGCCTTCCATCAGTTTCCGGAAGTTCCCGGCGTGTCCCGTCAGTTCGGGCCGAAATCCCCGGAATCAAGCCTCGGCACGCCACTGAATCGCTTTTCCGAATCACCCGTTCGTGGGCGTGTCGCGCCAGGGTGAGGTGCCCTCGGCCGCGCCGGTCCGGATCCGGTCGGCCAGCCCCGGCACGTCCACCGGGCGGCTGGTGTCGACCCGGTGCACGGTGCCGAGGGCGAGTGGAGCGGCGACCGCCGCCCAGGCCGACCAGCGCTCGTCCTGACCGGCCCCCGTGTCGAGGTGGACCGGGTGGCGCTGCGCCGCCCGCTGGTCGTAGCGCTGCCGCGCGAGGGCCAACGGCAGCTCGCACCAGACCTCCTGGGTCCGGCCCGGCTCGACCCCGGCCCGCAGCAGCCCGGCCCGGACGTGCCCCCGGACCTCCGCGCCGAGCCAGGGCGTCTCCAGTACCGCCCCCGCCGGCGCTCCGCCGAGCAGGGTCCAGAGCGTCTCGCCCGCCGCCCGGCCGAGCGCGGTGCTCCAGGGCCGGTCCCAGCCGGCTCCGCCCGGGCCGGGGCCGAGGGCGTCGGCCAGGGTCTCCTTCACCGCGTCCTTGCTCAGCAGCGGCAGCCCCAACTCCCGGGCCAGCGCCGTGGCCAGCGTGGTCTTGCCGGCTCCGGGGAGCCCGTTCACCATCACCGTGATCACGGTGGCTCAGTGTACGGACGAGCCGCCCCGGCCTCGCGCGCGGGGCGGCCCGGTCGCCTGTGGACCAGCCCGGGGCCGGGTGCGGTCGGCGCCGCGGCGGGCCGAGGTCAGCTCCCGATCACCACCGTGGCCTCACGGTCCGGGCAGTTGACGATCCGTGGGGTCAGTCCGTGCGCGGTGAACGCGGCAGCGGTGTCGGCGGCTTGGTGGGCGCCGGTCTCGATCAGCAGGTGGCCGCCGGGGGCCAGCCAGTCGCGGGCGCCCGCGATCACCCGGCGCTGCACGGCGAGCCCGTCGGCGCCGCCGTCCAGGGTGAGCACGGGTTCGTGCTCGCGGGCCTCGGGTGGGAGCAGCCGGATCCGGTCGGTCGGCACGTACGGCGCGTTGGCCACCAGGAGGTCGATCCGGCCGCGCAGGTGCGCGGGGAGCGCCTCGTACAGGTCGCCCTGGTGCACCTCGCCGCCGAGCGGGCCCAGATTGCGGCGGGCGCACCCGCAGGCCGCCGACTGGAGGTCTGCGGCGTGGAGTTCGACCCGGCCCAGGGCGGTGGCCACGGCCGCGCCGAGTGCGCCCGCGCCGCAGCACAGGTCGAGCACCACCGCGCCCGGGCGGCCGAGGGCGACGGCCTGTTCGGCCAGGAACTCGGTGCGCCGCCGGGGCACGAAGACCCCGGGCTCGACGGCGATCCGCAGCCCGCAGAACTCGGCCCAGCCGAGCACGAGTTCCAGTGGGAGGCCGGCCGCGCGGCGGTCGACCATGGCGGCCAGCTCGGCGGGGGAGCCGGCGGTGGAGAGCAGCAACGCCGCCTCGTCCTCGGCGAACACGCAGCCTGCGGCGCGCAGGCGGCCGACCAGGGTGGTGCGGAGACGGGCGGAGGGGAAGACTGTCACGGGTACCTCTCGAAGAGCCTCGCGGGGCTCCCGTGGTCACGCGGACAGCGGTGACGGCACGCGGGGGAGCACCCGGCCAACAGCAGCGGCGATGGGTCTCACCTCCTCGATCGGGCCCGGCCCTCGGCCGGACCGGACGTGCCCGGACGTCTGCCGTCCGTGCCGGAACGCCGTCACCCTACCGCAACCGGTCCGGTCGGATGACGGGAACGCGACAGCTCCCTGCGGTGGGTCACCGGTACGGCTTAGACGCGCGCGTCCTGACAGGAGCCCGTCCAGGAGCCCGTCCAGGAGCCCGGCCGGGAGCCCGGCCGGGAGCCCGGCTGGGAGTCCGGCCAGGAGTCCGCCGGGGGCTCCGCCCAGTGGTCGGTCCGGGAGTCGGCCCGAGGGTGGTACCCCCGGGGCGCGAACCCGCACCCGCCCGCCGGGTACGCGTCCTCCACACCGTCCAGGAGCTGCAGTGCGCCGACATCGGTGGTCATCGCGGCGGTCACCTCCTTTCGGCGAGCTCTAACCGGGCGTCCGAGGTACTCGAGGTACCCGTGGTGCCCGCGCTGCCCGGCGCGGCCGTGCGGGCCGCCGGGACCTGAGTGTCCGGAACCTGAGCGTTCGGGACGGCGGTGGTCGGGTCGGTGGGGCGCCAGAGTGCCGGGCCGCCGTGGCAGAGCCGGACCAGCAGGGCCAGCGGGCCGGCCAGACCGGTCCGCTGGCCCGGGCCGACGCCGGTCAGGGTGTCGTCCGGCAGCAGCATCAGCCCGCCGCGCAGCACGTGCCGGGCGTGTGCGCAGCCGAGCAACTCCTCGGCCCAGGCCCGGTACCGGGGTTCGGCCAGCGCCTCGGCCAGGTCGAGCAGGAAGTCCGCGTGCCCGGCCAGGCCGTGGCAGGCGGCGGGGGAGCTGCGCCAGCGCCAGCGGTAGACCTCCAGGGCGGCCTGTTCGGCGGCGGTGCGCAGGCGTTCGTCGCCGGTGGACTGCCAGAGGCGGAGCAGGAAGCCGCCGATCCCGGCCGAGCCGCTGCACCAGTGCGGGGCGTGCACGGGGGCGGCCGGGTCGCGGTCGTCCACCGGCCAGCCGGCCCCGCCGTCCCGCAGCCGGGCGGTGGCGAGCAGGGTCTCCCCGGCGCGCGCGGCGGCGGCCAGGAAGTCCGGACGGCCGGTCAGCCGGCCGGTGAGCAGCAGGAAGTCGCCGACCCCGGCCGCGCCGTGGCCGTACCCGAGGTGGTGCGCCCCGGCCAGCGCGGAGTCGAAGTCGGCCGGCACCGGCCAGAGCACCCCGGAGCGGCCGGGCACGGCGGTGGCCAGCAGGCGCTCGGCGGCGGCCACGGCGCGGTCCAGGTACTCGCGCGCCCCGGTGACCTGCCAGAAGTGCAGCTGGGTGAGGCCGGCGCCCGCCACGCCGTGGCTGACGTCCGGGCTCGGCCAGCTGACCGGCACCCGGCGGGCCAGCCGCCCGGCCCGGGCGGCGAGCGCCTCGTCCTCCAACAGCCGGGCCGCGTCGAGCAGCGCCCAGGCGGTGCCCGAGCGGCCGAAGTAGAGGCCGGGCAGGTACTGGTCGCAGCCGTCGGCCCGGTCGGCCAGCCAGCCCGCCGCCCGGGCGAGACCGGCCCGCAACCGGGGGCCGGGGCGGTGCGCGGCGGCCGCGGTGAGGGTGGCGAGCACGCCGGCGGCGCCGTGCTGCACGTTCAGCGGATCGGTCCGGGCGGCGGCCCCGGTGGCCGGCCAGAGGCGGTCGCCGAGTTCGGGGGTCATGGTGTCGAGCAGGTGGGTGAGGCCATCGGCGAGCAGCCGGTCGCGCTGTTCGGGGGAGGCGCCGGCGGCCGGGCGGGCCGGGGAGCCGCGTCCGAGCAGCCGGGCGCTCACCTCGGTCAGCGACCAGCGGTCGGCGGGCCGGTCGGCGGTCAGCGCGAGCACCAGCGGTTCGAAGGGCATCAGCTCGGGCCGCTCGGCGAGGGCACCGTCCAGCAGGGTGGCGAGCCGCTCGTGGTCGGTGCGGCGGGTGCCCAGGTCGGGGGCGAAGACCGGGTCGGCGCCGGTGAGCAGGTGGAAGAGGACGGCGCCGAGCCCGTACAGGTCGGACTCCTGGGCCGGCGCCTCGGTGGCGCCCACGGCCTCGGGCGCGGTGTAGCCGGGGGTGCGGACCGGCCGGACCCGGGCGCCGGGCCGGGCCGCCGCCTCCACGTCGACCAGCCGCAGGGTGTGCTCCGGTGTGACCATCAGACCGTCCGGCGTGAGATTGCGGAGCACCAGCCCGCGGGTGTGCACCTGGCGCACCAGCTCGGTCAACTGCCTGGCCAACGCGGCCACCTCGGCCACCGGCGGGCGCAGCCGCTCTGCCGTCCAGGCGCGCAGTGTCCGGCCGGGCACCCGCTCGCGCACCAGGTAGTGGTTGCCGCCCTGCTCGAACAGGTCCAGTGGTGCCGGGGCCAGACCCGGGACGGCCAGCAGGGTGAGCAGTTCGGCCTCGTGGCGCAGCAGGTCCACGGTGTCCGTGCCGTCCAGCCCGGCGCCGACGTGGTGTCTCGCCTCCTTGATCACCACCTGGTACCCGCTCAGCTGGTCCTCACCGAGGTACACCCCGCCCCGGTACGCGTGCCGCAGCGCCGACCGCACCACGTACCGCTCGTTCAGCAGCACGCTCGCCCCCGGGGCCGGCGCGGCGGGGCCCGGCAGCCCGAACGGGAGCTCCGCCCAGGCCGGCGGCGCGAACCCGGGTGTCCGGGGGTCGCGCACGTACGCGCCGTCGGGGGCGCGCAGCAGCACCTCGCGCACCCCGTCGTTGGTCAGCCGGGGCGTGCCGCCGAAGGCGCCGTACCGGTAGTGCACCAGGCTGCCGGGCCGGTACGGCCGGGCGGAGAGGATGCCGGGCCCGGGCAGCTGCCCGGTCGCGTGGTCCAGCGCCTCGGCGAGCCGGCGGAACTGCTCGTCGTCCTCCGGGTAGACCGTGATGAACTTGCCGCCCCCGGCCCGGTCGTGCCGCGCCGACACCAGCTCGGTCAGTCGCGCGGGCGTGCCGGCGAACTTGAACGCCGTCCGCTCCACCACCAGCACCTTCACCACCCGGGCGAGCACCATCGGCGCGGAGAGCGGCGTCGCGGAGATGTGCAGCTTCCACCCCTGTCCGCGCAGGAGCGTGCCCGCCGGTGCCACCCGGCACCAGAACTCGCCCGGGGTGACGTGCCAGTCGTGCCCGCCCAGTCGGTACAGGATCGCCTCGACCAGGTCGGGGTAGAGCGCGGCACACGGGTCCTCGAGGTGGTGCTGGTCCGCCATCTTGCCGTTCCTCCGGTCACGGGCTCGTCGGCTGCTCGGCCTGGTGCGGGGGCCTCCCGCGCGGCCGGGCCCGCCACGCTCTGGGTCCTCGGCGCGCGGGGTCTAAGGCGTGCGGGGGTTCGGGGTGTTCGGCGGGCAGTGCCTTCGGCGGGCAAGGGCGCAGGGCCCCGGAACGGGCCCGGGCCGACTGCGGGGCGACGGTTGCGCGAACTGCCCCCTGGAGGGTGACGGACGGGGGACGGCCGGTACCCCAACGCGTCAGTCCGCCGTCCGCCACCCTCCCCAACCCCCCAACTGCGGCCCCCTCGCAGCCCCCTACCGGCCCCCAGACCGGTAGCCGGCCGGCGACCCACCACGCCGGTCGGGCATATGACCGGAAGTCGCACCCCTGCGCCGTCCGCCTAGACGATCCTGCCCAGCTGCGCCCGGGTGGGCATGGGGGGAGCGTACGTATCTTCCGGCCATCCCTACGTATGCCGTGGCATGTACGTGCTACCACGTACGTGCCTGCCCCCTTGTGGGCGGCGCGGGGCGGCTGACACGCTTCGTTCCGTGATCAGCACGGCACTGACGGTAAGTCAGGTTCGCGAGAAGGCGTGGTGGCGGGCAGGAGCCACCGGCGCCGAGCTCCGCCGCGCGAGGCCGCCGCAGTGGGCGCGGTTCCTCGCCGCGGCGCTGGCAGCCGCCCCGGCGGAGGCTGTCCTTCCGTCGGGCGAGTTGCCGGGCCTCACCGGTTTCGCCGCCGTCCTCACCCCACTAGCCGCCCGCGCCGCCTCCCGCCTCCCGGCCCATCTCCCCGCCCGCGAGGTCGATCTCCCGGCCGTCCGGGCGGAGTTCACGGACCGGTTGGCCATGCTGCTGGCCCGCCGCGCCGCCCGCACCCTGGTCCGCGAGCTCCACGCGGCCCGCGCCGCAGGCCGCCTTGGCGGGGGCGTTCGCGCTGCGGGTGTCGGTGGCTCCGGCGACCCCGCCGACGCCGGTGCTGACGGCCCGTCGGGGCGGTTCCGTTCCTTCCTCCGGCAGGTCGGTGGCCGTCCCGGCCTCACCACGCTCCTCACCGACTACCCGGTCCTCGCCCGCCTGCTCGCCGTCACCAGCCTGCACGCGGCCGAGGGCCACACCGAGCTCCTCCACCACCTCCGCACCGACCGGCCCGCGCTGCTCCGCACGCTGCTGCGCGGCGCCGACCCGGGCCCCCTGGTCTCGATCGGCCGCACCGCCGGTGACACCCACCGGCGCGGCCGGGCAGTGGCCGTGCTCCGCTTCGCCGACGGCACCCGGCTGGTCCACAAGCCCCGCTCCGTCGAAGCCCACGAGCGGTTCAACCAGCTGCTCGCCTGGTTCGCCACCCGGCCCGGCGTGCCCGAGCTGCCCACCCTCGAGCTGCTCCCGCGCCCCGGGTACGGCTGGGCCGAGTACGTCGAGCCGGCACCCTGCACCAGCCCCGCGCAGGTCGAGCTCTTCCACCGGCGGCAAGGTGCCCTGCTCGCCGTGCTCCACCTCCTCCGCGCCACCGACGCCCACTTGGAGAACGTCATCGCGAGGGCCGACGCCCCCCTCCTGATCGACGTCGAGACCCTCTTCCACCCCCAGCCGCCCGGCCTGACCGACCCGGCGGCCCTCGCCCTCGCCACCTCCGTCCACCGCACCGGCCTGCTGCCCCACCTCCTCCTCGGCGAAGGCGGCGCCCTCGACACCTCCGGCCTGGCCGGCGGCCGCGCGGCCCAAGCCCCCTTGCCCAGCGTGGCCTGGGCCGCCGCCGGCACCGACACCATGCACCTCACCCGCCGCCCCGGCCGTCCCCCGATCACCACGAACCGCCCCCACCTGGCCACCCCCGAGCCGACCCCCCTGCACGGCGCCACTCCACCCCCGGGAGCCCGGCCGGTCGGCATCGGTGAAGCCGTTCCGTCGTCTGACCTTCAGTCGATGGAAACCGGTGACACCGCTTCAGCTCCCGTTTCGGCCGGCTCGGCCGCCTCCGCTCCCGCTTCCGCCTCGGCCCCGCCTGCCCCGGCCTCCACCGACCCTGCCGAGATCAACCCGGTCGACTATACGGAGGCCCTGCTCGACGGGTTCCGCGCGACCTGGTCCGCCGCCGTCTCCGGCCGTCAGGAGCTCGTCCGCCCCGACGGGCTGTTGTCCGGCTTCGCCACCGCCGAGGTGCGCGTCGTGGCCCGACCCACCCAGACGTACGCCACCCTGCTCGACGAATCCACCCACCCCGACGTCCTGCGCCGCACCACCGACCGCGACGCCCTGCTCCGCCTGCTCGACACCGACACCTTCGGTGCACCGGCCTACCCCCACCTCACCGAAGCCGAGGTCGCCGCCCTCCGCGACGGTGACATCCCCCTCTTCACCACCACCCCCACCACTCGGCTCCAGGGCACCCCCACCCACCCCGCTCCTGCCACCCTCGCTCGCCCTGGTCTCGCCGAGGCCATCGCCCACCTCCACACCATGGCCGGCTCCACCACCCTGGCCACCCAGGAATGGACCATCCGCGCCACCCTCGCCACCACCGAACCGGAAGCACCCTGCCCCCGCCTCGCCGAAGGCGAGGCGGTCCGCATCGACCCGGCCGCTTCCGAGCCCAGGGCCCTCCATGCCCGCAGCACCACTCCCGGGCTCCCAGCCACTCCGGACGGCGCCGTGGCCCCGGCCCACCCTGACGCCCCTGGTCTCGCCGCAGCCCGGATCCGCTCCGCCAGGTTCGAGCCCGCCCGCTCCGGTGCCCCCGTACCCTCGCCGACCCCCGCCCAACTGCTCGCGGCGGCCACCTCCATCGGCGACACCCTCCTCCAACAGGCCCACCGCACCCCCGCGCAGACCAACTGGCTCGGTCTCGACCTCATCGCCGACCGGTACTGGCAACCCCGTCCCGCCGGTGCCGACCTGGCCGGTGGCTACCTCGGCATCGCCCTGTTCCTCACCCAACTCACCACCCTCACCGGCGAACCTCGCTTCGCCGAGGCCGCAGCGATGGCGCTCCGCCCCCTCCCGAGCCTGCTCGACCGCCTGGCCGCGCGCCCCCATGACCTCGCCGTCATCGGCTCCGGCGCGTTCACCGGCCTCGGCGGCATCACCTACGCCCTGAGCCACCTCGCCCCCGCCCTACAGTCGCGAGAGCTGTTCGACTGCCTCGAGCCCGCGATCGGCCTCACCCTCGCAGCCGCCGAGTCCGAGCCCTCATCCGCCCTGGCCGACGGCACAGCCGGTGGTCTGGCCGCCCTCCTCGCCGTCACCGAGTTCACTGCCCCACCCGCCTCGACCACCACGACCTGGTCGAGTTCCCGGATCCCCCACCCCACCGTCCCGAGCCGGCCACAGGTGACGCCACCTCACCTCACACCTCCACGCGCGACGGCCACCGTCCACACCACCGCCCGCAACGCCGCCGTCACCTGCGCCGCACTGCTCGCCGGCCGCCCTCTTCCCACCACTACGGGGTTCGCCAACGGCACAGCAGGCATCGGCTGGGTCCTGCTCCGCTACGCCACCAGCACCGGCGACCAGCGGTACCTGCAGCCCGGCCAGGCGGCACTCCATGCGGCCCTCAACGTCGCCACCACCCCACCCTGGCACTCCACCCTCGACGCCTCCTGGTGCCACGGTCTCCCCGGCATCGCCCTGGCCATCCTCGCCAGCCCAGTCCCCAACAGCCCAGTCCCCAACAGCCCAGTCCCCAACGGCTCGGTGCCACTCGGCCGGGCGCCCCTCGCCCCAAGGGCCGCCAGGCCGTCGGATGCCAACCCCGAGCTCGGCCTTCCGAATGCCACCGGGCCCGGCGGCCCGACCCCCATCGACCAGCCCGACAGCCCGGACGGCCTCCGTGCCGCCCTGCTCGCCGAGGCCTTGACCTCACTCGACCGGTCGCGCCCGCCCACCGCGCCGGATCTGAGCCTCCGCCACGGGCTACTCGGCTCACTGGAGTTCCTCGCACTGGCTCCAGCCGCCCCCGCCCCACCCCTCATACCCGCGACGCTTCGCACACTCCGCGCCCGCACCACGGCCCGCCTCCTCGCCACCCTCGATCGGCGCGGCCCGTACTGCGGCACCCCCGGCGGAGTGACCACCCCGGGTCTGCTCCACGGCCTGGCCGGCATCGGCCACGGCCTGCTGAGGCTTGCCTCCGCAGAGCGGACCGCCTCGGTGCTGCTCCTGCAGCCGCCGATCCAGACTCGGCCGTCGCCCCCGACGCCGTAACCCCCCGAGGAGAGGAACCCGAGCACCATGACCACCACCGAGCTCCACCGACTCCGCAGCAAGAGCAACCGCAGCAAGAGCCACCGGACCGTCCGTGGCATCCCCAGGACCAACGACCGCCCAGCCGTCCCGTCCCGGCCCACCCCGCTCGGCATAGCGCTCGACAGCACCGACCGGACGACCCTCGACGGGGAGCACGGCACGGCGCTGCTCTTCGCCGACCCGCTCGGCGGGATCGACCTCCAGCTGGGCGGCAGCCCGGCCCGCCGCGCCGACCTCCTCGGTGGGCCGGACTGGACGGTCACCACCCTGGGTGGGCCGGAGACCATGACCGTCCCGTTCACCCCAATGGAGGACCTGCACTGATCGGCGCGAGACCACCTTTCCGCCGCCTCCCCGCCGTCGGTACGTGCATCCCCTGTACCTATCGGCGGCGTCCGGAGAGTGTCAGCAGCAACTGGGTGCGATGTCGGTCGGCCGCAGCCGCACCGAGCCCCGCCCGCGCCTGTCACCACCGGTGGAGAGGCGCAAAACTCTGCACAGCGTCGCAGCTTCTCTGCACTGCGTCTGACGGCCGGGCGGATCGCTGTCGATCGGCGGACGGCTGTCCTAACCTCATGCACGAAGGCAGCGGGCTTCGCTTGAAGCGGGGAATCACGGGGGAGTCCCGACCAGTACGCCGGTGCTGGCCGGGACTCATGGTTCTCGCTGCGCTGCACCGTTGGCACCGCGCCCTACTGCGGCGCGAGCGGTGTGTGACAGGTAGTACTGCCTGTCCCGAGCGGCCCGAATTCGGGGGAAGGCGACGACCTTCAGTCGCCAGGGCCTGGAGGCTGTCGGGGTTCATGTGGAGAACCCCGACAGTCTCTTCTCGGTAATCCGGTAAGCCGGTAGCCCGGTAACCGGTGGCTTCGGTGGACGCGGTGAGTGCTGCCACCGCCACCCCTACCGGTCGGCGGGCCTGAGGCCGGCGAGTGCCCGTTGGCGGTGTTCGCGGGGCGAGACCCCGTGGGCCGCCTTGAAGGCGCGGCCGAACTCGGAGGGTCGGGGGAGGCCGCAGCGGGCGGCGATGGCGTGGATCGGCACGGTGAGCAGGGTTGGGTCGGCGAGTTCGCGGTAGGCCAGCTTCATGCGCCGGTTGCGGATGAACGCGGCGACCGTCTCGCCCTGCGAGTGCGTGGTGAACAGGCGGTGCAGGTGGCTGACGGAGATGTGGTGGGCCGCGGCTATGGCCGGCGGGGTCAGTTCGGGGTCGTGGAGGTTGTGCCGGATGAAGGAGCGGATGCTCTCCACCAGGGTCTGCTGCCGGGTCTCCGGGTCCAGGGCGTGTTCGGCGTCGAGTTCCTGGGCGATCCAGGCCGACACCAGGTCGGCCACCACCGACCCGAGGCGCGTGGCCTCGGCCGGTTGCAGCATGGCGGCCTGACGGTCCAGGCCGAGCAGGAACTCGGCCAGCAGCGTGCCGGTGCCGCGCTGCACCACCAGGCGGCGGCCGAGCATGCCTTGCAGCCGCTGCACCGGTACCGGCAGCAGCGATGCGGGCAGGTCGATGCCCACCCCCTCGGCCCGGGGCCGCGCCGACTGCCCGGCCCCTGCCGGCCCGGGGCCTTCCGGGCCTGCCCCGGTGGTGCCGAAGAAGTGCGAGGCGTACGGGCGGGCGCTGCCCACCAGGTGGAAGTCGCCGGCGCCGAGCACCCCGGCTCCGTCCCGCTCGTGCCCCTCGACGTGGGCGGCGCCCGCCGTCAGCAGGGAGAGGTGGTAGAGCTCCTCGTCGCCCTGACGGATCATCCGCTCGGTCCGCCGGAGCCGTGCCGAGGTGAACGAGGTCCCGAGCAGGATCACCGGCCCGAGCTCCGTCCGCCGCACCTGAGAGTCGAAGGTCTGCACATGGTCGCTGGTCGCCTGGCAGACCCGGGTCAGGCCGACCAGGTCCCGCCAGTGTTCGAACCGTTCCTCCCCTGAGGCTCCAACGGACGGCCCCGGGGGTGGCCCGACCGGCGGCCCGTCCGGCACCCCGTCCGCCGCTCCCTCGGACGCCCGCCCCGACGCCCGCCCCAGTGCCCACCCCGACGGAGCCTCAGCCGAGCGACCCCGACCGGGAACCCCCGACCGGCCACCGCCCTCGATCGGGCCCGCCACTGCCGCCACTGCCGCTACTGTCGCCGTCTCCGCTGTGCCTATCGCCGTCGTCGTCGCCGCTGCTGCTCCTGCCATCAAGGCTGTCCCTTCCCCTACCGCTCCCCGCCGACTAGGCAGGGCCTTCCGGCCAACATCATCGACGTCTGGGAGAATCCGCGCCAAGTGGGGCGCCCCAGCGCGATCAGGGCGTGACCAGGGCGCCACCTGGGCCGCACCGTGTACGACCAGGGGCGCAGCGGGGGAGCAGGAGAGGACGGGCGCACCCCTACCGGATCCACCGCACCCTCCACTAGCCTGCGGCCATGCGTGCCACTTCGCCGACCACCGTCGGCCGGGAGATCGAAGTCGCCTTGCTGGCCGATGCGCTGACGGGAGCTCAGCAGTCGGTGGGGCGGGCGGTCTTCCTGGTGGGGGAGGCCGGGATCGGGAAGTCCCGGCTGGCCGGGGAGTGTGCGACGAGGGCGGCCGCGGCCGGGCTGGCCGTACTGCGCGGGCGGG
Organism: Kitasatospora sp. MMS16-BH015; assembly: GCF_002943525.1. Taxonomy (NCBI): domain Bacteria; kingdom Bacillati; phylum Actinomycetota; class Actinomycetes; order Kitasatosporales; family Streptomycetaceae; genus Kitasatospora; species Kitasatospora sp. MMS16-BH015. The sequence continues at coordinate 1,688,782 of NZ_CP025394.1, read as the reverse complement.
GCAGTGCCACCGGTGTGGGCACGCCGTACCGGCCGTTGATCGAGGCGGTCTGCTCGCGATTCCGGACGGGCGGGCCGCCCGAGGTGCCGGAGCTGGCGCCGTACCGGCGGGCGCTCGGACGGTTGGTGCCGGAGTGGCGGGCCGCCGAGCCCGGCGGGCGGCCGGAGACGGTGGTGGAGCTGGCCGAGGCGTTGCTCCGGCTGCTCGCCGTGGTGGCCGCGCCCGATCCGGCCGTGGGTCACCCGGTGTTGGACCGGCCGGCCGGCTGCGTCCTGCTGCTGGACGACTTCCACGACGCCGACTCCGAGACCATCGCCGTGGTCGAGTACCTGGTGGACAACCTGGCGAGCCTGCCCGTGCTGCTGGTGGCCACCCTGCGCCCCGAGCCGGGTGAGGCGCTGGCCCTGGTCCGGGCGGCCGAGCGTCGCCGGGTGGCCACCGTCCGGACGCTGGGCCCGCTGGCCGCGCCGGAGGTCCGGGCCGTGGCCGCGGCCTGTCTGGAGACCGCCCCGGCCGAGGTCCCGCCCGCCGTGGTCGAGCGGTTGGTGGACGGCGGTGGCGGCAACCCGTACCTGGTGGAGGAGTTGCTCGCCGAGCTGATCGCCTCCGGCGCGCTGCGCCCCGACGCGGCGGGCCGCACGGCCGCCGGCGGAATGGCCTGGGAGGTGGCCGGGGACCTGACCGCCAGCGTGCCCGCGACGGTGGTGCGGCACTACACCCACCGCCTCGACCAGCTCGGCCGGACCGACCCGCAGCTGCGCGAGCTGCTGCTGTTCGCCGCGCTGCTGGGCACCCGGTTCTCGGTCGGCGCGCTCCAGTCGATCACCGGCCACGACAGCCGCACCCTCTTCGCCCACCTGCGGACGGTGATCGAGGCCGAGTTCCTGGTGCCCGACCCGGCGGAGCCGGACCAGTACGCGTTCCGGCACGCCCTCACCGTCGAAGCCCTGCTCACCGGCACCCCGCTGCCCGAGCGCGCCGCCCTCGCCCGTCAGGCCGCCGCCGCCCTGCGGGAGGCTGATCCCGCCCTGGGCGAGGACCGTTGCCAGCTGGTGGCCGAGCTGCTGCTGACCGCCGGCGACCGGGCGGGCGCCGCCCGCAACTACGCCGAGGCGGGCCGGCGGGCCTTGGCGGCCGGGGCCGCCGCGACCGCCGTGCTGATGCTGGAGCGCGGTCACCGGCACGCGGCCGAGGAGGACCGTTCGGCCATCGCCGAGTCCCTGCTCGGTGCCCTCGCCGAGGCCGGCCACCTCGACCGCGCGCTCGCCCTGGTCGAGGAGCTCCCCACGGTCGGCGCCGCCGCCCTCGCCCTCGACCGCCGGATCGCCCTGCACACCCGCCTGGCCTGGGCCGCCGTGGTCGCCGAACGGGCCGCCGACACCCGGGCCCAGATCGCGGCCGCCCGCACCCTGCTCGGCGATTTCGCGGACCCGGCCCAGACCGCCGCGCTGGCGGTGATCGAGGGTCACCTCGCGCTGTTCCCGGGCCGGCAGCCCCCGGCGGCCGAGGAGGTGCCGGTCACTCCGGAGCCGGTGGACGGCGCCGAGGAGGGTCGAGGGCGGAAGAAGGAGCGGGACCAAGGCGAGGAGGTGGCGCTGAGCCCGCGGTCGATCGCCGAGCGGCGGGCGCGGGAGGCGGCCGAGGTGGCCGAGCGTTCGCAGCTGCCGGTGGTGGCCTGTCAGGCCTGGCAGCTGCTGGCGATGCTGGCCCGGGAGCGGGGCTTCGACGACGCCGACCGCTGCCTGGAACGGATGTTGGCCATCGCCGAATCGCACGGGCTGCCTGGCTGGCGGTTCGAGGCGCTGGTCCGGATCGGCGCCAACACCTTCATGCGGACCGGCGACCCCCGCCGCCTGGAGCAGGCCCGGGAGGCCGCCGCCGGGCTCGGTTCGCAGCTCGCGATGCAGCGCACCGAGGCGCTGCTCGCGATGAACGCCGTGCTGCGCGGTGAACACGACACGGCCGCCACGCTGGTGGCGCGGCACCTGGAGGCCGCCGCGCGGATGCGCAACCACGCCACCCATCGCTACCTGCTGGTGACCTCGGCCACCCAGGCCGCCCACCGGGGCCGGCGGCGGGAGATGGAGCGGGCGCTGCTCAGCTTCGAGCAGGAGGCGGGCGGCACGGATTCGCTGCTCACCCCGGTCATGCTCGGCCTCTGCCGCACCTTCTGCGCCCTGCTGGAGGAGGACCGCCCGCTCGCGCTGGCCGAACTCGCCGCCACTGCCGCCTGGGAGGACGCCCACCCGAACGTCTTCTTCCTGGCCGGGCGGTACGGGCTGCGCCCGCTGCTCGACGTGCTCACCGGCCGGTCCGGCCGGCCCGAACTCACGGCGGTGGCCGCCGCGCCGGCGGCCGGGCTGGTCTGGAACCGGCAGTTCCTGGCCCTGGCCGAGGCCGTCCAGCTCGGGAAGGAGGGGGACGGCGCGGCCGCGACCCGGGCCGTCGAGGTGCACCGGGCCGGCGGGCAGCTGTTCCCGATGGCGCACCACCTGGGCCTGCGGCTGGTGGCCGAGGCCGCGTTGGCCGACGGGTGGGGCGAACCGGTGGAGTGGCTGCGCGAGGCGGAGGAGTACTTCCACGCGCTGGAGGTGCCCGCCGTGGCCGGGGCCTGCCGGGCCTTGCTCCGGCAGGCCGGCGCCTCGGTCGCGCAGCGGCGGACCGGGCACGACCAGATCCCGGCCCAGCTGCGGGCGCTCGGGGTGACTTCCCGCGAGTACGAGGTGCTGGCCCTGCTGATCGAGCGCCCGGCCAACCAGGAGATCGCCCGCCGGCTCTCCATCTCCCCCCGCACGGTGGAGAAGCACATGGCCAGCCTGCTGCGGAAGACCGGCCACCAGGACCGGACGGCGCTCACCCGCCTGGCGACCACGCTCTCGCCGGGCGGGTGAGACACAGCGGCAGGCAGGCGCTCACGCCTCGCGCGGGAGCGGGCTGATCACGGCGTACTGGGCGCCGAACGGGTCGGCGAAGACGGCGATCCGGCCCACGGTCGGGACGTCGGCCGGGGGCATCACGATCGAGCCGCCGGCCGTGGTGGTCGCGGCGGCGGTGGCGTCCACGTCCGTGACGGTGAAGTGGACGAGCCAGCCGGGGCGGAGGGCCTCGTGCAGGCCGGCGAGCCCGCCGAACCCCGCCTCGGGCTGCTCGCCGGTGGCGGTGGAGAGCACGGTGTACTCGACCCCGGGCACCCCGGAGTCGGCCGAGCGCCAGCCGAACACGGCCCGGTAGAAGGCGAGGGCGGCGGCCGGGTCGGCCGTGTGCAGCTCGGCCCAGCAGAGGCTGCCCGGGGCTCCGGTCTGGTCCAGGCCGACGGTGCGGCCCGGCTGCCAGATGGCGAACTCGCCGCCGGTCGGGTCGGTGAACTGGCCCATCCGGCCCGCGTCCATGACGTCGAAGGGCGCGAGGCGGACGGTGCCGCCGGCCTGCTCGACGGCCTTGGCCACGGCGTCCGCGTCCGGCGTCTGGAAGTAGACCGTCCAGGCGGAGGTGGCGCCCTCCTCCAGGCCGCCGATCGCGGCGACTGTCCTGCCGTCCTGCTGGAACATCCCGTACCCGCCGGCCTCCGGCCCGGCCGACAGGAAGTCCCAGCCGAAGACGGCCCGGTAGAAGGCGGTGCCGGCCGGCACGTCCGGACAGCCCAGGTCGATCCAGCTGGGCTGACCGGCGCGGTACTCGATGGTGGTCATGGTCCTCGGTCTCCTCGGTCGGACCCGTGCTGCCGGCCGCCGCTCCGCCGGCGCCCGCACGGGTGCTCCTCACACACCATCAGGCTGGCACAGGGCACTGACAATCGGCCGCAGCCCGGGCCCTCCGGCGGGTCAGCCCTGGGTGCCGAACAGCACCCGCCCCACGTGCGCGGTGTCCAGGTACTCCCGCACCGCCGCGATCCGCCCGTCCCGGACGGTGAACAGGCCCAGGCAGTGGTTCTCGTAGCGCAGGCCGGTGACCGCCGTCCCGACAGCCGTCCACTCCGCGACCACGGTGTCGCCGTCGGCGAGCAGGTTGGTGAGGGTGACCACCGGCATCCCGTCGGGGGCGAAGAGCGTGCGCACCCCGCCCAGGAACTCGTTCACGATGGTGTCCCGGCCGCGCCAGTCGCGGCTCAGCGGCAGGTCGCCCGGGTAGCTCCAGACCGCGTCCTCGGTGAAGCTGTCGGCGACGGTCGCGCCGTCGCCCGCGATGATCGCCTCGATGTAGCGGCGGACGACGGCGCCAGGGGTGACGGGGGTGGTGGACGCGGCGGCCTGGGTGACGGTCTCGGTGGTCATCGGGGGCTCCTCGGCGGTGCTGGTGGGAGGTCGGTGAGGACAGCCAACCGCCGTGGGGCGGGGGCGGTCCAACAACCGGAGGGCGGGGTTGACAGCCGATGGTTGTCGGCCAGGATGGCGGGTGTGGATCTCGATCTCGCCCAGGTGAGGGCCTTCGTCGCGGTGGCCGAGTGGCGGCACTTCCGGCGCGCCGCCGAGGGGTTGGCGCTCACCCAGCAGGGCCTCTCCAAGCGGATCGCCCGGCTGGAGGGGGAGTTGGGGGCGCGACTGTTCGACCGGGAGCCCGGCGGGGTCGAACTCACCGAGGCCGGAGGGGCGTTCCTCGAACCCGCCCGGGCCGCGCTGGCCGCCGGAGAGCGGGCCGTGGCAGCCGTCGCGGCGGCGCGGGCGGGAGCCGGCCCGGTGCGGCTGGACGTCTGGGGGCACCTCTTCGAACCGCTGCGCACGGTGCGGGTGGCGCTCGCGGCCACCGCCGGGGTGCAGGTGGAGGTCGGTTCCGGGCGGGACCTCGACGGGGTGGCGGCGGCCCTGGTGCGTGGAGAGGCGGAGGCCGGCTTCGGCCGCTACCGCGCTCCGGCCGGAGGCATGACCGCGGCGGGCACGGCGACCATGCCGGGGACGGCGGGCACGGCGATCGCGCACCGGTTGGTGCGGCTGGAGCCGGTGGACGTGCTGTTCGGGGCCGACCACCCGTTGGCCGGGCGGGACGCGGTGCGGCCGGACGAGCTGGCCGGGCTGCCGCTGCTCTTCCCGGCGGCGGCCGAACGGCTGGACTTCCTACGGGAGTTCGCCGAGCGGTTCGGGGCCGTGCCGGTGCCGGGCGAGGCCAACCTGGGCCTGGAGCACCTGGTCGAGCGGGTCCGGGCCACGCCGGGCGGCTTCACCCTGCTGCCGGCCGAACTGCCGTACCGGGCCGAGGCGAGGGCCGGCCGCCCAACGGTGGTGGTCCGGCCGCTGGTGGAGCCGACCCCGCTGTACGCCTGGTCGTTGATCTGGCGTACGGCGGAGCCGGCCGGCTCCGGGCCGGCGGGGCTACGGGGGCCGACCGGGCAGCGGGAGACGGCGGCGCTGGTGGCCGGGTTCGCTGCCGCCGGGCGTGAGCGCCGCTGGCTGGAGTACCGGCCGGACCGGGACTGGCTGCCGGCGGCGGACCTGGCCGAGCTGCTCGACTCCTGAGGCCGGTGGACGCCGGTCAGGCGGGGTCCGGGGTGGCGGCCTGGTCGAAGGCGGTGCGGGAGTCGGCGATGTAGGCGCGGTGCGCCTCGGCCCAGTCGATCAGGCCGCGCACCTCGACCGAGAGGGTCTGGCCGACCGGGGTCAGGGCGTAGTCGACCCGGGGCGGGGTGGTGGGGGTGACCGTCCGGGTGACCAGGCCGTCGCGCTCCAGGCTGCGCAGGGTGAGGGTGAGCATGCGGGGCGAGATGCCCTCGATCGCGCGGCGCAGCTCGGAGTAGCGGAGCGGCCCGCTGCCGAGCATGGCCATCACCAGCACGCTCCACTTGTCGCCGACCCGGTCGAGCACCTCGCGCAGGTGGCAGGATTCGGGCCGGTGCCCGCCGGGGATCACCGCCAGCGGGGCCTCGGGGGCGGGGGTGGTCACACCGGTGTGCGTAGGGATGGTTGAAGTGCGGTCTTCTCTCACCCCGGCAGGATCGCCCACAATCACCCAGGGCACAAGAAGTAACCAGCCCTCCTTTGGTAACCAACTCGCGAAGAGGTACTCATGTCCGTCGCCTATGTCGTGCTCGCCGTTCTGCTGGCCTTGGTGCTCGGGGCCTCCGGCCGGGCCAAGCTGGTGAAGGACGAGAAGATCGTCGCCGGGATGACCGCGATCGGCGTGCCCGGCGCCTGGCTGCCCCGGCTGGCGGCGCTGGAGTTCGCCGGGGCGGTCGGCCTGCTGGTCGGGATAGCGGTGCGGCCGCTCGGGGTGGCGGCGGCGGTCGGGGTGATCCTGTACTTCCTCGGCGCCGTGATCGCCCACCTGCGCGCGGGCGATGCCAAGGGCGCCCCGCCGGCGGGCGTGCTGCTGCTGGTCGCGGTGGCGCCGCTGGTGCTCGGGATCGCGACCCTCTGAGGTCGGCCCGCCCTCAGCCCGATCCGAGCTGGTCGCGCAGGATCGAGGCGTGGCTCCGCTCGGGTTCCTTGACGGCTGTGAGCAGGGTGACCGGCCCGGCGGCGGTCAGTCCGCGGAGCCGGTCCAGCGCCTCGGCGGCGGCCGGGGCGGCCAGCTCGGCCTCGTACCGGCGGCGGAACTCCGACCACTCGCCCTCCGGGCCGTGGTACCAGCGGCGCAGCTCGTTGGAGGGGGTGAGCTCCCTGGGCCACTCGTCCACCCCGGCCACGGCCTTGGCCAGGCCGCGCGGCCAGAGGCGGTCGACCAGGATCCGGGTGCCGTCGGCCGGCTCTGGCGGTTCGTAGACCCGCCGGAGGCGGGGGACGTGGTGCTGCGCGGTGGGCATGCCCCATCTTGGGCCGGGCACCGCGGGCCCGGCGGCCCGGGTGGGGCCGATCAGCGTAGACCGGGCTCAGGGGGCGGCGAAGTAGGTGGGGAAGCGCGGGGCGAGCCACGGGCGGCGGCCCCAGGCGAAGGTGCCGGCCCGGGCGAGGGCCTGGGCGGGGGTGCGGCGGCCGAGGGCGAGCAGGAAGAAGGTCAGGTGCTCGCAGACGATGGTGCAGTCGGGCCGCTCCGGTGCGCGGTGGCTGACGGCGACGGCGCCGCCGTCGAAGCTCACGCCGTAGCGGGGCCCGCCGCGCAGGCCGACCGCGAAGGTGGCCCGGAGGCCGGCCGCCCGGGCCGGGTCGACCACCCGCGGCATGGCGAGCAGCAGGAACGGGAGCGAGAGCTCGACCCGCTCGCGGCTCACCATGTGCGGGCGGCGCAGTGCCCGGGCCAGGTCCCAGCCGTGGCCGAGCTGGTGGGTCAGCAGGTACGAGGCGAGGGTGCCCAGGTCCATCGGGCCGAGCGGGGTGCGCGCCGGCTGGTCGGCCGGGCGGCCCGCGCAGGCGTCGGCGAAGGCCCGGGCGTGGCGGACGAGTTCGGCGCCCAGGACGAGCGGGTCGCGTTCGGGGTACGCGGCCAGGCTCTCCTCGTTGGCGGCGGCGAGCGAGCCGGGGGTGCCGTCGCCGTACGGGCGGTCGAGCCCGTCGGCGAGTTCGGCCATCAGGCGGTTGGCGAGCACCAGGTGGGCGGCGGCTTCGCCGACCGTCCAGGTGGCCCCGGGGATCGGGGTGGCCGCCGCCCCGGGCCGCTCCCGCAGCAGCGCGGCGATCGCCTCGGCGGTCTCGAGGTTGGCCTCGAGCAGCCGGGCGGCCACGGGCTCGGCGGGCTCGGCGGGGGCAGGGGGTGCGGTCATGGGGCCGTAGCCTGGACCACCTCCGCGCGCCTGTAAAGACCCGGCGGCGGTAAGACCCAGTGGCAATGACCTGGCGGCAGTAGAGACCCGGCGTCAGGAAGGAGCCGGCGTCAGCGAAGACCCGGCGTCAGCGAAGACCCGGAGTCGGTAAGAACCCGGCGTCACGAAGTACCTGGCGTCAGCGAAGACCCGGAGTCAGTAGGGACCCGGCGTCAGGCGAGGGCGAGGAAGAGCTTCTCCAGCTCGGCCTCGGTCATCGGCGGGGTGTCCTCGTCGGCCGCCGCCATGCACTGCCGCATGCCGCTGGCCACAATCTTGAAGCCGGCCCGGTCGAGGGCGCGGCTGACGGCGGCGAGCTGGGTGACCACGTCCTTGCAGTCGCGGCCGGCCTCGATCATCGCGATCACCCCGGCCAACTGGCCCTGGGCCCGGCGGAGCCGGTTGAGCACGGCGCCGACCGCCTCGTCGTCCACCTTCATGGTGCGGTCTCTCCTTTCGCGGGCCCAGCCGGATTCACGGGCCCCGGCTGGTGTGCGGGCCCCGGCCCGGGTGGAAGCCCGGCCGAGGCCATAGTACCCCCAGGGGTATGCAAGCGGGCAGCGTGGACCCCGGCGGACCCGGGCGACGGCCCCCGCCGTGGCCAGTCGTGCGAGAACGAGATCCGGGGGAGCACCCGGTCCAGCCGGCGGGGCGTGTGCCAGGCGGCCCGGCCGGTCAGCCGGAGCAGCACCGGGAGCAGCACCAGCCGCACCAGTGCGGCGTCCAGCAGCACGGCCACCCCGAGCACGATGCCCATCTCCTTGGGCGGCAGCGGCCCGGAGAGCGCGAAGGTGAAGAAGACCGCGACCATCACGGCTGCCGCCGCGAAGACCACCCGGCCGGAGTGGGCCAGCGCGCCGACCATCGCCCGGCGCGGGTCGCCGGTGCGCTCGTAGTGCTCCTTGGCGGAGGCGAGCAGGAAGACGGTGTAGTCCATCGCGATCGCGAAGATCATCGCGAAGAAGAACACCGGTGCCCAACCGTCCAGGAACCCCTGGGACTTGAAGCCGAGCAGGCCGGCGCCGTGGCCGTCCTGGAAGACCAGCCGGGCGGTGCCGAAGGCGGCGCCGGTGGAGAGCAGGCTGGCAAGGGTGCCGAGCGCCGCGATCAGCGGGGCGCGCAGCGCGAGCAGCAGCAGGAGGAAGCCGAGCGTCAGCACCACGCCGATGACCAGCGGGGTCTTCTCGGTCAGCAGGTGCTGGAGGTCGAGGTTCTCCACCGCCGCGCCGCCGACCAGGGTGCCGGCGGGCAGCTCGGCCCGGAGCGTGCGGACGGTGTCGCCGAGCGCCGGGTCGGAGGGGTCGACGGTCGGTACGGCCTGGATCAGCGACCAGCCGGAGCCGTCGGCGGCGGCCTGGGCCGGCAGCACGCCCCCGATGCCGGGCGTGGCGGCCGCCCGCGCGGCGGCCTGCTCGGCCTGGCCGCTCGGGGCGAGCAGTTGGAGCGTGCCCGGCGCGCCGGGGCCGAAGGCCTGCTGGACGGCGGTGTAGCCGGTCCGCGCGCCGGCCTCCTCCGGCAGCACGGTGATCGAGGGCATCGCGGTGCGCAGCCCGAGCACCGGCGCGGTGAGCGCGAGCAGCGCGACCAGGGCGGCGGCGCCGTACCGGACGGGATGCCGCCAGAGCCGCTCGCCCCAGGCGGCGAAGCGCGGCGAACCCGCAGTATCGGCAGACCCATCGGCGGCAGCTGGACCATCGGCGGCTGAACCACCGGCGGCGGCTGAACGCCCGGCGGCGGCCGGGTTGCGGCGGGCCGAGGGGAGGGCGAGCGCGTCGATCCGGTGGCCGAGGCGGCCGAGGACGGCGGGCAGCAGGGTCAGGGTGGCGGCGAGCACGAAGAGGACGGCCAGCATGATGCCGCCCGCCATCGAGCGGAAGGCCGGGGAGGGCACCAGCATGACGGCCGAGAGGCTGACCAGCACGGTGGCGCCGGAGAGCAGCACGGCCTTGCCGGCGGTGTCCATGGTCTCGGCCACGGCCCGGCGGCGGTCGCCGTGCCGGGCCAGGGCGGCCCGGTGGCGGACCACCACGAAGAGCGCGTAGTCGATGCCGAGGGCGAGGGCGAACATCATGGCGAAGTTCATCGCCCAGACCGAGATCGGGAAGAGGTGGCTGATCAGCACCAGCGAGCCGGCCGAGGCGGCCAGCCCCGCCATGGTGAGCAGCAGCGGCAGCCCGGCCGCGACCAGGGAGCCGAAGGCGAGCACCAGGATGGCCAGGGTGACCGGCCAGGAGAGCAGCTCGGACTTCATCATCGCGTCGTGGTTGGCGGCGTTGAAGTCGCTCCACAGCACCGAGGCGCCGGTGGCGCTGACCCGGACGCCGTCGCCGGAGAGGGCGGCCAGCGGGCCCTTGAGCTCGTCGGCGGCGCGGACCATGTCGTCCGGGGAGGCCTTGGCCCCGGCGAGCAGCACGGCGGTGCGGCCGTCCGGGCTGAGGGTGGCGCCGGGCCTGGGCGGGAGGACGCCGGCGATCCGGGGGTCGGCGGCGGCCAGCGCGGTGGCCCGTTCGACCACCCGGCCGACGGCGGGGTCGGTCACCGGCCGGTCGGCGGCGATCACGATCTGGACGGCGGAGGAGGCGTTGCCGCCGAAGTGCGCCTCGGCCAGCTCGCGGACCCGCACCGAATCCGAGCCGTTGGCCTGCCACCCGGCGCCGGAGAGCGCCGAGGTGACCTGCGGGGCGAAGGCGCCGAGCCCGGCGACCACCACCAGCCAGCCGACCAGCACCACCCGCAGGTGGCGGACGGACCAGTCGCCGAGCCGTCCGAGCGGACCGGGGGCTCCGCCCGGCGCGGCCCGGCGGGCTATCGGGGGAGCGGCGGTGGTCACTGCGCACCGCCCAGGGCGGCCAGGGCGGCGCGCAGCCGGCCGGTGGCCTCGTCGGCCACGGCGGCCAGCTCGGCGGAGGGGCTGAGCCGCACCATGACCTGCGGGTCGATCGCCTCCACCAGGGTGGCGCCCTCGACCGCGCGGACCACCACGTTGCAGGGCAGCAGCAGCCCGATGTGCCGGTCGGCGTTCAGCGCGCGGTGGGCCAGCGGCGGGTTGCAGGCGCCCAGGATCAGGTAGTCCTCGACCTCGGCGCCGATCTTGGTGTGCAGGGTCTGCCTGACGTCGATCTCGGTCAGCACGCCGAAGCCCTGCTCGGCCAGGGCGGCCCGGACGCGTTCGACGGCCTCGGCGAAGGGCAGGTCGAGCCGGGTGGTGAGGGCGTAGTCCACGGTGGTTCTCCAGTTCTCGGATACCCCCCTAGGTATGTCGGCGAGCGTAGCAACGGGCCGGCTCGCTCGCCAAATACCCCCGGGGGTGTTTCTCGGGGCAGTGAAAGGCCCGTCCGCAGCGGGGTGCGGACGGGCTCGGTCGCCGCTCGGTCAGCCCAGGCCGAGCAGGCGGCGCAGGCTCAGCCGGCCGCCGCCGGCGCCGCGCTCGCAGCTGCACCGGTCGGCCTTGGGCACGCCGGCCAGCACCTGGTCCACGTGCTGGCCGCAGCCGGCGTAGCCGGCCTTGCCACAGGTGCGGCAGGTCACGCGTCGGCACATCGGGGGCTCCTCGGGGTGGGGGACGGTCCGTCCGATGGTACCCCCGGGGGTATCGAGACGGAGAATCCGCTCAGGCGAGCAGCTTCTCCTTGGCCTTCTGGAACTCCTCCTCGCTCAGCACGCCCTTGCTGCGCAGCTCGCCGAGCTTGGCCAGCTCGTCCGCGTGGCTCGGCCCGGTGCCCGCCGCCTGCCGGACGTAGCTCTGGAAGGCCTCCTCGCTCCGCCGGGCCTGCGCCAGGTCGCGTTCGCCCATCGACTTGCCCCGGACGATCACGTAGACCAGCACGCCGAGCAGCGGCAGCAGGATGACCAGCACCATCCAGCCGGCCTTGCCCCAACCACTCATGTCGTGGCTGCGGAAGATGTCGCTGATCACCTTGAAGAGCAGGAAGAACCAGAGGATCCAGAGGAAGAACTCCAGCATCGTCCAGAACAGGTTGAGCAGGGGGTAGTTGTCCATGGCGGTGGCTCCCGTCGCGATCGGCGCGGACCTCGCGCCCGTCGTGCCGCTGGTACTGGTCGTACTGGTCCGAGTCCTACCAGCGCTCCGGGCGCCCCGCCGGGTGGGCACCGCCGGGTGGGTGAGCGGGGTCGGTCGACGGTGCCCGGGTGGGCGGGGTCAGCCGGCCTGGCGGCGGAGCACGCCGCGGAGGAAGGCGGCCTGGCCGACGTGCTGGAGGCCCTCGGAGACCACGCTGACCAGGCGGACGCCGAGGGTGACGGAGGGGGTCCAGCTCTCGTCCACCACCCGGTCGAGCGAGCTGCCGGTGAGGCCCTGGACGAAGGCGAGGGTGCGCTCGTGGACGGCGTCGTGGTAGCCGGCCAGCAGCTGCGGGCCGTCCGGGCGGACGGCCGCCACCTCGGCCGAGCGGTGGCCGTAGCCGGTGGCCCGGGCCGGGAAGGGGAGGGCGAAGCGCTCGTACCAGCCGTCGGTGGTCCAGACCTGCTCGGTGCCCGCCGCGTCGGCCAGGTGGTCGTCCTGCACCCGGGTCAGGTGCCAGACCAGCCAGGCGATCGAGTTCGCCGCCGGGTCGAGCCGGGCCGCGAGCTCCTCCGCGGTCAGCCCCTCCAGGACGTCGTGGACGGTCTCCCGGACGCGTCCGAACGCATCGGTCAGCAGCGCGGCACACTTCACGGCGGCTCCCATCCCAGGTCCGCCGCCGGTCGGCGGACCACCGGATTCTCCCGCGCCCGCCCGGGCCCTCCGGGCAGCGACACAGCGGGCTGAGACGGTGTCAGTCGGCTGTCCTAGTCTCCGGGCCATGGGTTTCTCCGGTGACTTCCTGGTGGTGCGCTCCGAGCGGGCGCTGGTGGAGCACTCGGCCGCGTCCGGCGGCCGGGTCGAGCGGGTCTGGGAGGGGGAGGGCGGCTGGCAGTTGGCCCAAGGCGAGTTCGAGGGCGCCGGGGTGACGGACGGTCCGGCGCTGCTGGTGCACGTGATCGACGGTGACGTGGCCGTGGTCGAGGTGCTCGGCCCGGTGGCCGGGGCCTGGAGCTGCGTGCTCGACCAGGACCTGGCGCTCGACTACGGCTTCCCCGAGGAGCGGCTCCAGGAGCCCGCGGCGGTGGCCGCCAAGGCCGCCGCCTGGGCGGGCGGGCTCGGGCTCGCGCCGGACGGGGAGCACCTGGCGGAGGTGCTGGGGGCGGCCGCCGACGAGGGGGTGGAGGAGCTGTTCTTCGAGCTGCTGGAGGCGCTCGGAATTCCGCTGGACATACCCGAGGAGTGACCGGCGGCCGGGGCCGCGGCGGAGCGCATAGGCTGACCCCGGTCACCAGGGCCCGCCGGGGGCGGCCCGCCGCGAGAGGCAGTGGAGCACGGTATGGACACCCAGGAGCTCGGCCCCGGCATCCGCTACGCCGTCGCGACCCGGCACGGCGGGGTCGGCACGGCCCCGTACGACAGCCGCAACCTCAGCGGCGCGGTGGGCGACGACCCCGAGACGGTGCGGCGCAACCGGGAGCTGACGGCCCGGGAGCTCGGGCTGGCGCCCGACCGGGTGGTGCTGATGCGGCAGGTGCACAGCCGGGACGTGACCTACGTGACCGAGCCGTTCGGGGCCGAGGCTCCGCCGCTGGACGCGGTGTTCACCGACCGGCCCGGGCTGGGGCTGGCCGCGCTCTCGGCCGACTGCGCCCCGGTGCTGCTGGCCGACCCGGTGGCCCGGCTGGTCGGCGCCGCCCACTCCGGGCGGGTCGGCACCGTCTCGGGCGTGGTGCCCGCGCTGGTCGAGGCGATGGCCGCACGCGGGGCCGAACCGGCCCGGATGGTCGCGCTGGTCGGCCCGCTGGCCTGCGGGCTCTGCTACGAGGTCTCCGAGGAGCTGCGGGCCGAGGGCGCGGCCGCCCTCCCCGAGCTGTACGCCACCACCCGGCAGGGCACCCCCTCGCTGGACGTCCGGGCCGGCATCACCGCCCAGCTCGCCCGGGCCGGGGTCGGCGAGGTCCGCCAGGACGAGCGCTGCACGATCGAGGACCGGGACTTCTTCTCCTACCGCCGCGACCGCACCACCGGCCGCTTCGCCGCCTACGTCTGGCTGACCGACTGAGACCGGTCGGTCTTGACCGGGCATGGCGGTGCCGCCGACCCCCGTGTGTCGGCGGCACCGCGTGCGGCGGCTGGATCAGAGCGCGCAGAAGGCGTTGACCTGGGCGTTCGAGGTGTCGGTCTGCCCCCGGGTAGGGGTGGCCATGTGGAACTCGGAGTCGGCGATGACGCTCTGCTTGCTGCCGTCCTCGTTGCTGTACCAGTTGCTGAAGTAGCCGAGCACGGCGCCGGCGTGGGTCCAGGCCCAGCCGCAGGCCAGCTGGGTGTGGAAGATGCCGAGGCCGTAGCCGGCGGTGGCGCTGATCGGGGCGGTGGTCTTGAGCTCGGTCTCCTGGGCGGCCGGCAGCAGCGTGCCGCCGAGCAGGGCCCGCTGGAAGGTGGCCAGGTCGTCCAGGGTGGAGATCATCGCCCCGGCGGCGCCGTAGGTCTGCACGTCCGAGACGGTCTCGTCGAGGATCAGGAACGGGGTGCCGATCGGGTACTGGTAGCCGTGCAGGAAGTTGCCGTAGATGTTGGGGTCGCTGGTCGGGAAGCTGGTGTCGGTCAGCCCGAGCGGGGTGATGATCCGGTCGGTGATCTCGGCGGCAGGGGTGCGGCCGGTGACGGCGGTGATCACCATGCCCGCCAGCACGTAGTTGGTGTTGGCGTAGGCCCAGGTCTGGCCCGGGGCCGAGACGGGCGCGCGGCTGGCGAGTGCGAGGTTGACCAGGGTCTGCGGGGCCCAGGGCTGGTTGGGCTGGGTGTTGAGTGCGTACTGGGTGGTGAAGTTGCCGACGGCGTACTCGGGTAGGCCGGAGGTCTGGTTGAGCAGCTCGCGGACGGTGATCCTGGTGCCGTCGTAGCCGTTGGCGTTGACGGAGCCGGGCAGCCACTTGGCCACGGTGTCGTCCAGCGAGAGCCGGCCCTCGGCCTCCAGCTGGAGCAGCACGGTGGAGGTGAAGGCCTTGGTGTTGCTGCCGATCCGGAACTTGGCCTTCGGGTCGGCGGGGGTGCGGGTGGTGACGTCCTTGACCCCGGCCACCGCGTACCGGGTGGTGTCGCCGCTGCGGACCAGGCCGATCACGGCGGGGTAGCCGTCGGCGACGCCCTTGGCGGCGCCCGCCTGGAGCAGGGCCTGGGCGCCCGGCACGTCGGCCTGGGCTGGGGCGGCGGTGACCAGGGCGGTCAGGGCCAGGGTCGCGGCGGCGACGGTGGTGCGCAGGGTCTTCATGCGGGGGTCTCCTGAGGGGGTGGTCACGGCCGCTGGTCACGGTCATGACAGCCGGGGTGCCGGAGCTCGGCCCTTCCGATGCTGGTGCGGGGAGCCGTCCGGGGACAGGACATCCGACCGGTCATCAGTGACCGGGGTCGAAGGTGGCCGGGCGGTAGTTGCGGCGGCGGGTGCGGTAGTGCTGGCCGAGGTGGTGCTGGAGCCGGATGTGGCGGAACTGGTAGACCGCGCCGGTGCGCCGCAGCACCCCGCGCCGGTAGGCGTCGTCCAGGAAGGCCACCGCGGCCCACGGCAGTCGACCGGTCAACGGCAGCCAGAACCGGCCGAACAGCAGCCACTGGCCCCAGGCGGTGAAGGTCAGCACGTACGCGGCCCCGCCGCCCAGACCGGCCACCACGCCGATGAAGAGCCCGTCCGGGACGGTCCAGAAGAGCGGCCCGAGCGGGCCCTGCAGCAGGTCGATCAGCAGCCGGCCGCCGAAGGCGATGGTCAGGGTGAACAGTGGGGCCATCACCAGGAGCTGGCGGCCGACGGTCGCGCGGTTGGCCGCCAGCAGGCTGGTCGGGGTCGCGGCGGAGGCGGTGTCCACCGGGGTCTCCAGGGCGGCGACCAGACCGAAGATCAGACCGGCGGAGAGGCCGAAGACCAGCCCGAAGCAGACCATGTTGATCGCGGTGCCCTTGAGCACCGCCGGGTTGGTGATCGGCACCCCCAGGTAGACCCACCGCTCCAGCAGCAGCGCGCAGGCGCAGCCCGTGCCCATCACCGCGCCGCCGAGCAGCCCGCTGACGAACCGTCGCAGGAAGACGCGCCCGATGTGGCGGCCGAAGCCGCCGCCGTTCTCCCCCGGCAGGGTGCGTGGCAGGCGGAGCTGCACCCGGGCCGGTTCGAAGAGCGTCCGGCCACCGTAGGCCGACAGCACCGCGTACACCGCGCCGAAGGCCAGCCCGGCCACCGGGCCCATCATGGCGCCCTGCAGGAAGACCTCGCCCGCCCCGACCCGGTAGAGCACCGGGGCGATCAGCCAGTCGGCCACCGCCACGCAGAGCGCGGTGCCCAGCACCACCGCCAGCACCCGGGTGGAGAGCCGCAGCGAGTCGCCGATCTGCCACCAGGCCAGGTCCTGCCGCTCGCGGTCCAGCCGCACCAGGTGGTCGGCGAGGTGGCCCAGCCAGTGCTGGGCCCGGTCCGGCGCCCAGCTGCGGGCCGCGCCGCCGCCCGCCGGCGGACCGGCCGGGCGCGGCCGGTAGACGGTCGGCACGAAACCGGCCAGCAGGTGCTCCTCCACCGCCCGGGCGGTGGGGAAGCGGTCGAGGTCGAGCAGCTCGGCCGGATCGCGGTCGGGGGCGTCGCTGTACAGGGTGCGGGCCAGGATCACCATCAGCGGGGTGGTCAGCACGGCGGCCAGGTGCGCGCGGGCCGGCGTGCCGCCGGCCCGGAGCTCGGCCAGCACGCCGTCCCAGACCGAGGTGCGGCCGGTGGCCCCCGGCTCAGGGGCCACCGCGCGGGCGGTGCGGGGCAGGTAGCCGGCCAGGGTGTCCAGGGTGAGGTCGGTCAGCTCGATGCCGGCCGCCCAGACTAGCGGGGAGTGGGCGGCGCGGACGGCCGCCGCGTACTCCGGCCGACGGCTGGTCAACACCAGCGGCATCGAGGTCGCGTTGAGCGCCGCCAGGGCGTCCCGGCGCAGGCCCTCGGCGAGCTCGTCGAAGCCGTCCAGCACCGGGAGCACCAGGTCGGCGTCGATCAGCGCGGCGGCCAGGGTGGTGCCGCCGGGGCCGCGGCGGGCCAGGTGCGGGTGGTCGCGCAGCAACCGCTCGGTCAGCCAGTCGCTCAGCGCGGTGGTGGTCGGGTCCCAGGCGCCCAGACTGAAGATCACCGGGACCCGGGCGGTGCCGCCCGGCCCGACCGGGGTGCTCTCCAGCAGGTCCAGCACGAAGCGGATGGTCAGGATCGACTTGCCCGAGCCGGCCCGGCCGAGCACCACCAGCCGCCCGGAGGAGATCCGCCGGTACACCTCGGCCACCCCGCGCAGGTCACCGCTCAGGTCCAGCTCCGCCGCCGAGGCCCCCGGCCCCAGCCGCTGCACGTTCTCCGGACGGTCCGTCAGCCCGGCCGGCGCCGGCTCCCACCGCACTGGCAGCGGGTACGGATCGTGCACCTGCCGCTGCTCCTCCTCCCGCCGCCACCGCCGCCGGATCTCCGAGGCCAGCACCCGCGCCGCCTCCCCCAGCTCCCCGGCCACGGGCCCGGGCGCCAGGAACGGCTCGGGCACGGCGTAGGGAGCCGGCGCCTCGGGCGGCGCCGGGGCCGCCGGCGGTGGCTGCTCGTCCGGGGGGCCGGGTGCGGCGTCTACCGCTTCCGTGGCCACCGACTGCGGCTCCACCGCCAGCGGCTGCGCCTCCGGTGCCGCTGCCGGTGCCGCTTCCTCGGCCGTGGCCGACTGGTCGGCTGCGGCGGCGCGGGTGCTGGCCAGGGTGGCGGCGAGGCGTTGGCGGTCCTCGGGGGTCACCTGGAGGGCGTCGGCGAGCAGGTGCACCGTGCCGAGGCGGTGGTCGGCGGACTTGCCGGTCTCCAGACGGCGGATGGTGCGGACGCTGACGCCCGAACGTTCCGCCACCTGTTCCTGGGTCAGCCCCGCCCGACGGCGCAACTGCCGGAGCAGCGTGCCGAGCTGATCTGTCACCGGGGAGCCTCCCTACTCGCCAGTACCATTCGGCGGCGAGCCTACCGTGATCAGGAGCCCCCCCGGGGAGGGCGTCCGGGCTGCGGCGGGCGGCGGGCCGTCCGTGGTCGTACGGGTGGGTAAGGGCCGGTAAGGGCCGGTACGGGTCCGTACGGGTGGACTCGCCGGGGTGGCCCGGCGGGCGCGCGGGCGTGACCGGGGTGCGGGGTGACCTTGGCCTGACAAGCAGCCCCGTCCCCCGGAAGGGAAGTACCCGCCGTGCGCCGTGTCTCCGGCCGCCGACTCGCCACCGCCCTGGTGGCTCTCGGCACCCTCCTCCCCGTGGCCCTCGCCGCCCCCGCCGCCCAGGCCGCGCCGCCCGGCGCCCAGCACCGCCCGACGGCCGTCGCGGCCGGGCACCCCGAGCCCGATCACCCCGAGCCCGGCCACCCCGAGCACGGCGAGCCCGGCTTCGACCCCGCTGTCACCGCGCAGCTCGACCAGGCGATCGAGCGGGTCCGGCAGGAGACCGGCACGCCGGGCGTCACGGTCGGGCTCTGGTTCCCGGGCCGGGGCGCGTACGTGAAGTCGACCGGGGTGGCCGACAAGGCGACCGGGGCGCCGATGAGGCCGGACCTCAACATGCGGATCGGCAGCGAGACCAAGACCTTCACCGCCACCGCCGTGCTCGAACTGGTCGACGACGGGCTGGTGGAGCTGGACGCGCCGATCGCCACCTACCTGGACGGCGTGCCGGACGGCGAGCACATCACGGTGCGTCAGATCCTGGAGATGCGCAGCGGCCTGTACTCGTACACCTTCGACCCGGACTTCGTGCAGGACTTCCTGGGCGACCCGAACCGGCCGTTCACCCCGGAGCAGCTGCTGGCCTACGCGTTCAAGCACTGCAACGTGTTCGCCCCGGGCACGCAGTTCCAGTACTCGAACACCAACTACGTGCTGCTCGGGCTGCTGGTGGAGAAGCTCGGGCAGAAGCCGGCCGACGTGTTCCTGCGCGAGCGGGTCACCGGCCCGGCGCACCTGCACCACACCTTCCTGGCCACCGACGCGGCCTTCCCCGACCCGCACGCGCACGGCTACACCGAGCAGACGCTCAGCGGTGCGGAGGCCGACACCACGCACTGGAACCCGAGTTGGGCCTGGACGGCCGGGGCGGAGGTCTCCGACCTGCACGACCTGCGCCGCTGGGCCAAGGTGGTGGCCACCGGGGAGCTGCTCTCGCCGGAGACCCAGCGGCAGCGGGAGCAGTTCGTCCCGGTGCCCGGCTTCACCGACGCGGGTTACGGCCTCGGGCTGTTCCGCACCCACGGCTGGGTGGGCCACAACGGCTCGCTGCCCGGGTACGAGAGCGTGACGATGTACCTGCCGGAGCAGGACGCCACCATGGTGATCCTGATCAACTCCGACATCACGTACCAGGGCAACGAGCCCAGCACCGTCTTCGCCGAGGCGGTCACCTCGATCCTCACGCCCGATCACGTCTACCAGCTGCCGGCCGAGAAGTAGGGGGATTCCGGTAGTCGATGCAGGGGGTAGGTGGCCCTGCACGCCTGAGGGGCTCAGGTGTGCAGGGCCAGCGCGAGGGTCGGGGTGAGGGTGGCCAGCGCGGCCACCGGCCAGTGGGCGCGGGTGGGGTGGCGGCGGCGCAGGGGGCGGTTGGCCAGCCACCAGAGGAGGGCGGAGCCGAGCACGATCGGCAGGCCGAGCACCAGCCAGGGGAGCGGGCCGTCGTTCTCGGTGGGCTCGCGCTGGGTCCAACCGAGCTCGGCCAGCGGCCAGTTCGCGGCGAAGTACCAGAGCAGCCAGAGCGGCACCACCGCCGGCACGCCGAGCAGCAGGTTCACGGCCACGGTGGCCGACCAGGCCCGTGGCCCCATGGTGATCCGTCCTCCGGTCGAGCGGTATCGGGTGGTTGGTCCCAATGGCAGGTAATGCGTCGACCATACCGGGGTCAGTCCGATGATCGGAATTGGCTACGAGTTGGTGAAGATTTTGCCCGGGGGATGGCGGGGTTGGCTGTGCGCCGACAAGCTCTGACCACTTGTTCGCTTGAGCCACCCCACTGGAGTCAGAGTGAGCCCCTCCTCCTCTCGGCGTCGTCAACTCGCGGCCGGTGCCGCGCTGGTCGCCGCCGCCCTCGTCACCGTCACCGTGCCCGCCGGGACGGCCTCCGCCGTCAGCACCCGCGACGCCGCGATAGCCAGGGCCCAGGCCAACGTGGCCCGCCACGCCGCCGACTTCGGCTTCGGCGCCGACCAGGGCCTGGTGGTCAAGGACGTCATCATCGACGCCGACGGCAGCCAGCACGTCCGCTTCGACCGCACCTTCCGCGGCCTGCCCGTGGTCGGCGGCGACCTGGTGGTGCACCAGGACGCCAAGGGCCGTTTCAAGACCTCCTCGAAGGCCGCCGCCCACGACCCGGCCGTCAAGAGCACCGTCCCCGTGGTGGCCGCCCAGCAGAGTGCGGGCCACGCGCTCCAGGCCGCCCCCCAGATCAGCGCCGCCACCAGCACCCCCGAGCTGGTGGTCTGGGCCGCCGACGGCACCCCGCGCCTGGCCTGGCGCACCACGGTGACCGGCACCGGTCCGCACGGCCAGCCCGCCGGCCAGGTGGTGGTCACCGACGCCGCCACCGGTGCGCAGATCGAGTCCTACTCGGCCGACGAGCAGGCCACCGGCACCGGCCACTCCGAGTACACCGGCGACATATCGATCGCCACCACCCAGCAGGCCGACGGCAGTTACGCGCTGATCGACCCGGTGCGCGGCCACCGCACCCGGGACGCGCACAACCTCTCCTCCAGCTCGGTCAAGGCCACCTCGGGCACCCTGGTCACCGACGCCGACAACGTCTGGGGCGACGGCCGGAAGTTCTCCACCGACCGCACCACCGCGGCCGTGGACGCCCACGCCAACACGGCCTGGACGTACGACTACTACAAGAACACCTTCGGCCGGAACGGCATCAAGAACGACGGCAAGGGCGCCACCGTCTTCGTGCACGTGGGCACCAACTGGGACAACGCCCAGTGGTCGGACGCCTGCTTCTGCATGATGACCGGCGACGGCAACGGCACCACCGACCCCGAGCAGGTCGACCTCGACACCATGGGCCACGAGATGACCCACGGCGTCACCAGCGCCACCGCCAACCTCCGGTACAGCGGTGAATCCGGCGGCCTCAACGAGTCGACCAGCGACATCTTCGGCACCATGGTCGAGTGGTACGCCAACAACGCGGTGGACACCCCCGACTACCTGTTCAGCGACCAGTCGACCCCGCCGTGGCTGCGGCGCTTCGACAAGCCCTCGCTGGACGGCGCCTCGGCCGACTGCTGGAGCAAGACCGTCGGCCGGCTCGACGTGCACAACTCCTCGGGCGTGGGCAACCACTGGTTCTACCTGGCCAGCGAGGGCAGCGGCAGCAAGACCATCAACGGCTACGCCTACAACAGCCCGACCTGCAACGGCTCGACCGTCAGCGGGATCGGGAACCAGAAGGTGGCCAAGATCTGGTACCGCGCCCTCACCGTCTACATGACCTCCACCACCACCTACAAGGGGGCCCGCACCGCCTCGCTGAGCGCCGCCACCGACCTGTACGGCGCGGGCAGCGCCGAGTACAACGCGGTGGCCGCCGCCTGGAGCGCGGTCAGCGTCTCCTGACACTCCGTGGTGCGGCCCGGCCCCGGGCCGCACCACCCTCAGCGTGCCCCCAACACCGCGCCGACCAGCCGCAGTTGGTGCGGGTGCCGGACCAGCAGGTGCAGCTCCCAGGGGGCGCCGCGGGAGAGCTCGGCCTCCACGGCGGCCCAGAGCGCCCGCAGGCTCAGCTCGGGCTGGAGCCCGCCTCGGCCGGCGCCGAGCAGCGGGAAGCAGACCGAGCGCAGCGGCGGTCGGTGCGCCGCGTGCTCCTCGGCCAGCAGGGCCAGGGCCCGGGCGGCGCAGCGGGTGACGTCGGCCGGGTGCACGTCGTAGTCGTTGGTGCCGGCCCGGGGCACGGCCAGCGCCGCGTGGTAGACCCGGCGCACCCCCTGCTCCACCAGCGCCCCGGCCGAGGTGGGGGCCACGGTGCCGGGCGGCACGGCCCGGCCGGCCGCCCCGTGCTCGTCCAGCCAGCGCCGGAGCTCCACCGCGAGCCGGTCCTCGATCACGTCCCCGGTGGGCCCGCGCAGCGCCCCCGAACGGCGCAGCGCGGCCGAGACGGAGGCCTTGTACGGCTCGGCCAGCGCCAGGTAGACGTTGCTGGGGGAGACCACCACGTCCACGTCCCGGAGCAGGTCGACCGGGTGGGCGTGCACCTGCACCTGGACCGGGCCGCGCTGGTGCGGCACCTGCAGCAGCCGGTGCGAGGACGGCGACTCCTCCTCGAAGGGCGTGAACGGCTCGGCCGGATCGGTCAGTTGGTCGGCGAGCCGGCCGAGCAGCAGCAGCTCCTGGTGGCGCCGGAAGCGCTCCACGCTCACCGAGTAGACCTCGGCCGCGCGCTTGCGCCGGTCGGCGGGCGGCGCGTCGCTGGTGCCCGGGGAGAGCCCGAGCGAGTGCGCTGCCGCCTCCCGCAGTTTGCCCTCCTCCAGCCGGCTCACCGCGCGGCGCAGCAGCGCCTCGATGCCGCCGGCCCGGCCGGCCAGCGCGGCCAGGCCCGGCAGGTCGAGCTCGTGCAGCCGCAGCGGACCGGCCCGCCGCACGGTGCGCAGCTCGTCCAGCACGGTCTCACGGTCAGGTCCCCCAAGCATGTGCCCAACGATCGCACCAGGAAAGGTCGTTCACAAGCTCATCGGCTCCTCCTCGAGTGGTTGGGCGCCCGGGAAGGCGACCTTCGGGCCGGTGCCCGGCCCGCTCGCGCGCCGGGCCGGGGCCCGCAGCCGGCGGCGCTGGCGGCCGGCCAGGCACCAGTCGACCAGCGGAGCCACGCTCTCGTGCACCCCGGCGTCCTCGGCCCGCCCGCCCTCGGCCAGCCGGGCGGCGGTGAAGAAGAACCGCACCTCGCCGAAGGTCAGCCGCATGGCCCGCACCAGGTTGCCCTGCCCCAGCTCCTGCTCCAGCCAGGCCGCCGCCACCGCGCTGTCCTGCTGCCGGGCCCAGTCGGTGCGCCAGCCGAGCGCCGGGGCCAGCAGGTCGGTCTTGCTGATCGCCACCGCGAGCCGGCAGCGGCGCAGCGGCACCGCCATCGCCCGGATCGCCTCCACCGCCTGGTCGAAGACCTGCTGGGGCGGCATGTCGGAGGCCAGCCCGAGGTCCAACTGCGCGCGCTGGGAGGGGTGCAGGCCGGCGGTGAAGGTGGACACCGCGAGCGGGTCGAGCACGAAGAGGAAGGTGCGGGCCGCCCGGGCGTAGCGCAGCACGTCGGTGTCCGCCCGGTTGCCGAACCGCTCGCCGGCGGTGTCGAACAGGTGCAGCAGGCGCGGCGGGCTGTCGTGGTCGAGTAGGACGGAGTGGGCCCGGCGGATCTCGCGCGGGGTGGCCCGCGGGTGCCCGCTGATCTCCAGCACCTCGCGCAGCAGCCGGTAGCGCTCCTCGGTCTCCTGGTCGGCGAACCGGCCGCGGGTGCGCCCGCCCGGGCCGGGCCGCTGCAGCTGGGCCAGCACGGCGGCCATCAGCAGGGTTTTGCCGGCCGCCCGGCCGCCGATCAAGGGCAGCGCGAACTCGGCCAACCGTCCGGTCTCGGTGCTGAGTTGGCGTGAGCAGTGGGCGTGGGTGCAGTAGCCGGGCAGCCGGTACCGGCCGCCGAGCAGCGTGGTGGGCAACCGCTGTCCGCAGGCGCAGCGGCGGCGCAGGATCCCGTACCGCCCCGGCAGCAGCCGGGAGTGCCGCCGCCGGCACTCCGGCTCGGCGCACTCGTGCTCGGGCAGCGGCACCCGTTCGAAGCAGTGCGGGCAGAGCACCCCGTCCTGAAGCCCGCGCAGCCGCAGCGCCGCCAGGTCGAGCCCGCGCAGCACCCCGGCGGTGGCCCGGGCCCCGGTCTGGGCCAGCCCGGCCAGCGCCCCCTGCCCGAGCTGGAGCAGCAGCAGCGCCGCCCCGCCCACGGCCAGCCCGGCCAGCAGCCCCACGTGCAGGGCCAGCCCCACCGGCACGGAGAACGGCCGCTGCCGGGCCGGGCTCTGCTCGATCCGGTCGTTGACCGCCCGGAAGGCGTCCACCGCCCGCTGCCGGTACAGCCGGAAGCCGTGCTCGCCGATCAGCCGCAGATCCCGCTGCGCGGGGCCGAACCAGTAGTTCCGGTGGGCGGGTTGGTCCTCCTCTTCGGGGAGGGGCAGCGGCCTGGTCTGGTACTGCGGGTCGAGCCGGCGCAGCACCGAGTGCACCAGCCGGGCGTACGCGGGCAGCAGGGTGCCGGCGAACCGCAGCGCCTGCCCGAGGGCGAGCACCGGGGCGACGAACAGGACGAAGAGGGTGAGCAGGGCGAGGTAGCCGAGGAACAGCAGGGCCTCGCCGGCGAGTTCTCCCACGGATTCACTCCTCGGTCTTCTCGGCGCCGCCGCGCCGCAGCTTCAGCCGGCCCGCGACGCGGCGGCGCAGCGGCACCGGGCGTTGGGCGAGCAGGTACGCGATCCGTTCGGCCCAGGCCGGGTCCACCGGCTCCAGCGCGCGCCGCAGGCGGTCCAGGTCGGCCTCGGGCCAGTGCTCCGCGATGCCGGCGAGCAGCTCGCGCTTGGGCAGCCGGGTGCGGGTGAGGGTCACCAGGTGTTCGATCAGGTACCGGTTGGCGGGGTGGTGGCGGCCGACCCGCTTGGCCTCCCGGTCGAGCCGGTCGAGGTAGGCGAGGGCCGTCGGCTCCTCCAGCTTGCTCAGCCGAGGACCGGTCGCCGCCGGGTCCCGGACCGGGCGTTCGATCAGCAGGCGCGGCAGCTGGGCGTTCAGCACCGACCGGGCGGAGTGCCAGTGTTCGGGCGGCGGGTCGTCCAGCAGCAGGGCGAGCGAATCGGCGTCGACCGCGTTCTGGACCAGCTCGGCCAGTTCCAGGGTGCGGGCGAGGCAGCTCCGGGCGTCCGCGGGGAGCCGGTCGGCCGTCGGCAGCCTGCGCAGCAGCGAGGCCACGCGGGTGTACTCCTCCCACTGGTACTTGTCCGGGATCTCCTGGCAGACGGTGGCGGCGAGCCAGCCGAGGGCGCCGTCGGTCCAGTGCAGGCCGGGCAGCTTCGCCGGCAGCAGCTCGGGCAGCAGGAGGCGCGCCTCGGTGAGCGTCCAGCGGCCCGGCCCGTGCGGCCACAGGACGCGCAGCAGCCGGCCGTCGAGCACGCCGGTGCCGTTCGCCTCCAGGATCCGCACCAGGGCGCCGTGGGCGGTGGTCCGGTGGCGCTCGACCTGGACGGCCAGGAAGTCCTCCAGGAGCTCCGGACGGCCCGTCAGGTCATCGGCGTCGATCAGGCCGGCCGGCAGCTCGGCGAGTACCGCCCGGAACTGGCCGGGGCGGTCGCCCTCGAGGCGGAGCACGGCCTCCACCACCCCGGCCCGGAAGCCCGGCCAGCGCTGTGCGGCGGCGGTCAGCTCGGCCGCCAGGGCGGTGAGGCTGCTGTCGGTGACCGCCGTGGCGAGCAGCTGCTCGGCGATCCGGGTGCTGTGCGGGGCGAGTTGCCGCTCGGAGGGCTCAAGACCGGCTCCGGCGGCCCAGGCCAGCAGGCGCAGCGCGGCGGCCCCGTGGGCGGTCTCGAAGGTGGCCAGCCAGCGGGCGGTGGTCCGCACCCGCTCCTCGGGGTCGGTGATCCGGACGGGGGCCGGGTGCCGGGCGGTGTCGTCCCGGATCGCCAGCAGGTCGTGCTCCACCACCTGGCCGGTCATCAGGGCGGCCAGCTCCGTCTGCCCGTGGGCCCGGGCCAGCGGGATCAGTTCGGTCAGCTGCGGGCGGGTGAGCCGCTGGTGCCGGTACAGGTCCTGCAGCACGGTGGTGACCGCCCCGGACGGTGGCCCGGGGCTCTGCCGCAGCCAGTCGGTCACCGCCGCCACGTCCGCCTCGGTCAGCCGGATGGCGGCCGCGGCGGCGGTGGCCGCCGCCGGGCCGTGCCAGTCCTGCGCCGTCTGCTCGTCGCCCCGCAGGTGCACGCCGGTGCGGGCCCAGAAGGCCGAGGCGGCCCGCAGACCGATCCGGGTGAGCAGCCCGACCAGTGGGTGGTCGGGCAACGGAGGCACCCGGCCCTGGACGAAGTCCAGCAGGTGGAAGGCGTCCTGGTGCTCCGCGCCCAGGTCGAGCCGGATCTCCGGCACGGTGCCGACCAGGTGCAGCCGGGCGCGCTCGGGCCGGTGCTGGTAGGTGGCGAAGGAGAGCCGCCGGGCCAGCGGCGGCGGCAGCAGGTAGCAGACGGCGGCCACCCAGTGCGCCACGCTGGCCGAGTCCCGCTCCACCAGTAGCACCGTCCGCTCGTGCGCCAGCGCGTCCAGGGTGGCGGCCAGCAGGGCGCCCAGCAGCTCGGCGTGCGGGTGCTGGCGGAGGAACAGGCCGACGACCGACGGGGAGAGCGGACCGGCCGGGACGGCCCCGAGCTCGGGCAGTCGGGTGCCGGTGGCGGGGGTGCTCGACCAGGCGGCCGAGCCCCAGAGCTCGATGCCCAGCAGGCCGCCGGCGTCCCGGGCGAAGTCCGGGCTGCCGAGCGCGTGCGCGAAGTAGTTGCCGACCCGCCGGGAGGAGTCCCGGCCCACGTACCGGACCTGCGCCGAGAGCGCCGGGCTGCCCGGGACGTGCACCAGGTTGACCGGGCAGCGGGCCAGCTCCTCGGGCGTCTGGGCGCCGAGCAGTGAGCGGGGCGGCTCGTACGCGGTGAGCGCCTCGACCAGCCGCATGGTCTCGGCGGAGGTCTCCGGGCTGACGGCGTTGAACTGGTAGCCGGCGAAGCCGCTCAGGCCGTGTTCGCAGGAGGTGTAGTACAGCTGTTGGAAGGCCATCTCAGGCCTGCCGCTTGGTCGTTGCCACCGAGCCGAACTCGCTCAGCAGCCAGAGCAGGGGGTCGGTCACCCGGTAGGGCTGGATGCCGGTGGGGGCCACCCGGCCGTCGGTGGTGGGGCTGTTGCCGAGCGCCGACATCCCGAAGTAGCGGTAGTGCCGGTAGTTGGTCTCCAGGATCTGGTCGAGCTGGCCGCCGCGCCACTCGCGCAGCAGGTGCCGGACCTCCTCGTGCACGTCCAGGCTGTCGGCCGTGTGGAAGCGCCCGTCGGCGGGCGGCTGGGTCAGCAGCGGGCTGCCCGGGGCGAGCCCGTCCCAGAAGGCGTCCAGCTTGGCGAAGACCACCGCGATCGGGGTGCTGATCCGTCCCACCCGGGCGGCCCCCGGGCGCAGCCGGCCCCCGCGCGGGCCGGCCGCCCGGTGCGGCAGCAGCATGCTGGTCACCCGGGAGAGCACGTTGATCGGCGAGTCCTGACCCTCGGTCTCCGGCAACGCGGCGCCCGGACGGGCCAGTTGGCGGGCGCCGGGCAGCTGGAGCGGGTCCAGGATCAGGATGATGCCGTCGGAGTTGGCCAGGTAGCGGGTGTTGACCTGGATCTTCTCCTGCGAGTTGAAGTCCTCGCCGGCGGTGTCGAAGAAGGAGAGCAGGGTGTGCTCCGGCCGGTCGCCGAGCAGCCCCCGCCGGGTCAGGCCGAACCGGAAGACCATCGGGTCCACCCGGTTGTCGTTGACCAGCGCGGGAGGGGTGGCCTGGAACATCGCCCCGCCCTGGTAGAGCGGGTCCTGGTAGTGGGTGTCGAACCGGTTCATCGTCTCGTCGTCGGCCGCCATCAGCGCGAAGCCGCCGAGCGCGCCCACCCTGTTCATCAACTCGTGCAGCAGCACGGTCATGTAGACCGTCTTGCCGGAGGCCTTGGCCCCGACCATGGCGATCAGCCGG
The DNA here is from genome assembly GCF_002943525.1 of Kitasatospora sp. MMS16-BH015. NCBI lineage: Bacteria > Bacillati > Actinomycetota > Actinomycetes > Kitasatosporales > Streptomycetaceae > Kitasatospora > Kitasatospora sp. MMS16-BH015. The sequence continues at coordinate 1,661,326 of NZ_CP025394.1, read as the reverse complement.
TTGCCGAGCAGGCCGAACTGCGCGGGCAGGGTGGAGTGGCAGACCGGGCAGACCCGGAAGGTGGTGACGGCCTCGCAGGCCCCCGCGTGCGGGGTGAGCTGCTTGCGTCCGTCGTCGGCGAAGACCGGGCCGAGCTCGCCCCTGATGCCCCGGCGCTGGACCAGGACGGGGTCGCGCTCGCGGCGGCAGCGCTTGCCGGTGGGGCCGGTCTGGCTGCTGCACCGGAACATGATCCGGCGGACGGTGAAGGTCTCGTAGCAGTACGGGCAGGCGAGTTCGGCGGCCATTCAGGTCACTCTCAGTCGATGCAGGGCCAGCGGGCGGAGCACCACGGACCGGTCCTCGGGTGCCACCGGCAGGCAGACCAGCCACGAGGGGCCGCGGGTCGCCGGGACGGCGAGGCGGAGGGTGAACGGGGTGCCGGCGGTGAGCTCCTGGGCCGGCAGTTCGTGCAGCACGGTGCCCTCGCCGGCCCGGGTGGGCCGGTCGCGGCCGAGCCCGTGCACCACGCGCAGCGGCGGCAGCCGGCAGTCGGCCTCGGCGGTGAAGACCACCCGGGCCGTCCACCCGTGCAGCCCGGCCCGCGAGGTCCAGGCGCGCGGGCCCTTCGGCAGCACCACCTCGTACCGCACCTCGGGCGGCTCGGCCTCCACCCGGAGGGCGGACTGTGCCGCCGGCTCGGCCGGCGCCGGGGCGTACGCCCAGACCGTGAGGTCCACCGCGCCGCGCCCGACCGGGAGGGTCAGGCCACCGTCGTGCTCGTACCCGCGCCGCGAGCAGCGCAACTCCCCGCTGCCGGCCACCCCGGCGGGCGTCGGCCCGTCCACCTGCCAGCCGACCCGGGCCTCCCGGCTCTGCGCCGGCCAGGCCCAGCGGACCAGCAGCCGGTCACCCCGGCGCAGGGCGTCGAGATGGGTGACGGGGACGGGGTAGAGGGCGGTGCTCGGCTCCTCCTCGACGGCGGGGGAGGGCGGCGGGGCCTTCGGGGGGAGGGGCGGATCCTCCTCGGCAGGGCTGGGTGGCTCCTCGACCGGTGTGGGCGGGGCGAACGGTGGCTCCTCGACGCTCTCGGGCCGGACGGTCGGTGCTTCCCGGACGGGAGACGGCGGTGGAACGGGAGCCTTCAGCAGGGCCTCGAGCGGCTCCGGGTCGTCGACGGGCGGCCGGTGCGGCTCCGGGTCCTCGACGGGCGGTTGGTTCAGCTTCGTTTCCTCGACGAGGAGTTGGTGTGGCTCCGGGTCCTCGAAGGGGAGCGGTGGGGGCTCCGGGGTCCAGGCGCTGCGCCTCCTCGGGGCGGGGCCGGCCGGGGCGTGCTCGATCCAGAGCATGCCGAAGGCCGTGGCCAGGGCCAGGCCGCGGGCGACGGCGAGTTCGGGCTGCTCCTGGCGGACGAGCAGGCCCAGCGGGCCGAGGAGTTCGCCCGCCTCCGGGGCGGCGCCCAGGCCGCCGGCCAGCAGGACGCTGCTCGGCGGCTCCCAGCCGCGCTCGCCGGTCCGCAGCAGCAGGGCGTCGGCGGCTGCGGCGGCCTGCTCCCGCAGTGGGCGGGTGACGGCGGCCAGGGTCGCCCGGTCGAGGAACAACAACTGCTCGCCCAGCTGGAGTTCGGCCTGATCGGCGGAGCCGAGGGCGAGCCGCAGCTGCTCGGCGGCCCGCCGCAGCGCGCTCTCCGGGACGGCGGTGGCCGGGAGGCCGTACCGGAGCCGCAGCTCGGCGGCGAGCAGGCCGTCCCACTGGTCGCCGCCGATCGGGGCCCGGGCGGAGTCGACCACGGTGACGGTGCGGTCGTCGCCCGCGACCTCCAGCAGGGTCAGGCGCAGCCCGGTCGCGCCCTGGTCGTGCACCAGGACGGTGCTGCGGACGCCGTCCCGGACGCCCGCGTAGTGCAGCAGGACGGCCACCGGCTCCGGCAGGGTCTGCGCCACCCGCAGGTTGGCGGCCTCCACCGCCCGGACCAGCGTCGCCTCGCCCGTCCCGTACGCCGGTACGCCCAGCAGCACCTCCCCGGGGTGCGGCCGGCCGGCCTCGACCGTCTGCCGGACGAGCTCCGCGAGCACGCAGCCGACCGCCGCCTCGCCCTCCGGGCCCGGCCGGCCGAGCAGCCGGGCCCGGGCGGAGAACGCGCCCTCGGCCCGTTCGGCCCGCAGGCCGCCGCCGGGGGTGCGCCGCACGGTGGCCGGCTGCGCGGGCCCGACCGCCGCCGGGCGGCCGCCCGGATCGGCCCAGGCGAGCCGGGCGAAGCTGTCGCCGAAGTCCAGTCCGTCCATCACTCCCCGCCCTCGGCCGGCGCCGGGCGGACCCGGGCCGTGCCCTGCTCGTCGATGTCCAGCAGCAGTCGGCTCCCGGGCTGCGGCCGGTGGTCCATCAGGTGCTGCACCACGGTGTGCAGGACGGCCTCGAACTCGTTGCGGATCTGCCGCCCGCCGTACGCCCGCTGCTCCGGATCGGACATCCGCTCGGTGATCCACCGGTGCAGGGCCGGCCGGTCGGCGAGCAGCCCGACCCGGTGCCGTTCGCGGACGGAATCGGCGAGTTGGGCGATCAGCCGCTCGGCGATGCCGACCACGTGCTCGGTGCGCAGCATGTCGAAGACCACCACACCGGGCCGGAGCCGGCCGTAGATCTCCGGCCGGCCGATCGCCCGGAACCTGCGCTCCACCGCCTCGGTGAAGTGCTCCTGGATCACCTCGTAGGGCAGGTCGTCGCCGTACTCGGCGAGCAGCTCGTGCAGGCCGTCGGCACCGGTGTTGGAGGTGAAGATGATCAGGCTCTGCGAGAAGTGCGCGGTCTGCCCCTGGCCGTCGGTGAGCCGGCCGTCCTCCAGGATCTGGAGAAATTTGTCCAGCACGGCCGGGTGGGCTTTCTCGATCTCGTCGAAGAGCAGCACGCTGAACGGGCGTTCCTGCACCCGCCGGGTCAGTTCGCCGCCGCGCTCGTGGCCGAGGTAGCCCGGCGGGGCGCCGGCCAGCCGTTCGGCGGCGTGCTCCTGCTGGTACTCGCTCATGTCGAAGCGGGCGTAGGCGCTCGGGTCGCCGAAGATCAACTCGGCCACGGACTTGGCGAGTTCGGTCTTGCCCACCCCGGTCGGGCCGACGAAGAAGAACGCGCCGCGCGGCCGGGAGGCCCCCGAGCTGCCGAAGCCGATCCCGATGTACGCCGCCTGGAGCGCGCCCACCACCGCGTCCACGGCGGGCCGTTGGCCGATCACCCGAGCGCCGAGCTTCTCGGCCGCCGCCGCGATGGTGCGGTGGTCGAGCTGGGTCCACGGGTCGGTGGTGACGTTCAGCCGGTACCGTTCGAGCAGTTTGCCGGGCTCGCGCAGCGGGGCCTTGCGCAGGTGCGAGGTCCGCGCCAGCGCGTCCAGCTCCCAGCCGGTCAGCCCGTCGGTGGCGGCCACCAGCGGCTCGAACTCGGCCGCCTTGGCCAGCGCGCCGCCGTTGAACTCCGGGCCGATCATCCGGAACCAGCGCCGCCGCTCGGCCTGGTCGGGTGCCTCCACCTGCAGCACCACGGTGCGCGGCTCCTCCCGGTGCAGCCAACCCGGCAGCCGGGCCAGGTCACCGGTGACGGCCAGCACCGGATTGCGCGGGCGCTGCTCCGGGGCGGCGATCCGCGGATCCGGCGCCGGGGTCACCGCGTCGGCCATCGCCGCGCGCAGCCGCAGGTAGCCCACCGCGCTCTTCGGGTCGCCCAGCGGCAGCACGTGGTCCAGGTCCTCGAAGACGAAGGCGATCGCGTTGCCCGGGTGGGCGGCCATCCGGTGCGCCTCGGCGAGCGCGTCGTCCACCGAGTTCAACTGCCGTACCGGGCCGGGCCGGAAGACCTGCCCGGTGGCCGCCAGGGCGCGGGCGCCCCGGCTGGTGACCGACGGCCCCCGGGCCCCGGCGGAGTCCGGCGGTGCGGCCGCGCCCGGCGGTGGGGCCGCGCCCGGTGGAGCGGCGGTGGCCGGTGGTGCGGTGGGGGCCGGCCGGGGGCGGGCCGAGCGCTCCGGGGTCTGCCGGTGCAGCTCCTCGAACCGCTCGTGCTGCCAGTCGAGTTGGTCCTCCAGCGGGAAGGTCAGTCCGTCCACCGGGCTCCACCAGGCCACCACCTCGAAGCCGCTGGCGTAGAGCGAGGAGGCCAGCACGGTGCGGAACGGCGCCGGGCGCCCGTCCCACCACCAGCGGTCACGCACCCGTCCGGTGAGCACCACCTGGCGGCCCCGGCGCAGCTCCATCGAGAGCGAGATCACCCAGCGCGGCGCCCCCGGCCGGGCGACGGTCCGCTCCTCGGTGGGCTCCGGGGTCTGGCCCGTCATGCCGTCCGCCCCGGCTGCCGCCGGGTCGAACCGGCCTGGCCGGGCGGCGGCTTGCCGTCCCAGTCGAGCTCGGCCGGCTGGTAGCCGTCCGGGGCCATCAGGCCGTGCACGTGGTCGAGCAGTGCCTCGGTGCTCTCGCAGACCACCTCGTTGCGCTCGGGCAGGAACCGGCGGTCGCTCTCGCCCTCCACCACGTAGCTGAGCACCGGCACGCCGTTCGGGTCCTCGCGCAGGGTGGCCTGGTAGGTGGCGCCGTTGGCCCGACCGAAGACCAGCACGAAGTCCTGCCCTTCGGTCTCGCCGCTCAGGAAGCCCAGGCCCTCCGCCGCCATCGCCTCCTTGAGCGACCTGGCCAGCTCGGCCCGGCGCTCGTACGCGGCAAGCACCGTGTCCAGCCGCTCCTCGGCGGCGGGCAGCAGTAGCTCCAAGGCCTGTACCGCAGCGAGCGCGCTCGCTGCCTGCCCGGCCGCGAGCGCCCCCTCCACCCGCTCCAGCGCCCCGGTCAACTGCCCGCGCAGCCCGGCCTCGGCGAAGTCGGCGGCGTCCTGGGCCGCGTCCCGGGCCCACGGAGCCACCAGCTCGAAGCGCTCCCGCGCCTCGGCCAGGCCGGCCGCCAGCCGCGCGGCCTCCGCCTCGGCCCGCAGCCGCGCCAACTCGGCTGCGAGCTCAACGTCTTCGGTGCCTTCGGTACTTTCGGCGTCCCCGGCCTCCTCGGCCGCCGCCGGGCCCGAGGGGCCGGTGGGGTCCACAGGATCGACGGGATCGATGGGATCGATGGGATCGGCGGGGTCGGCGGGGCCGGTTCCGCTGCCGCCCGTCGACCGACCGGCTACGCTTCGGCCGCCCGCCGGTGCTGCCCCCGCCCGCGCCGCTGCTGCGGCCGCCTCGGCCCGCTCGGCGGCCGCTGCTTCGGCGGCCAGGGCGCGGGCCTGGCGGTCCTCCTCCCGGGCCACCGCGCCTGCGTGGCGGGCGAGTTCGTGCTCGGCGGAGCCGAGCAGGGCGTCGAAGCGGAGGTCCTGGCCCTCGGCGAGGGCCGTGCGCAGACGGCCCAGCTGCTCCTCACAGCGGACCCGGCCGGCCGGGTCCGCTGGGCCGATGGTGGTCAGCCGCTGCTCCAGCTCGGCGAGTTGGGAGGGCCGATCCTCGGCGGTGACCCCCGGGGCGGCCGCGTGGCGCAGGGTGATCACCCGGCCGCGCAGCTCCTCGACGGCGGCCCCGAGGGCGGCGTCGGGGCTGAGCCGGAGCCGGGTGCGGAGCTCGGAGAGCCGGGCGTCCAGGTCGAACATGGTGTCCGGGTCCGTCCGGCCGCGCACCTCGGTGATCAGGCCGGCCACCTCCTGGAGGCTGCGGCCGACGGCCGCGCGCCGCAGCTCGGTGTGGGCGGCGATCCGTCCGTCCCGTTCGACGGCCCGCCGTTCGCCGACCCGTTCGGTGCGCTGCCGGGCCCGCTCGCGGGCCTTGGCCATCCGCTCCCGGTCCAGCCGCTCGCGCCGGGCCTGCTCGGCGGCGCGCAGGGCCGCCAGCCGGGCCCGCTCCCGGGCCCGGGCCTGCTCGCGGCGGCGCAACTCCTCGCGGTGGGCCCGCCGCCGGGCGGCCTGGGCGGCCGCCAGGGCGGGGCTCACGGTGACCGCGCTGTACATGGGCGAGCCGCTCAAGGGGTACCTCCCGAGGGGTGCGGCGCTGGGTCCGCAGGACGGAGTTCGAAGCCGCCGGCGGCCAGCCGGCGTTCCAGTTCGGCCCGGAAGCCGGGTACGGCCGGTACGCCGGCCCAGGAGACGGAGCCGTCGAGCCCGACGGAGAGCTGCAGCCCGGCGCTGGTGTCCGGCTCGGTCAGCACCTCGGCGTGCCGCGGGGTCAGGGCGTGGATCCGTTGGTTGGAGGAGCCGCGCCAGCGCAGGTCGGCGTGCCGGGCGGCCTGGTAGGGACCGTCCACCAGGAGGTCGAGCCGCTCCAGCAGGGCCAGTTGGGCCGGGCTGCCGCGGCGCAGCGCCGCCAGTGGGAAGCCGGAGTACGCCATGGTGGAGAGTCCGGGCCGCCGTTCGGCGAGCCGGTCGAGCAGTTCGGTGAGCGCCTCGGCCTGGGCGAACGGCTCCCCGCCGGAGAGCGTCACCCCGTCGATCCCGGGCAACCCGGCCAGCCAGTCCACCAGTTCGGCGACCGGCCGCCCCGTCCCCGGCTCGGCGAAGGGCAGCGTCTCGGCCGCCACGCACCCGCCGCAGCGCAGCGGGCACCCCTGCACCCAGATCACCGCCCGCTGCCCGGGGCCGAGCACCGCACACCGGTCCAGCGTCCGGGCGACGGCCAACAGCCGTCCCTCCGAGGTGAGTTCCGTCGTCATCGCATCCTCCTCGATGCCGGTCCCGGTCCCGGAGCCAATACGGGCGTCGGAGCCGCAGCCGAGTCAGCCAGGGGACCGGCCGGGTGGTCCGGGGCCGGGGTGTCCTCGCGGTACTGGGGGCGGCCCGCGCGGGCCAGGTCGCACCAGGGGCACCAGGCGCGCTCCGCGGTGTACACGTGCCGACGGTTCGCGGGGCAGCGCCAGAGCCGCTCCGGAGCGAGTTCGGCCGCCAGCGCCCCGGCCCAGTCGGCCGCCGTCGGACGGCTCTGCGGATCGGCGCGCCCGGTGGGTCCGAAGGCGGCGCGCAGCCGGTCGCGCACCGCGCCCGGCAGCAGGTCGGCCGGGGGGAGCTGGGCGGGCCGCAGGAGGCTGCGCGGGTCGGTCAGGTGGCACCGGCCGTGCAGCAGGTTGTCGTCCTTGGAGTGGTAGGGCCCGCCGTCGGCCGGCGTGCCGTGGAAGGGGTGCAGATCGGCCAGCAGCAGCTGGTGCACCAGCACCGCGAGCACGAAGTCGTCGGCGGCGGCCGTGAGCGGACCCTCGGGGTCGGTGATCCGCTCGGGAGCGGTGTAGCCGGGGCTGCGCATCCGGCTCGCGAACAGCTCCTCGCGGTCGGTGAACTGCCAGGAGTCCAGGTCGGAGAGGGCGACGTAGCCCTCGGCGTCCACCCAGACGTTGTCCGGCTTCAGGTCGCCCAGCAGGTATTCGGCCTCGTGGGCGAGGGCCAGCAGGGCGGCCAGTCGGGCCGCCGCCCGGAGCGCGGTGGCCCAGTCGGCCGCCGGGAAGTGCTCCGCGCGGGCCCCGGCGTCCAACAGGTGGTCAAGCGGCCGGTACCGGGGGCGGAGATTGGTCATCAGGTACCCGCCCAGCTCGCCGCGCCTGGTCCGGACGGCGAGCAGCGGCCAGGCCACCGTGCCGAGCGAACCGTCCAGCAACCGGGTGGTGCGCGGCTGTCGGCGGTGGCCGACCAGCCGCTCGATCCGCCGCCGGTGCTGCGGCCCGTCGATCGGGTGGGGCACGATCTTGGCCACCAACTCGGGCTGTCCGGCCACCGCGTAGACCTGCCCCTCGCCGCCTCGGCCGACCTCCTCGGTCAGCCGCCAGCAGCGCCCGTCCTCGGCCAGTACGGTCATCGCCACGGCGCACCGCCGGGGGAGAGCGCGCAGAGCACGGTGAGGTCGTCCCCGCTGCGGGCCGCGCCCGGAGCCAGCAGCAGCGCCTGGAGCGGGGTGGCGTCCCCCCGGCCGGCCCGCAGCCGGGCGGCCAGTGGCCCGAAGAACCGGGGTGAGGGCTGCGGTCCGTCCGCACCGGGCCGCCCGTGGACGGACGGGGCGTCGAGGACCAGCGGCGCACACCCGTCGGTGGCCAGCACCACGCCGGTCAGCCGCGGTTCGCACAGCACCAGGGTGACGGCGCGCTCCCGGACCCCGGGCGTGGAGAGGAAGGCGGTCGGCTGCGGCGGCAGCGCGAGCCGCGCCTGGTCGCCCTCCTCGCCTTCCTTGCCTTCCTTGCCCTGCGGGCAGGTCAGCACCGTGCCGAAGCAGTCGCCCACCTGGAGGAACCCGACCCAGGGCGGCCGGATCACGGCGGCGGCCAGCGTGGTGGCCAGCGCGTCCGCGCCGCCGCGCGCCCCCGCCTTGCCGTCCCCCTGCTTGCCGTCCCGCTCCCCGCCGTCGCCCGGCTCGCCGCCTGCCGTCCCGCCGTCCCCCCGCTCGGCGGCCAGCAGCGCCTGCACGGCCCGCTGGTGGGCGGCCAGTACGGCGTCGGTCCGCCCGTCGAGCCAGGCCGTCCACTCGGCGGCCTCCGCGCCGGGCGGTGGCGGGTCGGCCGCGAGCAGGCGGCAGGCCGTGTCCACGGCCAAGTGGGCACCGAGCGCGCCGCGTTCGCGGCTTCCCGCGCCGTCGGCGACGGCCAGCACCAGGGTGGCGCCGTCGGGGGAGGCGGCCGCCCGGAAGGCGTCCTGGCAGCCCTGGGCACCGGCGAGGTGGGCTGCGCCCTGGACCACCACGCCGGCCACGATCCGGCCAGGGCGGGGGGTCACAGCTCCTCCTCGACGAGCGAGGCGAGGGTGGCCTGGACTCGGGCGAAGGCGGCCACCCGCCGGTGGGTCTGCCCGGCCGAGTCGCGCGGGTCGATCCGGTCGACGCTCTGGAAGAGGAAGTCGAGGATCCGGGTGAAGTCCAGGGTGTCCAGCAGGTACGTGGCCTCCGGGGCGAGCACCTCGAGCAGGGCCTGGTCGGCCCCTTGGACGCCGACCACGAAGAAGACGCAGCCGCGTTCCTCCTCGGCCCGCCGCAGGAGCGCGGCGTCGGCGGCCAGGTCGGCCGGGCTCAGGGCGGTGCCCGCCCCGTCGGTGGGCGCCCCGTCGGTGAGCAGCCAGATCACCGGCCGCTGCACGGGCACCCCCTGGGCGGTGAGCGCCCGGTGGCGGTCGGCGGCCAGGTCGAGGGCCAGCCGGATGGCGGGCAGCAGGTTGGTGCAGCCGCCGGCGGCGAGCTCGGGTGGCTGCAGGCCGTCGATCGGGGCGAACAGCTCCCCGGCGGTGCCGGTGCCGGTGCCGGTGCCGGTGCTGGTGGCGGTGGCGGCGGCGGCCCGGTCCCGGGGCACCAGGGCCCGGGTGGCCGGATCGAAGACCCGGACCTCGGAGTCGAAGGTGACCAGGCAGACCTCCACCCGGGCGCGCAGCCGGGGCTGGGCCCGGACGGAGTCGAACCAGTCGGCAAGTGCCCGGTTGAGCTCGGCGATCCGGGGCCGGTCGGCGGGGCGGCCCATCGAGGCGGAGGTGTCCAGCAGCACGATCACCGGCTGGCGCTCGTCGTACCCCTGGCCGAAGCCGAGCGAGAGGGAGGCGGTCACGGCGCGGCCACCTCCACGTGTCCAGGGCGTATCCCGAGCGAGAGGGAGGCGGTCACGGCGCGGCCACCTCCGCACCGAGCGGCGGCACCAGTGCCGCGCGCAGCGGGGCGAGCAGGCGGTTGGCCTCGGCGGTGCCCTCCGGGGAGTCCAGCGCGAGGGAGCTGCCGGGGTCGTCCGTCACGGCCTCCCGGCCGCACCGGTCGCCGAACAGCACCAGCGCCGTGCGCGGCCGGTGCCGCCGCGACTGCCAGAGCAGGCCGTCCGCCTCGGCCACCCGGGCCCGCAGCTCGCCGGCCCAGCGGCGGGTCTGCGCGTAGCCGGGGCCCTCGGTCTCCAGCAGCCAGGAGTCCTGGCAGACCCGGGCCAGGTCCTCCTCGCTGACCAACCGCACCAGGCACAGGTCCCTGGTGGTGCGCAGCGCGCTCAGCGAGCGGCCGGCCACCCGGGCGTACGGGATCAGCCGGGTGCCGGTGCGGCCGTCGAACGGGATCGAGCGGAGCAGCACCTCGGCCAGCGCGGTGACGCGGTCGGGCGCCGCGTACAGGTACGGGTACGGGTCAAGGCTGGTGCCGTCGAAACGGCTGCCGCCGAAGTGCAGGTCGGCCCGGACGGGGTTGAACTCGGCCCCGGCGTACTTGGTGGCGTGGCAGCGCCACAGCTCGGTGCCGGCGGGCAGGGTCTCCATCACGGGCTCCAGCCGAAAGGTCTCCGAGTCCGCGGGGGGCAGCTGAGCGGTCATCAGTCCCCCTCGGTCAGGGCCAGCGCGGCGGCGGCCAGCAGTTCGTCGGAGATCCGGCCGAGCAGCTCGGCCGGCGTGCCGCCCAGCCAGCTGTTGCCGGCCAGCCACCAGTCGGCGGCACCCCACGGGTCCTGCTCGGCCAGCAGCAGCGCGTTGATCCTGGTCACCACCGGCAGCGGGCTGCCGTCGGTGGCGAACTGGAAGGCGGGGAAGCCCTCGTGGCCCCCGGCGTCGACCAGCCGGATCAGGCCGGTGGCGGGCACGCTCAACGTGGCGAGCTCCGCGCCGCTGAGCCGGGGCGCGGCGAGCAGCCGCCGCTGCGCGTCGGCGATCAGCGCGGCGGTGGAGTCCTCGGCGTCGGCCTGCGCCGCCCCGTGAGCGCCCTGCGGCCCGGCTTCCGGCTGGGTGTCCGTGGCCGGCTCCAGCCAGGCGAGGAGTTCGCGGGCCGCGTCGGCCGCCGGGCGGTGGTCGAGGACGGCGCCGCGCTGGCCGTCCAGGGCCTGGCGGACCGGGTGGTCGAAGGGCAGGGGCAGCAGGGCGAGCTTCACCCCGTGCAGGGCCCGGGCGGTGGCGCGGTCGTCGCCGGTCGCCTCGGCGAGGGCGCGCAGGCGGGCGCGCAGCAGCTCGCGGCCGGGCGGGTCCAGGGCGGCCTCAGTCTCGTCCCAGTGCTGCCGGAGCAGCCTCAGCAGTGCTTCCGGAGTCATGCCCCCTCCTTCTCGGGCCCGGGGGTGGCCCCGGGGTGTCCGTGGTGCACGAAGGCCGCCCAGAGCGGCAGCCGGTCCAAGTGCGGTCGGCCGACCTCGCGCAGCAGCTGCGGGTCGAGGCCGGGTGGTGCGGTACGAGCCGGGTCGAGCATCCAGCGCTGCGCGGCCTGCAGGGCGTCAGCGGGGCTGCGCCCGTGGGCCGTCAGGTGGTGGTGGAAGACGGCCATCATCAGTGCCGAGGCCGAATCCCGGGTGGTCCAGCGCGAACCGACCACGTCCTTGGCCCCGGCCGCCAGGAAGGCCGTGGCCAGGGTCAGCGCCTCGTCGTGGTCACGGGTGCTCAGGTCCGTCTCACAGGCACTCAGCACCACCAGCGGCCCCGCCGCCGCACCCGGCCCGGTCGGCCGGTCCAGCAGCCGGCTCACCGTCAGCCGCCCGGCCTCCGGCGGCCCGCCCGGCGGCGGCGCCAGGTGCAGGGCCGAGACGGTCGGCTGGGTGGCGGCCGTGCCGTGCGAGGCGATGTGCAGCACGCCGACCGGCGCCGATGCCGATCCTGCTCCCGGCACCACTGCGGGCTCGGCCGGGGCTCCGGGCAGCAGGGCGAGCAGCTCCTCGGGGGTGCCGAGGCCCACCGGTGGGTCGGGCAACTCGAAGTACGTGCCGTACAGTTCGGCCGCCGGGTAGCAGGCCGCGCGGAGCGCCAGCACCTCGTGCTCGGCGTGCAGCAGGGACTGGCCCGGGTCGGCGACCAGCACGGTGCGGGCGCCCGGGGCGGGGCGTTCACGGGCGGCGGCTCGGAGGAACTCGCGGCCGGAGGCGGCGTACGAGAGTACGGCGATCTCGCAGACGTACCGGTGCGGCGCGGCGGCGGGCAGCCGGGCGGCGTGCCAGGGGACCACGCCGAGGTGGCCGCAAGGCACCAGCACCAGCCGGGGGCCGCCGGGGCGGTCGCGGTGCCGGGAAGGGTTGGCGGCCAGGCGCTCGGCCAGGCCGTGCAGCACCGGGCCGACCACGGCGGGGTAGGCCCAGTCGGTGAGGTCGGTGAGCGCCTGTTCCCAGGCTTCCTGGACGGCGGGCAGGCCGGCCTGGTCCGCGCCGGCCAGCAGTGTGGAGCGCTCGGCGGAGACGGTCAGGTAGCGCTCCAACGGCTCGCGCCGGTCGGCGGCGAGCAGCGGCAGCGCCAGCACACCCGGTTCGAGGTCGGGGCCGAGCACCAGGGCCAGCCCCGGGCTGGAGCCCGGGCCCGGCAGCAGGTAGACGAGGGCGTCGGCCTCCGAGGGCCGCAGGCCCGCGTTGAGCTCGGCCAGCCCGGCGGGGGCGAACGGGCCCAGGCCCGCGCCGTAGCCGAGGGCCGCCAGCACCTGTCGGCGCAGCCGGCTGGGCACCGGGCCCGGCTCGGCCTGCGCCTCGCCCGCCCGGCGCAGGGCCGCGGCCAGCTCGGGGTGGCCACGCCGGTCAAGCAGCTCGGGTAACTCGGCGGTGGCGGCGGTGGCTTGGAGCACCATCGACCGGCCGAGCTCCAACATGGTGATCGCTCGTTCGGTCTGGTCCTGCGAGCCGGCCCACCAGGCCGCCTGGAGCGCCCGGGAGGCTCCCTCCCGGGCGACCAGCAGTCGGTGCTCGGCCTCCGCCTCCAGCAGCACACCGGTGGCCAGCGCCTCGAAGGACTCCACCATGGCCTGCGCGGCCAGCGCGTGGTCGTCCAACTCGGGTCGGCCGCGCCGCCGGTGCAGATCGGCCAGCTGCCAGAGCAGATCGGCGTCCCCGAACCCCGGCCCGTCCCGCCGCATCTGCTCCCTGATCGGGCCGAACTCGGCTATCGCGGCGTCGAGTTCAGCCGACTCGCCGGTCATGGCCGACTGGAGCGCGCGGGCCAGGGCACGGAGCCTGGCGGTGTGCGAGGAAGCCTCGGCCGACTCCTCGGCGGGCGGTCTGCCGAGCAGTGGCCGGAGCAGCTCGGGATCCTCGGCCAGGCCGGCCCGGATGGCGGTGGCGCTCGTGTCCAGCGCCTCGCGCAGGCCGAGCGCCTCGGCGAAGGGCGCCATGCCATCCAGGGCGGACATGATCAGGTTCATCCCCGTCTCCGTCAGCATGGCGTCGCGCCGGAGCCGGCCGAGCGCCTGGTACAGCTGGCCGAGCACCAGGGCGGAGGTCGAACGGGCCTCGTCCGGCAGGCCGCGCTCGCGCAGCACGAGCAGATCGGCTATGCAGCGCTCCAGGCCGGTGGCGTCCTCCTCCTGCTCCAGCCGCTGGGCCTGGACCAGGATGGCGGCCAGCTGGACCAGGTCGCGGAACGGTCCGTCCGCCCCTCCCGCACGTTCCGCCACGTGGGCTTTCAAGTCCTCGAGTTGACGTTCCGCCTCGCGCTGGTCCCGGAGGTTGCCGCGGAGCATGGGGGAGAAGGAGAGCAGGCTCGGGCCGATCAGGGCGAGGTACGGGTACACGTGGTCGGTGGGGCTCACCCGCTCCCCGCTGCGGGCGAGTTGGCCGATCGCGTCGGCCAGCCGCTCCGGGTCCTGGGCGAGGAAGGCGTCCTTGACCCGGAGTACCGCGTAGGCCATCGCGTCCGTTGCCACGGCGTACGGGTCGGCCGGCTGGTGGATGCGGTCGCCCTGCACGGAGGAGGCCAGCGCCTCGGCCTGTTCGGGGCTGAGCACGCCCGGGGCGGCCAGGTTGGTCAGGCCGAGCAGCAGGGCGGTGGTCCGGTCGTCGGCCTCCGCCGTGGCGGCGCGGTCTTCGGCCGTGCCGAGCACGGTGGCCGGGGTGGCCGACTCCACCAGGCCGGGCGGCAGCAGGCCGAGCAGCGCCTGCAGCTGAGCCCGGTGCGGGAACTCCGGGGGCAGGGCGTCGACGAACCCGCTGAGGTCGTCCAGGCCGAGCGACGGCCCACCGGTCATCAGCCCGAGGACGGTGCGCAGCGACTCCACCATCCTCCGCTGCTCCGGCGGCCAGGGCAGCTCGCCCAACTCCTCGAGCACCGAACGGACTTCGGTGAGCTCGGCGGTGGCCGAGGCCAGCACGTCCCGGTACCCGAAGTACGAGGCGAAGTCGGTGGGCCGGGCCGTGGTCAGCTGCGGCGGCACCAGCAGGACGGCGAGGGCCAGCCCGGCCCGCTGCGCCTCCCACCCCGACAGCGCCTTCCCTCCCGACAGCGCCGGCCGGGCGGACCTGGCCTCGCGGAGCAGCACGATCGCCCGCTCGCGGTCGGGGCCGAGGTGGTCGCCCGACCCCCAACCGCCGGCGCCGGCGCCGTTCCGCTCCAGATGGCGCCAGCCGAGCAGGCCGCCCAGGCGGGCGGCGAGCAGCGGGCGCAGCGGTTCGCCGGTCGGCAACAGGGCTTCCAGCTCGGCCAGTTCGGCGATCATCGCGTCCCGGGCGGCCGGGTCGTTCAGCTGGGCCCGGGGCGGTGCGGAGGCGTCGGCCGGGAGCAGCGGTTCGGCCCGTTCGAGCACCGCCGCTGCCCACAACCGCACCCCGGCGAGACCCCCGTCCTCGCCGGGGCGGTCCATGAGGGCATCCGGTGCCGGAAGGCCTGATCGGTCTGAAGCGGAATCCTGCTGGCCGGTCGTCATCCCACACCCCGTCATGTGAAGCGCTGAGCCGCGACCCTCATCATGCCTCGGTGCTCCCCCGGCGAACCCCTCGTACTGCCGAGTCACCCGAGAACGACCCGGAACCGACCAGGAATCACCCAGGTCACCTGACGACCCGTCAGGGACGGTAGGTGGCCCAGGTCTTCGGGGTCTCGGAGATGCTGACGGCGCTGAGCTCGGGGAATCGGCCCTGCCAGGTCTCGAAGATCCAGAGGGCGAGGTTCTCCGAGGACGGGGAGAGCCCCGGCGGGACGACCTCGTTGAGGTGGCGGTGGTCGAGCGTCTCGTCCAGCCACTTCTTGAACGGGTCGAGCTCCCGGTAGTCACGCACGAACCCGGCCTCGGTCAACTGGTCCGGGGTGGCGGAGAGTTCGAGTTCGACGATGTAGTTGTGGCCGTGGAACCGGGCGCACTGGTGCCAGGACGGCAGCACGTCCAGGATGTGGCTCGCGGAGAAGTGGAACTCCTTGGTGATGCTCAGCAGCCCCGTCCCGCGCTGCGAGCCCCGGCGGCTCACTCCGAGCCCCCGTCGGCCAGGATCCGCCGGTTGAGCGCCACGTCGGCCAGGAAGCGCCCGCGCAGCTCGGGGTCCTCGATGTGTGCGGCCTTGTCGAGCACCACGGCCCGGGCCCGGCCTAGCAGCTCCTTGGCCGCGGCCGGATCGCCCGCGCCGTCCTGGGCCAGGGCCGCGTGGTAGAGCACCTCCTCGGTGCGCAGCGCCGGCATGTCGCCGACCTCGTCCAGGATCCGCACCGCCTCCCCGGCGTACCGGGCCGCCGCGGCCGGCTCGCCCAGGGCCAGGTGGGCCCGGCCACGCAGGGTCAGGGCGGCGATCCGGCTGCGCACCATCCCGGTCTGCTCGGTCTCCACGTGGGTGTCGAGGGCGAGCTTGTCGGCCCGGCGCAGCTGCTCCCGGTACGACTCCTCCGCGCGGGCGCCCGCCTGCTCGTCCGGGCGGACAGCGAGGTCGAGCAGGATGTCCGCGTAGAGGTTGCGGACGATCGGCACCAGGTTGGCCAGCCAGGTGCGTTCGGTCTCCAGCCAGGCCCGCTCGATCGCGGCCGAGGCCTCCGCGCGGCGGGTCGGGTCCGGGTCCGCGGCCAGCAGGCGGGCGTACAGGGCGGTGTTGTAGGCGTGCCAGCCGCTGTCGCCGCCACGCCGGTCCTCGAAGGCGAGGGCCTCCAGGAGGGCCTGCTCGGCCTGGTCCGGCCGGCCGACGGCCGTGTGCACCTGGGCCAGGTAGTTGAGCGCTATCGGCAGCTCGGCCCCGAGCGGCTCCTGCCGTAGCCGATCGACGCAGCGCAGCAGCCGGCCGAGCGCCTCGCCGAGCCGGCCGCTGTCGAAGAGGTTGACGGCGAGCTGCATCTCGGCCAGGTTGCGCGCGTGCTGGAGCACCGGGTCACCGGTGGCGCCGAGGGCCGGGTCGCTCGCGTACATCCGCTCGACCTCGTACAGCTGGGCCAGGCCGTCGGCGAGGCGGTGCTTGGAGACCTGGCGGCCGTACTCGACCTTCGCGACGAACAGCGCCACCGGGTCCTCGGCCCGGGCCGCCTTCTCGATCGCCTCACGGAGCTTGACCAGGGACGGTCCCAGGCCGCGGGTGACCAGCAGCGACTTGCCGCGCAGCAGGGTGGTGCGGGCGACCAGCCGGGCATCGCCGCAGCGGAGGGCGGCTTGCTCGGCCTCGGCGGCCAGCGCGTCCACGTCCAGCCCGCGGGCCGGCATCGCCTGGCCCTGCCAGCGGACCTCGGTCAGCGAGAGCAGCAGCTCGATCGCGCTCACCAGGCGGCGGTCGCGGCCCGGGGTGGTGCGGGGGAGGGCACGGGCGGCCTTGATCGCCACCTCGCAGTGCGACTCGGCCTCGGTGAAGGAGAGCCCGTCCAACGCGGCCGAGCGGGCCAGTGCGTAGTGCGCGTCGGCCGAATCCTCCAGGCACGGGGCGCCGCCCCGGTCCAGGTGGTGGGCGATCTCCAGCCGGCGGCCGAGCGGCAGGTCGGCGGGCTCGGTGTCCACGGCCAGCAGCGCCTGCGCGATCCGCTCGTGCCGGGAGCGGCGCTGCTCCGGGGTCTGCTGCTCGTACACCACCCGCCAGAGCGCGGCGTGCTCGAAGGCGTAGCAGTCCGTTCTCTCCGCCTCGGCCCAGGCCGGAGGCTGGTGAAGGGTGATCAGGCGGTGCCGGGCGATCCGGCTGAGCCGCTCGATCACCTCCTCGTGCGGGAGCGCCACGGTCTCGGCCACCAGGCGGGAGAGGAAGACCGGGCCCTGGACGGCGGCGACGGCGACGATCCGGCGGTCCTGCTCGTCGAGCGCGCGCAGCCGGGCCTCCACCACCCGGGCGACGCTCGCCGGGAGCGGTCCGGTGTGGTCGCTGTCCCGCTGCCACTCCTCCAGGCAGAGCGAGACCAGCAGCGAGTGGCCGCCGGTGAGCCGGAAGACCTCGCCGGGGAGAGTGGCGGGGTGCTGGTCGAACTTCAGGGCCACGAGTTCCTGGACGGCGTCCTCGGGGAGGCCGTCCAGCGGGCAGCGGGTGGCGAGGCCGTCCCGCTCCCAGAGGTCCAGGGTCGCGCTCACGGCGGTGTCCGTGTCGGGGCGGGTGTGGCTCAGGACCAGGGCCACCGGCTTGGTGGCGAGCTTGCGCACCACGCGGTCGAGCACCAGCAGGCTGCTCGGGTCGATGAACTGGACGTCGTCGACCAGCAGCACCACCGGCCGCTCCGGGGTGGCCCCGGCGAGCAGGGCCTCGGAGATCTGGAGGGCGGCGCCGAGCTGGATCGGCATCACGCTGTCGAGCGGCGCGGAGCCCGATTTGAGCGCCGTCTCGGCGGCCTCCCGCCCGGCCGTCCAGACCGCGCCCAGCCCGGGCACGAGGGCGGAGAGCATCGCGGGGGCCGACTTCACCACGCCCAGACCGGCGGCCTTGAGCACACGGCGGAGCCAGCCGGGCTGCTCGGTCTGCTCGTGCAGCTGGACCAGCAGGTCGAGCGCGGGCGCGTAGGTCAGCCCGGCGCCGATCTCGGGGTGGCAGCGGGTGGAGACGACCACGCAGGAGCTTGGCTGCGCCTCCCCGGCCGCCAGGTTCTGCGCGAACTTCGCCAGCAGGGCCGTCTTCCCCATGCCGGACCGACCCTCGACCACGAAGGCCCGCCCGTGACCGCCCGCCAGACCGCCTGCCAGACTGCTCAGCTGAGCCATCGGCTCGACCCGGTCGACGAAGTTCGTCGGCACCATTGATCCCCCAGGATTCGGACTCCGGCAGGCGCGTTCGGCCGCGCACGTGCCGAGCAGACCCTACGCCAGCGAGCCCCGGATCCGTGCCCCAACGCGCCAATCCACCGCTTCCTTGGCCCGCGAACACTCCAGGGCGGGAGCGGTACGACCGAGGTCGGGAAATCGACATTTCCCCCCTCCGGCGGAAGCGTCGCCGAGAAAGCCACGGGAAAGGCCTGTCCGGGGCGTCCGGCCCGACGGCCCGTCAGCTCCGGGGCACCCGAACGGCCCGTCCGGGCGGTGGCGCGCCCGGACGCTGCCTAGCGTTCGAAACGTGGTCAGAATCCTCCCCCGCACCGCCCGCGCCGGCGCTCTCGCCGCCGCGCTCCTCCTGGTGGCCGCCCCGGCGGCCCACGCGGCCCCGGCCGCCGCCCCCGCCGCCCCGGCGGCTCCGCCCACCGTGACGCAGCAATCGCTCACCCCCACCACCGCGCTGCCCGACACCCCGGTCGCGGCCCAGCTGGTGGTCAAGTCCTCGGCCTGCTTCACGGCCGCCGTGCTCGGTGTCGGCATCCGCGACGCGGCCGGCGCCAACCTCGACTTCCCCGGCAGCCTGACGAACCAGCAGATCTGCCCGCAGGGCGTGACGCTCACGACCGGCACCCGCTCGTTCAAGGCGGGCACCTACCGGATGTTCGGGTTCTACCAGGACCAGGCCGGCGCCTGGCGCAACCTGCCCGAGCAGACCTTCACCGTCGCCCCGCCGCCCCCGCCGCCCGTCCCGGTGGTGACCCTGGACCAGGTGTCGCCCGCCGACGCGGCCGCCGACACCCCCGTCGCGGCGCAGCTCACCCTGCACGCCTCCTCCTGCTTCACCGCGGCCGTGGTCGGGGTCGGCGTCCGGGACGCGGCCGACAACAACCTGGACTTCCCCGGCGGCGCGGCCAGCCAGCAGATCTGCCCGCAGGAGGTGACGGTCAAGACCGGCGCCCGGAGCTTCCCGGCGGGCACGTACCGGATGTTCGGGTTCTACCAGGACCAGGCCGGCACCTGGCACAACCTGCCCGAGCGGACCTTCACCGTCACCCCGGCCTCCGCGCCCGACCCCACCGCGCCGGTGCCCGGCAAGAAGCTGGTCTGGCGGGACGAGTTCGACGGTCCGATCACCGCGGTCAAGTGGAACCAGAGCATCAGCAGCGCCTACCGGTACGGCAACTACAACCCCGACGACGACAAGCTGGACCGGATCGACCCGAACGGCGTCTCGGTGGCCGACGGGGTGGCCACCTTCACCGCGCGGCGCAGTGACTTCACGCTGCCCAGTGGCCGCAAGGCCTGGGACACCGGGCTGATCACCACCGAGAACACGGTGGAGAAGTTCATGGTGAAGACGGGTGACTACGCCGAGACGCGGGTGCGGATGCCCAAGGAGCTGGGTGCCTGGCCGGCGCTGTGGACCTGGCACAAGGGCGCCAACGAGATCGACTCCTTCGAGTACCACCCCGACAACCCGCACCTGCTGGAGCTGACCAACCACGTCCGTCCCGCGCAGAAGTACTGGCCGGACCTGACGGCGGTGAAGCCGGGGGAGTGGGTGACCATCGGCACCCACTACCTCGCGGACTCGGTGGACTGGTACGTCAACGGGGTGCGGGTCTTCGAGGACAAGAAGGGCGTCGGTGCCAACTGGACCGCGTACCTGATCCTCAACCTCTCGCTCTGCTCCGGCGACTTCCACCCGGCGCCCAGTGGCAGCGGCCCGATCAGCTTCGCCGCCGACTACGTCCGGGTCTACCGCTGACCGGTCAGCCGGTCGAGACCTGGATGACGTAGCTCGCGGTGTCGGTGTCCGAGGGGTTGCTGTCCTCGGCCACCGACACCGTGCCGCCCTCCAGCACGCCCGTGGCGTCCGCGCTCAGCCGGGCCGGGATGATCGCGGTGGCCGTGTGGTCCACGGGCAGCCCCTTCGGGTAGTGGCAGGTCACCGTGCGGTCGACGGCCGCGCAGTTCTGCGGGAAGTACGACTGGTCCGGCTGTTCCTCGGGCGTCGCTCCCTCAGGAAGCACCACTGTCACCGTGAAGGCGGCGCTCCGGGCCGATCCCTCGTTGGCCACCAGCGCGTGCACGGTGACCACCCCGCCGGCCGGTGCCGGGTCGGGGTCCTCGGGCAGCACCTTGAGTCCGCCGGCTCCGACCCGGAGCTGTCCGGCTGTCAGCCCCTCGGCTCCGGCCGGCGGTACCGCCGCCGCCGATACCGCCGCCGGTGCCGCCACCAACGCCGTCACCGCACAGCAGACGGCCGCTGCTCTCGCCAGTCCACGCACCATCAACCCGCCACCTCCAGCCTGTCGGCCGCACCGGGTGCACGGCCGCGCTGCCACGTTAGGCGGCCTCGCGCCCCGACCCGCCGCACGCTCCGCCCGCCACACCGGCCCGCTCACCCGATGAGCGGCTGCGTCCCCCCGGGCCTCCGCCTGCCCGACCCCCCGCCTGTCGTCCGGCCAACTCAAGCCGGGCCCCGCCCCCGTGTGTCCGACCCGGTGCCTCCTTCCCCTCCTCCTTCCCCGACCCGGCTCCGGACGGGCTGCCAGGATGGGGGGATGTCGAATGAGCAGACCTCAGATCAGCAGCGGTCAGGTGCGGCCGACACCCCTCGGCGCCTCGCGGACGCGTTCGTCGACCGCTCCGCCGCCCAGGACCCGATGACGGCGGCCGTACTCGGCCTGCACGCCGGCGACACCCGCCAGGTCGACCTCTCGCCCGAGGGCTTCGAGGCGCTGGCCGACCTGGCCCGCGAGACCCTCGCCGCCCTCGACCGCCTCCCCGCCACCGCCAC
Source organism: Kitasatospora sp. MMS16-BH015 (assembly GCF_002943525.1). Classification (NCBI taxonomy): domain Bacteria; kingdom Bacillati; phylum Actinomycetota; class Actinomycetes; order Kitasatosporales; family Streptomycetaceae; genus Kitasatospora; species Kitasatospora sp. MMS16-BH015. The sequence goes on along the minus strand of NZ_CP025394.1, from coordinate 1,640,762 downwards.
CGCCACCGATCCGACGGAGGCCGCCTGCGCCCGGCTGCTCCGCGAGCGGCTGACCGCCCAGCTCGCCGTGCACGAGGCCGGCGACCACGTCCGGGCCCTGCGCAACACCAACTCGCCGATCCACTACGTCCGTTCGATCTTCACCCTGATGCCGACCGGCACCGAGGAGGAGTGGGCGGCGGTGGCGGGCCGGCTCCGGGCCGTGCCGGGGGCGGTGGCCGGCTACCGGGCCACCCTCGGGCAGGGCATCGAGCGCGGGCTGCTCTCGGCGCCGCGGCAGGTCGAGACCGTGCTCGCCCAGCTGGACGCCTGGACCGGCCGGGCCGACGGCGGGGCCGGCTGGTTCGCCGGGTTCGTCGCCGACGGGCCCGAGCGGCTGCGTGGCGAGCTCGACGCCGCCGCGCTGGCCGCCACCGCCGCCGTCGGCGAGCTGCGCGACTGGCTGACCGAGAGTTACCTTCCCAAGGCGGCGGGCACGCCGGACGCGGTCGGCCTGGAGCGCTACCTGCGCTCGGCCCGGCTGGCCACCGGCTCGGACGTGGACGTGGCCGAGGCGTACGACTGGGCCTGGACGGAGTTCCACCGCACCCGTGCCGAGATGGTGACGGCGGCCGAGCAGGTGCTGCCGGGGGCCGGTGTCACGGCGGCGATGGACCACCTCAACGAGCACGGCCACGCGATCAAGGGCGAGGAGGCCGTCCGCGACTGGCTCCAGGGCGTCATGGACGAGGCGATCGCCGCCCTGGACGGCACCCACTTCGACATCACCGGGCCGCTGCGCCGGGTCGAGTCCAGGATCGCCCCGGCGGGCAGCGCGGCGGCGCCGTTCTACCAGGGCCCGAGCCTCGACTTCAGCCGCCCCGGCCGCACCTACCTGCCCACCCTCGGCCGGGACACCTTCCCGACCTGGCAGCTGGTCAGCACCTGGTACCACGAGGGCGTGCCCGGCCACCACCTCCAGCTCGCCCGCTGGACGGCCGTCGCCGACCAGCTGAGCCGCTACCAGGTGACCCTCGGCAAGGTCAGCGCCAACGTCGAGGGCTGGGCGCTGTACGCCGAGCGGCTGATGGACGACCTCGGCTTCCTGGCTGACCCGGCCGACCGGCTCGGCTACCTCACCAAGCAGATGCTCCGGGTGATCCGGGTGATCGTCGACATCGGCATGCACATGCGCCTGGCCATCCCCGCCGACTCCCCCTTCCACCCCGGCCGGACCTGGACCCCGGAGCTCGCCGACCTCTTCCTCGCCACCTACCAGGGCAGCCCCGCCGCCCGCCGCGCCAGCGAGGTCAACCGCTACCTCGGCTGGCCCGGCCAGGCCATCGGCTACAAGCTCGGCGAACGCGCCTGGCTCCAGGGCCGCGAGGCCGCCCGCCACCGCCTCGGCCCGGCCTTCGACCTCAAGACCTGGCACATGAAGGCCATCTCCCAGGGCTCCTACGGCCTCGACGACCTCACCGCCAACCTGGCCTCGCTCTGACCCCACCGGCCCGGCGGAGAGGGCCGAGCCGCAGCTCGCGGCCCGGCCCCTCCTGCGATCGCGCTGTCACCGGACGTCGGTGTGCCAGCCCGTGGCCGACTCCAGGTACCGCAGGTTCACCCACTCCTGGGCGAGCCGTTCGCCACGGACTAGGAGTCCGACGGCCCGGGCGCGGTGCCGCTCCGGGAGCCAGGCTGCCAACTCCTCGGCCTTGGCCGGTGAGACGGCCTCCTTGCCGGGCAGCGGAGTGCCGAGCCGGAACAGCGCGTCGTACAGCTCGGTAACCGGCACGATCGGCGGCAGGCCGGCGGCGCGGGCCTGGTCACCCGCGCGGACGGGGATGGTGAGCCCGCTGACGTCCAGGTCGCCGAAGTACCTGATCGCGCCGATCCCGTGGTCGGGACGGATGCTCCGGACCGAGGAGGCGAAGGACTTCCCGATGCCCCAGGCAAGGTATCCGAGCCGATGGTCCACCGAGGTCAGCGCCTTGGTTAGTGACCAGCAGGTGGTGTAGTTCTCGACCACGAGGAGGATGTCGCCCCGCCGCATCGCGGTGTACCCCCGTTCCTGGGGTTTGGCCGGGTACCACTCGTTCAGCAACGGCGGCTCCGCCCGCACCAGGTGCAGGAAGTCGCGCAGCTGCCCGCGGTCGCGGAACAGCCAGCCGAAGTTGAGGTCCCGCAGGGCCTTCTCCGGCTCCGGGAAGTGGCCCAGGTGGGCCGGGTGACCGAACACTTCGAGCGACCGCTCGCACATGGGCAGCGGTGTCGGGTCGGGGCCCCGCAGCAGCCAGTCGTTCACCGCGATGTACGCGGCGAGCTGGTGGGGCTTGCGGCCCTTCTGGTTCCACTCCGCCGCGACCCGGCTCATCCGCGCGTGCAGCGGTGGCATGGCCGGCCGGTCGAGAGGGGTGACAGGCGGAACGAACACCCGGATATGCTGGGGCAGTTCGACCTTCTCCTGGTCGCTGCCTGCCACGAAGCTGATCTCCTCGGCGGCTTGGAGCCGCTTCAGGGTACGCAGAAGCAGTCGGGGAGGCAGTTCGTGGTCCCCGGCCCGGCCGGCGTGCTCGTGGTGAAGCTCGCGTACCACCCGGACGGCCAGTTTGCGCCAGCGCGCACCTGTCCGCTTGCCGTGGGACGCCCGTTCGCGGAGCGCGGCCAGGAAGCGTCGCTCGGCGGGGGTCAGCCGCAGGGGCTCAGACGTCGTCACGGAGGTCCTCCACGGGTCGCCGGTAGTACCGGGCCGAGTCGATGGTGCCGCCCTGCTCCGGCAGGATGTTGTCAAGGCGGGGCCGGATGGTCTCCTCGACGGTCAGGTACTTGCGATTGGCGCCCAGGTCGGCGCTGTTGCGCAGCCGGACCACCAAGGGGAAGTTCTCCAGTACCGTCAGGTCGTACAGGCCTGTGGTGTAGACGAGTTGGACCCCGAGGGTGGAGGCCACGAGCTGCTGCAGCTGCAGCAGGTAGCCGGCGGAGGCCCGTCCGATCGGATTGTCGAGGAACAGCACCCCGGAGTGCCGGTGCCTGGTGCGGCCCTGTTCGCTGGACCGGAGTGCCGCCAAGGTGCAGTAGAGGACGATCGCGGCGGTCAGCACCTGGCCGCCCGAGAAGATCTGCTTGATCTCCGAGACCGGGACGCGCTCGTCCCGCAGAGTGGAGTCGGGCTTGAGGACTTGGACGTCGAAGCCCTTGGTGCCCACGGCGGCCGCGACTCCGCGCAGCACGAGGGAGAGGCCGTCCCGCCTGGCCGCCCTGCCGGTGGCCGCTTCGGCGGACGCCTCGTCCACGACCGAGCCGAGTCGGTCGGTCAGGGCCTCGTCCTCGGCTCGGGTGAAGGCAATGCGCAGGAACGGCTTCCCGGACCAGTCGCCCATCCCGGCCGGCAGCGTGGAAAGCGATTCGGCACGCTTGACCAGGCGGAGCGCTTCGCGCACCTGCTGGCCCAACTGCCCGATGATGGCGCTGCGATGACGGCCAATCGAATCCAGGTCGGTCTCCAGCGAGCGCAGGCGCTGGCGCAACATCCCGGTCCACTGAGCGGCGTGGGCGGGCAGGTCGGCCGGCTCGGTCGCCATGATGATCGCGCGGTTCGGGAGCTTGAGTTCGAGGAAGCGGTCGTCGACGGCATGCCGCACCAGCTGGTCGGTCAGGGTGCGTTCGGCGCGCTGGGCGTCGGACAGGGCCTGCGCCGCCTCGTCGAACCGCGACCTCACGAGGTCGTGGCGTTCGCGGGCGGCAGCCGCGTCGCCCTCGAAGGCGGGGTCCGCCGCGGTCGGCTCGGCGCCGGCGCCCGCACCGAGGATGGTCGACAGGTCCGAGAAGAGCCGGGCCGCGTCGGCCGCTTCCTTCTTACGGCGGTCGGCCACCTCGCTGCGATGCTTTAGATCCAGCCGGAGCCGGTCGGAGTCGTCCCGGGCGGCCTCGGCCTCGGCGAGCAGCGACAACCCCTCGACGAGGTGCCTGGGGAAGGTGAAGGGCGTAAGGTCGACCGGCTCCTCCGGAACGGGGAAGGCCTGGAACTCGGCCTTGCGCCGCGAGGCCACCGCAGCGGACTCGGCGAGCCGTTCCTCCGCGTTGGCGACGGCCCGGGTGGCCGCCTCGCGAGCCAGTGCCCGGGAGACCGCATCCGCCGTCTCGGGCCCGGCGAGCAACTCCTCCGCCTGCCGCCGGACTTCCTGGGCCAGGTCACCGAGGTCCTGCTCGGCGGCCTTGAGCCGGTCGTCGGCCAGCGCGGCCTTCGCCTTCAAGTCCTCACCGACCTCGACGCGGCGGAGCTCCTCCTGGGCCGAGGCGAAGGCGCGGCGCAGCACCTCGACCGGCTGATCCGAGCTCGGCTCGACGCCGACCGGGAGGGCTTCGACCATCGGGATCGTGTCCAGCTCCGCCGACATCCGCTGGGCGGTGCCGCGCAGTGCGTCGGCGGCGCGCCGGTGTTCGGCGGCCAGGGCGCGGTGGCTCTCGCCGAGTTCAGCGGCTTCGGCCGCGATCTGCCGCTCTGCCTCGGCCGTCTCCAAGGCCGTCCGCTCGGCACGCTCGCACCCCGGGATCCGGGCTTCTTGCTCGGCCAGCCGCTCCAGCGCCTCGGCGTTGCGCTCTGCCGCACGGTGGGCCAGCCGGGCCGGGGGGAGCGCCGCAGTGGCCACACGGCGCTCCTCGGCGAGCTGCTCGACCTCGGCCACCCGCTCGGCCAGGATCCGGGCGGCCTCGGCGGCCTCGGCCGCCCGCTGCTGCGCCGTGGCGTCGAGGAGGCCGAGCCGCCCGGGTGGGAAGTCCCGGCGCCAGTCGGTGAGCCTGGTGTGGAGCGTGGCGTACCGCTCGGCCAGGTCATGGAGCTCGGCCTGCTCCCGCAGGTGCGCGTGGTGCCGTTCGGTCAGCCTGGCCCGTTCCTCGTCGGCTGCCCGCTCGTCGTACAGCGCGGGGTGGACGGGCACCACATAGGTGGCGTCCTCCGTCGGCTCCGCCGACTCGGTCAGCAGCTGCGCCGCAGTACCGACGGCCAGGTGCTCGGTGGGCCACAGGCCGCTCTCCCGGAGGAGCTCGCGGGCCTCGTCGAACCGCTCGTTCACGATCACGCCGGAGGCCAGCCCGGGCTCCTGCAGGACGAGTCGGCGCCGGCGTTCGATGCCGAGCGAGGCCAGGTACTCCCAGCCCGTCCAGGCATCGATCCCGTGTTCCTTGAGCGTCTCCTGCACCCGCACGGCGGCGAGCGAGGGCGGGAGCAGTTCGGTGGTCTCCAATGCCGTCCGGGCACGCTCGTCGGCGGCCATCCCGACCTGGAGGGCGGCCTGGGACGCCGCCACGCCCCGGCGCTGCCCGGCCAGGCGGTCGAGCAGTGGGCCGGCGTCCCGGTCGAGGTCCACCACGGACTGTCCGGGGTCGGTCGGCCCGCCGAGATCGGGATCCGCGGCCAGCGCCGCCGTACGGGTGGTGGCGTCGGCGAACTCACGCTCGGCCGTGCGGTACGCCTCGTCGGCCGTGGCAGCCGCCGCGGCGGCCAGTGCGCTCGTCCGGCCGGCGGCCTCGTGGGCCTCGTCGAGATCGGCGAGTGTGACCTCCAACCGGGCGACCTGCCCCTCGGCCAGGGCCGCCTGCGCCTGGGCGGCGTTGGCGGCCTCGGCGGCGGTGATGTCCTCGCCCAGGCGGCCTTCCGTGACCGCAGCCGCGAGTTCCCGGCGGACGGAGTCGATCTCGGCCCGCTGGACGGCAGCCTCGGCGGTCCGCTGTGCCGCCCGGCCCACGGCCGCGTTGTACCGAGTCTGCGTCTGCTGTGCCTCACCGTCCTGCTCCGCGGCCGCCGCCTCGGCCTCGGCCGCCTGCTGCTCGGTCCGGTCGTGCAGCCGCGTCAGGGCCGTGCGGAAGTGCAGGGCCGAGGTGTCCCTGGCGAGGAGGGCGGGCCGGGCTGCCTCGTGGGTGGCCGCGACGATCTCCCGGAGCCGCAGGTCCTCCGCCACGGCCTCACGGTGTCGCAGCGCCACCGGCACGGCTTGCCAGCCGTTCTCGACCAGCTTGACCCGGGCCAGCTCGGCCCGGTACTTCTGCTCCTCGGTCTGTGCCCCGGCCAGCCGCAGGTCGGCCACCTGGCGGTGCAACTCGGTGGTCACCGCCGTCAGGTGGGCATGGCGTGCCGTCTCCTGCTTCGCGGCCTCCGCCAGGCTCCGGCTCTCGGCACGGCGGGTCGCGGAGTGGATGTTCTCCCGGTGGGCGCGGACCTGGATCAGCCGGAGGAGCTCGTCCAGCCGAGCCAGTGACTCGTCCCGGCGTGTGGCCTCGGTCAGACAGTGCCGGCGGGCCTCCGCGAGCGGTACGAGATGTTCCAACGCGCCCGAGACGAAGTCCCGTTCCAGTTCGAGTGTCCCCCGTGCCGCCAGCTTGTCGGCGTAGGCGCCCACCACGCCGGTGAGCTCCTCGGCCGGCTCGGGCGGCAGCACCGCGCGGAGCAGCGAGTTGACGAAAGCGTTGTGCTCGCCGAAGGAGAACGCGTCGGCGGCCTCACCCTCCTCGGCGTTCATGGCCCGCTGGTACCGGAAGAGCTCGGGGTCGAGCCCGAGGTCCGCCAGGCGTTCGGTCCACTCTCGCTGGACGCGGAGGCAGGAGTACTCCAGGGCCGAGTCGGCGTCCGCCGCCGCCGAGAGCTGCGCGCAGTAGTCGCTCAGCGGACGGTAGCGGCCGTTCTCCTCGATCGGCAGGCTCCGCAGCCCGAGGGTCTCGGTCGGGCGGAAGTGGTACCACCACTCGGTGAGTTGCTTGAGGTCCTTGGACGGACGGCCGTTGCGCCAGGCGGACACTTTGCCGGTGACCAGGTGCCGTCCGCTCTTGGCGTGCACCCACTCCAGGACGATGTGGGAGACGTCGTTCTCCAACACGAAGCTGCTGAGCGTGTGAGCACCGGTGGCGCCGACCGCCTGCCGGTGGCCGGGCAGGACGACGGAGAAGATCAGCTTGATCAGGACCGACTTCCCGCCGCCGTTCTCCAAGTGCAGGACGCTCGCCGGGGAGGGCCGGAGCACCGGCTCGTCCTCACCGAACAGCGTGGCGGAGGTGGTGGCCACGGGAGCGCCGGCGGCGCTGAGGTCGAGCAGCACGTCCTCGTAGCGGGCCGCGGTCGGTCCGACCGAGCGCAGCAGGACGCGGGAGAGTTCATACATCGGCCGTCTCCAAGGTGAGTTCGACACGGTGGTCCTCGGGCAGGACGCGCAGGGTCCCGTCAGCGCCGGTCATCGGGACGGCGCCGAGGGTGAGCAGCTCCTGGAAGGCCCGCGTCGCCGCGAGCTCGCGCACCTGGAGCTGGTAACGCGGAGTGGTCCGGTAGTTGCCCTCCTTGGGCTCCCCGACCGGGTTGAGGAAGCCGCTCTCGGTCAGGAAGTTGAGTGCCCGCCCGATCATGGCGCGGGTGGAGTTCACCGGCGTGCCGTTGCCCTTGGTCCGAGCGGTCTCTGGGCGTCGGGCGTACACCCGCCACACCTCCTCCAACTCCGGTGTCTCACTGGGAGATTCGTCCTCACCGGCGGCTTCGGCGGCCTTCAGTTCGAGCTTCCGGCAGGCGTCGCGGAGGGTCGATTCGACGATGTCGACGTTCACCCGGCCGACGAAGTCGTCCTGCGCCAGATCGTCGGGGCGGGGGAAGGCCAGGGCCGCGACGGCCAGGTGGATCAGGCCGTGCAGCACCTTCTCGTGGGCGGCGAAGCTGCCCCGGTGCTTGGCCAGCCTGGCGTAGTCCTCGATCCGGGTCTCGAACAGGGAGCCGTCGAGGGCTGCCAGCACGAGCGCCTCGGTGGCGCTGTCGGTGCCCAGGACCGACAGCCCGAGCCCCCGCCCCACCTGGTCGGTGAGCGTCCGGAAGGCGAGGTCGTGCCGGTAGAGCCGGGTGAGCCGGAGGTAGTCGAGGTCGCGGGCCGGCAGCTGCCTGGTCCGCATGCCGTACGCGATCAGGCGGGCCGCTGCCTCGGCGTCGGCGGTCGAGGTCTCGGGAGTCACGGTTGCTCCTCGGGTGTGGTCGGACGGGGTGGTGCGGTGGCGGCCGCGCGGTCGACGGGCAGCCGGGTCAGCAGCAGGTCGTCGCCGCCGTACTCGGCGTCCGTCAGCTCGTCACCGGTACGGAAGGCGAGCAGCAGAGAGGTGGCGCCCTTCGACACGGCACTGCCGATCGGTGCGCCGAAGGCGTGCCCGGCCTTGTGGAGGACGAGCTTGGGGACTTGGGGATCGCCCGACCTGCGGGCGCGCGTCAGCAGCCGGCTGAGCAACTCGGGTCCGTCCCCGAGGACGAGCAGCCGGTCGGCCAGTTCGTGCTGTTCGGTGGTGAAGTCGGGAGCATCGGCGGTGGTACAGAGCCGGGGCTCGGGCACCACCGCCCCGACGGGCGGTTCGGGCGGTCCCGAGCGGCAGAGGCGGGTGACGATCGAGGACAGGGCGACGGCGTCCGGCGGCACGGGTGCCACGGAGGTGCGGAAGTAGCCGGCGAGGACGGGCAGGGCGGACCGCACCTGAAGCTCCAGCGCCGGCAGCAGCAACTGGCCGTACAGGTCGAGCGCGGCGCGCTGCGGCGGGCCGGAGAACTCCTGCCGGTCCTGCTCGCGACGGAAGACCGCGCCGGCGCTCTGCACGTGCTGCTGGAGCCGCATGTGCCGGCTGATGCACTCGCGGACGATGACGACCAGTTCGGTCGCACGCTGCTTGTAGCTCGGATTGTCCGCCTCGTCGCGGCGCTGGGTGATGTGCGCCAGGATCTGGTTCTCCATCGCGTAGCGGCTCTCGATGTGGGCCAGCGCCGCTTCGAGCAACTCTGGGACCTCCTCCTCCCAGTCCACCGTCCGTACGTTGCGCCGGGTCGCGTCGAGCTGTCGGCGCAGCTGCTCGGCGTACTGCACCGTGCGGTGCCGGGCCTGTTCGGCGGCCACCTTGGCGTCGTCCAGCCGACCGCGCTCGATCAGGTTCCTGAGCTTGTGCTCGGCGGCCACCTGGGAGGACTCCACGTCGGTGTCGAGCGCCCCGACCAGCACGTTGATCGCCTGGTCGGTGGTCCGCAGGTGCAGCTTCCCCTCGGCGGAGGCCTCCACGACGAGCTTGAACCGGTAGCAGTGGGTCCGGTAGGTGCCGTCCTGGTCGACCTGCCCGTACTCCTGCTCGAAGGCCCGGTTCACCGTTCCGACGTTGATCAGCTTGTCGACCACCCATTCGGCGATCCGCCGGTGGTCCTCCTCCCGATGGTGCGGCTGCTGGAGCGCCGCGTACTTGGCGAGTTGGTCGATGACCCGGTCTGGGTCCGCGCCGTGGTCGAAGTCCATCGCGATGGTGATCTGGTCGATCGCGTGCAGCGCCAGCTGGGTCATCCGGTAGCCGCGGGCGTCGATCCCTTCCAGCGAGCCCTTGTACGTCTCGAGCGCGTGCAGCGGAGCGGCGCAGGCCAGGGCCTTGGCTCGGCGGACCATGCCCTCGTCGGACAGGTCGCCGGCCGGGAGCTCGTCTTCTTGGGATGTCATGGCCGGTCTCTCCTGTCTCAGCCGGAGAGGAGCCGGGCACGGTCGTCCCAGGCACCCACCCTGGTCATGGCGGCACCGAGTTGGTCGACCGCGGTGCCGATGTCCCCGGCCGGGATGGCGAGTTCGCTGTGCATGGCGGTCAGCGTCGAGAGGATGAACCGGAATGCCGCGAGGTTCGCCGCCTCGTTCCTGGCAGCAGCGGAGAGATCGACCAACTGGGCGAGGAACCCCCGGTCGTCGCCGTTCCAGCGGACCGGCGGAACGCTTCGGAAGAGATCCAGCGCGGCGTGGACGGTGGGATCGACGTGTGCCAGGCGGGCCGCGAAGCCGGCGGCGGAGACCTTGAGGCCGGCGGCCGGAGCGGCCAGCGCAGCGGCCAGCTGTCGGCTGACGGCGAGTTGGGTGCTCATCGGGCTGCCGTCCCGAGCCACGCGTTGCAGACGGGGCCCGTGGTACTCGAGGTGCTCGGCGATGGTGAGGAGCAGCCCGGTCATGGTGGCCATGCCCTCGGACAGTGCTTCGAGGTCGGTTTCGAGGTCGACGAACTGCTCCAGCAGGCCCGGGTCCTCCTCCGGAGACTCACAGCTGCCGGACCCGTCCGGGCCCCGAAGGGCCCGGACGACCGTTTCCATGAGCGTTTCCCTGGCCGTGGCCAGCCCGTCCCGCGATCGCTCGAACCTGATGGTCTGGTGCTCGGGGAGTCCGGCCGGCAGTCGGCCGAACTCTCCGAGCAGGACGACCGGCTTTCCGGCGCCACGCCTGATGCCCAACTCGTAGAGAACGGTGGGGTCTCCGTCGCTCACGTCGGCGATGAGCAGGTCCGCCGTCTGGAGGTGGTGCTGGATCTGGTCGGTGACCTCGCCGTCCCGGGTGAGCTGGTCGGCGCGGACGGGAACGGCGCCGAACGTCTCGCAGACCGGTCGGATGACCGCTTCGAAGAGTTGGATCGTGCGTTCGTGGACCTGCCGGGCGGCGGAGCCGGCGTCGGCGTACCGGCTGCCGACCGGGCCGATGACGAAACAGTTCCGCAGCTCCAGCAGTTGTGCGCGCCCGGGCGGGGGCCCGGTCTGTGACGTGGTCGTGCTCATGTGAAGTCCTCCGGTCCCAACAGGTCCTGGGCGAGCGGTTCCTGGTCCCAGCGGGCGGCGTATTCGCTGCCCGCCATGAGGTCGACCGCTTGGACCGGCCGGGACTCGATCTCCAGAGCGCGCATCAGGCCGGCGGTCGGCACCAGGTAGCGCCAGCCGGGGCGCAGGACACGGCACGGGAAGGTGCCTTCGGCGGCCCAGCGGTAGGCGGTGTTCAAGCAGACGCCGAGGGCGCCGGCCGCGGTGCGCATGTCGACGGACACGGGCAGGTTGAAGATCTCGGGAAAGGTCAGGGCCGAAACGCGGCCGGCGGTCACCGATGAGCCTGCGCAGGTCGCAGCGACAGCGTGCCGATCCGGTCCCCTGGCTTGGGACGCCGGGCTCGGTGGACCACCTCCCGCAACCCGAAGCGTTCGGCCAGCGCCCCGAGCCGGAAGCCCTCGACGCTCTCCGGGGAGGCGGTGAAGCGGAGTTGGGCCGCCAAGCCCTCCGGCCGAGCCGGAGGGGTGATGGACAGCTCCCAGGCCAACTCCTCCGCCGGATCGGGGCAGGGGTCCTGCGCTCCCGCCAGCCTGCCGATGTCCTCGACCGCCCGCTCACGGTGGGCCGGCTCGACGAGCGCCCAGCACTGCCGCAGTGCGGACCGCACCAGACGGCCGTCGGCCTTCGGCTGATCCGGGTCGAGATCGTCGAGCCCCTCGAGCAGACCGAGCACCGCCGCTGACTCCAACTCGGCCCGCTCCAAGCCGAATTCCCAGCCGAGTCGGCGGACCGTGGAGCGCAGCCTCGGCATGGCCAACCAGAGCAAGACCTGGCTCCAGCCGGACACCGTGACGCTGTCGGCGCTGTTCGTCCCCTTGATCTCCCGTTGGGCGAGCCGGACGACCCGCTGCCAGATCAGGTCGTTCAGGGCAGTGTCACGATCGGCGCCGTAGAGCCGCTGCCACACGTCGGCCGGGGAGAGCCGGAGCTGCTCCGCCGGGTCCGTGCCCGGCAGTACCAGGTGGGTCGGGCGGGGCTGCAAGGCCCCGGTCACCTGTCGGTGGATGACGGCGAACACACCGGTGGGGGTGGGGAAGAGGGGGGCAGTTGCCATGGGTCGGTACCTCCTCGTACCTCATGCGGGACAGTGGGACGGTGCGGGGTGGTGCACCAGGCTCGGATCCGGTCCACGATGGGGCTGAACTCGCTGATGAACTGCGAGAGCCCCTGGGCCGCGCGGGCGATGGGACGTGAATGAGTTCTGGTGTCCTGGTAGATGACGGTGAGCTGGTTGACCTGGCCGTGCACGATCACGCCTTGGCCGACGGTCTGGCTCACTTTGAGGTGATGGAGCGGGGGGAGAGCCGGAGGGTGCCCGGGCGGGATGGTCACCGCCAGCGGACCGGACGGTCCGGCTTGCCGAAGGAGAGGCTCACGCCACCGGTGATGCCGTGGTTGACGGCCATGCCCTGGTTCACCCGCTGGTCCGTTGTGATGATCGTCGACTCCACCGGGCGGACGGGGAGTTCGTCGGGCTCGGGCAGGGGGAGCGCCACGGCCTCCGGCGGTGTGTCGGTGGTCGGCGGGGCCGGGGGGAACGCGAGCAGTCCGGCCGACGGTGCCGGCACGTGGATCCAGGCCGCAGCACGGAAGTCCTTCTTGCCCGTGACGGTGGCGGTGACGCGGAGGAACCGGTCGGGGTGCAGCTTGCAGTAGCGGCCGAGGACGACGTCCTGGTACACCCGGTCGGAGACGATTGCCCCCACGTGGGTGGCCTCCGGGTTGGCGACGGTCATGACGGCCTTCAACACGGAGGCGTCGACCAGTCGGTGGGCTTCGACCCGGGCGGCCCCGTTTCCGTCCACGGGCCCGCCGTCGATCGAGACCGGGCCGCAGGTGACGGCGACTCGCATGCGTACCGGAATGCGCCCGGCGCGAGAACGGTGGTCGGCGAGCACCTCTTCGAGTGCGGGGAGGAAGCGGTCCAGCAGCTGGGGCAGGTAGGCCGGGGCACAGCCGAAGACCAGACCGTCGCCGGTCTCACGGAAGATCCGCCAACTCTCCAGGACAGCTGTGAGGCTCGCTCGGCGGAGTGCCTGCTCGATCAGCGGTCCGGTGACGGCGCTGGCCTCGGTGTGATCGGCGGCTGGCAGCTTGGAGTAGTCGACCTGGTCGAAGACCACGACGGCGAGTTCTTCGGGCCGCAGCCCGCTGGTGAAGGTGTCGGGGATGGAGCCGGTCATCGAACCTCCTGGAGGCGTGTCGCCCGGGGTCGGGCGGTCGCTGCGTTCTCTATGAGTTTCGACCGACGGCGGTCTGCTGTACCTACGATTGGTAGGTACAGCAGACCGCAGGACGTGCTACGCGCGCGGAATAGGGGAATCCCGTTGGGAAAAGTTTTTCGAAATTGATGTCCGAAAGGGCTGAAAACGCGACAACATCGGTGAAATCAACGGAAGATGGGCATTGATGCTCTACCTTCCATCGCATGTACGAGAGTGCCAATGGCCGATCGCTCGCTGTCCCGGGTCCGACCCTCCAGGAGATCCTTCAGCAATCGCTCTGGGATTCGATTACTGCGGATTGGAGAAGGCGCTGGGTCCCTGCCGGCGAGCGTCTTATCCTCCAGGGCCACCCCGGGACCGAGGTGTTCGGCATCCTGAAGGGTGCGCTGCGGGTGGAGAGGATGACGGACGGCGCGTCTTCCGTGGTGGCGTTCAGATCGTCCGGCGACCTGGTCGGCGAGGGGCCGGCACTGAATCCGAAAGCCCGCCGGATGGCCCAGGTGGTCGCGCATACCGATTGCGAACTGGTGGTCGGTTCGGCGGATCGGTTCCGCCAGGTCCTGCTCGGGTCGCGCGTCGGCTTCCTGTTGAACCAGTACCTTTACTGCAGGGGTCAGGAGATGGACGAGCTCCGCGGGGCGAGCGACCCCGAGCTTCGTCTGGCCGTCCTGATCCGGCCGCTGGTCCGGAATGCCTGGCAGGCCGGTGGCAGCCACGACGGATTGGTGACCTTGCGGGTCAACCGGGACCACCTGGCCCAAGGGCTGTACCTGGGACACCACCGGGCGCGCAAGCTCCTGAACGCCCTCTCGATCGGTCAGTTCTGCAGCAAGGGGGAGTTGGAGATCGACCTGCGGCAGTGGGAGGCGTGCGTGGCCCGGCTCGGCTGTTGAGTCCCGTGGCCGGTCAGCCGGACGCTATCACCGCCGCACAGGTCTCGAACGCGTGGTGCCAAGCCTGGTCCAGCAGGTAGGCGCCGTTCATGCCGTGGTCGGCGAGCTCGACGAAGCGGCCGCCCTTGGTGGCCTTGGCCAGACGCCGCAGCGGTACCCGGCGGTCGGCCACGTAGTGGCTGGCGGCGGAGAGCAGCAGCGCAGCCGCCACCCGGGAGGGGCGCAGACCGAGACCGAGCACGCGGTCGGCGACCAGGACGGTGGCCGCCTGAGCGGCGGTGTAGGTGGCCACGTGGGCGGCGCAGCTCCGCCGGCCGGCTGCTGTCGACTGCCCGGGCACGCCGTCCTGCTGTCCCTTGGTGGCGGCTTGGTGGTCGGTCTGGATCCAGTGGTCGGCGACGTCCGCCGAGGCCCTGAGCAGGGCGTAGACGGCGGCGAAGCGGGTGGCGCGGTTGATGGTGCTCGTGTTCAACGAGTGCTCCAGGAGATGGGAAGGGATTGGAAGACTGATGATCCAACAGAGGAGGTCAGTTGGTGACGATTGATCAGAACAAGGGCATGGAAAGCCGACTGGGACCGGTGCTCGACCCGCTGCAGCTGAACCGGATCGAGGCGGTGCACCGAGGGTTCCTCTACCAGCACCTGTACGCCGTAGCCTGTCTGCTCGCCATGGTGGACACGGGAGCCCGGGTGCTCGCCTGCGAGCGGGACGAGGACATCGAGGTCGCCTGGCCGGAGCGCCGCGGCTATCTCCAGATCAAGACCAGGGCCCACCCGCTGCAGTGGGCGGATGTCAGGACGGCGGTCGAAGGCTTCGCAGCCGTCCGGGCTGAGCATGCCGCAGGACGCCGGGCCGGGGAGCCGTTCCTCGTGCTGGTCGCCAACGTCGAACCGGGTCGGAAGCTTGCCGCGATGGCCAAGCGGCCGGACTGGCCGCAGGACGTGGCGATCCACTGGCCGGGCGGCCCTCGGCCGGTGCTCGGGCTGCCGCCGGCCTGGGTCGACTTGGCCGAGGCGTTGCGCTGGTGCACGGCGCGGGCCGCGAGTGTGCCCTTCGGCTCGCTCGCGCCGCAGACGCTCGTCGCGAAGCTGGCCGCGCACATCCAGCACCTGGCGGCCGGGGCGGGCGAGCATCAGATCACGGTTGACGAACTTCCTGATCTGTTCGAACAGTTCGTCGAGCAGCTGCAGGCGTTTCCTGCGGTCCCCGGGATCTGCCATCCCCACCGGTCGGAACCGCCCGCCGACGGCGAGGGCCGCGTCCGACTGATCGTCGGTCTCGCCGGCGCCGGCAAGAGCACCTGGGCGGGCCGGGCGGCAGCGCACTGCGGCGGTACTCCGGTGTACTTCGACGTGGGCGATCTACCGCCCGCCGCGGTGCCCTCCTCGCTGGCGCGTGAGCTGTCCGCGCGGCTCCTGTCGAGTCCCGGACGCCCGGTCGAGGCGGCGATGCTGCCGAGCGGCACCGCGTTGGAGCTGCTGGCCGCGGTCAATCGGAGGGTGGATCCCGCAGCGCGGGTGACGGTGGTCCTGGACAACGTGCACCGCCTGGACCACGCGGACCTCAGGGCCTTGGTGGACACCGCGTCCTGCCTTCGCTTCGTCCTGCTGGCCCGGCCCTGGGAGGGCCAGCGCCCGTTGGAGGCGTACCTGGGGAGACCCGCCGAGACCCTGGAGGGGTGGGACGAGGACACCGTGGCCGCGGTGTTTGCCGGAGCCGGGTGCGCTCTCGATCATCCGACGGCCCGCCTGGTGGTGGAGCTCACCGGCGGCCTCCCACTGTTCGTCGCGGGAGCGGCTCAGCTGACGCGGGATTCGTACGGGAGGGACGCCCGGGCATTCTGCGCTGCGCTGCGGGAGCGCTTGCACCTCACGACGACGGCGCAGGACATCCTGATCGGGTACGCCTTTGCCGGTCTCAGCGGCGCTGCCCGCCAAGTGGCGGCAGTGCTGGCGGATGCTGCCGTGCCGCTCACGATGGTGGAGGCGCAGCAGCTCGCGGCCGCGTTGGTTAAGGGCACACCTACGATCTTGGCCCGAGCCGTGCGGGAGCTGGTCGGCAGCGGCCTCGCACAGACCTTCGGTGACGGCCGGGTGAAGCTCCACGACTCGGCGGGCACGGTGGCGGCTGAGGAGTTCGAGCAGCTGCTGCCTGAGCAGTCGGCTGCCGTGCGGTGCAAGCTCGCCGAGCTGTTGGAGGAGGGGCTGAGTGCGACCCGGGACATCCGGCGCTTCGGGCGCTGGCTCCGGCTGCAGGCTCAGCTGGGCAAGGTGGACGTCTTGGTGGAGATCGCCGGGGAGGAGCATTTCCAGGAGATCGGTCTGCCGGACGAGCTACGAGGGATCCTCGGAGCGATCGCAGCTGACGAGCAGGAGGGCACCAGTCACCGATTCCGGGCAGCCAATGCTCTTGCGACTTGGTGCCACGGCATCAAGGACCGGGCCGGCCACGCCGCCGCGGTCGGCCTGCTTAGGGAGTTGGCGGACGGAGCCGACCTCGACGAATGGGAGAGTGGGACGCTCGCACTACGCCTGCTGACCGCGGCCGGTGAAGAAGGGGATGTGGAGGAACTGCGGTGCAGGTACGGTGACGCACTTTCACGCACGAGTTCGAAACAGGTCGAACGCATCGTTCGCTACACCTATGCGACGGGCTTGCTGTACGCGGGCCGGTATGCGGAGGCCGGTCGCGAAGCGCTGGAGGTGGCTGCGGACTACTACGAACACTTCGGGTTGGACGTCGAGGATGTGGTGGGTGCGAGTGCCGAGGAGACCCGAGCGCTGGTGGAGTCGGTGGGCAGCTGGGTGGAAGACTGCAAGCACCTCGCCGACTGCCTGTTCCTGTACGTGGTCTGCTGTCGGCACCTGAATGCCTCCTATGGCTTGGCGGCGATGCATGCCATGAAGTTCTACTACCTCTCCGGGGCGTGGCGATCGATGGTCGCTGCCGGTCAGGACGCGGTGGACAACTTGCTGGAGATCGGTGCGGTCGACGAGGCGTTGCAACTGATCGACAGGGACTTGTTGCCACTCACCACCCAGCTGGCCCTTCTTGAACAGGTCATCGGACTGCGGTCTCAACGAGCCGTGATCGTCGCGTACCGAGGGGAGCCGGAAGCTGCCCTTGCCGAGCTGGAGGTGCTGGAGCAGTACGAGCTCACCGCCGACCAAGCCTTGGACCTCCAGGCACAGCGTCGGCTGGTCGAATCCATGGCCGTCAAGCCTTGAGGGCCTGTTCCCGGTTCGGCCAGTCGGCCGGGACACGCTCCAACACCCCTGCCCCGAAGGTCTCGTAGAGCGGGAGGGTCTCCAGGTGGACGTAGCCGATGTGGCAGTCGCAGACGCCGAGGGGGCAGGGGCGGGGGGTGAGGGCGGCGCGGAAGGAATCGTCGTAGAGGTTGCCCAGGGGGGCCTTGACGAAGTGGCAGCGGCGGACGGTGCCGTCGCCGTCCACGGAGAGGACGGAGTCGCCGGTGCGGCAGGGGTGGCCGGCGCTGGGGTGGGGGTGGCGGCTGTAGGAGAAGAGGGGGTCGAGGGCGGACCAGTCGGCGGCCTCGGCGTCGGTGTAGGTGAGGCCCTCGGCGGCGTTGATCCAGAGGTAGGTGGAGGAGGGCAGGTCGGCGCGCAACTGCCGGGCGGCGTCGAGGTGTTCGGGCTGGCCGACCACGCCGACGCTGTGGCGGACACCGAGGGCGGTGAGCTCGCGGCACTTGGCCAGGAAGCGCTCGTGGCCGACCTGGCCGGGGTGGTAGGTGACCCAGAGGGCCAGGGCGTTGAGGTCGGCCTCGGCCAGCCAGTCGGTGCGGCAGCTGAGGTTGGTCTGGATGGCCACCCGCCGCACCTGCGGCAGCCGGCTCAGCCGCACCATGGCCTCCCGGTACCAGGACCGCACCAACCCCTCGCCCCAGGGCGTGAACAGCACCGAGACGGTGTCCCCGGTGCCCGCCACCCAGTCCGTGAACCGCGCCAACGCCGCCCGATCGCCCCGGAGTTGCTCCGGGGCGTCGCGCCGCTTGGCGAACGGGCAGTAGGGGCAGTCGTAGTCGCAGGAGGAGAGCGGGCCGCGGTAGAGGAAGGTGAGGTCGAGCGGTGCGGCGGCCGGCGGGCGGAAGGCGGGCAGGCCCAGGTGCTGGACGGTCATCGCGGCCTCAGCGGAGCTGGTAGGAGGCCATGTCGGCCCGGACGGAGTCGGAGAAGAGGGCGGGGCCGATCGCGTCGGAGTGCGCCAGGCCCTCGGGGGTGAGGGTCAGCCGGTCTTCGGTGAAGGCCAGTCGGTCGCTCAGCGGGGCCAGCTCGGCCGCGAAGTCCGCGACCGCCTCGGTGCCGAAGCGGCGCCGGTAGTCGGCCAGGTCGAGCCCCTCGGCCTGGAGCAGCGACTGGATCAGGTGCCGCCGCCGGGATTCGTCCGGGGTCATCGCCCGGCCCACCTCGGCCCGGGAGAAGTCGGTGGTGGCCACGTACGCGTCGATGATGCCGCGCACCTCCCGGGCGTCCACCGCGTAGTCGAAGGAGTAGTGCAGCCGCGAGGTGTACGAGCGCGCGCCGCAGCCGAGCCCGACCATGCCGTCGGTCTGGCAGCTGTACTCGCTGCTGCCGGCCTCGGGCGAACCGGCCCGGCGGAACATCCGCATCGAGACCTGCTGGTACCCCTGCCCGAGCAGGTGGTCCCGCCCGGCCCGGTAGAGCCGCAGCCGCTGCTCGTCCCAGCCGGCCGGGGTGGCCTCGGCGGCCCGGCGGGCCAGGCCGGTGAGCGGGCGGACGTACAGCGGGTAGAGGTAGAGCTCCTCGGGCTGCCAGGCCAGCGCCGCGTCCAGCGAGCGGAGCCAACTGGCCTCGGTCTGCCCGTCGATGCCGTAGATCAGGTCGATGTTGAGCACCGGGAACCCGGCCTCGCGGACCCGGCCGAGCGCCGCCTCCACCGCGGCCCGCTTCTGCGGGCGGACGGCCGAGCGGGCCTCCTCGTCGAGGAAGGACTGCACGCCCAGGCTCAGCCGGGTGGTGCCGCGCTCGGCCAGCACCCGCAGCCGGTCGGCCGTGGCGGTGTCCGGCGAGGCCTCCACCGAGAGCGGGACGGCCCGCAGGTCGGCGCCCAGCCGGTGCTCGGCGATGTCGCAGAGCCGCTCCAGCTCACCGGCCGTCAGGTAGGTCGGGGTGCCGCCGCCGAAGGCCGCCAGCGCGAACCGGGCCCCGCCGTCCAGCGCCTCCCGGACGGTGGCGGCCTGCCGGTCGAGGGCGTCCAGGTAGGCGGTGGTCAGGCCCTCGGGGCTGCCGATCCGGGTGAAAAGGTTGCAGAACCCGCAGCGCACCTCGCAGAACGGGATGTGCAGGTAGAGCGAGAGCGCGTGCTGCGGCTCGCCCGCCCAGAGCTCGCGCAGCTCGGGGCGCGGGCGCAGCGGGCGGTAGGCCGTCTTGTGCGGGTAGGCGTAGACGTACGACTGGTACGGCGAACCGGCGGCCGGGACGGCGGTGGTGAGGGGCAGCAGGCTGGTCATCGGGCGCTCTCCTCGCCGGCCGGAGCGGTGGCCCCGGCGGTCTCGCCGGCGGCCGGGACGGTGACCTGGGCGTACGGGACGGTCCAGACCACCTCGTGGCCGATCCGGTGGCCGGTGTAGCCGTCCTCCCCGTAGGCCGTGCCGTGGTCGGAGCAGATGACGGCGAAGCACGGCAGGCGCCGGCTCATCGCGGCGAGCAGCCGGGGGATGTGCCGGTCCACGTACTCCAGGGCCGCCGCGTGGCTGGCCCGGGAGTCGCCGTCCGCGCGGGTGGCGCCGGGCAGGTGGAACCAGTTGGGCTGGTGCAGGGCGGAGACGTTGAGCAGCAGGAAGAGCGGCCGGGTGGCGGCGTGCTCGGCCGCCACCTGTTCGGCCCGGGCCACCTGGGCCTCGAAGGAGGTGGGCGAGGGGACGCCGAACTCGGGCTCCCAGTGGCTCTCCTGGAACATCCCCGGCAGCACCGAGCCGAGCGGCCCCTGCTTGTTGAAGAAGCCGACCCCGCCGATGCAGACCGTCCGGTACCCGGCGGCGGCCAGCGCCGAGGGCAGGTCGGGCGTGTCGAAGACCCAGGTGCGCGGCTCGGTGGTCTCCGAACCGGCGAACCGGGCCGCGAACAGCCGCGGGTGCGGGCCGCCCGGGTCGGCCGGGGTGGGCAGGAAGCCGGCCAGCATCGCCTGGTGCGCGGCGTAGGTGAAGCTGCCCGGGGTGTGCCGGCGCTCCCAGCGCCCACCGGGCAGCAGGGCCGCGAGGTGCGGGATCCGGCCGGCCTCGGCCAGCTCCTGGGCCACGTCGTAGCGGAGCGTGTCCAGGGTCAGCAGGAGCAGGTGGTGGCTGCCGACCACCGCGTTCATGTCGGGTATCTCGGACGTGTCGTGGTGCTGGTCTGTCACGGTGCTGGGGTCCTCGGTGGGTGGAGAAGGGCGGCGAGCTGCGCCCGGTGGGTGTCCAGGCCCTCGGCGGGCGAGCCGGGCAGGCCGGTCAGCCGGGGCAGCAGGTCGCCGAAGGCGTTGACCTCGCCGATGTGCGAGCGGCGCCAGCCGGTGGCCGGCAGCAGGTCGACACCGACCATGGGGGAGCGGGGGAAGCAGGCGGCGGCCCGCTCGCAGACGACGAGCAGCTCGGGCCAGTGCGCGCCGGCCGTCTCGACGGCGAGGGCGAGATCGCCCCGGGCGCCGCCCAGGTGGAGGTTGGTCATCGGGCTGCGGCTGGTGCGCACCACGGCATGGGTGGCCCGGCCGGCGACCACCACCACCCGCAGGTCGGCCGCCCGGCCGCCCTGGGAGGCCTTGGGGATCCAGCGCTCGACCTGCACGCCGTCCGGCGCCAGCCGGTCGACGATCGCGGCGATCTCCGGCTCGGCTCGGTGGCGGCGCACGCGGAGCGAGTTGTGCAGCTCGCCGCCGACCAGCTCGGCCGAGGTGGTGGCCTGGACCTGCCCGCGCGGGCCGAACTCCAGGGCCAGCACCCCGCTGGCCGAGGAGCCGTGCGCCGGTTTGACGAAGACCCGGGGCAGCCCGGCCGCCGCCAGCCGCTCCCGGAGGTCGGCCCAGCCGAGCACCGGCCCGGCCGACTGGTCGAGCGCGGCGGGCACCGGCACCCCGGCCGCGTCGAGCAGCCGGTGGGTGGCGCGCTTGTCGAACATGGTGGCGATCTCGCCCGGATCGCCGAGCAGCACCGCCCCCGGCGTGGCCCGGACGGCCGCCGCGAGCCCCTCCAGCGCGGCCCGCAGCCCCGCGTACCAGGCCGCCCCGCCCTCGACCCTGGTCGGCGCGTACCCCGCGCCCAGCGCGGGCCCGCGCAGCAGCCGGTCGACCGTCTCGTCCTCCCCGGGCGAGTCCAGCCGCACCCACGTGCCGGGCGTGAGCCGGTACGTGCCGCGCAGCACGTCCAGCCAGGGCAGCACGGTGGGCTCGGCCAGCCCGGCCGCCCGGGCCGCCTCGGCGAACAGCGCCACCCGGCGGTGGCCGGCATGGCCGACCACCGTGAAGTGGGGCGGCGGGGAGGGGAGTCGGGTCATCGGGGCGGGATCCTCACTCGCCGTTGGCGATGTAGCGCCAGTCGTCGCTCGGGTCCTCGCGCTCGGTGAGGTCGACGGTGACACCGGGCAGGGCGGCGCGGAGCCGGTCGATCATCGGGTCGGTGAGGAAGTGGTGGTGCAGGTCGAGCGAGGTGAGGTGGGTGAGCGGCTGGCCGGCCAGCAGCGCCTCGGCGCCCTGGTCGGTGAGCACGCCCATGGCCAGGCTGAGGCTCTCCAGCCGGGCCACCACCGGGGCGGAGGCCACGGCGGCGGCGATCTCGTCCTCCAACTCGCTGTTCTCCAGCCCGAGGTGGCGCAGCGCGGGCAGCCGCGACCCGTCCAGGAACGGCGCCAGATCGGCCACCGTGGAGTCGCCGCCGTAGTCGGAGGTGCCGAGCCAGAGCTCGAGCCGCTCCAGCGCCGGGAAGTCGCTGCCGCCGACCGCCCGCACCACCTCGGCGGGCAGCCCGCCCGCCTCGAAGCGCAGCGCCTTCAGCTTCTGGTGCCGCACCGGGCTGAGCGCCAGCCCCTCCTTGCCGTCGTAGTCGCCGGAGGCACCGCGCACCACCAGCTCGGTGAGCTGCGGGAACTGCTGCAGCACCGGTGTCACGTCGCACATCTGGAGCCAGGAGAGCTCGCACTGCTCGAAGGTCACGTCCCCGATGAACAGCGCCTCGAGCCGGGGCAGCCGGTGCGCGCTCGCCACCACGACGGCCAGCGACTCGGTCAGCGGGACGTAGTCCTCACTGAACCACGGCCCGATCACCACCGCCTTCACCCGCTCGGTGTCCACCAGCTCCAGGAACTCGGCCCAGCGCTCGGCGAAGCTGCCCTCGGCGTCGTAGTGCAGCCCGACCCGCCAGGCCACCGCCTCGGCCGCCGGGTGCTCCCCGGCCTCCCCGTCCTCGGGGAACAGGTCGAAGACCGGGAGCCGGTGGAACTCCGTCAGATGCTGGCTGATCGCCATGGCGCCTCTCCTGGTGGATTTTCGCCCGCACCTGCGGCGGTGCGGAGAGTACTGGTGTATCAGTCCGGACCGACAATACGGACAGCGGGCTGCGGCCTCGGCCGTCCGCCGCTCGGCGGCTGCTCGTCGACTACTCGGAGAAGGCGACGTACCGCCAGATCTCGCCGTCGTCCTCGTCCTCCTCGGCCTCCTGGGGCTCGTCCAGCCGCACTGCCACCCCCGGCAGGGCGGCCCGGAGCCGCTCGCTCGTCGCCTCGGTGAGGTAGTGGTGGTGCAGGTCGAGCGAGGTGAGGTGGGTGAGCGGCTGGCCGGCCAGCAGGGCTGCCGCGCCCTCGTCGGTGAGGGTGCCCAGGGCGAGGCTGAGGCTCTCCAGCCGGGCCACCACGGGGGCGGCGGCGATGGCGGTGGCGATCTCGTCCTGGAGTTCGCTGTCCTCCAGGCCGAGGTGGCGCAGCTTCGGGAAGAGCCCGCCGGCCAGCAGTGGGGCGAGGTCGGGCAGGGTGATGTCGCCGCCGTACTCGTCGACGCCCAGCCAGAGGTTGAGGCTCTCCAGGGCGGGGAGTTCGCTGGTCAGCACGCCGGTCAGCACGGCGCGCGGCAGCCCGCCCGACTCGAAGCGCAGGGTGCGCAGCGCCGAGTGCCTGACCGGGGTGAAGACGTCGACGCCGCGTCCGCCGAGCTCCTCCAGCAGCGGGTACGCCTCGGCGAGCGGGGCGAGGTCGCAGAGCTCGATGTACGCGAGGTCGGACTCCTCGCGGATCAGGTCGCCGAAGAAGACCGCGCGCAGCGCGGGCAGTCGCTCGGCCGAGTCGACCAGCAGGCGCACGATCTTCTCGGCGGGGACGGCGAAGTACTCCGACCACTCGCCCACGACCAGGGCGCGCACCCGGCCGGTGTCGACGGTGGCCAGGAACCGCTGCCACTTCTGCTCGAAGCTCTCCAGGAGGAGGCGCTGGTAGCCCGGCCCCCACTCCTCGTCCACCGCGATCCGCCAGGCCGCCTCGGCGGCATCCGGCAGCGGGCGGTCCTCCTTGGGGCTCGGGAAGCCGACCACGGGCAGCCCGTGGAATTCCTTCAGATGCTCCTCGACGCTCATGCCTCGATGCCCCTCGTCTCCTTCTCACGCCTGATCGTGGCGGCCATGTCTATCAGCTGACGGCCTGATTGTCTGACCCGGACCCTAGGTTTCCCGATGCAGGCGGAGAGCCCGCCCGCGCAGTGGAGGAGGACCCAGGTGTACCGCCAGGGAGACGTCCTGATCGTGCCGGTCCCGAAGGAGGCCGCCCCGGCCTCGGACCACGGCCTCACCCGCCGGCCCCGCGACCCGCGCGGCCGGCTGGTGCTGGCCCTCGGCGAGGTCACCGGCCACGCCCACGCGGTGGTCGGCCCCGGTGAACTCCTGCGCGAGCCGGGCCCGTTCGCCACCGCCTGGCTCCACCTCCCCGAGGGCGGCAGGGTGGTGCACGAGGAGCACGCGGCGATCCCGCTCCCCAAGGGCTGGTACCGCGTGGTCCGCCAGCGCGAGTACCTGCCGGGCGCGGTGCGCGTCGTCTCCGACTGACGGCCTGTCGCGCCCCTGCCGTACCCCTCCCGATGATCCAGCTCCCTTGAGAGGAACCCCAAGTGACCCAGCTCGGCGCCCGCCCCCTGGCCCCCCGACCCCCGGGCGAGGTGATCGGCCACTGGCGCCAGGTCGCCGTCCAGACCGGGCCCGCCGACCGCGCCACCGCCGAACAGGCCGTCCGCGCCGCCTACCGGGCCGCCGGACTGGCCGAGCCCGCGGCCGTGGTCTGGCTGGACTCGCCGCTCCAGGGCGCGCTCGCCGCGCTGCTGCTCACCGGCTGCGCCGAGCGGCTGCGCGACTGCCTCCCCTGGGCGCGGGTCGAGCCGCAGCTGGCCCGGGTCGCCGCCCGCCTCGCCGAGCACGCAGCCGCCGCGGACCCCGGGGTCGGTGTCCGCGAAGCGGTCCGCACCCGGCCCTGGGAACGGGCCCGGACGCGGACCCACGGCCGGCTCGGCGCCCTCGGCTGGGCCGAGCTCTGGTCGCTGACCGGTGGCGAACTCTGGCCCTCCAGCCAGGCGTTGGCCGGCCGCATCCGGGGCGC
Organism: Kitasatospora sp. MMS16-BH015; assembly: GCF_002943525.1. Lineage (NCBI taxonomy): Bacteria > Bacillati > Actinomycetota > Actinomycetes > Kitasatosporales > Streptomycetaceae > Kitasatospora > Kitasatospora sp. MMS16-BH015. The sequence goes on along the minus strand of NZ_CP025394.1, from coordinate 1,616,475 downwards.
CGTCGCCGAAGAGCTGCACGGGGCGGGCGAGTTGGGCGCCGGCGCCGAGCCCGAGCTGCGCGAGCGGACGGCAGCGGCGGTCGGCGTCATCCAACTCGCGCTGCTCGAAGCGGTGTTGGGGCAGCACGACGCGCCCTGGCTGGCGGCCTTCGACGCCGCCGAGGAGCTGGACGCCGGACTCGAACCGCTCGCCGAGCTCGCTCGGTCGGTCGGCTGGTGGTGGCCGTACGAGCGGGTCGTGCTGCTCACCGAACGGCCCACCGAACTGCACCGCGACGAGGCCGGCCGGCTCGACCGCGCCGACGGCCCGGCCCTGGCCTACCCGGACGGCTTCGCGCTGCACGCCTGGCACGGCATGCCGGTGCCCGCCGATTTCCTCGCCACCCTCGGCGGCCTCACCCCGGAGCGGATCCGGGCCGAGGAGAACGCCGAGCTGCGCCGCGTGATGCTGGAGCACTACGGCTACGAGCGCTACCTCGCCGACTCCGCCGCCGAACCGCTCCACCGGGACGAGACCGGCACCCTCTGGCGGATCCAACTCCCCGACGACGAGCCCGTGGTGATGGTCGAGGTGCTCAACTCCACCCCCGAGCCCGACGGCACCTCCCGCACCTACTGGCTCCGGGTGCCCCCGCAGACCCGCACCGCCCGCGAGGGCGTGGCCTGGACCTTCGGCCTCCCGGCCGACCAGTACCACCCGCGGCGCGAGACCTGATCCCCGCCGAGGGCCGGCGGCGTTCGGCCGAACGGGCTGTGCGGGCCGATGGTTCGTGTGCGTCGCCATCGCCCGTCGGCCCGGAGGTCCTATACCTGGCCCATGGCACTGAACAGAGAGTTGTCCCTGCACGAGCTCGACGTCGCCTGGATCCTCGCCCTCTGGAAGGCGATCCACGGCGGAGACCCGTCCCCCGAGGTGGCCGAGCCCGCCGTCCTGGCCGCGGCCGCCCTCGCCAGCCAGCTCGCCGCCTCCCACGGCGGCAGCGCCTTGACCTTCCCCCAACTCCAGGAACGCCTGGCCGGCTTCGGCGTCACCGTCACCCACGGCCCCGAGCGCGAGGCCGCCGCCCAGACCGACGAGGAGGGCCGGCTCTCCACCGTCTCGCGCCAGTACTGCTTCCACTACAACGGCGGCACCAGCTGCGTCGACGTCCCGCCGGTCAGGACCCACCCGCCCATCCGGTAGCCCTCGAGCTCACCGGGGCCAGTACTGGGCCGCGTGGGCGAGGGCGCCGGGCTCCAGGGTGGCGACCAGGTGCTCGAAGAGGCGGACGGCGGCGGGGCCGTTCCAGTCCGCGGTGAGGACTTCGGGCGGGAGTCCGGGGTCGCGGAAGGGCAGTTTGCGCCAGTGGTCGACCACCGAGAGGTAGCGGACGAAGGAATCCGGGTCGCCGGAGGCGGAGGGCGTCGCACCGCCGTGCTCGGTGATGAACTCGCGGTAGCGGCGGTCGATTTCGGCGAGGTCCCAGCCGTTGCGGACGGTGGTGGTGAGCTGCTGGCCGCCGACGTAGTCGCCGACGAAGACGGCGCAGTGTTCGGTGAGGTCGAGTTCGGCTATGGCGCGGCGGGCGGCCGGGAGCATCCGGGCCGGGGCGATCCAGACGGCGGAGCCGATGTTGCCGAAGCCGAGGGAGCTGAGGTGGGCGGTCAGCTGGTGGCGGACGGCGCGGGCGGATTCGGGGACGGAGAAGTTGACCAGGCACCAGCCGTCGCCGAGGTCGGCGGGCTGGCGGGCGTGCCAGATGACCTCGTCGCCGGCCGCCAGGGATTCCAGGGCGGCCGGGGTCAGGGCGTAGCCGCGCTGGCCGGAGCGGGTCTGCGACTCCAGCCAGCCGCGCTTCTTGAGCCGGAAGACGGCGGTCCGCACGCTCGCCGCGTCCAGCCCGGCCTGCCCGAGCAGCTCCACGGCGCCGGCGATCGGCATCCAGTCGCCCAGCGGCCGCACCACTGCGCCGAGGAAGCTGACCAGCAGGGTCCGCGACCGGCGGGCGGCGGTGGCCGGCGCCCCGGCACTCTTCGTCTCGCTCATCCGGTCATGATCTCATCGGACCGGAAGGCTCGGCGGCCGCGCCCGGCGTCCACCGCAGGTGGACCTGGTCGGCGCCGCCGGTGCGGAGCAGTTCGAGCCGGGGCGGCACGCGGTCGGTGCGGGCGGTGGGCGGCTTGCGGCGGCCGGCCTCCCAGGGGAGCGGCCAGGCGGCGGCGGGGCCGGCGTACTCCTGTTCGGCGGCGGCCTGCAGGGTCCACTGCGGGTTGTAGAGGTGGGTGCGGCCGAGCGCGCAGAGGTCGGCCCGGCCGGCCAGCAGGATGGAGTTGACGTCGTCGTAGGAGGAGATCGCGCCCACCGCGATCACCTTGACCCCGGCCGGCTCGGCCACCCGGTGGCGGATCTTGTCGGCGAACGGGGTCTGGTACGAGCGGCCGTAGGCCGGCTTCTCGTCCTGGGTGACCTGCCCCGAGGAGACGTCGATCGCGGCGGCGCCGTGCGCGATGAAGGCCCGGGCGATCTCCACCGCGTCCTCCTCGGTGTTGCCGTCCGGCACCCAGTCGGTGGCCGAGATCCGGACGGTGACCGGGATCGCGGCGGGCACGGCCTGCCGCACGGCGTCGAAGACCTCCAGAGGGAAGCGCAGCCGGTTCGCCAGCGGGCCGCCGTACTCGTCGGTGCGGTGGTTGGCCACGGGGGAGAGGAAGGAGGAGAGCAGGTAGCCATGGGCCGCGTGCACCTCGATCAGGTCGAACCCGGCCCGCACCCCGCGCTCGGCGGCGGCGGCGAACTCAGTCACCACCCGGTCGAGATCGGCCCGGGTGGCGGCGCGCGGCAGGTGGCTGCCGGGGCCGTACGGGAGGGCGGAGGGGCCGATCACCTCCCAGTTGCCCTCGGGCAGCGGCTGGTCGATGCCCTCCCACATCAGCCTGGTCGAGCCCTTGCGGCCGGAGTGGCCCAGCTGCAGGCCGATCCGGCCGGTGGTGTTGGCGTGCACGAACTCGGTGACCCGGCGCCAGGCTTGGCCCTGCTCCTCGGTCCACAGGCCCGGGCAGCCCGGGGTGATCCGGCCCTCCGGCGAGACGCAGACCATCTCGCTCATCACCAGCCCCGCACCGCCCAGCGCCTTGGACCCGAGGTGCACCAGGTGGAAGTCGCCGGGTACGCCGTCCACCGAGGAGTACATGTCCATCGGGGAGACGACGATCCGGTTCTTGAGCTCCAGCGGCCCGATCGAGACCGGCTGGAACATCGCCGGCGCGACCGCCGGCGCCTGCTCGTGCCGCGCGAACTCCCGTTCCATCAGCGCCGCGAACCCCGCGTCCCGCTCCCGCAGGTTCTCGAAGGTGATCCGCCGCGACCTGGTCAGCAGGTTGAACGCGAACTGGGCCGGCGCCTGGCCCGCGTACATGCCGATGTTCTCGAACCACTCCAGCGAGGCCTGCGCGGCCCGCTGGGTGGACTCGACCACCGGCTTGCGCTCGGCCTGGTACGCCGCCAACGCCGGCTCCACCGCGGGGTGTTCGTGCAGGCAGGCGGCCAATGCCAGGGCGTCCTCCATGGCCAGCTTGGTGCCCGAGCCGATCGAGAAGTGCGCGGTGTGCGCGGCGTCGCCGAGCAGCACCAGATTGCCCTCGTACCAGCGCTCGTTGCGCACGGTGGTGAAGCTCAGCCACTTCGAGTTGTTGGTCAAGACCCGGTGGCCGCGCAGCTCTTCGGCGAACAGCTGGCGGATCCGCTCCACGGCGTACTCGTCCGATTCGCCCGGTGGCAGCTCCCGGCCCTCGGTGCGGTCGAAGCCGGCCCGGCGCCAGACCTCCTCGTGCATCTCGACGATGAAGGTGGAGCCGGATCCGGAGTACGGGTAGCCGTGGATCTGCATGGTGCCCCACTCCGTCTGCTTGACGAAGAACTGGAACGCCTCGAAGACCAGGTCGGTGCCGAGCCAGATGTACTTGTTGCGCCGTCGGTCCAGCGCCGGGCCGAAGGACTCCGCGTACTTGGCCCGGATCGCCGAGTTGAGGCCGTCGGCGGCCACCACCAGGTCGTGGGAGAGCCGGAGTTCGGCCGCGTCCGGCACCGGGGTGCAGTAGTGGACGGTGACGCCGAGCTCGGCGGCCCGGCGCTGGAGGATGCCCAGCAGCTCCTTGCGGCCCATCGCGGCGAAGCCCTGGCCGCCCACGGTGAAGCGACTGCCCGCCACCTCGATGTCGATGTCCGTCCAGCGGGCGAACCGCCGCTCCATCGCGGCGTGCACCACCTCGTCGGCGTTGCCGATCCCGCTGAGCGTCTCGTCGGAGAAGACCACGCCGAAGCCGAAGGTGTCGTCCGGCGCGTTGCGCTCCCAGACGGTCACCTCGTGCGCCGGGTCCAACTGCTTCATCAGGGCGGCGAAGTAGAGCCCGCCCGGGCCGCCGCCCGCGATCGCGATCCTCATGCCTCGTCCCCCGTCCGGTCCGCCACGAGCTGCCGGAGCTTGAAGTGCTGGAGCTTGCCGCTGGGATTGCGCGGCAGCGCGTCGGTGAACCGCACCTCGCGCGGGTACTTGTACGGCGCGAGCAGCCCCTTGACGTGGTCCTGGAGCTCCTTGACCTTGGCCGCGTCCCCGGCCACGCCCTCGCGCAGCACCACGAACGCGCAGACCACCGAGCCGCGTTCGGCATCCGGCGCGGCCACCACGGCCGTCTCGGTCACGTCCGGGTGGGTGGCGATGGCGGCCTCCACCTCGGGGCCGGCGATGTTGTAGCCGGAGGAGACGATCATGTCGTCGCTGCGCGCCTGGTACCAGAAGTAGCCGTCCTCGTCGCGCAGGAAGGTGTCACCGGTGACGTTCCAGCCGTTCACCACGTAGTCGGCCTGCCGTTCGTCGTCCAGGTACCGGCAGCCGACCGGGCCGATCACCCCGAGCCGCCCCGGCACCCCGGGCCCGGCCTCGGTGCCGTCCGGGCCGAGCACGGTGGCCCGGTACCCGGGCACCGGCCGGCCGGTCGAGCCCGGGCGGATCTCCGCACCCGCGGCCGAGATGAAGATGTGCAGCAGCTCGGTGGCGCCGATCCCGTCGATCACCTCGATGCCGAGCTCGGCGCGCAGCTGCTCCCAGAGCCCCTGCGGGATGTGCTCGCCCGCGCTGACCGCCCGGCGCAGGCCCGAAAGCTGCTGCACGCCACCTGACTTGACGATCTGCTGGTACGCGGTGGGTGCGGTGGCCAGCACCGTCACCCCGTGCTCGGCGACCAGCCCGGCCAGCTGCACCGGGGTGGTGGCCTCGGTGAGGAAGGCGCAGGCGCCGGCCCGGAGGGTGAAGACCACCAGCATGCCCAGGCCGAAGGTGAAGGCGAACGGCGCGGTGCAGGAGACCAGGTCGTCCGGGCGCAGCCGCAGCGTGCACCGGCCGAAGGTGTTGTCGATCGAGAGCAGGTCGCGGTGGAAGTGCACGGTCACCTTGGGCACGCCGGTGGTGCCCGAGGTCGGCCCGAACAGCGCCACGTCCTCGGCGGCGGTGTCCACGGCCGTGTACCGCCCGGACTTCGCCCCGGCCCGCCGGCTCAGGTCGTCGGCGCCGTCGCCGCCGTGCGCCAGCACGATCAACTCCGGTGCGGCGGAGGCCCGCAGGGCCAGCACCTCGTCCAGGTACCGGTGGTCGACCAGGGCCACCACCGGCCGGGTCTTGGCCACGATCGGCCCCAGCTCGCGGGCCCGCAGCGCGGCCATGGTGGAGACCACGATCCCGCCCGCCTTCAGCACCCCGAGCCAAGCGGCCACCGCCCAGGGGTTGTTGGGGGAGCGGAGCAGCACCCGGTTGCCCGGCACCAGGCCGAGGTCCTCGGTGAGCACCTGGGCCACCTGGTCGGAGCGCAGCCGCAGCTCGCCGTAGCTCCACACCTCGCCCTCGGGGGTGCGCAGCGCGGGCCGGTCCGGGCCGTGCTCCTCGGTCGGCCGGTCGATCAACTCCACGGCTGCGTTGAGGCGTTCGGGGTAGCGGAGCAGCTCGGTGGTGAACTCCAGCACCGGCCACTGCCCGGCCGGCGGCAGGTGGTCCCGGGCGAAGGTGTCCAGGTGGGCCGTGGCCGGGCCGGTCATGACCGCCCCACCTCCGGCCCGCCCGCGCGGATCATCCCCTCCTGCAGCACGGTGGCCAGCTGCGCGCCGTCGGGGCCGAAGAACCGGCCGGAGCCCAGACCCCGCCCGGCCTCGGCCGCCTCCGCCTGCTGGGCGTAGAGCAGCCAGCCGTCCGCCACCCCCGGCCGGAGCGGACGGTGGAACCACATCGCGTGGTCCAGGCTGGCGGTGACCAGGCCCTCCTGCGCCCAGTGCAGGCCGAGCACCCGCAGCACCGGCTCCAGGATCGTGTAGTCGCAGACGTAGGCCAGCGCCGCCGCGTCCCGCTGCGCGTCGGTCAGCCCCTCCACCGGCCGCAGCGCGTCGAACGGCCTGACCCAGACGGCCTGGTGGGGGACCCGGGCGCCCTCCACCGAGAGGTAGACCGGGCCCGGCACGTGCCGCATGTCGAAGCTGCGGCCGCCGGACCAGTAGGCCTTCGAGCCCGCCGTCATCGTGCCGCCGCTCCGGTCGGCCAGGTACTCGGCCGAGCTGGGCAGCTCCTCGGGGCCTGGCACGGCGGGGAGTTCGGGCTGGTGGCTGCCGCCGGGCTCGCCGGCCGCGAAGTTGGCCAGGCAGACGTAGAGCGCCTTGCCGTTCTGGTACCCGCGCACCTGCCGGGTCGCGTACCCCCGGCCGTCGCGCAGCAGCTCCACCTCGTACCGCACCTGCTTGCCGATCTCGGCCGGGCGCATGAAGTAGGAGTGCATCGAGTGCAGCGCCTTCCCGTCCGTCACCGAGCGCATGGCCGCCGCGGTGGCCTGGGCGACCAGGTCGCCGCCGTACGCCTTCGGCCAGGGGCAGGGCTGGGTGACGGCGGTGAAGGCGAGGTCGAAGTGCTCGGGCTCCGCCGGGGTCAGCGTGACGGCGGCGGTGAAGGCCTCCGAGGTGGTGTCGGCCATCAGGGGCGCTCCAGCCAGTCCGGCAGCTCGGCGTCGGGCACCTGGGGGAGGTTGACCACGATGTTCTCGGGGGTGCGGGTGGTCATCCAGGTCAGCGGGTTGTTCCGGTCGAGGTTGCACTCCACGTGCGGCAGGAAGGGCGGCACGAAGACCCAGTCGCCCTCGGTCAGGTCGAGGTAGTCCTCGAACTTCGCGCCGAAGTAGATCCGGCCCCGGCCGGAGAGCACGTACCCGCCGGTCTCGGCCTCGCCGTGGTGGTGCGGCACGGAGCGGTACCCGGCCTCGTTGTGCACCTTGCCGAACCAGAGCTTGGTGGCCGGGGTGTGCTGGATGCTGATCCCCGAGATCCGGGTGGCGCCGTCCGACTGCCCGGTGTCCCCGGGCTCGGTGCCGGCCCTGGTCACCACCGGCACCACCAGGCCGCTCGCCGTGGCGTACATCGAGTTGTCACCGTCGAGGATGTAGTCGCTGGGCGTGGGGTCCATCGAAGCTCCTAGTCAGAGGTGCCGTGGTGTTCAGCCGTCGAAGCGGACGGTGGTGCGGGCCCGGCGGCTGGTCAGCCGTCGAACCGGACGGTGGTGCGCAGGGTGCCGATGCCGGGGATCTCGGTCTCCACCACGTCCCCGTGGGCGAGGAAGCGCTTGGGCTCCCGGGCCACCCCGACGCCGCCGGGCGTGCCGGTCAGCACCAGGTCGCCGGGGCGCAGCACGGTGAAGGTGGAGATGTAGGCGAGCAGGTCGGCCGCGTCGAAGACCAGCGTCCGGGTGCTGTCCCGCTGCACCTGCTCGCCGTTGACCCGGCAGATCACCTCGACCCCGGCGGCCGGGTCGAGCTCGTCCGGGGTGACCACCACCGGGCCGAGCGGGGTGGAGGCGTCCCAGGCCTTGCCCTGGAACCACTCCAGCGTCCGGTACTGCCAGTCGCGCACGGAGATGTCGTTGGCCACCGTGTACCCGGCGATCCCGGCCAGGGCGGTGGCGCGGTCGGCCCGCCGCAGCGTGGTGCCGACCACCACGGCGAGCTCGGCCTCCCAGTCCACCTCCAGGCCCTTGGGCAGCACCAGGTCGGCGGTGGGGCCGAGCAGGGTGTCCGCGTACTTGGTGAAGAGGGTGGGGTGGGCGGGCAGCTCCCGCCCGGTCTCCCGGATGTGGTCGGCGTAGTTGAGGCCGCAGCAGATCACCTTGCCCGGCGCGGGCAGCGGCAGCACCGGCACGGCCCCCGCGATCACCTCGCCGGTGGTGTCGGCCACCGCGCCCGAGGCCAGGAAGGCCGAGAGGTCGGCGGCCGGCAGCGCCCGCCACTCACCCCCGTCGAGGACTGCGGCGCTGGTACCGGCCGCGTGGGCCACCGTCGCGAGGTGCATCAGCCTTGCTCCCCTTCGTCCGTGCCGGATTCGGCGTCCGTATTTCATTATTTCTACGGCCGTCACAAGACTGTCAATAGATGTTACGGTGACGGCGCCCAAGTTCCCGTCCCCAGGAGCTCGCCATGGCAACCGATCTGACGCCCGTTCCGGTCAACCCCCCGAACCTGCCCAAGCCCAGCGGCTACTCGCACGGCACCCTCAGCGGCAACACCCTCCACCTGGGCGGGCAGACGGCCCTGGACCGGGACATGAAGATCGTCCCGGGCGGCATCGTCGAACAGTTCCGGCAGGCCTTCGGCAACGTGCTCACCACCCTCGCCGCCGCGGGCGGCCGCCCCGAGGACCTGGTGAGCATCACCCTCTACCTCACCGACATCCCCGACTACCAGGCCCACGGCCGCGAGATCGGCCGGGTCTGGCGCGAACTCGCCGGCCCGGTCTACCCGGCGATGGCCGGCATCGGCACCACCGCCCTCTGGCAGCCCGAGGCCCTGATCGAGATCCTCGGCGTGGCCGTCATCCCGGACGACCGCCTGATCCGGCCCACCTCGGCTTGACCGGGCCCACCTCGGCCTGACCCGGCCCACCTCGGCCTGACCGGGCCTGCTGCTGCCCGGCCCGGCGCGACCGGACCTGCTGCCGCCGCCTGATCCAGCCCGCTACCGCCTGACCCGGACCGCTGCCGCCCGACATCCCTCGCCCGCTGCCGCCGGGCCCCCGCCCACCCCCTCCGCGCCCCCTTGGAGACGCCCGTGTCCTCCGCCGACCTGCTGCTCCGAGCCGGCCGCATCCACACCCTCGTCCCCGGCGAGCCGCCGCAGCGCGCGCTGGCCGTCCGGGGCGACCGGGTGTACGCGGTGGCGGCCGCGCCGGAGGGGCTCGACCACCTGATCGGGCCGGCCACCACGGTGCTCGACCTGCCCGGGGCCACCGTGCTGCCGGCCTTCGACGACACCCACACCCACCTGATCGCGGCGGGGGACAGCGCCCAGGACGTGTCGGTGGACGGGGCCCGCTCGATCGCCGAGCTGCTCGACCTGATCCGGGCCCGGGCCGACCGCACCCCGCCCGGCGAGTGGATCCGCACGGCCGGCCACTGGCAGGAGCTCAACCTGGCCGAACGCCGCTTCCCCACCGCCGCCGAGCTGGACACCGCCACCGATCAGCACCCCGTGCTCGTGCTGCGCGGCGTGCACAACCAGGTGCTCAACGGCGTCGCCCTACGCCGCTGCGGCATCGATGCCACCACCCCGGACCCGGCCGGCGGCGCCGTCACCCGCGACCCCGCCGGGCAGCCCACCGGCCACCTGCGCGGCGGCCTGGCCCTGATCCGCCCGCACCTGCCGGTGCCCGACCAGCGCGCCAAGCTGGATGGCCTGCGGCTGGCCTCCCACGCTTACGCGGCCACCGGCATCGGCACGGTCCGCGACACCAACTCCTCCCTCGCCGACCTGGCGGCCCTCCGGCAGCTCCGCGAGGAGGGCGGCCTCGGCTGCCGGGTCCGGGTGCTGCTCTCCACGCTCGGCTTCAGCTCCCGCCACCAGGTCGAGGAGTTGCTGGACGGCATGGAGCCCTGGCGTCACCTCGGCGACCCCTGGCTGGGGGTCTGGGGCGTCAAGTTCTGGATGGACGGCGGCATCGAGGCCGGGGCGCTGGAGACCCCGTACTGCCCGGCGCACTGCCCGACCCCGGGGTACACCGGTCAACTGGCCTGGGAAGAAGCCGAGTTGCAGTCGGCGGTCGAGCTGGTCGCCCGGCGCGGCTGGCGGGTCGGCATCCACGCGTACGGTGACCGGGGGGTGCGCACCCTGCTCGACCTGTACGAGCGGGTGCAGGGGCGGCTGCCCGGGCTGCCGTACGGCACGCTGGTGATGGAACACGGCGGCCTGGCCGACGAGATCCAGCGCCGCCGCGCCGTCGCCCTCGGCATCCCGATCACCATCCAGCAGCCCCTGCTGCACGACGCCGCCGCCATCCAGACCGAGTACTGGGGCGAGGACCGGGTGGCCGCGCTCTTCCCGGCCCGTGCCTGGCTGGACGCGGGCGCCGACCTCTCGGCCGGCTCCGACTACCCCGTCGGCGCCTTCGGAGCCGCCCACTCCCTGCACGGCCTGACCACCCGCACCACCGTGGCCGGCGTCCTCGGCCCGGCCCAGACCATCACCCGCGCCGAGGCCCTCGCCCTCCACACCACCGCCGCCACCCGCCTCACCCACGAGACCCACCTGCGCGGCACCCTCACCCCCGGCCGCCTCGCCGACCTCACCATCTGGCCCGCCGACCCCACCACCACCCCCACCGAGGCCCTCGCCACCCTCCTCCCCACCCACACCTTCCTCGGCGGCACCCCGGTCCATGCCCCGCAGGCCTGATCCGCCTATCGTGGGTCGGAGTTGATCGTCGACGGGGGGAGCCGATCGTGCAGGACGGGACCATCCGGATCAGCCGGGATCATGACCCGAAGTTCCCGTTCTTCGAGGTGTGGGTCGACGGAGCCCAGGTGGGTCGCCTCTACCCCGGCGGAGAGATCGCCGTCCCCGTCCGGCCGGGCCACCATCGGGTGCAACTGCGCTGGTCGGGTCTGCGCTGGGTCAACCGCGGCAAGAGGGACAGTGAGACCTACGGGGTCGCGGTGACGGAGGGCGCGGTGGTCGGCTTCGACTCCCGCGTCGAGTTCAGTGGCTGGCCCCAGACCAGGATTCGGCTGCGCCGCGCATGAGGACCCTCGGCCGACTGATGTTTCGCCACCGTTCAGTCGTGAGACTCTGAGCGTGCCCCGTCAAGCCTTACGTTCCCCGGGGAACGTAAGGAGGGGCCATGCAGGAGAGTCAACCCGCCGTACGCGCACGTGACTTGACCAAGAGCTTCGGTGACGTCCTGGCGCTGGACGGGGTGAGCCTTGACCTGGCGCCCGGGCGGATCCACGGGCTGGCCGGGCCGAACGGGGCGGGGAAGACGACGCTGCTCGGGCTGCTGCTCGGGCTGGTGGTGCCCGATGCGGGGGAGTTGGCGGTGCTGGGCCGGCCGGTCGGGCGGGCCCTGGCGGGGCCGCCGCAGGTGGCCGGATTCGTGGACGGGCCCGGGCTGTACCCCTCGCTCACCGCGCGGAAGAACCTGGCCGCCTTCGCGGCTCTGCACGGCGGCCGCCGCACCCGCCCGGCCCGGATCGACGAGGTGCTGGCCGAGGTCGGGCTGACGGCGGTGGCCGAAGACCGGGTGCGGGGCTTCTCGCTCGGCATGCGGCAGCGCCTCGGCCTGGCCGCCGCGCTGCTCACCGAGCCGCGCCTGCTGGTACTGGACGAGCCGGCCAACGGCCTGGACCCGGCCGGCAAGCAGCACGTGCACGCCGCCCTCCGCCGGCTCGCGGCCGAGGGCGTCACGGTGGTGCTCTCTAGCCACCGGATGGACGACCTGGCGGCCCTCTGCTCCGAGGTGACCATCCTCGCCGCCGGCCGGGTCCGCTTCGCCGGCCCGCTGGAGAAGCTGGCCGCCGACAGCCCCGAACTCGACCACCGCCTGCTCACCTCCGACCCGCCGGCCGCCCGTACCGTCGCGGCGGCCACCCCGGGCGTCCGGGTGGTCGAGGGCGAGGGCCCGCTGGTCGTCCGCGCCTCGGCCCCGGCCGTCGAGCACCTGGTCGGCGCCCTGGTCCATGCGGGGATCCGCCTCCGCGAACTCGCGCCCGTGGTACCGCCATTGGAGGCCGCCTTCCTCGCCCTGACCGAGCCGGAAACCACCCAGTCGGCCGCCCGGCCGGCCGACCGACCGGGGGAGCAGCGATGACCACACCCACGACCGACCCAATCCCCACCGCCGACCCGGTCCGCACTGCCGACCCAATCCCCACCACCATCACCCCGCCCCGCACGGCCGAGCTGACGATCCTCGCCGCGGAGCGCATCCCCCTCGCCCGGGTGTACCGCTTCGAGGCGGTCAAGCTGGTCGCGCAGTGGCGGGTCCGCCTGCTGGTGCTGGCCTGCTGGCTGCTGCCGGGGCTTTTCGTGGCGGCCGTGGCGCAGCAGGGCACGCTGCCCTCCGACACCCTGTTCGGCCGCTGGATGCACGCCACCGGCTGGGCCGGCCCGCTGGTGGTGCTGGGCTTCGCCGGGTCCTGGGCGCTGCCGCTGCTGGTCTCGGTGGTCGCGGGCGACGTGTTCGCGGCCGAGGACCGGCTCGGCACCTGGCGGCACCTGCTGGTGACGGTCCGTTCGCCGCAGCGGATCTTCGCCGCCAAGGCGCTGGCCACCGCCACCGTGCTGGCGGTGCTGGTGGCCGGGCTGGCAGCCTCCGGCATCCTCGGCGGCCTGCTCGCCGTCGGCAACCGGCCGCTGCCCGGCCTGGACGGGCACCAGCTCGCGCCCGGCGAGGCGGCCGGCGCCGTGCTGCTCGCCTGGCTCTGCGCGCTCGCGCCCACCCTGGCGCTGGCCGCGATCGGGCTGCTCGGCTCCGTGCTGCTCGGACGCTCGCCGATGGGCCTGCTGCTGCCCGCGCTGGTGGCCGTCGCGGTGCAGGTGGCCCAACTGCTGCCGCTGCCGGTGGAGTTGCGGCTGGCCCTGCCCGGCTACGCGTACGTCTCCTGGCACGGGCTGTTCACCGCCCCGGCCCGGCCCGAGGAGCTGCTGATCTCGGTGGTGGTCAGCCTGGCCTGGGCGGCCGTGGCCACCATGGCGGCCCGCAGGCTGTTCGTCCGGCGCGATTTCACCACCGGCAGCGAGGACGGCGCGGGCCGCCGAGCGCTCACCCTCGGGGTGCTGCCGCTGGCCGGTCTGCTCGCGCTGACCGTCGCGGCGGTGGCCGCGGCCGAGCCCGCGAGCGGCACCGGCCTCACCCAGGCCAAGGTGCAGCGCGCGGTGGCCACGGCCTTCGCCCACCTCTACCGGCTGCAGACCGAGCAGCTGCACCGCCCCGCCGTCACCGAGGACCAGCTCGCCGCCACCGCCGCCTGCGAGCGCGGCGACGGTCAGGTCGACCCGCAGGGCGCGGGCAACGACTGGCGCTGCGTCGTCTCCTGGCACCTCCCGGGCGTGGCCGCCGCCGGCCAGGCGGTCTACCAGCTCGACCTCGCGCCGAACGGCCAGCTGGTGGCCGACGGCGACGGCCCCAAGGAGGTCAACGGCTACTTCCTGGTCCGCACCCCGACCGGCGACGCCCCCAACCCGCTCTGGCAGTTCGACGCCGAGCTCCCCCTGCTCTGAAACCCCGAGGCCCTGCTCCGACCTCCCGCTGCTCTGACCTCCCACACCACTGCACGCGTACCACTTCGACCGCACGAAGGGACAGCACCATGCAGGTGATCCGCCGCCGCGTACCCCGCCCCCGTCCGCACTCCGCCCTGCTCGACAGTCGGCTCGGCAGTCGGCTCGGCAGTCGGCTCGGCAGTCGGCTCGACGGCCGGCTCGACGGCCGCCTGGGCCGCCGCCTGGGCCGCCGGGCCACCCTCGCCACCGCCTGCGTCACGGCGGTGGCCGTGGCCACCGGCACGGCCCTGGCCGCCACCGATCGGTTCGGCACCGAGCAGGTCGGCCAGGTCACCGCCGACGGCCAGGTGATCTCCAGCGACCAGTACCTCGCGCCCTACGGCACCCGACTGCTCGTCAACGACGGCAAGATCATGGCCTCCCGGCTGAGCCCGGACGGCGGCCACCTGGCCGCCACGGTCGCCGACGGCGACGCCTCGCTGGTCGTCATCGACCTGAAGACCGGCCGGGTGCAGCAGCGGATCGGCACCGCCAAGGCCGACGACCTGCGGATCCCCACGGGTGCGGTCGGCCAGGAGGCCCCGGTCTACTCGCCGGACGGCAAGCAGCTCTGGCTCGGCCAGCCCGACGGCTACACCCGTTTCACCGTCAACCCTGACGGTTCGTTGAGCAACCCGGTGGCGGTGGCCGTCCCGGCCGACGGCAGCAGGCACGCGCTGGCCTCCGGCGCGGCCTTCTCCGCCGATGGCGGCACGCTCTACGCGGCGGTCAACGGCCAGAACCGGGTGGTGGCGATCGACACCACCACCGGCGCGCTCGGCCGGAGTTGGACGGTGGGCAACGCCCCGCGCGGCCTGGTCCGGGTCGGCCAGAAGCTGTACGTGGGCAACGAGGGCGGCCGCCCGGCCACCGCCGGGGACGCCACGCTCAACTCGTACGGCACCCAGGTGCCCGCCGACCAGCGCACGGGCGCCGTCACCACCGGCACGGTGAGCGTGATCGACCTGGCCCGCCCGAGCGCCGCCGTCCGCACCCTCACCGTGGGCCTGCACCCGACCACCCTGTACGCCAAGGACGGCGTGGTGTTCGTGGCCGACACCGGCACGGACGAGGTGTCGGTGATCGACACCCAGCGCGACAAGGTCGTGCAGACCATCTCCACCAAGCCCTGGCCGGAGGCCTCGGTGGGCTACGAGCCCACCGCCGTCACGCTCACCGGGGACGGCCGCCTGCTGGTCACCCTCGGCCGGGCGAACGCGGTGGCGGTCTACCGCTTCACCAGTGCGCAGGAGCCGGTCGGCTACGTGGGCCTGCTGCCCACCGACTACTTCCCGACCGAGATCGCCACCGTCGGCTCGCAGGTGGTGGTCTCCAACACCCGGGGCGTCGACGCCCGGCGGCCGAACTCCACCGGCGCGCACAACACCCACGACACCACCTCCAGCCTGACCCGCTTCACCCTGCCGAGCGACCGGGTGATCCGGGAGCAGACGGCCAAGGTCTTCCGGCAGAACGGCTGGACCGCCGGCGCCGTCCGCACGGCCGACCGCACCGCCGACCGCGAGGCCGACCGGCGCGGGGCCCGGCCGGTGCCGGTGCCGGCCCGGCTCGGCGACCCGTCGACGATCAAGCACGTCTTCCTGATCGTCAAGGAGAACCGCACCTACGACCAGCTGTTCGGCGATCTCGCCCAGGGCAACGGCAGCCCGGCGCTGGCCCAGTTCGGCGCCGCCGTGACGCCCAACCAGCACGCGCTGGCCCAGCAGTTCGGGCTCTACGACAACACCTACGACATCGGCACCAACTCCGCCGAGGGCCACAACTGGCTGATGCAGGCCGACAATCCGGAGTACACCGAGTCCTCGGCCGGCGAGTACCTGCGCAGCTACGACACCGAGGACGACGCCCTCGGCCACCAGCGTTCGGGCTTCCTGTGGACCGGCGCCCAGGCGGCGGGCAAGAGCGTGCGCGACTTCGGCGAGTTCCAGCAGTTCCTCAGCAAGCCCGCCGGGGCCGACTGGCAGGCCCTGTACTGCGACGCCAAGACCATGGCCGCCACCGGCAAGCCCACCGCCTACCCGCTGGACTCCTCCTCGCCGATCCCCTCGCTCAACTCCGTGTCGGTGCCCGGCTTCCCCAAGTTCGACCTCGACGTGCCGGACCAGTACCGCTACCAGGTCTGGAAGCAGGACTTCGAGCAGCACGGCCCGGCCGCGCTCAACATGCTCTGGCTCTCCAGCGACCACACCGGCGGCCCGGCGAGCCCGGCCGCGCAGGTGGCCGACAACGACCTGGCCACCGGCAAGATCGTGGACGAGATCTCGCACAGCCCGTACTGGAAGGACTCGGCGATCTTCGTGGTCGAGGACGACTCCCAGGCCGGCCTGGACCACGTGGACGGCCACCGCGCGCCGATCCAGGTGATCAGCCCATGGGCCCAGCACGGCGCGGTGGACAGCCGCTACTACTCGCAGATCACCATGGTCCGCACCATCGAGCAGATCCTCGGGATCCACCCGATGAACCAGAAGGACAGCGCGGCCAGCCCGATGGCCACGGCCTTCACCACCACGCCGGACTACACCCCGTTCACGGCCGTCCCCAACCGCACCTCGCTGACCGACGGCCTCAAGACCCTCCCGGCCTGCGGCGCCGACACCCCGACCGCCCCCGGCACGGCCCTGGCACCCAAGACCGTCGCCCCGCCCGCCGCCGACACGGCCCTGGTCGCCCAGTGGGAGGCCTGGAAGGGCCGGCAGCACCTCACCGGCCCGGACGCCCGGCCTGACTACGCGAACCCGGCCCAGCTGGACCACCTGGTCTGGTACCAGACCCACAACTGGACCACCCCCTACCCGGGCGAGACCACGCTGCACGCCCCGGACGAGGTACCCGGCGCCTACCTCCCCACCGCCGAGAACGACGGCTGACCCGCACCCGCCGACGCGCGGGGGAAACGCGGAAGGCCCCGGCGAGAGCCGGGGCCTTCCACTGTGGTGTCCGAGGGGGACTTGAACCCCCACGCCCGATAAAGGGCACTAGCACCTCAAGCTAGCGCGTCTGCCATTCCGCCACCCGGACAGGGTGTGTGCTCCGGAGGATCCTGCTGCCCTCCTCGGCGACAGAGAGAACACTACCAGTCTTCCGGACCACCTCTGACCAGCGGTTATCCGCCGAATCGGAGGGGAAACGCGGAAGGCCCCGACTGAGAGCCGGGGCCTTCTTGCTGTGTCCGAGGGGGGACTTGAACCCCCACGCCCGATAAAGGGCACTAGCACCTCAAGCTAGCGCGTCTGCCATTCCGCCACCCGGACCGGGTGTCTGCCCACGCCGCGCACGCTTCCGTGCCGCGCTGACATGGACAACTGTAGCAAAGATCGGCTGGTAGTCCCAAAAGCCTTTCCCCGGAGCCGCCCCGGGGCTTCGATCCGAGGGGAAACGGCGGGGCGGCGGCGGGAAATGGCACTTGGGGTGGCGGGGTGGCTGGGGGAGGATTGGCGCACCGTACCCGCACGGCAAACGGTGACGGGTCAGACGACCAGGGACGAGGAGTGATCGTGAGCGATTCGCAGGCCGATCGGCAGGGGGCCCCGAAGGTGACGGGGGAGTCCGAGGTCGCCGACATCTGCCGGGATCTGATCCGGATCGACACCAGCAACTACGGGGACGGCTCGGGCCCGGGCGAGCGGGCCGCCGCCGAGTACGTGGCGGCGCAGCTGGCCGAGTTCGGACTGGAGCCCCAGGTGATCGAGTCGGCCAAGGGCCGGGCCTCCACCGTGGTGCGGATCGAGGGAGAGGACCGGTCCCGCCCGGGCCTGCTGATCCACGGCCACACCGACGTGGTGCCGGCCAACGCGGCCGACTGGACCTACGACCCGTTCGGTGGCGAGATCGCCGACGGCTGCGTCTGGGGCCGCGGCGCGGTGGACATGAAGGACATGGACGCCATGACGCTCGCGGTGATCCGCGACCGCCTGCGCACCAACCGGAAGCCCCCACGTGACATCGTCCTGGCCTTCCTGGCCGACGAGGAGGCCGGCGGCACCTACGGCGCCCGGTACCTGGTCGACAAGCACCCGGGCCTCTTCGAGGGCGTCACCGAGGCGATCGGCGAGGTCGGCGGCTTCTCCTTCACCGTCAACGAGCGCAACCGGCTCTACCTGATCGAGACGGCGGAGAAGGGCATGCACTGGATGCGCCTGACCGTCGAGGGCCGGGCCGGCCACGGCTCGATGGAGAACGACGACAACGCGATCACCGAGCTCTGCGAGGCGGTGGCCCGGCTCGGCCGGCACAAGTTCCCGCTGCGGATCACCAAGACCGTCCGGGCCTTCCTGGACGAGCTCTCGGACGCGCTCGGCGTCGAGCTCGACCCGGAGGACATGGACGAGACGCTCAGGGTGCTCGGCGGCATCGCCAAGATGATCGGCACCACGCTGCGCAACACCGCCGCCCCGACCATGCTCGGCGCCGGCTACAAGGTCAACGTCATCCCCGGCCAGGCCACCGCCCACGTGGACGGGCGCTTCCTGCCCGGCTACGAGGAGGAGTTCCTGGCCGACCTCGACCGCATCCTCGGCCCCCGGGTCAAGCGGGAGAGCCTGCACAGCGACAAGGCGATCGAGACCGGCTTCGACGGCGCCCTGGTCGAGGCGATGCAGACCGCGCTGCGCGCCGAGGACCCGATCGCCCGGGCCGTCCCGTACTGCCTCTCCGGCGGCACCGACGCCAAGTCCTTCACCGACCTCGGCATCCGCTGCTTCGGCTTCGCGCCGCTCCAGCTGCCGCCGGAGCTGGACTTCGCCGGGATGTTCCACGGCGTGGACGAGCGGGTGCCGGTGGAGGGCCTGAAGTTCGGCGTCCGGGTGCTGGATCGTTTCATCGACGCCTGCTGAGATCCGCGGTCCCCTCCTGAGGGCCTTTTCGACCAGGTGTCGGCCGTGCGTACGAACCGTCACCGTGGCGGGTGAACCGGAACGGGGTCCCGTACCCCGTTCGGCCCAGCGTCGTTCACCCATTTGCAGTCGTGATTCCCGGCTGCGGATGTGCCACACAGCCACACCTTTTCGGTTCTCAGGAGGAACCCCGTGAAGATCAAGAAGATTGCCGCCGTCGTCGCCGCCACCGGTGGTCTGGCCCTGGCCGGTGCCGGTGTCGCCTCGGCGCACGGTGCGCAGGCCGAGGGTGCCGCCGTCGAGTCCCCGGGCGTGCTGTCGGGCAACCTGGTGCAGATCCCGGTGCACGTGCCGGTGAACGTCTGCGGCAACACCGTCAGTGTCATCGGCCTGCTGAACCCGGCCTTCGGCGACCACTGCGAGAACGTCTGAACCACGGTCGGCGATTGACGCCGGCGTCGTGAGCTCCCGTGCCCCCGGGCGGCAGGTCCACCGCCGCCCGGGGGCACGTTCCTTTTCCGGTCCGGTTCCCGTACGTCCCTTTCCGGTTCCCGTCCGGGATATCGATCACCCGATCGGATGAACGAAAACCGGTGGCTCAACCTTTTACCGGCGCGCCTCGTTGTGTGCTGCACGAGGAGCCTCGTCAGGAGTTCCGCCAAATTCCGACAATCACAGTAAGGGGAGTAATGCGACAGGTCGCCAAGAGGGGCATCCTCACGGCCGTTGCCACCGGCAGTGTGCTGGCCTCCACCGCGGGCTATGCCTACGCGAGCACCGAGGCCCAGGGGGCCGCGGTCAACTCGCCCGGGGTCGGCTCGGGCAACGCCGTGCAGGCCCCCGTGGACATCCCCGTGAACGCCTGCGGCAACACCGTCGACGTGGTCGGTCTGCTGAACCCGGCCTTCGGCAACGACTGCGCCAGCTCGACCCGGAGCATGCCCGGCCACCACCACGCGGGCCACCTGCCGCCCCCGCACCACTCCAGCCCGATGCAGCCCACCCGCGCGGGCAACGCCGACCAGTGGCAGCCCGGCCAGGGCCACCTGCACCCCGGCGCGGCCTCCTACGGCTCCTCGGCGGCCGGCGTGGCGCACAGCTCGCCCGGCGTGGCCTCCGGCAACCAGGTGCAGGCCCCGGTGAGCATCCCGGTGAACGCCTGCGGCAACACGGTGGACGTGGTCGGCCTGGCCAACCCGGCCTTCGGCAACGACTGCGGCAACGCGGGCCCCGCGCCGACGCACTCCACCCCGCCGCCCTCGCACCCCACCACCCCGCCGCCGCCCGCCGGCGGTGACGACTGCCAGCCCGGCGGCACCCACAACCCGCCCCCGCCCGGCCAGACCTCGCCCGGCACCGGCGGTCAGCCCCCGGTGAACCAGCCCCCGCCGCCGCAGGGCCCGCCGGTTCAGACGCCCCCGGTCAACACCCCGCCGGTCCAGGCACCCCCCGCGCAGACCCCGCCGGTCCAGGCGCCTCCGGCGCAGACCCCCGTGAGCGACACGCCGCCCGCGGGTACGCCCGGCAGCGACCGCAACGGCGGCCCGACCCAGGCCACCCCGGTCAGCTCCTCCACCGGCGGTTCCAAAGGCACGGGGGAGACCCGCACCCCGCGTCAGGGCGCCCGCAGCCTGGACACCGCCCCGGCCCGCGCCCAGCTCGCCTCCACCGGCACCAACGCGCTCGGCCTGGAGCTGGCCTCCACCGCCGGCCTGGCGCTCATGATCGGCGGCGGCGTGCTCTACCGCCGCTCCCGCGCCGGGGCCCGCTGACCCCGCCGCCACACCTCCGGGGGCACGGCACACCCGCCGTGCCCCACCGGCCGTGGCCTACCAGCTGCGGACCTGCCGGATGATCCGGCGGCGCAGCAGCACCGTCCGGCTGCCGTCCGGGAAGAGTTTCAGCCGGTCCAGCTCCCAGTGGCCGTACTCGGCGTGCTCGGTCAGCAGCTGCCGGGCGGCGTTCCGGCTGGTGCCGCGCGGCATCCGCAGCGACTGGTACTCGTACTCCGGTTGCCGGACCAGCTTCGGTGGGGTCAAGACTCTCCTCCTGGGTGCGCCGTGCAGGCAAGGGTACGGCCTGCCTGGGACTACTGGACCTGGTCGGACGGGGTGCGCCGGCGCCTCGTGCTCCGTCCCCGGCAGCGAGAGTCGCGCCGCCGGAGCTGACAGTCAATCAAATTTCCCGCTACCCCCAGGGATACCCCGGAGGCCCCGCCGGGATGCCCGCCCGGACGCCATGGACAGAGTGACCCGGGGCACAGCGTCAGGTCGTCCACCCCTCGGACGCCCCCCGCGGCAGTCCCCCGACCGGGGGAACAGAACCACGCGGACCGGACATCCGGGCGCAAGTTGCGGTGAATTCACGGGTGTAGGGGACAACCCCTGTGCGTTCCCCGGGTCAAGGGAGATAGCGTCAGCACCATGTCTGATGCCGCGCAGCTCACCATCTCCGAGGTACGCGCCGCCGCCGAGGCGGTCAAGGCCGCCATCGACCGCCACCTGGCCGCGGTCTCCGCCCCTGCCGAAGCCGACGACGCCGACGTCGTCACCGCCTACGAGGAGCTTGCCGCGGCGGCAATCGCGTACGACCAGATCCTCTACGAGGTCTACGACGAGGTCACCCCCTTCGAGGTGCCGGGGGACGAGGGCCCCGGCGCGTACACCGGCCCCGAACACCCCGAGGCGATCAGCGTGTTGATCCGCCGCGACTACCTGATCACCGACCCCAAGCGGCTGCGCACCCAGGCCGAACGGGTCGAGAGCTCCCTCACCCCGGGCGCCGACCCCGAGGGCGGCATCACGGCCGCCCTGGGCGTCCTCTTCGGCGAGTACGAGCCCGACGAGATCGCCGCCCGCTGCGAGGAGTTCGGCCTCGAGGAGGGCGACTCCACCCTCTGGGTCGCCGCCACCGAGCCCACCGAACCCGGCGAGTGGCTGCCCGAGCCCTTCGAGGGCGCCGACCCGCAGCTGCTGATCTGCCGCTTCGACGTCAGCGAGGTCTACGACGACGAGGTGGAGTAAGCACCGCCAGGGGCGCGGGGCTCTGCTGGATCAACCGCGCGCGCGAATCGGAAGAGGCTGACCTGCCATCTCCCACTGGGAGCCACTTGCACCGTCAACGTACGGGCGCAAGTGGCTCCCTCCGCGTTCAGCCCTCCGCAAGCACCGCCCGCAGCCGCGTCGTCCGCGGCGCCGCCTCCCGCCCCGCCACCGCCTGCCCCAGCGCCGCCCCGGCGCCGTGCACCACGGACAGGTGCCGCTCGGCCCGGCCGAACGCGGTGTACACCAGCTGCCGGGTGAGCCCGGCCGCCGCGTCCTCCGGCAGCACGACCACCACGCCCGGCCAGCGCCGCCCGACGGCCTGGTGCACCGTCAGCGCCCAGCCGTGCCGCAGCTTCCCCGCCTCGGCGGGGCTGAGCGTCAGCCGGGTGCCGTCGGAGAGCAGCACGTGCAGCCCGGCGGCGTCGCCGTCCACCACCCGCCCGGGGTGGCTGACGCCGGGGGTGGGGGAGTGCACCACCCGGTCGCCCGGGTCGAAGCCGCCGAACCGGCCGGGGCCGGGGTTGAGCCGGGCCTTGGCCGCCGCGTTGAGCGCCCGGGTGCCCGCGCTGCCGCCGTGGCCGGGAGTCAGCAGGGTCACCTCCTCGACCGGGATGCCCAGGGCGCGCGGGATCGAGTCGGTGAGCAGCTGGAGCGCGCGGTGCACGGCCTCGCCGCCGTCCTTGGCGGGGAGGATCACCACCTCCTTGCCGGGCGCGTCCACCGGTAGCAGCTCGCCGATGCCGATGCCCGAGACCAGCTCCCCGATCGGCCCGAGGTCGGGCGTCCGGGAGGCGACCACCGGGCAGGCCTTGGCCGCGAGCAGATCGGCGAAGAACCGCCCCGGCCCGGCCGACCAGAGCTGCCCCGGGTCACCGCTGAGCACCAGCCGGGTGCCGTCCGCGAGCGACTCCACCAGGGTGGCGGCCAGCTCCACGTCCAGCTGCGGCGCGTCCAGCACGATCAGCAGGTCCAGCGCGAGCGAGGTGTCCTCGGCCAGCCCCGGCCCGGCCGTGCCCGCCAGCAGATCGGCCAGCACCGCGACCGGCGCCGAGCCGCCGCCCAGCCGCTCGGTGAGCGCCGCCCGGCCCTGGTCCGTCCAGGTCGCCGCCCAGGCCCGCAGCCCCAGCCGGTGCGCGGCGCGCAGCAGCGCGGCCGGCTCGGCCTTCGCCTCCTCGCCACCCGTGTGGGTGACCAGCCCGTGCCCGGCCACCGCCTCGATCAGCGCCTTCGCCGAAGCCGACGGCGCCGCCTCGACCGCACCGGCCCAGGCCCCCTCCGCCGGCACCACGGTCGAGGCCAGTCGCACCAGCCCGTCCGCCAGGCTCTCCTCCGCGAGCGCGAGGCGCTCCAGCGCGAGCAGCGTCCGGGTCGGCACCTCATCCTCGTCCTCGGCCGACTCGCTCCGCGGCTGGAAGCCCGGCAGCTCCTCCTGGAAGGCCATCACCCGGCCGTCCGCGACCACCGTCTGCAGCGCCTCCGCCGCCTCCGGCAGGTTCAACTCGGCCAACTTCTCGACCAGTTCGCCGCTCTCCAAGGCCGAGTGCCCGCGCAGCGCGGCCTGCTCCAGCACCCAGCAGGCCAGCGCCCCGGCCCGCCGCGGATCCCCCGGCCCGGCCTCCGCCCCCAACAACCCCCGGGCGAACCCGTCCGCATGCTCCGGCCGCACCCCCGGCAGCCCCAGCACGGCCCACGGATCCGCCCGCAACTCCTCGGCCGCAGCCTCCCCGAGCCCGGCCACCGCCGCCTCGGCCAGCTCGACCGGCGCCCCACCCGCCTTCAACACCTCGGCCACGGCCCGCAGCGCAGCCACCCGCTGCTCGTCCGAAACCACCGCCACCGCAGCAGCCCGCACCACCCGAGCCACCCGCACCGGCGCAGCCGCCGCCACCACGGCCGGCTCGTCAACCTCAAGCTCAGCCTCGTCAGCCTCGGGCCCGTCAACTTCCGACCCGGGCTCGGTCTCCGGCTCCGAGGGCTCTACCGGCTCCACCGGCTCTACTGAATCGGCGACGGCGACCGTAACCTCCGCCTCCGCCTCCGCCTCGGGCAGGTCGTCCAACTCGGCCTCGGCGTCGGGTCCCTCGCCAACCTCCGCCGCAGCCTCCGCCGAGTCCTCGGTCCCGTCCGTCTCCGCCCCCGCGTCCTCCGAAGCGTCGTCAGCAGGAGCCTCCCCGCCGTCCACGGTCTCCCGGCCGTCCGCCGTCCGCTCGGTGTCCGGCGCCTCCCCGGCCTCGGCAGCGGCTGCCGCCTCCTCTGCGGCCTTCGCCGCCGCAACTGCCTCGGCCTCGGCCGCCGCTGCGGCCTCCGCCTCCTGCTCGGCGATCCGGTCGACCTTGCGCTGGACGCGCGTCTCGGATCCGGGCCGCGGGGCCTGCTCCACCTTGCGGACCGCCTTGGTCAGCTCGGCGAGGGCCGCCGCCTTCGCCGCCTTGGCATCCGTGTCACTCATCAGTCCGCTCCCACAAGTCCTACAGTTCCGTCCAGCCCTGGTCCGGATACCGGTGCGTCGGGGCCGAGACATCGTCCAACGCAGCGCGGATCTCCTCCGGAAGCGTAAGGGTCTCCGCCGACAGGCAGGACTGCAGCTGGGTGGCGGTGCGGGCACCGACCAGTGCGCTGCTCACCCCGGGACGGTCCCGGACCCAGGCCAGCGCGACCGCGAGCGGGCTGGAGGCGAGCCCGTCGGCGGCGGTGGCCAGGGCGTCCACGATGTGGCGGGAGCGCTCGCCGAGGTAGGGCTGGACGAAGCCGCCCAGGTACGGGGAGGCGCCGCGCGATTCGGGCGGTACGCCGTGCCGGTACTTGCCGGTGAGCACGCCCCGCCCGAGCGGGGAGGAGGCGAGCAGCCCCAGCCCGGCGTCCGCAGCCGCGGGCAGCACCTCCCGCTCCACCCCGCGCTGGAGCAGCGAGTACTCCATCTGCGTCGAAGCCAGCGGCACCCGCCCGGGCTGGGCCCGCTGCCAGGTGGCGGCCTTCGCGGTCTGCCAGCCGCTGTGGTTGGAGAGCCCGGCGTAGCGGGCCCGGCCGGAGCTGACCGCGAGATCGAGCGCGTGCAGGGTCTCCTCGGTGGGCGTGCCGGGGTCGTACGCGTGGACCTGCCAGAGGTCCACGTGGTCGGTGCCGAGCCGGCGCAGCGAGGCGTCCAGGGCGGTGAGCATCCGGCCCCGCGAGGTGTCGAACCGCCGGTCGGTGTCGGGCACGCTGCCGGCCTTGGTGGCGATGACCAGCTCGGCGCGGGGGATCAGGCTGTCGGTGAGCCGGGAGAGCAGGTACTCGGCGCCGCCGTCGGCGTACACGTCGGCGGTGTCGACCAGCGTGCCGCCGGCCTCCACGAAGGCCTTGAGCTGTTCGGCGGCCTCGTGCTCGTCGGTGTCCCGGCCCCAGGTCATGGTGCCGAGGCCCAGGCGGGAGACCCGCAGCCCGGTGCGGCCGAGTTGACGTTTTTCCACCGGGGCAGACCCTCCGTCAGCTGATCGGGCGACACGGCGGTCGCGCGCAGGAGGTGCCGTTCCCCCATGACGGCAGAGCGTAGCGGTCCGGACCCGGAGCGCGACGCATCCGGCGCCCGCCGCCCCGCGCGCGGCGTGACGCAGCCCACACCTACCCGTCGGTAGCCTGTCCCTCGGCGGCCCGGTTAGGCTCGGGCTCGGCAACCCGCCCGTCTCCCGGAAGGCTCGGCATCCACATGCGACTCGGCATCAACCTCGGCTACTGGGGACTCGGCATGGACGCCGACAACATCGCCGTTGCCCAGGAGGCGGACCGCCTCGGCTACTCGGTCTGCTGGGCCGCGGAGGCGTACGGGTCGGACGCGGCCACCGTGCTCAGCTACGTGGCCGCCAAGACCGAGCGGATCGACGTCGGTTCGGCCATCTTCCAGATCCCGGCCCGCACCCCCGCGATGACCGCCATGACGGCGGCCACCCTGGACACCCTCTCCGGCGGCCGGTTCCGCCTCGGGCTCGGCGTGTCGGGGCCGCAGGTCTCCGAGGGCTGGTACGGCGTCAAGTTCGACAAGCCGCTGGCCCGCACCCGCGAGTACGTGGAGATCATCCGCAAGGCGATGTCCCGCGAGCGGCTGGTCCACGAGGGCTCGCAGTGGACCCTCCCGCTGCCGGGCGGCCCGGGCAAGCCGCTCAAGCTGACCGTGCACCCGGTGCGCGAGCACATCCCGCTCTACATCGCCGCGATCGGGCCGAAGAACCTGGAGCAGACCGGCGAGATCGCCGACGGCTGGCTCGGCATCTTCTTCGCCCCGGAGCACGCCGCCCTCTCCGTCGACCCCCTGATCGCCGGCCGCGCCAAGGCCGGCCTCACCCTGGACGGCTTCGACCTCTGCCCCACCGTCACCATCTCGGTCGGCGAGGACGTCAAGGCGGCGGCCGATACCCAGCGCTCCTACGCCGCCCTCTACATCGGCGGCATGGGCAGCAAGGACAAGAACTTCTACAACCAGCTCACCCGCCGCATGGGCTACGAGCAGGCCGCCGACGAGATCCAGGAGAAGTACCTCGCCAAGGACTACGCGGGCGCAGCCGCGGCCGTCCCGCACGACCTGATCGACGCCACCTCCCTCCTCGGCACCAAGGAGCGCATCGCCGACCGCATGCACGCCTACGCCGACGCGGGCGTCACCACCCTCACCCTCGCCCCGGCCGGCTTCACCCTCGAAGAACGCATCACCGCCCTCCGCACCGGCGTCGAGGCCCTCGAACTCGCCGGCCTCGCCTGACAGCCGGCATCCCTACGGGGCGACCGGCCGGCCCGGCCTGACACCCGACCGTGCTCTCGTGCCAGGCATTTCCGGGACATCCGCCGGGTGTCGAAAGCAGGAGTGGAGCGCCATGACCGTCGGCTCATCGCACCATCGAATCCGTGTCCCAGAGGCGTTGGCCGCCTCCTACCGCGGTGACCTCGGGCAGGCCTGGGTCACCGCCCTGCCCGTCCTGGCGGAGAGCTTCCTGGACCGCTGGGACCTGCGCCTGGACGGTCCGCCGGCGCATGGGGTCGTCGCGTTGGTCCTTCCGGTCATCCGGGCCGACGGCAGCCTGGCGATGCTCAAGCTACAGCCAGTGGACGAGGAGACCCGAGGCGAACCGCTCGCCCTGCGCGTGTGGTCCGGCCGCGACGCGGTCCGCCTCCTGGACAGCGACCCCGACACCGGGACGATGCTCCTCGAACGCCTGGACGCGAGCCGCTCACTCGCCGGCGTGGCAGACGACACCGCCGCACTGCAGATCCTCAGCGAGCTCCTGGCCCGCCTGGTCGCCTCCCCGGCCCCCGCCGGCCTGTCGCTCCTGGCCGACACCGCCACGGCGATGCTCGACCGCCTGCCCCACGCGCTTCGACTGCTGGACGCCCCGGCCGACCGCCAACTCCTGGCCTCCTGCGCGGCCGCGGTGCGGGAGGTGCTCCCGGAATCCGGCGACCGGCTCCTGCACTGGGACCTCCACTACGACAACGTCCTCGCCCAGCACCCCTCGTCCCAGCCCGCGGGACGGACGCGGTGGCTCGCCATCGACCCGAAGCCGCTCGCCGGACACCCCGGCTTCGAGTTGCTACCCGCCCTGCGCAACCGATGGGACGACGTCGTGGCCACCGGCAATGTCCCCCGCGCCGTCGGCTACCGGTTCCATCTCATGACCGAGGTCATCGGGCTGGACCGCCGGCAGGCCACCGCGTGGACGCTCGGGCGCGTCCTGCAGAACGCTCTGTGGGACATCGAGGACGGCGCCGGCACGCTCCAGCCGGAGCCGGCGGAAATCGCCCGTGCCCTGCTCGACATCCGCTGACGATCGAGTACGAGTCGGACGACCTCCAACAAGACTGAAGGACACCCGGCCTACCAAGTCGGCCGTGAACCCGGCAGACGCGGGGCCGCTGCGGTTGCCCGGCGGCGGGAACCCGCCGGATCGTGCCGGACGTCGTACCGGGATGGGACGGTTCGTTCGTTTCAGGGAGGGGTTGCATCCATGCGCGGTGGTCGGCCGACCGAGGAGCAGTTGACGAGGACGTTCAACGCCGTGCTGGAAGAGGCGCTGAGCGGCCAGGGTGTGCGGACCTGTACCGGACTGGACATGGCGACGGACAACGCGCTGTGGGAGATCGCCGAGTACGGTCCGGCGGCCCCTCCCGAACTCGTCGATGCCGCCCGTGCCGCCTTCGCCGGGCAACTGGACGGCAGCAACGCCGCGCGCTGGCACGCAGAGCTCGCGCGTAAGATCGAAGCCCGCAAGCGGCGCGCCGCCGAGCACGAGTCGGAGCCCAGGGCCACCGAGGCTCGTGGTGGTGCCGAGCCGCCGGTGGAACTGCCCACGGCGACGCCGACCTCGGAGCGGGCGATACGGATCAACGGCGATCAGACCTACTTGGACGAGTACGGACGCACCTGCCACGAAGGGGAACCCTTCACCGGCGAAGTCGAGGAACACGCGGACAACGGGCGCACCGAGCTGCTCGGCACCTACTTCTGGGGCATCGAGCACGGGCGGCAGCAGGAGTGGTGGCCGGACGGGACCAAGCGGGCCGAGGGCGTGGCCAACATGGGTGCCGCAGTGGGTGAGTGGCGGTACTGGCATGCCAACGGCCGGCTGTCGGAGGTGGTCGTTTTCGACGAGAACGGCTGGGAGATGACTAGAAAGCGTTGGAATGCCGCAGGTGAGGTGATCCTGGATCAGGCGACCCGCCGCCGGGCCTGATCCTGCACCAGGATCACCGAAGCGCTCCCCCGGGGAGCGGGCAGACCGGACGCCCGGGGGCGCCCGAACCCGGCGGCGCGCCTCCCGACCGGCGGACTCGCGCCTCCCGACCGGCGGACTCGGGCCTGCCCTGGTGGTCAGCCGAGAGCGATCGAGTCGCCGGAGACCGTCACCTTGGCCTCCGCCAGCGGCTCGGTGGCCGGGCCCTTCGCCACGCTGCCGTCGCTGATCTTGAACTTGCTCCCGTGGCACGGGCAGTTGATCGTCCCGCCGGTCACCTCCTGGACCGAGCAGCCTCGATGGGGGCAGATCGCCGAGAATGCCTTGAACTCGCCCGGGGCGGGCTGCGTCACCACGACTTTCCGCTCCTTGAGGACTATGCCGCCGCCCACGGGGATGTCCGAGGCCTTGGCCAGGGGAGCTCCGCCGCCGTCCGGTGACTGGCTCGCCGCCGGAGGCCGGCTCGCCGCCGGTGAGTCGCTCGCGGTCGGCGGGGTGCTCTTCGTCGGGGCAGGCCGGCCGGACGCCGGGGGCGTGGTGCCGGCCGCCGCCGTCGGTCCGGCACTGCTCGAGCAGGCGGCCAGGGCGGCCACCAGGCCGGTGCCGCCCGCGGCCGCCACCACCGTGCGGCGGGTGGGGAGTCCTGTCGAGCTGGAGCTGTCAGCCACTGTGTAGTCCTGTTCGGTGAAGAGCGCCGGCGCCAGAGGTTCGTGGTCGACCGGGGAGCGCGGGGCCCGCGTCCTACCGTCCATACGTGCGTCGGCGGCTCGGTGTTCAACGCGACGGGAGAAATGTGAGCGCTGACTGTTAACGCTAACTTTTGCTTGACGGTTCAACTACGACCCGGGTTGACTGGCACACCTCAAGTCCGCGCACCCATCGCTCCCGAGCGCAGAGGACACCCATGCCCCTGTACTTCATCCGTCATGGCGAATCCCAGGCCAACGAGCAGAACCGTTTCGCCGGGCAACTGGACACCCCGCTCACCGACCTCGGCATCCGCCAGGCCGAGCAGGCCGCTCAGCGGGTCGCCGCGCTCGGTCTGACGATCGACGAGGTGCACGTGTCAACCCTCGGCCGGGCCCGCCGGACCGCCGAGATCGTCATCGCCGGCCAGCAGCGTCGCCCCGGCCGACTGGTCGTCAGCGAGTCCCTGATCGAACGCGACTTCGGGATCTACAGCGGCCGGAACAAGAGCCTGGTCAAGAAGAGCATCGGCTTCGCCGGCTACTCCGAGGCGTTCCACTCGCACACCGGCCGCCCGCCCGGCGGGGAGAGCTGGCGCGAGATGTACGACCGGGTCGCCGCCTACCACCGCGAGGTCCTGCTGCCCGCCTCCGAGGCCGGGCGCACCGTGGTCGTGGTCGCCCACAAGTACATCGTGGAGATGTTCGCGATCGCCGCCGCCGGCCTGCCGCCCGAGCGGTACCGCGATCTGAAGATCCCCAACGCCCGCCCCCTGACCGAGGACGACCTGCGGCGCGCCGCCCACGCGCCGGCTGCGGCCGGACTGCTCAACGACCTCGGCGAGATCGTCGAGATCCGGCTGCCCCTGTTGGTCGCCCTCGCGGCCGCCGCCGGCGTCGCCGTCCAACTGCTCGCCGGGATCCACGTGCCGCCCTGGGCGTTCGCCGCCTCGATGACCCTGCTGCTCGGGGTGGGGACCTTCTTCACCTTGCTGCGCGTCGACCCGCACACCCTGCGCACCACGCCGGGCAGCATCCGTCCCGCCCTGCCGCTGCTGCTGGCCCGGTCCGCCCTCGGACTCGCCCTGCTGTGGGGCGGGAGCGGCAGCCTGCCCCTCGAACTCGCCGGGCTGTTCCTCCTGCTGCCGCCCGCCCTGATCGCCCCGACGCTCTCCCTGCTCTGGGGAGGCGACTACTTCTTCGCGGTACGGCACACCATCGCCGCCTCGGTCGTCATGCCGGTGGCCCTGCTCGGCGCCCTCGCCATCGCCCCGCCCCCGGAGGCCCGGCCGGGCGGTGGCCTCGGTGCGGCGCTGCTCACCTACGGCGCCGTGCTGCTGGTCGCCCTGCTCCTGCCCGGCATCGGGGCCCAGGTGCTGCGCCACCGTGACCCCATCCGCGCCGGCGCCCTCAGCACCAACTGGAACTGGCTCGGCGGCCTCGCCCTGGTGCCACTCGCCGGACTCGCCACCTTCTCGCTCACCCCTGCGGAGGCCCGCGACCTCCCCGGCCTGGCCTGGCAACTGGTGCTGGTCATGGCCGCCACCGGTGCTCTGCTCGCCGCCCTGCGGCTGCTGACCGTGGCGTTCCTGCGGCTGCTGCACCCGAAGACCGCCGGGCTCGGCCGCGATCTGATCATCACTCAGAACACCCCGAACGTCTTCCTCTGGCTGGCCATGGCCGCCGTCCTGGCACCCGCCGCCGGCTCGCACCCGTCCGTGATCGGCCTGGGTGTCGCGCTGGTCTTCTTCCTCGCGGTCTACGGCGACGAGCACGTCTTCCGGTACGGCCACTCCCAGGACCTGCGAGCCGCCGTGCGGCTTGCCCGGTCACCGGTGCTCATGCCCCAGTAGGTGGTGTCTCAGAAGTGATCTTCAGTCGCCGACGAAGACGAGGTGGCCGTGCGACTTGTGCTCACGCTGCTCGGCCGAGACGAGCACTTCTGCCGCGGCCTCGGTCTCGGCTCCGGATGCGGAGGCGCTGTCGATCAGCGCCTCCGGCTCGGGAGCCGGGGTCCGGGAGCCGCAGCTGCGGCGTGGTGCACCAGGCGTCGTCCTATCGGTGTGGGCGGGGCCCGTTCTGCGGCACGAAGGTTCTCGGGTGGCCTCAGCCGGCGGGGGTGCCGGTCTGGGTCTGTTCGAGGGCGGCGCGGAGGGTGGCGAGGGCGCGGGCGGTGGCGGTGAGGGCGGCGGGGTCGAGGGTGGGGAGGAGCAGGGGGGTGAGGGTGGCCGTGAAGGTCAGGGCCGCCTCCTCGGTGAGGCGGGTGCCGGCCGGGGTGAGGTCGAGCAGGGAGGAGCGGCGGTCGCCGGGGTTGGGGCGGCGCAGGACCCAGCCCTGCAGGGCCAGCCGGTCGACGCCCTTGCTGGTCGCGCCGACCCCGATGGCGAACTCGGCGGCGAGATCGGCCACCCGGCACCCGGGGTGGGCGCGCAGGTAGGCGAGGAACTCGTACTGCGAGGTGACGATGCCGTGCCGCTCGCGGAGCCGGTCGTTGAGCACGTTGTACAGCCGCGTCTCGCACCGCACCAGGTCGGAGAAGAGCGCGGAGAGCAGCGGGGTGTCGGCCGGGGCATGGCCCGGACCGGCGTTCGCGTCTGATGTATATTCCACGGCATATAATGTACTGGAATCTACTTCGGGTGGGGATCGACCATGAGCAGGCATCAGCGAGACCGGATCGACGCACTGTTGCGGCACCCGCGCCCCGAACGGCCCCCGACGGTCGAGGAGCTGCGCGCCGGGTTCCGGAAGCTGATGGCCGGGATGCTGGTGCCGCACGACCGCATCCGCACCACCCCCGCCACCCTCGGTGACCGCCCCGCGCTGCGCGTCGAGCCGACGACCCCGGCCCCGGCTACGGCTGCGGCTGCGGCTGCGGAGACCGGGACGATCCTGTACTTCCACGGCGGCGGCTGGGTGTTCGGCTCGCCGGAGACCGCCCTCTCGCTCACCGGCCACCTGGTGGCCCGGACCGGCCTCGGGGCGTACTCCGTCGACTACCGGCTGGCCCCCGAGCACCCCTTCCCGGCCGCGATCGAGGACACCCTGAGCGCGTACCGGGCCCTGCTCGACCGCGGCACGGACCCGGCGGACGTCGTCTTCGCGGGGGATTCGGCGGGCGGCGGACTCGCCGTCACCACCTGCCTCGCCGCCCGGGACGCCGGGCTGCCGCAGCCGGCCGCCGTGCTGGCCCTCTCGCCGAGCGTGGACGCGACCCGGTCGGGCGAGAGCATGGTGACCAAGGAGGGGATCGACCCGATCTTCACCCGGGCGGACCTGGACCACACCGGGGCGATGTACCTCGCGGGGGCGGACCCGCGCGATCCGCTGCTCAGCCCGGCGGTGCACGCCGACCTCCGCGGCCTGCCCCCGATGCTGATCCAGGTCGGGGCCAACGAGCTGCTGCTCGACGACTCGACCCGGCTGGCCGCGCGGGCCGCCGCCGCGGGCGTGGACGTGATCCTGGACGTCACGGCGGGCGTGCCGCACGTCTTCCAGTGCTTCGCCGGGGTGCTCGACGAGGCGGACGAGGCGCTGGACCGTGCCGCACTGTTCCTCAAGCAGCGAGTCCGGAAGCAGGGAGTGAAGGAGTAGCGGATCGGGGTGGCGGGGCGCCGGGCCTCGCCACCCCGATCGAGTGGGTGATCCTCAGAGCTGGCGGACGTTCGGCGGGTTGCCGGTGGAGACGGAGAGGGTGCCCTGCTGGACCTGGAGGTTGCCGCCCCGGACGATCATGCCGCCCTCCTGGGTGATCGAGGCGGTGCCGGAGCCGAAGGCGACGGAGATGCCGCGGTCGAAGGTGACCCAGCGCCGGAATTCGTTGACGGCGGTGAAGACGATCCGGTCGGGCATGGTCACCAGCAGCCGCTCGCCCTCGTGGTAGAGCTTCATGCCGCCGCCGGCGGTGAGCAGTCCCTTGATCCGGGCCTCGCCGGTGACGCGGGCCTCGCCGGTGCGCAGGATGTCCAGGTCGGCCTGGTGCGCGCCGATGATGCCCGGCTCCTGGCCGCCGTCGCGGAGCACCCGCAGGCCGGCGGGCGGGAACTCGATCCAGCCGTCCGAACTGCTGCGCCCCTGGACCCACTTGGTGTTGATCCCGTTGAGGTCGGCCTTGTCAGCGGCGAGGGTGCCCCACTCCTGGGAGCCGTTCTTGTACACGTTGACGCCGGACGCGGGGAACTCGATCCGGCCGGCGTCAGCAGCGCGGCCCCTGACGGCCCCGGTGGTCACGGTGTCGCTGGACACGTCCTTGGCGATCACCGTGTCGATGGTCGCGGTACCGATGGTCGCGGCGTCGGCGGCCACCCGGTCGATGGTCGCGCTGTCGGCGGTCACGGTCTTCGCGGCCAGGGCGTCCGTCGTCACGGTGTCCGCGGACACGCTCTTGGCAGTCACGGTGTCGATGGCCGCGCTGTCGGCCGTCACGCCCTTGGCGGTCACGGTGTCCGCCGTCACCGCCTCGGCGGTCACGCTCTTCGCCGTGAGGGTGTCGATGGCCCCCGTGTGAGCGCTCACCTCGCGCAGGACGGCCGCCTTCGCGGTGACAGTGCCGAGGGCGTGCTGGGTGTCGTCGACCCGGAGGCCGTCCGGGGTGAAGGTGACGCGGCCCCGGTCGGTGGTGCCCTCGACCCAGGGGGAGCGGGTGCCGTGGTCGAATGCGGGGATCAGGGCGTGCACGGTGGTGGTGAGGAAGTAGCCGTGCTGCGCGGTGGCGCCGTCCCGGGTGCCGGCGATCAGGGTGTAGGTGGTGCCGCGCTTGGGGGCGTCGGTGCTCCAGGAGTACGAGTCGAGGGTGACCGGGCCGGTGCCGGGGCCGGTGATGAACTCCTCGGTGCCGTCGGGGTGGCGGATCCAGTACGCGAGGTTGCTCGGCCCGTCCCACTTGAGCAGGACCTTCTGGCCGGCGTCGACGTCCAGCAGGGAGCGCTCGGCGCGGAAGTTGGCCGGCACCTTGGGGATCTGCTTCACCACCCCGAGCACGCTCCGGTACGGCGCCGAACGGTAGGCCAGGCTCCCGTCCCCGCCCCAGCTGGTCTCCTCGATCCGGATCTGGACCAGGCCGGCGCCCCGGGAGACGGGGACGTTCTCCAGCTTGAGGATCAGTGCCTCGCCGCCGAGCAGGGTCATCGGCCGCCCGGCGGGGGCGGGGGACTGGGCCCGGTACGCCTGGAGGGTCTTGTCCCAGTCGAATTCGGGGCGCTCGTCGAAGGAGCGCAGGTAGGTGGGCTCGATGCTCGCCACCACCTGGGGCCGGTCGTCGGTGAGACCGGACGCGCCGGAGTCGGCCCGGACGTCCACGTCGATGGACTCCCACTGGACGGGCGCCTGGTGACTGTTGGAGGCGATCAGGTACAGGGTCGCCACGGACGGCATGCCGTCGGCGGAGGCCTGGAGGGTGCTGGGGTCGGCGAGGATCTCGTAGTGCAGCAGAGACGGCACGGTGCGGACTCCCTACCTCGGCGTGCGTGCGGATATGACGCTGACAAGGCGTCAGAACACGCTCCGAGGCTAAGCAGTGACGCTCGGTCAGCTGCCGCGAACCGATCGATCTGGCCCGAACCTTCGCCACACTGGCCGGAAGCGAGGACGAGGGAAAGGCCGGAAGCGAGGGCGGGGGAGAGGACGGGACAGGAGCGGGCTCAGAGCCAGCCGCTGCGCTTGAAGACCCGGTGCAGCACGACGCAGACGGCGATCATCAGCAGCACGGCGGCCGGGTAGCCCCAGGGCTGGTGCAGCTCCGGCATGTCCTCGAAGTTCATGCCGTAGATGCCGGCGATCATGGTGGGGACGGCGGCCAGGGCGGCCCAGGCGGAGATCTTCCGCATGTCGTTGTTCTGCTGCACGCTGACCTGGGCCAGGTTGGCGTTGAGGATGTCGGAGAGCAGCCGGTCCAGGCCGTCGACCTGCTCGTTGACCCGGACCAGGTGGTCGGCCACGTCGCGCAGGTACGGGCGCAGCGGCTCGGGCGGGAAGGAGCCGGAGCCCTTGGTGAGCCGGAGCACCGGCTCCTGGAGCGGGGCGCCGGCCCGGCGGAAGACGAGCAGCTGGCGCTTGAACTCGTAGATCCGCTCGGCGATGTTGGCCTGCGGCCGGCCGGGGGCGAAGACCTCGGCCTCCAGCTCGTCCAGGTCGCCCTGGAGGGCGGTCTGCACGTCGAGGTAGCTGTCCACGATCAGGTCCGCGACGGCGTAGAGCACGGCGAACGGCCCGTGCGCGAGCAGCTCGGGCTGCTTCTCCAGCTCGGCCCGGATGCCGCGCAGCGGGCTGTCGGCGCCGTGCCGGATGGTGATCACGTAGCTGTCGCCGACGAAGAGCATCACCTCGCCGGTGCTCACGCTGTGGCCGTCGGGGTGGTACCCGACGGTCTTGAGCACCATGAACACCGAATCCCGGTACTCCTCCAGCTTGGGCCGCTGGTGCGCGCTGACGGCGTCCTCCACCGCCAGCGGGTGCAGGCCGAACTCCTCGCTGACCAGGTCGAGCTCCGCCGCCGTCGGCTCGTACAGGCCGAGCCAGACGAAGGCCCCCGGGGTGGCCCGGGCGGCGGCCAGGGCGTCGGAGAGGTCCTCGGGGGCCTCGGCCCGCTTGCCGTCCCGGTAGGTGGCGGTGTCCACGATCATGCCGGACATTGTCCCCGAAACCGCCCGCACCCCAACCCCCGGTGGCCCTGGGCCCGCCGATCATGTGCGGTTAGGCTGGGCCGCATGCCGACTCTGCTGCTCGTACGCCATGGCCGCTCCACCGCGAACACGGCCGGGGTGCTCGCCGGTTGGACTCCCGGGGTGGAGCTGGACGACACCGGCCGGGCCCAGGCCGGGGCGCTGGCCGAGCGCCTGGCCGGGGTGCCGCTCGCGGCGGCGGTGAGCAGCCCGCTGGAGCGCTGCCGCCAGACCCTGGAGCCGCTGCTGGCTGTCCGGCCGGAGCTGGGCGAGCCGGCCGTGGACGAGCGGCTGGGCGAGTGCCACTACGGGGACTGGACCGGCCGCAAGCTGGCCGACCTGGCGGAGGAGCCGCTCTGGCGCACCGTGCAGGACCACGCGGCGGCGGCCGCCTTCCCCGGCGGGGAGTCGCTGCGCGCGCTGAGCCACCGCACGGTCTCCGCCGTCCGGGAGTGGGACGAGAAGATCGGCGCCGAGCACGGCCCGGACGCGGTCTGGGTGGCCTGCTCGCACGGGGACGTGATCAAGGCGGTGGTGGCCGACGCGCTCGGCCTGCACCTGGACCACTTCCAGCGGATCAACGTCGAGCCCTGCTCGGTCACCGCGATCCGGTACACCCCGCTGCGCCCCTTCGTGCTGCGGGTCGGCGACACCGGCAGCCTGGCCTCGCTCGCCCCGCGCCAGGGTGCCCCGGCCGGCGGCGGGGACGCCGTGGTCGGCGGCGACACCGGCGCGCCCTGAACCCGGCGCAGCGCCCCGAGCCGCGATACCGCACCGCCCCGAGCCGCGATACCGCAGCAGACGGCGGGCCGGCGGGAATCGAAAACCCGGCCCGTCTAGTTGACACCCCAGGGGAGTGCCCGCACCTGAGGCCCCCGGGCCCCGGCCCAGGCCGTAGGGTGGCAGGTGAGCCCACGATCGATCAGAACCCGGAGCGAGAGCGTGCCCCGTCAGGTCCACTTCTACGACCAGCCCGAGCGGTTCGTGGCCGGTACCGTCGGCCAGCCCGGTGCGCGGGCGTTCTTCCTCCAGGCCAGCTCGCGGGGCCGGATCACCAGCGTGCTGCTCGAGAAGGCCCAGGTGGCGGCCCTCGCCGAGCGGGTCGAGGAGGTGCTGGACGAGGCGCTGCGCCGCAGTGACGGCACCGCCACCATCCCGGTCAGCGCCCCGCCGGAGCTGATCGACACCGCCCCGCTCGACCTGCCGCTGGACGAGGAGTTCCGGGTCGGCACCATGGCCCTGGCCTGGGACAGCGTGGACGAGTGCCTGGTGGTCGAGGCCCAGGCGGTGGTGGAGAGCGAGGAGGACGAGGCGGAGGCCGCCGAGGACGTCTTCGCCGACGAGGAGAACGGCCCGGACATGCTCCGGGTGCGGCTCTCCGGGGCGATGGCCCGGGTCTTCGCCAAGCGCGCCCTCGACCTGGTGGCCGCCGGCCGCAAGCCCTGCCCGTTCTGCAACCTGCCGCTCGACCCGGAGGGCCACCTCTGCCCCCGGGCCAACGGCTACCGGCGTTGATGGAGGCCCAGGCCCCGCCGCAGGTCGACCCGGCGGCCAGCGCCGCCCTCGCCGCCGACCCGGCCGCCGCCCTCGCCCTGCTCGGCGCGGGTGAGCTGACCGTGCACGGCCGCCTCACCGACGCCTCCAACGCGGTGCTCTACTGCACGGTGGCCCTGGACGGCCTCACCGCCCCCTGCGTCTACAAGCCGGTGGCCGGCGAGCGCCCGCTCTGGGACTTCCCGGACGGCACGCTGGCCGGGCGGGAGGTGGCCGCGTACGAGCTGGCCGCCGCCACCGGCTGGGGCCTGGTGCCGCCCACCCTGCTGCGGGAGGGGCCGCACGGGCCCGGCTCGGTGCAGCTCTGGGTGGAGCAGCCCGAGGAGGCGCCCGAGCTGCTGGCGCTGCAGCCGGAGCCCGAGCCGGAGCCGGGCTGGCTGCCGATCGTCCGGGCCGAGGTGGAGGAGGGCCGCACCGCCCTGCTGGTGCACCGGGACGACGAGCGGCTGCGCCGGCTCGCGGTGCTGGACGCGGTGCTCAACAACGCCGACCGCAAGGGCGGCCACTGGATCAGCGCCGCCGACGGGCGGTTGTACGGGATCGACCACGGGGTGACCTTCGCGGTGCCCGGCAAGCTGCGCACCCTGCTCTGGGGCTGGGCCGGCCGGCCGCTCACCGAGGAGGCGCTGGCGGTGCTGGCCGGGCTGGCCGAGGCACTGGCCGGGCCGCTCGGGGCCGCGCTGGCCCCGCACCTGACCGCCGCCGAGATCGAGGCCGCCGCGGCCCGGGTGGCCCGGCTCCGGGAGAGCGGGCGGCACCCGCTGCCGGCGGCTGACTGGCCGTCCATCCCGTGGCCGCCGGTGTGAGACACGCGGGGTGACGGACCGTGGGAATAAACGCGACCGAAACCGACCTGACGTAGTCGAAAACCGATTTCAAGCCGACCCAGCTTAGTAGTTGGCCTTTCAACTCAACGCAAGGTTAGAGTCATTTCCATGCATTCCTGGCCCGCCTCCGAGGTCCCCACCCTGCCTGGTCAGGGGTTTCCCCTCCGCATCCACGACAGCGCCACCGGCGAGGTCCGGGAGGTCGTGCCGCAGGGCGGCACCGCCCGGCTCTACGTCTGCGGCATCACCCCCTACGACGCGACCCACCTGGGCCACGCCGCCACCTACAATGCGTTCGACCTCGTCCAGCGGGTCTGGAAGGACGCCGGGCACGAGGTGCTCTACGTCCAGAACGTGACGGACGTGGACGACCCGCTGCTCGAGCGCGCCGTCGCCACCGGGCAGGACTGGACGGCGCTGGCCGAGCGTGAGACGGCGCTCTTCCGCGAGGACATGACCGCGCTGCGGATCCTGCCGCCGGCCCACTACATCGGGGCCGTCGAGTCGATCCCGTGGATCGTGCCGCTGGTGAAGAAGCTGCTGGCGAGCGGCGCGGCGTACGAGCTGGACGGCGACATCTACTTCTCGGTCGACGCCGAGCCCCGGTTCGGCGAGGTCTCCGGGCTGAGCCGCGAGGCGATGGCCGGCATCTTCGCCGAGCGCGGCGGCGACCCGGAGCGGCCGGGCAAGAAGCACCCGCTGGACGCGCTGCTCTGGCTCGCGGCCCGCCCCGGCGAGCCCGCCTGGGACACCGAGCTCGGCCACGGCCGGCCCGGCTGGCACATCGAGTGCGTGGCGATCGCGCTGAAGTACCTGGGCATGTCCTTCGACATCCAGGGCGGCGGCAGCGACCTCTCCTTCCCGCACCACGAGATGGGCGCCTCGCACGCCCAGGCCGCCACCGGCGACCACCCGTACGCCCGGGCCTACGTGCACGCCGGCATGGTGGCCCTGGACGGGCACAAGATGTCCAAGTCCCGCGGCAACCTGGTCTTCGTCTCGGCGCTGCGCCGCGAGGGCGTCGACCCGGCGGCGATCCGGCTGGCCCTGCTGGCCCACCACTACCGCAGCGACTGGGAGTGGCAGCAGGCCGATCTGGACGCGGCCCTGGAGCGGCTGGCCCGCTGGCGCGCCGCCGTCTCCCGGCCGGACGGCCCGGCGGCGGAGGAGCTGCTGGCCCGGATCCGCACCGCGATGGCCGACGACCTGGACGCTCCGGCGGCGCTGGCCGCCGTGGATGCCTGGGCGGCCCGCCAGGCCGAGACCGGCGGCGAGGACACCGGCGCGCCGGGCCTGGTCTCCCGCGCGGTGGACGCCCTGCTGGGTGTCGCGCTGTAGGACCGATCGAGACGGCGAAGGGGCGCGGGCGACCGCGCCCCTTCGCCGTTCCCGGGTGTGATGCGGCTCCGCCCGAGTGAATCCGCTCTTCCCGAGTGACTGGTGTGACTCAAGTGATCCACGGGGCTGGTGAGGTGACGACCTGACAGCTTCGCCCCCGCTCCATCCTGGCAGGCTGCCCAGTTCGGGGGTCCGGGCGGACACTTGGCGCACAGGCATGTAGTACTCGAGTACAGATTTGTACTGGAGTACCGAGACAGCGGAGGGAACGCATGACCGCGCAACTGCTCGCCGAACTGCAGCCCGTACTGTTCTCCGGCGTCACCGGTGGCACGATCGACCACCAGGAGCTGGAATTCACTCCCGTCACCAGCAACGGGCGGGTCGGGATCGACATGCATGTGCTCTACTCCGCCGACCAGACCGGCCCGAACGGCCCGGCCGCCGCGCTGGTCCGGTACGCCCCGGGGGCGACCGTCGCCCCGCACCGGCACCCCGGGTTCGAGCTGATCCACGTCCTCAGCGGAGTGCTGGTGACGGACGACGGGGTCTACCCGACCAACAGCATGATCGTCATGCCGCCGGAGAGCGTGCACGGTCTGGGCACCGTCGAGGGCTGCCTGCTGCTGGTGGTCTGGGAGCAGCCCGTCGAGCTGGTCTGAGTCACCCGGCGGCCCCGGGCCGACCGGCCTGCGGTGCGTCGTGGGCCGGGTCGTGCACCGGGTGGCGCTCGCGGTAGGCCGCGGCCTTGGCCCGGTTCCCGCAGGCGGCCATGTCGCACCAGCGCCGTGAGCCCCGCCGCGAGCGGTCCAGGTAGAGCCGGGTGCACCGCGGCCCCGCGCACTCCTTGACCGCCCGGCTGCCGGGGGCGCCCCCGGCAGCGGCCGGCTCGGCCAGCAGCTCCACGGCCGAGCGGGCCAGCCAGGCCAGCACCGCCGGGACGGTCCCCGTGCGGTGGAGGGTCCCGTCCGCGAGCAGCTCGACCCGCACGGCCGGACCGTCGGTCGCGGTGTTGAGCAGCTCGCGGTCGGCGGCCGGGTACGGCTCGCCGGCGGCGGCCGCGTGCCCGAGCCGGTAGACGGCCTCGCGCAGGCGGACGGCCTCGGCCAGGTCGGCGGCGCTCGCGCGGGTGGGCGAGTCGACCAGGCCGGCGGCCGCCACCCAGGCGGTCAGTGCCTCCGGGGTGGTGAGCAGATCGGTGGCATCGGTGCGCCGGTGCTGGATGGTGCCGGCGAAGTCCAGAGCGGGGTGGCCGCTGACGAAGACGAACTCCATCTTTCCAGCATAGTCGACATAACCGCATTGACCGGTTGCGTCGTCGCCGTGCAGTCCCTAGCCTTTACGTAACCCCGTTGGACGGTTACGCCGAACGTGAGGATTCCCTCCGTGTCAGTCCAGGATGTGAAAGCGGCCGCAAGGCCCGATACAGCGGTGGCAGCCGCGCCGACGGGTGAGCCCTCTGCCACGACCCCGTTGGGTGTGAACGCTCCCAAATGGGTCACCTCCGCCGTCCCCGCCGTCTTCGTGGTGCTGTGGAGCAGCGCCTTCGTCGCGGCGGTCTTCGGCACCGGGGCGGCGCCGCCACTGCTGCTCACCTTCGCCCGCTTCGGTGTGGCCGGTGTGCTGTTGACGGGCATCGCCCTGGTCTCCCGCTCGCCCTGGCCTCGCGGCCGGATGCTGCTCCATGTCGCCGTGGTCGGTCTGCTCATGCAGGCTGTCCAGTTCGGCTCGTTCTACACCGCCATCGGCCAGGGTCTTCCCGGCGGAGTGGTCGCCCTGGTGCAGGGCTTCAACCCGGTGTTGATCGCGCTGATGGCGGGTGGGGTGCTGGGTGAGCGGATCTCTCGTCGCCAGTGGCTCGGGTTCGGCGTCGGTGCGGTCGGCGTCGGCCTGGCGGTGGTGGGGGAGCTCAGTGTCTCGGTCTCGGCCGTGCTGCTCTGCTTCGTGGGCCTGTTGGGCCTGAGCATCGGCACGATCTACCAGAAGCGGTTCACTCCGACCACCGACGTCCGCAGCAGCACCGCGGTGCACTTCCTGGTGAGCGCACCGGTGGTGGGGCTGCTCTCGACCCTGCTGGAGGACCAGCGCGTCACCGCCTGGGGCCCGTTCGGTGCGGCACTCGCCTGGATCGTGCTGATCAACTCGGTCGGCACCTTCCTGATGCTGAACTGGATGCTGCGCAAGCAGGCCGCAAGCCGGGTGGGGACGCTGTTCTTCCTGACGCCTTCGTGCACCGCGGTGCTCGGATGGC
Source organism: Kitasatospora sp. MMS16-BH015 (assembly GCF_002943525.1). Lineage (NCBI taxonomy): Bacteria > Bacillati > Actinomycetota > Actinomycetes > Kitasatosporales > Streptomycetaceae > Kitasatospora > Kitasatospora sp. MMS16-BH015. The sequence continues at coordinate 1,574,975 of NZ_CP025394.1, read as the reverse complement.
TCATCAACGGCCAGACCCTGAACCCTCTCGTGATCACCGGCCTGGCGCTCGGTGGAGTCGGCGTGATCCTCGCCGTCCGACGCTGAGTCAGGGCCGTCTTCCCGCGTACGCACACGAAACGAAGGAAACGACGTGACAGTCAAGGTAGGCGTCAACGGATTCGGCCGGATCGGCCGGGGCTTCCTGCGCGCGGTACTCCAGCGTGACACCGACCTCGAGATCGTGGCCGTCAACGACCTCACGGATGCGGCCACCCTGGCCCACCTGCTCGCTTACGACACCACCATGGGCCGCCTCGACGTCGAGGTGCACGCGGTCGGCGACGTGATCCACGTGGGCGACCGGCAGATCAAGGTGCTGGCCGAGCGCGACCCGGCCAAGCTGCCCTGGGGCGAGCTGGGCGTGGAGGTGGTGGTCGAGTCGACCGGCATCTTCACCGACGCCAACAAGGCCAAGGCCCACCTGGCGGCGGGCGCCCGCAAGGTGCTGATCTCCGCGCCGGCCAGCAACGAGGACATCACCCTCGCCTGGGGCGTCAACCACGAGGCCTACGACCCCGACGTCCACCACGTCGTCTCCAACGCCTCCTGCACCACCAACTGCCTGGCCCCGCTGGCGAAGGTGCTGCACGACTCCTTCGGCATCGAGGACGGTCTGATGACCACCGTCCACGCGTACACCCAGGACCAGAACCTCCAGGACGGCCCGCACAAGGACCTCCGCCGGGCCCGTGCGGCGGCCACCAACGTGGTGCCGACCTCCACCGGTGCCGCCAAGGCGATCGGCCTGGTGCTCCCCGAGCTCCAGGGCAAGCTCGCGGGCCTGGCCCTGCGGGTGCCGGTGCCGGTGGGCTCGATCACCGACCTCTCGGTCAACCTCAGCCGCGAGGTGACGGTGGCCGAGATCAACGCCGCCTTCGCGGCGGCGGCCAAGGGCGAGCTGGCCGGCGTGCTCAAGTACGTCGAGGCGCCGCTGGTCTCCAGCGACATCGTCGGCGACTCGGCCTCCTGCGTCTTCGACGCGCAGCTGACCACCGTCTCCGGCGGCGGCAAGCACGTGAAGGTGTTCGGCTGGTACGACAACGAGTCGGGCTTCTCGCACCGCGTGGTGGACATCGTCAAGCACATCGCGCAGTAGGCATCGCGCCGCGGTCGCGGACGCGCCGAGGGGTGCGGGCTCCGGCCCGCACCCCTCGGGTGTGTCTGCGCGGTGCGTCTTGCTCGGTGCGCCTACTTCTCCTCGTCCGCCGGGGAGTCGCCCTCGGTGTCGTCGGAGCCGGCGTCCTCCGGTGCCCCGGCGTCCTTGGCCTCGTCCTCCCGGGCGGGCTCGGGGCGTTCGGCCGTGGCGTGGCCCGCGTAGGGCTTCTCGCCGGTCGGGCCGAGGTTGTCCCGCCGGCGCAGGTACCGCTCGAACTCGCGGGCGATCGCGTCGCCGGAGGCCTCGGGCAGCTCGGCGGTGTCCTGGGCCTCCTCCAACTGCTGGACGTACTCGGCGACTTCGCTGTCCTCGGCGGCCAGCTGGTCGACCCCGAGCTGCCAGGCCCGGGAGTCCTCGGTGAGGTCGCCCGGCGGGATGCGCAGGTCGAGCAGGTCCTCCAGCTTGTTGAGCAGGGCCAGGGTGGCCTTCGGGTTCGGCGGCTGGGCCACGTAGTGCGGCACGGCCGCCCAGAGCGTCACGGCCGGCACGCCCGCGTGCGCGCAGGCCTCCTGGAGCACCCCGACGATGCCGGTCGGCCCCTCGTAGCGGCTCTCCTCCAGATCCAGCGTCCGGGCCAGCGCGGCGTCCGAGGTGACCCCGCTGACCGGCACCGGCCGGGTGTGCGGGGTATCCCCGAGCAGCGCGCCCAGGATCACCACCAGCTCCACGCCCAGCTCGTGCGCGAAGCCCAGCAGCTCGTTGCAGAACGAGCGCCAGCGCATGCTCGGCTCGATGCCCCGGACGATCACCAGGTCACGCGGCTTGGGCTCGGTCACCCGCACCACCGACAGCCGGGTGGTCGGCCAGGTGATCCGGCGGACGCCGCCGTCCAGCCACACGGTCGGGCGGTTGACCTGGAAGTCGTAGTAGTCCTCCGCGTCCAGCGCGGCGAAGACCTTGCCACCCCAGGTGTCGTCCAGATGGCTGACCGCCGTCGAGGCGGCGTCGCCCGCGTCGTTCCACCCCTCGAAGGCACAGACCATCACCGGGTCGATCAACTCGGGAACATCTTCCAGCTCGATCACCCAGCGTCTCCCTCCGGTCGGCCGACCAACTGCCGAACCTCTGAACCATGGCTCCTACCTGCCCAGCCTACGGGCTTTGATGCCTGGGCAGCCAAGGGGTTACGCGACCTCAGGGGTCGGCTTCAGCCGAGTGCGGCGGCGACCGAGGGCAGGTACCCGAGCCGGTAGCCCTCGGCGGTGGGGTGGAAGGACTCCCAGAGCGTCAGCAGCACGAACCGGTTGATCCACTCCTGGCCGCCGACCGCGCAGACCCCGTGCCCGGCGAAGGCCGGCCGGGGGTCGGCGAACCGGAAGCCGTGCTGCTCGGCCTGGTGTGCGAGCAGCTCGTCCAGTTGGTCCGTCAGTTCGGCGATCCGGCTGCGGCGCTTCGGGGTGCCGACGGCGCAGTCGGTGCCGGTCTCCAGTACGTGCGGGTACCCGGTCACGGCGACTACGGCGTTCGGCGCGGCGCGGCCGATCGCGGTCAGCGTCCGGTCCAGCCGGTCGGGCAGCTCCTCGGTCAGCCGCCGGGCGCCCTCGTCCAGCGTCCGGTCGCACTTGGCGTCGGTGGTGAACGGCTGGAGGCAGTCCACCACCATGTCGCCGAAGCCGAGGTCGTTGCCGCCGACGGTCACTGAGACCGCCGTCGAATCGCCCGGCAGGCCCGCGAGTTGGCCCTCCCGGACCTCCTGGGTGGTGGCCCCGTAGCAGGCCGCGAACCGGAAGTCCCCGGCCCCGTCCGCCTCCAGCGCCGGGTAGGAGTGCCGCCCCCGGTGGCAGTCCCCGCTGGCCGGGTCGTAGGCCCCGCCGCCCGTCCCGGCGGCGTAGGAGTCGCCGAGCGCGGCGTAGCGGGCCGGCGCGGTGGCGGCGGCCGGGGCGGCCGCGCCGAGGGTCAGGGCGAGCGCGGCGGTGGCGGCGAGCAGGCGGTGGCGCACGGGGGTCTCCGAGGACGGTACGGACCGGAACGACTACGCATGGTAGTAGCTCGACGACGGAGTGTGGCTCATTGCGGCGCCCGATGTTGACGGAGAGTGCAATGGCTTGCAGCAATTTTCCGAAGAAACTTGCGTGATCCCTTGACGGTGCCCGGACCCCGGGCCATCGTCTACACCGCCGTCACGGCCCCCACCCACCCCTGGAGTTGACGACACATGACCCTGCCCCGGCATGCCCGAAGAGCGCTGCTCGCCGCTGCCGCCCTGATCGGCGGCACCCTGCTGCCGCTGACCCTGCAACCCGCCGCGCACGCCGCCGCCACCCCCAACGGCGGCGACGTGATCGCGAACCTCTTCGAGTGGAACTGGCCCTCGGTGGCGAACGAGTGCACCACCGTGCTCGGCCCCAAGGGCTACGGCGCCGTGCAGGTGGCGCCCCCGGAGGACTCGATCCGGCTGGCCGGGGCCCACCCCTGGTGGGAGGTCTACCAGCCGGTCGGCTACGACCTGAACAGCCGGATGGGCACCGAGGCGCAGTTCGCCGCGATGGTCACCGCCTGCCACGCCGCCGGGGTCAAGGTCTACGCCGACACGGTGATCAACCACGCCGCCGGCGCCAACCAGACCAGCACCGACTCCTACGGCGGCGCGAGCTTCGATCCGGCCACCTACAGCTACGGGTCCGCCGGGTACGACCGCTCCAGCTTCCACGACTACCCGGCGAACTGCCCCAACGCGGGCAACGCCATCAACGACTGGAACAGCGTCCAGCAGGTCCAGGAGTGCCAGCTGGTCTCGCTCTCCGACCTCTACACCGAGAAGGACGAGGTCCGGGCGAAGCTGGCCGGCTACCTCGACAGGCTGGTCGGCTACGGTGTGGACGGCTTCCGGGTGGACGCCGCCAAGCACATCGCCCAGGCCGACCTGGCGAACATCCTCTCCCGGGTCTCGAACACCGCCTGGGGCTCGCGGCCGTACGTCTACCAGGAGGTCTTCCCGGGCAGCGGCGGCCAGTTGGCGCCGAGCGCCTTCGAGGGCAACGGCAGCGTGCTCGAATTCACCTACGCCTACAAGCTCAAGGACCAGTTCAACGGCTCGATCGCGGGCCTCAAGTCCTTCGGCCAGAGTTGGGGCCTGGAGCCGAGCGACAAGTCCGCCGTGATGGTGACCAACCACGACCTGGAGCGCAACGGCTCGACCCTCAACTACAAGAGCGGTAGCAAGTACACCCTGGCCACCCTCTTCCAACTCGCCTGGGGCTACGGCACCCCGCAGGTCTACGCCGGCTTCGCCTTCAACGGCTCCGACGACTCGCCCCCGGCCGACGCCAACGGCTACGTCACCGCCACCGACTGCAGCAGCGGCTGGGTCTGCACCGACCGCGACCACGGCGTGGCCAACATGGTCGGCTGGCACAACGCGGCCAAGGGCCAGGCCGTGGCCAACTGGTGGGACAACGGCACCAACGCCATCGCCTTCAGCCGCGGCAGCGCCGCCTGGGTCGCCCTGAACAACGGCACCACCGCCGTCACCTCGACCTTCACCACCGGCCTCACCGCCGGCACCTACTGCGACATCATCCACGGCGACCGCACCACGGCCGGCACCTGCACCGGCCCCACCGTCACCGTCGACCCGACGGGCCAGGCCACCGTCACCGTCAACCCCGGCGACGCCGTGGCCCTCTACGCCACCGGCGCGCCGCCGCCGTCCCCATCCCCCTCGCCTTCCTCCTCCTCTTCCCCTTCCCCGTCCCCTTCCTCTTCGCCCTCCTCCTCTCCCTCCACTTCTCCCTCCACCGGGCAGGTGAACGAGACCTTCCACGAGACCCGCACCACCACCTCCGGCCAGTCCGTCTACCTGACCGGCTCGCTCCCGGCCCTCGGCGGCTGGGACACCGGCAAGGCGATCCCGCTCTCCTCGGCCGGCTACCCGGTCTGGTCGGGCACGGTGAGCCTGCCGGCGGGTACGGCCTTCGAGTACAAGTACGTCCTCAAGGACTCGGCGGGCAACGTCACCTGGGAGCCCGGCGGCAACCACACCGCCACCACCGGCAGCACGGACGCGACCCTCACCGACACCTGGGCCCAGACCGTGGCGGCCACCTTCAACGAGACCCGCACCACGGCCTGGGGCCAGAACGTCTACCTCACCGGTTCACTTCCGGCCCTGGGCACCTGGGACACCGGCAAGGCGATCCCGCTCTCCTCGGCCGGCTACCCGGTCTGGTCGGGCACGGTGAGTCTGCCGGCGGGTACGGTCTTCGAGTACAAGTACGTCCTCAAGGACTCGGCGGGCAACGTCACTTGGGAGTCCGGCGCCAATCGCACGGCGAGCACCCCGAGTTCGGGCACCCTCGCGCTGAACGACAGCTGGAAGTAGCCCGGCTCAGCCCAACCGGTGCTTGAACTCCTCGACCGCGTCGGCAGTGATCCGCCGCATGGCCTCGCTGCCGACGTGCCCGGAGTCCTCGACGATGTTGAGCCGGGCGTCCGGCCAGCGCTTGGCCAGCTCCCAGGCGTTCTGCACCGGGCAGCCCAGGTCGTGCCGACCGTGGCTCAGCACCGCCGGGATCCCGGCCAGCTTGTGGGCATCGCGCAGGAGTTGGTCCGGCTCCAGCCAGGCGCCGTTGCTGAAGATGTGGGCGCAGATCCGGACGAAGGCGATCCGGTCGTCCACCTCCCGGTCGCTGTACACCCCGGGCTTGCCGTTCGGCTCGTTCGAGATGACGGCGTCCTCCCAGGCCAGCCAGTCGGCCGCCGCCTTCACCCGCACCGCCCGGTCCGGGTGCTCCATCAGCCGCGCGTACGCCTTCAGCAGGTCGCCGTCCCGCTCGGCCTCCGGCACCCCCTCCCGGAACCGGTCCCAGGCCTCCGGCTGGAACCGCCCGGCGCCTTCGTACAGCCAGTACAGCTCAGAGGGCCTGGTCAGCATCAGCGCCTGGACCAGGATCGCCGACACCCGCTCCGGGTGCTGCTGCGCGTAGGCCAGGATCAGCGTCGTCCCCCAGGACCCGCCGGCCAGCACCCAGCGCTCCACCCCCAGGTGCTCGCGCAGCCGCTCCATGTCGTCGATCAGGTGCTGCGTGGTGTTGAGGCTCATGTCGGCCGCCGGATCGCTCGCGTGCGGCGTGCTCCGCCCGCAGTTGCGCTGGTCGAACCGGATCAGCCGGTAGTACGCCGGATCCCAGACCCGCATCGGCCCCCGCGAGCCCCCGCTGCCCGGCCCGCCGTGCACACTCAGGGCCGGCTGCCCCTCGGGGTTGCCCAACTGCTCGTAGTAGACCCGGTTGCCGTCGCCGGTCTCGAGGTAGCCACTGTCGTAGGGGTACGTCGGAGGATATTCAGCCATGACCGGCGATCCTATGGCGGCAGTTGACGCGGCGTCGAAAGAATAACGATCGGGTCGTTTCCCGGTGAACGTGGGTGGATGAACTGACATGCGCCCCAAGCCCGTTGGAGAATTGCCCCCGCTTCCGGCGCACGGAGCCGCCGGAACGATCGAGACCGATAACGGGGGTCATCGTGCGTCTCAGACGGTTAGCCTGCCTCGCCGCGGTCGGGAGCCTCGCGCTCACCGTCCAACTGCCGGGCCCGGCGGTGGCGGAGGCCACCACGATCTACGTGAACAACGACAGCGCCGCCCACTGCAGCGACTCCGGGGCCGGCACCCAGAGCCAGCCGTACTGCACCCTCCAGTCCGCCGCCGACGCGGTCCAGCCGGGCCAGACCGTCCAGGTGGCGCCCGGGGGCTACAGCGGGTACGGCCTCCGGATCAGCCATTCGGGTACGCCGGACAAGCCGATCGTCTTCCAGGGCAGCACGCTGAGCCCGGGGTCCTCCGACCTGGCTCGCATCGACGCGGACCGCTTGACGCTCGACGGCGTGCAGGACGTGCGGATCGCCGGATTCCAGATCTCGGCCTACCTCGGCGTGGTGGTGAACGGCACCACCCGCGTCACCCTGGACCGCAACGACCTCACCGTCTCGACCGTCGAGGTCGGCGGCACGGCCAAGACCACCACGATCAGCCGGAACCGTAGCTCGGTCAACACCGACTCCTACGCGGTGACGGTGGACGCGGGTGCCACCGGGACGGTGGTGAGCACCAACGCGCTCGTCAACCAGACCGGCGGTGGGCTGCAGGTCACCGATGCGCCCGGCACCGTGGTGACCGGCAACACCGTCAACACCGGGTGCGCGGTGGCCGTCGGCCTCTTCGGCGCCTCCGCGAACTCCGTGGTGGAGAACAACGTCCTCGCCGCGGACGGCAACCAGCGGCAGAGCCAGCCCAGCTGCGCCACCCTCTCCACCGAGTTGGCGGTCTCGACGGCCTCGGCCCCAGGGACCAAGGCCGACTACAACCTCACGTTCCCGCCGAAGGGTGAACCGTCCTACCTCTGGGCCGGCCGGGCCTACGCCACCGCCGGGGCGTTCGCCCAAGGCGTGCCGGGCCAGGCCGCCCACGAGCTGACGGCCGACCCGCTGGCCCAGCAGTGGGTCAACACGCCCTCGGAGGGCTCGCCGGTGATCGACTCGGCGGATGCCGCCGCGCCGGGCGAGGTGGACACCGACGTCCTGGGCTACCACCGGGTGAACGATCCGCTGGTGGCCGACACCGGGACCGGCAACGGCAGTCACGACCGTGGCGCCTACGAGGTCACCCCGGCCGATCAGCGCCTCGGCCTCCAGGCGACGCCCAACGCGGTGCCGGCCGGCGAGACGTCCAGCCTGTCGATCGCCGGTGGAGCGCTCAAGGGCTGGGGCAGCCAGGTGAGTTACCACTACGTGTTCGGCGACGGCGGCTCGACGGACACCTCCGAGGAGTCGGCGTCGCACACCTACGCCACCATCGGCAACTACACGGCCTCGGTCAGTCTCAGGATGTCCAACGGCGATTCCAGCGGCGAGGGCGACACCTCGGTGTACGTCACCCAGCTCCGTCCGCTGAACCCCTACCTCAGCGTCACCCCGGGCGACCACGGGCTCGTCTACTCGGCGCAGGCAGGCGGGGACACGCCGTGGACGGTCACGGACGCCGCGATCGACTTCGGAGACGGCACCCCGGGCTGCCAGCACTGGTGCGACCACGCCTTCCACCAGGAGGGCGACTACACCGTGACGGCGAGGATCCGCGACGCGGGCGGCCGCTCCGGCACCGTGCAGCAGCAACTGCACGTCAGCTACCAGCCGGCGGCGTACCGGCCGCTGACGCCCACCCGCGTGCTGGACACCCGGCTGGACCACACCACCCTGCACGCCGGCGGCACCCTCAGCCTCCAGCTGCCGGGCATCTACACCGGGCCGGGTCAGGCTCCGAAGATGCCGCCCACCTACACGGCCGAGGCGGCGGTGCTCAACGTGACCGCGGTCTCGAGGACCGCTTCGGGCTATCTCACGGTCTACCCGGGCAAGACCGACCGGCCGACCACCTCGAACGTCAACTTCACGACGGGGCAGGCCGTGCCGAACCTGGTGACGGTCCCGATCGGGGCCGACGGCACCGTCCAGGTGTACAACGCCTTCGGCGACACCGACGTGGTGGTGGACCTGGAAGGGCTCTACACCCCGCACCTCGAACTCGGCAAGCGGTTCACCGCCGAGGCGCCCGCCCGTCTGCTCGACACGCGGCCGTCCGACTCCCTCGGCCCCGGTGGGGAGACCTCGATCCCGATCCGGGGGCGCAACGGCGTGCCGAGCGACGCCACGGCCGTGGTGCTCAACGTGACCGCCACCCAGCCGGACGCCGCCGGGTACTTCACCGTCTACCCCTCCGGGGGCACCCGGCCCGGTACCTCCAACCTCAACTTCACGGTCGGGCAGACCGTGGCCAACCAGGTGATCGTGCCGATCGGTGGCGACGGCAGCGTCCGGCTCTACAACTTCACCGGCCACGCCCACGCGGTGGTCGACCTGTTCGGCTACTACGGCCCGGGCGGTGAATCGCTGCTCCAGCCCACCACCCCGCGCCGACTGCTCGACACCCGCATAGCCGCCACCCGTCGGAGCCTGGCCCTCGGCCCCGGCGCCACCACCACCGTGGCCACCGGCGCCCCGGCCGGCAGCACCGGTGCCGTCCTGAACGTCACCGCCACCGCCCCGACCACCCCCGGCTACCTGACCGTCTGGGCGGCCGGCCAGCCCCGCCCCGGGACCAGCAACCTCAACTTCCTGGCCGGCCAGACCGTCCCGAACCACGTCACCACCCCGCTCGACAGCAGCGGCGCCTTCGAGATCTACAACTTCAACGGCAGCACCCAGGTGGTAGCCGACCTCTTCGGCTACTTCCTGAAGTAACCACCACCCCGCCCACCCCGGCGCCCCTCCCGACCAGGAGGGGCGCCGCTCCCGTGCGAAGCCGGAGCCACCCACCTCCCATGTCCACCGTCCGCGGCACCCTCTTCCACACCGCCGTCGCCGCCCCGCGCGGCGACCAGTTGCTCCCGCTCGCCGGTCTGCGCGAGCTTCACCCCGACCTCTACGAGCGCCACCTGGTCAAGTACCGGGGCCGCGAGCACCGCCTCGCCGAACGAGTCCTTCCGCTCGACTGCACCTGGTCCGAGGTGGTCTTCCTCTCCCCGCTCGACGCCGCACCGCTCTTCGCCGCCCTGCGCGAGGCCGGCCGCCCGGCTGCCACCCCGCAACAGTGGACCCTGGACGCCGGCCTGTTGGACCCGGCCCGCTGCTGCGTCCGCCTGATGCGGATGACCCGCGGCGCCCAGACCGCCGACCCCGGCGGCCCCGACGACTACCTCCCGCTCACGACCGCAACCCTTCGCGCCGTGGCCGAACCCACTGCCCGCGCCCTCGACCGCCTCCGCACCCTCACCCCGGCCGAACCCGCCCGCCCCTGGGGCGACGTCCCCCACATCCTCCACCGAGGTCCGATCCCGCTCCGGTACTTCGACCGTTGAGGTCGGTACTTCCGGTCTCGAGGTGCAACTCCTCGGGGCGACCTGGTCGCTCAGCCAGGTCTGCGCCCGTCGTGCCCCTGGAGGTCGTGCACCCGCCCGTCCGGGCGAGCCGCTGCGTCAACGCGGTGAGGTCGGCCTCCCCCCTGCGCCTGGCGGCCCGGGCGTGGCCCAGCCGGACAGCATCCCGACCCCGGGCCCCGACCTCCGCTGAGGGCGTGCCCGGGTACGCGAGGCGCAGTACGAGGGCCGTCGAGAGCGGTCCAGCATGAGCAAAGCCAATGCGCACACGGGCGACACCACCAGCACCGCCACCTGCGGCGTTGCCACCGGTCGGCCAAGCAGCGGCGCATTCGCGCCAGTGCTTTCCGCATTCCGCGCGCTCATCCATGGAGGAAAACGCCCAGGATACGGAACACGCTCGGATCCGGCGGGTCGAAACGGATACGCTGACCTGGTGCGCCTCCGCAATGGGAGGCCGCATAGCCGACAGCCGTCGCACACAGGGAGCGCCTCATGGCCACACTTGTCCCCTCGTCCGCTCAGCAGGACCGCGCGAACGCTCTGCGCGAAGCCCTCGCCACCCGGGTGGTGGTGGCCGACGGTGCGATGGGCACCATGCTCCAGGCGCAGGATCCGTCGATGGAGGACTTCCAGCAGCTGGAGGGCTGCAACGAGATCCTGAACGTGACCCGGCCCGACATCGTGCGCTCCGTCCACGACGCGTATTTCGCGGTGGGCGTGGACTGTGTGGAGACCAATACCTTCGGCGCGAATTTCGCGGCGTTGGGTGAGTACGACATTCCGGGCCGGATCGTCGAGCTCTCCGAGGCGGGAGCTCGGATCGCCCGCGAGGCCGCCGACGCCTTCACCGCCACCGACGGCCGGACCCGCTGGGTGCTCGGCTCGATCGGCCCCGGCACCAAGCTGCCGACCCTGGGCCACGCCCCGTACGAGGTGCTCCGGGACGGCTTCCAGCAGAACGCGGCCGGCCTGATCGCCGGTGGCGCCGACGCGCTGCTGGTGGAGACCAGCCAGGACCTGCTGCAGACCAAGGCCGCCGTGCTCGGCTCGAAGGCCGCGCTCGCGGAGGCCGGCCTGGACCTGCCGGTGCTGGTCCAGGTGACGGTGGAGACGACCGGCACGATGCTGCTGGGTTCGGAGATCGGTGCGGCGCTGACGGCGCTGGAGCCGCTGGGCGTGGACTTCATCGGGCTGAACTGCGCGACCGGTCCGGCCGAGATGAGCGAGCACCTGCGCTACCTCGCCAAGAACGCCAAGGTCGGCCTCTCCTGCATGCCCAACGCCGGTCTCCCGGTGCTGGGCAAGAACGGCGCTCACTACCCCCTCAGCCCGGCCGAGCTGGCCGAGGCCCACGACACCTTCACCCGCGAGTACGGCCTCAACCTGGTCGGCGGATGCTGCGGTACGACGCCGGAGCACCTGCGCGCGGTGGTCGATCGTGTCCAGGGCCGTCCGGTCACGGTCCGCGACCCGCGTCCGGAGTCGGCGGCCTCCTCGCTGTACCAGTCGGTGCCGTTCCGGCAGGACACCTCGTACCTGGCGATCGGTGAGCGGACGAACGCGAACGGGTCGAAGAAGTTCCGTGAGTCGATGCTGGCGGGTGACTGGCAGGCGTGTGTGGAGATCGCCCGCGACCAGATCCGCGAGGGCGCGCACCTGTTGGACCTCTGTGTGGACTACGTCGGTCGCGACGGTGTCGAGGATATGCGGGAGGTGGCCGGCCGGCTGGCCACCGCCTCCACGCTGCCGATCGTGCTGGACTCGACCGAGCCCGCGGTGCTGCGGGCCGGGTTGGAGAAGCTCGGCGGGCGTGCGGTGCTGAACTCGGTGAACTACGAGGACGGCAACGAGCCGGGTTCGCGGTTCGCGGTGATCGCCGGTCTGGCGCGGGAGCACGGTGCCGGGCTGATCGCGCTGACCATCGACGAGGAGGGCCAGGCCCGCACCGCCGAGAAGAAGGTGGAGATCGCCGAGCGGCTGATCACCGAGCTGACCGAGGACTACGGCATCGACGAGGGCTCGATCCTGGTCGACTGCCTGGCCTTCACCCTCGGCACCGGGCAGGAGGAGTCCCGCCGGGACGGCATCGAGACGATCGAGGCGATCCGCGAGCTGAAGCGCCGTCACCCGCGGGTGCAGACGACGCTGGGTCTGTCGAACATCTCGTTCGGTCTCTCGCCGGCGGCCCGTCAGGTCATCAACTCGGTGTTCCTGAACGAGTGTGTCGAGGCCGGGCTGGATTCGGCGATCGTGCACGCGGCGAAGATCCTGCCGATGAACCGCATTCCGGAGGAGCAGCGGGAGGTGGCGCTGGATCTGGTGTATGACCGGCGTCGTGAGGGTTATGACCCGTTGCAGAGGCTGCTGCAGTTGTTCGAGGGTGTGAGCATGGCGTCCTCGGCGGCGTCGAAGGCGCAGGAGTTGGCGGCGCTGCCGCTGGAGGAGCGTCTGCAGCGGCGGATCATCGACGGTGAGCGGGGCGGCCTGGAGCCGGACCTCGACGAGGCGCTGGCGACTCGTCCGGCGCTGGACATCGTCAACACCACGCTGCTGGCGGGCATGAAGGTGGTCGGTGAGCTGTTCGGCTCCGGCCAGATGCAGCTGCCGTTCGTGCTGCAGTCCGCCGAGGTCATGAAGACCGCCGTCGCCTACCTCGAACCGCACATGGAGAAGTCCGACGACGAGGGCAAGGGCACGATCGTGCTGGCCACCGTCAAGGGTGACGTGCACGACATCGGCAAGAACCTGGTCGACATCATCCTCTCCAACAACGGCTACACCGTCGTCAACCTCGGCATCAAGCAGCCCGTCTCCGCGATCCTGGACGCCGCCGTGGAGCACAACGCCGACGTGATCGGCATGTCCGGCCTCCTCGTGAAGTCGACCGTCATCATGAAGGAGAACCTCCAGGAGCTGAACCAGCGCCAGATGGCCGCCGACTACCCGGTCATCCTGGGCGGCGCCGCCCTCACCCGCGCCTACGTGGAGCAGGACCTGCACGAGATCTACGAGGGCGAGGTTCGCTACGCCCGCGACGCGTTCGAGGGCCTGCGCCTGATGGACGCGCTGATCGCGGTCAAGCGCGGTGTCCCGGGCGCGACCCTGCCGGAGCTGCGCCAGCGGCGGCACGCCCGTACCGAGGTGGTGGAGCCGGAGCCGGAGGTGAACCTCGGTCAGATCCGGTCGGATGTGTCTGTGGACAACCGGGTGCCGGAGCCGCCGTTCTGGGGGGACCGGATCGTCAAGGGTGTGCCGTTCGCGGATTACGCGTCCTGGCTGGACGAGGACGCGCTGTTCAAGGGGCAGTGGGGTCTGAAGGCGTCCCGGGCCGGCGACGGGCCCTCGTACGAGGAGCTGGTGGAGACGGAGGGGCGGCCTCGGCTGCGGATGTGGCTGGACCGGTTGCAGACCGAGGGCTGGCTCGAGGCGGCGGTGGTCTACGGGTACTTCCCGGCGGCGTCCAAGGGCGACGATCTGATCGTCTACGCGCAGGACGGTGCGGAGCGCACCCGGTTCACCTTCCCGCGTCAGCGGCGTGGGCGTCGGCTCTGTCTGGCGGACTTCTTCCGGCCGGAGGAGTCGGGGCAGAAGGACGTCCTCGGGCTCCAGGTGGTCACGATGGGCAACCGGATCTCGGAGGCCGCCAACGAGCTGTTCGCCGCCAACGCCTACCGGGACTACCTCGAGCTGCACGGCCTGTCGGTCCAACTGGCCGAGGCGCTGGCGGAGTTCTGGCACGCGCGGGTCCGCTACGAGCTGGGCTTCGGGGGCGAGGACCCGCAGGACGTGCGGGACATGTTCCAGCTGAAGTACCGGGGTGCGCGGTTCTCGCTCGGGTACGGGGCCTGCCCGGAGCTGGAGGACCGGGCGAAGATCGCGGAGTTGCTGCGGCCGGAGCGGATCGGGGTGGTGCTGTCGGAGGAGTTCCAGTTGCACCCGGAGCAGTCCACGGACGCGATCGTGATCCACCACCCCGAGGCGAAGTACTTCAACGCGAGGTAACTGGGCGGTTGCGTCACGTTCGGCATTTTCGGGTGATTCGGGCGTATCCTTGATGATCCCCAATCGGGCCGGTCCGCAGACCAGCGGACCGGCCTGTGCCATCTCCGGGGACGGCCCGAACGGGAAGGACCCAGCAGTATGACGACCATCTCGACCCCCTCCGGCAGCCTCGACCGGGCGGACGGCGGCGGACTCCAGGCGGTGCTGCTCGACATGGACGGCACGCTGGTCGACACCGAGGACTTCTGGTGGCGGGCGGAGGCCACGCTCTTCGCCGAGCTGGGGCACCCGCTGGACGAGGCGGACCGGGCCCACGTGGTGGGCGGGCCGATGACCCGGGTGATCGACTACCTGGTGGAGCGGACCGGGGTGGAGCTGAGCCAGGCCGAGCTGACGGTGCTGATCAACCAGCGGTTCGTGGACCTGCTGGCGGACGGGGTGCCGCTGATGCCGGGGGCCGAGCGGCTGCTGAACACGCTGGACGCCCACGGCATCCCGGCCGCGCTGGTCTCGGCCTCGCACCGGCACATCATCGACCTGGTGCTGCGCAGCCTGGGGGCCGAGCACTTCGCCTTCACGGTGGCCGGCGACGAGGTGGCCCGCACCAAGCCGCACCCGGACCCGTACCTGCTGGCCGCCGCCCGGCTGGGCGCCGAGCCGGCCCGCTGCGTGGTGGTGGAGGACGCCCCGACCGGTGTGCGGGCGGCCGAGGCGGCGGGCTGCCCGGTGATCGCGGTGCCCTCGGTGGCGAGGATCGAGCCGGGCCCCGGGCGGCTGGTGCTGTCCTCGCTGGAGCTGGTCGATCTTGACTTGCTCAGGTCACTGGTAACGGTCCGAGTGTGATGTTGGTCTCCTTCTCCGGTCCGGATGCTGCCGGACTGCGGCCCGACGGCGACGGGCTGTACTCGCGATAGGGGAGAAACCGGACATCGGCTGACAAGTCGTCGGGCTGTTCTGACCGAGGGATCGTCGGATCATCACGGAGCGTACGAACGAGGGATTTTCGTACGTGTTCGATGTGGCACGCTACATCCGATCAGTCCCCCTACGACGCCGCCCCACCCCAGGCGGAGTCCCGGCGGCAGCCACCGGCACCCCCGGTCCGCACGGAGAAGGAACGTATTCCGCATGACTTCAGCCAACCGTCTGGCCGTGCTCAGCTGTGCCGCCCTGGTCGCCTCCACGGCCGCGGGCTGCGCCTCGGCCACCAAGGTCGTCACCGGTGGCGGCTCCGACAGCGCGATCACCATGGGCACCACCAACGTCACCAAGGTGCTCGACCCGGCGGGCACCTATGACGCCGGTTCCTGGATGGTCCTCAACAACACCTTCCAGTCGCTGCTGAAGTTCCCCTCCGGCGCCACCGTGCCGCAGCCGGACGCCGCCCAGGGCTGCGCGTTCACCGGCGCGGACACGCTGACCTACACCTGCACCCTGAAGAGCGGGCAGAAGTTCTCCAACGGTCACCCGATGACCGCCGAGGACGTGGTCTTCTCGATCGACCGGATGCTGAAGATCAACGACCCGAGCGGCCCGGCGGCCCTGCTCTCCACCATCAAGTCGGTGCAGGCCAAGGGCGACGCCGAGGTGACCTTCCACCTCAAGACCCCGGACGCGGTGCTCCCGGCCAAGCTGGCCTCGGCGGCCGGCTCGATCGTCGACCACGCCGTCTTCCCGGCCGACAAGCTGCTGCCGAACGACAAGGTGGTCGGCTCCGGCCTGTACAAGATCGACTCGATCGACGACATGGCGGGCGCCAAGGCGGGTGTCCCCGGCAAGATCACCTTCTCGGCCAACTCGCAGTACACCGGCGACGAGAAGATGCAGAACAACAAGTTCGTGCTCCGCTTCTACGACGACGGCGAGAAGCTGAAGTCGGCCCTGGACAGCGGCGAGATCGACCTCACCGACAACAACAGCCTGGACCCGGCCGTGGCCACCAAGCTGCGCGACGACGAGGCCGCCGGCAAGAGCACCACCAAGGTCTCCGAGGGCGACAGCGCCGAGGTCAGCTTCCTGGTGTTCAACACCAAGGACAGCGTCACCGGCAACCCGGCGGTCCGTCAGGCGATAGCCCAGGTGCTGGACCGCCAGGCCCTGGTGCGGAACGTGTTCGAGCACTCCGTCCAGCCGCTCTACTCCGTCGTCCCGGCCGGCATCGCGGGCCACAACACGGCCTTCTTCGACAAGTACGGCGAGCCGGACGTCAACAAGGCCAAGAAGATCCTCACCAGCGCCCACGTCTCGCTGCCGGTGAAGCTCAGCCTCACCTGGTCGCGCGCCCGGGCCGGCGATCAGCAGATGGCCGAGATCAAGAAGCAGCTGGAGGCCAGCGGCCTGTTCCAGGTCGACATCCAGAAGGAGTCGGACTGGTCCGCCTTCCAGAAGGGCTGGCAGGACGGCAAGTACCAGATGTACGCGGCCCGCTGGGTGCCCGACTACGTGGACGCGGACGACTACATCACCCCGCTGGCGGTCGGCGGCGGCGCGTACCACAACGGCTACGACGACCCGCGGATCAGCCAGCAGCTGGTGCCGGACGGCATCAAGCAGACCGACCGCACCGCCGGTGGCGTCTACGCCCAGATCCAGAACATCCTGGCGGACGCCGTGCCGCTGCTCCCGCTCTACCAGAACAAGGCGTTCTACGCCTCGAAGGCCGAGATCACCGGTGTCACCAACACCGTCGACACCTCGGGCATCTTCCGCTTCTGGGAGATCGGTCGCACCAAGAAGTGACGCGCACCAAGAAGTGACCTGAGCGCGCGAGAGGGGCCCCACCGTCCGGTGGGGCCCCTCTCGCGTGTCCTACAGCGCGCCCGGCCGCACCAGGCCGCTCTCGTAGGCGTAGACGGCGGCCTGCACCCTGTCGCGGAGTTCGAGCTTGGTGAGCACGTGGCCCACGTGGGTCTTGACCGTGGTCTCGCTGACGAAGAGCTCGGCGGCGATCTCCGCGTTGGACAGGCCGCGGGCCACCAGCTTGAGCACCTCCACCTCGCGCTCGGTGAGCGAGGTGAGCGCCTGCGGCGGGGCCTCCTCGCCGGAGGGGAGCTTGGTGGCGTACATGTCGAGCAGGCGGCGGGTGATGCTCGGGGCGAGCATCGCGGCGCCGTCGGCCACCACCCGGATCGCCTGCACCAGCTCGTCGGCCGGCACGTCCTTGAGCAGGAAGCCGCTGGCCCCGGCGCGCAGCGCCTCGACCACGTACTCGTCCAGGTCGAAGGTGGTCAGCACCAGCACCTTGGCCGGGCCGTCCCGGCCCGGGCCGGCGATCCGGCGGGTGGCCTCGACGCCGTCCATCCGGGGCATCCGGATGTCCATCAGCACCACGTCCGGCTGGAGCGCCCGGACCTGCTCCAGCGCCTGCTGGCCGTCCCCGGCCTCGCCGACCACCACCAGGTCGTGCTCGGCCTCCAGGATCATCCGGAAGCCGGTGCGCAGCAGTGGCTGGTCGTCGACCAGCAGCACTCGGATCGTCAACCTACGACTCCTTCGTCATCTGCAGTCTGCTGCCCCGGCAGGGGCAGGGGGTACGGCGGCGGGGTGCCGCCGAACTCCGGGCAGCTGGACTGGTGGTCGCACCAGTCGCAGAGCCGGTTCTTCGTCGCGGGGAAGTCACCGGTGGCGACCGCCTTGGTGATGGTCTCCCAGAGCGCCTTGAGCTTGCGCTCGGTGGCCAGCAGATCGGCCTCGTCCGGGTCGTAGGTGACCACGTCACCGCCGCCGCCCAGGTAGACCAGCTGGAGCCGCCTGGGGATGACGCCCTTGAGTCGCCACACCACCAGGGCGTAGAACTTCATCTGGAACATCGCCTTGCCCTCGAAGTCCCGCGAGGGTGCCCGGCCGGTCTTGTAGTCGACCAGGCGCACCTCGCCGGTCGGGGCGACGTCGACCCGGTCGATGTAGCCGCGCAGCAGCAGGCCGGAGTCCAGCACCGTCTCCACGTAGAGCTCGCGCTCCACCGGGTGCAGCCGGGTCGGGTCCTCCAGCTTGAACCACTGGCCGACCAGCTTCTCGGCGTCGCGCAGCCACTTGGCCACCGCCGTGCCGTCCTCGTCCCCGGGGCTCTGCTCATCGTTCCCGGGGAACAGCTCGGCCAGGACGGGCTTCTCGGCGAGCATCCGCTCCCACTGCGGGCGCAGCAGCTCCAAGGCCCGCTCGGGGGTGCGCTCGCCGGGTTCGTGGTCGAAGAGCCGTTCCAGCACCGCGTGCACCAGGGTGCCCCGGGTGGCCGCCGCGCTCGGCGGCTCGGGCAGCCGGTCGATCACCCGCAGCCGGTAGAGCAGTGGGCAGGTCATGAAGTCACCCGCCCGGGAGGGCGAGAGGCCGGTCGGGGCCGCGGTGAGGGGCTGGTTCTGCATACCCCGACCCTATGGGACCGGCGGGCGCTCCCGGTAACGATGCCTTACAGAGACCACAGGGCCGGTGGGGCATGCTCGGTGCATCCGGGTAAGACTCCGGTAGGGCGAGCCCCGTACGGCCGCCCCGATCAATTAGCGTGGGCGGCAGTGCGGGGGCGTCCGACCAGGAGACAGGGGCCACGGTGAGCGAGACCAGGGGGCAGCGGGCCAAGGCCGAGCCCGGCGGTGGCGGGGCCGAGCGGCCGAGCGGGATCCTGATGGGCCGGCCCTTCGGGGTGCCGGTGTACGTCACGCCGTCCTGGTTCGTGATCGCCGCCCTGATCACCTGGCTGTTCGGCGGCCAGCTGGCCGACGTGCTGCCCGAGCTCGGTGGCACCCGGTACCTGGTGTCGCTCTCCTTCGCGATCGCCTTCTACGCCTCCGTGCTGGTGCACGAGCTGGCGCACACCGTGGTGGCGCTGCGCTACCGACTGGGGGTGCGGCGGATCCAGCTCCAGTTCTTCGGCGGCGTCTCCGAGATCGAGAAGGAGGCCGAGACCCCGGCCCGGGAGTTCTGGCTGGCCTTCGTCGGGCCGCTGCTCTCGCTGCTGCTCGGCGGGGTCTTCTACCTCGCCCTGCTCGCGGTGGAGCCCGCCACCGTGCCCGGGGTGCTGCTGGCCGGGCTGATGGTCTCCAACCTCGTGGTGGCCGCCTTCAACCTGCTGCCCGGCATGCCGCTGGACGGCGGCCGGATGCTGCGCGCGGTGGTCTGGGGCCTGACCGGCCGTCCGATGGCCGGCACGGTGGCCGCCGCCTGGGCCGGCCGGGTGCTGGCCCTGGTGGTGCTGTTCGGCCTGCCGATGGTCTCGGCGGCCCGCGGCGGGGTCGACCGCTCCACCACCGACAGCCTGATCGACGGGGTGCTCTCCGCCGTGCTGGCCGTGATCATCTGGAACGGCGCCTCCGGCAGCCTGCGCAACGCGCGGCTGCGCGAGGCGCTGCCCGCCCTGCAGCTGCGCGAGCTGGCCCGCCGGGCCGTCGAGGTGCCCGCCGACACCCCCCTCGGCGAGGCGCTGCGCCGGGCCCAGGAGGCCGAGGCCGGCGCCCTGGTGGTGGTGGACGGCGCGGGGGAGCCCACCGCCCTGGTCAAGGAGGCCTCGGTCACCGCCGTCCCGCAGCACCGCCGCCCCTGGGTGGCCGTCGGCGCCCTGGCCCGCGGCCTGGAGCCGGGCCTGCGGCTCGACCTGGAGCTGACCGGCGAGCAACTGCTGACCGCCCTGCGCACCACCCCGGCCAGCGAGTACCTGGTGGTCCGGCCGGACGGCTCGGTCTACGGCGTCCTGGCCCTGGCCGACCTGGAGCGCCGCCTCAACGCGGCCGTCTCCGGCCGCCCGCAGCCCAAGCCGCCGGGCTCCGCCGCCCAGGGGCCCGCAGCCCAGCCCTAGGGCCGCTGGTCAGCGGAGTGCGCGCGGTCCCTTAGGATTGTCCGCATGTCCGAACCGACCGGTGCCACCCGCCGACGCGGGCCCTTCCAGGTCGGGGACCAGGTCCAGCTGACCGACCCCAAGGGCCGCCACTACACGTTCACGCTCCAGGCCGGGAACCAGTTCCACACCCACAAGGGTGCGTTCCCGCACGACGAGCTGATCGGCGCTCCTGAGGGCACTGTCGTGCGCACCACGGGCAACGTCCCGTACCTCGCGCTGCGCCCCCTGCTCCCCGACTACGTCCTGTCCATGCCGCGCGGCGCCGCCGTGATCTACCCCAAGGACGCGGGGCAGATCCTGGCGATGGCCGACATCTTCGCGGGTGCCCGCGTGGTGGAGGCCGGCGTCGGCTCCGGCGCGCTGAGCACCTACCTGCTGCGCGCCGTCGGCGACACGGGCCTGCTGGCCTCGTACGAGCGCCGCCAGGACTTCGCCGACATCGCCCAGGCGAACGTCGAGCGGTACTTCGGCGGCCCGCACCCGGCCTGGAAGCTCACCGTGGGCGACCTCCAGGACAACCTGGTGGAGACCGAGGTCGACCGGATCATCCTCGACATGCTGGCCCCCTGGGAGTGCCTGGACGTCGCCTCCAAGGCGCTCGTCCCCGGCGGCCTGATCTGCTGCTACGTGGCCACCACCACACAGCTGTCGCGCACCGTCGAGGCGCTGCGCGAGCACGGCACGTTCACCGAGCCGCAGTCCTGGGAGACGATGGTCCGCACCTGGCACGTGGAGGGCCTGGCCGTCCGCCCGGACCACCGCATGATCGGGCACACCGGCTTCCTGCTGACCTCCCGTCGCCTGGCCGACGGCGTCGAGCCGCCGCTGCGCCGGCGCCGCCCCGCCAAGGGCGCCTACGGCGAGGACTACGACAACGGCGCCACCCCGGAGCCGAGCCTGGCCGAGCGGGCCGCCGCCCGCCGCGCCGCGGCCGACACCGAGACCGCCGAATAGTCACCGCGTCATCACAAGAGGAGGGGCCGGGCGCCGAATGCGCCCGGCCCTTCGCCATGTCTCCACGTCAACCCGGGTACGCCGGGCCCGCTCCGATGTGGGACGATGCTCGCTCACGCCGCACCCATGGTGGAGGGATCACCTGGTGGAAGACTCGACCCTGCCCGCGCACGCCCGGCCCCGGCCGAAGCACTGGGCCCTGGTCGCGGCGGCCTGCGCCGCCCTGGTCGCCGCCGCCGTGGTGGCCTCCCCGGCCTCCGGCACCACCGCGCCCGCCGGAGCCGCCCCCCGGGCGCTGCCCACCGCGGCCGCCCCCGACCCGGCGAAGGCTCAACTTCCCCTTGACTGCGGCCCGTTCCCGGTGACCGTCACGCTGAGCTTCAACGCCCTGCTGGACGGCATACCCAGCACCGTGGCCGCCGCCCACTGCGCGGCCCCCAACGGCACCCCCACCGACGGCGTCTTCCTGCTCGCCCCCGGCCCCACCGTCCGGGCCACCCTGCTCCACGAGGCCGACGGCCTCACCGTCACCGCCCTCAAGCTCCGCTCCGACGGCACCGTGACCGGCACCGCCCGCGGCTACTCCAGCGACGACGTCCCGCGCTTCGCCCCGGACCTGATCCTGACCCTGGAGTGGCGCAAAGACGCCGCCGGCTGGCACCTGACGAAGAGTCCGTCGAACATCCGTCAGTAGGTCAGTCCGCGTCGGGCCCGTAGACCTCGACGCCATCCGCGGCACGGCGCACGTGGATGCACTCGCCGGGGCAGTCCTTCACCGAGTCCACGACGTCCTGAAGGATCGTCAGCGGCACCAGGACCGTCTCGCCCGGCTTCTGCCGCAGCTCGTCGTCCTCGCCCTTCACGTACGCCAGGCCGTCGATGTCGAGCTCGAACACCTCGGGCGCGTACTGCACGCAAATGCCGTCGCCCGTGCAGAGGTCCTGGTCGATCCAGACCTCCAGCGCCTCGCTGCTCATGTCGCCTGCCGTTCCTCGGTCACGATTCGGATATTCACCGGTACGACCCTACCCCTGGCCTGCTTTAGGCGGTGAACGGTGGGTATGAACTGGCGCAGGGGAGGCACGCAGGGCGGAGATTCGGACACGCCGTTCCACCTTTCTGATCAAGTCGCGTTTACCGGCGGCTGGGTCCAGGTAGGGTCTGGAAGCGTCCAGCTCCCCAGGAGGAGGTGAGGACCGTGGCAGCCCACGATGACGACTACACCCGCAGCACCGGTAAGCCCGCTCGTGGTTCCGACGAGGCAGCACAGCTCTCGTACCTCGAGCAGGAGATCGCCGTCCTGCGCCGCAAGCTCGCCGACTCGCCGCGCAGCTCAAGGGTTCTTGAGGAGCGTGTCGCCGAGCTGCAGACGAACCTGGCCGGCGTGACGGCCCAGAACGAACGGCTCGTCGCCACCCTGCGCGAGGCCCGCGACCAGATCGTGGCCCTCAAGGAAGAGGTGGACCGGCTGGCCCAGCCCCCGGCGGGGTTCGGCACCTTCCTCAGCTCCAACGAGGACGGCACCGCCGACATCTTCACCGGCGGTCGCAAGCTCCGCGTCAACGTCAGCCCCAGTGTCGATCTCGACGACCTCAGCCGCGGGCAGGAGGTGATGCTCAACGAGGCCCTCAACATCGTGGACGCAATGGCCTTCGAGAGCATCGGCGACATCGTCACCCTCAAGGAGGTCCTGGAGGACGGCGAGCGCGCTCTCGTCACCGGGCACACCGACGAGGAGCGGGTCGTCCGGCTCGCCGAGCCGCTGCGCGAGCTGACCCTGCGCCCCGGCGACGCCCTCCTCCTCGAACCCCGCTCGGGGTACGTGTACGAGGTGGTGCCGAAGTCGGAGGTCGAGGACCTGGTCCTCGAGGAGGTGCCGGACATCGACTACCGGCAGATCGGCGGTCTGGCCAACCAGATCGAGCAGATCCGCGACGCGGTCGAGCTCCCGTACCTGCACGCCGACCTGTTCAAGGAGTACGAGCTGCGCCCGCCCAAGGGTGTCCTGCTCTACGGCCCGCCCGGCTGCGGCAAGACGCTGATCGCCAAGGCGGTGGCCAACTCGCTCGCGAAGAAGGTCGCCGAGGTGACCGGCCGGCCGCAGGGCAAGAGCTACTTCCTGAACATCAAGGGCCCCGAGCTGCTCAACAAGTACGTCGGCGAGACGGAGCGGCAGATCCGGCTGGTCTTCCAGCGGGCCCGGGAGAAGGCGAGCGAGGGCACGCCCGTCATCGTCTTCTTCGACGAGATGGAGTCGCTCTTCCGCACCCGTGGCTCCGGCGTCAGCTCGGACGTGGAGAACACCATCGTCCCCCAGCTGCTCGCCGAGATCGACGGCGTGGAGGGCCTGGAGAACGTCATCGTGATCGGCGCCTCGAACCGCGAGGACATGATCGACCCGGCGATCCTGCGGCCCGGCCGCCTCGACGTGAAGATCAAGATCGAGCGCCCGGACGCCGAGGCCGCGAAGGACATCTTCTCCAAGTACCTCAAGGGCTCGCTGCCCTTCCACCCGGACGACCTCAAGGAGCACGACGGGTCCGTCGAGACGACGGTGCTCGCCATGATCCAGGCCGTCGTGGAGCGGATGTACACCGAGACCGAGGAGAACCGCTTCCTGGAGGTCACCTACGCCAACGGTGACAAGGAGGTCCTGTACTTCAAGGACTTCAACTCCGGCGCCATGATCCAGAACATCGTGGACCGGGCCAAGAAGATGGCGATCAAGGACTTCCTCGACCACGGCCAGCGCGGTCTGCGCGTCTCCCACCTGCTCGCCGCCTGCGTGGACGAGTTCAAGGAGAACGAGGACCTGCCCAACACGACCAACCCGGACGACTGGGCCCGCATCTCCGGCAAGAAGGGCGAGCGGATCGTCTTCATCCGCACGCTCGTCACCGGCAAGCAGGGCGCCGAGTCCGGCCGCTCCATCGACACTGTCGCCAACACGGGTCAGTACCTGTAAGGCAGCAGGCCACGAGCAGTCCCCACCCGCCGTCCGGCTGCGGAGCCCACGGGCTCCGCAGCCGGACGGCGCGTCTGGGGGCTGCCGGCGGGCAGACGCACCATCGCAACGTCAGCGCCAGGCCCGGCGGGGGCCCGGCGCAGGGCAAGGAGGGCCGCATGACCGTACGGCGCGTGATGGGGATCGAGACGGAGTACGGGATCTCCGTGCCCGGGCACCCGAACGCCAACGCGATGCTCACCTCGTCCCAGATCGTCAACGCGTACGCGGCGGCGATGCACCGGGCGCGGCGGGCTCGCTGGGACTTCGAGGAGGAGAACCCGCTGCGGGACGCGCGGGGCTTCGACCTCGCGCGGGACGTGGCCGACGCCAGCCAGCTGACCGACGAGGACATCGGCCTGGCCAACGTGATCCTCACCAACGGCGCCCGGTTCTACGTGGACCACGCCCACCCCGAGTACTCCTCGCCGGAGATCACCAACCCCCGGGACGCGGTGCTCTGGGACAAGGCCGGCGAGCGGATCATGGCCGAGGCGGCGGCCCGGGCCCTGGAGCTGCCGAACGGCCAGAAGATCAACCTGTACAAGAACAACACGGACAACAAGGGCGCCTCCTACGGCACCCACGAGAACTACCTGATGCAGCGGGCCACCCCGTTCGCCGACATCGTGCGCCACCTGACCCCGTTCTTCGTCTCCCGCCAGGTGGTCACCGGCGCCGGCCGGGTGGGCCTGGGCCAGGACGGCTCGGCCGACGGCTTCCAGCTGAGCCAGCGGGCCGACTTCTTCGAGGTCGAGGTCGGTCTGGAGACCACCCTCAAGCGCCCGATCATCAACACCCGGGACGAGCCGCACGCCGACGCCGAGAAGTACCGCCGGCTGCACGTGATCATCGGGGACGCCAACCTCTCGGAGATCTCCACCTACCTCAAGCTGGGCACCACCTCGCTCGTGCTGGCCATGATCGAGGAGGCCTTCATCGCGGTGGACCTCGCGGTGGACCAGCCGGTGCGCACCCTGCACCGGGTCTCCCACGACTCCACGCTGACCCACCTGATCACCCTGCGCAGCGGCCGCAAGCTCACCGCCGTCCAGCTCCAGATGGAGTACTGCGAGCTGGCCCGCAAGTACGTCGAGGACCGCTGGGGCCAGGACGCCGACGAGCAGACCCTGGACGTGCTGGCCCGCTGGGAGGACGTGCTCGGCCGGCTGGAGCGCGACCCGATGAGCCTGTCCAGGCAGCTGGACTGGGTGGCCAAGAAGGAGCTGCTCGAGGGGTACCGCCAGCGCGACGGCCTGGACTGGGACAACTCCCGGCTGCACCTGGTCGACCTCCAGTACAGCGACGTGCGGGCCGACAAGGGCCTCTACAACCGCCTGGTGGCGCGCGGCCGGTTCGAGCGGCTGGTCACCGAGGAGGAGGTCACCCGGGCGGTCTCCAAGCCGCCGGAGGACACCCGGGCCTACTTCCGCGGCCGCTGCCTGGAGCAGTACGCCGAGCACGTCGCGGCGGCCTCCTGGGACTCGGTGATCTTCGACCTGCCGGGCCGCGACTCGCTCCAGCGGGTGCCCACCCTGGAGCCGCTGCGCGGCACCCGCAACCACGTCAAGGAGTTGCTCGACCGCTGTCGTACGGCGGAGGACTTGGTGCGGGTGCTCTCGGGCGGAAGTTGAATCGCCGGGTAACCTTCGGGTCACTCAGGGGTGAATGCTTCCGAGGTGGGAATCAATTAGGGGAGTGCGGAGCGTTCTACCAGAACTACGGGCGATCCGCGCTCGCGGTGTATAGGGTCTGAGGCAGTGCCGAGACAGTCGAGCGGGGTGAGGGAAATGGCGAGCAAGGACACCGGTGGCGGCCAGCAGCGGGCGAACCGCTCCTCCGAGGAGGTCGAGGAGCAGGCTGCTGAAGCGCAGCAGTCCGAGGACCTCAAGGAGCGCCAGGAAAAGCTGAGCGACGACGTCGACGCGGTCCTGGATGAAATCGACGACGTCCTGGAGACGAATGCCGAGGACTTCGTGCGGCAGTTTGTCCAGAAGGGCGGCCAGTAGCCTGATTGCCCGATTTTCAGTAATCGGGTCGAGGGCTGGGTCTTTCGTTCGCGCGCGGCATTGTGCCGCGCGCGAACGCACACATCCGGACGGTCCGGGAGGGTTGGCGGGCCGCGCCGACCGGGTAAGGTCCGGGGCATCCGTAGTTGATCTACGCAGCAGATCCACCTGGAGGGAATCGAGTGGAAGCCATGACTGGTGGCACCGGGCGTCTACCGGCTGCCTTCCTGACCCCCGGGTCCTCGTCGTTCATCGACTTCCTGGCCCAGCACCAGCCCGAGCTGATCCCCGGCCGCCGCGGCCTGCCCGAGGGCCTGACCATCGAGGCGCCGCACGGCACCACGATCGTCTCGGCGGTCTTCGACGGCGGCGTGGTGCTGGCCGGTGACCGCCGCGCCACCATGGGCAACGTGATCGCCCAGCGCGACATCGAGAAGGTCTTCCCGGCCGACGAGTACAGCGCGGTCGGCATCGCCGGCACCGCCGGCCTCGCCGTCGAGATGGTGCGCCTGTTCCAGCTGGAGCTGGAGCACTACGAGAAGATCGAGGGCACCGTGCTCTCCCTGGAGGGCAAGGCCAACCGGCTCACCACGATGATCCGCGGCAACCTCGGGATGGCCATGCAGGGCCTGGCCGTGGTCCCGATGTTCGCGGGCTACGACCTCGACCTCGGCCGAGGCCGGATCTTCACCTACGACGTCACCGGCGGCCGGTCCGAGGAGCGGGGCTTCGCCGCCACCGGCTCCGGCTCGGTCTTCGCCCGGGGCTCGATGAAGAAGCTCTACCGCGAGGGGCTCAGCCCCGAGCAGGCCGCCACCCTGGTGGTCCAGGCGCTCTACGACGCCGCCGACGACGACTCGGCCACCGGCGGGCCCGACCTGGCCCGCAAGATCTTCCCGATCGTCTCGGTGATCACCGAGGACGGCTTCCGGCAGTTGGAGACGGACGAGGTGGCCGCGATCGCCGTCTCGATCACCGACCAGCGCCTGGAGCGCCCCAACGGCCCCCAGGCCCCCCTCCTCTAAGTCCGCCCCCTCCTCCAGACAAGGGAGATGACCGCCGGTGTCCACACCGTTCTACGTCTCGCCCCAGCAGGCCATGGCGGACCGCGCGGAGTACGCCCGCAAGGGCATCGCCCGCGGCCGCAGCGTGGTCGTGCTCACCTACGCCGACGGCATCGTCTTCGTCGCGGAGAACACCTCGCGCGCCCTGCACAAGGTCTCCGAGATCTACGACCAGATCGCCTTCGCGGCGGTCGGCCGCTACAACGAGTTCGAGAACCTGCGGATCGGCGGCGTCCGCTACGCCGACCTGCGCGGTTACTCCTACGACCGCGCCGACGTGACGGCCCGCGGCCTGGCCAACGTCTACGCCCAGACCCTCGGCACCATCTTCTCCTCGGTCGGCGAGAAGCCGTACGAGGTCGAACTGGTCGTCGCCGAGACCGGCCGCACCCCCGAGGACGACCAGATCTACCGGCTCACCCCGGACGGTTCGGTCGTCGACGAGAAGAACACCGTCGTGGTCGGCGGCAACGCCGATTCCATCGGCTCCTACCTCGGGCAGCGCCACCGGGTCGGAATGACGCTCGCCGAGGCCCTCAAGGTGGCCGTCGACGGGCTCGCCCGCGACCCCAACGGCGGCACCGCCCGGACGCTGACCACCGATCAGCTGGAGGTCGCGGTGCTCGACCGCACCCGGCCCCAGAAGCGGAAGTTCAAGCGCGTGCTGGGCGCCCAGCTGACCCGCCTCCTCGAAGGCGAGCCCGCCGCCGCGGATTCCGACGACCCGGACGTGGGGGAGTTGCCGGAATAGCGCGTCCCGTGACTGGTATCGGACGGGGTTTCGGCTGACGGCGCGTTTCAGCCAGCCCCCAGAAGAGAAAAGATGCCATATGGACCGCCGAATTTTCGGGCTGGAGAACGAGTACGGAGTCACCTGTACGTTCCGGGGGCAGCGTCGGCTGTCCCCGGACGAGGTCGCCCGGTACCTCTTCCGCCGCGTTGTCTCCTGGGGACGCAGCAGCAATGTGTTCCTGAAGAACGGCGCCCGCCTGTACCTCGACGTCGGCTCCCACCCCGAGTACGCCACGCCCGAGTGCGATGACGTGACGGAGCTGGTGACGCACGACAAGGCCGGCGAGCGCATCCTCGAAGGCCTCCTGGTGGACGCCGAGCGGCGCCTGCACGAGGAGGGCATCGCCGGTGACGTCTACCTGTTCAAGAACAACACCGACTCCGCCGGGAACTCCTACGGCTGCCACGAGAACTACCTGGTGGCCCGGCACGGCGAGTTCTCCCGGCTGGCCGACGTGCTGATCCCCTTCCTGGTGACCCGTCAGCTGATCTGCGGGGCCGGCAAGGTGCTGCAGACCCCGCGCGGTGCGGTGTTCTGCGTCAGCCAGCGCGCCGAGCACATCTGGGAGGGCGTCAGCTCCGCCACCACCCGCTCCCGTCCGATCATCAACACCCGGGACGAGCCGCACGCCGACGCCGAGCGGTACCGCCGCCTGCACGTCATCGTCGGCGACTCCAACATGTCGGAGACCACCACCCTGCTCAAGGTCGGCGCCACCGACCTGGTGCTCCGGCTGATCGAGGCCGGCGTGGTGATGCGCGACCTGACGCTGGAGAACCCGATCCGGGCCATCCGCGAGGTCAGCCACGACCTCACCGGCACCCACCAGGTGCGCCTCGCCAACGGCCGCGAGGCCAGCGCGCTGGACATCCAGGAGGAGTACTACAGCAAGGCCCTCGAGTTCGCCGACCGCAAGGGCATCAACGAGGGCACCATCGCCCGGGTGCTCGACCTCTGGGGCCGCACCCTGGAGGCCGTCCGGACGGAGGACCTGGCCAAGGTCTCCGGCGAGATCGACTGGATCATGAAGTACAAGCTGATCGAGCGGTACCGGGCCAAGCACGACATGACGATGTCGAACCCCCGGATCGCCCAGATCGACCTCGCGTACCACGACATCCACCGCCGTCGCGGCCTGTTCTACCTGATGCAGAACAAGGGCCAGGCCCAGCGGGTCACCACCGACCTCAAGACCTTCGAGGCCAAGTCGGTGCCCCCGCAGACCACCCGGGCCCGGCTGCGCGGCGACTTCATCCGGCGGGCCCAGGAGCAGCGGCGCGACTTCACCGTCGACTGGGTGCACCTGAAGCTGAACGACCAGGCCCAGCGGACGGTGCTCTGCAAGGACCCGTTCCGCTCGGTGGACGAGCGGGTGGAGAAGCTGATCGCCGGAATGTGACGGTCCGTATCGCGCCGATGGGGTGGGCTCCGGCCCACCCCATCGGCGTGTCGGGCCCCGGGAAGGGGACGAACCGGGTCATAGGCTGACGGTCAAGCGCCGACCGACAGTTAGGACCACCCACCGTGCGTCGCCTTGCCGGGCTGCTCGCCGTCCTGCCACTCGTCCTGCTCCCCGCCTGCAGCAGCGGCTCCGGCGGCTCCGCCGGTGCCTCGCCCTCGGGCACCGCCCCGGCCACCGCCCCCGCGGTGCCCAGCCCGGTGGCCTCCGCCTCGCCGATGCCCACGGTGGCCGGGGACTTCGGCACCAAGGCGACCATCACCCTGCCGGGCGGGCAGCCCAGCGGCCAGTTCGTGGTGAACACGGTGAGCGAGGGCGACGGCCCGGCGGTGGCCAAGAACGACTGGGTGACGGTCAACTACACCGCCAAGGACTGGACCACCGGCAAGGACGTCTCCGACTCCTTCGCGAGCGGCCAGAAGCCCCAGCTCTACCAGGCGGGCGGCGGGCAGCTGGTGCCGGCCTTCGACCAGAGCGTGCTCGGCAAGAAGGTCGGCAGCCGGCTCCTGGTGGTGGCGCCCCCGGCCGCGGCCTTCGGCGGCCAGGGCAACTCCAGCCTCGGGGTCGGCGCCACCGACACGGTGGTCTTCGTGCTCGACGTGATGGAGGCGGTGCCCCAGGACGGCACCATCCCCGGCGCCCTCACCCAGCCCCCGGCCACCGCCCCCCAGATCAAGGACAACGGCAAGGCCGCCCCCACCATCACCGTCCCGGCCGGCCCGCCGGCCCCGCCCACCGAGTTGCAGAAGTACGTCCTGGTCAAGGGCGACGGCAAGCCGGTGGCCTCCGGCCAGCAGCTGGTCGTCCAGTACACCGGCGTGCTCTGGGCCAACAGCCAGCAGTTCGACTCCTCCTGGAGCCACGGCGGTGCCCAGGCCCTCCAGGTCGGCACCGGCCAGCTGATCAAGGGCTGGGACGAGGGCCTGGTCGGCCAGACCGTCGGCAGCCGGGTGGAGCTCGTCGTCCCGCCCGCCCTGGGCTACGGGGACAAGGCCCAGAGCTCGGTGCCGGCGAACTCCACCCTGGTCTTCGTGATCGACATCCTGGCGGCAGTCTGAGAGGGTGGCCGACCACTGCTCTCATGCGTACCTGACATACTGGCGCCGCTCAGCACTGTGGTATGAGTCGTCGCGGCCCGGGTCAGGGCTTCGAACGGCCGGATGGATGGGGAGTCATGTCTGATAAAACGTCGAGCCCGGGCGAGGCCGGAGCCGTCAACGGCGGGGCCGCTGACCCGGCTGCCGCGCGGCCCGGCGGCCCGCTGCCGGGCGAGGGCGAGTCGATCATCGTGTCGCCGGAGGTGCTCAGCCAGATCGCCGCCCCGGTCGAGCCGCGTGAGCCGGTCAAGGACGAGGAGCCCCAGGTCTTCGCCTCCACGGTGCGCCGCCAGGAGCTCTCCGAGGCCGGCTACGACGAGAACCCGCCCGGGGCGGGCAAGCTCGGCGTGATCCTCGGCACGGTGCTCGCGCTGCTGCTGGTCGGCAGCGGCGTGACCCTGTACATGGTCAACCGGCCCGACTCGAGCGCCAAGGCGAAGGCCGCCGACTCGGCGCCCACCTCGGCCGCGCCGACGGCCGACCCGGTGCCCCCGATCAAGGACACCGCCAAGGTGCTCCCGACGGTGACCGGCGACTTCGGCAAGAAGCCCACCATCGAGGTGCCCAAGGAGGCTGCCGAAGGCACCTTCGTGGTCAAGCAGCTGAGCGAGGGCGACGGCCCCAAGGTCAACAAGAACGACTGGGTCTCGGTCGACTTCTCGGCCAAGGACTGGGCCAACGGCAAGGACATCGCCGGCAGCTACGACCAGGGCAAGCCGCAGCTCTACCAGGCCGGCTCGGGCAAGCTCATCCCCGCCCTCGACAGCGTGGTGACCGGCCACAAGGCCGGCAGCCGCCTGCTCGTGGTGGCGCCCCCGGCCGCCGCCTTCGGTGCCCAGGGCAACAGCGCGATGGGCGTCGGCGCGACCGACAACCTGGTCTTCGTGATCGACATCAAGCAGGCCACCGCCCCGGACGCCACCGTCCAGGGCGAGATGACCGACCCGCCGTCCGACTTCCCCAAGGTCAAGGACAACGGCAAGAAGGCCGCCGAGATCACCCCGGTGCCCGGCGCGGCCGACCCCAAGGAGCTCAAGACCGCCGTCCTGATCCAGGGCAAGGGCAAGAAGGTCGAGTCCGGCGAGAAGGTCGTCGTCCAGTACACCGGCGTGCTGTACAAGGACGGCAAGAAGTTCGACTCCTCGCTCGACCGCGGCCAGGCCTTCAGCTTCGTCACCGGTGGCGGCAGCGTCATCGAGGGCTGGGACAAGGGCATCGTCGGCCAGACCGTCGGCAGCCGGATCGAGCTGGTCATCCCCTCCTCGCTCGGCTACAAGGACCAGGCCTCCGGCCCGATCCCGGCCAACTCGACGCTGGTCTTCGTGGTGGACATCCTGGACGCGGGCGTGGGCTCCGCCGACAGCTAGATCGCTGCGGCTCCGCCGACGGCTAGGCTGGGGCCTGCAGTACAGCCAACCGAGAGAAGAGTTCCGTGACTCAGAAGACCAAGCCCGAGATCGATTTCCCGGGCGGCGAGGCTCCGACCGAGCTCCAGATCCGCGACATCGTCGTGGGTGACGGCGCCGAGGCCACCGTCGGTGCGAACGTCGAGGTCCACTACGTGGGCGTCACCTTCGCCTCCGGCGAGGAGTTCGACGCGTCCTGGAACCGCGGCCAGACCTTCCGCTTCCCGCTGGGCAAGGGCCGCGTCATCAAGGGCTGGGACGAGGGCGTCGTCGGCATGAAGGTCGGCGGCCGTCGCGAGCTGGTCATCCCGGCGAACAAGGCCTACGGCAACCAGTCGCCGAGCCCGCTCATCCCGGCCGGCTCGACGCTGATCTTCGTCGTCGACCTGCTCGGCGTCTGAGACCCGATCAGCTGATCCGGCTCCAGGGCCGCACCCCGCTCCGGCGGGGTGCGGCCTGTTGCGTTTCCCGGGCTTCGCCCTCGGCGGTTCCCGGGCAAGGCCCTCGGCTTTTCTCGGCGCGCCCGCTACCGGTACGGTCGGGTCGGCCGGGCGATCACCCCGGGTAACCCCGGTGCGCCCGGCGCGCCGTACGGAAAGGTCAGCGATGGCGATCGCCAAGGCGGAGCGGCTGATGAACCTCGCCCTGTGCCTGATGAACACCAGACGGCCGCTCTCCAAGAAGGAGCTGCGGGAGTCCGTCGAGGCGTACCGCGAGGCCTGGCAGCAGGGCAGCGAGGACGCCTTCAACCGGATGTTCGAGCGCGACAAGGACGACCTGCGCGAGCTCGGCCTGATCATCGACGTGGACGAGAACGCCCTGGACGGCGAGGTCGGCTACCTGGCCCGGCGCGACCGCAACCGGCTGCCCGAGATCGCCCTGGACGCCGAGGAGGCCGCCGCGCTGACCCTGGCCGCCCGGGTCTGGCAGCAGGCCAAGATGTCCGGCGCGGCCAGCGGCGCCCTGCAGAAGCTGCGCGCCGCCGGGGTGCCGTTCACCGAGGACGCCGAGCACAGCGCGCTGCAGCCGCTCATCCCGGCCCGCGAGGCCGCCTTCGAGCCGCTGCTGGTGGCCGCCCGCGACCGCCGCCCGGTGACCTTCGACTACCGCAAGGCCGGGGCCGCCGCCCCCGAGCAGCGCCAGGTGGAGCCCTGGGCGCTGGAGTGCTGGCGCGGCCACTGGTACCTGGCCGGCTGGGACCGGGACCGCGAGGCGGCCCGGGTCTTCAGGCTCAGCCGGATCACCGGCAAGGTCCGCTCCCGGGCCGGCAGGTTCCTCGGCGAGGTGCCGGGTCATGTGGACGTCCGGGCCGTGGTCGCCGCCTTCGCCGGCGAGGGCGCCACCGCCACCGCCACCATCCGGCTGCGCCGGGGGGCGGGCTTCCCGCTGCGCACCAAGGCGCTCACTGTCGCCCCGGCCGAGGGCGACTGGGACGAGCTGGAGATCCCGTACGGCAACGGGCTCGGGGCCGACCTGGCCGAGTTCGGGCCCGACCTCGTGGTGCTCGCACCCGAGGAGCTGCGGGCGGATGTCATCGACCGGCTGCGCGCTGTCGCCGGCCTCGGCGTGGGGGAGTGACCATGAGCAACGCGATCGACCAGACCCGGCGGATGCTCTCGCTGGTCACCTACCTGCGCGAGCGCCCCGGGGCCGAGGTGGCCGAGGTGGCCCGCGCCTTCGGCATCAGTGAGCGCGAGCTGATCGCCGACCTGAACGTGCTGCCGATGTGCGGCACCAGCTTCCGCGGCGGCGACCTGCTCGACATCGACACCGACGGCGAGCGGATCTGGTGGCACAACGTGGACGACGTGGCGCAGCCGCTGCGCCTGGCCGCCGACGAGGCCACCGCCCTCCTGGTGGCCGCCCGCGCGGTGGCCGGCCTGCCGGGTCTGCGCCAGCGCGACCGCGAGGCGCTCACCCGGGCCGTCACCAAGATCGAGAACGCGGCCGGCGAGAGCGCCGACGCCTCCGCCCGGGTCGGCGTGCACTTCGAGGCCGAGGGCCAGGTCTTCGCCGACATCGACCGCGCGCTCAGCGAGGGCCGGCTGATCTGGCTGCGCTACTACTCGCACGGGCGCGGCGGCATGACCGAGCGCGAGGTGGACCCGATCCGCCTGGTCACCGAGGGCCACACCTACCTGGAGGGGTGGTGCCGGGTCTCCGAGGACCGCCGGCTCTTCCGCCTCGACCGGGTGGCCGAGATCAAGGTGCTGGACGAGCCGGCCGACCCGCCGCGGCTGGAGCCGCGGGACCTCTCGGCCGGCCTGGTCAACCCCGCCGCCGACGACCCCGAGGTGATCGTGGAGGTCGGCCCCGGCGGGCGCTGGGTCGCCGAGTACTACACCCACGACCGCGCCGAGGAGCTGCCCGACGGCGGCCTGCGGATCACCCTGCGCTCGGCCGACCCGGCCGGGCTGCGCCCGCTCGCCCTGCGGCTGGGCCGGGACGGCCGGATCGTCGCCCCCGCCGAGCTCGCCGAGCAGGCCGGCTCCGCCGCCCGCGCGGCGCTCGAGCACTACGGGTCCGAGCGGTGAGCGACTCCGCCAGATTCAAGGTCTACTGCTCGGACTGCCGGGAGAAGGTGGAGCTCCCGGCCGCCGCCTTCCGGCTGGCCCTCGGCGCCACCCGGGAGCGGACCTTCTACAGTTTCACCTGCCCGGCCTGCGGCGCAGCCGTCCGCAAGCCGGCCGGGGAGAAGATCGTCGCCGCCCTGACCGGAGCCGGGGTCAGCACCATGCGGCTCGTCCCGGCCGAAGGGTGAGCCCACTGTGACCTGGTACGTGATCGCGGCCGTGCTGCTCTCCACTGCGGGGCTGCTGGTGCTCGGGGCGCTCGGGGCCCGGCTCTGGCTGGACGCCGCGCGGCTGGCCCGGGCGGTGGACGGCGCCTCGCGGGCGTTGGCCGAGGCAGGCGGGGAGATCCCGCTGCGGGGCTGACACTGGAGGGAGGGGTGGTAGCCGACGAAGTGGCGGGCGGCGGTTGCCGCCGCGTCACCGGCACGGGCTACCATCGCCCGCGTGGGGGAATGCCTCCCACGCGACGGGAAGGTGGTCACCCATGAGGGTCTCGCCCATCGCGATCCTGGTGATCGTGGTCCTCGCGCTGCTGCTGTTCGGCGCGAAGAAGCTGCCGGAGCTCGCCCGCAACCTCGGCAAGTCCGCGCGCATCCTGAAGAGTGAGGCCAAGGCGCTGCGCGAGGACGGCACGGAGGAGGAGCAGCCACAGGCGGCTCCGGCCCCCAAGGCGGTCAAGCCGGCCCCCGGAGCCCCCGGCGCGGACTCCCGCCCGGTGGCCCAGCCGGAAGAAGCGCCACGCCAGGATTAGCAGTACCGGTGCCCGCCGCCCGGCCGGCACCACCGCACGAGTTGTTGAGGACCGGGGTTGAGCAAGTCGTCGAAAACGCCCAAGGACCCTGAGGGCCGGATGGCCCTGGCCGACCACCTCCGCGAGCTCCGGAGCCGGTTGGTCAAGTCGGTCCTCGCGATCGTGCTGCTCACGATCGTGGCGCTGTACTTCCACAAGCAGATCGAGACCTTCCTGCTGAAGCCGCTGCCGCAGTGCGACGCCGAGTCGGCGCACAACTTCAAGGGCAAGTGCGCGCAGATCTCGAACATCGGCCTGACCACGCCGTTCACCTGGACGCTCAAGGTCGCCCTGACGGCGGCCGTGGTGGCCACCGTGCCGGTCTGGCTGTACCAGCTGTGGGCCTTCGTCTCGCCCGGTCTGCACAAGCACGAGCGCCGCTACGCGCTGAGCTTCCTGGGCGCCGGCGTGCCGCTCTTCCTGGCCGGTGTGACCTGCGCGTACCTGCTGCTGCCGACCACCGTGCAGGTGCTGATCTCGTTCAGCCCCTCCGGGACGACGCCGATCCTGCCGCCCGAGGACTACTTCGACATCGCCACCCGGCTGCTGCTGGTCTTCGGCTGCGCCTTCGAGTTCCCGCTGCTGCTGGTGATGCTCAACTTCGCGGGCATGGTGACCGGCAAGCGGCTGCTCGGCTGGTGGCGCGGCATGATCATGGGAATCACGGTCTTCGCGGCCTTCGCCACCCCCTCCACCGACCCGCTCAGCATGCTCGCGCTGGCGGCGCCGATCTGGGGCCTGTACTTCATCGCCGTGGCGATCGCGATGGTCAACGACCGCCGCCGGGCCAAGCGCAACCCGGACGCCGGCCTGGACGACGAGGAGGCCTCGCACCTCGACCTCTCGGTGGAGGACGTGGCCGCCGCCGAGCCGGTGGAGGCCTCGGGGGCGCCGGCCGCACCGGCGCCGATCCCGGCGGCCCGGGGCGAGCAGATGGACGACATCACCTGAGCACTGCCGGGTGAGTGAGAGGGCGTGGGGGAGGCTTCCCCCACGCCCTTCGTCGTCGGCGCTGCTTCCCCGGCTGTTTACGTGCTCTTGGCAAGCCACACTGCAGTGTGACATATTACTGACGTGCTCAAGAGATCCCTCCACGATGTCGTGGTGATCGGCGCCGGAGTCGTCGGTGCCGCCTGCGCCTACTACGCCGCCCGGGCCGGCCTGGCCGTGGCCGTCGTCGACCGCGGCCCCGTCGCGGGCGGCACCACCGGGGCCGGCGAGGGCAACCTGCTGGTCTCCGACAAGGAGCCGGGCCCCGAGCTCGACCTCGCGCTGTACTCCACCGGGCTGTGGCGGGAGCTGGCCGCAGAGCTCGGGGAGGCCGTCGAGTACGAGCCCAAGGGCGGGCTCGTGGTGGCCTCCGGCGAGGCCGGGATGGCCGCGCTGCGCAAGTTCGCCGCGCACCAGGCCGAGGTCGGCGTCGAGTCGGCGGAGATCGCGGGCGAGCGCCTGCGCGAGCTGGAGCCGCACCTGGCCGAGGGGTTGGCCGGGGGCTTCCACTACCCGCAGGACGCGCAGGTGCAGCCGGCCCTGGCCGCCGCCCACCTGCTGCGCGCCGCCCGGGCGGCCGGGGCCGCGCTGTACCTCGGCGAGGCCGTCACGGCGGTGCGCACCGGGGCCGACGGCGCCGTGACCGGCGTGGTCACCGAGCGCCGCACCATCGAGGCCCCCGCCGTGGTCAACGCGGCCGGCACCTGGGGCGGCGAGCTGGCCGAGCTGGCGGGGGTGCGCCTGCCGGTGATGCCCCGCCGGGGCTTCGTGCTGGTCACCGAGCCGCTGCCCCGGGTGGTGCGGCACAAGGTCTACGCGGCCGACTACGTGGCCGACGTGGCCAGCGGCTCCGCCGCCCTGCAGACCTCGGCCGTGGTCGAGGGCACCCCGGCCGGGCCGGTGCTGATCGGCGCCAGCCGCGAGCGGGTGGGCTTCGACCGGACGCTGTCGGTGGAGGTGCTGCACCGGCTGGCGGCCAACGCGGTCAAGCTCTTCCCGGTGCTGGCCGAGGTCACCGTGCAGCGCGCCTACCGGGGCTTCCGCCCGTACCTGCCGGATCACCTGCCGGCCGTGGGGGCCGACGCCCGGGTGGCCGGCCTGTACCACGCCTGCGGCCATGAGGGCGCGGGCATCGGATTGGCCCCCGCCACCGGCCGGCTGATCGCCGACCAGCTGACCGGGCAGCCGCCCGCCCTGGACCTCACCCCCTTCCGTCCCGACCGGTTCATCGAGGAGGAGTCATGAGCGGCGCCCGGCAGACCCCCGCCTCGCTGGTCGGCGCCCGGCCCGAGGCCGCGCACATCATCGAGTTCGACGGCCGCGAGATCCCGGCGCTGCCCGGCCAGTCGATCGCCGCCGCGCTCTGGGCCGCCGACATCCTGGCCTGGCGCACCACCCGGGTGGAGGGCCGCCCGCGCGGCGCCTTCTGCGGGATCGGCGCCTGCTACGACTGCCTGGCCACCGTCAACGGCCGCCCCAACCAGCGGACCTGCCTGCTGCCCGCCCAGCCCGGCGACACCGTCACCACCCAGGAGGGCCACGGCCGTGCCGACCTCGCCATCTGAGCCCCAGGAGTCCTTCGACCTCGCCGTCATCGGCGCGGGCCCGGCCGGGCTCGCGGCCGCCGTCACGGCCGCCGAGCTCGGCCTGCGCTGCGCGCTGCTCGACGCGGGCCCGCGCCCCGGCGGGCAGTACTACCGCCACCCGGCCCCCGGTCTGAAGGCCGCCCACCCGGAGAAGCTGCACCACGGCTGGGGCATCTTCACCGGCCTCTCCGCCCGGCTCAAGCGGCAGACCGACCTCGGCCGGCTGACCTACCTGACCGAGCACCAGGTGTGGACGGCCGAGACCGGCGAGGGCTGGCGGCTGCACGCCACCACCGGCCCCGGCGGCTCCGGCGGCACGGCCGTCGTGCCGGCCGCGGCCGTGCTGCTGGCCACCGGCGCCTACGAGCGCCAGCTGCCCTTCCCCGGCTGGACGCTGCCCGGGGTGGTCACGGCCGGCGGCGCCCAGGCCATGCTCAAGGCCGGCCTGGTGCTGCCGGGCAAGCGGATCGTGGTGGCGGGCTCCGGCCCGCTGCTGCTGGCCGCCGCCTCCTCGCTGGTCTCGGCCGGGGCGAGCGTGCCGGCCGTGGTGGAGGCCACCGACTACCTGGGCTACGCCCGGGGGGTCACCACGCTGGCGGCCAACCCCGCCAAGCTGGTGGAGGGCGCCGAGCACGGCGCCAAGCTGCTGCGGCACGGGGTGCGGCTGCGTCGCTCCAGCGCCGTGGTGCAGGCGCACGGCACCGACCGGGTGACCGGGGTGACGATCGCCAAGCTGGACCGCCAGTGGCGCCCGGTGCCCGGCACCGAGCGGTACCTGGCCTGCGACGCGGTGGCGATCGGGCACGGCCTGGTGCCGCAGATCGAGCTCGCCACCGAGCTGGGCGCCGAGACGGTGGAGCTGGGCGACGGCACGGTGGGCCTGCGGGTCGACGCCGAGCTGCGCACCAGTCTGCCCGGGCTCTGGGCGGCGGGAGAGACCTGCGGGGTCGGCGGCGCCGACTTGGCGGTGGCCGAGGGCGAGCTGGCGGCCCGGGTGATCGCCGGCCGGGAGGTGCCGGGCGGCCTGCGGGCCCGGCAGCGCCGCCGGCGGGCCTTCGCCGGCCTGATGGCCGCGGCGCACCGGCCCGGCCCCGGCTGGCCGGAGTGGCTGACCCCGGAGACGGACGTCTGCCGCTGCGAGGAGGTCTCGGTCGCGAAGATCCGCGAGGCCGTGGACGACCTGGGTGCGGGCGACGCGCGCACCGTCAAACTGCTCACCCGGGCCGGGATGGGCTGGTGCCAGGGCCGCATGTGCGGCGCGGCCGTGGCCTGCCTGGCGGGCGGTGGCGCACCCCGCGCCGACAGCCGTCCGCTCGCCGGCCCGGTGCGGCTCGGAGATCTGGCCGCCGTTCCGGCCGATGATCCGACATACTGACCGATCATTCGGACGGGTGCAGCCCTCTTGTGGCTGCACTGTCCACTACAATAAAATGTCACACCTCACCACCTAGGGAGTTGTCCCCGTGTCTCTCGCTTCGCACGAGCCCGCTCGCCCCTGGCGCGGCATCATGGTCGCCACCACGCTGCCGCTGCGTGACGACCTCTCCGTCGACTACGACGCCTACGCCGAGCACGTCCGCTGGCTGATCGAGTCGGGCTGCGACGGTGTGGTGCCCAACGGCTCCCTGGGCGAGTACCAGACCCTCACCGCCGAGGAGCGCGCCCGCGTCGTCACCACCGCCGTCGAGGCGGCCGGCGACGGCTCCCGCGTGATGCCCGGCGTCGCCGCCTACGGCAGCGCCGAGTCCCGCCGCTGGGCCGAGCAGGCCGCCGAGGCCGGCGCCGGCTCCGTCCTGCTGCTGCCGCCGAACGCGTACCGCGCCGACCACGCCGCCGTCCGCGCCCACTACGCCGAGGTGGCCCAGGCCGGCCTGCCGATCGTGGCGTACAACAACCCGATCGACACCAAGGTCGACCTCGTCCCCGAGCTGCTCGCCCAGCTGCACGGCGAGGGCTCGATCGTCGCGGTCAAGGAGTTCAGCGGCGACGTCCGCCGGGCCTACGAGATCGCCGAGCTGGCCCCCGGCCTGGACCTGCTGATCGGTGCCGACGACGTGCTCCTGGAGCTCGCGCTGGCCGGTGCCGTCGGCTGGATCGCGGGCTACCCGAACGCGCTGCCCAAGGCCACCGTCAAGCTCTACCAGGCCGCCGTGGCCGGCGACCTGACCACGGCCCTGCCGCTCTACAAGTCCCTGCACTCGCTGCTGCGCTGGGACTCCAAGACCGAGTTCGTCCAGGCCATCAAGCTCTCGATGGACATCGCCGGTCGCCCGGGCGGCCCCGTCCGCGCCCCGCGCTTCGCGCTCTCCCCGGAGATCGAGAAGGCCGTGCGCGCCGCCACGGAGCAGGCCATCGCCAACGGTCTGGTCTGACGCTCGTGAAGAGGCCGGCTGCGGGGGCAGCCGGCCCTCCCGTCCCCCATCTGACTCAACCGGGAGAGAACCGATGCGCAGCCGTCATGTCTTCCACGCCGTCGACTCGCACACCGAGGGCATGCCGACCCGGGTGATCACGGGCGGGTTCGGCGTCATCCCCGGCGCCACCATGGCCGAGCGCCGGGTGCACTTCCAGGAGCACCTGGACCACTTCCGCACCCTGCTGATGTACGAGCCCCGCGGCCACGCCGCGATGAGTGGCGCGATCCTCCAGCCGCCCACCCGGCCGGACGCCGACTTCGGCGTGCTCTACATCGAGGTCTCCGGCCTGCTGCCGATGTGCGGCCACGGCACCATCGGGGTGGCCACCGTGCTGGTGGAGACCGGCATGGTCGAGGTGGTCGAGCCCGTCACCACCGTCCGCCTGGACACGCCGGCCGGTCTGGTGATCGCCGACGTGCACGTGGAGGGCGGCGCGGCCAAGGCCGTGACCATCCGCAACGTGGCCTCCTACGCGGTGGCCCTGGACCAGAAGATCGAGGTGCCCGGGTACGGGACGGTCGGCTACGACCTCGCGTACGGCGGCAACTTCTACGCGATCCTGCCGCTGGCCGAGTTCGGCCTGCCGTTCGAGCGCGAGCGCAAGCAGGACATCCTGGACGCCGGGCTGGCCATGATGGACGCGATCAACGCGACGGCGGCGCGGCCCGTCCACCCGGAGGACCCGTCCATCCACAGCGTCCACCACGTCTACCTCGCCGCCCCCGGCTCCACCGCCGAGCACTCCCGCCACGCGATGGCCATCCACCCCGGCTGGTTCGACCGCTCGCCCTGCGGCACCGGCACCTCGGCCCGGATGGCCCAGCTGCACGCCCGCGGCGAGCTGCCGATCGGGCGTGATTTCGTCAACGACTCGTTCATCGGCACCTCCTTCACCGGCCGCCTGGTCGAGGAGACCACCGTGGCGGGCCACCCGGCCGTGATCCCGACCGTGACCGGTCGAGCCTGGGTGACCGGGACGGCGCAGTACTTCCTCGATCCGGCTGATCCCTTCCCGGCTGGATTCTTGCTGTAGAGCTTGACCGCTTACAGAAACCACAGCAGGGGCGCGGGGAACTGCGCGCGCAACCGTGCACCTTCGTAGAGGGCTGGGCGCGCATTTCCCCGCGCCCCCGGTGGTAAACCCCCCCAGAAAGGCTCGCGAAATGACCGTCAGCTCGTACAACCCCGCCGACCCGTCCGACCTGGTGGTCACCGTCGAGACGCCCGGTGCGTTCGGCGTCGAGGCCGCCGTGGAGCGGGCCCGTACGGCCCAGGCCGGCTGGCTCAAGCTCGGTGCGGCCGGGCGGGCGGCGGCCCTGGCGAAGGCCGCCGAGGCCGTGGAGGCCCACGCCGAGGAGCTGGCGCAGCTGACGGTCCGTGAGGTGGGCAAGCCGCTGGCCGAGGCTCGGGGCGAGGTGGCGCGGACGGCGGCGATCTGGCGGTACTACAGCCAGGCGCCGTTCGCCGCGACCGGCGAGGTGCACGAGCCGGCCGCCGGGGAGGGGCTGCTGATGACGCGTCGGCGCCCGCACGGGGTGGCGGGGCTGATCACGCCGTGGAACTTCCCGCTGGCCATCCCGGTCTGGAAGGCCGCCCCGGCGCTGGCCGTGGGCAACACCGTGGTGCTCAAGCCGGCCCCGGAGGGGACGGCCTGTGCGCTGCGGATCGCCGAGCTGGCGGGTCTGCCGGAGGGCGTGTTCACGGTGGTGCCCGGTGGTGCGGAGGAGGGCGGCGCCCTGGTCTCGGCCGCCGACGTGGTCTCGTTCACCGGGTCGACCGCCGTGGGGCAGGCGGTGGTCGCGGCCACCACCGCGCGCGGCATCCCGGTGCAGGCCGAGATGGGCGGCCTGAACGCCGCGCTGGTGCTGCCCGACGCCGACATCGCCCAGGCCGCGGCCCACCTGGCCGCCGCGATCGCCGGGTACGCGGGGCAGAAGTGCACCGCGACCAGCAGGGTGATCGCCGTCGGCGACGCGTACGAGCCGCTGGCCGAGGCCCTCACCAAGGCGCTGGCCGGCACCCC
Source organism: Kitasatospora sp. MMS16-BH015 (assembly GCF_002943525.1). NCBI lineage: Bacteria > Bacillati > Actinomycetota > Actinomycetes > Kitasatosporales > Streptomycetaceae > Kitasatospora > Kitasatospora sp. MMS16-BH015. Next base: position 1,532,911 of record NZ_CP025394.1, on the reverse strand, counting down.
CGCCGCCGATCCGGCCGAGGCCGGCACCGCCTGCGGCCCGGTGATCAACGAGGGCGCGCTGAACCGCCTGACCGGGGCCGTGGCTTCGGCCCGCGCGGCCGGGGCCACCGTGCTCACCGGCGGCGCCCGCGCCGAGCGCGCGGGCTGGTACTTCGAGCCGGCCCTGCTCGAGGACGTCCCGGCCGGGCACCCGCTGCTCGAGGAGGAGTTCTTCGGGCCGGTGGCCGTGCTGCTGCGCGCCGCCGACCTGGACGAGGCGATCGCGATCGCCAACTCCACCCGCCACTCGCTGGCCACCTCGGTGCACACCCGCGAGCTGGACACCGCGCTGGCCGCCGCCGACCGCCTGGACGCCGGCATGATCCGGGTCAACGCCCCCTCCAGCGGCGTGGACTTCCACCTGCCCTTCGGCGGCTCCAACTCGGCCGGCTACGGCCCGCGCGAGCAGGGCCAGGCCGTGCTGGACTTCTACACCGCCAGCCGCACCGTCACCGTGCTCCCCGCCGGGACGCCGCGATGACGCTCAACATCGCCACGGTCGACTACCACACGGCCGGCGAGCCGTTCCGGATCGTCACCTCCGGGCTGCCGCCGATCGTGGGCGACACCGTCGCCGAGCGCCGGGCCATCGCGCTCGGTGCCGGCGGCACGGCCACCGCGCCGCGCCCCAGCGCCCTGGACGACGTGCGCAAGCTGCTCACCCGCGAACCGCGCGGGCACGCCGGGATGTACGGCGGGTTCGTGGTGGCCCCGGACGACTCCGAGGCCCACTTCGGGGTGCTGTTCTGGCACAAGGACGGCTACTCCACCGCCTGCGGCCACGGCACCATCGCGCTCGGCGCCTGGGCCGTGGACGCGGGCCTGGTCGCCGCCCCCGAGGACGGCGTGGCCTGGGTGCGGATCGACGTCCCGTCCGGGCGGGTCAGCGCCGCCGTGCACCGCTCCGGCGGCCGCACCACCGATGTGACCTTCCGCAACGTGCCCACCGCCGTCAGCGCCCGGGGCCTGCTGGTGGAGACCTCGCGCGGCAAGGTGAGCGTGGACCTCGCGCACTCCGGCGCCTGCTACGCCTCGGTGAGCGCCACCGAGCTCGGCCTCACCGTCACCACCGAGGATCTGCCCGAGCTCACCGCGATCGGCCGCGAGATCCGCGCCGCCCTCGCCGGGGAGCCGGCCACCCGGCACGCCACCGACCCCCGGCTCTCCGGGGTCTACGGGGTGATCCTGCACGAGGAGCTGCCGGACACCCTGGCCGGGCCCAACCAGCGCAACGTCACCGTCTTCGCCGACGGCCAGATCGACCGCTCGCCCTGCGGCTCCGGCACCTCCGCCCGGCTCGCCCTGCTCGGCGCCGAGGGGCGGATCGCCCCCGGTGACGTGCTGCGGCACGAGTCGGTCATCGGTACGGTCTTCACCGGCAGGCTCGCCGGGGAGCACCGGGACGGCGTCGTCACCGAGGTGACCGGCTCCGCGCACCGCACCGGCGAGCACCGCTTCGTCCTCGATCCGCACGACTCGCTGGGAACGGGATTCCTGCTCTGATGTCCGTCACCACCCTGCCCCTGACCCTCACTCCGGCCCAGGCCGTCGAGTCCCTCGCGCGCGTGCTGCGCGAGGGGCTCGACCCCGAGGAGTGCCCGCAGCGCAGCAACATCCCGGTGCCCGCCGGGGAGCTGCTGCTGATGCCGGCCGCCTCGGCCCGCTACACCGGGGTGAAGATCGCCGGTGTCGCGCACGGCAACACCGCCCGCGGCCTGCCCCGGATCACCGGCAGCTACCTGCTGCTCGACGGCCCGACCCTGCAGCCGGTGGCCCTCTACGACGGCATCGCGCTCACCTCGCTGCGCACCCCGGCGGTCACCGCGCTGGCGCTGCGCGAGCTGGCGGTGCCGGAGGCCGAGCACCTGGTGCTGTTCGGCGCGGGCCCGCAGGCGTACGCGCACCTGGACGCGCTGCGCGCGGTGCGCCCGCTGACCCGGGTCACCGTGGTGGGCCGCAGCGCCGAGCCCACCGCCGCCCTGGTCGCCCACGCCCGCACCCTGGGCCTGGCCGCCGAGGCGGGCACCGCGGCCGACGTGGCCCGGGCCGATCTGGTGGTCTGCTGCACCACCGCCCGCACCCCGCTCTTCGACGGCCGCCTGGTGCCGGACCACGCCGCCGTCGCGGCCGTCGGCTCGCACGAGCCGGCCGCCCGCGAGGTGGACACCGCCCTCGTCGTACGATCCGCCCGGTACGTGGAGGCCCGGTCCTGCGCCCTCCGGGAGGCGGGTGATCTGCTGATGCCGATCGCGGAGGGGGCGATCCGGGAATCGGATTCCCTTGCTAATCTGTCAGAACTCGTCAACGGCAAGGCAGTTGTCCCCACCGACCGGCCGAGGTTCTTCAAGAGCGTCGGGATGGCCTGGGAGGATCTGGCTGTGGCGGCGGCTCAGCAAGAGCTTTACACAATGCCTGGAAATGTTTCATAATTAGCGAAACGTGACATTGTACAATGGTGTCCTAAAGACCCCGGAGGAACACCATGGCCGACCTCAAGCCTCGCGCCCTCATTTCCGTCCAGGAGCGGCTGCGCGACCAGGTCGCCCACGCTCTGCGAGCCGCGCTGATCTCCGGCGAGCTGCGCCCGGGGGTCGTCTACTCGGCCCCCGCGCTGGCCGCCGACTTCGGCGTGTCCGCCACGCCCGTCCGCGAGGCGATGCTCGACCTGGCCCGGGAGGGCCTGGTCGAGGCCGTCCGCAACAAGGGCTTCCGCGTCACCGAGCTGACCGAGCGGGATCTGGACGACTACACCGAGATCCGCGCGCTGATCGAGATCCCCACCGTCGGCCGGGTCACCCGCACCGCCACCGCCGAGCAGCTGGAGGCCCTGCGTCCGCAGGCCCAGGCCATCGTCACGGCGGCCCGCAAGCACGACCTGATCGCGTACCTGGAGTCCGACCGCCAGTTCCACCTCGACCTGCTCGCGCTGGCCGGCAACTCCCGCCTGGTCGAGACGGTCGGCGACCTGCGCAAGCGCTCCCGCCTCTACGGCCTCAACCGGCTCGACCAGCGCGGCGAGCTGGTCTCCTCGGCCGAGGAGCACCTGGAGCTGCTGGACGTGATGATCTCCGGCGACGCCGCCGCCGCCGAGGCCTGCATGACCCGCCACCTCGGCCACATCCGCTCGCTCTGGGCGGCCGGCGAGGACACCGTGGTCGAGGAGCGCACCGCCCTGCGGCTCGGCGCCCGCTGAGACCGGGCGAGCGGGTTTGCCCGTTCGCCCCTTACGCGGGCCCGGTCCCCGGTACCTTCCCGGGTCATGACCAGAACCCCGCACCTGAGCACGCTCCCACGGGCACTCGCGATAGCCGCGGTGTCCGTGGCGGCTTTCCTGACGGCCTGTGACCCCGTCGCCCCGCCGAACACGCAGAACCACGTCGAGGCGGCGGTCACCACCCCGGCCTCGCCCTCGGCCTCCCCGACGCCCGTGGTGACGCCGACCCCGGCCCCCGTGGTGACGCCCACACCCACGCCGACCCCGGTGGTGTCGACCCCGCCCGCCCAGGCGCCCGCGCCCGCGCCGACACCCACCCACCACGCCTCGCCCACCGCCACCCGGCCCGCCGCAGTGCCGCCGCCGGTCATCACGGCGGAGCCCCCGGCCACCAAGGCGGCCGGCGGCAGCTGCGGGCACCACACGGTGGCCGTCTGCGGCTGGGACGTCGGGCAGACGCCGACGGTGCCGAACGAGATGGCCGAGTGCAAGGACGGCACGCCCTCGACCTCGGCCACCCCGTCCGGCACCTGCTCCCACCACGGCGGGGTCCTGTACTGGTTCAAGTGAGCCGCCGGGGCTCAGTGCAGCCGGCCGTCCTGCATCTCCAGGACGCGGTCGACCCGCCCCAGCAGGTCGCGGTCGTGGGTGACCATCACCGTGGCCGTGCCGTGGGTGCGGGTCACCTCGGCCAGCAGGGCGACGATCTGCTCGCCGCGCTCGTGGTCCAGGGCCGAGGTCGGCTCGTCCACCAGCAGCACCGAGGGGCTGCCGAACAGCGCGCGGGCGATGTTGACCCGCTGGCGCTCGCCGCCGGAGAGCTGGTGCGGCCGGCGGCGCTGCTTGGCCGCGTCCAGGCCCACCGAGGCCAGCAGCTCCTCGGCCCGGGCCCGGGCCTCGCGGACCTTGCCGCCGCGCACCGACTCCAGCACCAGCAGCTGCTCCACCGCCGTCAGCGAGCCGAGCAGGTTGGACTGCTGGAAGACGATGCCGAGCTTCGCCCGGCGCAGCGCCGCCCGGGCCGCGGCGCTCAGCGCGCCGACCTCCTGGCCGTCTATCAGCACCTCGCCGCCGTCCGGCCGCAGCAGGGTGGCCGCCACCGCCAGCAGGCTCGACTTGCCCGAGCCGGAGGGCCCGGCCACCGCCACGAACTCGCCGGGTGCCACCGCGAGGTCCACCCCGTCCAGGGCGGTCAGGCGCTGCTCGCCGTCCGGGTAGGTCAGGGTCACCCCGCGCAGGGCCAGGCCGGTGCGGGTCTTCAGGGGGGTGTCGGTGGTGGTCATCGGTTGGCTCCGAGCGCGGCGAGGGGGTCGACAGAGGTGATCCGGCGGACGGCCAGCGCCGCCCCGAGCAGACCGAGCAGCACCATCACGGTGACCGGCACGGCCACGCTGGCCGCGCTCACGTCGAAGGGCACCGTGGCACTGGCGAACACCCCGCCCACCGCGCCGACCAGCCCGCCCAGCAGCGCCCCGCCCAGCAGCACGGCCGCGGCCTGCGCGAGGGCGTCCCGCACCAGGTAGGCGCTGCTCGCGCCGACCGCCTTGAGCACCGCGATGTCGGGCTTGCGCTGCACCGTCCAGACGGTGAAGAAGGCCCCGACCACCAGCGCGCTGACCGCGAACAGGAAGCCCTGGATCATCTGCAGGCTGCCCTGCTCGGCGTCGTACCCGTTGATCCCGCCGAGCGAGTCGGCCAGCGCCACCGTCTCGGTGCCCTGGGCGGCGTCCACCGCCTCGAGGTCCGCTCCGCCGCTGGTGCTGAGGGCCAGCGCGGTGGGCTGGGTCTGGCCGCTGAGCTTCTCCCAGGTGGCCGGGGTGGTCCAGACGGTGGGCGCGTGCGAGAGGGAGCGCTCGGCCGTCAGGCCGGAGACGGTCAGCGTGCTCGGGCCCACCTTGACCGTGCTGCCGACGCCCAGGTGGTACGTCTTCGCGGTGTCGGCGCCCACGGCCAGCTGCCCCTCGCCCGGGGCGGCGCCCGAGCCGATCGGCGGCAGCAGCGCGGCGCCGGTGCCCACCACGCTCACCGAGGCCGCCCCCTCGCTCGCCGTCAGCCGGCTCATCGAGATGCCCAGCGGCTGGGCCGAGCTCACCCCGGGGGCGGCGGCGAAGGCGGCGGCCTGGGCGGGGGAGACGGTCGAGTTGGCGAAGTTCACCGTGGGCGCCGCGCCCGCCGTGGCACCGAAGACGATCCGGTCGGCCGGCAGCTCGGCCACCGTGGAGGAGGCCGCCGAGGCCAGGCCGCCGGTCAGCCCGTACAGGAACACGACCAGAGTGGTTATCAGGGTGACGACCGCGCCCATCAGGGCGAAGCGCCCTCGGGCGAACCGGATGTCACGCAGCGCGACGAACACGGGAGTCCTTCCGGACGTGAGCGGATGCTGCCACCAACCTTGTCGGCGCGCGGGGCCCTTTCCATCAGGGAGAGGACGGGGGTTCGACCCGTGCGGGGGATGCACCCGAGAATCAATCGAACGGTTGATGCCGTGCCGCGCGGTGGCCTGGTCCGGAGCCCGTACCCTCGGAAGGCGTGACCGCCACCGCTCCACCCCCGCACCCCGCCCCCGGCGCCGGCACGCCGGCCCTGAGGCTGATGAACCTGGCCCTGCACGGGCTGTTCTTCGCCCTGCTCGCGGTGCTGCTGGTGCGCGGCGTGCTCGGCGGCGACCTCGGCGCGCCCGGGCTGACCACCGCGGTGCTGCTCGCCGCCGTCTACGCGGCCGGCGGGGTGGTCGAGCGGGTGCGCACCGAGCGGCTCTGGGCCGGGGCCTGGTTTGCCGCCGTGGTGCTGCTCTGGATCGGGCTCACCCTGCTGCACCCCGAGTTCTGCTACCTCGCCTTCCCGCTCTACTTCGTCTGCCTGCACCTGATGCCCGCCCGCTGGGCGGTGCCCGCCGTGCTCGCGCTGACCGGGGTGGTGGTCGCCGCCCAGGCCGGCACCGAGGGCGGGCTCACCGGCCCCAAGGTGCTCGGCCCGGTCGCCGGCGCGGCGGTCGCGCTGCTCACCGCGTACGGCTATGCCGCCCTGTACCGGGAGAGCCGCGAGCGCCAGCAGCTGATCGACGACCTGGTCCGCACCCGCGGCGAGCTCGCCGCCAGCCAGCGCGAGGCCGGGGTGCTCGCCGAGCGCCAGCGCCTGGCCCGGGAGATCCATGACACCCTGGCCCAGGGCCTGTCCAGCATCGTGCTGCTGGCCCGCTCGGCCGATGCGGCGCTGCCTGCCGAACCCTCGGTCGCCTCGGAACGCATCCGCGAGGTCGGCCGCACCGCCGCCGAGAACCTCGCCGAGGCCCGCCGCTTCGTCGCCGCCCTCACCCCGCCCGCACTGGAGGACGCCACCCTGACCGAGGCGCTGCGCCGGCTCGCGGGCGGCGCCGGGGCCGACTTCCACCTGGAGGGCGAGCCCTACCCGCTGCCGGTGGAGGCCGAGGTGGCGCTGCTGCGGCTCACCCAGGAGGCACTGGCCAACGCGGTGCGGCACGCCCGGGCCGCGCGGATCGCCGTGACGCTCGGGTACCTGGACGACGAGGTGACGCTGGACGTGTACGACGACGGATCGGGCTTCGACCCCGCCGCGGTGGGCGCGGGCTCCTTCGGCCTGCACGGCATGCGGGAGCGGATCGCCGCACTCGGAGGCCGGCTGACGGTGGAGTCCGCCCCCGGCGAGGGCACGGCCGTGGCCGCCTCGCTGGCCACCCGGGCGGTGGTGGCCCGATGAGCATCCGCGTGCTGCTGGTGGACGACCACCCCGTGGTGCGGCGCGGGCTGCGCGCCATGGTCGACGACCTGCCCGAGCTCGAGGCCGTCGGCGAGGCCGCCGACGGCGCCGAGGCGCTGCGCGTCCTCGACTCCTTGGCCGACCGCCCCGACGTGGTCCTGATGGACCTCCAGATGGGCACCGGCATGCACGGCGTCGAGGCCACCCGCCGGATCACCGCCCTGCCCGACCCGCCGGCCGTCCTCATCCTCACCACGTACTCCACCGACGCCGACATCCTCGCCGCCGTCGAGGCCGGCGCCACCGGCTACCTGCTCAAGGACGCCCCGCCCGAGGAGGTGGCCGCCGCCGTCCGGGCCGCCTCCCGCGGCGAGACCGTCCTCGCCCCACCGGTCGCCGCCCGCCTGCTCGGCCGCGTCCGGGCCGGCCGCCCCACCCTCTCCCCGCGCGAGACCGAGATCCTCCGGCTCCTCGCCGAGGGCCTGGCCAACCGCCAGATCTCCAAGCGCCTCTTCATCAGCGAGGCCACCGTCAAGACCCACCTCGTCCACATCTACGACAAGCTCGGCGTCGACTCCCGCACCGCCGCCATCGCGGCCGGCCTGACCAGCGGGCTGATCCGGCCCTCCTGAAGCCCGCTCCTTCCGCCCGGATCTCCTTCTGGATCTTCTGGACCTTCTTCTGGACCTTCTTCTGCTTGGATCGGTGCCATGAGGAACCCGATCTGGGCGGAGTTGGCCCCGGCGAGCCGGGCCGAGGTGGACGAGCTGATCCGGAGCAGTCGGCGGCTGTACGCGGTGAAGCTCATCCTGGAGGCCCATCCCGGGCCGAAGCCGTTGCTGCGGGACGCGGTGGACGCGATGTGCGAGCGCGGGGAGGAGCTGGGCTGCTGAGGCCCGCTCAGGTCGCCGGGCCGCCGAGCCGCGCTCAGGCTGCCGAGCTGCTCAGCGCGGCCCGTCGCCCGCAGCGTGGAGCACGCTGCTGAGCAACCGGACCACGGGCTCGGTGAGTTCGGCGCTGCGCTGCTCCGCGAGGGCGAGCAGCTCGGCGGCCTGGGCGGGGTCGGCGTCGAGCGGGACGGTCTGGCGGGCGCGCCAGGCGTGCGGGGCCATCAGCCGGATCTGGGTGACGGCGTCCGTGGTGGCCCGGGCGGCGAGGCGCGGGTGCGGGTCGGCGCAGAGCAGCAGGGCCGCCCGCAGCGCGGCGGGCCGGTCGCGCCGGTACAGCAGCCGGTACCCGGCCCGGCGGACGGCCGGCCGCAGCGGATCACCGAGCAGCTCCCACAGCAGCGCGGCGGGCAGCTGCTCCGCGTGGGGCGCGAGCGCGATGGCCGCCTCCCTGACCACGGCGGCCGAACCGTCCCGCAGCAGCTCCACCACCGGGCTCACCGGCACCGGGCCGAGGCCGCGCAGCGCGCGCAGCGCGTGGACGCGGACCGGCGCGGCCGGGTGCGCCAGCAGCGCGAGGAACGCCGGGGCGTCGCCCTGCCCGCCGGTCTCGGCCAGGCCCTCGATCGCCCCGACCAGCTTGGCGAGCGCGGCCCGGTCGGCCGGCGGGGTGGGGACGGGCGTGGGGGCGGCGGTCTGCGGGGGAGCGGGGTGGGCGGGCGATGCGGGGTGCGGCGCCTCGGCGGGCCCGGTCGCTGCATCGGTGGCGCCGGCCGAACCGGTCGCGGAATCGTACGGTCCGTCAGGCGGGCCGTCCTGCGGGGCGCCGGCCCGGACGGCTGATCGGTAGTACGCCAGGGCGTCGGTGCCGGTGCGGCGGGCGGCTGTCCGGGCCAGGGCGCGGATGGTGGCCGAGGAGTCGTCGAGGTGCGGCACCGCGTCGGCGGCGGCGCCCGTGCGCAGCAGGCCGATCAGCGCGGCGATCCGCACCTCCGGGTACCGGCTGCGGGCCAGGCGGCGCAGCAGCTCGCCCTGGTCCGTCCAGACCGCCTGCCGGGCGGCGGCCTCGGCCGCCTGGGCCCGGATCCGCCGGTCGCGGTCGGTCTCGGCCAGGGCGGCGAGCTCGCGCAGCCGCAGGCGGTGCACGGCGGCGGTGAGGGCGAAGCGGCGGACGGCCGGTTCGGGAGCGGCGAGGAGGCGCTCGGCGAGGGTGGCGCGGGCCTGGTCCCGCTTCCGGTTCGCCCCGCCGTCCCAGACCTGGCTCCTGCTCGCCTGCACCTCCCCGTCCGGGGCCGCCAGCGCGGCGAACAGCTGGTCCTTCGCGAAGGTGCCGCGCCGGCGCCGGCCGACCAGCAGGGCCGTCCTGACCGTCGCCGGGGTGGCCAGCAGGGGGTTCTCGTGCAGCAGCAGGGCAAGCTCCATGCAGGTCAGCCGCTGGATCGGGCGGGCCCAGTCGCTGGTGCGCAGCACCAGGAACGGCAGCAGCTCGGGCAGCGGCCGGTCGAGCATCCGCCGGACGGCCTGCTCGCGGGTACGGCCGCTCGGGTGCGAGGCCGCCAGCACGAGCGCCGCCGGGTCCGTCTCCCCGGCCGCCAGGTCGGGCCGGAGGACCCCGCCGTTCCACGGCGGGCGACGGTATCCGACGTCCACCTGCAGCAGCAGCGCCGGATGCGCCGTCAGCAGCCGCAGCGCCGCCAGCGACTCCGCCGCCTGCCCCGCCGCACCGACCGCCGCCAGCGCGGCGATCACCTCCTCGACGGCCCCGCCCTCCCGGGCCCGGGCCCGGGCGATCGCGCTGCGCACCCGTTGCAGGGCGTCCTCGGTCGGTGCGGAAGTGGGCTGCTGAGGGTGGTGGTGGTTCACCGGGCCCATCCTGCCGCAGGCCCCGCCCGGGCGCGCGGGAGTTATCGCGCGGGAGTTCTCGCGCGGGCGGGCTTGCGCGGCATCCTAGAGTGGCGCCATGGCGGAGTCGGGGAGCACGGTCGTGTTGATGTGTGGCCTGCCGGGGGCGGGGAAGACCACGCACGCGCTGGGCCTGGAGCGCCAAGGGTACGTCCGGCTCTCGATCGACGAGGAGGTCTGGCGCCGGCTGGGCGGGCAGGACGCCGGGCTGGTGCTCGAACCGGCGGCCTACGACGCCCTCAAGGAGACCGTCCGCGCCGAACAGCGCCTCCAGCTGGTCGAGTTGATCCGGGCCGGCCGTGACGTGGTGGTCGACTACAGCTTCTGGAGCCGCGCCGCCCGCGAGGACTACAAGACCCTGATCACCCACCACGGCGCCCGCTGGCGACTCCTCCACCTCAAGGCCGACCGCCCCACCCTCGAACACCGCCTCCACCACCGCAGCCGCACCCGCGGCCCCAACTCCGTCACCGTCCCCGAGCCCCTCCTCACCCGCTACCTCGCCGGCTTCGAGGAGCCGGCTGGGGAGGGGGAGGAGGTGCTCCACCAGCCACCGTTCGGCTCGGCGGGTTCAGACCTTGATCACCTCGACTGAAGGTCCACAGAGCAGGATCAGGTCTTCCGGGTCGGAAGTGAGAACGGTGACCGGGGCGAGCGCGCCTCGGGCGATGGCCGCCAGGACTGCGTCGATCGCGTACTTGTGGCCGTGCAAGTGGTGAGTGCGGAGCAGGACGGCGGCGCGGTCGGCGATCTCCTGGGTGACGTCGTGGACGTCGATGCGCGAGAGCACCCACGCGATGCGGGCGCGGTGGATGCGTTCGTAGTCGGCCTCGAGAGTCGTCATCGCGGTGGTGGCCACACGCACACCCTCCTCGGCGGCGGCCTGGACGAGTGCCGTGACGGTGCGGTCCTTCAGGTAGAGCTTCGAAAGACCTTCGCTGTCCAGGAGCAGTGTGCCGGGCATCAGGCGGCGGCACCGTCGGCCCGGCGGTGATCGTGGCGCAGCAGGGCGCGGGCCGCTTCGATCTCGGCGCGGGTGAGCTCGTCGTTGTCGGTCTCGAAGTCGGTGACGATCTCGCGGAGCTTGTCCATCGCGACGCGCTGCTCCAGGGCTTCGGCGATGTACGCGGAGAAACCGCCGGGGCCGACCTGGGAGCGGATGGTCTCGGCGAGGTCCTCGGGCAGGCTGATCGAGTACTTCTTGCTACCGCTCATGGCCCTGATCCTACCAGCGGTAGCATCGGTGGAGTCAGCGGAGCGGCTGGTGGTGGTTCATCCGGAGGGCAACCACGCCCATCTCGGTGGCCACGCAGATCTGGCCGGCGTTGTGCACCGCGATGGCCTTGATCCCGCTGCCGATGTCGAGCTGGGTGGTCCAACCCGCTGACCGGGTGTCCCAGCAGCGGAGCTGCCCGTAACGGTCGGCAGCGACCAGCACCGGACCGTCCTCGAAGACCGCGAACCGGATGGCCTGGACCGGGGAGTCGAAGGGCTCCAGGACGATGCTGTGGTCACGGTGGCCGGAGAGGTGCCAGAAGCGGAGCGCCCCGTCACCGGCCCCGGTGACGACCATGTCCCGGCGACGAAGGCGGGCGAACTCCACACTGAACGCTCCGCTCGGGTGGTCGTCCAACGGGTCGGTCTGCGACTCGCCGGTGCGCAGGTTCCAGAGTCGGACGGTCCGGTCCAACGAGGCGCTGGCGACGAGGTCGGTCCCGGTCAGGCGCCCGGCCCGGAGCCCGACGACGAGTGAGGTGTGGCCTGTCATCGGCGGGCAGAGCGGGGCTTGGGTCCGGAGGTCCCAGGCGTGCAGGGTGTACTGGTCGTCGACGGATACTGCGGCCAGTGCGCCGTCCAGCCCGTGCAGGCAGGCGCGATGGCAGGTGCCGGAGCGTCGCCAGAGGCGCTGGCGAGTGCTCAAGTCCCAGAGTTCGGTCTCGAGCCAGTTGTGGCGGATCATCAGGTTCTCTCCGCCGAGCGGTGAGGTGGCTGTGCCGAAGATGAACTGGGAACTGGTGGCGAAATGCGCTGCGAGCTGTCTCCCGTCGGCGAGACCGTGGGTGCGGACGGTCCCGTCCTCGGCACCGGTGATCACGACAGGCCGTCCGTCCGGGCCGCGCGCGATGTCCACCGAGAGCAGCGACCGTTCCGTGCCGGACAACGGTTCGTCGATCGGTGCCGAGTCGGCGAGGTCCCAGAGGCGGAGCTGCCGGGTGAACGCGGTGAGCATGGTCAGGGCGCCGTCCACGCGGGCCGTCACCGGTGCGGTCAAGGCGGGCTGGGGGGCGGATCGGGTGAATCCCTCGAGCGGTGATCCGAGTGCTCTCCCCTGAAGCAGGTCCCAGAACCGGACGGTGTCGTCGAAGGCGATCGAGGCCACCAGCGACCTGCCACCATCGGTGCTGAGGGTGGCGGCGCCCACGAAGCTCGTGTGCCCGAGGAGTGGCTGGCCCACGGCGTGACCGGTCTCGATGTCGTGCACGTGGACGCCGTTGTCCTCCTGGGAGGACAGGACGACGGCCCGCCCGGTGTGGAAGGCCACACCGATCGGGTGGGCACTCAGGCTGATGCTCTCGACCGGGAAGTGCGCGATGGGTGACGTGGGAGGTGCCGACTGGCCGCCGTCGATCCGCCAGAGATAGGAGTGCCCGAGAGCGGTGGCCGCGGCCACCTGCAGAGCACGGCCGTCCCAGTGCGTCGCGAGTCGGTGGATGCCCCCGACGTGGCCGGCCAGCGGCTGTCCCAGGGACTCGCCGGTCGCGACGTCCCACAGTCGGATTGTGCCGTCCTCGCTCCCACTGGCCACGACGGCCCGGCCCGCGAGTTCACCCAAGGCGAGGCACTGCACGGCATTGGTGTGTCCGTTGAGCGGCTCGCCGAGCTGTACGCCGCGCAGCGGATCCCATAGGCGGACGGTCGTGTCCGTTCCTGCCGTCACGACGTAAGAGCGGCCACAGACCGTGTCGAACGCCACGGCGAGTACCTCCCCCGAGTGTCCTTCGAGCGCCGCGCCCAGTTGGGTGCGGGTCCGGAGATCCCACAACCGGGCCGTCCCGTCCTCGCCCCCGGTCACGGCCATCGGGCATGCGCCGATCTGGTGGGTCGCGATCGCCCGTACCGAGCGGCTGTGCCCTTCCCGGGGTTGGTCTGCCGTCAGATCCCAGACCCGGGCCGTCCGGTCTTGGCTGACTGTGACGGCGAGAGCGCTCGTGCCCCTGGTCGCCGGGGCGGCGTAGGCGAGGTGGTTCACGTGGCCGCGGAGCGGCTCGCCGAGCTGACGGAGGGTCCGCAGATCCCACAGCCTGGCTTCGTGCAGTCCGGTGGTCAGGGCGACGGGACGGCCCTCGAACTCGCCGATCCGGGCCGAGAGCACTCCGCTCCGCTCGAAGTAGACGTGGGCCGCGACCGGCTCGCCGAGCTGGCGGCGTTCGGCGAGGTCCCATCGGCTGAGTTTGCCGGCGCCGTCGCCGACCAGGGCCACCGTCCGGCCGTCCAGGGTGCCAAGGCAGACGGCGGTCACCGCGTCGGCCGGGCCGATGAGGGGGCTGCCGAAGAGGGCGGCTCCGCCCCCGGTGCGAAGGCGGGTGAGGTCCCAGACGTGGACGGCCTTGTCGTCGCCGCCGGTGACGGCGACCGGGCGGCCGTCCAGCTCACCCAGGGCCGCGTCTCGGACGGTCCGGCGGTGGGCGGTGAGGCTCTCGCCCAGCTGGGTCCGCTCGACGAGGTCCCAGAGGCGGGCCGTGCCGTCGCCGCCGGCGGTGAGCACCACGGGCCCGCCACCGACCTCGCCGATCACGATGGCCTCGATCCGGTTGGTGTGGCCGGTGAGTGGCGGGCCGTACTCCTGGCCGGTCGAGAGGTCCCAGACCCGTACCGTGCCGTCCACGGCGCCGGTCAGGGCGACGGTGTAGTCGCCGAGTTCACCGATGGCCACCGCGCTCACCGGTCTGCCCACCTGAAGTGGCTCGCCGATCTGCTGCTGGGTGGTCAGGTCCCAGACCCGGGCGGTGGTGTCATGGCTGCCGGTGACGGCGATCGGGCGGCCGTCGAGGTCGCCGACGGTCACGCACAGCAGGGCTTTCGTGTGGCCACTGAGGACGCGGTGTGCCCCGCCGGCCGACCACCAGGCCCAGCAGGCGGTCCAGGGCAATGGAACACCGAGCCGGTCGACCCGCTCGGCGAGCTGGTCGGCTCGCAGCGGCGGGCGGAGAGTTGGAGGTCGGCGGCGCGGTCGCCGAGCGGGCGGTCCGGGGTGAGGCGGTGGGCGACCTGCTCGTAGGCCGTCCGGATTCTTCTGGCCTCGTCCCCGTCCAGCGAGCCGAAGGCTCGTAGCAGGGTGAGCGGCTCGCTCGCGAGCAGGAAGCCCGGGTCCTCGACGAGTTCGGCCAGGGTGCCGGCCGCGCCGGCGTGGGTGGCGAGGTGCTGGCGCACGTACGGCGGGGCGCCGAACCAGTCGGGACGGTCGGCGGGACGGGGCACCAGGGAGCACAGGGCCTCGACCACCGACTGCTGGATCTCCTCGGCGCCCTGCTTGGCGGTGCCGCGCAGGTGCTCGGCGAGGGCCTTGTGGTATAGCCGGTAGGCGGAGCGGCGGTCGTCGTCGACGACCTCGGCGATGTACGCCTCGGCCACGTCCAGCACCCAGGAGACGTCCTCCTCGGTGCAGGCGAGGCCGGAGAGCTCCGAGCTCAGCCGGGTCCACACCACGCCGCGCGGCAGGCCCTTGCCCTCGGAGAAGGCGAGGGCGAGCAGCATCCGGCGCACCCGCGGCTCGTCCGGGCCGAACCGGGAGAGGTAGTCGTCGAAGGCTTCGCCGATCTCGCTCGGCAGGCGGTCGGCCCAGTCCGGGCGGCTCACGTCCACGGCGGTGCGGTCCGAGCGCAGGGTGCGGGCCGTGGTCCGGGCGTAGAGGTAGACCCCGGAGGCCCGGTGGGCGACCTCGTGGGCGACCAGCCGGGTGAGTCCGGGCCGGTCCCGGTACGGCGTGCGGACCTCGGGCTCCTCGGCGGCCAGCAGTACCCGGGTGACGTAGTCGGCCACGTCCTGGTCCTCGGCCCGGTAGCCCGGCCGGTCCAGGTCGAGGCAGTGGAAGGTGGGGCCGAGGGGCGCGACCAGTTCCTGCCGGGTGCCCACCAGGAGGCGTACGCCAGGGATCTCGGCCATCGGGCGGAGCAACTCCCGGGTGATCCGGCGGGGTTCGCCGTGGCCCCCGGCGTCGGCGGCGGTGTCCGAACCGGCCTCGTCCACCGCGTCGACCACCACGATGACGGGCTGCCCCCGGCGTCCCCGGCGGGTCAGCTCCTGGAGCAGCGCGGCGGTGCCGTCCACCGTCACCTCAAGGGCGTCGGCGATCCGCTCGACCAACTCCTCCAGGCGTTTGTGGCGGGCGTGCACGGCGGCGGTGACGCAGCCCGCCGGCACGAGGGAGTCCAGGGCCTCGCCGGCGGCCGCGAGGCGGGTGCGGTAGCGGCCGTCGGAGAGCGCCACGATCCGGCCCAGGACCGCCGACTTGCCACAGCCGGGGCTGCCCGTGACGACCCGGCCCTGGCCGTCGTCCTCGGGAGCGGTGAGCCATGCGGACAGCTCGGTGAGCACCCGGATCCGCCCACTGAAGTAGAGGCCCTGCTCAGATTCGAACTCGACGCCCCGGGCGCGGGGGCCGAAGTGTTCGGTGAGGTCCCGCCCGGCGGCCCGGCGCTGCACCTCCAAGTCGGTTCCGACGGGCGGTAGTTCCTCGCGGTATCCGGAATTGGGGAGGAACGGGGCCAACCCGGTGACCAGCCCGCTGGCCAGTTCGGCCCGGCGACCCAGGTCGTCCTGGTCGAAGCGCTGGTTGACGGCCTCCACCAGTTCGGTGAGGTCGAGGTACTGCTGGCGCTGACCGGTCCGGGCGGCGGTGACGGCGGCGGCCTCGGCGAATGCCGCCACGAAGGTGCGGTCGGCGGCCGCCGCTTGGTGCCGGGTGGCCGAGAGGAACCGGAGGCCGGCGGAGGCGGCGTCGGTGCGACGGTAGGCGACGGAGCGGAGGGCGAGGCGTGCGGCTGCGCTGCCGGCCGCGCCCGTCGCGCAGGTGTCGAGCACGACCAGCATTTGGCGAAGCTCGCCCTGACAGAGGATCCGGACCAGGTCCTCGGTGGCGAGTGCGGTCGCGGCCGGATCCTCCGGCCGGGAGTCCCAGCAGAGCAGGTGGTGCTGGTCCTGTTCCGTGACGCGGCCGTGGCCCGCGAAGTAGACCACCAGCACGTCCTCGGCACGGAGCGCGGCATCGGTCGACCAGTGACGTAACTTCTGCCGGATGTCCTCCGCGCTCGCGTAATCGCCGAGACCTTGGAGCACCGGTCGGTAGCCGAACCCGGTGAACAGTTCGGTCATCGCCCGGAGATCACCGGGCACGGCCGGGAGCTGTTCGTCCGACGGCAGGTGACGGTACCGTCCGCTGCCTAGTGCCAGGAAGAAATGCCGCCCCACCGACCACCCCACCGTGACCAGAAGTCAGTCTCGCGGTGAACTCTAGCGGCGGGGCGGGCCGTGGCGTGAGGGGACGGGAACGGTCCGCTGGCTCAGTAGTGCCAGTGGGGCTTGCCGCTCTCGATGCCGCAGGTGATCTCGCGGCCTGCCGCGTCGGTGGTGGACTTGCCGAGGTCGCCCTTACGGCAGAACTCGCCTGCGTGGTAGCAGTTGCCGGAGCCGGTGCGGATGGAGCAGGTGGGGTCGGCGGCGGCCGGGGCCTGAGCCGGGGTCCGGGGAGCGGCCGGCGGGGCGGTCGGGGCCGGGGGTAGGGACGGGGGCGGTGTGTGGGTCGGGGTGGGCTTCGGGGTCGGGGCGGCCGTGGTGGGGGTGGGGGACGGAGATGGCGTCGGGCTTGCCGAGTGGGTGGGGCTGGGGGAGGGGGTGGCCGAGGCGGAGGGGGTGGGCTTCGGGGTGGGGGTGTCGGGGGCGTTGCAGGCGCCGAGGGCGAGGACGGCGGCGAAGCCGGCGGTGCCGGCCAGCAGGACGGTGCGGCGGCGGGGACGGGATATGGGCATGGCTGAGCGGCTCCAGACGGGGGCGGGGGTCAATCCAGCCTAGGTGTGGAGCGCGCGGGGAAGGGCTCGGCGAAGGGCCTGTGGTGGTGGGGAGAAAGGCCCGGGCCGGTGGGGGTCCACCGGCCCGGGGCGGTGGGGCGTCAGCCCTTGGTCACGCACTTGTTGGCGGAGTTGGACCAGAGCCCCTGGAGGTCGAAGGTGCCGGTGGAGAGGGTGACGTAGGCGTCCATGTTCTGGCAGGCGTCGCCGATCTCGCCGGCGCCGCCGTTCCAGCCGATGGAGGGCCAGAAGTCGGTGACGGTCTCGGCGTACTCGTGCGTCTCGGTGGACTCGATGCCGGAGAGCAGGCGGCCGTCGGTGAAGGTGGTGCAGGCACCGGCGCCGCTGTCCGGGATGTACGGCATGTTGGTGTAGGCGAGGGTGCCGTACGAGGAGCTGGTCTTGTCGTGCCAGGCGCAGAAGCCCGAGTTGGGGAAGCCGTCCGGGTGGGTGCCGGTCGGGGAGAGGATCACGTACTGGGCGTTGAGGTTCGGCGTCTGGGTGGTGTTGCCGAAGTGGGCGGCGGCCTTGGCGGCCTCACTGCCGAGCTGGGCGGCGGTGGAGCCGGCCGGGCTGGCGGCGGCGTTGTCGAACCAGACGCCGGCCAGCGGGGTGCTGGCCGGGTGGTTGATGTGGATGCCGCTGGTGCCGCAGGTGACGGTGCCCTTGGCGACGCCCTCGCAGTACTGGCTGAGGATGGTGCCCCAGGTGTCCTGGCTGCCGTAGAGGCCCTTGAACATGTTCTGCATGTCGGTCGCCACGCCCGCCGGATCGGAGGACCACTGCGAGCCCCAGAAGACCAGGTAGACCTTCGGGGTGGGGGAGACCACGCCCTGGGTGGCGCTGGAGCCGATCTTCAGGGTGCTGGTCGAGCGGGCGGCGGCCTGCAGGGGGGCGGCGTGCAGCGGCTTGACGCCGTGGTGGGCCGGGGCCGTGGTGGCGTCGGCCTGGGCACCGACGGTCAGCGAGAGGCCGGCCACGGCGACGGCGGCGAGCGCGGCGAGGGGGCGGATACGCACCGATTCCTCCGAATGAGGGTGAGGGTGTGGTGTGGGGGCGAACTGCACGCGGTGGAGCGCGAGTTACCCAACCAGGGCGGGGTGCGGGGCGTCCAGGGGTACGGCCGTGATCCGCCGAAGATTTTGCTGTGTCTATGCCAGAAGGGCGAAAACTCGTCGGTCGACCTGACATGGATCTTGAGATTCTGCGGTGGCTGTCAGCGGACTCATAGGCTGGGCCCAGGAAGCGACCGGCGGTGGAAGGGGAGCGCAGACGTGGTGCTGGAGTTGACGGTTCCGGTGGTGGCGGCGCCGATGGCCGGCGGGCCGTCCACCCCCGAGTTGGTGGCGGCGGTGAGCGGCGCCGGCGGCCTCGGGTTCCTGGCCGCCGGGTACAAGTCGGCGGCGGCGACGGCCGAACAGATCTCGGAGACCAGGAAACTGACTGACCGTCCGTTCGGGATGAACCTCTTCGTGCCGGCGGAAGGGGAGCAGGAGGGCGCCGGGTACGCGGCGTACCGGGAGCTGCTGGGGCCGGAGGCCGAGCGCTGGGGCGTCGAGCTGCCGGCCGTGCCCAGGGCGGACCGGGACGACTGGGAGGCCAAGCTCGCGCTGCTGACGGCCGATCCGGTGCCGTACGTGTCCTACACCTTCGGGCTGCCGACGGCGGCGGAGGCCGCCGCGCTGCGCGCGGTGGGCACGGTGCAGATCGGCACGGTGACCAGTGCGGCGGAGGCGCGGGCGGCCGAGGCGGTGGGGATGGACGCGCTCTGCGTGCAGGGCCCCGAGGCCGGCGGGCACCGCGGCACGCACCGGGTGGAGCAGGAGCCGGGCCGGACGCCGCTGCTCGCACTGCTCGGGGAGGTGGCGGCCGTCACGCGGCTGCCGCTGCTCGCTGCGGGCGGGATCGGCAGCGGGGCGGCGATCGCGGCGGCGCTGCGGGCGGGGGCGGTGGCCGTGCAGCTGGGCACGGCGTACCTGTCCTCGGACGAGTCGGGGGCCTCGGCGGTGCACCGGGCGGCGCTGGTGGCGGCCGGCAGCGAGACGGTGGTGACGCGGGCCTACACCGGGCGGGCGGCGCGCGGGCTGCGGAACGCGTTCATCGACCGGTACGGGCCGGCGGCGCCGAAGGCGTACCCGGCGGTGCACCACCTGACGGCCCCGATCCGGGGCGCGGCGGCCAAGGCCGGCGACTCGGGCACCATGCACCTGTGGGCGGGCACGGCCCACGCGCTGACCCGGACGGGGCCGGCGGCGGAGCTCACCCGGGAGCTGTGGCGCGAGGCTGCGCTCTGACGAGGGCCCCTGGAAAGTGCAACCGCAGGTCTGCGAAGCAGTCCTACCGGGCGGGGTGAGTCCGCCGAAACACCCCGCCCGATACGCATGAGACTCCTGGTCAGCCCAGAAGGTTGCCCATCCAGGACTCGATCGCGTCCGGGGTGCGCGGGAGGGCGCCGGACATCATCCGGGCGCCGTCGGCGGTGATGATGAGGTCGTCCTCGATCCGGATGCCGAGGCCGCGCAGCTCGGCCGGGAGGGTCTCGTCGTCGGCCTGGAGGTAGAGGCCGGGCTCGACGGTCAGCACCTGGCCCTCCTCCAGGACGCCGTCCAGGTACGTCTCGGCGCGGGCCTTGGCGCAGTCGTGCACGTCGAGGCCGAGCATGTGGCCGGTGGAGCAGAGGGTGTAGCGGCGGAAGAGGCCGCTGTCCTCCCGGAGGGCCTCCTCGGCGGAGACCGGGAGGACGCCCCAGTCGGCCAGGCCGTGGGCGATGACCCGCATGGCGGCCTTGTGGAAGTCGCGGAAGGAGGCGCCGGGGCGCAGCGCCGCGATGCCGGCGTCCTGGGCGGCGAGCACCAGCTCGTACGCCTGGCGCTGGACGGGGGAGAAGGTGCCGCTGAGCGGGAGGGTGCGGGTGATGTCGGCGGTGTAGAGGGAGTCGGTCTCCACGCCGGCGTCCAGCAGCAGCAGGTCCGAGGGGTCGAGCCTGCCGTCGTTGCGGATCCAGTGCAGCACGGTGGCGTGGGCACCGGAGGCGACGATGGTGTCGTAGCCGACGCCGTTGCCCTCGGCGCGGGCGCGCGCGTTGAAGGCGCCTTCCAGCCAGCGCTCGCCGCGGTGGTGGCGCAGGGCGGCGGGCAGGGCGCGGACCACGTCCTCGAAGCCGGTGACGGTGAGGTCCACCGAGAGCTGGAGCTGCTCGACCTCCCAGGCGTCCTTGATCAGGCGCAGCTCGGAGAGCGCGGTGGCCAGCTCGCCGTCACCGGTGGCGGGGACGAGGGCGGAGCGGCCGGCCAGTGCGTCGAGCACCGGGTCGACGCCGGCCAGCACCCGGGTGGTGGGCTGGGGGCCGGTGAAGAGCTTCTCCAGGTCGTCCAGGTGGGCGGTGCGGATGCCGGTGAGCTGCTCGGCCTCGGCGAGGTCGGCGCGGCGGCCGACCCAGAACTCGCCGTAGCGGCGGTCGCGGTAGAACTCGGAGCCGTAGGGGCTGCCGCCGCCGCGCGGGGAGCGCGGGCGCAGGTAGAGGACGGGCTCGCCGGTGGGCTCGACCACCAGGACGTGGCCGACCTGCTCCTCGCCGGTGAGGCCGGTGAGCCAGGCGTAGGCGCTGTGCGGGCGGAAGCGGTAGTCGCAGTCGTTGCTGCGCACCTTGAGCTGACCGGCCGGTACCACCAGGCGCTCGCCGGGGAAGCGGGCGGCCAGCTTGGCGCGGCGGGCGGGCATGACGGCGTACCCGTTGACCCGCTCGTCGGCGGGCAGCGGGCTGGCGGCCCAGGCGGTGCCCATGAAGGCGTCGAGCGCCTCGGAGACGGGCAGGTCGTGGCTGCCGGTGTTGAGGGTGGGGGTCTTCGGGGTCTCGGTCACTGTGGGGAGCTCCTAGGCCGTCGGCCGGACGCGTAGGGACAGGGGTGTTGAGCTGCACCACCGGACACCAGGTGATCAGCTGCGCTGATGGGGCCGGGCCGCAAGGGAGTTGAGGGGCACGCCGGACACAGCTCGGTAACGGAGCGCTCCACCTCTTGCCAGTGCAATTTCACATTACTATGTTACGGGTCACACCCCAGGAGCGGCTAGACCTCAGGTTACGACCACCGTCGGCCAGGAGACCCGCCCCCCGGGTGGCCCCGGATCAGCCCCGGGGCGAACCGGGCCGAAGCTGGCCCCACACCGCGGAGTTGCACATGACCAGGCGTACCCACGCTGCCCTCGCGGCGGCGATCGCGGCAGCACTGACCCTCGGCCTCGGGGCGTGCTCCAGCACCGGAAGCAGCAGTGACGGCACGGACAAGCCGGTGACCACCGAGGGCAACGGCATCATCGGCGGTACGCCGGTCAAGGGCGGCACCCTCACCATCCTGTCCAACCAGGACTTCGACCAGCTCGACCCGGCCCGCAACTGGACCATGCCGGTCATGGACGTGGGCGTCCGGATGCTCTACCGCACCCTCACCACCTTCAAGGCCGCCCCCGGCGCCGAGGGCCTCAAGATCGAGCCCGACCTGGCCACCGACCTCGGCACCCCCAGCGACGGGGCCAAGACCTGGACCTTCCACCTGAAGGACGGCCTGAAGTACGAGGACGGCACGCCGATCGTCGCCGACGACATCAAGTACAACGTCGAGCGCTCCTTCTCCCCGGACCTGCCCGGCGGCCCGGACTACGCCGTGCGCTACCTGAACGCCCCGGCCGCCTACCAGGGCCCGCTCAAGGGCGAGCGCCTCGGCAAGGAGGCGATCGAGGTGCCCGACGCGAAGACCATCGTCTTCCACCTCAAGCGCCCGGTGGCCGAGTTCGGCTACACCGCGACCCTGCCGACCTTCGCCCCGGTGCCCAAGGCCAAGGACACCGGCGTCAACTACGGCAACCACGTGGTCTCCTCCGGCCCGTACAAGATCGAGACCTACGACCGCGGCAAGCAGATGGTGCTCGTCCGCAACACCAACTGGGACCCGGCCTCCGACTCGGTGCGCAAGGCGTACCCGGACAAGATCGTGGTCGACCAGACCCTCAAGAACACCGGCATCAGCGACCGGCTGATCGCCGACCAGGGCGACGACAAGAACGCGATCGCCTACGCCGACCTGCTGCCCGCCAAGCTGAGCGACGTGCTGACCAACCCGGCCGTCAAGGCCCGTCTGATCAGCGAGAACGCCGGCTGTACCAGCAAGCTCGACATGAACAACACCAAGGCGCCGTTCGACAACCCCAAGGTGCGCCTGGCGATCCAGTACGCGGTGGACAAGGAGGCCGTGCAGAACGCGCTCGGCGGCCCCGCGCTGAACGACATCGCCACCACCTACCTGCCGCCGGTGCTCACCGACGGCAAGGCGGTCGACCACTTCGGCATCAAGCCGGCCGGTGACCAGGCCAAGGCCAAGCAGTTGCTGGCCGAGGCGGGCTTCCCGAACGGCTTCTCCACCGAGCTGGCCACCTCCACCGGTGGCAAGCAGGAGGCCGAGGCGATCCAGGCCGCGCTGAAGAACGCCGGCGTCACCGTCCAGATCAACACCGTCGACCCGACCGCGCTGGGCGGCGTCGTCGGCGACAAGGCGAAGCAGCCGGGCCTCTCGGTCGGCGGCTGGTGCCCCGACTACCCCTCGGCCGCCACCTTCCTGCCGATGATCTTCGACGGCCGGGCCATCAAGGACAAGGGCAACAACGGCAACCTCGACCGGTTCAACGACCCGGCCGTCAACGCCGAGCTCGACCGGATCGCCTCGCTGACCGACCTCACCGAGGCCAACAAGGCGTGGACCGCGCTCGACGCCAAGATCATGGACGAGGCGCCCGCCGTGCCGCTGCTCTGGCAGAAGAAGCCGCTGCTGGTCGGCTCCAACATCGCCGGTGCCTTCGCCCACCCCGTGTGGGCCGGTCAGATCGACTACGCCGTCATCGGCCTGAAGTCGGTCAAGTAACCGCCCGGCTCCCGGGCCCGCCTGACCGGGTGTCAGGCGGGCCCGGCCCGCCGCGCGTGCACGACCACCGTCGAGCGTGAAGGAACCGACGCCCATGACCGCCCCGCCCCTCCCGGCCGGCTCCGGGGGAGCGGGGGCCGAGGCCGGCCCCGCCGCCTCCGCCCTCGCCGAGCCCGTCCAGCCGACCGCCACCCAACCGCCGGCCTCCCCCTGGCGCCTCGCCTGGCACCGCCTGCGCCGCCAGCGGGCCGCCATGGTGGGCCTCGGCATCATCGTCTTCTTCGTGCTGGCCGCCGCGCTGGCCCCGGTGCTCACCGCGATCAGCGGCCAGGGCCCCTCCGAGCTGGACAAGAAGGCCATCAACCCCTACCTGGGCGGCCTGCCCAAGGGCAGCTTCGGCGGCATGAGCCCCAAGCACTGGCTCGGGGTCGAGCCGATGCTCGGGCGCGACGTCTTCGCCCGGCTGCTCTACGGCGCCCAGGTCAGCCTCCTGGTCGCCTTCAGCGCCGCCATCATGATCACCGTGATCGGTGTGCTGCTCGGCATCACCTCCGGCTACTTCGGCGGCCGGATCGACGCCGTGATCAGCCGGTTCATGGACGTGATGATGTCCTTCCCCAGTCTGATCTTCATCATCGCGCTGCTCTCGGTGGCCCAGAACGCCAACCGCATCCTGCTGCTGATCGTCGTGATGGGCGTCTTCAGCTGGCCGTACATCGCCCGGGTGATCCGCGGTCAGACCATGTCGCTCAAGCACCGCGAGTACGTCGAGGCGGCCCGCGCCAGCGGCACCTCCAGCGCCCGGATCCTCTTCACCGAGATCCTGCCCAACCTCACCGGCACCATCATCGTGTACGTCACGCTGGCCATCCCCGGCCTGATCGGCGCCGAGGCCGCGCTCTCCTTCCTCGGGGTCGGCGTGCGTCCGCCGACGCCCTCCTGGGGTCAGATGATCTCGGACTCGGTGCTCTACTACAAGGTCGACCCGATGTTCTTCATGCTGCCCAGCCTCTGCCTGTTCCTGATCGTGCTGGCCTTCACCCTGCTCGGTGACGCGCTGCGCGACGCCCTGGACCCGAAGGGCAGGACGGCATGATCGGCTTCCTGATCCGGCGGCTGCTCGGCATCGCCGTCACCCTCCTGGTGATCTGCGCCCTGACGTTCACCATCTTCTACCTGCTGCCCAACGACCCGGCCGTGCAGTTCTGCGGCAAGGACTGCACCACCGACCGGATCGAACTGGTCCGCCAGCAGATGGGGTTGGCCGACCCGCTCTACATCCAGTTCGGCCGGTACGTGCTCGGCATCTTCGCCGGCCAGACCATGGGCAGCGGCCAGTACGCCGTGCACTGCGGCTTCCCCTGCTTCGGGTACTCCTTCCAGAGCGCCCAGCCGGTCTGGTCGCTGATGATGGACCGGCTGCCCGCCAGCGCCTCGCTCGCGCTCGGCGCCTCCGTGCTCTGGCTGCTGATCGGCCTCTCGGCCGGCGTGCTCTCCGCGCTGCGCCGCAACACCTGGGTGGACCGCACCGTGATGGTCGGCACCATCGGCATCGCCGCGCTGCCGGTCTACTTCACCGCGATGGTGCTGCTCTACCTGGTCGTCTCGGTGCTCGGCTGGATGCCCTACCCGCGCTACATCGCCTTCACCCAGGACCCGGTGGCCTGGATCCGCAACCTGATCCTGCCCTGGATCACCCTGGCGCTGATGTACGCCGCGATCTACGCCCGGATGACCCGCAACTCCGTCATCGAGACGATGGAGGAGCCGTACGTGCGCACCGCCCGGGCCAAGGGCATGCGCGAGCGCCGGGTGGTCGCCAAGCACGGGCTGCGCCCGGCCCTGACCCCCGTCGCCACCATGCTCGGCATGGACCTCGGCGGCCTGCTGGCCGGCGCCCTGATCACCGAGTCGCTGTTCAGCCTCCCCGGGGTCGGCAAGCTCTTCGCCGACTCGCTCAACAAGGCCGACCAGCCGGTGGTCATGGGGATCACCATGCTCGCCGCCTTCTTCATCGTCACCTCCAACCTGATCGTGGACCTGGTCTACGCCTGGATCGACCCCCGCGCGAGGCTCACATGACCGCACTGCTCGAAGTCTCGGGCCTGGAGGTGGAGTTCCGCACCGCCGAGGGCGTCATCAAGGCCGTCAAGGGGGTGGACTTCACCGTCGAGCGCGGGCAGACGCTCGGCATCGTCGGCGAATCCGGCTCCGGCAAGTCCGTCACCTCGCTGGCCGTCATGGGCCTGCACCGGGCGGCCAGCACCACCGTCACCGGCTCGGTGAGGTTCGACGGCACCGAGCTGATCGGCGCCCAGCCCGAGACCGTGCGCAAGCTGCGCGGCCGCCGGATGGCGATGATCTTCCAGGACGCGCTCACCTCGCTGCACCCCTACTTCACCATCGGCGACCAGATCGCCGAGGCGTACCGCGAGCACCACGGCGGCAGCCGCAAGGCCGCCATCGAGCGCGCGGTGGAGGTGCTCGGCGACGTGGGCATCCCGGAGCCGCGGCGCCGGGTGCACGAGCACCCGCACCAGTTCTCCGGCGGCATGCGCCAGCGCGCGATGATCGCGCTCGCGCTCTCCTGCGAGCCCGACCTGATCATCGCCGACGAGCCCACCACGGCCCTGGACGTCACCGTCCAGGCCCAGGTGCTCGAGCTGCTCAAGAAGCTCCAGCAGGAGCGCGGGCTCGGCGTCATCATGATCACCCACGACCTGGGCGTGATCGCCCGGGTCGCCGACGAGGTGCTGGTCATGTACGGCGGCTCGGCCGCCGAACAGGCCTCCGTGGACACCCTGTTCGCCGCCCCCCGGCACCCCTACACCAGGGGCCTGCTGGATTCGCTGCCCCGCCTGGACGCGGCCGAGGGGGAGGCGCTCACCTCCATCCCCGGCACCCCGCCCTCGCTGCTCAACCCGCCGCCCGGCTGCGCCTTCCACCCGCGCTGCCCGGTCTACGCGGCCGATCCCAACCCGCTCTGCACCGGTGAGCGGCCGCTCCTGCGGCTGGTCGCCGAGGGGCACCGCAACGCCTGCCAGCTCGATGGGGTGACCGCATGACAGCCCTGCTCTCCGTCAAGGACCTGGGGATGACCTTCCCCGGTCCGCGCGGCACCCTGCGCCGCCAGGCCGGCATCAAGGCCGTGGACGGCGTCACCTTCGACGTGGCCCCCGGCGAGACGCTCGGCCTGGTCGGCGAATCCGGCTGCGGCAAGTCCACCACCGGCCGGATGCTGGTGCGCCTGCTCGACCCGACCGCCGGCCGGGTCAGCTTCCAGGGCAAGGACATCACCACCACCGGCCAGCGCGAACTCCGGCCGCTGCGCAGCAGGTTCCAGATGATCTTCCAGGACCCGTTCGCCTCGCTCAACCCGCGGCAGACCGTCCAGCAGATCATCTCCGCCCCGCTGCGCGCCCAGGGCGCCACCGTCGAGGCGATGCGCAAGGAGGTCCGCGACCTGGCCGCCCTGGTCGGCCTCGCCCCCGAGCACCTGGACCGCTACCCGCACCAGTTCTCCGGCGGCCAGGCCCAGCGCATCGGCATCGCCCGGGCGCTGGCCACCCGGCCCGAGCTGGTCGTCGCCGACGAGCCGGTCTCGGCCCTGGACGTCTCCATCCAGGCCCAGATCGTCGGCCTGATGGAGCGCCTGCAGCGCGAACTCGGCGTCGCGTACGTCTTCATCGCGCACGACCTCGCCGTGGTCAAGCACATCAGCCACCGGGTGGCCGTGATGTACCTCGGCCGGATCGTCGAGATCGGCGACAAGCAGCAGGTGTACGACAACCCCGCCCACCCGTACACCAAGGCGCTGCTCTCCGCCGTCCCGCTGCCCGACCCGGCGGCCGAACGCGCCCGCGAGCGGATCGTCCTGCTGGGCGACCCGCCGAGCCCGGCCAACCCGCCCAGCGGCTGCACCTTCCACCCGCGCTGCCCCAAGGCGCAGGACGTCTGCCGCATCGAGGCCCCGCTGCTGCAGATCACCACCGTCGGCGGCGGCCGGCAGGCCGCCTGCCACTTCCCCGAGGCCTGACCGGCCCCCGGACCGCTGTCCGCGGTCCTGCCCGGTGCCGTACCGCCGCCGCCCTCCCCTTCCCCGGCGACGGTACGGCTCCGGGTGCGCCCGACACGGCGTCAGCACCCGGCCCCGCCACCCCCACCCCGGCGGAGCCCGGTGCCACCTCCCCCCACGTTCCATGGAGCCACTGGATGACCACTCCCCGCACTGCGCGCAGGGTCCTCATCGCCACCGCACTCGCAGCCTCCCTCACACTGCCGGCCCTGCAGACCGCCCAGGCCCTCACCCCGCCCCCGGCCGTCACCGCCCCGAGCAGCTCCACCCCGACCGTTCCCGGCCCCACCGGCTACGACGAGGTCGACCACCTCGGCACCGCCGCCGCCAAGCCCGGCACCGCGGCCCCCGCCCCCGGCGGCGGCTCGCTCGGCGACTCGCACATCCCCGGCCTGCTGCCCGACCGCGTCGGCGCCCCCGCCCCGACGGCCTCCGCCACGGTGCGGCAGGCCGTCGCCGCCACCACGGCCGCCGGGGTGCCCTGCACCCTTGACGGCATGACCGGCCTCGGCCCGCAGCAGCTCGCCGACTTCCTCGCCGACCCCGCCGTCAGCCCCGACGGCTGCCTGCGCGCCTTCCTGTGGACCTGGGGCGCCCGGTACGCCGCCACCATGGACGACGCCCACGTCCAGGCCGTCGCCGACCGGATCACCAAGCTCTCCGCCACCGACGACGGCACCGGCCGCCTCTACGCGCTGTGGACCTTCCTGCACGCCACGGTCTACTTCGACTTCAACCACAGCGAGATCGACGTCACCGACGCGCCCACGGCCACCGCCCTCCAGCGCGCGATCGACGCGTACCAGGCGAGCCCGCACGCCTTCGACACCACCGACACGGCCGCCGCCACCCTGCGCGAGCTGGCCATCACCGCCGGCAGCACCGGGCTCGGCCGGCACAACCTCGGTCTGGTGAAGAAGATCCTCGCGAAGTTCGCCCCCGGCACCACCGTGGCCGACAGCTGGGTCTGGGGCACCACCGGTCTCGCCGCCCTCAACATCGACTACCTCGGCATCGCCAACAACGACCCGGCCTTCACCGCCGCCGTGGCCGCCGACGCCGACTACCGCGCCGCCTTCCGCGCCTTCGCCGGCTACGGCCACCTCAAGGGCACCGCCAACGCCTGGATGGCCCGCGACGCGATGGCCGAGTACGGCCGGTTCGGCCAGATCGCCGCCCTGCGCGACGCGGTGGTGGCCGACCTCGGCCCGCTGCTGACCCTCACCCGGGCCACCTTTGGCGCGAACTCCGACCCGTGGATCAAGCTGGTCGGCTGGGCCAACACCTACGGGGTCTGCGCCCAGTACGACGTCTGCGCCGACAAGATCGAGGCCGCGCTCTTCCCCAACACCTACAGGTACGACAACGGCGCGATCGAGGTGCACACCGCCCTCGACAAGCCGACGGTCGACCAGATGTACTACGCGAGCAAGCAGGTGAAGACCCAGTTCTTCCGGGTGCTCGGCACCGACGTGCCGCTCGCGGGCGACGTCAACTCCATCCTGCACATCCACCTCTACGCCTCGCGCTCCGACTACGAGGTCTACCACCCGCTGCTCACCGGGATGAACACCAACAACGGCGGCATCTACATCGAGAACGGCGCCACCTTCTACACCTACCAGCGCCGGGTGCCGCAGGACTCCACCCTGACGCTGGAGGAGCTCTTCCGGCACGAGTACACCCACTACCTCAACGGCCGCTGGGCCGTGCCGGGTTACTTCGGCAACGCGCGCTGGTACGCGAACGACCTGACCACCGCGATGGACGAGGGCACCGCCGAGTTCTTCGACGGCGCCACCCGCGACCAGGGCATCCTGGTCCGCAAGTCCCTGGTGCAGAAGCTCGCCCAGGACGAGGCGGCCGGCATCCCCCGGCTGACCGTCCGGCAGCTGATCCACGCAAGCTACGACGACACCCCGGCCTTCCACTTCTACAACTACGCGGGCACCTTCTTCGAGTTCCTCTGGCAGAGCCACCCCTCGCTGCTGCGCGAGATGTACGGCTACCAGCGGGCCGACGACCCGGCCGGCTTCGACGCCTGGCGCACCCGGGTGGGCGCCGACGCCGCCCTCCAGACCGAGTACGACGCCTTCCTGGACGCCCAGATCGCCCGGGTGGACAGCCTGTACGTGCCCAGCACCGGCTTCACGCCCAACGGGTACCTGCAGTACGCGTACCCCGCCGAGGTGCGGGCGGCCTTCGCCAAGGCCACCTCCAACACCCCGGACTGCGTGGACAACGGCGACTGGGACAACAAGCCGATGCGCTTCGTCTGCACCGGGAAGATCACCGCCAACCTCGCCGACCCGACCAACCCCGACCAGGTCTTCAAGGACATGTCCGGCACCGTCGACTACTTCATCCTGCAGCGGACGAAGGGCGTCGCGAACAACCTCGACGACATGAACTGCTCCTTCGGCCCGGTCGAGATCTGGACCAACGGCAAGGCGGGCACCTCCAGCTACACCTGTGAGGGGCCGCTGCGCCGCTGACGAGCCCCCGGTCGGGTGCGGCGGGGAACCGTCGCACGCGGGCCGCACCCGACCGGGCCCACCCCTTCCCCAGCCCACCTCCCCATCCCACCGACTCCCGCACGGGCGGCCGTCCCTTCCGCTTCCGCGGCCGCCCGTGCGGGCCCACCGGCCGACGTCCCGTCCGACGACGGCCTTCCACCCGTCAGATGCCAACGGAAGGCTCACTCGTGACCCAGACCCCGCCCCCGCTCAGCTGGGACGGCAGTGCCCACCCCTCCGGCCGGCCGGAGGACCGCCGTGCCGTCGAGACCGGCCTCGGGCTGCCCGGGCTGAGAGTGCAG
Organism: Kitasatospora sp. MMS16-BH015; assembly: GCF_002943525.1. NCBI lineage: Bacteria > Bacillati > Actinomycetota > Actinomycetes > Kitasatosporales > Streptomycetaceae > Kitasatospora > Kitasatospora sp. MMS16-BH015. The sequence continues at coordinate 1,503,283 of NZ_CP025394.1, read as the reverse complement.
GCCACGGCGGTCGGCGCGGAGCTCACCGGCCTCACCGTGACCCCGCAGGCGCAGCCCGGCGTGGTGCTGCTCGAGGTGACCACCGGCCCCACGCTGGACGGGCAGCCGCCGCGCGCCCGGGTCGAGTGGCGCCTGCCCTGCACCGGGGCCACCGCGCACTGGACCCCGAACACCGGCACCCGCTGGCTGCCGCCCTCCTGGCTCGCGCCGCGGATCGCCTCCCTCCCCAAGGGCGCCCCGGTCGGCTCGCTGGTCGGCACCGGCGACGCCGCCCTCTGCACCTTCGCCGTCGGCGAGCTCGTGCTGCCCGTCTCGATCGGCGAGGGCGCGGTCGAGGAGACCGGCGAGTTCAGCTGGTGGGTGGAGCACGAGGGCGACCGGCTCGCCCTGCTGCTCGACCTGAGCGGCCGGCACTTCGCCGACACCATCCGGGGCGCCGCCTCCTGGTGGGCCACCTTGCTGCCGCCGGTCACCGTGCCGCCCGCCGCCTTCGAGCCCACCTTCTGCACCTGGTACGCCCTGCACCTGGCGATGACCTCCGCCGACGTGGAGCGGCTCGCGGCGCTGGCCGCCCCGCTCGGCTTCAAGGCCGTCATCGTGGACGACGGCTGGCAGACCGACGAGGAGGGCCGCTCCTACGCCACCACCGGCGACTGGCAGCCGGCCCCGCTCGGCTTCCCCGACTTCGCCGCGCACATCGCCCGGGTGCAGGCGCTCGGCCTCAACTACCTGGTCTGGCACTCGCTGCCCTTCGTCGGCGAGCGCTCCTCGGCCCTCAAGGGCCTGGCCGAGCACACCCTGGCCCACCTGCCGCAGTTGGAGACCCACGTCCTGGACCCGCGCAGCGCCACCGTGCGCGCGCACCAGGTCGAGCGGCTCGCCTCCGCCGTCGAGACCTACGGCGCCGACGGCCTCAAGGTGGACTTCATCGACACCTTCGCCCGGGCCGGCGCCACCGCTGCCTCACCCGAGGCCGACTGCGAGACGGTGGCCGAGGGCGTGCAGAAGCTGCTCACCGCGCTGGACGCACGGCTGCGGGCCACCCGGCCCGAGGTGCTGATCGAGCACCGCCAGGACTACATGGGCCCCGGCCTGTGGCCGTACGCCACGATGGTGCGTGCCACCGACTGCCCGCACAACACCGCCGAGAACCGTACCCGCACCGCCGACCTGCGGCTCACCGCTGGACCGCTGGCCGTACACGCCGACCCGATCACCTGGCACCCGAGCGAGAGCCCCGAGCAGATCGCCGTGCTGCTGCTCTCGGTGCTCTTCGCCACCCCGCAGGTCTCGGTCGAACTCGCCGCCCAGAGCCCGGCCCAGCTGGCCACCCTCAGGTTCTGGCTCTCCGTCATGAGCGAGCACGTCGGCCTGCTCCAGCGCGGTGACCTGCGCCCGCACCGCCCCGAACTCGCCTACCCGCTGATCGAGGCCCGCAACGGCACCGCCCTCGCCTTCGGCCGCTACGCCCCCGTCCCGATCCCGGTGGGCGGCCCGTGGGACCTGCTGCTGCTGGCCAACGCCGACCCCGACACCCTGGTCCGCCTCACCTTCGACCAGCCCCCGGGCCGGGTCTCCGTCCTGATCCAGGACTGCCAGGGCGGCACCCTCGCCGAGGCCGCGCCCACCGTGGACGGCACCGAACTCGCCCTGCACGTCCCGCTCGGCGGGCTGCTCACGCTGCGGCGCTGAGCCCTGGAACGCGGTGGGCACCGTCGGGGGTGCCCACCGACGCAGAACGCCCGGGCCGAGGAGACTCAAGCTCCCTCGGCCCGGGCGACAGCACCGAGCGGCCGGCCGTCCCGTCCCCCGTTGTCCGGGTCCCCCGTCCGACCGCTCACCACGACTCTAGGTGCCCGATCGGACCACCCGGTACTGCACCGGTGCACGGTCGGGCAGCGGCACTGTCACGAGTGCACGGTCCCGGCTGCCCCTTCGGGTGCCCGGCCGGCCCGGCCCGGCTCCAGGTGCAGTTCCAGCTCGCCGAGGGCGGCGAAGGCGAGGGCCGTCTCGTACACCCCGCTGCCGCCGGAGAGCAGCTGACGCTGGAGCAGCTGCTCGGCGCTGCGCAGGTGCTCGCGGACGGTCTGCGGGTGCAGCCCCAGCCGCCGGGCCGCGCGCTCCACGTTCGCGTCCGCGCCGAGCCAGGCCCGCAGGGTGCCGCGCAGGTCCCGTCCGTCCTCCGCGAGCCGCTCCGCCAACCCCTCGGCCCAGGCCCGGGCGGCCTCCGCCCCCAGCACCTCGGCCAGCCGGACCGCACTGGCCCCGGTGCCGCTCTCCGACTCGCCGACCCGCAGGGCCAGGTGCAGCACGGCTCGCGCTGCCACCCGCGACAGGTCGAGGCCCAGCAGTGCGGCCGCCCGGTCCATCCGGGCCCGTACGGTGTTGCGGCTCACCCCGAGGATCCGCCCGGCACTGGTGGCCGGGAACTCCAGCCCCAGGCCCAGCGTCCCGTACAGCTGGTCCCGCCCGGCCAGCGGCACGGCGTGCAGCGGCGCCAGCACCCCCGCCGCCCACTCCCGCGCCACCGCCCGGTCGAGCACCCGCACCAACCGGTCCTCCACCGCGTACAGCGCCGCCCGCCCCGGCCGCAGCCGCGCCGCCGCCAACGCCCGGATGGCGTCCCCGTACGCCGCCGCCACCTTCTCCAGCGGATGCACCCCACTCCCGCCGAGCCGCCGCTCCGGATGCCCGGCCAGGAACCCGCGCAGCACCCGCCCGGCAGTGCCCCAGCCGGCGTCCGCCGCCGGTTCGGGGCCCTCCACCGGGCTGACCACGATCAGGTGCTGCTCGGTGGCCGGGCAGCGGACCACCAGGGCCCGGCCGGCCGTGGCCTCGGCGCAGGCGTCGGCCAGGGCGTTCCGCTCCTCGGCCGGGCACTCCAGCACCTGCACCCGGACGGACTCCGCCGCGAGCAGGCCCGGCACCAGTCCCTCCGCCGCCCGCTGAGCGAGCGTCACCTCACCACCCATCAGCAGCTGGAAGACCGCCACCCGCAGCCCCGAGGCCAACTCGGCCGCCCGCTCCCGCTCGCCCTCCGCCGCGCGGAGCCGCAGCAGCGGGTCGAGCAGCCCGGCGGCCTGCGCCACCAGCCCCCCGGCCGACGGCCCGAACGGTTTGACCCGACCCACTGTCAGGTACGCCCCGGCCCGGCCGACGGCCGCCAGCCGCAGGTGCAGCCCGCCGCCCGCCAATACGGCCGTCCGCAGCCGCCCGGCCGCGACCGGGTCGGCGACGGTGGCCCGGCCGGCAGCGGCGAGCGCCGCTTCGGCGCGGGGTGAGGAGGCGACCGGGGTGCCGAGGCCGTCGGGTGGGCTGCCGCCGTCGGCGTTGCCGAGGCCGGCCCCGTCGAGCAGGACGTGGGCGCCGAGGGTGCGGCCCAGCCACTCCACCACCCGCTCGACTCCCTGGGCGGCGGGCTCCCGGGCCTGCGCCAGCAACTGCTCCAGCAGGGCGGTCCGTTCCCGTGCTTCCCGGAGCCGTTCCTCGGCTATCACCCGGGCCACCCGCAGCCAGGACAGCTCCGGCGTCGCCCGCAACACCGGCACCCCGAGCCGCCCGGGGGCGGTCCCCGCCGGGGCCACCACCGCTGCCGCCTGCCGCACCCTCGCCGCCGACCCGGCGGCCACCGGCTCCCCGGACAGCAGCATCAGGTGCCCGGCCGGCACGCTGCCCTCTTCTCCGTGGTCCACCACGCCGAGCACCGGCCGGGTCTGCCAGCCGACCGGGCCGGCCTCCACCCGGAGCTCGGGCACCGTCGTCACCAACCATCCCAGCGTGGGCATTTGGACCTCCCTGTACCGTCCGTCCGCAAGCTCCACCGTAGATCCGGTTCGACGGCGGCTCGGACGGGGGGTAGGCGAACCGTCGGATGGTGCTGTCACCTCGACGAGCCCCCGGCGCTCTGCCTGGCCCCGGTCGCGGTGCTCCCCGCCCACCAGCGGACCGGCGCGGGCGGCGCCGCCGTCCGGGCGGCCCTCGACCCGGGGCACGAGCCGCTCCCGGGCGGCACCGTCCGCTACGCCCCGCCGTTCGGCATCTGAAAAAGGCGGGCTTCGGACGCAACCCAACCCGCTGCCCCGATTCCGGTGCACCTCGGCTCGACGGGCAGCAGAGGGTGCCCGGAGAAGGGGCCTGAAGCCGCGTCACCCGGGCGTGGAAGCGTGAGAACGTCCTGATCACCCACCGCCCGGGGCTGCTCCCGGTGGGGTGGGTGAGCCGTGAGTGGGCCCCCGCCGGGTGCCCCGCGGCGCAGGTCGGACGGAGAACAGGCATGACGAACCACAGGACCAGCACGCGACGCGGCTTCCGCCTCGCCGCCGGGCTGCTCGCGGGCGCCACCGTGCTCGCCCTCGCCCCGACGGCGGGCGCGGCCACCCCGCAGCCCGGCCTCACCCTCTCGGTGGCGGACGGCCGGCCGGGCCAAGGCACCGCCGGGCTCCGGCAGGGGCTGGACGCGATCACCGGTCAGGCCGGCGCCCTCGGCGCGATCGCCGAACTGCGGGACCACGGCAAGGCCGTCTGGCGCGGCAGCTCGGGCGTGCGGGACCTGACCACCAAGGCCCCGGCGCCGGTGGACGGCCGATTCCGGGCCGGCAGCGTGACCAAGACCTTCGTGGCGACGGTGGTGCTCCAGCTCTCGGCCGAGGGCAGGCTCGGCCTGGACGACCCGATCGAGCGTCACCTGCCGGGCGTGGTGCCGAACGGCGGGGCGATCACCGTGCGGCAGATCCTCGGCCACACCGCCGGCCTCTTCGACTACCTGGAGGACCCGAGCTTCGCCACCGACACCGAGGCCCAGCAGCAGGAGTTCCTCGCCACCGGCCGCTGGCAGACCTACACCCCGCAGCAGCTGATCGCCCTCGCGGTGGCGCACCCGCCGTACTTCGCCCCCGGCCAGGGCTGGCACTACTCCAACACCGACTACCAGCTGATGGGCGAGCTCATCGAGAAGGTGACGGGCCGCTCCTGGCGCACCGAGGTCCAGCAGCGCATCCTCTGCCCGCTCGGCCTGCACCACTCCACCCTCCCCGGTACCGACACCACCGTCCCCGGCCCGCACAGCCACGCCTACTTCTCGCTGAGCACCGGCCCAGCCGACGTCACCGAACTCAACCCCTCCCAGGGCGGCGCCGCCGGCGAGATGATCTCCACCACCGAGGATCTGACCCGCTTCAACGCCGCCCTCCTCGGCGGCCGGCTCCTCGCCCCGGCCCAGCTCGCCGCGATGACCACCACCGTGCCCGCCAACGACTACCCGCCGTCCCGGTACGGTCTCGGCCTGATGCAGACCTCCCTTTCCTGCACCGAGGTCTGGGGCCACCCGGGCGGCATCAACAACTACCTGACCTACGAGTTCGGCAACCGCACCGGCACCCGGCAGATGGTGATCTCGGTGACCCCGTACGACCCGGCGAAGTCGGACCAGCTGACGCCGACCGTGATCGCGCTCCTCGACCGGGCCTTCTGCGGACCGGGCGCGGGCAGCACCACCGGCTCGGGCCGGTAGCGTTCCTGACCGTCCGGCAGGATGGGGGCATGGACGACACGAGTACCGGGGAACAGCCTGCCGTCCCCGCCGAGGTGCCGATCAGCGAGGAGGACCGGCGGCTGCTCGCCGCCTGGGCGGCCGACTGCGCCGAACGGGCCCTGGCCCGGTACGAGTCGGCCGTCCCCGGTGACGCCCGCCCCCGGGCGGCGATCGCGGCGGCCCGGGCCTATGCGCGAGACGGCCGCCGGACGGGGCAGCTCCGCGCCGCCGGGTGGGCGGCCCTCGCCGCCGCGAAGGAGACCGACGCCCCGGCGGCCTCCGCCGCCGCCCGGGCGGCGGGCTGCGCGGCGGCCGCGCCGTACATCCACCCGCTGGCCACCCCGCACCAGGTCAACCACGTGCTCTCGCCCGGCCTGTACGCGGCGCGGGCGGCGGAGGCGGCGAGGCCCGGTGCCGCCGAGGCCGAACTCGACCGGGCGGTCGAGCTCGCCCCGGCGGCGGTCCGGGCGCTCGTCCGTCGCCTGCCGCCGCCGGGCGGGGCGGGGCGCACTCGGCTGGACGCCTTGCGACATCGCTTCGCGGCGGCACTGCGGGCCTGACCCTCGCCCACGTCGTTCGGAGCTCAGCCGGAGTACTTGACCCAGGGTGTCGCGGGCCAGTCCCCGTGCCCGTTCTGGACGTAGAACACGTCGAGCCAGACGCAGTAGTCACCGTTGTCGTGCAGGTGGGTGGTGTAGCCGCCCGCATCGGCACCCCTCGGCGGCGGCCGGGGCAGGGCCGGTGGCCACGGCGAGCAGGAGTCCCGCCGCCAGGGCGGCACCGGCCGCCCTGGCGCGGCGGAGTCGTGGCGCGGTGGTGCTTTCGGTGGTGGCGGTCATGTCGTCCTCCTCACCGGGGCAGGTCTTCGTACCTCCATGGAACCGTCCGGCGATCGGCGGCGGCATCCACCGAGCACCCCTGTCGCCGGGGGAGGTCCCGGGGTCAGCCCCGCAGGGTGCCGGGCCGGGCGGCCAGCAGGCCGGCGGCGGCCTCGGGGAGGACGAGGGCGAGCAGGAGGAGCAGGGCCGCTGTCCACGTCCCGGTGGCGGTGTGGACCAGGCCGACCGCGAGCGGGCCGAGGCCGGCCAGCAGGTAGCCGCCGGTCTGGGCGAGGCCGGAGAGGCGGGCGGCCACGGCCGGGGTGGGGGAGCGGAGGCCGATCAGGGTGATCGCGAGTGGGAAGGCACCGCCGTTGGCCAAGCCGAGGACGACGACCCAGAGCCAACCGGCGCCCGGTGCGAGCAGCAGGCCGCCCAGGCCGAGCGCCAGGGCGGCGGCCACGGCGGCCACCAGCGGCCGCTGGTCGCGCAGGCGGCCCGCGAGCACCGGGGTCAGGAACCCGAGCGGGATCCCGATGGTCATCAGGACGGAGACCATCAGCCCGGTCTCCGCGGGGGAGTAGCCGTAGCCCTGCATGAGTTCGGGCAGCCAGGCCGCGAGCACGTAGAACATCAGCGAGACCAGCCCCAGGAAGGCCCCCACCGCCCAGGCCGTCGGCGACCGGGGCAGCGAAAGAGGTTCCGGGCAGCGGTCCACAGGGGGCGCCGGCCTGGGCGGGGTGCGGCGGGCGAGGTGCGCCCAAGCGGTGGCGGCGAGGAGGGCGGGGACGGACCAGAGGGCGAGGGCGGCCTGCCAGGTGGTGGCCTCGGCGAGGGGCACGGCCAGGGCCGCGGCGAGGGCGGCGGTCGTGGACATCACGGTCATGGCGAGGCCGGTGCGGTGGCCGATGCGGTCGGGGTGCTGGTGCTTGACGATGGCCGGGACGAGGACGTTGCCGGTGGCGATCCCGGCGCCGATCAGCACCGTGCCCGCGTAGAGCGCAGCCGTGGACGGAGCGCTGCGCAGCAGGATGCCCGCGGCGAGGACGAACAGGGCACCGGCGACGGTGACTTCGGTGCCGTAGCGGCGGGCGAGAGCCGGGGCGAGCGGGGCGAAGAGGCCGAGGCAGAGCACCGGGAGGGTGGTCAGCAGGCTCAGCGCGGCGCCGTTCAGGCCGTGGGCCGCGCGGACCCGGTCGAGCAGCGGGGCGACGCAGGTGATCGCGGCCCGGAGGTTGGCGGTCAGCAGGAGCAGCCCGAGGAGGGGCCGGGCCGGTGCGGCCGGGGCCGGGGTCAGGACGGGGGCCGGGGCAGTGCTGGGCATGGGGCGGATCCGTCGGAGCGAAAGGGGGCAGGGGAGGAGGGCGGGCACCGGCGCGGTGGGCCGGTGCCCTGCCGAGGGATCGGATCAGGCCGCCTGCGGGCGGTCGTCTTCGGTGGCGGCGGCACCCTGGGCCGCGTCGCGGGCGGCCCGCTTGGACTGGAAGGGGCAGGCGAGTTGGGTCTGGATCTCCTCGGAGAGCAGGTCCTGCTTGCCCTTGAGGGCGTCGGCGATGACCTGGTCGACGGGGAAGACCAGCTCGGCGGCGACGTTGTCCTGGACGATCCGGGCGAGGTTGTCGAGCGCGGTGAAGACCGGATCGGCCGGGGTCTCGCCGGTCGGGAGGTCGATCAGGTGCGAATCCGCTGTGGCCGGGTCGAGGAACTGCTTGATGATGATCGAGTTCTGGTTGAGCACGGAGGTGGTCCAGATCGACAGGACGACGACGTAGAGCCCCTTCCACTGCTCCTCGCCGACCTTCTGCCGCCACCGCCGCATGATCGACTCCACCCCGGCGATCTGCGCCTTGGCGGCGAAGTACATGTTGGTCCGGATGGACTCGTACACGTCCCCGGTGAAGTCGGTGAACTCCTCGATGCTGAAGCTGCCCCGCTCCAGCGCGCCCCCGATGAAGCCGAGTGCCCCGTCGAGGATCCGGGTGGAGGAGGCGAGCAGGGCCGGCGGCAGGTCGGCGCCGGCCAGTTCGGCGTGGGCGGTGCGGAGGGTGTGCGCCCAGTGCTTGAGCGGGCGGGACCAGCCGTTGGCGTCCGGGCCCTTGAGGTAGGGCGCGAGGATCGCGAAGGTGCCGAGCGGCACGTGGGCGATCGACTTCGCGAGCTCGAAGAGTTCGGAGACGGGGTGCACGGCTTCGCGCTCCCCGTTGTGGACGAGGGTGTAGAGGCCGCCCTGGGAGTCGTTCTGCACGACGATGACCGGGGTGAGGTGATTGATCAACTCGGCCTTGAGGGCGGCGTAGTTGCGCCGCATGTCGACATTGACGGCGAAGATCGCGTTGCGGGTGCGCTTGGTCGGGTCGGACCAGTACGCGACCATCTCCTCGTCGTGCGGGTCGATGTCCTTCGCATGGTCGTTCGGCTCGGTGGTGCCCGGCGTCGTGCCCGGCGTGCTGCCCAGCGTGGTGGCCATCAATGCTCCTAGCTCGTCCCCCACTGATCGGACGCCACTCACCATCCCGGTCCCGAGGTCCCACCCGGAAGGGACCGCCGTCCCGATCCGTCACCGGGCCGCCCGCCCCGCCCACCCTGCCCGCGCACGGGCGCGTCGCCTTCGGCCCCCGGGGTGAATCGGTCAGGTTTCGATAAACGCCTGGCCCGGCAAGGCCGTTACCCTGCCCAGCATGGACATCACCATTCACACCACCGCCCTCCCGCACGAGGACCCGGACGCCTCGCTCGCCTTCTACCGCGACGTGCTCGGCTTCGAGGTCCGCGGCGATGTCGGGCAGGGCCGGATGCGGTGGATCACGGTCGGCCCGCTCGGGCAGCCGGGCACCTCGATCCTGCTGGCGCCGCCCGCCGCCGATCCCGGCATCACCGAGCAGGAGCGCCGCACCATCACCGAGATGATGGCCAAGGGCACCTACGGGTGGATCCTGCTGGCCACCCTGCACCTCGACGCCGTCTTCGAGAAGGTGCAGGCCGGCGACGCCGAGGTCGTCCAGGAGCCGACCGAGCAGCCGTACGGCATCCGCGACTGCGCGTTCCGCGACCCGGCGGGCAATCTGATCCGGATCCAGGAACTGCGCTGAACCGGCCACGGGCCGCAGCGGACCAGCGAGGAGGGGGAGGGTTCTCATGTGCAGACCTGGATGGCGGCAGGCGCGCGAGGAGGCGTACCGGCTGGCCGAGCTCGCGCGGCTGCGCCGCGTCCGCGACCGGATCGACCGGGAGTACGCGCAGCCGTTGGACGTGGTGGCGCTGGCCCGGGACGCGGGCCTGGCCGCCGGGTACCTGAGCCGGCAGTTCCGGGCCGCGTACGGTGACTCGCCGTACGGGTACCTGACGAGGCGTCGCGCCGAACGGGCGGCGGCCTCGGCTTCCGCGGCGGCTTCGGTCTCGGCCTCGCTCCCGGCCGGCCAGGACCGGTCAGGATTCGAGAAGCCCCGGCCGGTGCCCGGCTCGTAGCGTGGTGGGCATGGCAGACAACACTTCTTCCGCAGACATCACTTCTCCTCAGCGCACCGGTTCGGACACCGCCGGCCTCGCCGCCGTCCTGATCGAGGTGGCCGATCTCGAAGGGGCTCGCCGCTTCTACCGGGCCTTCGGCGTGGACGGCCACGTCCGGCTGCGGGTCTCGGAGGCGGAGACCACCGGCTTCCGCGGCTTCACGCTGGCGCTGACGGTGGCCGGGCCGGCCACCGTGGACGGGTTCGTGGGCGCCGCGGTGGCGGCCGGGGCCACGGTGCTGAAGCCGGCCACGAAGTCGCTCTGGGGCTACGGCGGCGTGGTCCGGGCCCCGGACGGGACGATCTGGAAGATCGCGACCTCGGCGAAGAAGGACACCGGCCCGGCCACCCGGGAGATCGACGAGGTGGTCCTGCTGATCGGCGTCGAGGACGTGAAGGCCACCAAGCAGTTCTACGTGGACCGGGGGCTGACCGTGGCCAAGAGCTTCGGCGGCAAGTACACCGAGTTCGCCCCGGGCCGGCCCGGCGCCGTCAAGCTGGCGCTGTACAAGCGTCGCGCGCTGGCCAAGGACCTCGGTGTCCCCGTCGAGGGCGGCGGCTCGCACCGGATCGTCCTCGGCGGCTCCACCGGCGCCTTCACCGACCCGGACGGGTTCGCCTGGGAGGCCGCCACCGCGCTCGCCGCCACCGCCGCCTGATCCGGGGGTCCGGGCTCCGGACCCCCGACGATAGGTTGGCCGGATGCTGATGACCAAGTACGGCCATGCGTGTGTGCGGTTGGAGCGGGACGGGCGGGTGCTGGTGCTCGACCCGGGGGAGTACTCGGGGGACGAGGCGTGGGCGGGGGCGGACGCGGTGCTGCTCACGCACGAGCACCAGGACCACGTCGACCTGGAGCGGCTGGCGGCGGCGCGGGCGGTGAACCCGGGGCTGGTGGTCCACACGCACCCGGCGCTGGCGGCCGAACTCGGCGGCCGGGCCGTGGCGGTGGGGGAGAGCTTCGAGGCGGCGGGGTTCGCGGTGCGGGCGGTCGGCGGGGAGCACGCGGAGACGGTGGACGGGCTGCCGGGGTGTCCGAACCTCGGGTACCTGGTGGAGGGGCTCTACCACCCGGGGGATTCCTTCTTCGTGCCCGAGGAGCCGGTGGAGACGCTGCTGGTGCCGGCCTCGGGGCCGTGGGTCAAGCTCTCCGAGGCGGTGGAGTTCACCCGGGCGATCGGCCCGGCGCGGGCCTTCCCGGTGCACGACGCGCACCTGAGCGAGATCGGCCTGGAGAACTTCGACGCCTGGCTGGACTGGAAGGGTGGCACGGCCTACGCCCGCCCGGAGCTCGGCGTGCCGGTGGAGCTGGCCTGAGGAAGCCGGAAGCCCCGGCCCGCCAGGGGAGTGGCGGGCCGGGGCTCCGGTGGGATCAGCGGATCAGGAGGCGGGGCCGACCTTGATGGTGGTCAGCTTGCCGGCCTGGGTCTCGCGGACGACCTCGATCTTGGTGTTGGTGTCCGGGACGTTCACGCCGACCTGCGGGAAGGCGGGGTCCAGGTACTTGCCGGTGTGGTCGTTGAAGACCGGGACGGCCGGCTCGGTGCCGATCGTCGTGGTGACACCGGCGCTGTGCAGGTTGAAGCCGGTGGTGGGCTTCAGGGAGAACGGCGCGTCGTAGGTCTGCGCGCGACCGCCCACCATGGTGCCGTCACCGAAGCGGGTCACCGTCGGGTGGGCGTCGACCGGGAGGATCAGGCCGCCGCCGAGGTGGTCCTTGGTGTTGTTGTCCAGGTAGTCGGTGTCCCAGAGCCAGACCAGGACGCCCTCCTGGTACGGGTAGTTGTCGATCACGTTGGACTTGCCCTTGACGCCCCAGTAACCGAAGTTGTACGGGCCGGTCTTGAGGTAGGCGCCGTAGCCGACGTAGCGGCGGTTCTCGACCAGGTAGGCGCGCGGGTGCTGCTGCACCGCGTTCTTGCCGTTGACGATCAGGAAGCCGCGGGTGTCCCAGCCCTGGTTGCCGTTCTCCGCGCCGTCGGCGAAGACGGTGGCACCGTCGGCCGAGATCTTCAGCGCGTCGATCAGGACGCCCTTGCCGTGGGTGTTGCTGTCCGAGGTGACGTGGATCCGCACCTGGACCTGCTTGCCCAGGTACGCGTCCAGCGGCACGTGCACCTGCTCGTAGGCGCCCGAAGTGCCGGTCAGGCCGGGGATGTTGGCGGAGGTCTTGCCGTACGGCACGCCGTTCGCGGTGCCCGGCAGGGCCGTCCAGCTCTTGCCGTTGTCGGTGGAGGCCTCGAAGGTCAGGAAGTCGTAGCCCTGCTCCACGTCCCACCAGGCGGCGGTGTCCAGTGCGGCCGAGGCCGACTTGCCGGTGAGGTCCACCGTGCGGGTCAGCGCGTTGTCCAGGTTGTCACCGGTGTTGCTCCACCACTGCGACTGCCCCTCGGCCGGATCGGCCAGCACGGTCGTGGTGGTGCCCGGTGGCAGGTGGACCAGCACGCCCTGGGCCTGGTCGGTGTTGTACGAGCTCACCCCGAGCGTATGGCTGGAGGTGGTGGCGGCCTGGCCCTCGTCGTAGTTGAGCCAGCCCAGTTGCAGCTTGCTCCACGCGTCCAGGTCACCCGGGAACTCGCCCGTGGTGTTCCGCCCCTTGCCCAGGTACGAGGCGGAGGACATCAACGACCAGAAGCTGACGCCGTTGTCACCGCCCGTCAGCGGGTAGAGGTCCGGCAGGCCGAGGTTGTGGCCGAACTCGTGCGAGAAGAGGCCGACGCCGCTGTTCTCGCCCGCCTGCAGGTAGTCGTAGACGTAGTAGCCGGTGTCACCGATCTCGGTGCCACCGATCTTGTTGCCGGCCGGGCCGGTCTGACCGGTCGGGTCCGGGAAGTCCCAACTGCGGTGCGCCCAGAGGGCGTCCGCGCCCTGGGCGCCGCCGCCCCAGGTCTCGTCCACGCCCGCGTGCACCACGATCACGTTGTCGAGGTAGCCGTCGGGCTGGTTGAAGTTGCCGTCGTGGAGGTGGTCGTAGCGGTCCTCGACGTCGTACTGGGCCAGCTGCGCCTTGATGTCTGCCGCGGAGCGGCCCTTGGCGATCTCGCCCTTGTACCAGGCGTCGAAGGCGTCGCGGATGAACTCCTGCGCCTGGGTCCAGGCGCCGCTGCCCTCGGGGCCCTTGTTGGAGCCGTAGCGGGCCTCGTTGTACGGCACGGTGACCCAGTCGCTGACGGTGCCGTCCACGTCGTACCGGCCCGAGGACTGGGTGCGGTAGTAGTTGCGCAGCGAGTTGGCGCCGGGCGTGCCGTCGAAGAACATCTTCTGGTAGTAGTCGCGGCTGAAGTCGCTCTGCCAGAAGGTGTGGGTGTCGTCCTTGCCCGGCTGCGGGATGGTGTTGTGCTGCGGGCCCGGGGTGCCGCCGTAGCGCGGGACTCCGTTGTACAGCGTGGAGTTGTCGACCTCGTTGCCGAACTGGGCGAGGATGACGAACACCTTGTCGGTGCGCTTCTTGGCCAGCTGGACGTAGTCCTTGCCGATCTTGGCGACCGGCGGGACGGTGCCGTCGGCGGTCTTGGCCACGGCGCCCTTGTTGACCAGCTCGAGGGCCTTGGACTGGAGGGACTGGCGCAGCACCTCCTGCTGGGGCAGCGTCTTCTGCTGCGGGCCTTCACGGCCTTCGGAGCCGTTCTGGGCGGCGAGCGCCTGGGCTCCGGAGACGGTCTCGGGCTTGACGGGCGCGGCCTCGGCGGTGGCGCCGAGCATGGTCGCCGCTATCGCACTGGTGGTCAGCGCGGCAGCGAGGGCTGCGGACAGTCTGCGCAACTTGACCGGTCCTTTCGGATCGGGAGGGTGGGCTGGGGGTGGTGATGCGGTGGGTAATATTTCACATGTCATCCACTACAGGGAAGACCCGCGCAAGGCCTGGTTCAGGAAGGCGAGTTCGGCCTCGACGACCTGCTCGTGGACGCCGTCCGGGGTCATGTGGGTGACGCCGGGCAGCGGCAGCATGCTGTGCGGGCGGCCGGCCTTGGTGAGCGCCTCGGAGAGCAGCAGGCTGTGCGAGGGGTGCACGTTGTCGTCGGCCAGACCGTGCACGATCAGCAGCGGCCGGGTCAGCTTCGGCGCGTCCTCGATCAGGCAGTCGGCCTGGTAGCCCTCGGGGTTGTCCTGCGGCAGGCCGAGGTAGCGCTCGGTGTAGGCGGTGTCGTACAGCCGGAAGTCGGTGGGCGCGGCGCCCGCGCAGCCCGCGTGGAACACGTCCGGGCGGCGCAGCACGGCCAGCGCCGCGAAGTACCCGCCGTAGGACCAGCCGCGCACGCCCACCCGGCCGAGGTCGAGGTCCGGCTCGGTCTCGGCGAGGGCATACAGCGCGGCCACCTGGTCGTCGATCGCGACCTGGGAGAACCGGCGGAAGATGGCCCGGGTGAACTCGGGGGAGACGAACGGGGTGCCCCGGTTGTCGGTGGTGACCACGGCGTAGCCCTGGTCGGCCCACCACTGGCGCAACTGCCAGCGGCGCGGCTCGTTGGCCACGGCCTGGAAGCCGGGGCCGCCGTACACGTCCAGCAGCACCGGGAGCTTGCGGCCGGCCACGTGCCCGCGCGGGTACACCAGGGCGGTGGGCAGGCCGAGTTCGGTGACCCGGGCGAGCTTGGGGGTGACCCGGAAGGGCAGCGGCGCGGCGTGATCGGTGAGCGAGTACTCCTGGCCGGCCCGGTGGATCCGGCGGCGGATGCCGTCCTGGGAGGCCGAGGTGAGCAGCAGGGTCTCGCCGGCGGCCAGCGCCGAGTGCAGTCCGGGGCCCTCGCTGAGCCGCTCGGTGGCGCCGCTGTCCGGGTCGAGCAGGTAGACGTGCTGGTCGGCCGGGTCGCCCTCGCCCGCCTCGATCAAGAGCCGTCCGCGCAGCCGGCCGACCACCCGGCGCACCTGGAGCCGCTCCAGCTCGAGGATCTTGCCGTCCAGGGCCACGCCGCGGGCCGAGCCGTCCGGGGTGTCGGCGGCGGTGAGCAGCCGGCCGTCGGCCAGCCGGGCCGGGGTGCCGGGCAGGTCGTCCACCCAGAACTCGTCCACGGTGCGGGAGAGTTCGCGGGTCCGGCCGGTGGCCGGGTCGGCGCTGAGCAGTAGCACGGTCTGCTGCAGCCGGTCGGCGATGGTGAGCAGCAGCTCGCCGTCGCTCTCCCAGCCGGCCGCGCAGAGGTAGGGGTAGGTGTCGGTGTCCCAGTGGAGTCGACGCCGGGTGCCGTCCAGGCCGAGCACCCAGAGCTGGAGGTCCACGTTGGGGCCGCCGGCCTGCGGGTAGGCGAAGCTCTCCGGGGCCAGCTCGGGGTGCGCCGGGTCGGCGAAGTGCCGCAGCGGCAGGGCGGATTCGTCGATCCGGGTGGCCAGCACGGCGCCGCCGTCGGGGGAGAACCAGTGGCCGCGCGCGCGGCCGAGCTCCTCGGCGGCGGCGAACTCGGCCACGCCCCAGATGCCGCCGTCGGCCGGGCTGAGCCGCTCCTGACGATCAGTCAGGTACAGTGCGCCATCGGTGACGTAGGCCACCCGGGAGCCGTCCGGCGCCGGGCGCGGGTCGAACGCCGGCCCGGCGGTGGGGAGTTCGGTGCTGGCACCGGTGGTGGTGTCGGTCCGGAAGACCCGGCCGTCGAGCGCGAAGACGGCCACCGAGCAGTCGGCGGTGGCGGCGTAGGAGCCGATGCCGCGGGCGGAGATCCGCACCCGCTCGCGCAGCCGTCGCTCCAGGGCGGGCAGATCGGCCCGGTCGCCGCTGCGCTGCGGGGCGAGCACCACCGGGTCGGCGACCAGGGTCTCCTGACGGGTGTCCAGGTCGAGCAGCCAGAGCCGCTCCACCGGGTCCTCGGAGCCGGTGGAGCGGAGGAAGAGCAGCCGTCCGCCGTCGGCGGAGATGGTCACGGCGCGCGGGGCCCCGTAGGTGAAGCGGCCGGTGCGGGCGCTGAGGGCGAGGAAGGAGTCGGTAGAAGTCACCGCCCGATGGTTGCCCCGGGCGACGGGTGTCGGCTAGAAGTATGCAGTGTGAAATGTCACACATCATTGCAGGTAGGGTAGGCCAACGGCAGGCCGGTGGATCCGGTGCGACCCGGAGTCGAAGGAGCACGAGTGAAGGAGTCAGGAATGACCGAGGCACCGCCCCGCCCGCTGGCGGGCACCAACGGGCTGTTCGGCCTGGACCCGGCCGTCGCTCACCTCAACCACGGCTCGTACGGCACGGTGCCGCTGCCCGTCCAGCGGGTGCAGGCCCGGCTCCGGGCCGAGCTGGAGCAGGACCCGGACGGCTTCTTCCTCGACGCCCCCGACCGGGTGGCGCACGCCCGGGCCCGGGTGGCCACCGCGCTCGGCGCCCGGCCGGACCGGCTTGCCATGGTCACCAACGTCACCGAGGGCATCGCGATCGTGCTCGACTCGCTGCCGCTGGCCGAGGGCGACGAGATCCTGGTGACCGACCACGGCTACGGCGTGGTCAACAAGGCCGCCGAGCGCAAGGCCGCCGAGAGCGGGGCGAGCGTGCGCTGCGTCCGGCTCTCGCTGCACACCCCGGACGCGGAGGCCGTCCGCGAGCAGGTGCTCGCCGCCGTCGGCCCGCGCACCAAGGTGGCCGTGCTCGACCTGATCACCTCGCCCAGCGCCCGCGAGATCGCGAGCCCGCAGCTGCTGGCCGACCTCGCCGAGCGCGGGGTGATCACGGTGGTGGACGCCGCCCACGCGCCCGGCATGCTGCCGGTCAACCTCGGCGAGCGGGCCGGCGGCGCCGACTTCTGGATCGGCAACCTGCACAAGTGGGCCTTCGCCCCGCGCGCCACCGCCGTGCTCGCGGTGGCCGGCACTTGGCGCCCGCTGATCCGCCCGCTGATGTACTCCTGGGAGCACGACCGGGGCTTCCCCGGCCGGGTCGAGTGGCGCGGCACCGCCGACTACACCCCCTGGCTCTCCGCCCCGACCGGCTTCGCCCTGCTCGACCAGCTCGGCGCCGAACGGGTCCGCACCCACAACGCGGCCCTCGCCGAGTACGGCCAGCGCCTGCTGATCGAGCGGGCCGGCCTGCGCCCGCTGCCCGCGATGCCCGGCCTCGCCATGCGGGCCGTCCGGCTGCCGCCCGGCTGCGCGGAGAGCGAGCACACCGCCAAGGCCCTGATGGTGGCCGCCCACCGCCGGCTCGGCACCCGGATCGCCGTCCGCCCCTGGACCGGCGGCGGCGTGCTGCGGATCAGTGCCCAGGTCTACAACCGGCCGGAGGAGTACCAGAAGCTGGCCTCGGGGATCGCGGAGCTGATCGCTCGCTGACCCCCGCGGCCGGCGCCGCACCGGCCGCGGGGGTCAGCGGGCCCGGACGCCCGGATGCCGCCGGGTCGGGGCGCCCGGACGTCGTCGCCGGGCCCGGGCGCCCGGCCGGCGGTGCGCCCAGCTCCGCCAGCAGCAGGCCCTGGTCGGTGAGCAGCTCGGAGAGGATCCGCCGGGCCGTCCGCAGCAGGTCGGCCACGTCGCCGCCGGCCAGGGCGTAGACCACGGTGGTGCCCTCCCGGGTGGCGGTCACCAGGCCGTAGCGGCGGAGCTGGGCGAGCTGCTGGGAGAGGCTGGAGGGCTCCACCCCGAGGGCGGTGACCAGGTCGCGGACCGGGGTCGGCCCCTCCTGGAGCAGCTCCAGCACCCGGATCCGCACCGGGTGCCCGAGCATCCGGAAGAACTCGGCCTTCGCCTGGTAAAGCGGTACCGGCACCTCTCTCGCCCCCTTCCTCCCGCCGCCCCGTGTTCAGTCCGGTCAGATTTCAAGGGTGCCCTCGATCCGCTTCAGCTGGTGTCGGGCCATCGCCAGGTTGGCCCGGGTGCGGTTGAGCGCGAGGTAGAGGAAGAGCCCCCGGCCGCTCTGCGTGGTGAGCGGGCGGATCAGGTGGTACTGCGTGGTGAGGCTGACCAGGATGTCCTCGATCTCGCTGTCGTGCTGGCCGAGCATCTCCATCGTCCGCATCTTGGCCCGGACGAGGTCGGTGTTGCCGGCGGCGGCGGTGTTGAGGTCGATCTCGTTGCTGTCGCCGAGGGTGCCGAGCGCCATGCCGCTCCCGTAGTCGACCAGTGCGACGCCGATCGCCCCCTCGATCGCCATGGCTTCCTTGAGCGAGGTCTCCAGATTGGCCATGGTGGCCCTCCTTGGTCCGTAGGTCCCTGGGTCCGTCCGACTGTAGGGAACCGCCCACTCGGGCACGCCGGTTGACCGGAACCGACCGGAAACTGATCGATCTGCGGCAATCTGAAGACATTTGCAACTGCGGATCTGATCTCTTCGGCACCGGGCGGAGTGCCGGATGAGCACGGGCGGAGCACCGGCGGACCGCAGATCGCGCACCGCCCGCGGCACCGGAGAAGCCCTGGAGAAGCGCCGGAGAAGCGCCGGAGAAGCGCCGGAGAAAAGGGTGCATTCGATGTCGGTGTCGCCGGGTAACCTCAAGCCGAGATGTTCGATCACCAGCACCAGACCCAGCCCCCGCGCCGCCCCAGGGAAGCAGAGGTGACGCCGATGACCGGCGCCGTGCCCGACGACCAGGGCGAGCTCAGCCCGGCCGAGGCCTACGCCGCCTTCCGCCGCCGCGCGAAGGAGCAGAAGACCGCCCTGTACGGCTTCAAGGAGCTCTACGACTTCCCGCTAGACCCGTTCCAGATCGAGGCCTGCCAGGCGCTCGAAGAAGGCACCGGCGTGCTGGTGGCCGCACCCACCGGCTCCGGCAAGACCATCGTCGGCGAGTTCGCCGTCCACCTGGCGCTGACCCAGGGCCGCAAGTGCTTCTACACCACCCCCATCAAGGCCCTGTCGAACCAGAAGTTCGGCGACCTGGTCAAGCGCTACGGCGCCGACAAGGTCGGCCTGCTCACCGGTGACAACAGCGTCAACGGCGACGCGCCCGTGGTCGTGATGACCACCGAGGTGCTGCGCAACATGCTCTACGCCGGCTCCAGCGCGCTCGACGGCCTGGGTTACGTGGTGATGGACGAGGTGCACTACCTCGCCGACCGGTTCCGCGGCGCCGTCTGGGAGGAGGTCATCATCCACCTGCCCGAGTCGGTGGTGCTGGCCTCGCTCTCGGCCACCGTCTCCAACGCCGAGGAGTTCGGCGACTGGCTGCACACCGTGCGCGGCGGCACCAAGGTGATCGTCTCCGAGCACCGCCCGGTGCCGCTCTGGCAGCACGTCATGGCGGGCAACCGGATGTACGACCTGTTTGCCA
Source organism: Kitasatospora sp. MMS16-BH015 (assembly GCF_002943525.1). Lineage (NCBI taxonomy): Bacteria > Bacillati > Actinomycetota > Actinomycetes > Kitasatosporales > Streptomycetaceae > Kitasatospora > Kitasatospora sp. MMS16-BH015. The sequence goes on along the minus strand of NZ_CP025394.1, from coordinate 1,484,259 downwards.
ACCCGGACCGGGACGGCCGCCCCAAGGACGCCCCGCGCAACCCGGCCAAGGCGGTCAACCCCGAGCTGGTCCGGCTCTCCCGTTCCGAGCAGGCGGGCAACCCGCGCGGCGGCGACCGCTTCCAGCGGGGCCGCGGCCGCTCGATGCCCACCGGCCGCCCCACCCGGGTCTGGACGCCCGGCCGGGTGGACGTGATCGACCGGCTCGACTCCGAGGGCCTGCTGCCCGCGATCACCTTCATCTTCAGCCGTGCGGCCTGCGAGGCCGCCGTCCAACAGTGCCTGAGCTCCGGCCTGCGGCTCAACCGGGAGGCCGACCGGGCGCTGGTGCGCGAGATCGTCGAGGAGCGCTGCGCCGACATCCCCGACGAGGACCTGCACGTCCTGGGCTACTTCGAGTGGCTGGACGGCCTGGAGCGCGGCATCGCCGCCCACCACGCCGGCATGCTGCCCCGGTTCAAGGAGGTGGTCGAGGAGCTCTTCGTGAAGGGCCTGGTCAAGGCCGTCTTCGCCACCGAGACGCTGGCGCTGGGCATCAACATGCCCGCCCGCTCGGTCGTCCTGGAGAAGCTGGTCAAGTGGAACGGCGAGACCCACGCCGACATCACCCCCGGCGAGTACACCCAGCTCACCGGCCGGGCCGGCCGCCGCGGCATCGACGTCGAGGGCCACGCCGTGGTGCTCTGGCAGCGCGGCCTCGACCCGGAGGCCCTGGCCGGCCTCGCGGGCACCCGCACCTACCCGCTGAAGTCCTCCTTCCGCCCCTCGTACAACATGGCGGTCAACCTGGTGGCCCAGTTCGGCCGCCGTCGCTCCCGCGAGCTGCTCGAGACCTCCTTCGCGCAGTTCCAGGCCGACCGCTCGGTGGTCGGCATCGCCCGCCAGGTGCAGCGGAACGAGGAGGGCCTGGAGGGCTACCGCGAGTCGATGACCTGTCACCTGGGCGACTTCCAGGAGTACATGCGCCTGCGCCGCGAGCTCAAGGAGCGGGAGAACGAGTTGGCCCGCGAGGGCACCGGCCAGCGCCGGGCCGCCGCCGTGGACGCGATCGAGCAGCTCAAGCCGGGCGACGTGATCCACGTGCCCACCGGCAAGTTCGCCGGCCTGGCTCTGGTGCTCGACCCGGGCCTGCCGCCGGTCAGCCGCTCGCCGCGCAGCCACCGCCACCCGGATTACCAGGACGGCCCGCGCCCGGTGGTGCTCACCGCCGAGCGGCAGGTCAAGCGGCTCGCGATGATCGACTTCCCGTACCCGGTGACGGCCGTGGACCGGATGAAGATCCCCAAGTCCTTCAACCCGCGCAGCCCGCAGTCCCGCCGCGACCTGGCCTCCGCCCTGCGGACCAAGGCCGGCCACCTGGAGCCGGAGCGGTACCGCCGGGGCCGGGCGGCCGCCGCCGACGACCCCGAGATCGCACGGCTGCGCACCACCCTGCGGCAGCACCCCTGTCACGGGTGCGACGAGCGCGAGGACCACGCCCGCTGGGCCGAGCGGTACCACCGCCTCACCCGCGACACCGAGCTGCTCGAGCGCAAGGTCAAGTCCCGCACCAACACCATCGCCCGCACCTTCGACCGGGTCTGCGGCCTGCTCACCGACCTCGGCTACCTGGAGGGCGACACCGTCACCCCCGACGGCAAGCGGCTCGGCCGGCTCTACGGCGAGCTCGACCTGCTCGCCTCCGAGTGCATCCGCGAGGGCGTCTGGAGCGGCCTGGCCGCCGCCGAACTCGCCGCCTGCGCCTCGGCCTTGGTCTACGAGGCCCGCCAGGCCGACGACGCCGCGGCCCCCCGCGTCCCGGAGGGCGGCGCGAAGGAGGCACTCGGCCACATGGTCCGGATCTGGGGCCACCTGGACGCCCTGGAGGAGCAGCACCGCATCTCCACCGCCGAGGGCGTCGGCCAGCGCGAGCCCGACCTCGGCTTCGCCTGGACGGCCTACCGCTGGGCCCTCGGCCACAACCTGGACTCCGTCCTGCGCGACGCCGACATGCCGGCCGGCGACTTCGTCCGCTGGACGAAGCAGCTGATCGACGTGCTGGGCCAGATCCAGGACGCGGCGGGCGACGATGTCGCCTTGAGGAGTACGGCGCGCAAGGCCGTCGACGGCCTGCGGCGCGGGATCATCGCCTACTCCTCGGTGGGGTAGCCCTCGCTGGGGCAGTACGCCCGGGGGCGCGGGGAACTGCGCGCTCAGCCCTCTACGTACGTGGACGGTTGCGCGCGCAGTTCCCCGCGCCCCTGCTGTGGTTCTCGTACAGTTCATCTGACGGTGTGACAGTGCGCTCTCGACCCCCGATCGAGAGGCCCGTCTTGAAGCTCGCCGCCACCTTCGCTGCCTTGGCCACCTGCACGCTGCTCACTATCGGCACGGCGCAGGCCGCTCCGGCCGACGGGGGGTACTACGGGACCAAGACCCCGTACGCGCCGCAGCAGCCGCTCGCCACGTACCACCGGGCGCCCAAGGGCTTCGCGCCGGTCTTCACCGAGAACGTCGCCCGGCACGGCTCCCGGGCCATGACGGACAGCAAGGACGGCGACGCCGTGCTCGCGGTGCTCGACCGGGCGCAGGCGGCCGGCGGCCTCACCGAGCTCGGGGCTCAACTGGCCCCGCAGGTAAGGACGTTGCTCGCGGCGGCGGCCGGGATCGGGTACGGGAACCTGTCCGGGCGGGGTGTGCAGGAGCAGCGGGAGACGGCGCTGCGGATGGAGCAGCGGCTGCCCGGCCTGTTCCAGGCGATCACGGCCCAGCACGCGCCGGTGGTGGTGAAGACCTCCGGGGTGGCCCGGGCGGTGGCCAGCGCCAACGCGTTCACCGGCGGCCTGACGGCGGGTGACCCGGCGCTGGCCGGGCTGGTGCAGGCGCCGGTCACCGACAAGGACACGCTGTACTTCCACAAGCAGCCGCAGAACGCCGACTACCAGGCCTACCTGGCCAAGGACCCGCAGCTGGCCGCCACCCTGGCCGGCATCCAGGCCCAGCCCCGGACCGCTTCGGTGGCCCGGCACGTGGTGACCCGCCTGCTGCGGCCGGCCTTCGTGAAGACGCTGACCCCCGCCGACCAGGCGGCCTTCGCCACCTCGCTCTACCAGCTCTACGGCGCCGCCCCCGACCTGCGGGTGGAGGCCCCCGGGGTCGACCTCGGCCCGTTCCTGACCCCGGCGGATGCGCGGTGGCTCCAGTACCAGGACGACGCCGAGGAGTTCTACCAGAAGGGCCCGGCCTTCAGCGGACGGTCCATCACGTACAAGATGGCCACCCCGCTGCTGGACGACCTGTTCGCCCAGGCCGAGGCGAAGGCGGCGGGCAGCAGCGCGAACGGCGCCGTGCTGCGTTTCACCCACGCCGAGGAGATCGAGCCGCTGGCCGTACTGCTCAGCCTGCCCGGCAGCACCCGGCCGGCCGACCCGGCCGTGCCGTACAGCTATGCGGACAACCCGTGGCGCGGGAGCCGGGTGGCCCCGATGGCGGCCAACATCCAGTGGGACGTGTACGCGGGCAAGGCGGCGGACGGCAGCACGAAGCACCTGGTGCGGATGCTCTACAACGAGAAGGAGACGTACTTCCCGGCCGCCTGCACGCCCTACACCAAGGGCGGCTACTTCTACGAGCTGGACGAGCTGAAGCGCTGCTTCGGCCGCTGACAGCTTGCCGTCGGCCGACCTTTGCACCCGGCTGACCTTTGCGCTCGGCCTACCTTTGCGTCCGTCCGACCTTTACGCTCTGCCGATCGTTACCTCAGGGCGATTGTTGCCATCGGCCTACTGTTACCGCCAACCGACGACTACCGCCAACCGACGATTACCACCGGCCGACGATTACCACCGGCCGACTGTTACAGAGTCGGCCGGTGGCCGTTACGCGGCCGGGCGGGCACTGTGAGGTGCGGTTCCTAATGTCTGACTCACCGACAGACCCGGCCGCCCGGCCGGGAGCGGTGAGCCTGTGAAGGAACCCCCATGGCAGCTCCTCGTCAGATCCGTCACGCCGTCCGGTTCGCCCTGGTCGCGGCCGGGGCCGCAGGCGCCGTCGCGCTCTCCGGCGCCTCGGCCTTCGCCGACGGCACCCCGGCCCCGGCCGCGCCGACCGCGAGCGTCTCGGCCGCCCCGTCCGCCAGCGTCTCGCCCGCCCCGGCCTCGGGCGGCAAGACCGCGGTGACCCCGGCCCCGGCCGGCGCCCCGCAGGTGAAGACCGTCCCCAAGGGCGGCGCCCAGACCGGTGAGGGCGAGACCGGCCCGTCCACCGTCACCCTGGTCGCCGGCTCGGGCCTGGCCGCGGTCGGCGCCACCGCCCTCGGCTTCGCCGTCGTCCGTCGCCGTGCCGGCGCTCAGGGCTAGGGCGTGACTCTCGGATCACGCCAGGCGGCCGCCGCCGGGGCACGCACCTCGACGACTTCTCGTCAGTCGCCGATGCTCCGCATGGGCTCCCTCCTCGGCGCCGCCGATGCACGCACCCCAACGACGCCCGCTGATCCGACGTGACCCGAGAGTCACGCCCTGGCAGCCGCCGTCGCCGGCGCCCCCGTTGGGCGCCGGCGGCGACGGCGGGGGCGCTCGCCCTGGCCGGCGGGATCGTGCTGCTCGGCGGCTCGCCGGCCCCCGCGCCGGTGCGGATCGCCACCTCGCAGCCGCTGCCCCCGGCCACCCAGGAACCCAGCACCCAGGCGTCCACGGCCAAGGCGCCGCCGGTCGCCCCGGTTCCGGCCTCGCCGCCGGTGCACCTGACCATCGCCCGGATCGGCGTCGACGCCCCCGTCACGTCCACCGGGCTCAACCCCGACGGCACCGTCGAGGTGCCGCCGCTCGACCACCCCGAGCAGGTGAGCTGGTACCGCGAGGGCCCGACCCCGGGTCAGATCGGGCCGGCCGTCCTGCTCGGTCATCTGGACACCCACAAGGGGCCGGCCGTCTTCAGTCGGCTGCGCGAGCTCCGGCCCGGCGACCGGATCGACATCCGCCGCCAGGACGGCAGCACGGTCGGCTACCGCGTCCGCGAGCTCAAGCAGTACCCGAAGGCGGAGTTCCCGACCGACCTGGTCTACGGCAACACCGACACGCCCCAGCTCCGCCTCATCACCTGCGGCGGCACCCTGGGCGGCAACGGCCACTACACCGACAACATCATCGCCCTCGCCGATCTGGTGAGATGACCCGGCGCCCACCAGGGAGGACAGGAACTGGTTACGGCATCCCCCAAGGGCGCGGGGAACTGCGCGTACCGGAAGTAGCGTCTCCTGTGCACGTCCCACCCGCATCGAGCTGCACCATCAACGCCCGTCCCGTCCCCGAGAGGCCGCCACCGTGAGGACCCCCCGCTGGACCGCCCTCGCGCTGGCGGCGATCCCGTTGCTCGGCGGGTGCGCCGGGGCCGGCGCGCTGCACGACGCCGGCCCCGCCCGCTCCCTGACCCCCCGACCGAGCCAGGTGCCGCTCTGGCCGGCCGTCCAACCGGCCGCCGCCCCCTCGCCGGAGGCCTCCGGTTCGCTGCCGCCGCCCAGCCCGGTGCCGGGCCTGACCGTCCCGGCCGGCGGCCTCGGTGCCGTCGAGGCCAGGACCGTGCTGGCGGCGGACCCTGCGCTCCAGCCGGAGGAGCGGAAGGCGCTGACCGGCGGCTGCGCGGGCTGCCAGGTGCAGCCGGCCCAGCTGCGGGACCTCTCCGGCGACGGCGAGCCGGAGCTGATCACCGCCGTGCTCACCGGTACCGACGGCGGCTACCTGCACGTCTACCAACTGCGCGAGGGCCGGCTCTTCCCGGTGCTCGCCCAGCGCGCCCAGCCGGGCTTCAGCGCCGGCACCGTCGGCCCCGACCTGCTGCTGCACGAGCCCGACGGCCCGCAGTCCAAGACCGGCACCGACACCACCTACCACTGGCAGGACGGCCGGCTGGTCCGTACCGACCGCCGGATCACCGGCAGCGGCCTGCCCGACGGCGCCACCTACTGCCCGGCCCCGATGGCCTCCGTCTCCGTGGAGCCGTCCGTCGCGCCCACCGCCGCCCCCGCTGCACCCTCTGCTGCCGCCGCCCCCGCGACCGGCCACCCCGAGCCGCTGGTCTCCGCCGTCCCCGTCCCGCAACCGAGGCCCACCCGATGACCGACTCCGCGCCCGCCCCCGTCGCCGTCCCCCGGATCCTGCTGGTCGAGGACGACGAGGTGATCCGCGAGGCGACCAGGATGGCCCTGGAGCGCTACGGCTTCCCGGTGGAGACCGCCGCCGACGGGCTGGAAGGGCTGGAGGCGTTCCGGGCCCGGCGGCCCGACATCCTGCTGCTGGACGTGATGCTGCCGCTGCTGGACGGGGTCGGGCTCTGCCGCCGCGTCCGAGAGGAGAGCCAGCTGCCGATCCTGATGATGTCGGCCCGCACCGAGGCGATCGACGTGGTCTCCGGCCTGGAGGCGGGGGCCGACGACTACATCACCAAGCCGTTCGAGAGCGCCGTCCTGGTGGCGCGGATCCGCACCGTGCTGCGCCGCACCAGCCGCCCGGCGGCCACCCCGGAGCAGTCGGCCGAGCCGGCTCCGCGAGCGGTGCGGGTGATCGAGGACCTGGAGCTGGACACCGAGGCACTGGAGGTCAGGGTGGCCGGGCGGCCGGTGCCGCTCACCCCGACCGAGCTGCGGCTGCTGCTGGAGTTCACTGCCGCGCCGGGCGTGGCGCTGGAGCGGCAGACGCTGCTCGAACGGGTCTGGGACTACTCCTGGGGCGCCGACAGCCGGGTGGTGGACGTGCACGTGCAGCGGCTGCGGGCCAAGATCGGGGCGGCCAGGATCGAGACCGTCCGGGGCTTCGGCTACCGGCTGCGGAGGGCCGGGTGAACCTGCGCCGCCAGATCGCCGCGACCGTCGCGCTGGTCTCCTTCCTGGTGGCCGTCACCCTCGGCCTGCTGGTGCACCGCGCCTCGGTGGGCCAGCACGTGGCCCAGGCCCGCCGCTCGGCGGAGAACGCGCTCGACTCGGTGCTCACCGGGTACGAGCGGACCGGCGAACTGGTCGGCTGGGGCGCGACGCCGGACGACCCGGCCCTGCCGCCGAAGCTGCGCCAGTTGGCGCAGGAGGGCCGGCACGGCTCGCTGCTCGGACCGGGCCCGGACGGCCCGGCGATGTGGGCGGCAGCGCCGGCCGGTGACCGGGTGGTCTCGGTCCGGGTGGACTACGCCGAGGACGCGAAGGCGATCGCCCAACTCGACCGCACCTTCACCGTCTCGGCCGCGCTCTCGGTGGCCGTCACGGTGCTGGCCGGGGTGCTGGCCGCCGACCGGATCAGCAGCCGGCTGCGGACGGCCGCCCGGACGGCCCGCCGGATCGCCAAGGGCGACCTGGCGGCCCGGATCGGTCCGCTCGGCCGACCCCGGGACGAGGTGGCCGAACTCGCGGCGGCCGTGGACTCGATGTCGGCGGTGCTCAGCGCCAAGCTGGCCAGCGAGCAGCGGTTCACCGCCGACGTGGCGCACGAGCTGCGCACCCCGCTGACCGGCCTGCTCACCGCCGCCGAACTGCTCCCGCCCGGGCGGCCCACCGAGTTGGTGCAGGGGCGGGTCCGGGTGCTGTGCAGCCTGACCGAGGACCTGCTCGAGGTCTCCCGGCTGGACGCGGGGGCCGAGCGGCCCGAGCTCGCGCCGGTGCCGCTCGGCCAGGTGGTCCGCCGGGCGGTCGCGGCGGCGCCGGGGGAGGCGGAGGTGGTGGTCTCCCAGGAGGCGACGGTCTCCACCGACGTACGGCGGCTGGACCGGATCCTGGCCAACCTGCTGGCCAACGCGCACCGGCACGGCCGGGCCCCGGTGCTGGTCGAGGTGGCCGGGGCCACCGTGACCGTCCGCGACCACGGGCCCGGCTACCCGGAGGCGATCCTGCGGGAGGGCCCGCAGCGCTTCCGCACCGGGGCCCGGGAGCGCGGCCACGGCCACGGGCTGGGCCTGACCATCGCCAAGGGCCACGCCGAGGCCCTCGGCATCACCCTGCGGCTCGGCAACGACCCCGGGGCCGTCGCCGAGCTGGAGCTACCGGTCGGCTGACCGGACGGGGTGTCAGTTGAGCTGGAAGGTGGCCTCGACCGGGTAGTGGTCGCTCGGGGCGTTGGTGTCCAGCTGGCCCTGGGTCCAGCCCGCCTGCGGGTCGAAGTCGATGTTCACGGTCGGCAGCGTGACCGGCACCGGGCGGCCCGGGGCGTTGAGGTAGCCGAGGTAGTCCAGGTCGTCGCGGTAGTCGACCGGGAAGGTCTCGACGCCGGCCATGTACTGGCACCAGGAGGCGACCGGGCAGTCCATGGTGGTGCGGTTCTGGCCCGGGTCGGTGGCGGGGGTGCCGAGCACGCCGTTCACCGCGTTCTGCGCGTTGGCGTAGTCGTTGCGCGAGGCGCCGTGGAAGTACTCCACGTTGAGGTCGCCGCCGATCAGCACCGGGGCGGAGGAGCCGACGATGCCGTTCACCCAGTCCTTGATCTCGCCGAGCTGGCCGAGGCGGGTGGCCTGGGTGGTGTCGGTGGACTTGTCGGACTCGTCGGCCTGCAGGTGGGTGCCGACCACCCAGGTCTTCACGCCGCCCTTGTTCACCTGCACCAGCGCGGCGCCCTTGTCGGCGTGGTAGTCCCAGGTGCCGTAGGTGGAGTTGGAGAAGACGTGCGCGTACTGGGCGGCGATCGGGTACTTGGAGAGGATCATCGTGCCGCCGTTGATCACGAACGGCGAGCTGGAGCAGTTGCCGCTGACGCCGTTCCAGCCGCCGCCCGAGCAGGTGCCGCCGACCACGGGGGTGCGGTACGGGTAGAGGTCGGCCAGCTTGCTGTTGATGTCGCTGACCGAGGAGTTGTTGAACAGCTCGTCCAGGATCACCACGTCGGCGCTGTGCTGACGGACGATCTGCTCGACGATCGGCGTCCGCCGGGAGGCCTGCTCGTTCTGCGACCAGTCGACCACCGAGGTGCCGAGGTCCACGTTGAAGGCGAACACCGAGAGGGTGTTCGGGGCGGCGGCGGCCTGGGCCGAAGCGGTCTGGAGCGTGCCGCCGAGCAACAGGGCGGCGGCGAAGGCGGTGGCGGTACGACGGGAAAGCACGGTGCGGTCTCCTGGGAGGGTGAGTGGCCCCGGACATGACAGCGGAGAGGCTAGCTACTCGTGGGTCTACTCGGGAGTACGCGCGGAAGAACGGTTCATGGCGGAAAGATGGCCAGACAGCATTGCCACCGACGGACCGGTGTTGGCTGAACAACCGCGCCAGTGTTGGCTGGACAAGTCGGTGCACCCACGGCCCGCCCGGCCCGCACGACCCGGCCCGTCCGCTCCCGCGACCCGGCTCCCGCCCCAGCCCCTCGATCCGGCGAGCCGGCGAGCCGGCCCTCGCCGCGCACTGCCGTCGACGCCGTTCCGTGGCCGCGAATTCGCCGGAAGCCGGGATTGGACGGCGGTTTCGATCCGCGATGAAGACTCCTTCACCGGCGGCGCACAGAGCGGACCGCTCTGTGGGCAGCGGCCGGCGAACTGCCGTGTGGACGGCCTTGATTGCGCAAAATCTACGCGCATCTACTTGCCCGCCCTCCGCCACGCGGTGACCATACGGACGGCAGTTGTCCGGCCGCAGTCATCTCAGGAATGCACCGTCATCGAGCGGAGGCGTCAGGATGAGGAAGTGGAAGAAGAGATCGGTGGGCGTGGCCGCGCTCGCCGTGATCTCGCTGGGTGGGGCTTCGCTGGCCACGGCGGAGGGGGTGGTGGGACACCCCAAGACCGGCGTCGGCTCGTGCACGCTGAAGGGGTGGGACCCGGGGACGAGCCCGGCGGGCGCGAAGAACCTGCCGGTCGGCAAGCGGCCGATGAACTACAAGCCGGACGACTTCGACTGCTCCGGCGCGGTGTTCGCCGCCCCCGGCGTGGAGTTCTCGAAGTTCCCGCAGCCCAAGAACTTCGCCATCACCAACAAGACCGTCATGAAGACGGCCGCCAACGGCCAGCAGTCGATCACGGCGCAGCCCGAAGCGGCGGTGAACCCGACGGCGCCGTACTTCCCGCCGTTCCAGCACTTCGTGATCATCTACCGCGAGAACCACACGTTCGACGACTACCTCGGTGACTGCGCGACCACCATCGCCGCGGGCTGCAACGGCCAGGTGCAGAGCACCAACCACATCGGCTCGGTGCCGAACCTGCACAACCTGGCCAAGACGTACTCGCTGTCCGACTCTTACAGCACCGGCGTCCAGCCGCCCTCGGGCCCCAACCACTGGTTCCTGTTCTCGGGGCAGTCCGCCTCCAGCAGTCAGCAGCAGTCGTACCCCGCGAACGGCACCCAGTTCGACCGCTTCCTGCAGAGCGACAAGGGCCCCACGGACGAGGGCACCAACGCCTGCACGACTCCGTCCGGCACCAGCAGCGGCACCAGCCCGTACACGATGATCATGAACGGTGACATCTACTGGATGCTCAACAGCGGTAGCGGCTACTGGAAGAACCCGGCCACCGGCAAGGCCGAGGTCCTCCCGCCGAACCGCCCGGGGACCAACATCCCCGAGGAGTTGCACACCAACGAGTACACCTGCCTGAACCAGAGCCTGCCCGACAGCACGATCTCGAACGACTACCTGAACTTCATCAACACCAACGGCATGCCGTCGTACAACTACGTCGAGCTGTTCAACGACCACCCGGGCACCTACCAGGACATCCCGGGCAACGACACGGCGACGAACACCATCGTCAACTCGATCATGACCAACCCGACGTACAAGGACAACACCCTGATCGTCGTCACCGAGGACGACACCCAGAACGGCAGCAACGGTTCGGACCACGTGTCCAACACCTACCGCGTGCCGCTGCTGGTGATCGGGAACCCGGCGTACGTCAAGCAGCACTACCTCTCGCACGTCGCGTACAACACGGGCAACGTGCTCGCGGCGATGGAGCGCACGATGGAGAACGTGCACGCCGGTGTCATCGACCCCAACGACAACCTGGGCGCGTCCACCTTCCCGATGACCACCGCCGACCAGTCCGCCCTCGGTGATCCGCTGGAGGACTTCTGGGTGCAGGGCCAGACCCCGCTGTCCGCGAGCGCCACCGGCTCCCCGGCCAACGGCAACGCGCCGCTGACGGAGACCTTCACCGGCTCGGCCACTGGCGGCACCCCGGCGTACCACTACAGCTGGAACTTCGGTGACGGGACGGCCGCCGGCACCGCCCAGAACCCGAGCCACACCTACACCGCCGCGGGTACCTACACCGCGACGCTGACCGTCACCGACAGCGCCTCGCCGGCGCACACCGCGACCTCGCAGGTGACCACCACGGTCAGTGCCGTCGGCAACCCGCTGGCCGCCAGTGCGTCTGGCACCCCGACCTCCGGCCAGGTGCCGTTGAACGTCGCCTTCACCGGCACCGGCACCGGCGGCACCCCGGCGTACCACTACAGCTGGGACTTCGGTGACGGGACGGCCACCAGCACCGCCCAGAACCCGACCCACTCCTATGGCACGGCGGGCACCTACACCGCGACGCTGACCGTCACCGACAGCGCCACGCCGGCCAACAGCGCGACCTCGACGGTGTCCGTCACGGCCTCGCCGATCGCCGCGACACCGCCGGGCGCGCCCACCGGGCTGACCGGTACCGCCGGCACCGGGCAGGTCGCGCTGAACTGGACGGCCCCCGCCAACACCGGCGGCGAGAACGTCACCTCGTACAAGGTCTACCGGGGCACCGCGAGCGGCGGCGAGACGCTGCTGACCAGCGGCGGCTGCAGCGGCCTGGGCGCGGTGACCTCCTGCACCGACACCGGTCTGACCGCCGGTCAGGCCTACTACTACAAGGTCAGCGCGGTCAACGGCGTGGGCGAGGGGGCGCAGAGCACCGAGGCGTCCGCCACCCCGACCGGCTCCGGCTGCCCCGGCGGGCAGCTGCTCGGCAACCCGGGCTTCGAGAACGGCACCGCCAACCCGGCACCCTGGAGCGTGACTTCGACGCACAGCCCAGTCGACGTGATCAGCAGCAGCAGCTCCGAACCGGCGCGCAGCGGCAGCTACGACGCCTGGCTCGACGGCTGGGGCGCGGCCACCACCGACACGCTGGCCCAGACCGTGACGCTGCCCGCCGGCTGCACCAACTACAACTTCACCTTCTGGATGCACGTCGACACGGCCGAGACCACGACCACCACGGCCTACGACACCCTCAAGCTGCAGGTGCTCAACAGCTCCGGCACCGTGCTGCGCAACCTGTACACCTACTCCAACCTCAACCACAACTCGGGCTTCTCGCAGCACACCTTCAACCTGAGCGCCTTCGCGGGGCAGCAGGTGACGCTGAAGTTCACCGGGGCCGAGGACTACCAGAAGCAGACCTCGTTCGTGCTGGACGACACCGCGGTGAACGTGAGTTGAGCCCGCAGCGGGCCGAGGAGGGAAGGGCAGCACATGTCTGAGCTCGTCGCGGTGCGCGGTCGCGGCCTCACCAAGACCTTCGGTGAGGTCCTGGCCCTCGACCGGGTCGACCTGAGCATCGCTCAGGGCCGGATCCACGGCCTGGTCGGCCCGAACGGCGCGGGCAAGACCACCCTCCTCGGCCTGCTTCTCGGCCTGGCCGCCGCCGACCGGGGCACCCTGGAGCTGTTCGGCGCCCCGGCCGGCCACGGCACGGCCGCCCCCGAGGGCGTCGCCGGTTTCGTGGACGGCCCCGGCCTCTACCCGACCCTGACCGCCCGGCAGAACCTCGCCACGGTGGCCGCCCTGACCCCCGAGGAGGTGCCGCCCGCGCGGGTCGACCAGGTGCTGGCGGAGGTCGGACTCACCGAGGCCGCCGACCGGAAGGTCCGCGGCTTCTCGCTCGGCATGCGCCAACGCCTCGGCCTGGCTGCCGCCTTGCTGACCAGGCCCCGGCTGCTGGTGCTGGACGAGCCCTCCAATGGCCTGGACCCGGCCGGCAAGCACCACGTGCACGGCGTGCTGCGGCGGCTCGCGGCCGAGGGCGTCACGGTGGTGCTCTCCAGCCACCGGATGGACGACCTGGAGGCGCTCTGCGCCGAGGTCACCATCCTGGCCACCGGCCGGGTGGTCTTCTCCGGCCCGGTGCAGAAGCTAGCCGCCGAGGACCGCGCACTCGACCACCGCCTCCGGGCCGCCGACCCGCCCGCCGCCCGCGCACTCGCCGCCACCACCCCCGGCATCACCCTCCTGGCCGGCCACGCCGACCCCGAACTCCTCCTGCTCCGGGCCCGGACGGCCGCCCTGGACGCCCTGGTCACCCGACTGGCCCTCGCCGACAACCCGGTCCGCGAACTGACCCCCGTGGTCTCCCCGTTGGAGGCCGCCTTCCTGGCCCTCACCGACCAGTCCACCGGCACCGAGCAGTCGGGCCACACCGACCAGTCCGGTCGCACCGAGCAGTCCGGTCGCACCGAGCACTTCAGTGGCGCCGAGCAGGAGGCCGACCGATGACCACGGTGACCGTAGTGCCCGCCGTACGTGTCCGGCGTCCGATCCCGGTCCGCCGGATCCTCCGGATGGAGCTGGTCAAGCAGTTCTCCGCCTGGCGGGTGCGGGTGCTGCTCCTGCTCTGCTGGCTCGGCCCGGGGGTGCTGGTCTTCGCGATCGACCAGCAGAGCACCCTGCCCTCGGACACCCCCTTCGGCCGCTGGATGCACGCCACCGGCTGGGCCGGCCCACTGGTGGTGCTCGGCGTGGCCGGCAGCTGGGTGCTGCCGCTGGTCGCCTCGCTGGCCGCCGGCGACGTCTTCGCCGCCGAGGACCGGCTCGGCACCTGGCGGCACCTGCTGGTCACGGTCCGCTCGCACCGGCGGATCTTCGCCGCCAAGGCCCTCGCCGCCCTCACCGTGACCCTCCTGCTGGTCGCCGGCCTGGCCCTCTCCGGCACCTTCGGCGGCCTCCTCGCCGAGGGCAGCCAACCCCTGGTCGGCCTCGACGGCCACCTGCTCACCGGCGCCGACGCGGCCGGCGGCGTCCTGCTGGCCTGGCTCTGCGCCCTCGCACCCACCCTCGCCCTGGCAGCCATCGGCCTGCTCGGCTCGGTCGCCCTCGGCCGGTCCCCGATGGGCCTGCTGCTGCCGGTGCTCGCCGCCCTCGGCATGCAGCTGGCCCAGCTCCTCCCGCTGCCGGTCGCCGTACGGCTGGCCCTGCCCGGCTACGCCTTCACCTCCTGGAACGGCCTCTTCACCGCCCCCCGCCAGCCCGGCCCGCTCCTGATCGGCCTCGCCGTCAGCCTGGCCTGGGCCGCCCTCGCCACCACGCTGGCCTACCGGCTCTTCCTCCGCCGCGACTTCACCAACCCCGGCCAGGACGGCGCCGGCCGCCGCGCCCTGACCCTCGGCCTCCTCCCACTGGCCGCCCTGCTCGCCCTGACCGCCGTCGCCCTCACCGCAGCCCCCGGCGCGACCGGCCCCGGCATCACCCAGCCCAAGCTCCAGCGCTCCCTGGCCACCGCCTTCGCCCACCTCTACCGCTACCAACAGGCCGAGCTCCGCCAACCCCCGGTCACCGAGCCCCAGTTGCACACCACGGCCGCCTGCGACCGCACCGAGGGCCTCGGCCGCCAGGAAGGCCCCGGCAACGACTGGCGCTGCACCGTCTCCTGGACCGTCCCCGGCACCACCGCCACCGCCCAGGCCGTCTACCAACTCGACGTCGCCCCCGACGGCCACTACACCGCCGACGGCGACGGCCCCGTCCAACTGAACGGCTACTTCCTCCTCGTCATCGACGGCGCCCCGACGCCCAACCCCCTCTGGCAGTTCGACGCCGACGTCGACCTGCTCGGAGGCTGACGGGCGCCGGGTCTGGTCAGGCTCGCCGTGCTGGGCTCGCGGGATGAGCTTCTCCAGCGCTTCCCAGCTGTGGCTTCCCACGTGGACGTGGAGCTCTCCTGGGCCGTTGGTGAGGTGAAGATGCTGCCAGGGTGCATCCTTCTATCGGGGCTTTCGGATGAGCCCGTTCGGGCCACTTGGACGGAGTGCGCCGTTGGCCGCACGGATGCCTCGGACGGGAAGAACTGCAGCCGCCGCACCGCCGGATGCTGGGCCCCGGCCAGCGCGGTCAGCGTCTTGGTCCGGTCCCTCGGCAGCAACAGATCGGTCAGGTACTCGCGGAAACCCCGCCGCTGGGCTGAGGAACCGAAGAGGTCGTCGAACCTGGCCGGGTATCCCTCGAGAGGCCCGGGAGCCGGTGGACACGGTATGCGCACGGGCATGGCAACGCCCCCGAAAGAGCTCTCCCCTCACCGATGCCACCGACCTGACTCCACGTCGATAAACCACTGACAGCGACCCCGGCCGCGCGCGGCCGGGGTCGCTGTCGTTCAGGATCGCGGCATTCAGCAGGGTGGGATCTGGCACGCCTGGACAGTGGCGTATTCGTCCTGCTCCAGCTCTTCGAAGGCTATCATTTCCTCGGCGGGGGACTGCATAATAGTCATCCTTTCTCGAATTCTTGGCCGCCATGACAATTCTCCGAAGGCGGCATGATTTAAGAGTATGTGGATATCGCCCTCCATGGCAATGGGGTGGGGATATTTCGATATCTCTCGAAGTTGTTGGTGCGGGCTGTTCAGGTGGCCGGTGCGGTTTCTGTGGGGAAGTCCCGGTGGCTCCGCAGTGGGCTGGCGAGCAGGATCAGCCCTGACAGAGAAAGTGTGATGCAGGAGATCCAGACGGCCGCGTGGATCGTCCATGAGCTGGCGATGGCACCGGCCAGGAAGGCCCCGATCGGTAGTGTGCCAAACGCCAGGAAGCGCGAGGCGGAAGTGACCCGGCCGAGCAGTTCGGGCGGACAGTAGGTCTGTCGGAACCCCATGGTCAGGATGCTGGACACCACCGTCCCGGCATTGATTACGAGGCCACCGACCAGGAAGAAGGTCAGGCCGTAGCCGTGGGTGGTCAGCGGGATGATGAGAGCGAAGGGCATGGCCACGAACTCGGACAGCAGGGTGCCGCGAGCGGTGCCGAACCGGCGGGCGAGCCGCGTTGTGACGAGCGCGCCGACCAGGCCGCCGGCACTGGTGATGCCGATCATGACTCCGACGGCTCCGGGGGCGGCGCCCACGTCGCGGAGAAGGAAGAGGATCACGATCGCTTCGAACCCGCCGGCCGCCAGGTTGGCCACGGCGGTGTAGATGGTCAGCGGCCTCAGGTAGGGGTTGGTGAAGAGAAAGCGCAGGCCGGCCCCGATCTCCTTGGTCAGGTTGTGCCGCGGCCTCGGCCCGGCTGTGCTCCTCTGGGTCTCCTCGGGGCGCAGGCGGGCCAGGCACACGGCCGACACCAGGAAGGTGAGGCCGTTGAGCAGGAGGCCGGATACCGCCCCGAGCCACTGGGTCAGCAGGCCGCCGAGGCTTGGGCCGGCCAGTTGCGCGGTGGATTCGGCGCCCTGGAACTTGGCGTTGGCCTCGGGGATGTCCTCACGCGCTACCACGGCTGGGATCAGGACCTGGCAGGCGGTGCTGAAGAAGACACTGACCGCCCCGATGCCTGCTGCGGCGATCAGCAGGTACTGGATGGTCAGCAGGTGCAGCGCGTAGGCGACCGGGACGCTCAGGAGCAGTCCGGCGGAGACCAGGTCACAGATGATCATGAGTGGTCGGTGCGGGAGTCGGTCCACCCAGGCCCCGGCCGGCAGGCCGAGTACGAGCCACGGCAGCCAGACGGCGGCGGAGAGCGCCGAGACCGCGAAGCTCCCGGCGTGCAGGGCGTTGACCGCCACCATCGGCATCGCGACGGTGGTCACGGCGGTGCCCAGCTTGCTGGCACTCTCGCCGATCCAGAACAACTGGAAGCCGCGATGGCGTAACAGCCTGTCCTTCTGTTGTGAAGGCAGGCTCATGGATGCGGTGTCTCTGTCGGTGCTCATCCTCACCTCATTGGTGGTGGCGGTTGGACGATGTCGCCCGACAAGGCTAACTTCCGAAGAGTTCTTCGGGAAGACTTCTTCCCGAAGAACTCTTCGGAAGTTGCGGGGTGCCGCGGAGCGGACTACGGTTCACAGCAGAAGGTCGACCAACTCGGTCCCCCGATGGGTCAGTGCGATGCGGACGTGCTGCCCGTTTCGGCGCCGGTTGAGCAGGCCGGCCGCCTCCAGCCGGGTGCAGTGGTGGGTCGTGGTACCCGGAGAGCACTGGAGCAGACTGGAGAGCTCGCCCATGGTGAGCGGGTGCTTTAGTGCTCGTAGTACCGCTGCCCGCGGCTGGCCCAGCACCAGGACGAGCGGGTCCTGATCCTTGTGCTGGGGGTGGCCGGGCTGTTCCGATGGAGCGGCCAGGCCGGGCAGCGGATAGGCGATCCAGTCCACCGTGTCCGCTTGGACCGAGAACATCGAGGCCCCACTGCCGGAGGCCACCGGGATGAGGGTGAGCGCGCGGTCCTGGTCGAGCCGGAATCGGCCGGGCCTCGGATCGGGGATCCGCAGGGAGTTGCCGGACAGCTGAAAGCGTGGGCTGAGCTGGGCGAGGGCCAGGTCGAGCGTCCCGCTCACCGCGGAGGCGCCGATGTGCTCGTACTCGCGCTCGAACAGTGCGTCGTTTCGGTGCCAGGTGGGACGGATGGTCTCCCAGGCGTGCCGGATCACGTCGGTGTATGCGTGCAGCCAGGCGTGCGGATTCCGGACCACCGGCTCCCATCCCAGGGGGATGCGGTCCGGGAACTCCGATTCAAGTTCGGTGAGTAGATCATCGGCTTTGGTGTCGCCCAGCTGCTCGATGAAGGCATCAGCCGAGGAATCGGACTCCACCACAGGTGTCAGGCAGTCCGGCACGAGAGCGTACGGGTGGTTGAAAAGCGGTCGCAGAAGGGCGGTGCAGTTCGGGGGGGCTGCCGTCTGTATCAGGGTGCGCGTGGCCTCCGGGACCCCCTGGAATCGTCCGCCAAGGGCGTCGGCGACGAGGGACAGGACGGTCGCGCCAGGATTCTTGAGCACGCGGATATGGAGCCCCCCCAGTCTTCCGAGCTCCACGTCTGAGTATGATTCCAAGTTGAACTCCCCGGTTTTATGAACTTGTTCCTGAGAATCCGCAGCAGCTGCCCCCCGGCGGCCTTGGTGCGTGATCCTCAGTGGGTGTTGAATGGTTTCTTCTCCTCGGGGTTCACCAGATTCGGTGCGAGCCAACCGTCGAGGTCGTACTCCGCCAGGCAGCTGTCGACCAGATCGAGCATCGAGGTTGCGGTGCCGTTCGCCTGGGCCTTCCTGAGCGTCTGCACCCGGTTCTCCTCCGCGTTTCCGGCGTAGCTCCGCTCGTACAGCTCGTGCCGACCGCCGAACTCCGTTCCCACGGCGTCCCACAGCAGCTTCATGACCTTCACCCGCTGCTCGGCCGAGTGGCCGTTCGAGCCGCGCAGGTAGCGCTCCAGGTAGGGGCGGACCTCCTGGTTCTGCCAGTCGGCCGCGCCGGAGTTGAGGTAGATCAGGCTGCCGCCGGCGGTGTGCTGGACCAGTTCCTTCATCTTCCCGTAGATCATCGGGGCGATGACCCGGTACGCGAGCGCGTAGTCCTCGCACGGCTGGACGTAGTCCGATTGCCACGGTCGGGCGGACTGGATCATCCCGTCCGACAGCGCCCACAGCAGGTGCCGCCAGACCATGAGTTCGCCGACGTTCGCCTGGACGTTGCGGAAGTCAACGGTGCCGCTGATCTCGGTCGCCTTCAGCATCAGGCCGCAGATGAAGTCGATCTTCACGGCCAGCCGGGTGACCCCGTGGAAGGCGAACCGGGGGAGGAAGCCGGAGTTGTGGAAGAAGGTGTTCGCCTTCTCCGTGTCGCCGTAGACGAGGACGTTCTCCCAGGGGATGAACGCCTTGTCGAAGACGATCACCGCATCGTTCTCGTCGAAGCGGCTGCTGAGCGGATAGTCGAACGGGGTGCCGAGCCGGGTCGCGGCCAGCTCGTAGGAGGTCCGGCAGAAGAGCTTGACCCCGGGGGTGTCCATGGGGGCCATGAAGACCACACCGAACCGCCGGTCCTTCACCGGGACCCCGTGATGGGCGATGAAGTTGTAGTGCGTCAGGGCGGAGCCGGTGGCGACCATCTTGGCGCCGCTGACCACGATGCCGGCGTCCGTTTCGCGCTCGACGTGCACGAAGACGTCCGCGGAGTCCTCGATCGGGCGTTGGCGGTCGACCGGAGGGTGCACCAGGGCGTGGTTGACGTGTAGCACACGCTCCTGGGTACGGCGGTACCAGGTGCGCGCATTGTCCGCGAAGGGCGCGTAGAACTCGGCGTTGGCTCCCAGGGTGGCGGTGAAGGAGGCCTTGTAGTCGGGGGAGCGGCCCAGCCATCCGTAGCAGCGCCGTTGCCAGCTCGCGATGGCGTCCCGGGAGGCGGCCAGTTCCTCCCGGTTCCGGGGGGCGCGGAAGAAGCGGTGCGTGAAGCCACCGCTGCCGGTGTCCGTCTCGGTGATCAGCTGGGAGCGCTCCGGGGAGTCCCACAGGGCGTCGTAGAGCCCTGCGATCGATCGGGCTCCGTTGCGGAAGGCCGGATGTTCGGTGACGTCCTTGACCTGCTCGCCGTAGATCCAGATGGACCGGCCGTCCTGGAGGCTCGCCAGGTACTCGGCCCCGGTGAACGGCCGGACGGCAGCGCTGTCTTGGGTGGGCATGGTCGGGTCATCCCCTCGTCGTCGTGCGTACGGCGGAAGCGGTGTCGTCAAGGAAGCGCGTGAGTCGGCGCACCGCCTCCGCCAGATCGGTCGGTGACAGCGCACTGCAGCTCACCCGCAGCTCCTCGGTGCCGCCCTCGCCGGGGTAGAAGTAGGACATCGGGGTCCACAGCACGCCGTACTCCTCGGCTGAGCGGATCAGGAGCGCTTCGTCCACGGAGAACGGCACCCGGATGACGACGAAGAAGCCGGTGTCCGGAGCGGTCCAGGAGATGCCGAGGTCCAAGCGGCGGGCTTCGGGAAGGCCTTGGTCGAGGCAGTCCAGAAGCAGTGCCAGGTTGCTGCGGTAGTGCGCGACCCGCTCCGTGTTGATCTTCCGCAACGAGCAGTCGGCGCGCACCAGCATGCCGCCGATCACGGCCTGGGACACGGCGGAGGTGTTCACCGTGACCATGCTGCGGATCAGGGCCAGTTCGTCCGAGAGCAGGCTGATCCGCCCGTCGGCGTGATGGACCCGCTGGTCGGCGACGACATAACCCACGCGCGCGCCGGGGTAGCACGTCTTGGCGAACGTGCCGATGTGGATGACGCGTTGGGCGGTGTCGAGCGCCTTGAGGGTGGGGACCCACTCCGGGCCGTCGGTCAGGAACCCGTACGGGTCGTCCTCGAGCAGCAGCAGATCGGCCTCCTCGGCGACGGCGAGCAGTCGGTGGCGCTGGGGCAGCGGCATGGTGCGCCCGGAGGGATTGGACCCGGTGGGGACGAGGTAGAAGGCGCGGGGGGTCCGCCCGTCGGCCCGGACCTCGGCAGCCACCCGGGCCACCTCGGTCGGGTCGAGCCCGTGCTCGCCCTCGGGGACCGGGACCACCGGCACGCCGAGCAGCTCCGCCACACCGAGCATGCCGATGTAGCAGGGTGACGCGACGAGCAGGACGTCCTGGGGTCGGTGGCAGAGGGCCTGCAGGGTGATGAACATGCCTTCCTGGGCGCCTACGGTCACCACCAGGGCCGCCGGATCGATGTGCATCCCTTCGTCATTGGCGAGTTGGCTGGCAATCAAGTCCTGAATGTGGCCGGCGGTGCGCCCGTACTGGAAGAGCAGGCGGGTGATCTCGCTTCGGCCCAGGCCCGAGTCGACGAGGTGCTGCTCGAAGGCGTTCAGGTGGTCGACGAGGTCGGCGGGGTCGAAGAAGTCGTCGAAGGGCCGTCCGGCGGCGAGGCTGAGTGCCTCGGGGTGCTGGGCGGCCGCTTCGTTGAGGAAGACGGCGGAGCGCATGACGGGGCGCGCGAGCGCGGGGCTCAGTTGGTCATGGGTGAGATGCATGTCCGGCCCGTTACCTCTTCCGGATGAGGCGCAGGCCGTCCCGGACGGAGAGCAGCACCGACGTGAGGTCCTCGCGTGCGGTCACCAGGTCGTTGAAGCGGCGGATGCCCTCCGCGCCGGCCCGGTCGTCGGTCTCGTCAAGTACCGAACCGCTCCAGAGGGTGTTGTCGGCCGCGAGGATCCCACGCTCGGACAGCAGGTCCACCAGCGGGTCGAGATAGTCCGGGAAATGCGGCTGGTCGGCGTCGAGGAGGATGAAATCGTAAGTTCCGGACAGGTCCCGGATGGTTGCCAGTGCCGGGCCGGTGCGCACCTCGATGCGGTCGCGCCACTGGCTGGCCCCGATGAACCGGCGCGCGATCTGCGCGTATTCCTCATCGAGCTCACAGGTGACGATGTGCGCGTCGGGCGGCAGTACCTCGGCCATCGACAGGGCCGAGTAGCCGGTGAAGGTGCCGATCTCCAGCACCCGCTTCGGCTGGTGGGCGAAGAGCAGGAACTGAAGGAATCGGGCTTCTACTGGTCCGATCATCATGTGGGGGCGATCGGATCTGCGAAGTGTCTCCGCAGCGAGTTCGCAGAGGTCGGCTGAATCCAGCGTCGTGTGCTTTGTGGTGTATTCTTCAATTCCGGGTAAGGTGAGTCGCACGGGAGCGGGCATGAATGATTCACTTTTCGTTCGTCGAGTGTCACGGGAAGGGGTTTTCGGCAATGAGGATTGCGTTGGGAATTTGCCAAAAGGTAAATTGACTGATCAATTTTCGCCGAGCCTAGCCTCGGGCGGCGCCTCCAGTCAAGGTCCATGACTGGTAGTCATGTCCGTGTCGGCGGCCGGTTGTCCGTGGACAATCGGCAGGGTTTGGCGGTGGTCGAGCTTCCTGGTCGACTGCTCGACCACCGTACTCTCCTGTCCCTTTTGGGGAGGAAGGAGTGGCTTCCTCCCGCGCGCCCGAGGGAGGGTCTTCGAAAGGCATCAAAAACGTTGTCCGGTGCTGGCCGGCGGGGCAATCTAGACAATCGGCTCGGATGTGGCTGATTGGATTGTGCGGCCGTCCGGCAGGGCGGTCTGCTTGTCCGTGTGGAGGTTTCGGTACATGCAGTCTCTGTCTTTCGCTCAGCTCGGGTTGTGGTTTCTGAACCGGCTGGATGTCGCCGATTCGGCATACAACGTTCCGATTGTGCTCAGGCTCTCCCGTTGCCTGGACAAGGCGGCCCTGGCGGCGGCGCTGTCCGACCTGGTCGGCCGGCACGAGGTGCTCCGCACGGTGTACCCGGAGCGAGATGGGGAGCCGTGCGCGCAGGTGTTGGCGCCGGGTGAGGTCGGTGCGCTGCTCGCCGTCCACGAGGTGTCGGCCGGCGGCCGGGGCACGGCACTGGAGGTCATGCTGGCACGGGGCTTCGACCTCACCCAGGAGGTGCCGCTACGGGCGGAGCTGCTCCGGGTGGACGAGAGCGATGACACCCTGCTGCTGATGCTGCACCACATCTCCACGGACGCCTGGTCGACCGGCCTGCTCGCCCGGGATCTGGTGGAGGCCTACCGGGCCCGGTGTGCCGGGCGGGCACCGGCCTGGCAGCCCCTGCCCCTGCAGTACACCGACTATGCGGCATGGCAGCGCAAGGTGCTGGGGAGCCGGGAGGACCCGCAGAGTCCGATGAGGCGCCAGGAAGACTACTGGCGGAAGGCTCTGGCCGGAATCCCCGATCCGTTGCCGCTGCCGTCCGACCGTTCGGGCTCCGGCAGGTTCGTCCGCTCAGGCGGTTCGGTCCCGCTCGTGGTGCCCCGGGACGTGCACGCCGGCTTGACGGCGCTGGCCCGCCGCCACCGGGCCTCGGTCTCCATGGTGGCGCAGGCGGCCCTGGCGGCCCTGCTGACCAGGCTCGGCTCCGGGACGGACATCCCCATCGGCACGGCGGTGTCCGGACGGGACGACGAGGCGCTCGACGCGGTGATCGGGCTCTTTGTCAACACGATCGTCCTTCGGGCCGACACCTCCGGTGATCCCACCCTGGAGGAGCTCGTCGTCCGGGTACGCGGGAACAACCTCGGCGCACTCGAGCACTGTGACATCCCGTTCGACCACGTCGTCAGTGCACTCAACCCACGCAGGGAGCCGAACCGCTCGCCGCTGTTCCGAGTCGCGCTGTCGGTCGAGCCCGACCAGAGCGAGCAGGATCCGTTCGCGGAGTTCGGCGCCGCCCTGGAGGCGCCCCGGGCCACCACCGCTAAGTTCGACCTGTCTTTCAGCCTCTCGGAACACGCTGACGGAAACGGTCCGGCGGGGATGAGCGGTGAACTCGAGTTCTCCGCCGGGCTGTTCGACCAGGACGCCGGCGCGGCCCTGGGCGAGCGTTTCGTGCGGGTGCTCACCGCACTGGCCGAGGCGCCGGAACTGCGGGTGAGCCAGGTCGGGATCCTTACCGAGGAGGAGCGCGCGCGCCTTGCGCTCGAAGCGCGCAAGTCCGCCGGTGCGGGCTACGAACCTCGGACTCTGCCGGAGCTCTTCGAAGCCCAGGTCGGCCGCACCCCCGACGCCGTCGCCCTGACCGGCGGCACCGTGTCCTTGGAGTACGCGGAGCTCGACCGGCTCGCGAACCGGCTGGCCCGGCGGATCGTCGCGGCGGGCGTCGGTCCGGAGGATGTCGTGGCCTTGGCGCTGCCCCGCTCCCCGGCACTGGTCGTCGCCGTGCTCGCGGTGCAGAAGGCCGGGGCCGCGCACCTGGTGATCGATCTGACGCTTCCGCCGGAGCGGATCCGGTACATGATCGAAGACGCCGGGGTGCGGGTGGCGCTGGCTGCGGACGAGCAAGTCGACGGGATCGTCGGCCTCGTCCCCACCGTGCTGCGGACCGGCAACCTGTCCGGCGTACCGGAGCAGGCGGGCCCCCGAGAGTGGCTCGGGAGCCCGGACGACGACGCGCTCACCGACGCGGACCGGCTGCGGCCGCTGACCCCCGGTCATCCCTCCTACGTCATCTACACCTCCGGGTCGACCGGCACGCCCAAGGGCGTGGTGGTCACCCATGTCGGCGTGCGGAACCTGGCCGAGCTGCTGGCGGCTGGGCCGGGCCGGCGGGTGCTCCAGCTCGTGTCGCCGAGCTTCGACGTGTTCGTCTCCGAGCTGTGCATGGCACTGCTCTCCGGGGCCACGCTCGTCATGCCGCCGGAAGGGCCGCTGATCTCCGACGCGCTCCACGAGTTGCTTCGCGTTGAGCGGATCACGGACGTGTCAGGCCCGCCCGCGGTGTACCGGACCATGCCGGAGGGCCCGCTCCCCGACCTGCGGCGCATGATCTTCGGGGGCGAGGAGTGTGCGTCCGACTTCGTGGCCGACTGGGCAGGCCGGGTGGAGCTCGTCAACTGCTACGGCCCCACCGAGGCCACCGTGACCACGACCCGCACCGACCGGCTGCATGCTTCGGCCGAGCGCCCGCCCATCGGCCGGTCCCTCGACCATGTGGGCGTGCACGTCCTGGACGAGGCACTCCGTCCGCTGCCGACGGGTGTCACGGGAGAGCTGTACATCACGGGCGTCGGTCTCGCCCGCGGGTACCTGCGGCGTCCCGGGCTGACCTCGCAGCGTTTCGTCGCCTCGCCGTTCGAGCCCGGGCGCCGGATGTACCGCACCGGTGACCTGGTGCGCCTGCGACCGGACGGGCAGCTCCAGTTCGTGGGGCGGGCCGACACCCAGGTGAAGCTCCGCGGGCTGCGCATCGAGACCGGAGAGATCGAGGCGGTCCTCTCGGCGCAGGAAGGGGTGACCGAGGCGGCCGTACTGGTCCGTGAGGACCACCCGGGGGACCAGCGGCTGGTGGCCTACGTCGGCGCGGCCGGGCTGCTGGACGTGGTGGCGCTGCGGGAGTCCGCGCAGGAGTTCCTGCCCGGCTACATGGTGCCGTCCGCGTTCGTCGTGCTGGACCGCCTGCCGTTGACCGGGAACGGGAAGACCGACCGCGCGGCCCTGCCCGCCCCGGACCGGCACGCCACCGGCGCGGTGCCGCGCAGGCCAGTGGACGGCTCCGCCGAGGCCCGGTTGTGCGAGGTGTTCGCAGAGGTGCTCGGACTGCCCGAGGTCGGGCCGGACGACGACTTCTTTCTGCTGGGCGGCCACTCGCTGCTCGCCGCCCGGGTGATCAGCCGGACCCGGGAGCTGTTCCCGGCACTGGGCATCCGGCAGGTGCTCTCCCACCCCACCCCGGCCGGCCTGGCGGCGGTGGCTGCGGCGGGTGAGCAGCCAGGCCGGGACCTGGACCCGGTGCTGACGCTGCGACCGGCCGTGCCCGGCGCCGCCGACCTGTTCTGCATCCACCCGGTCAGTGGCCTGAGCTGGTGCTACGCCCCGCTGGCTCACCGCCTGGCGCCGGGCACCGCGGTGCACGGCCTACAGTCCCCGGCACTGCTGGACGGGGTGGGGCCCGGTACCGTCGGCGGGCTGGCCGCGGTCCACACGGACCGTATCCGCCGGATCCGGCCGAGCGGTCCCTACGCGCTGCTCGGTTGGTCCCTCGGCGGCACGCTCGCCCATGCCGTGGCGGCGCAACTGGAGGCCGCGGGCGAGGAGGTGAGCGCCCTGGTGTTGCTGGACTCCTTGCCCGGGGTGCCGGCCGAGGACGGGACCGCGTTGCCGGAGGAAGTCCTGGAGCTGGCGCTGGCCGGCCAGCCGGGCCCGGCCCTCGACGGGCCGGAACGGGAGCGGGTGGTGGCGGCGACCCGGTCCGCGCTGCGCCTGGGCGGCCCGGCCGTCCCCGCCCGGGTCACAGCGCCGACGCTGATCGTGGAGGCCGTTCCGCCGGGGCAGGAGCCGGTGGGCCTGGCGACCGCCTGGGCTCCGTGGTTGACCGGGCCGGTGGAGACGCACACCGTCGCCACCGACCACGCCGGTGTGGTGTCGGCGCGGACGGCGCCCCTGCTCGTGCCGTTGGTGGACCGGTGGCTGGGCCGGAGCACCGACAGCTGACCGGGACGGCCCGGTGGTGACGACCGGGCCGACTCAGGTGAGCGGACGGTAGGGGAACCCCTGGAACTGGAGCACGACGTCCTGGGCCTCCGTGCCTGCGTCCGCATCCGACTCCGGCCGCTGCCGCTCTTCCCAGCGTTCGAAGAGTGCGGTCAAGTCCGCCCGGAGATCACCGAGTTCGGCGGGCGTCAGGCGCAGCCGCCAGTACCCGACCGACGCGGCCTCCTGCCACTGGGTGGGCCAGTTCTGGTCGGTGAACTCCTCGGCTCGGCGGAACTGTTCGGTGATCACGGCCTTCTGGAGGGTGGAGAGCAGCCCGCTCAGCTCGCGCTCGGCCAGAAAGTCCGCCTGCTCGACACCGATGTACTTGTGCAGCGCGTACCACCAGCGCTCGCGCTTGGTGCCCCGCTCCGTGTCCTCTGCGATGAAGCCGTGTGACGCCAGCTGCCGCAGGTGCCAGCTCATGTTCCCGCTGTCCTCGCCCAGGCGGTTCCCGAGCATGGTCGCGGTGGCCGGTCCGTCCAGGCGCAGCAGCTCGAGGATGCGGACCCGCAGGGGGTGGGCGAGTCCGCGCAGCGAGTGGGCGTCGAGTCGCATCATGGCCTCGGCCGGTCTTTCCTCCATGGCAGGACGCTACCTTTCCGAAGATGCCTTCGTAAAGCGGAACGCCGTGGGCGGGCTCTGGATCAGGCCCGCCCACGGCGTCGCACAGTGGTCGTCAAGTCGTCAGGGTATTCCGGTCGCGGCCCGTCACGCGGCGCCGATCCGCATCACCACGGCCTTCGGTTCGGTGAAGAACTCCCGGCTGAACGCCCCGCCCTCCCGGCCGACACCGGACTCGCCGACGCCGCCGAACGGTGCGCGCAGGTCGCGTACGAAGAAGCAGTTCACCCAGACTGTCCCTGCCTTCAGCTCCGCCGAGACCCGGTGAGCACGCGCCAGGTCGTTGGTGAAGAGCATCGCGTTGAGCCCGTACGGGGTGTCGTTGGCCGCCTCGACAGCCTGTTTCTCGTGGTCGAACGGGGCCACGGCCACCACGGGGCCGAAGACCTCCTCCCGCCACAGCGGGGAGTCGGCCGGCACGTCGGTGAGGACGGAGGGCCGGACCGTCCAGCCGTCGCCGGTGCCACCGGTGAGCAAGGTCGCCGGGCCGCGCGCGGCCTCGGCGAGGTACGCCGAGACCTTGCGGAAGTGCTGTGCGGAGGCAAGCGGCCCGATCCTGGTTCCCGCGGTGAGCGGATTGCCGACCGTCATCGCCGCAGCGGCTGCTGCGAGGCGCTCGGTGAACCGCTGGTAGAACGGGCGCTGGACCAGGATCCGGCTGCCGGCCAGGCAGATCTGCCCGGAGTTGGTGAACGCCGCCTTGACCGCCCAGTCGACGGCCTGGTCGAGGTCGGCGTCTGCGAAGACGAGATTGGCTCCCTTTCCGCCCAGCTCCAAGCTGACCGGAGCGAGATGGGATGCCGCCGCGGCGGCGACCGAGCGGCCGGTCGCCGAGGAGCCGGTGAAGGTGACCCGGTCCACCCGCGGGTCCCGGACCAGTGCGTCGCCGGCCTGGGGGCCGGTCCCGTGCAGGACGTTGAGCACACCCGGAGGCAGACCGGCCTCCAGCGCCAGCCGGGCCAGCAGGGTGGCCGAGACAGGCGAACCCTCCGCCGGTTTCAGCACCACCGTGTTCCCCCAGGCCAAGGCCGGAGCGATCTTCCAACTGGCCAGCATCAGTGGGAAGTTCCACGGAGCTATCGCGGCCACCACGCCGGCGGCCTCGAACCGGCCGTAGCAGTGGTGCCCGGAGTCCATCGGCAGCACCTCAGCGGTCGCCAGCCGGGCGTGGTCGGCGAAGAACCGGAAGTTGGCCGCGGCCCTAGGCACGTCCGCACCCCGGCTCTGCTCCAGCGGCTTGCCCATGTCGCGGGTGTCCGCCAGGCCGAGCTCGGCTCCGTGCGCTTCGATCAGGTCGGCCAGCCGGTGCAGTGCCGCGCCGCGCTCGGCGAAGCCCATCCGTGGCCACGGGCCGGTGTCGAACGCCCGGCGGGCCGCGGCCACCGCCAGCCCGGCCTCGGCCGCCCCGCCGAGCGGGAAGCGGGCCCACGGGCGGCGGGTCCACGGGTCCACGGAATCGACCACGACCTCGCAGTCCTCCGCCACCGCCTCCCGTCCGTCGATGACATGACCGTAGAAGTTCATCAGGACACCTCCTCGAGGTCGGCGGCGGATCCCGCCGCCCGGGCGGCCTCGCGTTCCGCGATCGTCACGTCGCCGGCTGCCCACAGCGACGGCGGGACCTCGCGCACCACCACCCGGACAGCCTCGGCCGGCGCCGCCAGCGCGCGTACCACCGCGATGTGGAGCTCGTGGATGAGGCCGCGCAGCAGGTGCGGTGGGCGGCCCTCCACCAAGGTGATCTCGACCAGCGGCATCTCAGGCCCCCCCGACCGTCACCGTGCCGAGCCGGCCGAACCGTGCCGTCACCGGGCGGCCCGGGACCAGCGGCACAGCTGTGGTCATCCCGCCGGTGAGCACGGTCGAGCCGGCTTCCAGGTACCTGCCCCGGGTGGCCAGCTCGTTCGCCGCCCGGGCCAGCGCTTCGGCCGGCGAACCCAGGACATCCGCCCCGGTGGCGGTGGCGACCAGCTCGCCGTCGACCTCGAACCGGCAGTGCTCGGTGACCAGGTCCACCTCCTCGGGCCGGAGCTCGCGCTCGCCGAGCACGAAGAACGCGGCGGAGGCGTTGTCGGCGACCACGTCAGGCAGCGAGAACCGGAAACCGGCGTAGCGGCTGTCGATCACTTCGATTCCGGCCCGGACGCCACGGACCGCGGCCAACGCTCCGGCGGCCGTCACACCGGGCCCGGCCAGCGGTTCGCCCAGGATGAGTACCAGCTCCGGCTCGGCACGTGGCTGGATCAGCCGGTCGAACGGAACCGGGCGGTCGGCGGGCAGCAGCATCGTGTCGGTGAGCCAGGCCGTGATCGGCGCGTCGATGCCGACACTGCGCTGCTTCGCCGCCGAGGTCAGTCCGAGTTTGACGCCGACGAGTCGCGCGCCGGCGGCCGTCCGGTCCTCCAGGGCCGCGTCCTGCACGGCGTAGGCGGTGGCCAGGTCGAGGTCCGACCAGTCCTCGGTGAGCTGAGGCACCGCCGTCCGACGCCGCTCCGCGTCGAGCAGAGTCCGCGCTGCCGCGCGGATCCGGCCGGCCCCTGCGGGCCCGTCCGGCGGGGGCGGGGCGGCGGCTCCCCGGCGGGCGGGGTGCGGCTCAGCCACGGCGGGTCCACTCCTCGGTGCTCCGGCGCAGTGGCTCGAAGGACAGCATGTCGGGGGCCCGCCAGCCGTCCAGGTCGTACTCGGCGAGGCAGCGCTCCGCGAATCCCTTGTACTCGTCCAGCTGTCCGGAGGCCTCCTGGATCATGAGGATCTCGCTGCGCACCGACTCGTGGTTGCCGGCGTAGTTGCGCTCGTAGAGCCGGTGCCGCCCGGCGAACTCGGTGCCCACGGCGTCCCACAGCAGCTTCATCAGCTTGACCCGGTCGACGGCCTGGTGGCCGTTGGAGCCGCGCACGTACTTGTCCAAGTAGGGGCGGATCTCGGGGTTGGCGAAATCAGCGGTGCTGGAGTTGACGTAGATCAGACCGCTGGCCACGTCCTGCTCGATGATCTCCTGGATCCTCGGGTAGCCGATGGTCATGAACCAGCGGTAGGCCAGGCCGTAGTCGAGCCGGGGCAGCAGCGAACCGTTGTACCACGGCTGGGGGTTGCGGGCTGCGGCGTCGCTGAGGGCCCAGAACATGTTGCGCCAGGCCAGCACCTCCCCGACCCGGGCCTGAACGCCGCGGAAGTCCTTGCTGCCGGTCATCTCCAGCGCCTTCAGCAGCAGGCCGGCGATGAAGTCGATCTTCACGGCGAGCCGGATGGACCCCTGGAAGGTGAGCCGCTCCAGGAACCCGGACTGGGGGACGAAGTTACTCACCCGGTCCGGATCGCCGTAGAGGAAGACGTTCTCCCACGGGATGAACACCTTGTCCATCACGAACATGGTGTCGTTCTCGTCGAGCCGGCTGGAGAGCGGGTAGTCGAACGGGGAACCCATCGCGGTGGCCGATGCGGAGTAGGACGGTCGACAGATCAGCCTCAGCCCCGGCGAGTTCATCGGCACGGTCGCGACCAGGGCGAACTCCTTCCTGCGGAGCGGGAGCCCGTAGTGCGAGACGAAGTTGAAGTGGGTCAGCGCGGATCCGGTCGCCACCACCTTGGCTCCGCTCACCACCAGACCGGCGTCGGTCTCCTTCTCGACGTGGACGAACACGTCCTCGACCTCGTCGGAGGGCCGGTGACGGTCCACCGGTGGGTGGACGATCGCGTGGTTCCAGTAGAGGACCTTCTCCTGCGACTCCCGGTACCAGCGCTTGGCGTTGTCCTGGAACGGGGCGTAGAAGTCCGAATTGGCGCCGAGCGTGCCGAGGAACGCGGCCTTGTAGTCGGGGCTGCGCCCCATCCACCCGTAGGTGGTGCGGGCCCATTCGGCGATCGCCTCGCGGTCGCCGACCAGGTCCTCGACCGATCGGGGGGTGCGGAAGAACTTGTGGGTGAAGCCGTTGCCCGAGTCGGTGGGTGCGGTCAGGACCGCCTGCTTCGCGGGATCGTGCAGGGCGTCGTAGAGCCGCGCCACCATGCGTGCGGCGTTGGCGAAAGCGGGATGGCGGGTGACGTCCTCGACGCGCTCGCCGTAGAGGTAGATCCGGCGTCCGTCCCGGAGGCTCTCCAGGTACTCGTCGCCGGTCAGGGGGCGGGTGGCGGGGCCGGCCCCGGGCGGGGCGGTTTTCCGGTCGATGGTCATGTGCGTGGTCCGTCCGTACGAGGGAATGGGGCGATGGCAAGGCCCGCCGGTCAGGCCCGGGCCACCGATGAGAGGTCGTCGAGCTGGTGGAACTGCCGGCGGTGGACGACCAGCGGCTCCTCGTCGCGGAAGTCCAGCCTTCGGACCTCCCCGAGATAGAGCAGGTGGTCACCGCCGTCGTGGCGGGCCCACGGCGTGCAGGACAGCTGCGCCAAGCTGTCGCGGAGGCGTGGCGGCCCGTCGCCCGGCTCCTCCCAGCACAGTGCGGCGGTCGGATCGGGGCGCTGGCCGGCGAAGTGCAGGGCGAGGTCGAGCTGGGAAGCGCTCAGGATGTTGACGCAGAAGGAGTTGTTACGGAGGAAGTCGGCCGCGCGGCTGGTCCGGTTGACCGAGATCAGGACGAGCGGCGGCTCCAGCGACACCGAAGTGAAGGCACTGACCGTGAGCCCGTGCGGCCCTTCGGGCGTGCGGGTGGTGACGACCGTGACTCCGCTGGTGAAGCGCGCCAGGCATTCGCGCAGTGCGGATCCGTCCACGCTCATGCCATGACCACCACGGGTCGCAGCTCGGCCGGGACGGCGGAGGGGGGCTGGTCCTCGGGTTCCGGAGCACCGGCCGTCGCCGTCAGTTCGACCAGGTGGCCGCCGATCGCGCGCACGGTCGGGTGCTTCCACAGCAGGGTGGAGGGCAGCACCACCCCGAGCTGCTTCTGAAGTCGGAGCCGGATCGCCACCGTCATGATCGAATCGAGCCCGAGTTCGACCAGCGGCCGTTCGGTGTCCAGCAGGTCCACCGGTAGGCGCATCTCCTGGGCGGCCTGCTCCCGCACCTGATCGACGAAGTAGGCGAGCCGCTCGTCCGGGTCCAGCTGCACCCAGGGCTGTGCCTGTTCGCCGACCTCGGCGGCCGGGGCGTTCGGCTCCGACGCGCTCAGCTCTGCCAGCAGCTGCGGACGGACGACCCCCGGGGCGGGCGGCAGGGTGCGGAACACCGCCACGTGGGCGAGCCCGTGCCCGGCGGCGACGTCCCAGGCGCCGAACGCCTCGGCGGCCGTGATGTCCCCGGTACCGCGGGCGGCCAGCTCGGCGTCGATCACTTCGGAGGAGGTGGACATGCCGAGGCCGCGCCAGGAGGTCCAGGCCAGGCTGATGGTGTCCTGGTGGCCCTCGGCCCTGCGGTGCCCGGCCAGGGTGTCGAGGAAGGAGTTGCCGGCCGCGTAACTGGTCTGCCCCGGCAGCCCGAAGAGGTGGCCCGCAGAGGAGAAGAACGCCAGGAAGTCGAGGGAACCGGGAGGAAACAGCTCGTGCAGGACCAGGGCGCCGTCGGCCTTGGGCCGCATCACCCGGCGCAGGGACTCCTCGTTGGTGTCCCGGGCCAGCCGACTCTCCACCAGGCCGGCGGCGTGCACGACGCCACGGATCGGCGGCAGCCCCAGGGCTTCGACGTCCAGCAGCCGACGGGCCTCGGCGGGGTCGGCGATGTCCAGGCCGATCGACCACACCGTCGCACCGCCCTCCTCCATGCGCCGCACCGCCTCGATCCGCTCCTGCTGGGCCGGATCGGTGACGGAGAGCCAGGAGCCGCGCTGCGGCAGAGCTCGGCGGCCGGCCAGCAGGATGCGCCGGGCGCCCCGGCCGACCAGCCACTCGGCGGTCCGCAGGCCGAGGACGCCGTGCCCACCGGTCACCAGGTAGGTGCCGTCGGGACGGCACCGCAGGCTGTCGCCGCCCGGACCCTCGACAAGCGCGAGCCGGGCGACCTCCGCACCGGCCGGCCGGAGGGACAGGATGTTCTCGTCGCGCCGCCCGCGCAGCGCCGTCAGCAGTTCGGTCGCGACCGAGCACGGCTGTTCGGCCGGCAGATCGAGCACCCCTGCGAACTCCTCGGTGTACTCGGTGGCGAACACCCGGCCCAGGCCCCACAGGGGCGCGTGGTGCAGCGCGGTCGCGCCACGCGCTTCCCGGACCCCGCGGGTCAGGGCCCACAGCCGGGGCGGCGGCGTGTAGCCGGTCCAGGAGGCCAGTCGGCCGGCTGCCGCAGTGAGCAGCCAGGCTGCGGAGGCGGGGTCCGGGCGCCCGTCGGCGGGCAGGGCCGGTGACACCAGGACGGCCGCACCTGCTCCCAACTCATCCAGGACGCACTCGAGTTCATCGAACTTGGCAACCGGGAGCACCCGGACTCCCGCCGGCAGCCAGGCCGCGGCGAGATCGGCGGCCAGCTGCGGGTCGCCCAGGACGGCCACGCCGTCAACCTCGGTGCCGGCGGGCACCGGGGCCGCCGGGCGCCAGGAGAGCTGGTGCACGAGGCGCCGTGGATTGCTCGCCGCCCCGGGGTCGCCGTCCAGCCGGCCGTAGCGCAGCCCGGTGAGTTGGGCCAGGACGGTGCCGTCGGGGTCGAGGACCTCGACGTCCACCGTGTCGGCCCCGGCCGGCCCCGGCGCCGTTCGGGTGCTGATCAGTGCGGTGCCGGGCGGCGAGCCCGCCACCGCGACTCGGCGGATGTCGGCGGGCATCCGCAGCACCGGATCACCGGGGAAGACCACCGAGGCGATGGACAGCGCCGCGTCCAGCAGCGCGGCCCAGCTGCCGGCCGTGTCCGGGTCCGGCGCCACCGTGACCTCCGCGAGCAGGGAGCCCTCACCACCCGAGAGCCGCTCGACGGTCCAGGGGAAGCCCATGGCGGCCACCCCGAGCTCGGCCAGCCGATCGATCGGGAAGCCGGCCGCGAGCTCCTGCGGATGGGCGGTCCGGAGCTGCTGCGGGTCGCGCCGGGTGACGACCGAGGGCTCGCCGACCGGGAACCGGGCCGTGGTGTGGGTGAGCCAGAAGCGGCCCGGGCCGCCCTCGGGCCCGCGCGACGGCCGGGAGCTGAGGCGCACGGTGCCGGCCTGCCGGAGCACCTGGAGCTCGCTCGGTCCGGAGACCGGGACCGGGGTCCGCAGGCCGACGTCGGTCAGTACGTGCGGTCCGCCAACGGTGGGGTCGCCGTGCCCGGCGGTCAGGAAGGTGTTGAGCAGCACGGCAGCCGGCACGATCTCCACCCCGCGGACCGGGTGCCGACCCGGGTACGGGCGACTCTCCTCGTCGAGCGTGGTGTGCCACAGCTCGATTTCCGTGTCCGCGGCGACGATGGACTGACCGCCGAGCAGGTTGTGCGTCCGAGGGTCGTGCGGTACCACGGCGTCGCCGGAGCGCCGCGGCGCGTCCAGCCAGTACGGGACGTGCTGCCAGGCCATGGCCGGCACGTCGGCCAGTTCGCCGAGCGGCTGCAGGGCACGCCAGTCCACCCTGGCACCGGCACAGTGCACGGCGGCGAGGTTCTCCAGCAGCACCTGCTGCTCGGGCCGCCCCCGGCGCAGTGTGGCGGTGACCGCACAGCCGCGGACCTCAGCGGCTGCCACGGTCTCGTTCACCGAGTGGACCACCACCGGGTGGGCGGAGATCTCCGTGAACAGCCGGTGGCCGTCTGCCAGCGCGGCGTCGACGGCAGCCGTCAGGCGTACCGGGTTGCGCAGGTTGGCGGCCCAGTACGCGCCGTCACGGAGAGCGCCGGAGCGTGGGTCGGTCAGTGCCGTGGAGTAGACCGGGATGCGGGGCGGCCGGGGGCGCAGCTCGGCGGCGGCGGCCTGCAGCTCGTCCAGGAGCGGGTCCATCTGCGGGCTGTGGAACGCGACATCGCTGTCGACCCGGCGCACCATGATCCCCTCGGCCTGCCAGTCGGCGGCCAGGGCCTCGATCGCGGCCGGGGTGCCGGCGACCACCGAGCTGCCGGGTGAGGCGCAGATGGCGGCGGCCAGGTCGGGCCGCTCGCCAAGCCGTGCCTCGGCCTCCGTGAACGGAAGTCCGACCATGGCCATGGCACCGGCCCCGGCGACCCGGCGGAGCAGCCGGGAGCGGCGGCACACCAGCCGGGCGCCCTCCTCCAGGGTGAGCGAGCCGGCCGTGACGTTCGCGGCGATCTCGCCCACCGAGTGTCCGATCACCGCGGCGGGCTCGACGCCGTACGAGCGCCAGACCTCGGCGAGCGCCACCTGTACGGCGAAGATCAGCGGCTGGATGGTGTCGACACCGCCCAGTTCGCCCGCTTGGAGGGCCTCGCGCGGGGACACACCCAGCTCGGTGGAGAACGTGTCGTGCAGTTCGTCGAGCACCTTGCCGAAGACCGGCTCGGTGCGCAGCAGGATCTGCCCCATGCCGGCCCACTGCGAACCGTGACCGGAGAAGATCCAGACCGGAGGCTGGGCAGTGGCCGGCCCGGCGGTCCCGGTGACGACTCCGTCCGTCGCCGTACCGGCCGCCAGGTCCTGCAGCCGGGCCGCCAGTTCCTCCCGGCTGGCGCCCGCCACGACCGCGCGGTGGGTGAGGTGGGAGCGCCGCTGGGCGAGCGTGTGACCCACGGCCGCCAACGGGACGGCGGCGCCGTCCTGCCGGAGCCACTGCGCCAGCCGGGCCGCAGCCGCCGCCAGCCCCGATGAGCTGCGGGCGGACAGCGGCAGCAGGGTGGTGGTCGGCTGCTCGGCCGATCCGCTCAGCGCGACGGCCCCCGGGTAGACAGCCTCGGTGCCGGCCGGCGCCTCCTCCAGGATGACGTGCGCGAGCGTGCCGCCGTAGCCGTAGCCGGAGACTCCCGCCCGGCGGGGCCGCTCTCCGGCCGGCCAGGGGCGTGGCCCGGTGACCAGCTCGACACCTGAGCCCTCCCACGGGACAGCCGGGTTGGGGGTGGTCAGGTTCACGCTCGGCGGGAGCTGGGCGCGGGTGAGCGAGAGCACTGTCTTGATGACTCCGGCCACGCCCGCACCGGCTTCCAGGTGGCCTATGTTCGCCTTGACCGAGCCGATCAGGCACGGCCGCCCAGGCTCCCGCCCCGGACCGAACACGCTGATCATCGCGCCGGCTTCGATCGGGTCGCCGACCCGGGTGCCGGTACCGTGCGCCTCCACGTAGTCGACGGAGCCGGGGGCGATCCCGTTCAGGGCGTAGGTCTGGCGCAGCAGATGACGCTGCGCCTCCTCGCTGGGGGCCATGATGCCCTCGGTCCGGCCGTCCTGGTGGACGGCCGACCCGCGGATCAGGGCGAGCACGCGGTCCCCGTCCCGTTGTGCGTCGGCGAGGCGCTTCAGCACCAGGACTCCGCCGCCCTCGCCGCGCCCGTACCCGTCGGCGGCGGCGTCGAAGGACTTGGAGCTTCCGTCGGGTGAGGTGGCGCCGGCCGCGTCCAGCACCAGGGTCAGTCCGGGGGCGGCCACCAGCAACACGCCGCCGACCAGGGCCAGCGGGATCTCGCCGAGCCGCAGCGCCTGGCACGCGTTGTGCAGGGCGACCAGCGAGGACGAGCAGGCGGTGTCCACGGCCAGGCTCGGCCCGCGCAGGTCGAGGGTGTACGACACCCGGTTCGCGACCGCGCAGAACGCCCCGCCGATGCCGCTCCGCGCCTCGATGCCGGGGAGGTCCTCCAGCATCAGACGGCCGTAGTCGTCCGCGCCCACCCCGACGTACACGCCGGCATCCGTGCCGGCCAGGGTGTGCGGAGGGATGCCCGCGTGCTCCAGGGCCTCCCAGGAGAGCTCCAGGATCATCCGCTGCTGTGGGTCCATGAGTTCGGCCTCACGCGGGGTGATCCCGAAGAACGCGGCGTCGAAGCCCTTGATGTCGGCACGGAACGAGCCCCGGCGGGTGGCGCCCGCGAGGACCCGGCGGGTCTCCGCCCCGGCGGTCTCGTACTCTGTCCAGCGGTCCGCCGGCAGGTCGCCGACCGCGGTGCGGCCGGTCGTGAGGAACTGCCAGAACTCCTCCGGCGAGTTCACCTCCCCAGCGAACCGGCAGCTCATCCCGACGATGGCGATCGGCTCCGGGGAAGTCCGGAGGATGGCGCCCTGGTGGCCCGCTCCGTCAGTGTCCGTCACTGCTCTCTCCTCTCCGCGTGCAAGTAATGGGTGAGTCGGCTCACGTGAGGACCGAGGTGAAGCGCTCGTTGACCTCACGCCCGATGTAGAAGATCCCGGTGGCGAGCTGGTCGGCCGTCCAGGTGATCGTCGGGAAGTCCGGGAAGGTCGTGTAGCCCCCGGAGAAGACCTCGTTGCGGTTCCCCGACGGGTCGAAGAAGTAGATGGTCTGGCCCCGCGTGATGCCGTGCCGGGTGGGACCGATGTCCACCGGCACGTCGTCCATGGCGAACAGGTCGCCGGCGTGCCGGATCGCGTTCCAGTCCTCCAACTGATAGGCGAAGTGGTGCAGTTTGGCGTTCGGGCCCTTGATGAAGGCGATGTCGTGGGGTGAGTTGCCGCAGAACATCCAGGAGCCGAGCAGTTCCCCGCTGTCGTGATCGGTGATGAGCCGTTCGGCGGGACGGAAGTCCAGGCACTCGGCGAAGAACCGCTCCAGCAGCGCCGGGTCCTCCGCGGTGATCAACGCGTGGTCGATGCGCGGGACGCCGACACCGACGAGGTCCCGGGGAAAGGGCGCGGGGTTCAACGAGCCCGTGCCGGTCCCGGTGTACTCGATCTCGTGGTAGAGCTCCACCACGTGGTCCGAGGGGAGGACGATCCGCAGGCCGTCACCCACGGCCCGGTTGTCGCCGCGGCTCATTCGGGAGACGGCGCAGCCGAACCGCTCGGCGCGTCGCTCGTACCGTTCCAGGTCAGTCGGCCGCTCCACCTTGTAGCCGAGCTTCACCAGGCCGACACCGCCCTCCTCCAGGACGACCGAGTGGTGGTCCCACTCGTCCCACGACTTGAGGTAGAGACAGTCACCGCCGTCGTGCACCACGTTCATCCCGAGGGTTCGCGCGTAATGCGCCCGGGAGGCCTCCAGATCGGTGACACGGGCGTGCACGTAGCCCAGCCGCATGACGGCCATGGATCTCTCCTCGATCTTGCGGCGTCGCCGCGTGATGGTCAGGGGTTGTCAGGGCATCGGGGCCTCAGGGGTGGAAGAGCCGGTGGAGACGGCGCAACCGGTGGCCCCGGAGGCGGACGACCACATCGCCGACCGGGACGGCACGACAGCTCAGACAGGTACCTGCGGCGGCCTCGGCGTCGTCCAGCACGCTCGCTGCCACGGGCACCTGGTACTCGACCAGCCCGGCCACCAGATCCACCTTGCAGACACCGCAGCCGCCCCGACGGCACCCGATCCGGTAGCCGAATCCGGCCGCGCAGAGGGCACTCATGATCGTCTGCCCGGCGTTGGCGCGGACGGCGACACCGTCGGGCAGGACCGTGACGAGTGAAGCATCCTCGGCGTTCATGCCGGACCTCGCAAGGTGGGTAGCATTTCGGGCAATTTCAAAAAGCCCCGCCCGGCGGGAGCACGGAGCAGTCAGGCGCCACGCCCGGGAATTCCTGGGGACTCTACTTAACGACCTGCGACAGTGTCCAGTCTGTGTTTTCAGGAGCTCTTCGGGTATGAACGTCGGCAGATTCGTCGCGGTTAATTCGAAATTCTTTAAAATCAGGAGGAGACATGTCCGGCTACCGGATCGACACGCACCACCACATCGTCCCCCCGGCCTACGCGAAGTGGCTGGCGGCCCGTGGTATCACCGCCGGTGGCATGCCGCTTCCCGCCTGGAGCCAGGCCGGCGCGCTGGCGGCCATGGACGAGC
The DNA here is from genome assembly GCF_002943525.1 of Kitasatospora sp. MMS16-BH015. Lineage (NCBI taxonomy): Bacteria > Bacillati > Actinomycetota > Actinomycetes > Kitasatosporales > Streptomycetaceae > Kitasatospora > Kitasatospora sp. MMS16-BH015. Next base: position 1,445,969 of record NZ_CP025394.1, on the reverse strand, counting down.
TCGCGGTGCGTACGGCGGTGCTCTCCGTCTCCATGCCCGGGGTCCACCTAGGTGACGACGACGAGGCTCGCCGGATGGCCCGCGAGGTGAACGAGTACGCCGCGGAGCAGGTCAAGGACCGGCCCGACCGCTTCGGCCTGTTCGCCACGCTCACCCTTCCGGATGTGGACGGCGCGCTGGCCGAGGCGGCGTACGCGTTCGACGTGCTGGGCGCGGACGGCGTGGTGCTGCTCGCGAACTCCGCCGGTCACTACCTGGGCGACCGTCGCTTCGATCCCCTGATGGACGAGCTGAACCGCCGGGCCGCCGTGGTCTTCGTCCATCCGTCGCAGCTCGGCGCCCCGCCGGTCGAGGGCATCCCGCCGTTCCTCACGGACTTTCTGCTCGACACCACCAGGGCGGCGGTCAACCTGGTCCACGCTGAGGCCCCCTGGCGCTGGCCGGAGCTGAAGATCGTCCTCTCGCACGGCGGAGGGTTCGTGCCCTATGCCGCCCACCGCATCGCCTGGACCAGGACGGCCGCGAAGCCGACGCCGGAGCGGGTGCTGGAGGGGCTGCGGAGCTTCTGGTTCGACACCGCGCTGTCCACCAGCCCGGTCGCGCTGCCGAGCCTTCGGACGTTCGCCCGGCCCGACCGGATCCTGTTCGGCACCGACTGGCCGTACGCGCCGGAGCACACGGTCCGCCATTTCGCCGGGGCCTGGTCCGCCTGGTCGGACATCGACCCCGGGGAGCGTGCTGCGGTTGAGCGCGGGAATGCCGAGGCGATTCTGCCCCGACTGCGGGAGCAGCTGATGTGAAGGTTTCGATCCTTATCAAATGCATTGCCAGTCGGAGAGGGCTCTGCAAGACTCCACAGCGGACAGCCCAGGCGTGGACCTGACGCGGTCCGGTACGAAGTATCAAGCTGACGATCGAGTCGCCCGTGGCATTCCTCAGCCATTCTCGGTGTGATTGTTCCGGGACGGTGGATCAATTCCCCGGAATCCTCCCGCGCGCCTCGTTCCCCACGTCCCTGCCAGTCTCGCCAAGGGAGTGCCACGTGTCGACGTCCCCCGCCCGAGCGACCGCGTCGGGCCCGGCGGAGAAGAGCCCCGCGCCGGGCCTCCCGCTCACGGCCGCGCAGTACCGCCTGCATGTGCTCGGGCAGTTCGAAGGAGCACTGCCGGTGGCCAACACCGCCGCGGTGCTGCGCGTCCCCGGCCCAGTGGATCCGGTGGCCCTCCACGCGGCGGTGACGGACGTCGCCCTGCGGCATGAGGCCCTCCGCACCAGGATCGTGGAGACCGCGGACGGATTGCGGCAGTGCGTCGACGCGGTGGCCCGGCCCACCTTCACCGACGCGACCTCCGAACAGGTCGGGGCAGCGGGGACGGCCGGTCCTGCCGGCACCCAAGAGACGGTCGACACCGCCGCCCGCCGCCGCTTCGACCTGACCCAGGACCACCCACTCGCGGTCACTCTGTTCCCGTGCGCCGCCGACGGGCAGCCGGTCCTGATCACGACTCCCGGCATCATGTGCGATGCCCGCTCCCTGGAGACGGTGGCCGCCGACCTCGGTACCGCCTACCGGGCCCGGCACAGCGGCCGGGCCCCTGAATTCGGCGCACCACCCGCGCAGTTCACCCAGCACTTGGCCCGGCTCGGCTCGTCCGAGCCGGGCGCCGCACACGACCGGGACCACTGGACTCGCACTCTGGCGGGCGCGCCGGCGCTGGCGGACCTTCCCCGGGACAAGACCCTCACCGCCGCCCCGAGCTACCGCAGCGGCAGCGTCGCCTTCGCACTGAGCGGTGCCGAGGCCGAGCGGCTTCGCGCACTCGCCGGACAGCTCGCCACCGACGTCCGGACGGTCGCCCACGCTGCCTTGGTAGTCCTGCTCACGCGGATCGGCGGCCACGCCGACATCCTGGTCGGCAGCTGGGATTCCGGCCGCACCGGCGCGGAGCGAGAGCTGGTCGGCCCCGTCCGGCGCACGACGGTGCTGCGCACGGACAGTGCCGGCAACCCCCGGTTCGCCGAGCTCGTGCGGCAGGTGGCGGCGGTCGCCGCGGCCGCGGCCGAGCACGCCGGCCTGCCGTTCGAGGACATCGCCGAACTCATCGCCCCTCAGCGGTCACTGACGCACCATCCGTTGTTCCAGGTGGGCATCGAGGTGGTCGAAGGGCCCAGGCCTACCGCCGACCTCACCGGTACCCAGGTACCGGTGGAGGCGGTCCGTCCCGGGCAGAGCGAGCTCGACCTGTGCTTGCGACTGTGCGAGGACACCGAGGACGTAGCCGGCGGTCTCCAGGGCGAGCTGGAGTTCGCGCTCGACCACTTCCACCACACCACCGCCGAGCGCCTGGTCGGGCTATACCTTCGGCTGCTGACCGGTGCCTGCGACGCGCCGGACCGCCGGATCGGCGAGTTCGACCTCCTCGGCGCGACCGAGCGGAAGCAGCTGGAGGCCTGGAACGCCACCGGTTCGCCCGTCCCCGCCGACACCCTTCCGGCAGCCTTCGCACGGCAGGTGCTCGCCACTCCCGGGGCGCCCGCCGTGCTGGCCGGGGACACGGTGTTGACCTACGCCGAGCTGGACGACCGGGCCAACCGCCTCGCCCGGCTGCTCATCGCGGAGGGGGTCGGCCCGGAGGACCGGGTGATGCTCGCCCTCCCGCGCACCGCCGACCTGCTCGTCGCCCTGTGGGCGGTGCTGAAGTCGGGTGCCGCGTACGTGCCCGTCGACCTGGCCTACCCGGCGGAGCGGATCGCTCGGGTCGCCTCGGACAGCCGGCCCCGGCTGGTCCTCACCCACACGTCGGTGGCCGGTCTGCCCCAGGATCTGCGGCGTGTGGACCTGGACGGCCTGTCCGCTGCCCGGACGGCCACCCTGCCCGGCACCGAGGTGGCCGACGCGGAGCTGAGCGGACCGCTCCGACCGGACCACCCCGCCTACGTGATCTACACGTCGGGCTCCACCGGCGAGCCCAAGGGTGTCGTCGTCGCCCACAGCGGTGTGGTCAACCTGGCCGCCTGGGCGGCGGACACCCTGGGCGTGGAGCGGTTGCGGCGGGTGGTGGCCGGGACAGCGATGACCTTCGACGTCTCCGTCTTCGAGACCGTCGTGCCACTGCTCCACGGCGGGCGGGTCGAACTCGTCGAGAACGCCCTGGCGCTGGCCGGGCGGCCGGCCGACGGCGAGGCGACCATGGCTTGCTTTGTTCCTTCCGCCCTCGCCGCGCTGCTCGCCGAGGGACGGCCGCTTCACGTGCCCTTCCTGGCGATCGCCGGCGAAGCCCTCACCGCAACGCTCGTCGGCAGCCTGCAACGCGTCTCGCCCGGAACCGAGTTCGCGAACATCTACGGGCCGACCGAGGCCACCGTCTATGCCACAGCTCTTCTGCCCGACTGTCACTCCGCCACGTCCAGTCTGTTCGGTGTGGCTGGTGGTGTGCCTGCGGCGGTTCCCATTGGTGGTCCGGTGGGGAATGTGCGGGTGTTTGTGCTGGATGGTGGGTTGGGTCCGGTGCCGGTGGGTGTGGTGGGTGAGTTGTATGTGGCTGGGGTTGGTTTGGCGCGGGGGTATTTGGGGCGTTCGGGTTTGACGGCTGGGCGGTTTGTGGCGTGTCCGTTCGGGGTGGGTGAGCGGATGTATCGGACCGGTGATTTGGTGCGGTGGGGTGTGGGTGGGGTTCTTGAGTTCGTGGGTCGGGTGGATGACCAGGTGAAGGTTCGGGGTTTCCGGATCGAGCTGGGTGAGGTCGAGGCGGCGCTTTCGGCGGTTGAGGGTGTGGGTCAGGTGGCGGTTGTGGTGCGTGAGGACGTGCCGGGGGATCGCCGGTTGGTGGGGTATGTGGTGCCGGTGCCGGGTGGGGTGGTCGATGGTGCGGGTGTGCGTTCGGTGGTGGCGGGTGTGTTGCCGGAGTACATGGTGCCTTCGGCTGTGGTGGTGCTGGATGGTCTGCCGTTGACGGTGAACGGGAAGTTGGATCGTCGGGCGTTGCCGGTGCCGGAGGTGGTGGTTTCCGGTGGTGGGCGGCCGAGGTCGGTGCGGGAGGAGATCCTCTGTGGTCTGTTCGCGGAGGTGCTGGGTCTGCCTGAGGTGGGGGTGGACGACAGTTTCTTCGAGCTGGGCGGCCACTCACTGCTCGCGACGCGTCTGATTGCCCGGGTTCGTTCGGTGTTGGGTGCGGAGTTGGGGATTCAGGCGGTTTTTGCTGAGCCGACGGTGGCGGGTCTGGTGTCGCGGTTGGAGTCGTCGGCGGGTCGGGTGGTTTTGGGTCGTCGTGTGGTGCGGCCGGAGTTGCTGCCGTTGTCGTTCGCGCAGCGTCGGTTGTGGTTCCTGTATCGGTTGGAGGGTGCGTCTTCGACGTACAACATGCCGTTGGTGCTGCGGTTGTCGGGTGTGGTGGATGTGGCGGCGTTGGGGTTGGCGCTGCGGGATGTGGTGGGTCGGCACGAGAGTCTGCGGACGGTGTTTCCGGAGGTGGACGGTGAGCCGGTGCAGCGTGTGGTGCCGGTGGAGGAGGTGGAGTTCGGCTTCGAGGTGCGGGAGGTCGCCCCGGGGGATGTGGACGAGGCGGTGGCGGGGGTTGCCGGTCACTGCTTCGAGTTGGCGGAGGAGGTGCCGGTTCGGGCGCATTTGCTGCGTACGGGTGCTGATTCCTCGGTGTTGGTTCTGTTGATTCATCACATTGCTGGTGATGGTTGGTCGATGGGGCCGTTGGGTCGTGATCTGGGGGTGGCGTATTCGGCTCGTCGGGCGGGTGGTGTGCCCGGTTGGGGTGAGTTGGCGGTTCAGTATGCGGATTATGCGTTGTGGCAGCGGGAGTTGTTGGGGTCGGCGGATGATCCGGGGAGTCTGGTTTCGGGGCAGTTGGAGTTCTGGGGCGGGGTGTTGGCGGGTGTTCCGGAGCGGTTGGAGCTGCCGACGGATCTGCCTCGGCCGGCGGTGTCGAGTTTCGCTGGTGGGTCGGTGGATTTTGTGGTGGATGCGGAGTTGCATGCGGGGCTGTCGGGGGTGGCTCGGGGTGGTCATGCGACGGTGTTCATGGTGGTCCAGGCTGCGTTGGCGCTGCTGCTGACCCGGATCGGTGCCGGCACCGACGTGCCGATCAGCTCGCCGGTGGCGGGTCGTTCGGACGAGGGCCTGGACGAGTTGGTGGGTTCGTTCGTGAACACGGTGGTGCTGCGGACGGACACGTCGGGTGATCCGACGTTCGCGGAGTTGGTGGAGCGGGTGCGGGAGGCGGATCTGGCGGCTTTCGCTCATCAGGATCTGCCGTTCGACCGGTTGGTGGAGCACCTCAACCCGGCCCGTGGAGCCGGTCGGAGCCCGTTCATGCAGGTCGTCCTCGCCTTCCAGAACTACGCTTCCGGAGAGTTCGGCTTCGACGACGTCCAGGCCGTCGGTGGGTTCGTCAGCGGTGGAGTCGCCCGCTGCGACCTCTGGTTCGGTCTGGAGGAGGCGGCAGGCCTCGAAGGAGCGTCGGCCGGACTCGCCGGGCGGCTGGAGTACGCGACGGACCTGTACACGGCGGAGGGGGCCCGGCGGCTGGCCGACCGCCTGGTCCGGGTGCTCACCGCGGTGGTGGCGGATCCGCAGCGGCGACTGTCCGAGCTGGACCTCCTAGGCGCCGCCGAGCGGACGGAGTTGCTGGAGACCTTCAACAACACCGAACGACTCGACCCTTACCTGCCACTGCCCGCGCTGTTCGAACGGCAAGCCGCTCGCACCCCGGACGCCCTTGCGGTGCTCGCCGACGACGCCGAGCTGACCTACGCCGAGCTGAACAGCCGGGCCAACCGCCTCGCCCACCACTTGATCCGGTGCGGGATCGGCCCTGAGGACGTGGTTGCCCTGGGCATGCCCAAGTCAGCCGAGAACGTGATCGCCGCGTTGGCGGTGTCCAAGGCGGGAGCCGCCTTCCTGCCGATCGACCTGGACTACCCGGCCGTTCGGATCGCCTACATCCTGGCCGACGCCGCCCCCAGCGTGCTCCTGGTCCGTTCACCGGAGCCGGAAGTGTTCAGGGGCTCTGCCGTCAGGCGGATCGACCTGGCAGATCCCGTGCTTCTGGACGACTTGGCCGGACTACCCGAGTCCGACCCGACCGACGAGACGCGCGTGGCGCCGCTGCGGCTGGCCAATCCGGTCTACCTGATCTACACCTCCGGGTCGACCGGGCAGCCCAAGGGCGTGGTCATCAGCCACACCGGTGTCTTCAGCGTCATCGACTCCGTGATTCGGGCCCTGCGGATCTCCGCGCAGAGCCGGGTCGTGCAACTGGCCTCGCTCAGCTTCGACGTCGCAGTGTGGGACATGTGCAGCGCGTTCTTCAGCGGGGCGGCGCTAGTCCTGCCGCCGCCGGCCACCGAGGACTTCGCCACCGCCTTCACGGACCTCGTGGCACGGACCGGGGCGACCCACGTGACGATGCCACCCAGCGCCCTTGACGTGCTGCCCGTCGACGACCGGCGGCTCGACGGGCTGTCCATCACGGTGGTCGGCGAGAACTGCGGGGCTCACATCAATCAGCGCTGGGCCCCGGGGCGGCACTTCGTCAACGGATACGGGCCCACCGAGGTGACCATCTGCGCCACTCTCAGCACCCCACTGACCGGGAGCGAATCCCCTGTCCCGGTCGGTGGTCCGGTGGGGAATGTGCGGGTGTTTGTGCTGGATGGTGGGTTGGGTCCGGTGCCGGTGGGTGTGGTGGGTGAGTTGTATGTGGCTGGGGTTGGTTTGGCGCGGGGGTATTTGGGGCGTTCGGGTTTGACGGCTGGGCGGTTTGTGGCGTGTCCGTTCGGGGTGGGTGAGCGGATGTATCGGACCGGTGATTTGGTGCGGTGGGGTGTGGGTGGGGTTCTTGAGTTCGTGGGTCGGGTGGATGACCAGGTGAAGGTTCGGGGTTTCCGGATCGAGCTGGGTGAGGTCGAGGCGGCGCTTTCGGCGGTTGAGGGTGTGGGTCAGGTGGCGGTTGTGGTGCGTGAGGACGTGCCGGGGGATCGCCGGTTGGTGGGGTATGTGGTGCCGGTGCCGGTGCCGGGTGGGGTGGTCGATGGTGCGGGTGTGCGTTCGGTGGTGGCGGGTGTGTTGCCGGAGTACATGGTGCCTTCGGCTGTGGTGGTGCTGGATGGTCTGCCGTTGACGGTGAACGGGAAGTTGGATCGTCGGGCGTTGCCGGTGCCGGAGGTGGTGGTTTCCGGTGGTGGGCGGCCGAGGTCGGTGCGGGAGGAGATCCTCTGTGGTCTGTTCGCGGAGGTGCTGGGTCTGCCTGAGGTGGGGGTGGACGACAGTTTCTTCGAGCTGGGCGGCCACTCACTGCTCGCGACGCGTCTGATTGCCCGGGTTCGTTCGGTGTTGGGGGTCGAACTGCGGATCCAGGCGCTGTTCGCGGAGCCGACGGTGGCGGGTCTGGCCACCCGCCTCGACGACGCCGCCCCCGCCCGACCGTCGTTCCGATCCATGCGCGAGATGTGAGGGAAGTCATGACCACGAACATGTATCCGTTGTCGTTCGCGCAGCGTCGGTTGTGGTTCCTGTATCGGTTGGAGGGTGCGTCTTCGACGTACAACATGCCGTTGGTGCTGCGGTTGTCGGGTGTGGTGGATGTGGCGGCGTTGGGGTTGGCGCTGCGGGATGTGGTGGGTCGGCACGAGAGTCTGCGGACGGTGTTTCCGGAGGTGGACGGTGAGCCGGTGCAGCGTGTGGTGCCGGTGGAGGAGGTGGAGTTCGGCTTCGAGGTGCGGGAGGTCGCCCCGGGGGATGTGGACGAGGCGGTGGCGGGGGTTGCCGGTCACTGCTTCGAGTTGGCGGAGGAGGTGCCGGTTCGGGCGCATTTGCTGCGTACGGGTGCTGATTCCTCGGTGTTGGTTCTGTTGATTCATCACATTGCTGGTGATGGTTGGTCGATGGGGCCGTTGGGTCGTGATCTGGGGGTGGCGTATTCGGCTCGTCGGGCGGGTGGTGTGCCCGGTTGGGGTGAGTTGGCGGTTCAGTATGCGGATTATGCGTTGTGGCAGCGGGAGTTGTTGGGGTCGGCGGATGATCCGGGGAGTCTGGTTTCGGGGCAGTTGGAGTTCTGGGGCGGGGTGTTGGCGGGTGTTCCGGAGCGGTTGGAGCTGCCGACGGATCTGCCTCGGCCGGCGGTGTCGAGTTTCGCTGGTGGGTCGGTGGATTTTGTGGTGGATGCGGAGTTGCATGCGGGGCTGTCGGGGGTGGCTCGGGGTGGTCATGCGACGGTGTTCATGGTGGTCCAGGCTGCGTTGGCGGTGCTGCTGACCCGGTTGAGCGGCGGTACGGACATCGTGTTGGGTACGCCGGTGGCGGGTCGTTCGGACGAGGGTCTGGACGAGTTGGTGGGTTTCTTCGTGAACACGGTGGTGCTGCGGACGGACACGTCGGGTGATCCGACGTTCGCGGAGTTGGTGGAGCGGGTGCGGGAGGCGGATCTGGCGGCTTTCGCTCATCAGGATCTGCCGTTCGACCGGTTGGTGGAGCACCTCAACCCGGTCCGCAGTCTCGCCCACAACCCCGTCTTCCAGGTCATGCTGACGACGCTCGGGGACATCGAGGGGACCTTCTCCTTCGACGGGGTCCAGGTGGAGGGCGACTTCACCAACCCGGGCGTGGCCCGCACCGATCTCTCCTTCGGCATCTTCGAGCGCCAGGCCGACGGCCGCCCGGCCGGCATCCGGGCCAATCTGGAGTACGCGACGGACCTGTACACGGCGGAGGGGGCCCGGCGGCTGGCCGACCGCCTGGTCCGGGTGCTCACCGCGGTGGTGGCGGATCCGCAGCGGCGACTGTCCGAGCTGGACCTCCTGGGCGCCGCCGAGCGGACGGAGCTGCTGGAGACCTTCAACGAGACTGCCTGCGAGGTGCCCGACACGGACCTCGCCACGCTGGCCGAGCAGCTGGCCGAGAGCTCCCCGGACGCGCTTGCCGTGCTCGCCGACGACGCCGAGCTGACCTACGCCGAGCTGAACAGCCGGGCCAACCGCCTCGCCCACCACCTCATCGCACAGGGCGTGTCCCAGGAGAGCGGGGTCGCGCTGCTGATGGAGCGTTCGGCCGAGCTGATAGTCACTCAACTCGCGATCCTCAAGGCCGGTGGGTACTACGTACCGCTGCACCTGTCCGACCCGGTGGACCGTATGCTCTTCGTGCTCCGTGACACAGCCGCCGGACTCCTGCTGATCCACGCCGGCACCGCGGAACACGCCCTGCTGACTTCCGGCGACCTGTCCGGTGCGCGTCTCGTCCGGGTGGACGATCCGGCGGTCGACCTCCTTCCGGCAGCCGCCCCGGTGGTTCCGCGTCACCCGGCCCGGCTCGCCTACGTGATGTACACCTCGGGCTCCACCGGAACACCCAAGGGGGTGGCGACTCCGCACCGTGGTGTGGTCGACCTCGGCATGGTCGACACCTGGGGGATCGCTCCGGCGGACCGGGTCCTGTTCCATTCCCCGCACGCCTTCGACGCCGCGACCTACGAGATCTGGGTGCCACTGCTGGCCGGCGCCGCAGTCGTGGTCGCGCCTGCGGCGGACCGGGTCGATGCGGCCCTGATCGCCGAGCTCGTCAGTACCCGTGCGATCACGCACGTGCACCTGACCGCCGGCCTCTTCCGGGTGCTCGGCGAGGAGACTCCCGAGTGCTTCGCCGGGGCGCGGGAGGTCTTCACCGGAGGGGATTCTATCTCTGCCAGCTCGGCCCGCCGAGTCCTGGAGAGCTGCCCCGACACGGTCGTCCGGCACGGCTACGGACCGACCGAGATCACTTTCGCCGCCACGTCCAGTCTGTTCGGTGTGGCTGGTGGTGTGCCTGCGGCGGTTCCCATTGGTGGTCCGGTGGGGAATGTGCGGGTGTTTGTGCTGGATGGTGGGTTGGGTCCGGTGCCGGTGGGTGTGGTGGGTGAGTTGTATGTGGCTGGGGTTGGTTTGGCGCGGGGGTATTTGGGGCGTTCGGGTTTGACGGCTGGGCGGTTTGTGGCGTGTCCGTTCGGGGTGGGTGAGCGGATGTATCGGACCGGTGATTTGGTGCGGTGGGGTGTGGGTGGGGTTCTTGAGTTCGTGGGTCGGGTGGATGACCAGGTGAAGGTTCGGGGTTTCCGGATCGAGCTGGGTGAGGTCGAGGCGGCGCTTTCGGCGGTTGAGGGTGTGGGTCAGGTGGCGGTTGTGGTGCGTGAGGACGTGCCGGGGGATCGCCGGTTGGTGGGGTATGTGGTGCCGGTGCCGGGTGGGGTGGTCGATGGTGCGGGTGTGCGTTCGGTGGTGGCGGGTGTGTTGCCGGAGTACATGGTGCCTTCGGCTGTGGTGGTGCTGGATGGTCTGCCGTTGACGGTGAACGGGAAGTTGGATCGTCGGGCGTTGCCGGTGCCGGAGGTGGTGGTTTCCGGTGGTGGGCGGCCGAGGTCGGTGCGGGAGGAGATCCTCTGTGGTCTGTTCGCGGAGGTGCTGGGTCTGCCTGAGGTGGGGGTGGACGACAGTTTCTTCGAGCTGGGCGGCCACTCACTGCTCGCGACGCGTCTGATTGCCCGGGTTCGTTCGGTGTTGGGTGCGGAGTTGGGGATTCAGGCGGTTTTTGCTGAGCCGACGGTGGCGGGTCTGGTGTCGCGGTTGGAGTCGTCGGCGGGTCGGGTGGTTTTGGGTCGTCGTGTGGTGCGGCCGGAGTTGCTGCCGTTGTCGTTCGCGCAGCGTCGGTTGTGGTTCCTGTATCGGTTGGAGGGTGCGTCTTCGACGTACAACATGCCGTTGGTGCTGCGGTTGTCGGGTGTGGTGGATGTGGCGGCGTTGGGGTTGGCGCTGCGGGATGTGGTGGGTCGGCACGAGAGTCTGCGGACGGTGTTTCCGGAGGTGGACGGTGAGCCGGTGCAGCGTGTGGTGCCGGTGGAGGAGGTGGAGTTCGGCTTCGAGGTGCGGGAGGTCGCCCCGGGGGATGTGGACGAGGCGGTGGCGGGGGTTGCCGGTCACTGCTTCGAGTTGGCGGAGGAGGTGCCGGTTCGGGCGCATTTGCTGCGTACGGGTGCTGATTCCTCGGTGTTGGTTCTGTTGATTCATCACATTGCTGGTGATGGTTGGTCGATGGGGCCGTTGGGTCGTGATCTGGGGGTGGCGTATTCGGCTCGTCGGGCGGGTGGTGTGCCCGGTTGGGGTGAGTTGGCGGTTCAGTATGCGGATTATGCGTTGTGGCAGCGGGAGTTGTTGGGGTCGGCGGATGATCCGGGGAGTCTGGTTTCGGGGCAGTTGGAGTTCTGGGGCGGGGTGTTGGCGGGTGTTCCGGAGCGGTTGGAGCTGCCGACGGATCTGCCTCGGCCGGCGGTGTCGAGTTTCGCTGGTGGGTCGGTGGATTTTGTGGTGGATGCGGAGTTGCATGCGGGGCTGTCGGGGGTGGCTCGGGGTGGTCATGCGACGGTGTTCATGGTGGTCCAGGCTGCGTTGGCGGTGCTGCTGACCCGGTTGAGCGGCGGTACGGACATCGTGTTGGGTACGCCGGTGGCGGGTCGTTCGGACGAGGGTCTGGACGAGTTGGTGGGTTTCTTCGTGAACACGGTGGTGCTGCGGACGGACACGTCGGGTGATCCGACGTTCGCGGAGTTGGTGGAGCGGGTGCGGGAGGCGGATCTGGCGGCTTTCGCTCATCAGGATCTGCCGTTCGACCGGTTGGTGGAGCACCTCAACCCGGTCCGCAGTCTCGCCCACAACCCCGTCTTCCAGGTCATGCTCTCCTTCGCGGACGACGTGGACGGCCAGTTCACGCTGGACGGTCTCCGAACGGAGGCGGCGACGGTGCCGGTCGGCGCCAACTTCGACCTGCTGTTCGCCTTCTCGCCACGTACCGGCGCCGACGGGCAACCGGCCGGCATGACCGCGGAACTCGAGTACGCGACGGACCTGTACACGGCGGAGGGGGCCCGGCAACTGGTCGACCGCCTGGTCCGGGTGCTCCGGGCGATCGTCGAGGACGACGGCCGCCGCCTGAACGCAGTGGACATCCTCGGGGCCGAGGAACGCCGGCTGCTGACCGGGCCGAGCCGAGCGAGCATTCTTGCCCCCGAGGCCGACGTGCTGACCTGCTTCGAGGAGCAGGCCCTCCACACTCCCGAGGCGCCCGCCGTGCTGGCCGGGGCGACGGTGCTGAGCTACGCCGAGCTGAACAGCAGGGCCAACCGCCTCGCCCACCACCTGGTGGACCTGCTGCCGGATATGGGCAGCATCGTGGCACTCACACTCCCGCCGAGCCCTGAACTGGTGGTCGCCCTGCTGGCAGTGCTCAAGGCCGGCTGCGCGTTCCTGCCGCTCGACCCGAAGCTGCCGTCGAGTCGGCTCCGCCGGATCATCCGGGATTCGAAGGCACAACTGGCAGTCGGCGAGACTGAGTTGCTCGACCAGTTGCTCGACAGTCACTCGGACTGCGTGGCCCTGGACACCGACAAGCTGGCCGCTGCGGTGGCTGGTCTGCCCGGCACGGCACCGGTGGGCCGGGCGGTGCACAGCGACGGTCCCGCCTGCGTCTTTTACACCTCCGGATCGACCGGGCAGCCCAAGGGGGTGATGTTTACCCGCCGTGCGGTCACGGAGTACACCGAGACCATGGTCGGTGAGTTCGCCCTTACGCCCACCGACCGGATCCTCCAGGTGGCCTCCCCGGGCTTCGACGTCCTGCTGGAGGAGGTCCTGCCCACCCTCGCGGCAGGTGCCGCGCTGGTGGTCCCCGAGCCGGGGGTGCTGTCGACTGTGGCCAGCCTCAACCGCTGCCTCGCCGAGTTCGGCGTCACCGGGGTGGAGCTGACCACCGCGTTCTGGCACGAGTGGGTGCACGAGACCACCGGACAGCAGCTCGAAGTGCCCGCTTCCTTGCGGTTCGTCGCGGTGGGCGGCGAGCGCATCCAACCGGAACTGCTGCGTCGCTTCGGCGAGTTGGGCATCGAGTTCATCCATGTCTACGGTCTGACTGAGGCGACCGTCACCTCCACCGTCTGGCACTTGCAGCCGGGCGAGGACTGCCACCACCGAGAGATCCCCATTGGTGGTCCGGTGGGGAATGTGCGGGTGTTTGTGCTGGATGGTGGGTTGGGTCCGGTGCCGGTGGGTGTGGTGGGTGAGTTGTATGTGGCTGGGGTTGGTTTGGCGCGGGGGTATTTGGGGCGTTCGGGTTTGACGGCTGGGCGGTTTGTGGCGTGTCCGTTCGGGGTGGGTGAGCGGATGTATCGGACCGGTGATTTGGTGCGGTGGGGTGTGGGTGGGGTTCTTGAGTTCGTGGGTCGGGTGGATGACCAGGTGAAGGTTCGGGGTTTCCGGATCGAGCTGGGTGAGGTCGAGGCGGCGCTTTCGGCGGTTGAGGGTGTGGGTCAGGTGGCGGTTGTGGTGCGTGAGGACGTGCCGGGGGATCGCCGGTTGGTGGGGTATGTGGTGCCGGTGCCGGGTGGGGTGGTCGATGGTGCGGGTGTGCGTTCGGTGGTGGCGGGTGTGTTGCCGGAGTACATGGTGCCTTCGGCTGTGGTGGTGCTGGATGGTCTGCCGTTGACGGTGAACGGGAAGTTGGATCGTCGGGCGTTGTCGGTGCCGGAGGTGGTGGTTTCCGGTGGTGGGCGGCCGAGGTCGGTGCGGGAGGAGATCCTCTGTGGTCTGTTCGCGGAGGTGCTGGGTCTGCCTGAGGTGGGGGTGGACGACAGTTTCTTCGAGCTGGGCGGCCACTCACTGCTCGCGACGCGTCTGATTGCCCGGGTTCGTTCGGTGTTGGGGGTCGAACTGCGGATCCAGGCGCTGTTCGCGGAGCCGACGGTGGCGGGTCTGGCCACCCGCCTCGACGACGCCGCCCCCGCCCGACCGGCCATCCGGCCCGTGGGTGAGGAGTGAGGACGCCATGCTGACCGACCAACAGGACAACGGCGGGCTGCCGAAGTACTTGCGCACAGCGCAGGAACAGAACGCCCTGGGGCGGGGGCTGCCGGCGGATTTCTACACCGATCCGGTGCTGTACGCGACGGAGCAGCGCGAGCTGTTCGCCCGAGGCTGGGTGCCGGTCTGTCGAGCGGATCAACTGCCCGCGCCGAAGGCGTACCGGCCGGCCGACGCCGCCGGGTTCAGCATCCTGCTCACCAACGACGCCGACGGCCGGTTGCGAGTCTTCCCCAACGCGTGCGCCCACCGCTCCATGCGCCTGGTGGACGGGCCGGGTGCAGGCTCACGGATGACCTGTCCGTACCACCGTTGGACGTTCGGGCTCGACGGTGGTCTCCAGTCGGCGCCGCTGGTCGGCCCGCGGATCGACCGGGAGGCCTGCTCGCTCACGGAGATCCCCCATGAGCTCTGGCAAGGCTGGCTGTTCGTCAATCCGGGGGGCGGCGCGGAGCCGCTGGGCCCGTCACTGGTCGGCCTGGACGCGGCTCTCGCGGGCTGGGGGCTGGCCGACATGGTCACCGTGGCCGCCGTGGAGTTCGACTCGGAGTGGAACTGGAAAGTGATGTGGGAGAACTTCAACGAGTACTACCACCACCTCGGCACGCATGCCGACACCCTCGACCCACTCCTGCCCGCCAGGACCGCACGTACTCTCGACAACAACGGCGAGCCGTGGAGCTGTGCGTCGATGACCTGTGGCGAGGACTACCTGTCCATGCAGCCGTTCGTTGACCTGTCGAGCTGCCCGTCCACGGACATGCACCTGTTCTCGGTGTTCCCGCTGCTCTGTGCCGGGGTGCAGCCCGGGTCGGCGTTCTGGCTGCGGATCATCCCGGAGACGGCCACCAGGCACCGGGTCTCCTGGGAGTTCCTGCTGCCTCCCGAGGAGCTGGGCACCCCGTACTTCGAGGAGCGGCTGGCCGCCACGATGGATGGCCTCCAGGCGATCCACCGTGAGGACATGGAGGCGTGTGCCCTGGTCCAGCGCGGGTTGTCAGGCGGGCTTGCCGCGCCGGCCCGGCTGACCGAATTCGATCGCCCGGTAAACCAGTTGCACGAGTGGCTGCTGCGCAGGCTCGTCAGCAGTTTCTGATCCGCTGCGGCGCAGGCTCACCAGCGGTTGCTGAGCCGCTGCGGCGGCGACCCCTGCCCGAATCCAGTGCGGCGGGACGTCTGAGAGGAACAGACATGACCAGCACGGCATACCAACCAGTACGTCCGTCCGACGAGAACGTGGACCGGGCCGGTCCCGGCCCGGTGTTCCGCTGCGAGCTCACCGCCGAAGAGGCTTCCCTCGCAGTCGAGGTGGCTCGCCAGTGCGCCGAGGAGTACCGGCGAGTCGATGCCCCGGCCTTCCTGCGGGACGCCAGGGTGATCGCGCACGAGCTGCCCGAGCGTGCCCGGCGGCTGCTCAACTCGGGGCGGTTGGAGGAGCGGAAGCACGTCTTGGTGGTGAGCGGCAACCTGGTCGACGAGCGAAGCCTCGGCCTGACCCCGGCCAGCTGGCGCGAGGCCGACCGGGCGGACTGCATGCCGTACGCGTTCCTGGCGATGTTGTATGGGGCCCTGCTCGGCGACTCGATCGGCTGGGCGGACCAGCAGGCCGGGCGGCTCGTCACGGACGTGGTCCCGACCAGCGGATACGAGTACAGCCTTGTCAGCGCGAGCAGCAGCAAGGAGCTCGGCTGGCACACCGAGGACGCCTTCTCGCCCGCGCGCGCCGACTACGTCGGTTTGCTGTGCTTACGGAGCCCGGACCTGACGCCCACCACGGTCGGGTACGTGGATGTGGCGCGTCTCCCGGAGGAGACCGTCGAGGTCCTGCGGCAGCGCCGGTTCCGCACCTACCCGGACTCCGCCCACGAGCACTCCGGCGGCCGGCCGGTACTGCCAGTGGCCGTGCTGGAGGGCTGTCCGGACGCACCCGTCTTGCGCATCGACCGGGATTTCACGGTGGCTGCGGACGGTGACGAGGAGGCCCAGCGAGCCCTGCGGACCGTGGTCGCGCACATCGACGACAACCTGTACGACCTGACTCTGCAGGCGGGGGACATGGGGTTCATCGACAATCGGACCGCGGTGCACGGTCGACGTGCCTTCCAGGCCACGTTCCGGGGAAGCGACCGGTGGCTCAAGCGGGTCAACATCGTCGAGGATCTGCGCCGCACCCGGCCGGATTGGGTGGACGGCTCCGCCCGGATCATCGGATGACCGGCCTGCCGCGCCTGGCGGACATCGCACCCGCCCGGCTCGAAGACTGGCTGCGTGCGCGGTACTTCGACGCCCGCATCGACATCTCGAGTTCTGGCATGGAGAACTACACCCTCCGTGACCTGCGTGAGCTGGCCGGGGTTGATCTGGAGAAGCTGGCCGGGCTGCCCTTCCGGGACAGTCCCTCCACTGGCGCCGAGCCACTTCGGGAGGCCATCGCCCGCCACATCGGTGTGCCCGACCCCGGCCGGATAGCCATCGGGCACGGCTCCTCGGAGGCGATCTTCCTGGCCCTGGCCGCGCTGATCGAGCCAGGGGACGAGGTGGTGACGGTCCGTCCGGGCTACCAGTCGCTGTGGAGCGTCGCCGAGGCGCTGGGCGCGCGACTGGTCGAGTGGAGGCTTGACGCGGACGCCGGGTTCGCTCCCGACCTGGGCCGGTTGGCGGAGCTGATCACGGACCGCACCCGCGCCGTGATCGTCAACTTCCCACACAATCCGACGGGCGTCACCCTTGACGACACCGGGTTCCGCCGGTTGCTCGAACTCGTGGACCGGCGCGGCTGCCACCTGTTCTGGGACGGCGCTTTCAGCAAGCTCACGTACACGGCCGGGCCGCTGCCCGATCCGACGACGCTGATCGAGCGCTGCGTGTCCTTCGGAACGCTGTCGAAGGCGTACGGGCTGCCAGGGTTGCGGCTGGGCTGGACCGTCGCGCCGTCCGCACTGATCGACGGGATGGTCCGGCTGCGCGATTACCTCACGCTGTCCACCTCGCCGTTGAGCGAGGCCATCGCCACCGCGGTCCTGGAGCACGCCGACGCCGTGCTGGCCCCGCAAGTGCGGCGCGCCACCGCAGGCCGTGCGCTGTTCGAGACCTGGCTGGCGGACAACGCCGATGTCTTCGACTGCCGGCTTCCCGCAGGTGGTGTGGTCGCCCTGCCCCGGGTCCGTGGGGTGGCCGACGTTGAACCGCACTGTGAGGAACTGCTCGCGGAACACGGCGTCCTCGTGGTGCCCGGGAACTGCTTCGATCACCCGGGCCGGATGCGGATCGGCTTCGGTTGCGACGCCGGTGTCCTGGCCCAGGGCCTCGAACTGGTGGCGCACGCCTTCCGGAACGTGGCCGCGCACCCCGGAGTCCGGCCGCAGAAGGAAGGCAGACTGTGAACGCCGGCACCCGTGCACAGGCATTTGCTGAGGGCGCGGACCTCGCAGACCCCTGGCTGTACACCAGTGGGGACCGGTTCCGGTGGTGGGGTGAGATGGCGCTGGCGCAGGCCGTGCCGTGGACCGGACCGGGCACCACGCCCGGCGGGTTCTGGTCGGTGTTCTCGCACCGGCTCGGCAACCAGGTGCTCGGCCCGACCGCTCCGTTCACCTCGGAGTGCGGCATGATGCTCGGCTTCGACGCGGAGCATCCTGACCACGCCGGCGGACGCATGATCGTGGTCACCGACGGCGCTCGGCACCGGGTACTGCGGAAGCTGATCGGGCCCTTCCTCTCGCGGCTGAGGGCCGAGGAGATGGCCGGGTTCGTCCTCCGGGAGGCGCACGATCTCCTGGACCGCCTGGCCGGGGGTTCGGCCGTCCAGGTCGCGAGAGACATCGGTCCGCGGTTACCGGCGGCCGTGGTCTGCGAGGTCCTGGGCATCCCTGAGTCGGACCGGGAGTGGCTGATCGCTCTCACCCGGGACGCCTTCGGCGAGGCTGGGGCAGGTGGCAACCAGATGTCCCCGGGGGAGGCGCACACCGAGATCCTGATGTACTTCCAGGAACTCGTGGACTTCCGCCGTGAACACCCCGGCAACGATCTGCCCAGCGCACTCCTGGCGGACAGCTCGATGTCGGTCGAGGACACGGTGATGAACTGTGACAACGTCCTCGTCGGTGGCAACGAGACCACCCGGCATGCGATCACCGGTGCTTTCCACGCCGTCGCCGTCACTCAGGGGCTGCTGCCGGCGCTGGTCGCGGACGGCACCCGGATCGCTGCGGCGGTCGAGGAGACGGTGCGGTGGACCTCGCCCGCGATGCACGTGCTGCGGGTCGCGGAGCAGGACACCGAGGTCGGCGGTGCACGGATCCGCAAGGGGGACGCGGTCGCGGTGTGGCTGGCGTCCTGCAACCGTGACCCGACCGTGTTCGAAGACCCCGGGGAGTTCCGCCTTGACCGCGCGAACGGTGGACACCTCGGGTTCGGACACGGCCCGCACCACTGCCTGGGTGCGGCGATGACCCGGATCGAACTCCAGGCGCTGTACCGCGCGATGGGTGAGCGGATCAGCGGGGTTGCGCTCGTGGACGAGCCGCTGTGGCTGAGCTCCAACATCATCCAGGGCTACCGCGGCCTCGCCGTGGACCTGACCTGGAACTAGTCCCGACTCATTCAGACGACAGGAGAATTGGCGGTGGACGACCTGGACGGCTCCGGCGAGGGGCTCGACACCTTGTTGGCCCTGCGTCCGCGTGGCACGGGTGACCCGGTGTTCTGCGTCCATCCGGGCATCGGCATGGGGTGGGCCTATGCCACGCTGTGCGCGGAGCTCGATCCGGGACGGCCGCTGTACGCGATCCAGTCTCCCGGGCTGCTGCCCGGCGCTGCTCTGCCGCGCTCGGTGCACGAGATGGCGGTGAGCTACCTCCGCCTGATCCGGGCGGTCCGGCCGACCGGGCCCTACCACCTGATCGGCTGGTCGCTGGGTGGCTTCGCCGTACACGAGATGGCGCGCATCCTTCATGCGGCGGGGGAGGAGGTCGGGCTGGTGGCCGTCCTCGACAGCTTTCCCGGCGACAGTTCGAGGTTCACCACCGACGGCCCCGCCGCCGTCCGGTCCGCCTTCCTACACGAGTTGCGCGCCGGCAGCGGGGATCTCGACGTCGAACGGGCATGTCCAGCCGAACTCTGGGCGGCCCTCCGGGCGACCGGCAGCGCGGTCGCGAACTGGCCGGAGCCCGAGCTGGCCCGGTTGTTCGCCGTGTTCGCCAATAGCTGCGAGATCATCGCCGGTCACGTGCCCGGCCACTACGACGGCGATGTGCTGCTGGTCAGCGCGGCGAAGGAACCGGGCCGTTCGAGTACCGACGCGGACCAGTGGCGTCGGCATGTCGGCGGCGACCTCGACATTCACGAATTGCCTTGCGAGCACCGTGCCGTTCTCGACCCCGAGCATGCGGGAGAGATCGCGCAGGCCGTCAACCGGCACCTGGCTCGCCCGAGCTGAATCACAACCGACGAAAGGAACCCATGATGATCAATCCGTTCGAGGACGAGGACGCCCGCTACGTCGTGCTGCGCAACGACGAGCACCAGTACTCGCTGTGGCCCGTCCTGCTCGCCGTGCCCGAGGGGTGGGAGCAGGTTCACGGTGAGGACACCCGGCAGTCCTGCCTCGACTACGTCGAGGCGACCTGGACCGATCTGCGCCCCCGGAGCCTCGTCGAGGCCATGAACGCCGCTGCCCGGCCCGGTGCCTGACCCGGGTAACCACCCGACTCTCGGGCCGGCCGGCCCGGTGTGAGGAAAGGACGACACTCTCATGACGAAGAAAGCCGGACCTGAGGACGACGTGTTCCACGGACTCGGTCTCGACCACATCGAGTTCCACGTGGCCGATGTGATTACCGCGCTTCCCGCCCTGGTCGACGGGCTGGGGCTCACACCCTACGCGGGGACCGGAGCCGGGCCGGAGCAGGCCACCCGGTCGGTCGCGGTGGGCGACGGATCGATTCGGCTGGTCCTTACCGAGGCCGTCCAGCAGGACGAGTCGGCCGGCTCCTACGTGGCGGCGCACGGTGACGGCGTGGCCGTCATCGGGTTACGGGTCCGCGACGCCAGGGCAGCGTTCGCGACCGCGACTTCGCGCGGCGCCCGTCCGGTTGCCGCGCCGGTCGACCACGACGGAGTCGTGACCGCCTCGGTGGTGGCCTTCGGCGATGTGCTGCACACCTTCGTCGAGCGGCCGCCCGGCACCGATCCGCGAGCCCTGCCTGGTCTGGTGCCCCTCCCCGAGGTCCTGCCGCGGCCGGTCCAGGTGGCAGGGCTGCACTCCGTCGACCATCTCGCGGTCTGTCTGGAGGCCGGCCAGCTCGACCGGACGGTCGAGTTCTACCAGGACGTGCTGGGGTTCACGGTGATGTTCGAGGAACACATCGCGGTCGGGGCGCAGGCCATGAACTCCAAGGTGGTCGCCAGCTTTTCCGGTGAGGTCGTGCTCACCCTGTTGGAGCCCGATCCGGCCGGCGAGCCGGGACAGCTCGACCAGTTCCTCAAGAACCACAACGGTGCGGGCGTCCAGCACATCGCGCTCGCCACCGACGACGTCGTGACCTCGGTCCGCTCGATGCGCCGGCGAGGAGCGGAGTTCCTCGGCACCCCCGGTGCATACTACGACGCCTTGGCGAAGCGACTGACGCTCGCCCGGCACACGATCGCCGAACTGCGGGAGCTGGACCTGCTGGTGGACGAGGACCACAACGGTCAGCTCTTCCAGATCTTCTGCCGTTCGACGCATCCGAGGAAGACGTTCTTCTTCGAGGTCATCGAGCGGGCCGGGGCGAACACCTTCGGCAGCGCCAACATCAAGTCGCTCTACGCGGCGGTGGAGCAGGAACGGCTCCGGCACCGCGACGCTGTGTAGCACCGGTATCCCCGCGTGAGGAAGAGGGAGATCATGCCAGTCAGAACCCGTCCGGATCTGTACGGCCTCGCCGGATTCAAGACCGTGCCGATTCCGGCCGGAACGACCGAACTGGCCTCCAACGAGCTGCCGTTCGGCCCGCTCGGCTCGGTCCGGGCGGCGGTCGCCCGGGCGGCAGGAGGGGTGCACCGGTACCCCGACAACAGCGGTCGGCTGCTGCGCGAGTGTCTGGCCGACCGCTTCGGAGCCCCGGTGACCCAGGTCTCCCTGGGAGCGGGATCGATCGCCCTGTGCCTCCAACTCGCCCAACTCACCAGCGCGCCGGGGGACGAGATCCTCTTCCCCCGGCCGTCGTTCGAGGCGTACTCGCTGATAGCCAGGACAGTGGGCGCCACCGCGCGCCCGGTGCCACTGCGCCCCGACGGGCGGGTGGACCTGGTCGCTCTGGCGGCAGCCGTCAACGACCGCACCCGGCTGGTCTTCGTGTGTACGCCGAACAACCCGACCGGCGGGGTGCTCGGCCGAGCCGAGCTGGAGAAGTTCTTCGACGCCGTCCCCGAGGACGTGCTGATCGTGCTCGACGAGGCCTACTGGGAGTTCGTCCGCTACCCGGACGCCCTGGACGGCATGGCGTACGTCCGCGACCAGGCCGCTGCCGGGCGGGACAACCTCGTGGCGCTGCGCACCTTCTCCAAGGCGTTCGGACTGGCCGGGATGCGGATCGGGTACAGCCTGTCCTCCGAGGACATCGCGGAGAGGCTGCGCAGGCTCGCCCTGCCGTACTCGGTGGGTACGGTCGCCCAGGCTGCGGCGGTCGCCTCGCTGGAGGCCGATCAGGAGCTGAGGCAGCGCTGTGACGAGGTGGTCGAGCAGCGTGAGCTGCTCCGCGGGGAGCTGGTCGGGCTCGGGTACCGGGTGCCGGAGAGTGGGGCGAACTTCCTCTGGCTGGGGCTGGGCAGGCACGCCGATCTGTTCCGTCAGCACTGCCTGGAGCGCCGGGTCCTGGTCAAGTCCTTCCCTGGCGAGGGGGTGCGGGTCACCGTCGGAAACGCGACCGAGAACGATCGGTTCCTGTCTGCCGTAAGGGAGTTCGAACTGCCGGGGATGGCGTCGTGACGGCCGGAGCGGTTGCGTACGTGGACCTGGAGCGGCTCGACGACAACCTGAGGCGCTTCCACCGTCCGGCCGCCGCCGCAGGGGTTCAGGTCAGGGCGCACGTCAAGGGCCACCGCACGGTGGAGATCGCCCGGCGGCAGATCGCGGCCGGGGCGCGGGGCATCGCGGTGCACCACGCGCGCGAGGTCGAGCGGTACGCCGACGCGGGTGTGCGGGACATCGTGGTGGCCCACTCCTGGGAGGACCCGTGGAGGTGGGAGCTGTTCGCGCGGCTCGCGGACAGGTGCGAGCTGACCGTTCAGGTGGCCTCCCGTGCGAGCGCCCTCGGGTTCGGGCGGGCGGCGGCGCGTCGTTCGGTCCCCATCGGCGTCCTGCTGGAGCTTCCGGCAGTCGGGGACGGGCCGGCGGATCTGCCGGCCCTGGCACGCGAGGTCGTCGACCAGCCGTGGCTGCGGCTGCGCGGGATCACCGGCTACGCGAGAATCAACTCGGCGGCGGAGGCTGCGGCGAGACACACCGTCGGAGTGGATCACGCGACCGGACTGGTCGCTGCCGCCGAGTTGCTCAGGTCGCACGGGCTGCCGGTGGCCACGGTGTGTGCGGGCGGGACTCCGACGGCGGGGGGAGCACTCGTAGTGGCCGGGGTCACCGAGGTCTGCGCCGGGGCGTACGCGCTCCAGGACGCTGGGCTGGCCGCCATCGGCGTGTGCACCGAGGAGCAGGTTGCGGTCTCGGTGGCCGACGCGGCGCAGGCGGCAGCCCTGGTGGCCGAGTGCGGCTATCCGTGGCAGGCAGCCGACGACCGCGCCCGCTGGTCCGGGGAGCGGTGCCTGCCCGGCCATGTCTGCCCCGTGGTACAGCGGGTGAGAGCCCTGCGGCCCACCGCCGCCCGACCTGGCGAGTCCGAGGAGTGGGCGGTCATGGCCTCGGGCGATCAGGAGACGGATGTGGACGCGTGACGGTCTCGGTAGAACGGCTCACCGAGTTTCTGGACCTGACGGATTTCGAGCGGGCCGCCGCAGAACGCGTGGAGCCGGCCCTCTGGGACTTCGTCAGCGGTGGCGCGGGCACCGAGCAGACGGTCGCCGCCAACCTGTCCGCCTGGCGGCGGGTCGGAGTCGTACCGCGGGTGCTCAACGACGTGTCCCGCTGCACCACCCGGACAGCCCTCCTCGGCAGTGAGCTCGGCCTGCCTCTTGGTATCGCGCCCATGGCCTACCAGCGGTTGCTGCATCCGGAGGGCGAACTCGCCGCGGCCGAGGCCGCGCGTGACACGGGGGCGGTGTACGTCGCGGGTCTCCTCAACAGCTGTGCCGTCGAGGAGATCGCGGCGGTCGGCGCCATCACTTGGTTCCAGCTGTACTGGCTCCGTGACCGCCGACTGACGGAGGCTCTCCTGGAGCGGGCCGAAGCGGCGGGCTGCCGGGCGGTCGTCATCACGGTGGACGTGCCCCGAATGGGGCGTCGACTGCGGGACGTACGGAGTGGTTTCACCGTGCCGCCGCACATCCGGGCGGCGAACCTGCCGACCGGGGAGCAGCTCTCCCCGGCCCACCACGGGCGCGCGGGCGCCAGCTCACTCATGGTGCACACCACGGCGACCTTCGATCCCTGCCTGAGCTGGCGCGACCTGGAGTGGTTGCGCGGACGTACCAGGCTGCCCCTGGTGGTGAAGGGGATCCTCGATCCGGACGACGCGGTCCGGGCCGTCGGTGTCGGTGCGGACGCGGTGGTGGTCTCCAACCACGGGGGCCGCCAACTCGACGGGGCGGTGGTCTCCGCCACGGCGCTGCCGGCAGTGTATGAAGCTCTGCCTGACCATGTGCCGGTCTTGGTGGACGGCGGTATCCGCAGCGGGGTGGACGTACTGCGCGCCCTGGCCCTGGGGGCATCGGCGGTCCTGATCGGCCGGCCGGCGCTATGGGGCCTCGCGGTCGGCGGCGCAGCCGGGGTGCGGCGGGTGCTGGCGCTGCTCGCCCGGGAGCTGGAGGACGGGCTGGCGCTGTCCGGCTGCTCCCGGCCGGCCGAGGCCGCCGCCCTGCGGACCACGCTGCTGGCGGGCTGACGTCGGGCGCTGGTGGCTGCCCGGAGCGCTGCCAGCACGGACCCGCCGCGATCGCCACTACTCCGATTTCCGAGTTACTGAGGGGGATGATCACTGTGCGTCTACGAGTCTCGCGGCTCTGCGTCTTCGTGTGGCGCGACGGAAGACTGGTGTGTGATGACCCGGTACGGCACCGGCAGTTCGCGCTGAGCGAGGCCGCGCACGCGCTGCTGCCCCGCTTCGCCGACTGGTCCGAGCCCTCGGCAGACCGTGACAGCGCCGGGGCCCCGGACGCCCGGTTGGTCGCCCAGCTGCTGGCGGCCAACGTCCTGGTGGAGGAAGGGTCACGCGAGCACGAGTTCGAGGAGCGACTGGGTCCTTGGGGTGATTGGGGCACGGCGTCCAGGTACTTCCACCTCGCGTCGCGCACCCACTCCGGCGCCGAGTTCGCCAGCGCGGCCGAGGACACGGCCTGGCTCTTGCAGACTCTGCCCGACCGACCCCAGCCCGCGCCGTTCAAGGAGTACCCAGCTGTTCCCCGGACCCAGCTGCCCCCCGCGACCGGTGCGGATCCGGCCGCGCTCGGGCTGGAGGCGGTGCTGCGCCGCCGGCGTACCACCAGGAGGTTCGAGCCGGGGGCGCTGGTGTCGCGACAGGAGCTGGCCACCCTGCTGCGCTGGGTCGCAGGCCCCCTGCACACGGTGGAACCGAAGGGCCTGCAGCAGCAGTTGCTGAAGGCCAGCCCTTCGGCGGGCGCGCTGCACACCCTGGAGGTCTATCCGGTCGTGCTCGGAGTCGAGGGCGTGGCACCGGGGATCTACCACTATCACCCGACTGCGCACGCCCTGGAGGCCGTCGCTCCGGGCCGGGAGGTCGACCGCGAGGAGCTGGTCCACTGGTGCGGCGGACAGACCTATGTCGGCCAGGCCGGCGTCGTGCTGTTCTACACCGCGATGCTGGAGCGGACCGCCTGGAAGTACCGGACCGGCCGGACGTACCGGACGCTGTTCATGGAGCTCGGGCACTTCAGCCAGACCGCCTACCTGGTGGGCACCGCCCTGAACCTCGGGGTGTTCTTCACCGCCGCGACCCGGGACGCCGCCGTGGAGGAGGCGTTGGGGCTGGACTGGACCTCGGAGATCCTCGTCGGCCTCAACGGTGTCGGTGTTCCGGCGGTGGACGAACGTGAGCGCCAGGACCGCATGCTGCACGGTGGCCCGGCCGATTTCTCCTTTGCCCAGGACGCCTGGGACGGCCGCGGGGCATGATGGCGCCAGTTCGAACTGATCGTCGCAGGACGGCCGGCGCCACCGCGACCGGCCGGTCCGCGAAGGGGGAGGCAGAGATCGACGCGGCAGACAGCGCACAGTCGGCCGAGGTGCCGTCCGCCTCGGCCGGGGGCCGGTTCGCGGTCCTGCGGAGGCCCGCCTACCGGTGGTTCTTCCTGGGCCAACTCACCTCTTCCTTCGGAGACTTCCTGGTGGGTCCGGCCATGGCGTTCGCCATCCTGGACCTGACGGGTTCGGCGGGTGACATCGGCTTGGTGATGCTCGCGCGTTCCCTGCCCATCGTGCTCTTCATGCTGATAGGCGGTGTGCTCGGTGACCGGCTACCCAGGCAGCGGGTCATGATCGCCGCTGACCTGGTACGTCTGCTGTGCCAGGGAGCCTGCGCGGCGCTGCTGCTGACCGGTACCGCGAGCATCTGGCAACTCGCCGTGCTGCAGGGGGTGTACGGGACGGCAAGTGCCATGTTCACACCTACTGTGACGGGTCTGGTGAGCCAGGTGGTGGCGGCCGACGAGCTCCAGTCCGCCAACGCCCTGCGGTCCATGTCCTACTCGGGGATGATGATCCTCGGCCCCGCCGCTGCGACGGCCCTGGTGATGTTGGCGAGCCCGGGGTGGGCCCTCGGCTGCGACGCCGCCACCTTCGCGGTGAGCGCCTGCTGCCTGGGCCGGTTGCGGCTCGGCACAGCCGGGAGCGGCGGACAGGTCCAGGTCCGCGATGTCCTGGGCGATCTCCGAGAAGGATGGCGGGAGTTCAGCGGCCGGGCCTGGGTGTGGAGCGTGATCTCCGCGGCCTCCCTGACCAACGGGCTGTTCGCGGTCTTCACCGTGCTGGGGCCGGTGCTGAGCGAACAGGACTTGGGTGGCCCCAAGATGTGGGGCTTGGTGCTCACGGCGTCCGGGGTCGGGGCCGTGTGCGGCGGAGCGGTTGCCGTGTACGTGCGCCCTCGGCGCGCGCTGCGGTTCGGGGTCTGCCTGGTGGCGGGTTTCGCAGCACCCGCGCTGGGTCTGTCGGTCTTCAGCTCGCCTGTACCACTCGCCGTGGCGGGCTTCGTCGGCGGATTCGGCCTGATGGTGTTCAACCCGCTCTGGGAGACGGTCCTGCAGCAGCAGATCCCCTCGACCGCGCTCTCCAAGGTCAGCGCCTACGAGTGGTGCGGCTCATATGCGAGCCAGCCGCTGGGCCTGCTGCTGGCCGGCCCCTTGAGCGAGCGACTGGGGCTGCGGCACACCCTGCTGCTGTGCGGTCTGCTCCATCTTGTGATCAGTCTCAGCCCGCTCGCAGTAGGCGAGGTGCGCCGACTGGAGTCGGCGGCCGCAGGGCCGGCGTTGCCCGACAGTCTCGTCTGAGTCAGACCTCCAAGGAGAGGAGAAGGTTCAATGGCCACCTCTGAAGGTACTGCCCCGCAGCCCGGTCCCGGGCGGCCGTGGGTCGACAGCCTGAAGCGCGGCCGGGTTCCCGGCCCCCGGCTACCCCAGCAACGGGTGGTGGACGGCACCGGGCTGAGCACCCGCAGCGTGCACGCCGGGACGTACGAGGACCCGGTCACCGGGGCGGTGGGCACCCCGATCTTCCAGACCACCACGTTCGCGTTCACGGAGGACAGTTATGCGGCCTTCGACCAAGGCCACATACGTGACGTCGCGATCTACGGCCGCTACGGTAGCCCGAACCAGTGGGCGGTGCAGGAGAAGATCGCCTCCCTCGAGTCGGCCGAGAGCGGTCTGGTGTTCTCCTCTGGCATGGCAGCCATCACCACCACCCTTCTCGCACTCACGAACCGCGGCGGCCACATCATCAGTTCGCGTGATGTGTACGGCGGCACCTTCAACCTGTTGCGCGAGGACATGCACCAACTCGGCCGGTCCGTGACCTTCGCCGACCCGACGGATCTGGACGCCATCCGTGCCGCGGTGCGTGACGAGACGCAGGTGCTGTTCTTCGAGACGCTCACCAATCCCCTTCTGAAGGCGCTGCCTTTGCGGGAACTCGGTGACCTGGCTGCCGAGTTGGCCCTTTTCCTGGTGGTGGACAACACCTTCCTCAGCCCTGTTCACCTGCGGCCGTTGGAGCACGGGGCCCATTTGGTCGTACACAGTGCCACCAAGTACCTCAACGGGCACAGCGACGTCACAGCCGGTGCCGTCTCCGGTTCGCGCAAGTACGTGGACCGGATCTGGGCGCAGATGCTGAAGCTGGGCGGCTCACTGGACGCCACGACCTGCTTCCTGCTTGAGCGCGGTCTGAAGACTCTGGCCCTGCGGATGCGGCGGCAGAGCGAGAACGCCACAGCGGTCGCGGCGTTCCTCGCCGAACACCCCGCGGTCCGCCGCGTCCACCACCCGTCCCTCCCGGACTACCCGTACCCCTGGATCCGGAACCTGTGCACCGGCGGCTACGGGGGCATGGTCGCCTTCGAGCTGGCCGACGGGGACGAGGCCGCGCTGAAGTTGCTCGGCGCGCTGCGCCTGCCACTGGTGGCCACCAGCCTGGGCGGAGTGGAGACGCTGGTGAGTCTCCCGTTCAACACCTCGCACAGCTTCCTGACCGAGCGTCAGCGGCGCGAAGTCGGCATCGAGCCGGGCCTGGTGCGGTTCTCGGCCGGTATCGAGGACCCCGAGGACCTGCTGTCCGATCTGGAACAGGCGCTCTCGTCCCTGTGAGTGGCTGTCAAGCACCTGCTCGCCGCCGGGGCGAGAACGACCACAGAAGGGGGACACCATGCGCAACGGGCTGAACATCACTGGGGTTTCGGAGAGCGTGCACGAGTTCCGGGACAACCCGCAGGAGGCGATCGCAGACTTCAGTGTCACCCTGCCGCTGGGCCGGGCAGCGGGCGGGCCGGCCGGCCACCTCGAATGCCGGACTCGCACGCTGCGGACCGGGACGCTGCGGGTAGCCCGTGATTTCACACTCCGCCACCGCCCGTTCGGCGCCTTGGGCAAGCCGTCGGCCGGCTCTGTCCCGGTACTGCCCACGGCCTACGAGTCCACTCTCGCCGCTGTGGCCGCCTGCGTGCTGGTCACCCAGGTCAACGGTTACACGGCTCGCGGCGTGAACCTGGGTGGGCTACGGGTGCGGGCCCGTGGGCGGCTCGCGCTGGGTGCCGACGGCCGACCGCAGTCGGCCGTGCCTCTGGCGGGCTTGGAGTGGGGCTGCACTATCGACTGCGAGGCGCCCACGGAGCTGCTGGAGTCCGTCAACAGGCTGGTCGCGGCGTTCAGCCCCAATCACCAGGCACTTCTGGACACCACGCCAGTTCTGGTCTCGGTGCACGCCGCCGGCCCGACGGGCCCGTCCGAGTGGACCCGGGTCGACTGGGCCCCGGCCGCTGGGGCCGGGGCGGGCGCCGGGACTGACCACTGCACGGTGGAGGCCGACGCAGTCTGGGAGTATGGCTCCGAGGCGGTCTACCGCACCTCGCTTGCTACAGCGGACCAGTCCCGTTCGACCGGCCCGTGGACAGTGGACCAGGCCAAGCAGATGCTCGGGATCGACAAGGCCCCCAACTCGCAGGAGATCCTGCTCGCGGCCCTGTGCGCCGAGGTGGCCGAGCTCCTGGAAGTGGAGGCGGCGCGGTGCGGGACCGTGCTGAGTGGCCACCTTACCGCCTCGGGTCGCCTCGACACGCGTGGCATGATGAATGTGCTTCGCGAGGTGCCCAGCAGGTTCCACGCGCTGACCTTGGACCTGGCAGTTACCGAGGGATTCCCGGTGGCGGAGGCGGCCGAGCTACTTGGCGCTGCACTCTGCAGCGCGGTGATCCCGGCGACGCTGCTTCACCCACTCACCGTGGACATCCAGCTGTGCCGGAATGGTGATCAGCTGGTGGCCACCAGCAGTTCCCTGCCTGACACCGAGGCCTTGCGTGACGAGATTACCCGTCGCCAGCAGATACTGAACTCGAACTCGTGATGTCAGCCTCGCAGCCCTGTCTGACCTTCCCCTCGTGCCGTAGAGGCTATGACTGAGGGGGCGGGAGTCATGACGGAGAAGAGGTGGAAGTTCGACGCGGAATTCCGCGAGGGGCTGTGCGGATCGTTGCTGAGACCGGGAAGCCGGCGGCGGAGTTCGCGCGAGAACTTGGGATCAACGAGGTCACCCTGGCGACCTGGGTCTCCCGGGCGCGGAAGGCCGGCGGTGACGGCACGCTGGGCGAATCCGAGTGTGAGAAGCTGGCCCGGCTGCGGCAGCTGGCCAATGAACAGGCCAGGTGTGTAAGGGAGTTGGAGATGGAGCGCGCTGTCCTCAAGCGCCGCATGGTCCTTTGGGCGAAGTAGCCGTGGCGGACCCGGCGGCGCTCGTCGGGGTGATCAGCGACCAGAGGACCGAGCACGGCATCCCGCACACCGTTTCGTTCCGCGCGCTCGGTGTTTCCGAGGCGCGGTACTACAAGTGGCGCCATCGTCTGTCCGCGCCGACGAACCGTGAGGCCAGGCGGTCGCGGCCGGCGGACCGGATCACATAATTCTTCCGCCGGTCGGGCGAACCTACGGCTCGCAGAGGATCACGCTCTACCTGTGGGCCGAGGGCTGGAACGTCTCGGTGAACACGGTCGCCGAGATCATAGCCGAGCTCGGGCCCAGGGCCGCAAGCTGCCGCGTCGGAGCCGCTCGCTGACCCGGCAGGGCAAGCTCAGGGCCGCCCGCGACCTGGTCGGGCACTTCGACGCGGTCTCGCCGAACGTGATCTGGGTCGGCGATATGACCGAAGTCAGCATAGGGGAAGGAAAGTTGTACCTGGCGGCGGTCATAGACCCACGCCGTAGCCACAGCGTGGCCGGCGGGCTGCCGCCGGTGGAGTTCGAACGGATCATCAGCGAGGCGCGCGCCAGCCACCACCAGGAGGACCTGGCCTCTCAAAGAAAGCCTCTACGTAACCGAAACCAGGGGATTGACAGTCACCGCCTCCGTTCTCAGCGGGTGACTGCGAGGGTCTCCAGCAGGCGGGTGAGGGAGGTGCCGAGGCCCCAGCGCTCCGACAGGGCTTCGAGGGTCATCGGGTCGAGGGGCTCGCGGGGGAGGGTGGGGTCGAAGGCCGGGAGGGGGATGTCGGTGGCGACGCGGACGACGGTGGGGGCGACGTCGAGGTAGGCGGCGCCTTCGAGGATGTTCTTGCGGCGGGCCGGGGTGAGCTTGGAGAGCGGGTCGGCTGCGGCTGCGCGGATGCCGGCGAGGTCGCCGTACTCGCGGATGAGCTGGGTGGCGGTTTTCTCGCCGATGCCCTTCACCCCCGGGAGGCCGTCGCTCGGGTCGCCGCGCAGGGCGGCCATGTCGGCGTACTCGGCTCCGGTGACGCCGTACTTCTCGCGCAGGAAGACCTCGTTGACGACCTCGGCGTTGCCGACGCCCTTGACCGGGTAGATCACCTGGACACCACGCGTGTCGTCCACCAGCTGGAAAAGGTCCCGGTCGCGGGAGACAGAAGTTTCCCAACACGCGAAACCGGGTCTGACCTGCGAGGATTCGGACATGCTCAGAGCCGTTGTCGGTGCACGCGTCAGCGTGGTCAAAGGGGCCGAGAAGGTCTCGCACTTGGTGCAGAAGGAAGCCGGCCAACGCTACGCCGACCGGTCGGGCTGGGAAGTCGTCGGCTACTTCCAGGACCTGGACGTGTCGGCCGAGGTCCGTCCGTTCGACCGCCCCGACCTCGGCCCGTGGCTGGGGGAGAAGGCAAGCCTGTGGGACGCGATGATCTTCTCGAAGGTGGACCGCGTCTTCCGCTCGGCGAAGGACTGCGCGGACGTGGCGCACTGGGCGGAGGCCAACCGCAAGATCCTCGTCTTCTCGGACGACGGCATCGTCCTGAACTTCCGGGACGAGGGCAAGGACTCGATGTCGGCAATGATGAGCAAGGTCTTCCTGATGCTCGCCTCGCTCTTCGCGGAGATGGAACTCAAGCGGACGAGGGACCGAGTCCTCGGTGCGCACCGATTCCTGCGGAAGACGGTGCGCTGGCCAGGCGGGTATGCACCGTACGGCTATGAGGTGGTGGATCACCCGGAAGGCGGAAAGACCCTGAGCCTGGAGCCGCACACGGCGGGGGTGGCGCGCGAGATGGCCGAGTGGTACATCGCTGGCTGGTCGTTCCGTGAAATCGCCGGGGAGCTGAATCGCCGCAACGAGCCGACGAACCTGGTGCGCCATCTGAGGGCCCAGGGGAAGACCGAGACCTCGAAGGGGAAGAGTGTCGACGGGATCGAGTGGGCCACCAGCGTCGTCGCCGACCTGCTCAGGACCCCGTCGCTGCGCGGGTACAAACTCCACCGTGGCAAGGAGACCCGCGGCGCCGACGGGCTGCCGATCAGGATCGCCGACCCGGTCTTCGACCGAGAGCTGTGGGCCAGACTGGAGCCCGCGCTCGCGGCCAGATCCACGAAGAAGACGCGGACCTTCTCCACGTCCGCATTGCTCGGTGTCGCATTCTGCGACGCGTGCAACGGACCGCTCTATCAGAAGAACGCTCCGAAGAAGTCGAGCGGCAAGGTCTACAGCTACTACCACTGCCCGAGCGGGAGCGCGAAGGGGAGGGCGAACTGCGGAACGTCTCAGCCCTCCCAGCAGCTGGAGGACCTGATCGAGGAGACCTTCATCGCGAAGGTCGGCGACAAGTACGTTCCAGTGCGCCGGTACATCCCGGGGGAGGACCACTCGGAGGATCTGGCTGTGGTCAAGCGGGCGATCAAGGGCCTTCGCGAGGAGAAGGACGAAGGCCTGATCGTCGGTCGCGAGGACGAGGACGAGTGGAAGGAACGCATGCGGGCGCTGCTCCACCGGCGAGAGGAGCTCGAAGCCCTGCCGCAGCGGCCGGCGCAGTGGATTCTGGAGGACTCCGACGAAACGTACGCGACGGCTTGGCAGGCCCGGGACACCGCAGGGCGTCGGCAGCTTCTCCTGGACAGCGGAATCAGGCTGATAGTCAAGCCCGGACCTGCCCTCCAAGCCCGGGTCGAGGTTCCGGAGGATCTGGCAGCACTCCTCAGGGATGCGGTTACTCGGAGTGGATTGATTCCGTATGAGGACGGCGGACTGCCTTCCTCCCGAGCTGAGAGGGTCGACACGTCCGGCTGAGAGCGCTGAGCTCGTGCCTCTGCGCTCTTGCCGTTGGAGGGACCGGAGCGGTTCCGGTCCCTCCAGGACCGCGGAGTGCAGAGTTTCGGGTAGTCCTCATCAGGGTCGGGCGGGCGAATGGGCGGATCATGGCAGTGAGCCGGGGCGAGTCGAGTGAAGGTTGCTGACTGTGGATGGCCTCGTAGACCCAGGACTCGTACAGGGCCGACGCCGACTGCCCATCAGATCCTGCGGAGCCCCACCAACACTCGACCCATCAAGTTCGGGTCGCTAACGGGGAGTTGTTCGTTGGTCATGGGCTTGAACGGCCGGGAACGGGCTGCGCGGTTGGATGGCGGCGGCTCTGCGGTCGCCGGCTGCGGCTTCCGCGGGCTGCTCGGGCGCACTTCGGCCCAGACGATCTTGCCGCCGGTCGGCGGGTGGTAGTAGCCCCACTGGCTGCTCATGTGCTCGACCAGGAACAGGCCTCGTCCGCCCTCGGCGTCGGTGTCGACGTTCTGCGGCACGGGCGGTCGCTTGTCGTGGTCGGCGACCTGCACCAGCACGGCCTGGCCGCGCAGCTGGAGGTCGAGGCCGATCACCTTCACCTTGGCCAGCTCGGCGGAGGTCAGCCACTCGGGCTGCTTGGCGTCGCCCGGGTGCTGGACGGCGTTGCCGATCAGCTCCGAGACGATCAGCAGCGCGGTGTCGATCAGGTCGGGAGGCATCTGCCAGCGGCCCAGCACGTCACGGGTGTGACGCCTTGCCCAGCTGGCCGCGTTGGGGGTGTCGGCCAGCAGCAGGTGGTTGTGCGCGGTGGGGACTTGCGACATTGCGGACGCCTCCCGGCGAGGCGGTGACCCGGTTGGAGCTGGGCCACCGCTCTGGTTGGGCCGAACTCCTACTTGGTGGCGATGACGTAGACGCTGGCCCACTCGCGCTTCGGGTTGGCCAGGGTGGCGTCGAAGGTCCAGGGCTCGACGGTGGTGAACCCGGCTTCGGTGAACAGCTGGCTCAGCTTCTCGGCGTCGTAGGCCCAGAGGTGCGGGGTGTAGCTCGGGTCGTCGTCCTGGTCACGGAAGACGTAGTTGATCAGGTCGAGGTAGGTGTTGATGTCCTCGCGGCAGGTGCGCTTGGCGTACCAGCGTCCGATCATCTCTTCGGCTTCGACGGGTGCCGCCGGGTAGCGGCTGAGCACGTGGGCGGCGTCGGGCACGCCGGTGATGATCTGTCCGCCGGGGCTGAGCACGCGGAAGGCCTCGCGGGCGAAGCCCTTGGCGGAGCGCGGGTAGTCGATGTGCTCCAGGAAGTGTTCGGTGAACAGCAGCTCGACGGTGCCGGTCTCCAGTGGGATGCCCTCGCGCACGTCCCAGAGGAAGTCGGCCGGCGGCACCAGGTCGATGTTGAAGAAGCCGTCGAGCTGGTGGTTGCCGCCGCCGATCTGGACCTTGGTCGGCTGCTCGTCGGGGCCGTTGGGAAAGGCGCGCTGGGTGGCTCGGTGGTATCGGCCGACCTCGATCTCCTTGGCGGCGGCGCGCAGCGTGCGAGCGAGGCCGTGGCCGATGTTCGGGTGGGCCAGCAGCTCGGTGATCTGCTTGCCGAGTAGGTCGATGGGCGGATTGCCAGAAATGTCCGTGGGCATGGCAGGCGTCTCCTCGTAGGCGTGGTGAGAGGTGGAGGGGCTGGCGTTGGCCAGCTGGGCGGTGCCGAGTGGTCAGGCGACCGCGGGGGCCGTGGCCCACTGGTTGTTGCGCATCAGAGTGGAGCGGAGGTCGACCAGGCGCGGGGTGAGGGTGAGGTCCAGCTGCTCGGTCGGGTGGAGGTTGCCGGCCTCGTCGGCGTCGGCGCGCCAGACCCGGTACTGGAGATCCGGGTAGGCCGGGTTGATGCCGATCTCGCCCTTGGGGATGGTGCCGTTGAAGGGCACCGGGATGTCGAGGTGGTTCCAGTAGTTCCAGGCCTGGAGCGCCTTCACCTGGTCGAAGTAGAAGTAGAAGTCCGGCGACCGGCCGAACGTCCGTAGCTCGCGGTGGATCAGGTGGCCGAGCAGCGGACCGAGCTGGGCGGCCAGGCTGTCGAACTCCCACTTGGTGTGGCGCCAGCGGTCCGGCGCCTGCCCCGGGGTGAACAGGCGCGCGGCGACCAAGTGGCTGATGCGGTCGGTGAGGAACACGGCAGCGGCGCCTGGGTCGAGCGTGCGGTCGACCTTGGCCAAGGTGGCGGCGAGGTCGGGCACGTGGAACTTGGCGAGG
Organism: Kitasatospora sp. MMS16-BH015; assembly: GCF_002943525.1. NCBI lineage: Bacteria > Bacillati > Actinomycetota > Actinomycetes > Kitasatosporales > Streptomycetaceae > Kitasatospora > Kitasatospora sp. MMS16-BH015. The sequence goes on along the minus strand of NZ_CP025394.1, from coordinate 1,411,479 downwards.
TCGAATCGGCCGATCATCCCCGGCACGGCGAACAGCAGCTCCTTGTAGAGCCAGTTGTTCAGCTCCCCCAGCTCGGCGAGTCGGCGCGTACGTGAACTGGTCGAGTGCAGCATGACGTACTCGGACAGCGCCTCAAAGAACAGGTAGCCGAGGATCGGCAGCCGCGGGATCGTGGCGTCGAGCTGCCGCAGGAAGTCCGTGGGCGCGACGATGGCGCCCTGGTAGGCGATGGCGGCGGCCAGCGCCAGGAAGGCGGTCGAGTTCTTCACCCGGCTGACCACCGTCTCGCGCAGCTGGTGCCGCTCGGCCTTCGACAGCAGGTATTCGAGCTGGGTGTAGATGGCCAGGTGAATCGCGCCGAGGCGGAGGTAGTCGACGCCGGCCAGCCCCTGGTACGCCTGCGACGGCAGGTCCAGCTCGAAGATCAGCGGGGTGGGCTGGTGATCTGCTCGCCCGATCTTCGCCAGGAAGGCCGGTGCTTCGCGGGTGAGCACGTAGGAGCCGAGGTTGTGCGGGCGGAAGCCGCTGCCCGTCGCGGTGAGCGGCGCGCAGTAGATGCTGCCGACCAGGCAGCCGCCGGAGGGGTAGAGCACGCCGTCCTGGTTGATCTTCTCCAGGGCGTGGGTGACGTGCAGCAGGTGGAGCTTGCCGCCGCTGGCCAGCGAGTCGAACAGCGCGTTGCGGCGGAGCAGCTGGCCGTTGGGCGTGCCGAGGGACAGCCGGTCGACCCAGGCGGCCTTCTGCACGCCGAGCGGGTCGTCGGCGTTGGGCATCGTGGGCACCAGGCTGGCGCCGAAGAAGGCGTGCGCGTCGGCCCAGCTCTCGTAGGCGTCGAGGAAGTCCACGGCTACACCAACCCCTTCTCGGCGAGGGCGTAGCGGACGGCGGCCACGCTGGACGCGCTGGAGAGGAAGGCCTCTTCGGAGGTGACCACCAGGTCGTAGGCCAGCGGCAGCAGCTGGTCGAAGGCCGGCTCACGGACGAACTTGGCGTTGGGCCACCAGGAGCGCTTCGGCAGCCGGTAGCGGTCGAGGGCGTCGGCGACCTTCACCAGGTCGCAGATCTGCTCGGCCCGAGCGTGGTCGGCACGGTCGTCGGCCGTGAACGTCTCGTACGGCAGCTCGTGCAGCCGGACGGCGGTGGCGGCCCGGATGACCTCGCTCGGGCGGGGCGTGCGGCGGAAGTGCGTCCAGACCAGCTCGGCGTTGGCGGCCAGCCAGATCGCGGCGCGGTTGCCGTGGCCTTGGTCGTCCTTGTCGTGGTGGCGCTGGGAGTCGTGGACGGCCGCCGCGATGACCGCGGTGGCCGTGTCGGACTCGTTCAAGCCGTACCAGTCGGCCAGCAGCGCGGCGAGGACCGCCGTGCGCAGGCCGTGCCGGTGGCCGTGGATGGAGTCGGCGAGCTGGGGTTCGGCGAGCCACCGGGTGGGGACGGCGGCCTGCTCGATGAGGGTCTGCGTGGTGGGGCGCAGCGGCGGCGGCCAGGCCGGCGGGAAGTCCGGTCGGTTGGCCTTGATCCATTCGACGGTGGCGGCGTCGGTGAACTGGTGGAGCGGCAGTTCCTTGCGGGCAGCCAACTCGACCAGGCTGTCCGTGCGGGTTGTGCTCATGGTGCGGCCCACCCCCTCGGTGGTCTTGAGGGTTGGAGGCCCTACCGGATCTCGGCGTTCCGGGCAGCAGCCTTGCGCGCGGCCTCCTTGGCCTCGAACTCGGCGGTGAACTCGGCCAACTCCTGCTCGGTCATGACGGCGATGCCCAGTTCGGCGGCGGCGTCGAGGATCTGGGCGGCGGCTTCATCGCGGGCGGTGTCCGTGGCGTCGTCGGGCAGCAGCACCTCGAACTCGGCGTGGTAGCTCCACGCCTCGCTCCACTTGACGGCGATCTCCACGCCGGCGAAGCGGAAGTTGCGGCGGAAGTTGAACGCCTCGTGCCGGGTGTCCTCGAAGCCGAGCGCGCCGAAGAGCTGGACGGCCTTGGCGACGTCCTCCTTGGCGATGGCGAACTCGGTCTCGCCGAAGGCGGCGCCCTGGCCGATCCGGCTGTCCTTGAGCGTGATCTTGGCAGTGCCGGCGGACTGGTTGTCGGTGACCTTGAGCAGTTGGTCCGGCAGGACGAAGAAGTGGATCAGCTTGTTATCCTGGCCCAGGTCCTCGCCGTCACGGACCAGGCGCTCCACCAGGGCGTCGTGGGTGTCCTTGTCGAACCGGGCGCGCATCTCGATCTCGACGGCCATCGCGGTCGTCCTCTCCTGATTTGGGCGTGGCGGATGGGGCCGCACCGGCGCCGAGGTACCCCTGGCCGGTACAGATGATCTTGTATTCGGTTGGTCGCCGGTGGTGCGGCTGGCTACTGCTCCTCTGACCGCACCACCGGCCGTTCCTACGTCAGGCCAGCTCGCCGAACCGCTCACGGACGACGCCCGCGTGCAGGTAGTTCGGCAGCGGCACGCCGCCGACGGCGGTGCGCTTGGTGGCCACCTGGTCCTCCGTCTCGGTGGGGAAGCCCTCCAGCAGCTGGAGGCACTGCTTCACCCACTCGCGAGAGGTGTCCCACTCACCGGCGTCGCGCAGGCGCAGCGCCAGGGCGTACGCCGTCTCGGCGGCGGCCCAGCGGTCCGTCGCCAGCTCTTGCTGGAAGGCGGCCTCCAGCTCGGCCGGCGAGGCCAGACGGGTCGTGCTCGTCATCGGCTCTTCTCCTCGTGTCGTGCCAGTCGTTCTCGTGGTGGTGAACTTGGCTGACGTCACCGGGGTGACGCCCAGGAGGCCGCCGAATCAGTAGATGTACGTCTCGGCCAGCGTCTTGTAGTCGAACAGCTCGTCCTTGGCGAACCAGAGGTCGACTTCCTGAGCGGCCTCCTCGCGGTTGCCGGAGGCGTGGATCAGGTTGGCGACCGCCTTGCCGACGGCCACGCTGGCGCCCCGGCTCATGTGCGAGAAGTCGCCGCGGATGGTGCCCGCCGGCGCCTGGTCCGGGTAGGTGCTGCCAACGATCTTGCGCACCGTGGCGATGGCGTCGTAGCCCTCCAGCACCAGGGCGATCACCGGGCCCTGCTGCATGAACGTCGCGGTCAGGTTGTAGACCTCGGAGCCGAGACGCTCCTCCAGGTCCGCGTAGTGCCTGCGGGTGAACTCGGCGTCCATCCACTTCATCTTCGTGCCGACGATCTTGAGCGCGGCGTCCTCGAACCGCTGCAGAACCCGGCCGGACAGACCACGGGCCACCGCGTCGGGCTTGAGCAGGACAAGCGTGCGCTCGACCTGGCCCTGGGTCTCCTCGGTCATTTGTTCCCTTTCCCTTGCCAGAGTGGCGATTTGACGGTGCATCAAACACGTCTGGCACCGAGATTACCTGCGAGAGTGAAGCGGTTTTCGGTACGCCGGGCAGACCCGCAGAGGAGTCGAACAGCGTTCCTGCTGATCACTCACTATGAAGACCGGTGCTGACCTAGACTTCAGCCAGTACTGGCCTTGCAACTGTCCGTGCAGGTGCGGGTCTTGCTTCGGCCCTAAGTCTGGAACTGCCACCCACTTCGCACCATGCCGTCACAGTGCGGCGACGGTGCACTCGCGGTGCAGCAAGCCGACCGGCGGGCGGCGGGCGACGGTTCGGTGGCATGAGCTGCTCCTCTCAGGGCTGGCGTGGCTGAGGCCAAGTCAACTCCACGAGGTAGCAGGCTGGTCCGCCTTGTCGCATGTTCTGCATGAGCTATGCAGATCGTGCATAGCATCTTGATCCAGATCGGCCGGCGCGGCCTTCGCCAGGCAGGCTGAGGGTGGCAGGAGGAGTCATGTCGGAGGCGGTCCCCGCGGCCATCGACGCACGCCAGATCGGATCGGTGATCCGTCGCGCCCGGGTGATCGCTGCCCGGTCGCAACACGATGTGGCTTCCAAGCTGGGCTACCACCAGTCGAAGCTGAGTCGGCTGGAGAAGGGCGCCGGCACCGACGACGTACGGATCTTGCGAGCCGTCGCGGCGGAACTCGATATTCCCTTGGAAAGCCTGGGCCTGACCGCCTCCCCCAGCAGCACGGATCTCAGGACCGACGACATGCAGCGTCGAGGCTTCCTGGCAGCCAGCGTGGTAGCTCTCGCGGTCCCAGCTGCCCGCCCTCACACCGCCAGCCTGGAGCTGGTCCAAGCCCTCCTGCCCACGGCGAGTGGCCTCGCCGACCGGCAGCTGCTCGCCGAGGCCACTCTTCGTCAGGAGCTGTCGAAGGCTCGCCGGCTGCTCTACGGCTGCCGCTACACCGAACTCGAAGCCCTGCTGCCCGCACTGCTCACCGCCCTTCGCCGTGCTCAGCACGACGCGCCCGACAGCCTGATGCTGGCCAGCATGGCCGCCACCGCCTACCAGACCACCGTCAGCATGTTGATCAAGCTCGGCGACACCGGCAACGCCTGGCTCGCGGTGGGGCGGGCGATGAGCGAGGCCGAGCGCAGCGGCAACCCGATAGTCCTGGCCTCCAGTGTCCGGGTCCAGACCCACCTGATGGCCCGCGAACGCCACACCGCACCGGCCGTCACGATGGTCCAGCACACCGCCGACCAGCTCGGCAGCCACTACGACCAGCGCGAACCCGGAGACCTCGCCGCGTTCGGCCTGATGCTGCTGCGTGGGGTGACCGCTGCAAGCACCGGCGGCGACCGCTCCACCACCACGGAGCTGCTGGACCAGGCAGACGAAGTGGCCCGGTACGTCGACCGCGATCACCCGGACGCCTGGGCGAACTTCAGTCCAACCAACGTGGCGCTGCATCGGGTGTCGGCCGCGGTGGCCTTGGGCGACGCCGGTGCCGCCGTCGAGGCGGCCAGGCCACTACTGCGCCGTCGCATCCCAGCCCCGGAACGACAAGCCGCCTTGTGGGTGGACCTTGCCAGGGCGTTCAACCAGCAGGGCAAACTGTCCGAGGGCTACCGCGCCTTGCGCATCGCCGAACGGCACGCTGCTGAGGACATCAGGCGTCGCCCGGACATCCGGGAGCTGGTGGCCGACATGACGGCACGCGACCGTCGCGGTGCCTTGCCGGAGCTACGTCAGTTCAGCCGCGAGTTGGGAGTCCGACCTTGAGCAACCAGCCCTTTCTGTACGTCGCCGTCTGCGCCTCCGGCATCGCCGACGACGTGAGCCAGCTGATCACCGCGGCTCAAGAGGAAGGGTGGCGAGTCGGCGTGGTGGCCACCCCGAACGCCATGGGGTTCATCGACCAGGCCGCCATCGAGCAGCAGACCGGCTACCCGATCCGCTCGGCCTGGCGCACGCCTGACGTACCGGCCTCACTGCCGCCGGCCGACGCCATCGCCGTCGCGCCCGCCACCTTCAACACGATCAACAAGTGGGCCGACGGCCACGCGGACACCCTGCTGCTCGGCATACTCACCGAGTCGTATGGCCTGGGTATCCCCGTGGTCGCCCAGCCGTACGTCAACTCTGCCCAGGCCGCCCACCCGGCCTACGCGGCCAACGTCGAGCGGCTGAAGGCCATGGGCGTGCTGTTCGGCGACTACGTGCCGCACAAGCCGAAGGCCGGCGGTGGCCGTGACCAGTACGACTGGATTACCCCGCTGCGGCTGCTGCGCCCGGTGCTCGAAGCCAAGAGCAAGGCGTAGCCAACCAGTCAGCTCGAAGCTCGGGGAGGGGCAGCAGGTGGACGTGGTGGTCAGCTGGACAGGCAGATCCGCCTGCTGGCTCCAGGAGGCGCTGCGCGACACCAACGAGGCGTTCGCCGCCCGGCTCGGCATCGCGGTCCGCACGGTGGCCAGCTGGCACAAGAGCCCGGAACTCGTCCCGCGCACCGAGATGCACCAGCTCCTCGACCAAGCACTGGAAGCAGCGGCGCCCGCCGCGCAGAAGCGGTTTGCGCTGCTGCTCACCGAGTCCACCGGCAGCCAGGCCGCCCAAGCCTTGCGGGTGGCCGTCGCGGTGGTGGTCCGCGGTACGGACGTGCTGCTCGTCTGCCGCCGGGACGACGAGTCCGCCGGCATCCGCTGGCAGTTCCCAGCCGGGGTGATCAAGCCGGGTGGCAGTCCAGCCTCAGCTGCCGTCCGCGAGACGCTGGCCGAGACCGGCGTCCACTGCGCCGTGCGCCAAGACCTCGGCGGCCGGCTCCACCCGTCCACCGGTGTGTGGTGCGAGTACTTCCTCGCCGAGTACCTGGTGGGCGAGGCTCAGAACCAGGACAAGATCGAGAACGCCGACGTGATGTGGGTTCCGCGAAACGCGGTGCCCCGGTTCATCCCCGTCGATACGATCTTCCCGCCCATCCTGGCTGCCCTGGAGGAGTCCCAGAATGACTGAGCCGACCAGCACCAAGCCGGGTATCGCCGCTGCCATCGTGGTCCAGGACGGCCGCGTCCTGATGGTCCAGCGGCGGGTCAAGGAGGGTGAGCTGTCGTGGCAGTTCCCGGCCGGTGAGGTCGAGGTCGGCGAATCGCCGGAAGCAGCTGCTGTCCGCGAGACCGCCGAGGAGGTCGGCCTGATGGTCAAGGCCGTCCACCCGCTCGGCGAGCGCGTTCACCCGAAGACCGGTCGGCAGATGTCGTACACCGCCTGCGAGGTGGTGAGCGGCACGGCCACGGTGGTCGACACCGAGGAGCTGGGTGCGCTGGCGTGGATCACCCGCGAGCAGATCCCCGAGTTCGTTCCGTACGGTCTGTTCGAGCCGGTGCAGGTGTATCTAGATGCAGCCATGTAGTCAGACGCCGCCACAGGGAACTGTTGAGCTGGTACCGACGGCCTGCGAGCGTACGTCGCATGCTGCCGTGCCCCGCTCGCCGCTGTGCGGGAAAGCCGCTATGCGGCGTAGGTGACCCCGTCGAACGTGAATGCCCCACTGCGCGAGATTGCGACGGCGGTGGGCTCGGCGATGCCGGTCGTTGAGTCGACCACTCCGAAGCCCATTGCCGGACGGAATGACGAGGCTGTCGACGGTGCAGTGCGGCGAAGCGTTCCGATCTCGAAGCCCCAGAGAGTGTCGGCCGTCGGGTCGTCGGTCGGGATCTCTCCGATCAGTGCGAGGCCGCTGGTTCCGCTGCAGATGATGGAGTGTCCGAACCCGCGAGCGAGCAGGATGGCGAGCGCGCCCGGATAGCGGCTGGCACCGGGGCCGGTCGCGCTGAGGCTCAGCCACCCCGGTGCGACCGGTTGGATTCCGGCGGTGACCGCAAGACCTAGATCAGAGATGACCGGGTGCCAGCACGAACACGAGCCGACAGTCAGGGCGTCTCTGCCAGCCCCAACCCCGGCTTGGATGACGATGTCTCCTGAGTAGATAGCGCGCAGGCGACCGAGGGTGCTCGTGGCGCATTCGGAGCCCTTGTGAGTCGAACCGTGTTGGCGGGCGCTCATGACAACTACACGGTCCGGCTGCCAGTCGCCAACGAACCGGAGCAGGTTCATCACGGCGCGCGGATGGCGGCTGGGTGCCAGCAGGTCTGCGACGACAACCACCCGCTCGCCGACCGTCGGCGGCACATATCCGGGGCGCGAGCGGAGCAGTTGCGCGAGCGGCGCGTCGGCGTGAGCAGTACGAGGTTCACGGTTCGTCACAGGGGCGGCATCCCAGGGAGTCGATGGGGATCGGATCCGTTGCTCCGCAGTGGCCGGAGGCAAATCGGATCAGAAGGAGCGAGTGGCCCTTTCTGATCGTGACTCTAACTACAAAAGCCCAGCTCGGAAACCCCTTGTTTTGGCGGCTGAGAAGCCCTAAGAAGCGACGATAAATATTGATAGATAAATGACGGGAAAATCGTCACCTCGCGGTCTCGATTCATCAACTCTGCAGTTCAGGAGCAATGAGTCGAGACCGCCTGGCATCACCTTCTGCTTCGCTCGTAAGCCATCCAGACACCTCTTGCAGATATTCTGAGCATGGTCCGCTGTGCGGGGCTAAAGTACCCGTATGGCAATTGGTGAGGCAGGTGGAACGGCGGCTCGAATAGCTGCCGCGCCTACCCTCGCCCGGGTTTCGGAAAGCTGGGGGTGGTCGCGTTGATGACCATCCACAAGCTCACCGCCGGCAACGGCTACACCTACCTGACGCGCCAGGTCGCGGGCGGCGATGTACAGCGTCAGCGGGGTCAGTCCGCCGAGGAGTACTACACCCAGAAGGGCAACCCGGCCGGCGTCTGGCTCGGCCGCGGCGCGCCCCTGCTTGGACTCGACGGGACCAGCGTCACCGAGCAGCAGATGAAGCACCTGTTCGGCCTGGGGCAGCACCCGGACGCCGAACGGATCATCGCCGAGCACCTGGCCGCAGGCGTGCGTGCCGACATGGACGGGGACCAGCTCAAGGCGGTCCAGGCCGCCGCGATCAAGGCCGCCACCCTCGGCCGCAAGTACCCCGAGTACGAGCCTCTCGATCCGTTCGCCAAGCGTGTTCAGCGGCGCCTGGCCGTCATCCGGAAGGAGACCCGGCGCACCCCCACCAGCGCCGAGGTCAAGAAGGTCCAGCAGGAGGAGTCTCGCCGTCAGCGCGCCGCCGTCGCGGGCTTCGACCTGGTCTTCGCCCCGGTGAAGTCGGCTGCGGTGCTGTGGGCGCTGGACGAGCGCCCGGGGGTCCGCGCCGCTGTCCGCGAGGCCCACGAGGCCGCCCGCGACGCCGCGCTGGAGCTGTTGGAGGAGCATGCCGCGCACACCCGCACCGGCAGCACTGGTCAGGCCCAGATCGACACCAAGGGCCTGGTCGCCGTGGCGTTCGACCACTACGACAGCCGGGCCGGCGACCCCAACCTGCACACCCACGTCGTCGTCGCCAACAAGATCCAGGGCGTCGACGGGAAGTGGCGTTCGCTGGACGCCCGGGGCCTGCTGGCGATGACCGTGGCGACCTCCGAGTTCTACAACTCGCGGTTCGAGACCGAGCTGACCGCCCGGCTCGGTGTGACCTTCGAGGCTCGCGAGGACGCGGTGGCCAAGCGCCAGCCGGTGCGCGAGATCGTCGGCGTCCCGCTGGAGGCGATCACCCACTTCTCCTCCCGCCGGACCGAGATCGAGGCCCGCTACGAGCAGCTGCTTCGGGAGTACCGGCGCGACCACGGGCACGACCCCTCCCGCGGCATGACCCACCAGCTCGCCCGCCAGGCCAACCTCGACACCCGCGAGGGCAAGAAGGCCGCCCGCTCCCTGGAGGAGATGCGCGCCGACTGGACCAGCACCGTCACCACCGCTCACGGCCAGGACGTCGTCCAGCGCGTGATGGCGGCCGTCCCCGCGCCCGAAAGCATCCCGGCCACTGCCCGGCAGGAGGAGCCGAAGCCGGTCGAGATCCCCACCCTGGCCGCCGCCGTGATCACCGCCGTCGGTGAGGAGCGCGCGGTGTGGACGGTGTGGAACCTGCGCGCTCACGCCGAGCGCCTGGCCCGCTCGGAGCACTCCACCACCAGCACCACCGAGCACCGGCAACTGGTCGAGGCGATCGTCACCGAGGCCGTCTCACCGGCCCACAGCGTCCGTGTCGACGCCCCCGCCCTGCTTGACGAGCCCGAGGAACTGCGCCGCGCCAACGGCGACTCCGTGTTCGTCCAGCACGCCTCCGACCGCTACACCAGCACCGCCATCCTGGACGCCGAGCGCCGCCTGGTCGCCGCCGCCCTCACCCCCGTCAACGAGGGCCTGAACCCGGCCTTCGTCGGCGCCGCGATCGACGGCTTCGAGGCCCGCCACCGCGCCCTGGACGAGGGCCAGCGCGTCCTCGTCACCGCGTTCGCCACCGACACCCGGCTGGTCTCCCTCGGCCTCGGCCCGGCCAGCTCGGGCAAGACCACCGCGATGCAGGCGTACGTCCAGGTCGCCAACCAGGCCGGCCAGCGCGTCGTCCCGCTCGCCACCTCCGCGGCCTCCGCGGCCGTCCTCGCCAAGGACCTCAAGCAGCCCGCCGAGAACCTCCACAAGTTCCTCTGGGAGCACACCGGCGGCACCTACGCCGCCCAGCTCGGCAGCGGCCAGAACGTGCCGTCGAACCGGGCCGGCTTCGTGCTGAACCCGGGCGACGTGGTCCTGGTGGACGAGGCCGGTATGGCCGGCACCTTCAACCTGGACCGCCTCACCCGCATCGCCGCCGAGCGCGGCGCGAGCGTGCGCCTGCTCGGCGACTACCGCCAGCTCGGCTCCGTCGAGGCGGGCGGCGCGCTGCGGCTGATCGCCGCCGAAGCCGGCGCAGTCGAACTCACCACGCTCCACCGGTTCAGCAACAAGGACGAGGCCGCCGCCACCCTCAAGATCCGCACCGGCAACAGCTCCGGTCTGGACTTCTACTTCGCCAACCAGCGGGTGGTCGGCGGCTCGCGCACCGCCATGGTCGAGGCCGCGTACGAGGGCTGGAAGGCCGACATGCTCGCCGGCCGCACCACCCTGATCAGCGCCCGCACCGGCACCGACGTCACCGCCCTGTCCGCCCGGGCCCGCGACGAGCGTGTGGCCGCCGGCCAGGTCGAGACCGACGGCGTGCTGCTGCGCGACGGCAACCGCGCGGGCCGCGGCGACTGGATCGTCACCCGCGACAACAACCGCAAGATCACCACCAACCGGGGCGCGGACTTCGTCAAGAACGGCGACGCCTGGCAGGTCCTCAAGCGCTACGACGACGGCTCGCTCAAGGTCCGCCACCTGGAGCACCGCGGACGCCTCACCCTGCCCGCCGAGTACGTCGCCGCCCACGTCCAGCTGCTCTACGCCTCCACCATCACCCGCTCCCAGGGCGGCACCGTCGACACCGCCCACCCCCTGGTCACCGACGACACCACCCGCGAGGAGCTGTACGTCCAGCTCACCCGCGCCCGCCACACCACCACCCTCTACACCGCCACCCACGAGCTGCTGCCGTTCGACACCGACGAGCAGCTCGACAAGCCCAAGAACGACCCCGACTCCTTCGCCGCCCGCGAGGTGCTGGAGCGCGTCCTTGCCCGCGAAGGCGCCCAGCTCTCCGCCACCGAGACCATCCGCGGCGCCCAGGAGGACGCCGCCTCCCTGGCCACCCTCGCGCCCCGCCACCAGCACGCCGTCGAAACCCTGACCACCCCCTACTACCACCAGCTGATCCACCGCCTGTTCGGCCCCGCCCTCGCCGAGCAGATCACCACCGACGACGCGATGACCGCCGTCACCCGCGCCCTGCGCGCCGCCGAAACGGTCGGCTGGCAGCCCGAGCGACTGCTCGCCGCCGCCACCTGGCGCGGCGACCTCAACCCCGCCGACTCCCCGGCCCAGGCCCTCGCCTGGCGCCTGAACACCATCACCGACGACCGCCCCGCCCCCGCCCACCTCAACGCCCCCACCACCGCCGACACCACCCGCTACGCCACCCTCGTCGCGCAGCTCACCGGCCTGCCCGCCCACCGCCTCGACCCCGAGACCGCCACCGAACAGCCGGTCGCCCTGCACATCGCGCCCGCCGCCGCCCAGGCCCCCGACGCGCACCCGCACGTTCCCGCCGACACCCTGACCCGCTACGCCACCGCCGCCACCGCGCTCAACACCACCACCGACACGGTCACCGCCCACCCGCAGTGGCCCCACCTCGCCGGTGCCCTGGCCGCCGCCGAGTGCACCGGCCGCGACACCACCACCCTGCTCACTACCGCCGCCACCCAGACCACCGGCGCGAGCGACCCGGTCACCGCCCTGACCCGCGCCGCCCGCACCACCCTGGCCACCGACGGCATCCCCGAACACCACCAGCAGACCCCCGAAACCCTCCGCCACCAGGCCCTCACCGCCGACGTCCTCGGCGCCCAGCACGCCACCCGCGCGCTGGGCGAGAGCACCTGGCCCGCCCTCACCGCCGCCCTTCGCCGCGCCGAGACCGCCGGCCACGAACCCGCCACCCTGCTGCGGCAGGTCGCCGAGCAGTACCCGCTTACCGGCACCGACAGCCTCAGCCAGGTCCTGGCCTGGCGCATCGGCCGCCACCTCGCCGCCGACGCCCCGGCCGCCGCCGCCCAGCAGGGCGATGGCGCCGAGGCGGAGCTGTGGCGCACCCTCGCCTGGACCCTCAAGACCATCGAGAACACCGGCACCCCCGCCGAGACCGCCCTCACCGGGGCGACCGGCCGCACCGCGCTGCCCGAACTCCTCCAGCACGCCCAGCAGCAAGCCCTCGCCCACACCCGCGCCGCCTCCGGCCGCGCCGACCTCCCCGCCTGGATCAGCGGCGTGCCGCACTCCACCGCGGCCAACGAGCGCCACCACGACTACCTCACCGAGAGCACCGCCCTGATCGCGGGTCGCGTCTCGGCCCTTGGCGACCGCACCGCGGAGATGCGCCCGGAGTGGAGCCGCACCCTCGGCGAAGCCCCCACCGACCCCACCCAGCGCGCCCGCTGGCAGCAGCAGCTCGCCTTCGTCGCCGCCTACCGCGACCAGTACCGCGTCACCGACGACACCGCCGCCCAGCCCGCCGGCCCCTACATCGAGGAAGGCCGCACCGGCCACCACACCTACTGGACGGCCACCGAAGCCGCCATCACCGCCCGCCGCATCGCCACCACCCCGAACACCCCGGCGCCCGCCACCGCGGACAGCGACCAGCAGGCCCTGCGCCGACTCGCCGCCGACGTCTACCGCACCCTGCCCGACGCCGACCAGACCGAGATCCTGCGCACCGTCGCCGCCCGCACTGGCGCCACCTGGCTCACCGGCCGCCCCCGCCTGGACGACGCAGCCCTGGCCCAGCAGCACGTCGCCGAGACCGTCGGCGCGGTGCTCGCCGAGCGCGGCCAACTGACGGCCGAGGCCGCCCGGCCCGAGCAGCGGCAGACCGAGGAACACCACCAGCCGACCCTCGCCGAACGCCGCCGCGCCGGCCGCCAGGCCGAGCGCCAAGCCCACCGCGACCAGCTCCAGCAGGGGAGTGGCCAGCCAACGCGGACCGCCCGGCGCGCGTCGAACCGTCGTGTCGAGCCCGCCGATCAGCGGCAAGTCCAGGCTTCGGCCCAGCGCCCAGCCGAGCAGCGACAGCCGCTTCAACTGCGCCCGCAGCAGGTGCAGCAAGACCAGCCGGGCCCCCACTTGCGCTGAGCCGAGCACCAGGCCCGAGGATCTTGAGCGGTCGCCAACCGTGCTCGCCGAGGACGTTGCGGCTGAGTCGATCCGTAAGATCGCCAAGCTCCAAGAGGACTCGGTCCCGGTTCCGGCACGGCAACGGTGGATAGGGCGAGGAGTCCTGACCGACAGGCTGCCCTCGTATCAGGGCTATACGATCAGAGGACGGGAATACCGGACTTATTCCGGTCAAACACCGCAGAGGTTACGGTGGTGGGCCGCACCACCAACAAGGAGACGACGATGAGATCGCCGCGCAAACGGGCTCTCTCGCCTACGGTCGTGGGCCTCAGCTCGACTATCGACGTTGCGGGGCTTGGGACCTATCGAGCCATGCGCAGGGCCCAGCCGAGTCCTGCCCGGGTTTACCGGGGGTCGGATTGGCAGGCAGTGGCCAGGGACCTTCGCACGGCGATGGCCTTGGAAGAGACCGACCGGAGCAAAGCCGCGAAGTAGACAAGCCTCCAGCGCAGCAAATGCCAGTGAGCTTGAAACGTGACGGGGCTAAACCCACAGAGGAACATGCCTTGATCATCGAGGCGATCCTCCAGGGGATGAAGACTGAGCTTCATGAGATCCGCCAAGTCACGGTGAGCCGTTCCGGCCCGTTACCTGATGCAAGGGAGCTCCAGAGCTACGAGCAGGTGCATCCCGGCGCCGCCAACCGAATCCTCAGCATGGCGGAGCGCGAGCAGCGTCATCGACATGACATGGAAGAGCGCATCGTCACGCAGCCGTTCCGGCTTGCGAGGATCGGTCAGGGTTGTGGTCTCGCCGCAGTACTCCTCCTGGGAGCACTGGCCGCCTACCTGGCATATCTGGGCGAAGGCGGACTGGCGGCAGTCGTGGCAGCGCTAGACATTGCTGCCATTGTCACCGTGTTCGTCACCGGCCAGGCCGCAGCGCGACGCTCGGATGAGGACGACTCCGAGGCCACGGAGGAGCCTTCTGAAGTCAACCAGGAGTGAGCGACTCTCTGTGCGGCTGGCGTCCTGGTATCACGGCCAACGCGCCCTGTTGCGGAGCGTCTCGGCGGTGTTGAACGCGGCCTCGATGAGCCCGAGCTCGCCGGCCAGCGTGCCTACGAAGGCGTCGACCGCCTCGATCGCGCGGCCCTCCAGAGTCTCGGGCTCGGCGAAAGCCGTGGGGAACGCTCCGGCCTGGGCAGCCAGAGCCGACCGACGGGCTTGGTAGTCGGCCCATTCGGGGCGGTGGATGGCGCGCACCCGATCAAGGCAGCCTCGTTGACTTCCTCGTTGCGGAGCTGCCGGACCGCCTGGTGCCTGGCGTACCACATGGCGATGTGGTGCTGGACCGTGACCGGTCCGAACGGTCCCGGGATGGCACGCTCGATTCGCGGTGCGCCCGGCTGGGCCGGCCACGGCGAGCACAGCTCGGTCAGAACGGATGTCAGCCGCGGCAGGTCGATCCGGCCCGTCCGCTCGCCCTCCTCGATTACGAGCTGGGCTGCGCGCCGCTGTGGGATGGTCGCTGACGGATGAGCGAGCGACGCGACGATCGCACGGGCGGTTTCGCTGCGCCTGGCGGCGGTCTGCTTACCAGTGGCCCGAGCGTGAGTGCGCCAAGCACGGCGCGCCTGCGGGGTGAGCACCACGCTGTCGTCGATCAGCCACAGGTACAGCACAACGCGGACGATCGAGCGCTGGGGAACGCGCCCCAGCGGGGACCGTTCCCGAGCCTCTAGCAGCTTGGTGAACAGCTCGCGCTGCTCGGGCGGGAAGACGCGCGGGTCGCTACCGTGCGCGGTGGTCTTGCGCGGCTCGGGGCTGGCGAGCAGCCCCTCCTCCACCCAGGCGGTCACCATACGGGTGCTGACCGAGCTCACCCCGAGGGCATGCGCGTCGGCGACCAAATCGGCCGACGTGCCTTCAGCCCAGGTGGCGGTCCGGTCCTCGTCCATGGCACCGAACTTACATCCAGATCCGGGGCTGGTGAGCTGCACTCGGCAGCTCTCAGCCGGGAGGGTGGTGGTCATCACCAGCCGTGCCCTGCACCGTGTCCGGCCAAGAACAGCGGTGCAGGGGCGGCGGACTCGTCCCTTGATCGGAGACCGTCATGACCCACCGTACGTGCCGCCCCATTCCGAGTCGGCAAAGTGAACCGCACCGGGTTGGATAGAGACCTCAGCTTGTGGTTGTGACCTGTGGTTTTGCGGTTGTGAGGTGGTAGGTGGTCTCGTATTCGGTGGGTGGGACGTGGCCTATCTCACCGTGGAGTCGGCGGTGGTTGTACCAATCGACCCACTCGGCGGTGGCGAGCTCGACTTGCGAGAGGGTCGGCCAGGGCCGCCGGGGTTTGATCAGCTCGGTCTTGAACAGCCCGATCGTGCTCTCCACGAGGGCGTTGTCGTGGGCGTCGCCGACGGATCCGATGGAGGCGGCGATGCCGGCGGCGTCGAGGTGCTCGGCCAGGCGGAAAGACGTGTGCTGACTGCCTGCGTCGCTGTGATGTATCAACTCTCCCCGTCTGGGCGGGTATCCGTCGCGGTCACGCTGCCACAAGGCCATCTCCAGGGCGTCCAGGACGATCCTGGTCTGCTTCGTGGTCGCGGCGGACCAGCCGACGATGCGGCGGGAGAAGGTGTCCACGACGAACGCGACGTAGACGACGCCGGCGAATGCTGCCACGTGTGTGAAGTCCGCGACCCAGCACCGGTTCGGTGCCGACGCGACGAAGTCGCGGTCGACCAGGTCGGGGGCCCGTTCGGCGGACGGGTCGGGGACTGTGGTGACCACGCGCTTGCCGCGGACGGCTCCGGTGATGCCCAGGTCGCGCATCAGCCGCTCGATGGTGCAGCGGGCCACCGCGTGGCCGCGGCGGTTCAGCTCGCGCCAGATCTTGCGGGCCCCGTAGACCCGGAAGTTGTCCTCGTAGGCTGCGGTGATCAGTTCCTTCAGCTCCGTGTCGCGGACCGAACGGGCCGAGGGGTGCGGTTGTTGAAGGTGTAGTAGGTGGAGGGGGCGATGCTGCAGCCGTGCTCGGTGAGCACTCGGCAGATCGGCTCGACGCCGCCGAAGCGGTCCCGGTGCTCGTCGACGAACGCTACGAGCGAAGATGTGGCCGGTCGAGCTCGGCCGCGAAGAAACTCGCGGTGGACTCAATCGGTCAGCGCAACAGGGCCTCCAGCCTATCGGCTGGGGTGTCGAAGTCGAGGGTCTGCCGGGGGCGCGTATTCAACCGCCGGGCGATGGTGTCCAGGTCGGCTTGGGTGAGGTGACCCAGTCCAGTGCGCTTGGGTAGGTACTGGCGCAGGAGGCGGTTGGTGTTCTCATTGGTGCCGCGCTGCCATGGGCTCTGGGGGTCGGCGAAGTAGACGGCCATGCCGGTCGCGGCGGTGACGCTCTTGTGGGCGGCCAGCTCCATTCCGCGGTCCCAGGTCAGTGACTTCCTAAGCTGGTCGGGAAGTTGGAGCATCTGAGTCGAGACTCTGGCCGTGACGGTGGCTGTGTCGCGTGCGTCGAGCTGGACCAGCATGGTGAAGCGGGTGGTGCGCTCGACGAGGGTCGCGACCTGGGTGACGCCGCTGCCCATGATGAGATCTCCTTCCCAATGTCCGGGCACTGCGCGGTCGTCCGCCTCGGCGGGGCGTTCGTGGATGGGGATCGTGTCCTTGATCTGTGAACGCCATTGACCAGTAACGGTGTTGTGGATATTGCGTCGGGTCGGTCGTCCCGATCTGAGGTGCTTCTGCAGGGCCTTGGCCAACACTCCCCGGGCCTGGATGAACAACGATTTGTAGATCGTCTCGTGGCTGATCCGTATGCCCGTGCCGACCGCCTGGGTCTTGGCCAGGTGGCCGGCTATCTGCTGGGACGACCAGTCCTCGGTCAGTTTCTCGGCGACCAGTGCGCGCAGGGGCTCATTGGTGGCAAGGAGGCATGGCTTGGGGCGTCGGGTGCGATCCCAGGCGCGGTCCTCCGCATCCACAGCCCGGTAGTGCTTGGCTCCCTTGTTGCGGGCGACCTCCCTGCTGACGGTCGAGACGGCACGTTCCAGGGTGCGGGCTATCTTGCGGATCGAGTCGCCCCGGGCCAGACCACGGGAGATCGACTCCCGTTCGGCGAAGGTCAGCGAGCCAGGCCGACGGCGTCGGACAGGTGGAACGTATCCGCCGTTGGCCTTGACGATCGTGAAGATTGACCCCGGTGGCCTGCCGAGGGCACGGGAGATCTCACTGATCGACTCGCCGGCCTTCCAGCGGTCCCACAACTCCCGCTTCTGCGCGTCCGACATGCCCGGACGACCCATTCTCGCCATACACCACACCCTTCACCACCTCGGGTGTTGCGCTGACCGGTTGAGTTCACCGCCGCGGCCTTCAGGATGTCGTTGGCGCGCTTGAGTTCGGCGATCTCCTTCTTCATCGCCTTGATCTGCGCGGACTCCTCCGTGGTCGTGCCGGGGCGCTGCCCGGAGTCGACCTGGTCGCGCCGAACCCAGTTGCGCAACGTCTCGGCGGAGCCGATGCCGAGTTTCTCCGCGACGGCCCGCAGTGCGGCCGACTCGTTCGGGTAGTCGCCAAGGACCTCGGCGACCATGCGCACCGCACGACGGCGCAGCTCAGGCGGGTAGGACGAGGGACGTGCCATGACTCGAATCCTTACACGAAATCGAGCCTCTACCGAACCCGGAACGGTTCACTCCGTCCGGACCGGAGGCCCTACCTCAGCCGTTTCAGGGTCGAGTGGCAGGCGGGAAGTGCTTGGCGCGGAACTCGGCGAGGGTCTGCTCCACCCCGGCGATGGTCAGCCGCCAGAAATCCCAACCGTCGATCTGGCGGCTGCCCGTCGCAACCCTGGCTGCGGTGGTCGGAGTACGCCACAGACGGCCCAAGACATCGAGTTCACCGTCGCTTTTCAGGGTCGCCTGGTACACCGTCCTGTTGTACCGGCCAGTCAGCGTGATCCCGGCCTTCAGGTCGTCCGGATCTAGATATTCCAGGAGGTCTCGCAGGTCGACCCTCGAACGCCTCGGATCGAGGACCGGTGTAACGACGGGCGTCGTTGCGGGCTGGGCAGGCGCGGCGATGGGCCGATTGCAGGCGCGCTGCAGGGCCAGGGCGGTGGCAGCTGCCGCGCTCCATTGAGCTTGGGGCTCTACCTTCGCGTCGATCAACGCCTGAATTTCGGGTGCGTCCCCGAAGCGAGCGAGTACGCCGACCTCCTGCATGAGGCGGCTGCGGAGCGGGACGATCCGGGAGTCGTTGAGTGCCAGGATCCGTATGGTTTCGTCGGCGCGGCACAGGCCGCTGTCTGCTTCGGCCGAAGAGTAGGGGGTGTTGCTACGTCGGGCGTAGCCGGCGGTGTCGAAGCCGAGTAGGTCAGGGTCGCCGTGGTGGGCCGGGTCGAGGAGCAGCGGCTGTTCGCGTTCCAGGTCGTCGAGTGATGTGCGGGCGCGGGGTCCGGCCAGGAGCGGGAACTGGCTGCCCTTGGCGCGGCCTTCCGGGACACCGTTGTACCGGGCTCCGCCGCTGTTGCAGTGCTTGCAGGCGATGCGGTAGTTCGACACGTCGTAGGCCAGCCACCAGTAGCCCGGGTGGCCGGGCACGTCGAGGACCTCGGACTTCGGCCGGAAGTGGTCGACGTTGACGTCCGCGCGCACGATGAGGGTCTCGCAGTACCAGCACTTGACGCCGACAAGTTCGAGGAGCAGGTCGCGTACGGCGTCCTCGGTCCAGTGCGCGGTGAAAACGCGCTCGGAGTTGGCGGCCATCGCGGCCCTGACCGCGTCCAGGGTGCCTTTAGCCTTGGCCGTCCAGGCCGGCGGGGCGGTGAGCCCTTTCATGTTGACGTGTCTCATCGGCGTCAGATCACCGACGAGAAACGCTCGTGGAACAGTTCGGCGACCAGGGTCTGCAGTTGTTCGGGCGAGGGCGGGTTGGGTCCCTGCGCGGCCTCGAGGAGTGCGAGGCGTCTGCGGTGGAGCTCGGCGAGGAGGGCCGCCACGAGCGGATCGCGGTCGGAGGTGGGAAAGTCCATGGCGTCGAGCTGGGCGGTAACGTCGCGCAATGCAGCCTGTTTGACCGGGTCGCCGTCCGCCTCAGGGAGCAGCGCGTACTGGCGGTCGATCAGTTCCTGGGTGTGTTCATCCAGTTGGGTGGGCAGGCCGAACAGGTCGGTGGTCAGCAGACCGCCGGCGCCTTGTCCCCGCGGGTTGGCCCGGGGCAGCACTGCGGTGGCCCAGCCCTCCTCGTCGGTGGTGACGACGCGGATCTGCTCGCGGGTCATGTTGGACACCAGGAGCGGTTCGTGGGTGGCGGTGAGGAACTGCGAGTGCTGATGCGGTCCCAGCACGCTGCGTACGGAGGAGTACCAGCGCCGACTCCACTCGGGGTGGAAGTGGGAGTCGGGTTCGTCCAGCAGGAACAGCGACTCATGTGCCCGCTGGAGCCTCAGCAGGCCCAAAATGGTCAGGAGTTGCTGCTCCCCCGAGCTCAGGTCGTTCAGGCCGACGGTGAGCGCGCCGGGTTTTTCCAGGCGGACGTCGACGGTGAGGTAGCCGGCATCCAGCAAGGTGGCGAGCAGGCCGAACATCGACAGATCGCTGTCGAAGAGGTTACGGAAGGCGCGAACATCTTCTGCGGTGCCCAGGACGATCTGGAACCCGTCGGCGGGGCTGCCGGCTCCGTCCACCGGGTCGGCATCGGGGATTAGACCGAACCGCCCCGATTCGGCGGCGGCCGCGAACAGGGTGCGGGCGGGCCCGCCCAGGCCCCAGTACGGGAGGGCGGCCAGGTGCGGGGCGCGTGCGGCGCGTGGCGCGCGGATCCGCAGGACCGCAGAGGTCACACGCTGGAGGTAGGAGTGGCGGCGCAGATAGGTGCCGAACGAGTCGGACCAGTGGGTGGTCTGCGCGAGGAGCAGCAGCGGCAGGTGCGCGGGCGTACACAGGAACACCGGCGTGTACAGGGGGCAGTTGATGGGCAGGGTGAGCTGCTCTGTCCACAGCTCGCCTTCGTTCGGGGCGTGGTGTGCGCGCCACTGGTCGAAGTCCGTCATCCACTGTCGGCGCCATTGGCCGACGAGGCGGGCGGCGAAGAGGCGGTGCTGGTCGAACTCGCTGCTCCAGGGAGCCTGGGCGTGCGCCTGGTAGCCGAAGACGTGATCGGGCAGATGCTGCGCCCACACTTCGCGGGCCGCGCGTATCGGTCGGCCCAGGGAGGTGTCCACGGTTAGCTCGGGTGAGGTGTCGGGGGAGGTTTGAACGACCCGGACCGTCCTGTCGTGGACCTCGTAGTCGAGTTCGAAGGCGAAGGCCGCACGGCGGCCTGGCCGGTGTAGGGCGCCGAAGATCTCGGCGAGCGCGTGCAGGGCCCGGGACTTGCCGCCGCCGTTGGGGCCGATCAGGGTGGCAATGGCATGGCCGCCATCGAGGGCGCCGGTGAGGTCCAGCTCGAAGTGACGCAGGCCCTGGTAGGAGGGAAGTCTCAGTCGCAGCAGCCGCACGGCATCCCCCCGGTCAAGGTGTTCCCAGTCGCCGTCACCGCTCCGCCTCACGATCCGGGCCGTCCGCGTGCACACCATAGGGGCGCAGTGCTTCAGTCAGGGAGGCGAATTCGGCTAGGGCGGTGCCCAGTGCAGCGGTGATCTCCTGGGCCATGCGGTGCAGGTCGGCCTCGGGCTCTTCCAGTGCGAAGGGCCCGGGCGGGGGTTCAGCAACCTGAAGGTCCAGGTTGACGCCGTGCCGGGCGAGCAGGTCCTGGACGGCGAAGGATCGGAAAAGGGGGGTCTCGACTCGTTCGCTGCGGGGTCGGCCGGGCCGGTAGGCGGACACGAAGTCGCTGTAGTCGGGACCGGCTGGTGTCATGGACTTGGCCGTCGACGTGTGCGGGGAGCGCAGGTCGTACACCCACAACCGTGTCGTGGACGGGCTGCCGTCGGGGCGCGGTTCGGGCTTGTCGAAGAACAGGACGCTGGCCTTGAGACCGCCGGCGTAGAAGACGCCCGTGGGAAGCCGCAGCAGGGTGTGGACGTCGCACGCGGACAGCAGGCGCTGCCGGATCAGCTCACCCGGCCCGCCTTCGAACAGCACACTGTCGGGCACCACGGCAGCAGCGCGGCCGTCGGTCTCCAGCAGGCTGTGGATGTGCTGGAGGAAGTTGAGCTGCCGGCTGGTGGTGAGGGTCCAGAAGTCCTCCCGGTAGGGCTCCTCGCTGGTGGAGCGGCGCCCGAACGGAGGGTTGGTGAGCACCAGCGTCGCCCGCCGCACCGGTGGGCGGACCAGCGCGTCCCCGACGGTGATGCACGGGTGGATCTCGTCGGCCCGGGTGACGCCGTGCAGGATGAGGTTCGTCGTGGCCAGCCGCGCGGTGGCATCGACGAGTTCGGTGCCGAAGAAGGCCCCTTGGTCGAGCCGCTTACGCTGAGCCGCGGTGACACCTGAAGGAAAGTGGTCGACCAGGTAGTCGAAGGCTTTGATCAGGAAGCCACCGGTGCCGCAGGCCGGGTCGGAGACCGTGTCGTCGATGCCGGGTTGCACGCACTGCACGATCGCCTCGATCAGCGGCCGGGGTGTGAAGTACTGACCGGCGCCGGTCTTCGTGTCCGTGCTCATGCGGGCCAGCAGCGCCTCGAAGACAGCGCCGATGTCGGCTGAGGACCACTGGTAGCGGTCCACCACGTCGACGATCAAGCGGTGTAGGAGGGCAGGGTCCGGGATGCGGTTTTGTGCCCGCCGAAAGAGCAGCCCGAGCGTTCCGGGCCGGGCGGCGAGCTGCTTCAGGATCTGCTCGTACGCAGGGATGAGGTAGTCGCGCTCGGTCGAGGTGAGCTGCTCCCATGCGTCGAAGCCGAGGATGTCGCGCCCGTTGAGGGGGCGTTGGCGTTGCTCATTGGCGCGCTTGAGGACGATCAGGCTGGAGAGCTGCTCGATGAGCTCTAGGCCCGAGGTGCCGTTGTCGCGCAGCACGTTGGCGTAGTTCCACAGCCGGTCCACCAGGGCCTGGTCGTGTCCGGGGCGGGAGGAGACGGTGGGGTTCACAGCACAAACTCCTGTTGCCCGGACGGGGAGAGCGGAGGGGACAGATGACCAGTGAAAGCGCGTTCCAGGAGGTTACGCCGTAGCCGTCCGGCCACCTCGAGAGCGCGTTCGGCTGCAGCGCAAGCCGCGTTCAGGGCCGCGGTGTGTGCCTGGACCACCGCGACCAGATGGTGCTGCTCGTCTACGGGAGCAACCGGCACCGGCATGAGCCGGATCCTGGCCAGGCTTATGGATGCTGGCCCCGCGCTCTGGGTGGCGTTGCGGTGGCACCACTCGCGGCCGAGGCCGTTGGCGTGCCAGGCCAGCAGGACGGGGTGGAGCTGATGGGTGGTGATCCGGGCACGGAACACGTGGCTGTGGGGGACGCAGTGGGGCAGCTGGTCCTCCCAGATCCAGCCGCGGCCCAGGCTGTCGATCGATCCGCCGCCGGTCAGCAGCACATCACCCGCCCGCAGTCGGGCTGCCTCGGCCCGTGATGGGGGCAGCCGGATCGTGCGGACGTCGTCTAGGACGAGGTGGCCGCGCTGCACGTTGGCGACCCGCAGGGAGGAGACGTCCGTATCGGCGGGATTCCACTCCTGCGTGCCGGGTGGGGTGATACCGCGGGTGACCTCGGCGACATCGTGCAGGCGGGTCCACCGCCAGCGTTCAGGCAGGTCGGGCAGTGCCCCGTCCCCTGCACCGGCAACCCGGGGCAGGTCCGCGGGGACCCGAGCGGTATCGGTGAGACCGCCACGCACTGCCCGCGCGGTCAGGGTGCGGCTAAGGACGTCGGCCTGGTCGAGGGCGCTGTGGGTGCGGATCGTGGTGGCGTCGATGCGGGTGAGTTGGTCCCGCAACAGGCCGACAATCCGGCGCTGTTCCCCCACAGGGGGCAGCGGCAGCAGGACATCGGCCAGATCACGCTGGTTGATCCGCCAGATCGCTGCGGCGCCCTGGCGGGCGCGTGCCTCGATCTGGCGCCGCATGACGGGCGACTTCCACAGGTTTGCGAGGTAGCGCGGATCGAGGACATCGGGGCGTACCCGTACTCGGATCATGGTGTCAGGGATGGCCGTCGGGGCCGGGGGGCCGTCGACCAGCGCGCCCTCGCCGACCAGGGAGTGTGAGCCGTTGACCCGGCCGACCAGCACATCCCCGTGTTCGGCCAGCAGTATCGCGTGGCCGTTGTCAACGCGGTCGCTGCTCTTGGACTGGGTGAAGTCCACGGTGACTGCCCGCAGCGCCGGCATACGCAGTACGGGCAATCCGCCCTCGCCGGGGCGCGGGGACCGGCCGTTGACCAGCGGTTCACTCAGCACATCGGCCAGCCGGACGATCCTCCAGCCGACAGGCACCTCATTCATCACGCCAGGGCCCTGCGCAGTTCGTCCAGGAGGCAGATAGCGGCGTCGGGCCCGAAGGCGTCAAGGAAGCCGTCCGTGCCGCCGCGCGCCGAGAAGGGGACGCTGTCGAGATACGCCGGGTCGAAGCGCGTCTCGGTGGCCACCACATCCGCGATCTTCTCGATCCACCACAGCTGGGCGGAGTTAAAGGGTCCGGACCGCTCGACGAACTCGTCCAGGCGCCGGCCCACCGTCGTGTCTTGACGGCGACCCCGGCTGCCGGATGTCGTTCCCGGAGCAGGGGTCGGCCGGTCGTACAGGTCGAGCAGCACCTCTTGGAGTTGGAGGTCCTCGGTGAGCGGGTTGAGGGCCTCGCGCCGCTCATCCTCGACGGCTCTCTTGCCTCCCGCCCGGCGCAGCGATGCCAGGTGATCCGAGTTGACCGAGTCGAGGAGACGGGTCACCAGCTCCTGCAGAGGCCGGCCCGCCAGCTTGCGGATCTCGGCGCCGTCGGCGTCACTGAGCGCGGGGATGAGCCGGGCGAGCCGGACGGCGAGTTCGGCTGTCTCCTGTGGCGTTGCCCGGCCATCAGTGGCTCGGTGCAGCAGGCGCTCCAAGGCGTCCCGTCCCCTCTGCCCGGATGCATCCGTCACGTTGACCAGCGGCTGGAGGTGACGCGAAGCGCCCGCCGCGTCGACGACAACGAGCTGCGCCTTGGCATCCGCTCCCGGGGTGACGGCGCGCAACTCCGCGGACGAGATGGTCTGCGTTCCCATGGCCAGTAGCTGCTCGTAGTAGGCGGCGGAGCGCACCTCGCGCAGGATCAGCAGGCACTCCATCACCCGCATGTCACTGTTCCCAGAGATCAGATCCGTCACGACCGCGATCCGGAACTGCGGTGTCGTGCGGAACTCCCGCAGCAGCTCCGCCGCATAAGCGTCGCGCGGCGTGATCCGCTGGCAGAAGACGTCCCCGGCGCCGAATACGTCGCGGACGCGCTCCACGACCTCGTCCGCATGGAGTCCGTCCTGCGCCAGCACCATGGTCTTGGGGACCGCGAGGAGCCCGCTGCCGTGCTGCATTCGGTCGGGGAACAGGGTCGGCAGCGCGTTACGGAAAGCCGTCACCACCTTGGCCAGGCGCTCAGAGGGGACAGCCCTTGCCGGGCCCTGCCCCGCGGTGAAGGCCAGCTCGTCGTCCAGGTCCTCGTAGCGGGCGCGGCGCGAGCTGCGGGCTTGCACACCGACCGCGTCGACGGGGGTGGCAAACGCCGGCTGCCGGTCGCCATCGACCTGGATCTGGTAGAGGGAGTAGTCCACGGCGACGCCGTCGGCGACGGCCTGTTCGTAGCTGTAGGACTCGACCAGGTTGCCCTTGAAGAATCCCAGCACGGTAGCGGTCGGCGTCGCGCTGAATCCGACGACGGGAGCGTCGAAGTATTCAAGAAGGGCGCGCCGCTGTCCGTACAGCGCGCGGTGGCAGTCGTCGACGATGATGAGATCGAACGCGTCGGGCGGCAGCGCCTCGCAGTAGGACACTTCCAGGGGCGTGGCATCGGAATGCGCCTGCCGTTCGGCGGTCTCGTACGCCGCCACGCTCTCGGATCCGTCCTCGGGTGCTGGCGTGTCGGCGAGCATGGCCGACAGACGCTGCACCGTGGCCACGGCCACCGAAGCCGACGGGGCCAGGCCGTGCGCGGTCAGTTCCTGGACGTGGTACACGTCATCGAGAGGGCGCCCTCCGTCCGGCATGCTGAACTGGCTTAGCTGAGCGATCAGTTGGTGCACGGCGAGCTTGCGGTCGGTCACGAACAGGATCCGGCCCGCGCGCGCGTAGTGGAGCTGCCGGTAGGCGGTGAATACCCCGGTGAAGCTCGCCCCGGAGCCGGTGGCCATCTGCACCAGTGCGCGCCGCTGACCGGCCGCGAGGGCCTGCTCGATGGCCCGCACCGCCCGGCGCTGGGCAATGCGCAGTTGGTCGAACCCCTCGTCCTGCCGCTGCAGGTAGGCGGCCTGGCGGGCCCGGTAGGTCGGCGCCGCACCGTCCGCCTCCGCTTCGCGCTGCCAGCGGGCCAGCGTGCGGGGCTGGTGGAAGCCGCTGACGAGGCGAGGGTGGGGTTCGGGTTCATTGGCGTCGCAGAACAGCAGGCGTCGGCCATCGCTCACATACCGGTACGGCAGCGGCGAGCGCCAGACAGGCCACGGCGAGGAGCCGGTGGCGGCCTCGGCCAGTGCGCCCGCCTGCTCCATGGCGTCGGTGAGATCGGTGCCGTCCCTTTTGCACTCGATGATCCCGACCACCTGGCCGCCGACCGTCAGCAGCATGTCGGCGCGGTGTCCTCCGGCCAGGCGGGGTCCTACCAGGACGCAGCCGAGGGAGCGGTTGAGTTCATCTTCCGCACCTGCGCCCAGGACGTCCCATCCCGCCTTGGCGAGCCTGCGCTGCACTCCCGAGGCAATGTCGGCTTCCCGCAGCGGCTCGTAGGAGGCATCGCGCGCGCTGACGATCAGTTGCTCACGCTCGGCGGCGGACAGGGACGCCGGCGCGACGCGGTCGAACTCGCGGCGCAAACGGGGCAGGGCCGCTTCCAGCACTGCGACCTGCTGCGCCAGAACGCGCAGATCGGACGCTTCGGTATGGACGAAGGCCATCGGCTCCGCGTCGCCTGTCAGGGCACGGAAGAACCAGACGGCCAGCGTAAAGCAGCAGTCGAGTAGGTGCGCCGCTGTCTCTTCCTCGTCGAGTTCGCCGCCGTCGAAGCCGTGAAGATCCTTAAACGCGGCCAGAACCTGCGCGGTGAGCACCCCGGCGCGGGCTAGGGTCTGCAGGCGGGCCGACTGGTCGCCCACGGGCAGCCGCACCCCGGTCAACTGGCCGAGCTTGACGGCGAGAACCTCTCCGAACTGACGTGCCGCCGCCACTGAGTCGGCGGGGGCAGCCGATGCACGCGCCTCACATGCAGCACCGTGGAGAACAAGTAGCGGCTCATAGGGAAGCAGGAATCCGAAATTGGCTGACGCGAGAGCCAGGTCCGGGAACCGGCTTTCGAGCTCGCTCGACTCCTGAGCCACGCCAGCCTCCCTACCTGTACTGCGATGCCGCTGAATCCACTACAGAATGGATCTCACTCTACCGTCAGGCATCTGTGCGGGAGTCTGGGGTTTCATCCCGCTGTAGCACGTTCGGCGGTCGCAACCACTCAGTGAAACGGCGGTGCGCGGTCGGACCGGACGGCCCGCAGCAGGGCGGCAGTTGGGCCCACGTGCACCCCGAGGTGGCCACGAACACGATCGCGGCCAGCACTTCCCGGTCCCCGTGACGCCGACGGCCGCCACCCTGCGGCCGGGTGCGGTTCGTGTCCTTCGTCTGGGGTGGGGTGCAGGAGCATGTCGGGCAGGGCAGTGCCACTCCTGCCCAGAGGCGATCGTGCAGCTGGTCGACGGCCCACGGTCCGGAGACGATCCTCATCGCGGTCAAAGAGGACGGAACCCAGCTGCCGCTACCTGAAGCCAGTCTGGCCTTCGTCGCGGTCACAGGCTTGCTGCAGACTGTCCCAGATGGAGCCGACAGTGACGGCGATCGGGGCTCGGGCGGCGACTGGGTGCCGCTGATCGTTTACGGTTTCATCACAAGCATCGACGGCCCTCCCCTCCGGTTCTAGCCTGAGGTTCCTGATTTCAGACCCATTGGGGGCGCGTGACGGACCCGCTCGACATCCCGGCGCCCGACAACACCGGCACCGTCACCCTGCGCCGGTTCACCTACCAGGAGAAGGTGGCCGCAAGGTACGTGATCGCCATGCTGGGCGACGGGGGCAGCATTCACCACGTCACGTGCGAGCACATCGAGGACGTCGTCATCGCAACTGACCACCCCGCGAATCGCTCTGATGTGCTGTGGGACTTCCTCCAGGTGAAGACGAAGGACGATCCAACTCCCTGGGGCCTGTCTGACATCATCGCCAAGGGTGCCCTGAAGAGCCTGTGGCGGACCTACTTGGCAGTCCGTGCCCGTGGGCTTGAGTACCTGCTGACCGTGGCCGTCGAGGGGTTTCTCGACCCAGCGGACGATGCGCTCACGGCCCTTGCACGAGGAGCTGGCGCGGACCACCCGAAGTGCCTGGCTCGCGTCTCGAAGCACCTCAAAGCGCAAGAAGCGGATGTTTCCGCATGTCTATCGTTCGTCAGAGTGCGAACGATGCCACGCCGTGAGCACATCGACGATCAGAGCCTGGCGAGTCTGACCGAGCTGGCACCTGCCGTGAGTGTCGGCGAGCAGCGGGCCGTATACCTGGAGGTCTTGAATCGGGTCCATGAGGCCATGCAGGGACAGGCTGGCGCCAGCTGGAAGGAGAAGCTGGGAGTCGAACCCCCGAGCGAGGCTCTGCTGCGCAAGCGGCTGGCACCCAGCTCGGTGTACGACCTTGGACAGCGCCTGCGGCGCCCGGATCACGTGCTGCTGGCTGCCTACTCGGAGCGTATCGACGCGGTCGAGACCAACCTTGTCCGGAAATTGCGTCGTGGCGGTGCCTCGGAGGAGATGATCCACGAGGCGCAGTTCCTGCGTTCCGAGGCGGACGGGCGGCGGTTGAGCGACTTGGCCCTTGGCGCTTGGCCGGAGGATCCCCGCGTCGAGCAGGATCTGGACACCCGCTTGTTGATCACTGCCACCCGTATCGCCCGCCGACACCAAGACCGGGGCCACCGGCCCGCGGACCACATCTGGGACGACCTGATGCAGGAGATCAACTCGACCGCCAGCGAGCTCGACCGCCGGCCGCTCTACGCCAAGGACCCGTTGCTCCTCATGGGCCGGGCCTGCTCGGTGTCGGACGAGTGCCACTTCGGCTGGGGGGTGGCGACCAGTGACGGCTGACACTCTGTCAACGACGGCTGGCAGCGCACCTTCGGTGGACGCGCAGGCCCGCCTGCTGATCTTGATCGATGCTTTTGGCAAGGCTGGGGTCGAGGGTCGGATGAAGCTGGCCAAGTTGGATTTCCTGCTGCGGTACCCCGACCGCTTCACCACGCTGATGGAACTGCGTGCACCTGGCATCGCCGCGGGTGAGAACCCCTGGCTGACCGGGGCCATCGAGCAGGGAATGATTCGCTACCGCTACGGCCCGTGGGACCCCGCCTACTACGGCCTCTTGGGAGCGCTGATCGGCAAGGGGCTTATCACGACACAGCAACAGGGAAGCGTAGCCGCCTACGCCGTGACCCCCGACGGACACCAGCTCGCCGCCGCACTGGCGGCAACCGACAGCTGGGAAGCCGTACGAGAGCGGGCACGTTTGCTGCGACGTTACTTCAACCTCACGGGAACATCCTTGAAAGACCTGATCTACGAGACATTCCCCGACATCGTCAACACGAGCTGGGGAGCCCACCTGTGAGACTGCGTATCGAAGAGCTGACGATCAGCGGCACGACCCGCACCGTGCACTTCACGCCCGGCCTCAATGCCATCACAGGTGCCATGAGCGGAGGCAAGACCGCGACCATCAGCTGCCTCCGGGCCCTGCTCGGTGGCGACGTGAACGTGGTCCCCGAACTCAAAGGCAGGACCACCGCCGGCACCGTGCTGATCGGCAATCGCCGGTTTCGCATCGTGCGCCCGCTGGTCACCACCGACACCGCGAAGATCGATGTCGCTGAGATCGGTGGCGCGGAGCAGGCCTGGCGTCTGCCGGCCGCACGCCTGGAACCCGGCTACAACCTGACCTTCCGTGACTGGTACTTGCAGATGCTCGGGCTGCCCAAGGTCCTCGTGCCGCGCGCCCCGACCGACGAGACCAGCCCCCTGGTCCCTGTGACCATCAACGACTACCTGATGTACTGCGTTCTGCGCCAGGACCAGATCGACTCGTCGGTCTTCGGGACCCCGGACAACTACCACAAGGACATCAAGCGGAAGTTCGTCTTCGAGATCTACTACGGCATCTTCAGTCCCAAGGCGATCGAACTGCGCGAGCACTTGAGGAAGGTGTCCGTCGAGCTGAAAACACTGACCGCTGACGCGAAGATGCTGGAGAGAGTGCTGGAGGCCAGCTCCTTCTCCTCCTCCGCGCAGCTCCAGGTGCAGCAGTCCCAGGCGATCGAGCAGCTCGCCCGCTCCCGGGAGGCGGAGCAGACTCTGAACCGGACCCTCGACGAGCCGGCCACCGTCAGCCTGCGCGCTCAGATCGCGGCATCCGAGGTTGACCTTCAGGAGGCCGACACCGCTCTGCATTCCGAGACGGCGACGGTTGCCCGTCTCGTCGGCCTGCGAGACCAACTGGTCGCGCAGAGCCGGAGGATCACCCGGGCGCTCGTCGCCGAACGCCTGCTAAGCGACTTCGAGTTCCACACCTGCCCTCGGTGCGGATCCGACGTGCCGGAGCGCGGAGGAGAGGACACCTGCCGACTCTGCCTGCAAAACCCTCCGGCAGTGATCCCCACCACTGCGCTGGTCTCCGAGCAGGACCGGGTGATCGAACAGGTCGCCGAGACAGACCAGCTGATCGCCCGCAGTCGGGAACGCCTCCTACTGCTTCAGCAGACCCGCGAGGCGAAGGCCGCCCTGCGGGCCGAGCTCGGTGCTCAACTGGACCGCCTGACGCAGGGATTCCTGACCGATCAGGTCGATCGCATCCGCCGGTTCGGCGCCGACCAGGCCCGGCTCGAAGAGCAGCTCCTGCGCATCGGGGAAGCCCTCGCGCTTCATCAGCGCCTGCAGAACCAGGGCAGCCGGGTCGCCGAACTCGAGCGGGAGCGCGAAGACCTGATCGGCCGTCTGGACGCCGCCCGCCACCGCAACCCAGTGGCGGAAGGGCGCATGGCCGACCTTGACCGCGCCTTCGAGAACACATTGCTGTCCTTCGACGCCCCGCGCGTCGAGCCCCGCCCCGGCTCCTACATCAGCCGCAAGAACTACCTGCCCATCGTCGACGGACGCTCCTTCTCCGAACTCAGCTCACAAGGCGTCGAGGTGATGGTCAACGTTGCCCATGCCCTGGCACACCAACTCGTCGCGCTGGCACACCCCGAGAGCATCCTGCCCAACCTACTGATCATCGACGGCGTGAGCAGCAACGTCGGCCATGAAGGCATCGATCTCACAAGGCTGAAGAAGATGTACGCCACCCTGCTGGCCGCTGCTCAGCAGAGCGGGGAAGACCTGCAGATCGTCGTCGTCGACAACGACCCGCCACCCATCCCTGGAGTGCACGTCGCACTCACCCTGTCGGACACCGACCGACTAGGGCACGTATCGGGTTGTGATCACTTTGTGGGTTTCGCCCTCGCGCTCGTGCCTGATCCGGTAGATCGTGTTGTGTGACGCGTGTGCAACTGACCGATGCCGAGTGGGAGTTCATCGAGCCGTACCTGCCGATCGGCGAGTACGGCCCGTACCCCGAGCGGCTGCGCCGCCAGTTCGAGGGCGTGATCTGGCGGTTTCGGACGGGCGGCCAGTGGCGGGAGATGCCGAGCGAGTTCGGCGCCTGGTCGACCGTCCACAACCGCTTCCGGCAGTGGAGGGACGCCAGGGTGTTCGAGGCCCTGCTGGAGGGCGCGATCACGGAAGCCGCCAGACGGGGCGAGGTGGACCTCTCGCTGGTCAGCGTGGATTCCACCACCATCCGGGCCCACCACGACGCCGCCGGGATGCACCTTGACCCCGACACGCTCGCCGACCTGGAGAAGGCCGCCGAGGAGGCGGAGAAGGCCCGGCAAAAAGGGGCGGCCCGCAGGGACAAGACGGACAGGACACCGCACACGACCCGGAACGGGACGAGCTCCGACGCGTCCGACGCAGGCGAAGGCTCCGCCTGAAGGCCGCCCTGCTCGGACGCTCCAGAGGCGGACAGACCAGCAAGGTCCACGTCGCCGGCGAGCGCAGGTGCCGCCCGCTGGCGTTCATTCTGACCGAGGGGCAGGCCGCCGACAGCCCGCAGTTCATCCCCGTCCTGGAGAAGGTGCGGGTCCGCGGGCCCGTCGGCCGCCCCCGCACCCGGCCCGACGCGGTCGCCGGGGACAAGGCCTACTCCTCCCGCGCCAACCGCGCCCACCTGCGCGGTCGCCGTATCAAGGCGGTCATCCCCGAGAAGAAGGACCAGGCCGCCAACCGGAAGAAGAAAGGCAGCAAGGGCGGCCGGCCCGTCAGCCACGACACCGACCTCTACAGGGAGCGGAACACCGTCGAGCGCCTGATCAACAAGCTGAAGGCCTGGCGAGGCATCGCCACGCGATACGACAAGACCCCCGGCAGCTACCTCGCCGGCCTCCACCTCCGCGGCGCGATGATCTGGATCAAAGACCTCACCAAAACCGCCCCGTGATCACAACCGAATACGTGCCCTAGTCCCTGAGGCTGGACCGAAGGCGTAGCAAGTTGCATGGCGTACGAGGCGCCCACCGACTGCATGTCAAGAAGCCTTCAGAGCCCCAGTCCTGCGGCCGACTGTATGGGTCGTGGGAGAAACCGGTGCTCTGAAGCTACCCCGTGGACCTGGATACCTGGAGACTGGGACGTGAGGTTCCAGAGGAAGTAGAGCCAGGTGAGCAACAAACAGGGCAAGCGGTATTCGGAGGAGTTCAAGCGGGACGCCGTGAGGCTGGCCCGCTCGTCCAGTAAGACGGTCACGGAGGTGGCCAGGGACTTGGGGGCAGCCCCGAGGGCCTGCGGAGCTGGGTCAAGCGAGACCAGGTCGACCTCGACGAGATCGCCTTGAAGTTGAACACACGGCCCCGAAAGACCCTCGACTTCGACACGCCGGCCGATAGGCTGGAGCCTCTGTCGCGCTGACGGGTTGAGTGCGCCACGGCCTTCTTCGCGTGAGAGAGCGACCGGCGAGCGAGGCCTACCGGTTCATCGCGGCGGAGAAGGCCACCTACCCGGTCACCCTGCTCTGCCGCGTCCTGGGCGTCCCCCGCTCCTCGTACTACGCCTGGGCCGGCGGCCAGGAAGCACGGCGGGCCCGCGTGCGGGCCGACGACGCTCTCGTCGACGAGATCACCGCGGTCCACCTCGCTTCCAAGGGCGCCTACGGCGTGCCGCGCGTGCACGCCGAACTCCGGCGCCAGGGACACGTGGTGAACCACAAGCGGATCGAGCGGCTGATGCGCGAACGCGGCATCGCGGGAATCATCCGCCGCCGGCGCCGCTCGCTGACCCGCCCGGACAAACAGGCCTGCCCCGCACCGGACCTGATCGGCCGTGACTTCACCGCCACCCGACCAGGAACCCGCCTGGTCGGCGACATCACCTACCTGCCCACCGGTGAGGGCCGGCTCTACCTTGCCTGCTGGCTGGATCTCGCCTCCCGCGAGGTAGTCGGCTACGCGATGGCCGGCCACCAGTGCACCGACCTGGTCGTCGACGCCCTGCGCATGGCCCACGCGCGAGGCCGCCTGGAGGCGGGCTGCATCGCGCACAGCGACCGCGGCAGCGAGTATACCTCCACCCAATTCCGCACCACAGCATCAGAGTTGGGGACAGAGCGAGCACCGGACGCACCGGCTCGTGCTAGGACAACGCCGCGGCCGAGAGCTTCTGGGCAGTACTGAAAGCCGAGATCGGCACCCGAACTTGGCCCGACAGGGCCACCGCACGCGCCGACGTCTTCGCCTTCGTCGAGACCTTCTACAACCGCCGACGACTACGCAAACACCCCATCTGGAGCTACCTCACCCCACACGAGACCCGACAACGACACACCCTCGCAGCATGAGAACGAGTTTCCAGGATCACGGGGGAACTTCAGCGGAGTGTGCCCTTGCTCGTCTGCAGTCCCGTTTCACGGCATACTGAACCGTTCCGGGTTCGGTAGAGGGCTCAGGTTGTGGTTGTGAGCTGGGGTTTTGTGGTTGTGTGGTAGTAGGTGGTCTCGTATTCGGTGGGCGGGACGTGGCCTATCTCACCGTGGAGTCTGCGGTGGCAGTACCAGTCGGTCCACTCGGCGGTGGCGAGCTCGACCTGGGCGAGGGTCTTCCAGGGTGGGCCGGGTTTGATCAGTTCCGTTTTGTAGAGGCCGATGGTGGATTCCATCAGGGCGTTGTCGTAGGCGTCGCCGACGGATCCGATCGAGGCCGCGATGCCGGCGGTGTCCAGGTGCTCGGCGAGCCGGAAGCTCGTGTACTGCGATCCGGCGTCCGAGTGATGTATCAACTCGCCTTTCCGGTGGGGGAATCCGTCGCGGTCGCGTTGCCAAAGGGCCATGTCCAGAGCGTCCAGGACGAGCCGGGTCTCCTTCGTCGTCGCGGCGGACCAGCCGACGATGCGCCGGGAGAAGGTGTCCACGACGAAGGCGATGTAGACGACGCCGGACCAGGTCTTCACGTGGGTGAAGTCGGCGACCCAGCAGCGGTTCGGCGCGTCGGCGACGAACTGACGGTCCACCAGGTCCGGGGCGCGTTCGGCGGTGGGGTCGGGGATGGTGGTGACGACCTTCCTTCCGCGCACGGCGCCGGTGATGCCGAGTTCGCGTATCAGGCGCTCGATGGTGCAATGGGCGACTTGGTGGCCCTGGCGGCCGAGTTCCCGCCAGATCTTCCGGGCGCCGTAGACGCGGTAGTTGGTGTCGTGGACTTCCTTGATCAGCTCCTTCAGGGCCGTGTCTCGGACCGAACGGGCCGAGGGGTGCGGTTGTTGAAGGCGTAGTAGGTGGAGGGGGCGATGCTGCAGCCGTGCTCGGTGAGCACTCGGCAGATCGGCTCGACGCCGCCGAAGCGGTTCCGGTGCTCGTCGACGAACGCTACGAGCGAAGATGTGGCCGGTCGAGCTCGGCCGCGAAGAAACTCGCCGCGGCCTTCAGGATGTCGTTGGCGCGCTTGAGTTCGGCGATCTCCTTCTTCATCGCCTTGATCTGCGCGGACTCCTCCGTGGTCGTGCCGGGGCGCTGCCCGGAGTCGACCTGGTCGCGCCGAACCCAGTTGCGCAACGTCTCGGCGGAGCCGATGCCGAGTTTCTCCGCGACGGCCCGCAGTGCGGCCGACTCGTTCGGGTAGTCGCCAAGGACCTCGGCGACCATGCGCACCGCACGACGGCGCAGCTCAGGCGGGTAGGACGAGGGACGTGCCATGACTCGAATCCTTACACGAAATCGAGCCTCTACCGAACCCGGAACGGTTCACTCATCATGATCGATCAGACTCCTTCAAGCAGCAGGACCCGCAAGAAACGAGCCCTGCCACAAAGTCTGACGCGCGACACCCCGAGGCTGCCCGCTCGCTCCACTGCGGGCGACCAGATGCCCGCAGTCCGGGTTTGGGCGCGACAATGCCCGCAGAGCACAGCTGTATCAGACGAGTGAAGGCCTACTTTGGTTGAATCCCGCAGGGTTACTCGGAGTACGGCGCGAGCCGGGAGACCCCAGCAACTACGAGCGCATCGACAACGCGCTGCCAGTCGGCCGTCATACCTGCGTCGGCGACGGCTTGGCGTAGTTCGATCAGCCATGACGGGAGTAGATAGGTACGTTTCGCTACTCGGCTGGGGTCGGCGAGGACAAGGTCCGCCACCCACGGAAGCCCGACGTGGACCTGGTTCTCGGCTGGCAGGGGCTTGATGAAGCCGATGAGCTGATCCACGCATGCGGCGTGGCCCCGGGCCATGGGCAACCACTGGGCGACGGTGTCCTGCCAGGCCAGTGGCTCCCACCAGACGATGGGCTTGCTCTGAACTTCCCGGTAGAGGTAGGCGACTTCGGCGGCAGGGTTGGGCAGGAGTGACGCTAGGGAGGAGCGGTACTCGTGCCGCCCTTCGAAGGGCGTGTGTCCGGAGGCCTGCAGGGCGATCACATGGGCGACCACGGTCGGCCACATCCGCCGTGCGGTGGCCGCCCTGTCCGCGGACTCCTCGGCAGCGGAAGACAGCGCGCCCAGGAAGCTGCCGAGCAGCGTCGGGTTGTCGGCGTAGGCGTCGATGTGCTCGAAGACGGGTGCGTCCTCGCCCGTGCTCGCCAGAGCGAGCAGTGCCCGCGCCGCGATCAGGGCGTGGGTGCCGCGACTGTCCATATCGTCCTCGGAGGCAAGCAACGAGCGGCGGTGCGTTGCGAGGAGTACGGCGAGGAGTTCGCGAGCGGAGGCCGAGACGCAGATCGACGCTGCCGCTGCCGGGCCGAGGGCCCTGATCGCCCCATCGAGGCGGGCTTCGTAGATGCAGTCGGCGGCCGCTCTGGCCAGAGAGTGCGCGATGGGATCTTCGAGAGCGGTGACCTTTCGCCGGCCGCTGTCCGGGTCCCAGTCACCGAAGGTGCAGTCACGCATCGTCTCGACCGCCAGCTCGAATGCTGTTTCGTGGTGGCAACTGCGGTTTCCGGCTGTGCAGGCAGCCTGCCAGACATGGTCCAGGCCGCGAGCCAGGTTCACACGAACCTCGTTGGGGAGGGAACGCGCCAGCTTGCTTGCCGCGGCAGCGGCCTGACGGTACGTCGTGGAGCCGTCCTTGCCGTCAATCTGGGCGCGGAGCGGCGTAGCGGCGGGTGTAAGAAGCAGTGGTAGCGTCCGTGCAGCAAAGCGGTCCGCCCCCTGTTCGAAGTAAGCTTCCTCGGAGTCGAATTGACGCGGTGATGTTGCGTCCTCCCCGATGCGCAGGAGTGTGTCGACGGCGAAGCGCAGGGCATCGACGGGCAGGTCGACGCCATCCACGACGTTTGCTGTGAGCGCCGTCGCGGCCACTGCGGCAGGTGCGTCCCACTGGCTGCTGGGGCCTAGGTCGGGCGGGTTCTCCAGAAGTTCGCGGGCCGCAGCCAGGTCGGCGACCAATTCGTCCGAGTCGATGGCTTCGGCCTTGCCGGTTTTGGGATTGACGTAGTAGCGGACGTTAAGCCGCATTGCCTCCCGAGCGCGTGCCGTTTCGACGTTCCTGGCCTGCAACGCTTCAACGACGTCACTGGGGGGCGTGCTCTGGATCTCCAGGCCCCCTTCCACTTGCTGCGCCTGGTAGGTACCGCGGTCGAGGCCACTGGCCCAGGCACGCACAGTGGCAAGCTGTTCTTGGACCGTGCTCTCAGCGCTCTCGCCGAACTCTTCCTCGAAGAGTCGCCTGGCGTTTGCGATGAGCCCACTCCCGAGAAGTCGCAACTCGTCCGCGCGCTGGTCGTCAGCGCGGAGCACCATCATCGTGGCCGTTTCCCGCAGCGACCAGCGTCGGCGCTCGGGAGCCGTCAAGCCATCGGAGGATGCCCCCAAGCCGCTCGCTTCATGGACGACACGTCCGAACTCCAGATGCCAGATCACCGGCTCGGTGAGATAGCGATCCAGCAGACGGTCAGCGCGCTCCAAGTGGCGAACGAGCAGGCCGACAACCAAGCCGACCATCGCGAGGTTCGCGCAGTCCTCGAGCAAGATGGCGACCAGTGTGGCCAGGGGGATGTCCGCCTCGACCAGTTGGTCGCACACCTGCTCCAGCGCTTGCAGCGCGCTCATACAGGGATGAGGACCGACGCCGGTCCCGCGGTACCAGAGCCAGACATGCTCATCCCCGACGTACGTCCGGCGAACCCCTGCGACGTCGAGCTCTTCGCGGTAGTCGTCGAGGGCGTGATCCTCGATCGGGGCGCCGTACTGACGCTGTAGACCAGCAAGGGTGCGTGCACGCGCCAGTGCGGCGTGGTTAAGCATTCGGTTCAGCACCGAGACGCCGTTGCGGAAGTCCGTCTGGAACAACGACATGAACGGACCGCGGTACCAGGCTGCAAGAGGGGTCACGCCGAGCCCGCGAGCGTGATGACGTCGGATGCCATCCTGGTGGAATCCTGTCCCGTCTTCGTCCTCGTTGAGGTAGTAGGCCACACTCAACTCAGCGAGGAAACCGCGCCGATACATCGCGAGCGCCCGGCCAGTCAGCACCTCGTCGACAGCGGGACCGACCCATGCCGGCGCATCGTGCGCAACTCGACGCAGGACAGCTTCGCCGTCCTCGCCGAGATCCGGGCCGAGCAGCGCCAGCAGTTCGACCATGAGCTCGTCGGTGATCTCACGGGGAAGCTCATGGCGCGCACTACGCTGGGTGTGCCGACGGCTGCCTCCCGTGAACCGCAGCATCTGCTTCTCTAGGAACTGGCGCTCGGCTTCGAGTTCCTCCGGCGGCAATGCCGCCTGCGCCGCAGCCGTAGCTGCCTGCTCGTCGCTGAGCCGGCGATCGGCTGCCGCGCAGGCGGCGACCAGACGGTCGTGCAGCCTCACCCGCAGCGGATAACCAGCAGGTGTGCCCGCGATGATGACTGCGTGGAGCCAGTCCCGCAGGATGTCCTGCACGTGCTTGCCTTGCCGCCAGGGCTCCTCGTCGTCGAGTAGCAGGGCGATGAGCGGCTCGACCGCGATGATCCGCACCAGGCCTGCTTCATCGTGCAGCCGCTGGTCCACGAGACGAATGAGTCGCCGCAGGCCAGCGCTAGGTTCAGCGCGCAGCATCGGCCACGCTTCGCGCAGTACCGGGTCGGGCGCTCCGAGCGTCAGGAGCGCTTCACCGGGTACGTCCCCCCAGCGGTCGCCGTGGCCTGCCGCGACCAGGTCATCGAATGCCTGCTGCAAGCGGGCGAACCTGCCGCGCAGAGGGGACTTCGGGGTGTCGGGGCCAGCCAGTAGTGCTTGGCAGGCAAGCCGTGCGGCACCGAGCGCCCAGCGCGGCACACCGGCTTCCACCAATTTCGTAGTGGGGTGGCCCGCCGAGAGGAAGAGTCGGGCTATCGCGTACCGGCGTACCTCGTCGTGTGCGAATTGCGGGCCGATGGCGAATGGGTCGTCCGCGTCCGTACGAAGCAGGCCGTCCTGGCGCAGGCCGGCGAGCGCGGTGGGATCGATCGCTCCCACGACCTCCAGAGCGTCTCCGTGGCCGAGTTCGAGGGCGGCCAGGCGGAGGAGCGCAATGTCCCGGGCATCAGGGATGCCACGTTCGGGATAGCCCTGGCGCCGCACCAGCCGCGACCACACATGTTGCATGGCGTCGGCGTCACTGAGAGGTGTGGCCTTTACACCCCCTCGTACGAGCAGGTCTACCACCACGGGTCTGCGCAACAGCTCGCGTGACCGAAGGTCCGCTGCGAGAGCCGACAACTCGTCGAATACTGACGCGACCTCGGTCACCTGGGCGTCAGTCAGTAGTGGTACCTCGAAGCCGGCGACCTCCCCAACGCGGCGATCACTGATGGTGTCATGGACGACTTGCCGGGCATCGTTCGCCGTGATGGCGACAACCTTGACGTCGGCCTGACCAGCCGCGTCGATTAGGTAGCGGAAGAGTTCCTGCTTGCCCTCGGCGAGCGCATCCGCGCCGTCGATGACAAGCAGACGCTGAGGGGCGCTTAGCTCGCCGAGAAGCGCAGTGAGCGAGGTGCCGAGTACAGCCTCCAACTCGACGGTGGTGCCGGGGAGATGCCTTAGGTTGATGCACGCCACCTGCACGGAGTCGGCGTCCTGTGCGGCAGCGGCCAGAGTGCGGACGACCAAGGCGCTCTTACCCACGCCGGACTCACCGCTGGCGACCACTGCCGCAGAGGGCGTCACAAGCTGGAGCAGCTGAGCTGCCGTATCGCTCCGATCAAGGCGAACCGTGCGACTGCCGTCCTCGGCAGCGATCTCGTCGCGCACGGACGCAAGCGCACGCTCATGAAGGTGGCCGAGCGCCCCCCACCCCTGCCGATGGCGACGCGTGGTCGAGTCGAGGACCTGGTGTGCATCGCGACGTAGAAGACTCAGGTCGACGGTGGCCGCCTTCGGCTGGTACTCGTCAGCTAGGGCGATGAGCCGTTCCAGCAACCGCGTAGCCCCGTAGAGGTCAGCGCCGCGGGCTACAGGGATCAAGGAGTTCGTTACTGGAGCCCAGTCCAAGTCGTCTGGAGTTTCGAGTCGCGGCATGAGCACAGTGAGCCGCGACAGCAGCTCCCAGGTGTGCTGCTCGACGAGCTGTGGGCTGGGCTCGGTGGCCCTGAGCGTAGTCAGTGCGTGTTTGACGAGCTCTTCGATGTGAGTGAGGCGCGTTCGAACGCCGACGGGGAACTTCCGGGGGGTACGGACGAGCCCGAAGAAGTTGGGTGCGTCTCTTTGCTTGACGGCCTCGTCGGCGAGGACCGCGAGCTGCTCCGCGTGGTCCTGCCGACCTGCGACGACCAGAGCCGCCCGGTATTCAATCCCGTCGTTGGGCGCGTTGACGACCTCCTGCACAAGCGTGCAGATGAGCTTCTTGCTCAGCTCGTTGCTCTGCACGAGGTCGGGCGCTCGCCGTACGGCGATAGCGAGCACCAGGGACGGCCCGGATTCGTCAGCGCGGGCCGCGTGGATAACAAGGTCGTCGGCGGAGTGGTCCGGCGCTTTCTGGAAGTCCACACCTACGACAGACCGACTGTCGCCCAGCTCAGCCGCGCCATCCCCGAGGAGTAGATGAGCGAGGTACTGGACGGCGACCTTGCGCTCGAAGGTGACGCCGCCACCGCCGGTCGCATACGGGCTCATCCCGGTAGGAGTTGGGGTATCAGCTGAACTCAGTGGCTGTTGTCTTTCCTGACTTGAGAGCTGTGTTTCCGCTGGTCAGGCATAGGGGCGGTGGTCTCGGGGAGTGGTGACGTGTCGTGTCGTCGCTCTGGTGGAGGTCAAGGATGCCGTCGGTCGTGGGGCTGCTGGAACAGCGTGAGCTGACCGCTCGCCGTCGTGTGGATGAGCTGCGGGAGGAGGCGGACCGTATCCAGGCCGAGCTGGTCGCGGCCGAGCGGGAGTGGAGCGAGTGGGTCATCGCCCGTTCACGCGTCGGCGAGGTGCTGTCCCCGGGCGAAGGAGACATCGCCGGCCCGGACGCCGTCGAGAAGCCGTCGGATCGCGGTGAACCGCCGGCGCTGCCTGCATCTTCGGCAGCGGCGAAGCCGAAGTCGGTGGTGCCGATGTGGCGTGCGGGTCTGGCCCGGTCGGCACTGTCGGCGGACTACCAGCGCATCGTGCAGGCTCTCGCGGACCGAGGCCGTCTCGGTCAAGGCCCGCTGACCTGCCAGGAGATGGCCGCCTGCTTCGGCCTGGACCCGGTGCCC
Source organism: Kitasatospora sp. MMS16-BH015 (assembly GCF_002943525.1). Classification (NCBI taxonomy): domain Bacteria; kingdom Bacillati; phylum Actinomycetota; class Actinomycetes; order Kitasatosporales; family Streptomycetaceae; genus Kitasatospora; species Kitasatospora sp. MMS16-BH015. The sequence continues at coordinate 1,371,117 of NZ_CP025394.1, read as the reverse complement.
GCGAAGATCGAGGCGTTGCGGTCGAAGGCGAAGCGGCTGACAGCGCGCGGGTGGCTGGTCGAGCCGGAGCCGGGCCGGTTCACGCTCGCGATGGCCTTGGCCGGGCCAGGCGGCGGGTCATGAGCATCGTCGCCGACCAGTAGACCATCGCCTCCGCGCTGCCGGTGGACCGTTCGAAGTCCCGCACGAGGCGGCGGCTTCGCATCAGGTGGGCGAAGAACCGCTCCACGATCCACCGCTTGGGCAGCACGACGAAGCCGCGCATGTCGTCACTGCGTTTGACGATGGCCAGGACCAGGGCGAGGACGGTGAAGCCGTACTCGACGAGGCTGCCCGTGTAGCCGCCGTCGGCCCAGACCAGCGCCAGCCGGTGGTGTGCGGCGGCCACCTGGGCGAGCAGAACCTGCGCGGCGGCGCGGTCGCCGATGTCCGCTGCGGTGACCATCACCGCGAGGAGCAGGCCGAGGGTGTCGACCACGGCGTGCCGCTTGCGGCCATTGATCAGCTTGCCGCCGTCGAAGCCGCGGCTGTCACGGCCGACGACGGCGTCCGCCTTGACCGACTGGGAGTCGATCACGCCCGCGCTCGGCTCCGGGTCCCGCCCGGCCTGCTCGCGGGCCTTACGGCGGAGCCGGTCGTGCAACTCCCGGACCAGACCGTGGTCACGCCAGCGCCGGAAGAACGCGTAGACCCGGTCCCACGGCGGGAAGTCAGCCGGCATGGCCCGCCACTTCGTTCCGTTGTCGACGAGGTAGCGGATCGCGTCCAGTATCGTGCGGTGGCAGTACGCCTCCGGCTGCCCGCCCCGCCCGCGCAGCCAGCCCGGCACCGGCAGCAGCGGCCGCACCACCGCCCACTCCGCATCGGACATGTCGGTGGGGTAGCGGCGCACACGGACCCCGTGGTCGACGGCGTTCCCGAACCGGTGTGCCAGGCAGTCACACGCGAGAGTGACCGAAGTGGACCCCGGTCCCGCGATGCCGTAGAAGTGGGACAACAGGGCCTCCTGGACCGCTCTTTGGCGTAGACACCCTTCGAGCTACCAAGAGGCCCTGCTTTCATGCGCGGCGGCCGCTGCGCTCACCCGATCGAGACCCCCGTTCGACCCGCGCCCCTCAAGATCGAAACGACAACAGCCACTCACCCGGATCTCCTTCAACCATGCGCGCAGCACGTCGTTTTCGATGTCAAGACGCTACTCCTGTCCCTGCGTGGGCGAGGGTGTCGAGGAGGCGGGTGAGGGAGGTGCCGAGGCCCCAGCGGGCGGAGAGCTCTTCCAAGGCCATGGGGTCGAGGGGTTCGCGGGGGAGGGTGGGGTCGAAGGCGGGGAGGGGGACGTTGGTGGCGACGCGGACGACCGTTGGCGCGACGTCGAGGTAGGGGGCGGCTTCGAGGATGTTCTTGCGGCGGGCGGGGGTGAGCCTGGAGGCCGGGTCGGCGGCCGCGGCGCGGATGCCGGCCAGGTCGCCGTACTCGCGGATGAGTTGGGTGGCGGTCTTCTCGCCGATGCCCTTGACGCCGGGCAGGCCGTCGCTGGGGTCGCCGCGCAGGGCGGCCATGTCGGCGTACTCGGCGCCGGTGACGCCGTACTTGTCGAGGAGGGCGGCCTCGGTGATGACCTCGGCGTTGCCGACGCCCTTGACCGGGTAGATGACCTGGACGCCGCGGGCGTCGTCGACGAGCTGGAAGAGGTCTCTGTCCCCTGTCACGATCAGGACGCGCGCGGGTTGGTAATCTGCAGTCTCCCGGTCGCCGGTGACGATCCGGACCGGGCCGGTGGCCTTGGTGGCCAGGGTGCCGATCACGTCGTCGGCCTCGTAGCCGGGCACGCCGACACGGGCGATCCCGAGGGCGTCCAGCACCTGCTCGATCACCGGCACCTGCGGGGCGAGCGTGTCCGGGATCTCCTCCTCGCCCTCGACGGCGGCCTCGGCCACCCGGTGGGTCTTGTAGGTGGGGATCAGGTCGACCCGCCACTGCGGGCGCCAGTCGGCGTCCATGCAGGCCACCAGCTGCTCCGGCCGGTGGTCCTCCACCAGCCGGGAGATGAAGTCCAGCAGCCCCCGGACGGCGTTCACCGGCTGCCCGTCCGGAGCCCGCAGGGACTCCGGCACACCGAAGTACGCCCGGAAGTAGAGACTGGCCGAGTCGAGGAGCATCAAGCGGGGTGCGGTCACCCCTCAGATCATGCCGCACCGCACCGACAACCGGGCGCCGCCGACCGGGAGACACCGGCCGACGGGAGCCCTCAGTGGTCGTGCGGGCCCGGCCGGTGGACCGGGCCGTGGGAGTCGGCGCAGTGGTCGGGGCCGGTGGCGGCGCCGGCCGGGGTGATCTGGAGCAGGTGCTGGTCCTCGTCCTCGCCCACGTGGTCGACCTGGAGGGTGGCGTGGGTGATCCGGTAGTCGGTGGCCAGCCGGCGCTGGAGGCCGCGCCGGACGGCGTGGCAGTCGCCGCCGGGGGCGACCAGGATGTGCGCGGAGAGGGCGGGCTGGCCGGAGGTGATCTCCCAGACGTGCAGGTCGTGGATCTCGACCACCTCGGGGGTGGCGACCAGGCGGTCGGCCAGGGCGTCCGGGTCGATCCCGGCGGGCGCGGCCTCCAGGAAGATCCGGCCCGAGTCGCGGACCAGCCCGATCCCGGCCTTGAGCATCAGCGCGACCACGATCAGCGAGGCGATCGCATCCGCCCGGGTGAACCCGGTGAGGACCACGATCAGGCCGGCGACGGCGGTGGCGATGAAGGCGTAGAGGTCGGTGAGCACGTGCTGGAAGGCGCCCTCGACGTTGAGCGAGGACCGGTTGGCCTTGGACATGCACCAGGTGGCGCCGATGTTGACCACGATCCCGACCAGCGCGGTGATCAGCACCAGCGAGCCCTCGACCTCCGGCGGGTCGAGCAGCCGGGTGATCGCCTCGTACCCGAGCCAGGCGGAGAGCACCAGCAGGGTCACCCCGTTGGCCTGGGCCGAGAGGATCTCGGCCCGCTTCAGCCCGTAGGTGTAGCCGCCCTTGGCCGGCCGGGCCGAGAGCCGCATGGCGATCAGCGCGAGCACGATCGAGGCGGCGTCGGTCAGCATGTGCGCCGCGTCGGAGATCAGCGCCAGCGACCGGGCGGCGAAGCCGACCACGACCTCGCCGGCCATGAAGGCCACGATCAGCGTCAGCGCGCTGACCAGCCAGCGCCGGTCCGCGTCGGCCGCGACCCCGTGCGAATGGCCGCCGTGACCGCCGTGACCACCATGGCCGCCGTGCGAGTGGCCGGAGTGGTCACCGTGCTCGTCATGGGAGTGCTGGGAGTGCTGGGCATGCTCGGAGTGGTCGGTGTGGTCGTGCTCGTGGTCGGACATCGCCGTCCTCTCTTCGTACCGGGCGTCAGCGTTCCGTCGCGGGCCGCAGCCGCCCCGCACCGGAAGTGAACCCCAATTCGGACGAAGATCCAAAGGCTGCACTGGTGACCGTTGTCGTTGCCGGTACGGGCCTGCGGGCGGCCCGCACCAGGGCCTGCATCAGCCGCAGGTCGGCGCCCTGTTCGGGGTGCCACTGGACCCCCACGGTGAAGCCCTCGGCGGCCTCGATCGCCTCGACGGTGCCGTCCTCGGCGAGGGCGGAGACGCTCAGCCCGACACCGAGCCGCTCCACGGCCTGGTGGTGATAGGTGGGCACCGAGACCGAGTCCTCCGGCAGCAGCCCGGCCAGCAGCGTGCCCGCCACCGGGCGGACGGCGTGCCGCCCGTAGCCCTCCGGGCTGCCCAGGTGCGGGCCGGGCTCGTGCAGATGCTGGATGAGCGAGCCGCCGCGCACCACGTTGAGCAGCTGCATGCCCCGGCAGATGCCGAGCAGCGGCAGCCCGGCCGCGAGGGCGGCGCGCAGCAGGGCGGCCTCCCAGCGGTCGCGCTCGGGGGCGTTGGCCACCGTCCTGGGGTGCGGCTGGGCGCCGTACAGGGCGGGGTTCACGTCCGGGCCGCCCGCGATCACCAGGGCGTCCAACCGGGCGACCGCCTCGGGCGCGTGCTCGGGGGCGTCGGGCGGCAGCAGCACCGCGACGCCCCCGGCGGCCTGCACCTGCCGGGGGTAGCGCTCGTGGAGCAGGACGGCGCGCTGCGCGGACCAGTGGTCCCACGTCGCGTCGGTGAGGTGCGTGCTGATGCCGATCACCGGTCTGGTCGTCATGTCCGGATTCTCCCCCTACGTCAGCTGAGCCGCCGTCAATGTGGGCCGATTGCGAAACTCCGCGCGTCTCTCCGACAGGTCGGGCGCCGCTCGGCGTACGGTCGGCCGGGTCGGACGGGCGGAGGGAGTCTCGGGTGGTGCGGCGGCCGGGTGGTCGGGTGGCGGTGGTGACGGGCGCGGGCAGCGGCCTCGGACGCGCGGTGGCCGAGCGGCTCGCGGCGGACGGCCTGCGGGTGGTCTGCGCCGAGGCGGACGAACCGGCCGGCCGGGCGGTGGCCCGGTCGGTGGGCGGGCTGTTCGTGCACACCGACCCCCGCGACGCGGACATGGTCGAGGCGCTCTACGACGAGGCGTACGAGACCTGCGGGGGAGTGGACCTCGCGGTCCACCCGGTCGCACCGGGGCCGGCCAGCCGGGCGGCGCTGCCCTACCTGCGGCGGCACGGCCACGGCGTGATCGTGAACCTCACCGCCGACCCGGCCGACCGGGAGCTCTCCGCCGAGCTGGCCCGAAGCTACGGCCGGGAGGGCATCCGGGTGTACGGGCTGCGGCCGGGCGCCGCCCTCGAGCCGGCCGTGGCGGCCGTCGCCTTCCTGGCCGGGCCGGGCTCGGCCTTCCTCGCGCCGACCGAGTTCGTGGCGGACGACGCCTCCGGCAAGATCATCGCGGGGCCGCTCTGACCTGCGGGTTCCCGGTTCTCACCGGAATCTCATCCGAAATAGGGCGGATACGGCGGTGTGCTGATATCGCGCTTATCCAAATCCGTTTAGATTCTCTGGCGTGAGCGAGCAGATTCCCGCCGGGTGGTACCCGGACCCCCAGGACACCGACAGCAGCCCCCGGCCCGAGCGCTGGTGGGACGGGCAGGGCTGGACGGCCACCACCCGGCCCGGGCCGAGCATCGCGCTGGAGGGCGAGGTGCTCGACGGCGGACCGACGGTCCGCTACCCCGAGCTGCCCGAGGTCCTCGCGATGCAGCCGGCCCGCAAGCGGAGCAAGCTCTCCCGCCCGGTCGCCCTCGCCGCCACCGTCGCGGCCCTGGCCGGCCTGGTGGTCGGCTCCGGCATCACCTTCCTCGCCATGGACGGCCGCTCCGACACCAAGGCGGCACCCCGGGCGGCCGGCAAGTCCGGCTCCCACTTCGGCGGCGGCGGCGGCGGTTACGGCAACGGGAACGGGAACGGCGGTGGCCACGGCAACGGGGGCGACAGCTTCCCGGGCTTCGGCAACGGCGGCTCGGGCAATGGCGGCGGCTCCGGCAACGGCAACGGCAACGGCGGGGGCAACGGGTTCGGCTTCGGCGGCGGTAACGGCTCCGGTGGCGGCCTGGGCAACGGCGGCGGCAATGGCGGGGGCGGTGGCCTCGGGGGCGGGAACGGTTCGGGGAACGGCTCCGGTGGGGGCGGCAGCCTCGGCCGGGGCGGCGGCTCCTCGGACGGCCCGGCGATCGACGCGATCAACGGGATCTCCATCCCCGTCCCGACCGGTTGGACGGGCGGCACCACCGCCACCGGCTTCGCCGCGCTCAGCGTCGGCAGCTACAAGTGCCCGGGTGGCGGCTCCGGCACCTGCTCGCTCGGCGGCGTGACCACCCAGAGCCTCAAGGGCACCGACGCCAAGGCGGCCGCCCAGACGGACATCGCCGCCGCCGCCAAGGACTCCTACGGCGACATCAAGGGCCACCAGGAGCTCAAGAACCAGGCCGTGAAGGTCGACGGCCGCGACGGCTACCTGATCCGCTGGAAGGTCGACGCCCCCCAGGGCAACGACGGCTACGTGCAGACGGTGGTCTTCCCCAACGCCAACAACACGGCGCTGGTCTCCATCCACCTCGGCTTCGACATCGCCGACAAGGCCCCCTCGGTGGACCAGATGGACGCCATCGTCACCAGCATCACCGACTACTCGGGCGGCCCGCTCGGCGGCGCCGACGGCACCACCAAGACCTGACGGTCAGTCAGTCACAGTCGGTGGCTGCCCACTTCGGTGGGCGGCCACCGCCGCGTTCAGAGCTTGACGCTGCCGATGTGGCCGGTCTGGATGACGGCCTGGTGGAACTCTCCGCCGGAGATGGTGTTCTGCACGCCGCCGCCGTGCGCCTCGGCGGGCGGGGCGTACTCCTCGACCAGTGCCCGCAGCGCGGCGGCCGCCGCCGGGTCGGCCGCCAGCAGGCGCTGGAGCCGGGGCCGCCACTCGGCGATCAGATCCTCCGCCTCGCCGCCGGCCTCGCGGACCTCCTCCAGCTCCTCCGCCACGGCCTCGGCCCGGTGGCCGAAGAGCGCGGCGAACCGCCCCTGGGCCGTGGTCCACAGGTTGGTGGCCATCAGGTTCACCATCGTGGTCGCGCCCGAGGTGGCCAGCGCCACCAGTTCGGCTTCCATACCGTCCCCCAGTCCGACACGTGCGAATGCGGCAGGACGCCAGCCTAGGGCAGCGCCTGCCGGTCCGTCAGAGGAACGTGCGGCCCTCGCCGCGGTAGGTCGGGACGGTGGCCGTCACCCGGTCGCCCTCGATCAGGTGGAGCTCGGCGAAGCGCTCGCAGAGCTCGCCGGCCTTGGCGTGGCGGAACCAGACCCGGTCGCCGATCAGCAGGTCGTCGGCGGCGGAGCCGAGCAGCGGGGTCTGCACCTCGCCCGCGCCCTCCTGCGGGTCGTACCGCAGGCCCTCGGGCAGGTACGGCACTGGCGAGCGGTCCGGGCCCGCCGCGCCGGAGGCGGGGTAGCCGCCGCCGAGCACGGTGACCACGCCGAGGCCGGGGCGCCGGACCACCGGCTGAGCGAAGAGGGCGGCGGGGCGGCCCTGGAACGAGCGGTAGTTGTCGAAGAGCCGGGGCACGTACAGGCCGGAGCCGGCCGCCACCTCGGTGACGGCCGCCTCGGCGACGGTGCTCTCCACGCTGCCGGTGCCGCCGCCGTTGACGAACTCCAGGTCGGCCACCTGCCGGACGCGGCGGACCACCGCCGAGCGCCGGTCGGCCAGCTCGGCCCGCGCCTTGGCCTGCATCAGCTGGATCATCCGCGACCGCACCGGCCGCCCGGCCAACCGGTCACCGACCCCGGCGACATGGCCCTCGTACGCCATCAGCCCGACCACCCGGAAGCCCGGCCGGCGCTGGATGAGCTCGGCCAGGTCGGCCAGGTCCTCCGGGGTGCGCAGCGGCGAGCGCCGCGCGCCGATCCGGACCCGGCCGCCGAGCAGGTGCAGCGCGGTGTCGAGCTCCAGGCAGACCCGGACCTCCTCACTGCCGCCGCGCGCGGCGTCGATCAGGTCCAGCTGCCGGGGGTCGTCCACCAGCACGGTGACGGCGGCGGCCAGCTTCGGATCCGCCGTCAGCTCGGCGAAGGCGGTGCGGTCCGCCGAGGGGTAGGCGAGCAGCACGTCCTCGAAGCCCTCGCTGGCCAGCCAGAGCGACTCGGCCAGGGTGAAGCTCATGACGCCGGCGAAGCCGTCCATCGCCAGCACCCGCTCCAGCAGGGCCCGGCAGCGGACGGACTTGCTGGCCACCCGGACGGGCTTGCCCGCCGCCCGGCGGACCAGATCGGCGGCGTTGGCGTCGAAGGCCGCCAGGTCGACGATCGCCAGGGGGGCGTCGAGGTGCGCGGTGGCCCGGTCGTAGCGGGCCCGGTCGGAGGCAGTCGGCATCGCCATGGCCCGCAGACTGTCACACCACCCGTACTGATGGGTAGGGCTCGGCACGAACGGGCACCGCCGGATGAGAGGCCTAGGTGGCATAGGCTCACCGGGTGGACCGCAAGAACATCCCGAACCCCGGATTCGCCGAGGACGACGGCACCGCCGACCCCCGGCTCACCGCCGCCCTCGCCGCCTGGGCGGCGGACCGTACGGCCGAGACCGAGCGGGCGCTGCTCACCGCATTGACGCCCAGCCGGCTGATGGTCCCGATCGTGGCCCTGCTCGGCGAGGTCGAGGTGGACGCCAACGGGCACAAGCACGAGAAGACCAGCGACATGGCCGTACCGGTGATCGAGGCCCCGGACGGGCGCCGCGCGCTGCCGGCCTTCACCTCGCTGGAGACCCTGGCCCGCTGGCGGGCCGACGCCCGCCCGGCCCCGGTGGCCGCCCCGCAGGCCGCCGTGACGGCCTACTCCGAGCGGGCCGGCTCGCTCCTGATCGACCCGGCCGGCCCGGTCACCTACGAGCTGACCGGCGCCCCGATGCGGGCCGTGGCGGAGAACCGCCCCTACCTCCCGCCGCTGAAGGACCCGGAGGTGGAGGCCGCCGTCCGCGCGGTGCTGGCCGTCGAGCCGGCCGTCCGCCGCGCCGAGCTGCGCCCCGGCACCGAGACCGACGCCGTGCTGGCCCTGGCCCTGGCCGAGGACCTCCCGGAGGAGGAGATCCGCGCCCTGGCCGGCCGCCTGGCCGCTGCCCTCGCCGCCGACCCGATCCTGCGGGTCCGCCTGACGCGGGGCCTCGACCTGGCCCTGCTGGGGGCGTGAACCTCACTGGGGCGCGCGCCAAAAGAAAGGGGCGCGGGGAACCGCGCGGATCCGGAAGGCAACAGGTCGGCCACCTTCCGCATCCGCGCAGTTCCCCGCGCCCCTGAATGGTGCAACTAGCTGTACACGGGGCCCGTGAACTTCTCGCCGGGCCCGGCGCCCGGAGCGTCCGGCACCAGCGAAGCCTCGCGGAAGGCGAGCTGGAGGGACTTCAGGCCGTCCCGCAGCGGGGCGGCGTGGAAGTTGCTGATCTCAGGGGCGCCGGCGGTGACCAGCCCGGCCAGGGCGGTGATCAGCTTGCGGGCCTCGTCGAGGTCCTTGTCGGCCTCGCCGCCCTCGGCGAGGCCGCACTTGACGGCCGCCGCGCTCATCAGGTGCACCGCGACGGTGGTGATCACCTCGACGGCCGGGACCTCCGCGATGTCACGGGTGAGGTCGTCGAAGCCGATCTGGTCCTCGGCGAGGTCGGTCGGGTCGGTGGGCTGGGCGCTCAAGGTGGCTCACTCCGTCGGGGCTGGCAGAAGTACGCCACCCAGCGTACAAGCCCGCATTTTCAATACCGGCATCAGTAGCGTAAGCTTCGAGACTGACCGGCCAGGAGCTCTCATGGGCACCAGGCCAGCAAGTGGAGGCTCCACTCAGGAGGCCCGAGAGGGCAACCACGAAAGTCTCCCACCTGATCGACCTCGCGGTCGACGGGTCTCCGGTCCGCGACACCGGCCCGCAAGGGCGCAGGGAGTCGCCAGCAGCGTCCCAGAGACAAGGGGCGCAGCCTCCGGTTGTGTGGAGCCCCGCCTGTACCGAGCGGGGCTTTTTTCGTGTCGCGGTGCATGCAGCCGCAAGGCAGCGCAGCACGAATGAAGCCCCGCCCAGTGGTCGAGTCCACTACCCGCGGCCGTCGGACGGCCGCGGCGCAGAAGGTGCAACCAAGGAGGCCCCATCAGCACCGAGCCCCGCATCAACGACCGGATTCGCGTCCCCGAGGTGCGACTCGTCGGTCCCAGCGGCGAGCAGGTCGGCATCGTGCCGCTTGCCAAGGCGCTGGAGCTCGCGCAGGAGTACGACCTCGACCTGGTCGAGGTCGCGGCGACCGCCCGGCCGCCGGTGTGCAAGCTCATGGACTACGGCAAGTTCAAGTACGAGTCGGCCATGAAGGCCCGTGAGGCGCGCAAGAACCAGGCGCACACGGTCATCAAGGAGATGAAGCTCCGGCCGAAGATCGACCCGCACGACTATGACACCAAGAAGGGTCACGTCGTCCGGTTCCTCAAGCAGGGTGACAAGGTCAAGATCACGATCATGTTCCGTGGTCGTGAGCAGTCCCGCCCCGAGCTGGGCTTCCGACTGCTCCAGCGGCTCGCCAACGACGTCCAGGACCTGGGCTTCGTGGAGTCCTCGGCCAAGCAGGACGGCCGTAACATGATCATGGTGCTTGGCCCGCACAAGAAGAAGACCGAGGCGATGGCCGAGGCCCGTGCGATCGCGGACGCCCGCAAGGCCGAGCGTCAGGGCCGCAACAGCGGCGCCGACGACCAGGCTGCGGCTGACGACGCGGCGCTCGAGGCCGAGAACGCCGCCGCCGAGGCGGAGGCCGACGAGATCGACGACGTCGAGGACGCCGAGGAGACCGCCGAGGTCACCGAGGCTGCCGAGGACGCCGCCGAGGTCGAGAAGCCGGCCGAGGCCACTCAGGACGCCTGAGCCCTCCGGGGTTCCGCGCAGTCCGGGTGGATCGGCCACGACGGTACCGGGGCGTCCCGCCCGGGCACCGAGGATCCATCCAGTTCCCGCCCCCGCAGCGATGCAGGGGCGGGGACGGACCGACGAGGAGAAACGGCGATATGCCGAAGCAGAAGACCCACAGCGGCTCGAGCAAGCGCTTCAAGATCACGGGCTCGGGCAAGGTGCTGCGTGAGCGCGCCGGCCGTCGCCACTACCTTGAGCACAAGCCCTCCACGCTGACCCGCAAGCTGGCCGGCAACGCCGAGATGGCCCCCGGCGACGCCAAGAAGATCAAGAAGCTTCTCGGGCTGTGATCGCCCTCCCGCGGCCCGCAAGGTGCTCGCGGGGCAGCTGATCCTTCCCGACCCATTCGATTGACGGACCACGTGAAGTAGTCCGTGGTCCAACCCAAGGAGTAATGAAGTGGCACGCGTCAAGCGGGCAGTCAACGCCCACAAGAAGCGCCGGGTCATCCTCGAGCGCGCCAGCGGTTACCGTGGCCAGCGCTCGCGCCTGTACCGCAAGGCCAAGGAGCAGGTCACCCACTCGCTCGTTTACAACTACAACGACCGCAAGAAGCGCAAGGGTGACTTCCGCCAGCTCTGGATCCAGCGCATCAACGCTGCGGCCCGTGCCAACGGCATCACCTACAACCGCTTCGTGCAGGGTCTGAAGATCGCGAACGTCGAGATCGACCGCAAGATGCTGGCCGACCTCGCCGTGAACGACCCGGCCACCTTCGCCTCGCTCGTCGAGGTCGCCCAGAAGGCGCTCCCGGCCGACGTCAACGCCCCCAAGGCCGCCGTCGCCGCCTGAATCCGCCCCTGACCGCCCGGTGACGGGCGGACGGCACGGATTCGGTGCCCGCTGAGGCACCAAGCTTTCCTCGGCCCCGCAGGCGCTCCGTCTGCGGGGCCGAGTGCATTTCCGCCCGGCCCGTCCACCCAGATCGCCTGGCCCGTCCACAGAGATCGAGAGCATGCAGAGCACCGACACCCCCCTGCTCACCTCCCTGCGCTCGCCCCGCGTCATCGCCGCCCGCAAGCTGGCCCGGCGCAACCAGCGGAGCAAGGAGCGGCGCTTCCTGGCGGAGGGCCCGCAGGCCGTCCGCGAGGCGGTCGCGTACGGGCGGCCGGCCGGGTCGAGCGAGCACGTGGTGGTCGAGGTCTACCTCACCCCCGAGGCGGCCGAGCGGCACGCCGACATCGTCGAGGCCGCGCTGACGGCCGGGCTGCCGGTGCTCACCGCCACCGACGAGGTGATCGCCGAGATCTGCGACACGGTGACCCCGCAGGGCATCGTGGCGCTCTGCCGCTTCCTGGACACGCCGTTCGAGGACGTCCTCGCGGCCCGCCCGAAGCTGGTGGCGATCCTCGCCCACGTCCGCGACCCCGGGAACGCGGGCACCGTGCTGCGCACCGCCGACGCCGCCGGGGCCGACGCCGTGATCCTCACCGACGCCTCGGTGGACCCGTACAACCCCAAGGCCGTCCGGGCCTCGGTGGGCAGCCTGTTCCACCTGCCGTTCGCGGTGGGGGTGCCGGTGGAGGAGGCGGTCGGGCGGCTGCGCGCGGCCGGGGTGCGGGTGCTGGCCGCCGACGGTGCGGGGCAGCGCGACCTGGACCAGGAGCTGGACGAGGGCACCCTCGGCGCGCCCGGCGCCTGGGTCTTCGGCAACGAGGCCTGGGGCCTGCCGGAGGAGACCAGGGCGCTGGCCGACGAGGTGGTGAAGGTGCCGATCCACGGCCACGCCGAGAGCCTCAACCTGGCCACCGCCGCCGCCGTCTGCCTCTACGCCTCGGCGCGCGCCCAGCGCTCCCCGGGCGGCTGCCGGACGTGACCGTGCTGGATCTCGCCTGGACGTGATCGGGGCGCTAGGGTTCGGACAGTGGGGGGACGCACACAGTGGGTAGTGGGTTACTGGGGAGGGCGCCCATGGTCGGCAGCGGGTCCGAGTGGCACCCGGACGACCTGCCGGACGGTCTGGTGATCGCCGACCGCACCGGCACCGTGGTCTGCTTCAACGCCGCCGCCGCCCGGCTCACCGGCATCCGCGCGGCCACCGCGCTGGGCACCCCGCTGGAGCAGGCGCTGCCGCTGGAGGACCTGGACGGTCGGCGCTGGTGGCCCCTGACCGACCCGTACGGCGGCCTGGCCGTGCGCACCGGGCAGCCAGAGCGCAACCTGCTGCTGCCCGGCGGGCGCGAGGTGCTGGTCTCCGCCCGGTACGTCCGGGAGCGGGCGCAGGGGCCGGTGGAGCGGGTGGTGGTGGCGCTGCGCGGCACCGAGGCCCGCCGCCGCACCGAGCGCGGACACGCCGAGCTGATCGCCACCGTCGCGCACGAGCTGCGCTCGCCGCTCACCAGCGTCAAGGGCTTCACCAAGACCCTGCTGGCCAAGTGGGAGCGGTTCACCGACGAGCAGAAGCGCTGGATGCTGGAGAGCGTGGACGCCGACGCCGACCGGGTGACCCGGCTGATCGCCGAGCTGCTCGACATCTCCCGGATCGACGCCGGCCGGCTGGAGCTGCGCAAGCAGGTGGTCGACCTGGCCGCGGCGGTGCGCCGGCACGTGGACGGCAAGGTGGCCGCCGGCTGCCCGGCCGAGCGGTTCGACATCCGGATCACCGAGCCGCTCACCCAGCTCTGGGCCGACCCGGACAAGATCGACCAGGTGCTCGCCAACCTGCTGGAAAACGCGGTGCGGCACGGCGAGGGAACTGTCACCATCGAGGTGGCCCCCGCCAAGGAAGTGGTCGAGGCGGCCGTCTGGGAGCGCCCCGGCACTCCGCCCAAGGTCATGGAAGGGACGTCGGTCACCGTGAGCGACGAAGGCACCGGCATCCCCGAGGAGTCGATGCCGCGCGTCTTCACCCGGTTCTGGCGCGGTTCCAAGCGCGGCGGCACGGGCCTCGGCCTCTACATCGTGAAGGGCATCGTCGAGGCGCACTGCGGCACCATCCGGATCAGCCGCGCGCCCGGCGGGGGGCCCAGTTCCGATTTATCCTGCCCGCGGGCGTCCCCGACTTCATGCTCTGACGAGCACGGAGAGCATGCTCTGAGTAATCGGGCGAACGGGCGTTACGCGGGCTGCGACTACACTCGTCCTTTGGCGTTGCGCGACGCCCTGGCGCGGCGTGGCCGCGGGAGGCGCGAGCCCATACCTCGGCACAACACGAGCAGGAGCACGGGAAAGATAGAGATGTCCGCACCCAACAAGTCCTACGACCCGGTAGAGGTCGAGGCATTGAAGCCCGAAGAGGTCGAGCGCGCCCGGGACGAGGCCGTCGCGGCCTTCGCCGCCGCCGCCACGCTGGAGGAGCTGAAGGCGGCCAAGGTCGCCCACACCGGCGACCGCTCGGCGCTGTCGCTGGCCAACCGCGAGATCGGCGCGCTGCCGCCGCAGGCCAAGGCCGCGGCCGGCAAGCTGATCGGCCAGGCCCGTGGCGCCGTCAACCAGGCGCTGGCCAAGCGCCAGGTCGAGCTGGAGGCGGAGCGGGACGCCCGAGTGCTGGTCGAGGAGGCGGTGGACGTCACGCTGCCGTACGACCGCACCCCGCGCGGCGCCCGGCACCCGCTGACCACCCTGGCCGAGCGGATCGAGGACACCTTCGTGGCCATGGGCTACGAGGTGGCCGAGGGCCCCGAGGTCGAGGCCGAGTGGCTGAACTTCGACGCGCTCAACCTGGGTGAGGACCACCCGGCCCGCTCGATGCAGGACACCTTCTTCGTGCAGGCCCCGGACGGCTCCGCCGACTCCGGTGTGGTGCTGCGCACCCAGACCTCCCCGGTCCAGGCCCGCACCCTGCTCGACCGCGAGCCGCCGGTCTACGTGGTCTGCCCCGGCCGGGTCTACCGGACCGACGAGCTGGACGCGACCCACACCCCGGTCTTCCGCCAGGTCGAGGGCCTCGCGGTGGACGAGGGCATCACCTTCGCCGACCTCAAGGGCACCATCGAGCTGCTGGTCTCCAAGCTCATCGGCGACGGCCTGGAGCTGCGCTGGCGGCCCTCGTACTTCCCGTTCACCGAGCCGAGCGCCGAGATCGACCTGCAGTGCTTCGTCTGCCGGGGCGAGAGCATCGGCAACCCGGACAAGCCCTGCCGCACCTGCTCCTCCGAGGGCTGGATCGAGCTCGGTGGCTGCGGCGTCGTCAACCCCCGGGTGCTGGTCGCCTGCGGCGTGGACCCCAACCGCTACAGCGGGTTCGCCTTCGGCCTGGGCCTGGAGCGGATCCTGATGAACCGACACAACGTCGCCGACATGCGCGACATGGTCGAGGGTGACGTCCGCTTCACCCTCCCGTTCGGGATGGAGATCTGATGCGCGTCCCGCTTTCCTGGCTGCGTGAGTACGTCGACCTGCCGGCGGGCGAGACCGGCCGCGACGTCGCCGCCCGCCTCGTCCGGGCCGGCCTGGAGGTCGAGACGGTCGAGCAGATCGGCACCGACCTCAAGGGCCCGCTGGTGGTCGGCCAGGTGCTCTCCATCGAGGAGCTGACCGGCTTCAAGAAGCCGATCCGCCACTGCTTCGTCAACGTCGGCGACGCCAACGGCACCGGCGAGCCGCAGGAGATCGTCTGCGGCGCGCGGAACTTCGCCGTGGGCGACAAGGTCGTCGTGGTGCTCCCGGGCGCCGTGCTGCCCGGCCCCTTCCCGATCGCCGCGCGGCAGACCTACGGCCAGACCTCGGCCGGCATGATCTGCTCCGCCCGCGAGCTCGGCATGGGCGACGACCACGACGGCATCATCGTGCTCCCGCCGGAGTACGAGGTGGGCACCGACGCGATCGAGCTGCTCCAGCTGGTCGACGAGGTGCTGGACATCGCCGTCACCCCGGACCGCGGCTACTGCCTCTCCATGCGCGGCGTGGCCCGCGAGGCCGCCGCCGCCTACGGGCTGCCGCTGGCCGACCCGGCGCTGCTGGACGTGCCGCCGGCCAACTCCTACGGGTACATGGTCAAGGTCGCCGACCCGACCGGCTGCGACCGCTTCGTGGCGCGCACCGTCACCGGGGTCGACCCGGCCGCGAAGTCGCCGATCTGGCTCCAGCGCCGGCTGCAGAAGTCGGGCATCCGCCCGATCTCGCTGACCGTGGACATCACCAACTACGTGATGCTCGAGGTCGGCCAGCCGCTGCACGCCTACGACCGCGAGCGGGTGGACGGCCCGATCCAGGTCCGCCGCGCCGTCGAGGGCGAGGTGCTGACCACGCTGGACGGCACCAAGCGCAAGCTCTCCGCCGAGGACCTGCTGATCTGCGACAACTCCGGGCCGATCGGCCTGGCGGGTGTCATGGGCGGCGCCTCGACCGAGATCCTCGACCCGGTCACCGACCCGGAGACCGGCGAGGTCACCGGCTCGACCGAGATCATCATCGAGGCCGCGCACTTCGAGCCGGTCACCATCGCGCGCGCCGCCAAGCGGCACAAGCTGCCCTCCGAGGCCTCCAAGCGCTTCGAGCGCGGGGTCGACCCGGAGGCCGCCCGGGCCGCCGCGCAGCGCGCCGTGGACCTGCTGGTCCTGATCGCCGGCGGCACCGCCGAGGCCGGGGTCACCGACATCGCGGCCCCGCACCCGCTGCGGACCATCGCGATCGACGCCGACCTGCCGGATCGCGTGGCGGGCACCGAGTACGGCCGCGAGACCGTCACCCGGCGCCTGCAGGAGATCGGCTGCACCGTCGCGGGCGCCGACATCCTCGAGGTCACCCCGCCGAGCTGGCGCCCCGACCTGACCGACCCGTACGACCTCGCGGAGGAGGTCATCCGCCTGGAGGGCTACGACAACGTGCCCGCCCGGATGCCCACCGTGCCGCCGGGCCGCGGCCTGACCGAGGCGCAGCGCTTCCACCGCCGCACCGGCGTGGCGCTCGCGGGCGCGGGCTACGTCGAGGTCAACAACTACCCCTTCCTGGGTGAGGCCGCGTTCGACGCGCTCGGCCTGGAGAAGGACGACGAGCGCCGCCGCACGGTGAAGCTGGTCAACCCGCTGAACGACGAGGAGCCGGCGCTGCGCACCACGCTGCTGCCGGGCCTGCTCGGTGCGCTGCGGCGCAACATCGGCCGGGGCAACACCGACCTGGCGATCTTCGAGGCCGGCACCGTCTTCCTCCCCAAGGCGGAGCTGCGCGTGGCTCCCCGCCTGCCGGTGGACCGCCGTCCGACCGAGGAGGAGCTGGCCACGCTCAACGCGGCGCTGCCGCACCAGCCGCGCCGGGTGGCCGTGGCCCTCGCGGGCGAGCGGCTGCCGTCCGGCTGGTGGGGCAAGGGCGCTCCGGCCGGCTGGGCCGACGCGATCGAGGCGGCCCGTACCGTCGCCTCGGCCGCCGGGGTCGAGCTGACGGTCCGCCAGGGCCGCACCGCCCCGTGGCACCCGGGCCGCTGCGCCGAGCTGCTGGTCGGCGAGACCGTGGTCGGCCACGCCGGTGAGCTGCACCCGCGGGTGATCAAGGCGCTCAACCTGCCGGAGCGCACCAGCGCGATGGAGATCGACCTCGACCTGCTCTTCGCCGGCGGCGAGCAGCGGGTCAGCGGCCCGACGGTCTCCGGCTACCCGGTGGCCACCCAGGACGTCGCGCTGATCGTCGACTCCGCTGTGCCGGCCGCCGAGGTGGAGACCGCCCTGCGCTCGGGCGCGGGCGAACTCCTGGAGGCCATCCGCCTGTTCGACGTCTTCACCGGCGAGCAGGCGGGCGAGGGCAAGAAGTCGCTGGCCTACTCCCTGCGCTTCCGCGCCACCGACCGCACCCTGACCGCCGAGGAGGCGTCGGCCGCCCGCGCCGCCGCCGTCGCCGAGGCGAACGCCCGCACGGGCGCGGTGCTGCGCGGCGCGTAACGCGGCTCTGCTCGCGAAGGGCCCTGCCCCGGACACCGTCCGGGGCAGGGCCCTTCTGCTGCTCCGGACGGGGTGAGCTGCGCTGCTCCGTCCGAGATCGAGCCCCCGGGCAGGGAGGGCTGCCTGATCGGGCATGAGCGGGACGTGACAAGGCTCTTGCGGCGACAGTGGGTTGGGCGCTTCAATCGACCCACGCCAAGTTAGGAAACTTTCCTAACACGTCCTGGGGAGCTGTCATGCCTGCTCAGCACCGTACGGCCCGTCTCGCCCTGGCGATCGTCCTCGCCGCGGCCCCCATCACCGTCGCCGCGGCGGGCGTCTCGAACGCCGCCGCCCCGGCCAGCGTCACCGCCGCCGTCCAGGCCGGGGTCGGCCTGGACGACGCGCACAAGAAGGAGATCGCGATGGAGCTCGTCTCCAGCGCGGAGAACTCCTCGCTCGACTGGAAGGCCCAGTACAAGTACATCGAGGACATCGGTGACGGCCGGGGCTACACCGCCGGGATCATCGGCTTCTGCTCCGGCACCGGCGACATGCTCGACCTCGTCCAGCACTACACCGACCTCAAGTCCGGCAACATCCTCGCCAAGTACCTGCCCGCCCTGAAGAAGGTCAACGGCAGCGCCTCGCACTCCGGCCTCGGCAGCGCGTTCGTGAAGGACTGGGCCACCGCCGCCAAGGACACCGTCTTCCAGCAGGCCCAGAACGACGAGCGCGACCGGGTCTACTTCAACCCCGCCGTCAAGCAGGGCAAGGCCGACGGCCTGCGCGCGCTCGGCCAGTTCATCTACTACGACGCCATCGTGATGCACGGCCCGGGCAACGACGGCGACAGCTTCGGCGGCATCCGCGCGGCGGCCATGAAGAAGGCCAAGACCCCCGCCCAGGGCGGCGACGAGGCCACCTACCTCAAGGCCTTCCTGGACGCCCGGAAGGTGGTCATGAAGAAGGAGGAGGCGCACAGCGACACCAGCAGGGTCGACACCGAGCAGCTGGTCTTCCTGAACGCCAAGAACTTCGACCTCAACCCGCCGCTCAAGTGGAAGGTCTACGGCGACCCGTACAGCATCAATAGCTGATTGACCGTCAAGGTGGGGGGAGGGGAAGGCCGTCGGCCGTCCCCTCCGGGGTTTTTCGGGCTGCTCGGGCTTCTCGGGTTGCTCGGGCTGCTTGGGCTTTTCGGCCGCGGCCGCTCGCTCCCGGTTCTTCGGGGCGGGCGGGAATGCTCCGGCCGGGTCCTTCGTTGCGCACCATGCCGCCGATCGCCCGACCCAGGGAGCACTGTGTCCGTAGCCGCCTCCACTTCCGCCTCCACTTCCGCCTCCGCCTCTGCCTCCGCTCTCTCCGCCGTCACCCTGCCCGCCCCGGCCGCCCAGGCCGAGCGCCTGATCGAGCTCGGGGTGGCCGAGCTCGCCGGGCTGACCCCCGCCGAGGTACGGGCCTTCGCCGCCGGGGCGGCGGCGGGCACGCTGCTCGCGGTCCACCCCGACCGGGTGCCGGCCTCCGTGCTCGCGCCGCTGCTGCGCCGCGCCGGCAAGTCCGGCTTCGTGGTGGTCGACATGCCCGACGTGGACCGCTTCGCCCCGATCGAGGGCCTCGCCCTGCCGGACGGGCCGCTCTACCTGCTCGACGGCCTCGACCGCGGGGACGCGATGGCCGACTGGAGCCCGAACGAGGCGCTGCCCGCCCTCACCGCGCAGGGCCGCAGCCCGCTGCTGCTCGCCGAGGGCATCCACTGGGTGCTCCAGCAGCCGGCCGCGCTGGAACGGGGCCACTGCTTCATGACCATCGGCTCCCGGCTGCGCAAGGCCGACGGCACCCTGGACGCCCGCACCCCCGCGCTCTGGATCAGCAACGGCACCGGCCGGGACGGCCGGGAGCGGCGCGACGCGCCCAAGGCGGGCTGGTGCTGGGCCGGCAACCGGCACACCTGGCTGGGCTTCGCCTCGGCGACGGGCCGCCGGGCCTACTGACCGACGGCCCTGGTGCCGCCGGGGTTCCCCGTGCCGTCGGTACTCGTCTTGCCGTCAGTACTCGCCTTGCCGCCGGCGCTCCCCGCGTCGGCGGCCTTCGCCGCGTTGGTCTCGGCCTGGCGGCGGACGCCCGCCAGGGCCAGGTCGAGCACGGAGAGGAACTGCTCCCTGTCGTCGTGGCCGTCGAAGACCTCGACCACGTCGTGCAGGAAGGGGAACTGCTCGGCGTCCAGGCTCCGCCAGCGCTCGGCGTACTCGCCGAGGAACTCCGCCCGCCCCACCGTGCCGTCGAGCACCTCCGGGGGCGGATCCTGGCCGAGGTCGTCGGCGCTGCCGACCACCACGCAGATCACGGCCGACACCGCGTGGAAGCGCTGGCGCGGGGTGAGCGGCAGGCGCAGCGTCTGACGGCCCAACTCCTCGTACATCCGCAGCGAGTTGCTCGGTACGTCGATGTTGCGCATCACGCGGGAGCCCAGCCAGGGGCGGTCCACGATCGCGTCGAAGAGCGTCACGGCCGTCGTCCGCAGGTCCTCGACCGGGTCGCCGGTGTCGGCGCGGCCCCGGACCGTCTCCAGTACCCCGCCGAGCACGTGGTCGATCGCGCGCTCCAGCAGGTCGTCCTTGCCCGAGACGTACCAGTAGATGCTGCCGACGCCGGTGCCGAGCCGGGCGGCCAGGGCGCGCAGGGTCAGCGCCGACTCGCCCGCCTCGTCGAGCAGGGCGACGGCGGCGCCGAGGACGGTCTCCAGCGAGTGCGAGGCCCGCCGGCGCTCCCGGGGCTCCCGGGCGGGTCGGTCGGCGGGGCGTGGACGCGGGCGGGTCATGGTCCCCATCCAATCACAGTTGCAAGATTATCGAACCTGGTTCTAGTGTGGAACACGGTTCGATAATCCGACGACCCACCACACCGAGAGGGGGCTGCCATGACCGGCACCGGCACCAGTACCACCAGCACCGCCACCGTCGCCGCGCCCACGGCCGCGCCGCGCACCTACCCGTCGCTGCGCGCAGCCTGGATACCGCTGGCCGCGCTCTGCCTGGCCTTCTTCGTCGAGATGGTGGACAACACCCTCCTCTCGATCGCCCTGCCCACCATCGGCCGCGACCTGGGCAGCGGCACCACCGCCCTGCAGTGGGTGACCGGCGCGTACTCGCTGACCTTCGGCGGCCTGCTGCTGACGGCCGGTTCGATGGCCGACCGGCTCGGGCGGCGGCGGGTGCTGCTGGTCGGCCTCGCCGCGTTCGGCCTGATCAGCCTGGCCGTGCTCGCGGTCTCCGGCACGGGCGAGTTGATCGCGCTGCGGGCTGGGCTCGGCATCGCCGCCGCCGCGATGGCGCCGATCACCAACTCGCTGGTCTTCCGGCTCTTCGACGACCAGGCGCTGCGGATGCGCGCGATGACCGTGATGATCATCGTCGGGATGTCCGGCTTCGTGCTCGGCCCGCTGCTGGGCGGCACCGCCCTGGCCCACGTCCGGTGGCAGTGGCTGCTGCTGGTCAACGCCCCGATCGCGCTGATCGCGGCCATCGGCGTGCGCCTCGGCGTCCCCGCCGACCGGCCGGAGGACCTCACCAAGGACCGGCTCGACCTGCCCGGCGCGGTGCTGAGCGTGGCCGCCATCGGCCTGGCCTGCTACGCCCTGACCAGCGGGGTCGACCACGGCTGGGCCTCCGCCGCCACCCTCGCCTCGATCGCCGGGGCCCTGGTCGCGGGGGCGGCCTTCGTCCGGCATGAGCGGCGCACCGCCGCACCCATGCTCGACCTCAAGCTCTTCCGCGGCGGCACCGTCCGGGGCGCCACCATCGCCCAGCTCGGCACGGCCATCGCGATGGCCGCCGTGATGTTCGGCCTGATCCTGCACTTCCAGTACGCCTACGGCTGGAGCCCCGTCCGGGCCGGCCTGGCCAACCTGCCGATCATCGCCACCATGCTGCTGGCCACCCCGCTCTCCGAGCAGCTCGCCAAGCGGTGCGGCCACCGGATCGCCTGCCTGGTCGGCGCGGCCTGCCTGGCCGGCGCGCTGGCCGGCCTCGCCTGGGGCGTCTACCACGGCTACGCCGTGATCGCGGTCTGCATGGTGCTGATGACCATCGGGCTGCGCACCGTGATGACGATCTGCGCCGTCGCCCTGGTCGAGGCGATGCCGGAGAACCGCACCTCCATCGGCACCGCCCTCAACGACACCGCCCAGGAGGTCGGCAGCAGCATCGGCACCGCGGTGGTCGGCACCCTGATCGCCGCCCTGGTCACCACCCAACTCCCCGCCGGCACCTGGAGCGGCGCCCTGACCGACTCCTTCTTCCACGGCGAACGCATCACCTACGCCGTCCTCGCCGTCCTGGTCGGCCTGGTCACGGCCACCGGCGCCCTCACCCTCACCGACTCCCGCAGCACCGAGGAGCACTAGGGTCCGTGCGGCTACGCTGATGCCTCGTCCGGCAGGGGGGAACGCATGGGGTACGTGATCGAGCTATCACTGGGCACCGACGCGGCGGCCGACGCCGCTGCGGCCCGGCTGGCCGGAGAGATCGTCGAGACCGGCAACGAGCGGTTCCTGCGGGCCCTGCTGCCGGGGCCGGTGGAGTTCCAGCAGCGCAGCGTCGAGACGCTGTTGAGCACCGCGGGGGAGGACCCCGAGCCGACGGTCAGCCTGCTGCTGCGCGCGATGCACCTCGCCTTCGCCGCGCACCTGCCGCTCAGTCTCTCGCCCGACGTGCTCTGGTGCACCGTCGTGCAGGAGGTGGCCGTCCACGTCCGGCTGAACCAGGACGCCTGCGCCGGGCTGTTCACCGACACCCCGGGCGAGCGGCAGACCGTGACCGTCCGGGACGACCGGGCTCCGGAGGACTGGGGGCGGTCGATCCGGCTCGTCGAGCAACCCCTGAGGGAGCTGATCGGCGAGGACACCGCCACCCTGCTGCTGCCCGCCTTCTCGACCACCACGCCGGCCGACGCCGGCGCGGCCCTGGTCGCCCTGATGGACGTGGTCAGTCCGTACTACCGGTTCAAGTGGCGCACACTGTGCGGCATTCCGCAGATCCGCCTGACCGGCACCGCCGAGGACTGGCGGGTGCTGGCCGACCGGATCGGCGCGTTGCAGGAGCGCTTCACCGGACTCCACGACTGGCTCGCCGCGCTGGGGCCCGTCCTGGAGCAGATGGCGGCGACGGCGGCCGGGCAGGGAGTGGACGAGGAGTTCTGGCGCTCGCTCTACAAGCACCGGTCCGGCTCCGGTGGGCCCAGCGTGACCGGCTGGATCAACGCCTTCTTCGCCCACCGCTACACGGACGAGGGCCCGGAGCCGAAGGAGGAGTTCGGCCCGGGCACGGCCGCCGAGGAGACCTTCCCCTCGCACGTCTCCACCGTGCCCTTCGAGTGGGAGACCCCGGCCGGCACCTTCGAGATGGTCTTCCTCGGCGGCGTCCTCGGCCTCACCCGCGAGGACGGCTGGCTCACCCCCCGGCTCGGTCACGCGGTGGCCCACCTCCTGCCCCGCCCGGCCCAACTGCCCGGCCGCCTCCCGGAGCCGTGGACGATCGACACCATCCGGCTCCGCACCGCCACCCCGACGGCCCGCCTGCTCGACCCCCTCGGCACCGTGACCCACCTCGGCGAACCCCTGGCCGCCGACCTCGCGCTCGAGGTCGGCGCGTTCTGCCTCGTCCGCGCCACCGACGGCGGCTGGTACCTCGGCGAACACGCCCCCGCCACGGGGGACATCGAGTGCTGGGAGTACGTCGGCCCCGATCTCGACCGCGCCCTGCACCACCTCTGAGCCCCCTCAGCCGAGGGCGGGGGTCCGGTCGGCCGGCGTGCGGGTGTCGCGGGCGACGGAGGCGAGGAGGAGGACGCCCGGGAGGATGCCGCCGATCGTGGCGGTGAGGGGGTAGGGCACCTGGGCCACGCCCAGGGTCAGGCCGAGGGTGCCGCAGGCGGTCAGGGCTGCGGCGAGACGGTGGATGGTGGGGCGGCGCCAGACGGCGGCGAGGCCGAAGAAGTGGAGGCCGACCACGAGGCTGATCCAGCCGACGGAGGCCTCCGGGAGGTGCAGCACGGGGTTGAGCGCGATCAGACCGCCCATCCCGAGGACGACCTCGGCGGCCACCACGAGGCGGTACCCCTTGCCGAACAGGGCCGGGGCCGCGCCGTCGGTGGTCGTGGGAGAGGTCGGGGTGCGGCGGATGGCGCGGAAGAGCCACAGGAAGGCGAGGATCGCCAGGGCTCGCAGTGGGATGCACACGGCGGCGGGGTAGGCCCCGACGTTGCGCAGGATGAAGACGAGACCGAAGACGGCGCCGACGAGTCGGCCGAGCTGGTTCTTTTGCACGGCGCAGATTCTCACCAAAGTTGATCATCGCGCAAAGGGCTTCTGATGCCGGCCGAGGCTCTCAGGAGTGCCGGGGCCGCCGCTGCTCGGCCTTGCCCTTCTTTCGCTTGGCCCCGGCCTTGCCCCCGGCTGTGGGCGGTGTCTGCACCGGCCGTCCCCGCCAATCGGTGGTGGTGTCCGAGGAGAGACCCGCCGCGTACGAGAGCGCGTGCCGGACCACCTCCGACAGCAGCCGCGCGGACTCCGTCGAGTGGAGCTCGCTCTGCCAGGCCGAGACCGCGTACCAGTCCTGGCCGGGATCCGTCAGCGGCGGCCGCGGCGCTGCCGGTGCCAGAGCCTCGGGCGGCGCCTCGGGAAGCCGCACCAGCAGGCTGTTCGTGCCCAGGGCAAGGACTGCGGCGATGCCCTTGGCCGCCAGTACCGGCACCCCGAAGGTCGGCAAGACGGGCCAGTCGCCCGCGAGTTCCTCGAGTCGCTCGACCAGATCGGGGTGGGTGTGCAGCTCCCACCCCTCGTACGCAAGGCCGGTGGGCCTCGGCGGCTCACCCTGCTCCCGTAACAGGTCGAGCAGCACGGAGTTCTGAGGAAGATTCAGCAGTGTCATGCCTCAACACGCTACCCGCGCCGACCGACGGAGGGGTGGCCTCCGCCGGTCGGGGCGCGCGGTGCCGGGTGCGGCCTAGTACGGGGTGCCGCCCGCGAAGTCGGTGGTGAAGGTGGATTCGATGCCGTTGAGGACCGCGGAGTCGCTGATGATCAGGCCGAGTTCGCGGTTGTGGTTGAGGGAGTTGTCGGAGAAGTTCTCCGAGCCCGCGAAGACCTTGGCGGTGGGGGTGCCGTAGTCGGCGACGATCACCTTGGCGTGCACGTAGAGGCCGCCGGAGGAGGAGTAGGTGACCACCGAACCGCCGGCGGCGGTGACCTGGTCGAAGTAGGTGCCGTAGCTGCTCGGGTTCATGCCGACCACGCGGACGGTGACGCCGCGCTGCTCGGCGGCCACGATCGCGTCGACCAGGGCGGAGTCGCCGAACTCCAGCTGCTCCAGGTCGAGGGAGTGCTGGGCGCCGTTGATCAGGGCGAGCAGGCGGCTCTGGGAGTCGGTGGGCGACCAGACCAGGTTGTCGCCGTCGCCGGGGGTGACGGCGGTCTTGGCGTAGTCGGCGGCGAAGACCCGCTCGATCGCGGCGACGTCGGCGGTGTCGCTGTCGAAGACGCCGTAGTCGCGGTCGTTGGCGTAGTAGACCGAGTCCAGGTTGCCGGTCTGGATCAGGGACTTGGCGGCGTCCACCGTGACGGTCTTCTGGTGGGTGTAGACGTAGGCGGCGGAGGAGTAGGTGACCCCGACCCCGCCGGCCTTGAGGGTGGAGTAGGCCGAGCCGTTGACCGAGGTGTGCTGGGCGTCCAGGATCACCCGGACCTTCACGCCCGCCTTCTGCTTGGCGACCAGGGCGTTGACCACGCTGGTGTCACGGAGCTCGTACATCGTCATGTCCACCGAGGTGGTGGCGGTGTTGACGAAGGAGACCACGGCGCTGTGGCTCTGGTCCGGGTAGACCAGCAGCGAATAGGCGCTCGCGGCCTGGGCGGTGGCGCCGGAGGCGAGCAGGGCGGCCGAGGCGAGCAGGGCGCCGGCGGCGGTCGCGGCGCGGCGTGCGGTGCTGAGGCTGGGCATGCGGAACTCCACCTGTGGGGCGGGCAGTTGAGCCCGGGAAGGTCAGGGGCGCGAAGGCCGACCAGCATGCTCCGGCGGCGATATCCGCGAGATACGCGGGTAGATCCGCGAGGTGAATTTCTGACGGCGTGATGACAGAGCCCCGGACCCCCGCGAAGGGGGTCCGGGGACGAGAGAGGTCCGCTTACGCCTCCCGGAAGGGGAAGCGGGCCAGGGGCGGCTCGGCCGCGAAGAAGGTCTTGGCGCGGGCCAGCGCCGCCTCGTCCTCGGTGATCTGGCCCGGCCGGTTGGCCGTGCCGAGCAGTACGCCGCCGTACCGCATGCCGAGGTAGGCGGCCGACTGCAGGAGCGTCAGCTCCAGCGGCCGGGCCGCCTCCGGCTCGGCGTGGGCCATCGCGGTGACGCCCCAGAGGGTGTGCCCGCCCATCTTGGCCTTGAACTCCGGGTCGGGCGTGCGCAGCCACTTGGACCAGTAGTCCAGGTAGCGCTTGGTGTGCGCCGAGACCGAGTACCAGTAGAGCGGCGAGGCGATCACCAGGTCGGTCGCGGCCAGCGTGGCCTCGTGCAGCAGGCCCTCGTCACCGGCGAGCGGGGTGTGCGCGGGGGCGTGCCGGCCGTCCGTGAAGTCCGGCAGGTCGAGCTCGGCCAGCCGCAGCCAGCGCTGCTCGGTGCCGGCGGGCAGCTGCTCGGCGGCGGCCCGGGCGAGCAGCTCGGTGTTGCCGTCCGCGCGGGCGCTGCCCAGCAGGAAGAGGAAGGAGCGCGACATCGTCAGGTGGCTCAGGCCGTGGCGGTGTAGTCGTAGAAGCCGCGGCCGGACTTGCGGCCGAGCAGGCCCGCGTCGACCATCCGGGAGAGCAGCGGGGGAGCGGCGTACAGCGGCTCCTTGAATTCTTCATACATCGAGTCGGCGATCGAGACGATGGTGTCCAGGCCGATCAGGTCGCACAGGCGCAGCGGGCCCATCGGGTGGGCGCAGCCGGCCTCCATGCCCTTGTCGATGTCGGAGGCGGTGGCCACGCCAGACTCGAACATCCGGACGGCGGAGAGCAGGTACGGCACCAGCAGCGCGTTGACCACGAAGCCGGCCCGGTCGCGGGCGCGGATCGGCTCCTTGGCGAGCACCTGGACGGCGAAGGCCTCGACCCGGGCGGTGGTCTCGGCGGAGGTGGTCAGGGTGGGCACCACCTCGACCAGGCGCTGCACCGGGGCCGGGTTGAAGAAGTGCAGGCCGATGACCTGCTCCGGGCGGGAGGTGGCGGAGGCCAGCTTCACGATCGGGATGGAGGAGGTGTTGGAGGCGAGGATCGCGTCCCGGCGCTCGACCACCTGGTCCAGGGTCTGGAAGATCTGGGTCTTGATGTCCTCGCGCTCCGCGACGGCCTCGACCACCAGGTCGCGGTCGGCGAAGTCGGCCAGGTCGGTGGTGAAGGAGAGGCGGGACATCGCCTCGTCCCGGAGCTCCTGCGTCAGCTTGCCGCGCTTGACGGCGGTGTCCAGGGAGTTGGTCAGCCGGGTGCGGCCGAGCTCCAGGGCCTCGCCGGTGGCCTCCGAGACCAGTACTTCGAGCCCGGCGCGGGCGAAGACCTCCGCGATGCCCGACCCCATGAGGCCGCAGCCCACCACTCCGACGCGCGCGATGTCACTCACTCCGTTGCCCTTCACCGTGATTCGCCGGGGTTGGCCCGGCAGCTGATCGAGGGACGGCACGGCACAGGTCGTACCCGTGAGTGTCGCCTGCACGACCGTACTACCCCGGAGCGAACGACGGTTCACCTCCCCTGCCGATGGGCCGATCGGATGAGATGCGTCACCTCCGGCGCGAGGCTCGCCCGGGCCCGGGGCGGGCGGGGGCCACAATGCCGAGCGGAGCTGCGTGGGGCCGGGTCGGAAGGGGTTGGAGCGCGATGCCGACGGGTTCGCTGACGGGGCAGGTCGGGCTGGTCACCGGCGCGGGCCGGGGCATCGGCCGGGAGATCGCGATCGGGCTGGCCGCCGAGGGGATGGCGGTCGGCCTGCTGGGCCGCACCCACGGCACGCTGATCGAGACCCTCAAGGAGTGCGTGCGGCACGGCGCCCGCGGGGTGGCCGTCACGGTGGATGTGACCAGGCCCGGCGCCGTCCGGGAGGCCGTCCGTGCCGTGGAGCGCGACCTCGGCCCGGTCGACCTGCTGGTCAACAACGCCGGGCAGGTCGACCGGGCCGAGGTGCCGCTCTGGGAGGCCGACCCGAACCAGTGGTGGCAGGTGGTGGAGACCAACTTGCGCGGGCCGTTCAACCTGATGCGGTACGTGCTGCCCGGCATGGTCAGCCGCCGCTCCGGCCGGGTGCTCAACCTCAACTCCGGCTTCGCGCTGCGCCCGGACGGCAACTACACCGCGTACGCCACCTCCAAGGGCGCGCTGCTCCAGCTCTCCGACAACCTGGCCGATTCGCTGGCCGCCCACCGGGTGGTGATCCTCGACGTCAGCCCCGGCGCGGTGGCCACCGACATGACGGCCGGGATGCCGATGTTCAAGGACATGAAGGCCTGGGGCAGCATCCCGTACATGGTCGCCGTGACGGTGGACGCCGCCCGGGGCCGGTTCGACGCCCTGCACGGCCGCTTCATCCACGCCGGACGGGACAACCTGGAGCGCCTGGTCAGCGAGGCCGAGGCGATCCGGGAGGCCGACGCCCGGACGCTCCGGCTCCGCCCGTACGGCCCCGCCGACCCGCTGGCCTGACCAGTCGCTCAGAGCTCGAGCAGCTCGTCCAGCTCCGCCTCGGTCAGGCTGCCGGCCGCCCGGCCGGTGCGGGCGAACTCGCCGGCCAGCCGCTGCAGGGCCTCGTTGAGCGGGGTGGGCACCCCGTGCAGGCGGCCGAGCAGCACGGCCTCGCCGCTCAGGTAGTCGGCCTCGATGGTGCCGGTGCCCCGGCTGAGGCTCTGCCAGGAGGAGCCGCCGCCGCGCTCGATGCCGGGCAGCGGCCGGAGGGTGATCAGGTCGCCGCGCTCGGCCTGCTGCTCCGCGGCGCTCTTGTACGCCAGGCCCGCCGCCGCCAGCGCGGCCTCGTACTCGGCGACCAGGCGGCGGAAGAGGGTGAGCTGGGGCTCGGTCACGGCCGGGCCGGAGACGGCCTCCAGCGCGTTGCCCACGTTGCCGAGCAGCTTGCCGTACTTCCAAGCCATCACCTCCTCGGTGGCCACCGCCCGGAAGACCGAGGCCTCGAGGTCCGCGCAGATCCGCTCGGCGGTCTGGTCGCATCCGGCCGGGTAGCGGCCGACGTGCAGGAAGCCGGAGACCGGAGCACCGGCCGCGCTGACCCGGCCGGGCTCCAGGAAGGTGGCGGGCAGCCAGACGCACATCCCGTACACCCGCCGGAAGCGGCGCAGCGCCAGCCGCTCGCCCTCCACGCCGTTCTGCGCGGTGACCACCGGCAGCACCTCCCCGGCGGTGCCGCCGCCCGCGACCGGCCGGGCGGCCCACTCGGCGAGCAGCGCCTCGGCGTGCTGGGTCTTGGCGGCGAGCAGCAGCACGTCCTCCGGGCCCAGCTCGACCTCGTCCGGCCCGCCCACGGCCGGCACCGGCAGCCGCCGGGTGCCCTCGGGCGTGGTCAGCTCCAGGCCCTCGGCGCGCAGCGCCGCCAGGTGCGCGCCGCGCGCGACGAGCACCACCTCATGGCCGCTCTCGAAGAGCCGCCCCCCGATCACGCCGCCGACCGCACCCGCACCGATGATGATGTATCGCATGCGGGGGAGCCTAGGGCCTCAAGGGTTCGTACCCGTCGGGGGAGGGCGCGCTCAGGCGCAGAGCTGACTGGCGGTCACCGCGCCCAGGCCCATCCCCTTCAGGCCGTCCAGGATGCCGGGCAGGGCGTCCAGGGTGCCCTTGTGGCCCATGTGCAGGGCGACCACCGAGCCGCCCTGGACGGCCTTGAGCAGGCGGCGCTGCACGACCTCGGCGCCCGGGTCGCTGTAGTCGCGCGGGTCCACGTCGAAGGAGAGGCAGTGCTGGTAGCCGACGGCCTTGGCCTGCTCGCGGACCATCGCGTTGGCGTACTGGGCCGCCGAGGGGCGGAACCAGCGGCCGATCGAGCCGGTGAGCCGCTGGAGCCGTTCGGCGCACTGGGCGATCTCGTCGTGGGCCTGCTGCGGGCTCATGGTCGAGATGTCGAGGTGGTTCTGGGTGTGGTTGCCCAGCTCGTGGCCGCCGTCCAATATCCGCCGGGCCATCGCGGGCTGCTGGTCGAGCCAGCTGCCCACCACCATCACGGTGAGCCGGGCACCGTGCTGTTCGGCGGTGGTGAGTATCGCGGTGGCCAGCGCCGGATCGCCCTGACCGTGGAAGGTGAGGGCGACCTGGCGGCGGTCGCGCGGGCCGTTCACCACCTCGTCGGGGGTGTTGGCGGCCAGCGGGGGAGCGGCGGGCGGCGCGCTCGGCGTCGGGGCGGCCGTGGGCGTGCCGGTGGGGGCGGCGGGCACGCCGGTGGCGGCCGGGCCGACGGTGTTGAGGTGCGAGGGCTGCACCCGGGCGGCGAACGAGGCGGGCCCCGAGGCCTTCGGGGTGGCGTCCTCGCCGCACGCGGCGAGGAGCCCCCCGGCGGCGGACAGGGCGGCCAGGCGGGCCGTGGAGCGCAGTACGGTGCGGCGGTCGACAGTCATCGACCGACAGCCTAGAACCTGCGGAAAACCTGTGCGATTCGGGGTCAGGACACCGGCCTGCGGGTCAGGCTGACACCGCGGCGGCCGGGGCCGTGCTTTCTGCGCGGGGCTGGGCGACGGCGGCCTTCCAGGCCTGGTGGGCGGCGCTGATCCGGTCCCAGTAGGCCTGCCGCTCTGTCGGGCCGACCTCGGGCAGGGTCAGTCCGAAGTCCTGCTCCAGGACGTCGAACCACTCGGCGGAATCGGCCAGTTCGCGGACGTGCCGGCCCTCGGGGTCGATCCGCACCAGCACGATGCCGCGCAGCGCCTTCTGGCCGTCCGCGACGGGCTGGAAGGCGCAGGGGAAGGGCATGAACGGCGAGGTGGGCGCGGTGGAGAGCCACTCGTGCCGCTCGGCGAAGTCGGCGGGGCCGCTCGCGGGCTGCCGGCGGAAGTCCATCCCGAGGTAGCCGAGCTGCGGGTCCACGTCGAGCCGCCAGCCGCCGGGCTGCACCGCCGAGGGCCCGATCCGGTACTCGAAGAGGCCCTGCCGGTAGCTGCCGCTGCGCAGCGGCAGCGGCTCCAGGAAGCCCTGCCCGAGGCCCACGTCCACCAGCCAGGTCTCGCCCTCGCACCGCACGGTGAGGGTCAGGTGGTCGCCGCTCGCCCCGGCCTGGTTGTCCGTCCGGTGGATGCCGCCCACCCGCCACTCGACCTGGTAGCCGATGGTCTCCAACAGTGCGGCGAAGGCGCCGTTCAGGTGGAAGCAGTACCCGCCGCGCCCGCTCAGGATCCGCTCGGCCGACTCCACCGGATCGACGGTGGTCGGGCGGCCGAACTGCACCGCCAGGTTCTCGAACGGCACCCGCAGCACGTGGGCCCGGTGCAGGGCACGCAGCGTGGTCAGCGAGGGGGCGGCCCCGGAGGGCACGCCGAGTCGGTGCAGGTAGCGGTCGGTCAGGGGTGCGGGAAGGGTGGCGATCGGCATGCCTGCACAGTAACCCTCCGTCTCTATCGCGTACATGATCTTTTCTGTACGGCGCGTCAGTTGATCCTTTTCAGGACGGTGCGCTGATGGGATCATGTGCGCACGGACGAGCGGCGTACGAGTGTGTGGGGGAGCGGGATGGCGGCGCAGGAGCACCCGGCGGGGCGGATCATCTTCCTGAACGGGACCTCGAGTTCGGGCAAGTCCACACTGGCCGTGGAACTGCTGCGCACCCTGGACGAGTTGTACTTCCACCTGGCGGTGGACGGTTTCAACGCGATGGGCGCCCGCCGGGCCGATCTGATGGAGGGTGAGCGGCTGGACCTCGCGCTGCGGCGGATGCGGCGCGGCTTCCACCGCTCGATCGCCGCGATGGCCGCGGGCGGCAACAACGTGGTGGTCGACCACGTGCTCAGCGAACCCTGGCGGCTGGCCGACTGCCTGGAGGTGCTGGCCGGGTACGAGGTGCTCTTCGTCGGGGTGCACTGCCCGCTGCCCGAGCTGCGGCGCCGCGAACGCGACCGGGGTGACCGGGGCCTGGGCATCGCCGAGCGCCAGTACGGCGTGGTGCACGCCCACGGCCACTACGACCTGGAGGTCGACACCTTCGCCGAGGGCACCGAGGAGTGCGCCCGCGCGATCCGCGCCCATCTGGCCGCCCGCCCGGCCGGGCCGACCGCCTTCGACCGCCTCCGCTCTGCCGCTGCGGCTAGCTGAGCTCCTCGGCCAGCAGGTCCATCAGCAGGCCGTCGTGCCAACTGCCGTCCGAGCCTCGCTCGTACTGCCGCATCACGCCCACCGGGCGGAAGCCCACCTTGCGGTAGCAGGCGATGGCGGCGGCGTTGTCGGCCGCCGGGTCGATCACCAGGCGGTGGAAGCCGTGGTCGGTGATCAGGTGCCGGGCCAGCGTGCGGACGGCGTCGGCGCCCAGGCCCCGGCCGTGCACCGAGGGGTCGAGGAAGATGTCCATCCCCGCGTGCCGGTAGTCCGGCGTCTGCTCGGCGTGCCACTGGATCGCGCCCACCGTACGGCCCCCGTACTCGATGGCCAGCACCGGGTTCAGCTCGTCCGCGAGGTCCGCCGCCACCTCGGCGGCCAGGTCCGGCCCGCCGCGCCAGCGGGCGTAGACCTCGGGCGTGGCCCGGATCGCGGTCAGGGCCGGTACGTCGTCGGCGGTCGCGGGGCGCAGCGTGACGGACTCTCCGTGCAGGGTGGTCGCCATCCTCCGGAATCTACCAGCGGGGTGCCTCGGTAGGCTCGCGGTCGAGCGCGCGGTGCGGGGTGCACGGCGCGGGGTACGGAGCACGGGGTGCGGGGTGCGGCGGTGGCCTCCCGGGTCGCCTCCGGCAGTCTTCCCGGACAGTCTTCCCGGTCGGATGGAGGAGCAGCGGATGAGGCAGGGCGAACCGAGCCGGACGGCGTACGCGGCCGCGCGGCACCGGGCGGTGCACCAACTCCTGGAGGGCGGGCGGGTGTTCGCCGATCCGCTGGCCGTCGCCATCCTCGGTGCCGATCCGGCCGCGCTGGTCGCCGAGGCGGAGGCGGAGCCCGGGCGGCGGCCGATGCGGCTGTTCATCGCCGCCCGCACCCGCTTCGCCGAAGAGACGGTGGCCACTGCCCACACCGCCGGCACTCGGCAACTGGTCGTGCTCGGCGCGGGGCTGGACACCTTCGGGTACCGGCAGACCCACCCGGGCCTGCGCGTCTTCGAGGTGGACCACCCGGCCACCCAGGAGTGGAAGCGGCAGCGCCTGGCCGAGGCCGGGATCGCGGTGCCCGACTCGCTCCACCACGTGCCCGTCGACTTCGAACGGGACTCCCTGCTCGGTCAGTTGACGGCGGCGGGCTTCGAACCGTCCCGTCCGGCCGTGTTCAGCTGGCTCGGTGTGGTGCCGTACCTGACCCGGGAGGCCGTGCTCGACACCCTGCGACTGATCGGCGGCCTGCCCGGCGGCGCCCAGCTGCTCTTCGACTACTCCGAACCGCCCGAGAGCCGCTCGCCCGAAGGCCGCGCCGCCTACGAGCGGAGCGCCGCCCGGGTCGCCGCCCTCGGCGAACCCTGGCTCACCCACTTCACCCCCGCCGACCTGGCCGCCACCCTCACCGACCTCGGACTCCCCGAGATCGAGGACCTGGACGTGGACGCCATCGCCACCCGCTTCTTCCACCGCCCTCCGGGCTCCTACCCCGGCGGCGGCGCCCACCTCCTCCGGGCCGCCGGCCCGGGTGCCGGCTGAGGCCCTCTGTCCCTGCCCCTGTCCCTGCGCTTTGCCTTTGCGCTTTGCCCTCGCCCTTGCCGGACACTTTCTCCCGATAGGGTGCGCGGCGATCTTCCGGCCCGATCCGAGGGCCGGGGCGACCTTGTCGAGGAGTGGGTGCGGTGGTGCTGGAACGGCGGCTCGGGGTGGGGGACGCCGTGGTGGTCGGGCTCGGGGCGATGATCGGGGCGGGGGTGTTCTCGGCCTGGGGGCCGGCTGCGGCCGCCGCCGGGGCCGGGCTGCCGCTCGGGCTCGGGCTGGCCGCCGTGGTGGCGTACTGCAACGCGACCTCCTCGGCGCGGCTGGCCGCCCGCTACCCGGCCTCCGGCGGCACCTACGTCTACGGCCGCGAACGCCTCGGGCTGTTCTGGGGTTACCTGGCCGGCTGGGGGTTCGTGGTCGGCAAGACCGCCTCCTGCGCGGCGATGGCCCTGACCGTCGGCCTGTACGCCTGGCCCGGGCACGCCCGGGCGGTGGCGGTGGCGGCCGTGCTGGCGATGACGGCGGTGGACTACCTGGGGGTGCAGAAGGCCGCCTGGTTCACCCGGGCGGTGGTCGCGGCCGTCCTCGCGCTGCTGCTCGCGGTGGTCCTGGTCTGCCTGACCAGCGGCGCGGCCGACCCGGCCCGCCTCACGCCGGTCACCGACACCACGCCGGGCGGGGTGCTCCGGGCGGCGGGCCTGCTCTTCTTCGCCTTCGCGGGGTACGCCCGGGTGGCCACCCTCGGCGAGGAGGTCCGCGACCCGGCCCGGACCATCCCGCGCGCCGTCTCCACCGCCCTCGCCATCACCCTCGCGGTGTACGCGGCGGTGGCCCTCGCGCTGCTCATCGTCCTCGGGCCCACCCGCCTGGCCGGGGCCACCGCACCCCTCGCCGAGGCCGTCCGCGCGGCCGGGGCCCCTGGCCTCGTCCCGCTGGTCAACGTCGGCGCGGCCCTCGCGGCCCTCGGCTCCCTGCTCGCCCTCATCCTCGGCGTCTCGCGCACCACCCTCGCCATGGCCCGCGACCACCACCTCCCCCCGACCCTCGCCGCCATCCACCCCCGCTACGCCGTCCCCCACCGCGCCGCCCTCACCATCGGACTCACCGTCGCCGCCCTGGCCGCCACCACCGACCTCCGCGGCATCATCGGCTTCTCCTCCTTCGGCGTCCTCACCTACTACGCCATCGCCAACACCGCCGCCCTCACCCTCCCTCCGACCGAAGGCCGCCCCCCACTCCCGGTCCCGGTGCTCGGCCTGGTCGGCTGCCTCGCCCTCGCCTTCGCCCTCCCGATCGCATCCGTGGCGACGGGGGCGGGCGTGCTCGTGGTCGGCGCCGCGCTCTACGGCGTACGCAGCCGACTCACCTAGCGCAGCGCCCGCTTCGCCTCTGCCTTCACCGCCGTGGCGACGGCTACGAGGGCGGGGGAGTCGAGGCGCCACTGCTGCCAGTAGAGCGGGACCTCGGCGGTGCGGTCCGGGAGGAACCGGACCAGGGTGTTGCTCTGTAGCCGGGGTTCGGCTTGGGCGGTTGGGACGAGACCCCAGCCGAGGCCGGCCGTCACGGCGTCGGCGAAGCCCTCGCTGGAGGGGACGTAGTGGCGTCGGACGCTTGCTCGCCGACCGGGGGTGAGGTCGCCGACGAAGGCGTCCTGCAGTTCGTCGCGACGGTCGAAGCAGACCACCGGCGCCTCCGGGAGCAGCAGGGCCGGATCGCCGTCGAGCCAGCGGGCGGCGAACTGCGGTGCGGCGACCGGGAGGTAGACCATGGCGCCCAGCCGCTGCACCGAGCACCCCGCGACCGGCTGGGGCGAGGAGGTGACCGCCGCCATCACCTCGCCGGCCCGCAGCAGGGTGGTCGTGTGGGCCTCGTCCTCCCGTCGCAGGTCGACGTGGACTCGCGCGTCCTGGGCGAGCGAGGCCAGCGCGGGGACGAACCAGGTCGCCAACGAGTCCGCGTTGACCGCGATCGGGAGCCAGGAGGGTGTCGCCGGGCCGGAGTCCTCTCCGTCCTCGGGCATCCCCAGCGCATTGCGGGCGTCGTCCTCCAGGCGGGCGAGCTGACGGGCGAACTGCACCACGACCTGGCCCGACTCGGTCGGTCGCACCGGTCGGGTACGGGTCAGCAGGACCCGGCCGGTCCGCTGTTCCAGTGCCTTGATCCGCTGGCTCACCGCCGAGGGCGTCAGGTGCAGGGCCGTCGCCGCTGCGTCGAAGGTGCCCTCGTCGACCACGGCCAGCAGGGTACGGACGAGGTCGTGGGGGAGCTCGGCCTTCATGAGTGCTAATGATACGTAAGAATCTTTAGCTGGTCTTGTGATGTGCGGGCTCCCTACGGTTGCGCTCATGGGAACCACGCTCACCGCCGCCGCGGCCGGATTCGGGACCGGCATGTCACTGCTCGTCGCCATCGGGGCGCAGAACGCCTTCGTGCTGCGCCAAGGTGTGCGGCGGCAGGCGGTCCTGCCGGTGATAGCGATCTGCGCGGCTTCCGACGCCGTGCTGATCGCCCTGGGGGTGGGCGGCCTCGGCGCGCTGATCACCGCGTGGCCGGCGACGCTGACGGCAGTGCGCGTGGTCGGCGCGGCCTTCCTGCTCTGCTACGCGGTGATCGCCGCTCGGCGCGTCTTCCGGGCCTCCAGCCTGGAGGGCGGCGGACCCGCCGTCCGTTCCGGCCGCCGCGCGGTGCTCAGCTGTCTCGCGATGACCTGGCTGAACCCGCACGTCTACCTCGACACGGTGCTGCTGCTCGGCTCCGTCGCGGCGACCCACGGTGCGTTGCGCTGGCAGTTCGGGCTCGGTGCCGCCCTGGCGAGCCTGTGCTGGTTCGCCGCCCTGGGTTTCGGCGCCCGGCTGCTCACCGGGTTCTTCCGCCGCCCCTCCTCCTGGCGCGCGCTGGACGCCTTGGTCGCGACGACAATGCTGGTCACCGGCCTGTCCCTGGCAGCCGGGGCCTGAGCCGGCTGCGGCTGAAGGTTGACTCTTCTTGGTCGCCGTGCGGGCGCCGAAGCAGGCGTCAGACGGCCACGAGCCGCACGCGATCCCCACAGAGCTTGGTCATGTCATCGATGTCCGAGGTCAGCAGGACGACTGGCCGGTGCTGACGGAGTGCCATCTCCGCCACCGCCGCGTCGATCGCGTACTTGTGGCCGTGCAGGCCCGCGCCGACCAGGAGTGCCGAGGCGGCCCGTGCCTCCTCGTCGCCGATCGGCACGATCCGCAGGCCGGACAGGATCCACCGCAGACGCGCCTGGTCAGTGCGGCTGTGGACGGCCTCGATGATGGTCAGCGCGCTGATCACCACCTCCATGCCCCGCTTCCGGGCCTCTGCGACCAGCGCCACGGCGGGCTCGTGATCGTTGACCAGCTTGGAGAGGCCTTCGGAGTCGAGCACCAAGGTGCCCTCGTGGCTCAGCTTGTGACGGGCCATCCGCCCTCCTCGGCGAACACCTCGTCGAAGACCTGGCGGGCCCGATCCTGCTCCGCGGCTGAGATCGGCCCCTGCCGGCGCTCGTAGTCGGCGAGGTACTCGTCCAGGATCTGACCGCGCAGCTCGCGTTCGACAGCTGCGGCGATGAACGCCGAGAACTCGCGCTTGCCCACTCGTTGGCGGATCGCCTCGGCCGTGCCTTCGGGAAGCGAGAGGCTGACCCGGGTGGCCGGACCCTCGCCGATGCTGTAGGGCATCTCAGTCATGGCTCCAGATTATCAAAGGAGTAGGAAGAGCGTGACCGGTTCATCGGTGCCAGTGGGCCCGCGGAGTGAGCTGGGCGCCGTCGGATGAGCCACCCGAGGCGTTCTGACTGTCGTCAGGAGGCGTTGGCGAGGCGGTGGGCCAGGACTCGGCCGCGTTCGGCCTGGACGGCGGCGGCCTTGCCGGCGGCGTAGCGGAGGAGACCGAAGGGGGTGTGGAGGTGGAGGGTGTCGGTGACGAGGGAGGTGGCGCCGGGCTGGGCGGTGATGGTGAAGGTGTAGTCCATCCGGACGGCGCCGGGGCTGGTGACCTTGCCGCTGACGGTGGCGGTGGTGGGGAGGTCCGTGGACGAGGTGTGGAGGGTGACTCGGATGATGTTGTCGTGCTGGATCAGGCCGAGGAAGCGGAAGCGTTCGACGGCGGTGTAGTGGGTGGTGCCGGCCTCCTGGTGGATGTCGCGGACGGCGACGAGGAGGGGGGAGAGGCCGATGTAGTTCTCGGGGGTCGCCAGGTGGGCGAGGACGGCGGCGGGTGGTGCGGCGACGGTGTAGGTGTGGCGCAGTTCGGTGCTGGGCACGGCCGATCCCCCTGGTCGGTGTGGAGCCCGGTCGGTGGCGGCGGACCGGGAACGATGCGGTGGATGATCGCACCATCGGGGTGGCTCCGCCAGCAGCGTGCGCCGCGATGGGGGTCGGTGCGGGCGGCGGAGGAGAGAGTCCGCAGGTCAGTGGGGTTGCGGGTGGGGTCGGACGGGGTGGGGGAGATTTGGGTAGCCTGGGCGCACGATGAACATCCTGACGACGGCCACCGGCGACTTCACCCTCACTCGTTTTCCCGAGCACCCGCGCGAGCAGCTGCGGGCCTGGGACGCCGCCGACGAGTACCTGCTGCGGCACCTCGCCGAGAGCGGGGTCGAACTGTCCGGCACGGTGGTGGCGCTCGGGGACCGGTGGGGGGCGCTGGTCACGGCGCTCGCCGCGCACGGGCCGACGCAGATCAGTGATTCGTACCTGGGGCAGCAGGCTACGCTCGCCAACCTGGGGCGGAACAGGGGCGGGGCGGACGGGGTCACGCTGCTCACCACCCGGGACACTCCGCCCGCGCGGATCGACGTGCTGCTGGTGCGGGTGCCGAAGAGCCTGGCGCTGCTGGAGGACCAGCTGCACCGGCTGGCCCCGGCCCTGCACGCGGACACGGTGGTGGTCGGTACCGGGATGGTGACGGAGATCCACACCTCGACGCTCCAGCTCTTCGAGCGGTTGATCGGTCCGACCAAGACCTCGCTCGCGGTGAAGAAGGCCCGGCTGATCTTCAGCACCCCGGCGCCGGGGCCGGCGCGTGGGGCCGACCCGTGGCCGCTCAGCTATGCGCTGCCGGGGGACATCGGGGTGGCCTCGGGGCGGACCGTGGTCAACCATGCGGGGGTGTTCTGCGCGGAGCGACTGGACATCGGGACCCGGTTCCTGCTGCAGCACCTGCCGGTGCGGCGCGGGCCCGAGCTGGTGGCCGACCTCGGGTGCGGCAACGGGGTGGTGGGGACGGCCGCCGCGCTCGGCAACCCCGAGGCGGAGCTGCTCTTCGTGGACGAGTCGCACCAGGCCGTGGCCTCGGCCGAGGCGACCTTCCGGGCCAACCTGCCGGCCGGGGCCAAGGCCACCTTCCGGGCGGCGGACGGGCTCGCCGGTACGCCGGCCGGCTCGCTCGACCTGGTGCTCAACAACCCGCCGTTCCACAGTCACCAGGCGACCACCGACGCCACGGCGCGGCGGATGTTCCTCGACGCGCGGGCCGCGCTGCGGCCGGGCGGCGAGCTGTGGGTGGTCGGGAACCGGCACCTCGGGTACCACGTGACGCTGCGGCGGATCTTCGGCAACGCCCAACTCGTGGCCGGCAACCCGAAGTTCGTCATCCTCCGGGCCGTCAAGCGCTGACCCGGGGCGCGCCGGCCGGCCCGTTCAGGGCGTGGACATCAGGTACGCGAGGACGGCGAGCACCCGGCGGTTGTCGTCCTCGGAGGGTGAGAGCTCCAGCTTGGTGAAGATGCTGGTGCTGTGCTTGGAGACGGCCTTCTCGCTGACGAAGAGCCGCTGGGCGATGGCGCTGTTGGACCGGCCCTCGGCCATCAGCTCCAGGACCTGGCGCTCCCGGTCGGAGAGGCGGGAGAGCGGGGTGCTGCGGTGTTGGCGGCCGAGCAGCTTGGTGACCACCTGAGGGTCCATCACCGTGCCGCCCCCGGCGACGGTGCGGATCGCGTCCACGAACTGGTCGTCGCTGAACACCCGGTCCTTGAGCAGGTACCCGACCCCACCTGACTGGTCGGCGAGCAACTCCTCGGCGTACAGCGGCTCCACGTACTGCGAGAGCAGCAGGATCGGCAGGCCGGGGAGGCGGGACCGGGCGGCAAGGGCCGCCCGGAGGCCGTCGTCGGTGTGGGTGGGCGGCAGCCAGATGTCGACGACGGCGAGCTCCGGCCGGTGTTCGAGCAGTGCGTCGAGCAGGCCCGGCGCGCTGTCGGTGGCCGCCGCGATCTCGAAGCCCCGGGCCTTGAGGAGCCGCACCAGGCCCTCCCGGAGTAGGAAGAGATCCTCCGCCACCACTACCCGCACGGCACCTCCAGGGCCACCACCGTCGGCCCGCCGGGCGGGCTGCTGACGGTCAGGATGCCATCGAAGGCCGCCATCCTGCGCTCCACCCCCGCCAGGCCGGTGCCCCGGCTCGGGTCGGCCCCGCCGATGCCGTCGTCGGCGACGTACAGGCGCAGCCGGCCGTCGGTGTGGGTCAGGTGTATTCGCAGGGTGCTCGCGGAGGAGTGGCGTACGGCGTTGGTCACCAACTCGGCCGTCGCGAAGTAGCAGGCCGACTCCAGCGGGAGGTCGAGCCGGACGGGGAGGTCGATCTCCGTCTCGCAGGGCAGCGGCAGCTCCCGGGAGAGCGCGCGGACGGCCTCGCCGAGGCCTCGGTCGGCCAGCACGGGTGGGCAGGTGCCGCGGACCAGGCTGCGCAGCTCCTCCAGGGCGGTGGCCGAGGAGACCCTGGCCTCCACCACCAGGGCCGCCGCCTCGGCCGGGCTGGTGCGGATCAGCTCCTCGGCGACCCGCAGGTTCATCCCGATGGTGACCAGCCGGCCTTGGGCACCGTCGTGCAGGTCGCGCTCGATCCGGCGCAGCTCGGCCGCCGCCGAACTCACCGCCTCGGCCCGGGTCTCGGCCAGCTCCTGCACCCGACGGGAGAGCGCCGGATCGGGCTCGCGGCCCAGCATTCGCCGCAGATCGGGCAGCACAGTGCGCGGCAGCAGCCAGAGCCCGAGAGCGAGCAGCAGCGCGCCGTGGATGCCGGCCAGCACGGTGATGTGGTGACTGAGCTCGGAGGGGAGGCCCGGTGGCGGGCCGACCGGAGTGCCGAAGGTGCGGATCTCCAGGAGGGAGCCGCTGAACCCGCCCTGGATCACGCCGTACGCGCCCACCGCGAGCAGGCCGAGCGTGGCGAGGTGGGCCGCCGCCCGTGGGCGGTGCAGCGCGGCGGTGCCGAGGGCCACCAGCACGGCCAGGCCGATCGACCAGTACGTGACGGCGAGCCCGATCCCGGTGCCGGGCTCGGCGGGAGCCCAGAGCGGGAACCCGAGCAGACCGGCGACCATGGTGGCGACGCCCGGGAGGAGCAGGGCCCAGGGGGTGGCGGAGGCTGAGGCCGGGGCGGCGGACCCGGCGGGTGGAGCGGTGAGGCGGGGGAGGGCGGCTGCGGCTGCGGCGGCGAGCAAGGGGATGGCGAGGCCGCCCACCAGGTGGTCCATCAGTGGGAGGGGCGGGGTACTGGTCAGCCAGGAGGGCCAGGCCAGGACGGAGCCGGCCACCGCTGCGGTGATGGGGACGGTGCGACGGCCGGGGGCCTGGCCGGGTGGGTACGCGGGGAGGATGGCCAGCAGCAGGGCGGGGAGCAGGAGGGTGGCCGGCAGCAGGTCGAGGGCGGCCAGGCCGGGCACGGTGACGACGTAGCCCGGGCCGCCGGGGTTGTGGAGTGCACGGAGGAGCACCGTCACCTCGCCGAAGGCGGCGAACCCGAGCAGGGCCGCTGCGCAGTGCCGGACCAGCCGCTCGGCTCGGCCCGGTAGGTCGGCAGAGGCCGCGCCCGGTACGGCGGTAGGAGCCGCGCCCGGTGCGGAGGCAGGGGCCGCGCCTGGTGAGGCCGCCGACACGACCGGTCTGCCCCTGGCCGACGCCGAGCGGAGCGCCACCGCCAGGCAGATCGCCGTCAGGGCCACCAGGACGCCCGCTGTCCAGGGCACCCGATCACTGAAGGCCCACATGACTACCCCCGTCTCTTCAACCGGCCGCACCCTGCGGCCCGAGATCATGCTCGCGCTCGGGGAGGCCGGCCCGCCATGGTGCAGGGCCTACTTCTGAGGGTGGGTAAACCCCTACCGCCGGATGGGTGAGGGAAGCTCAGGCACTGGGGCTGACCAGGGAAATCGGGCCACCGGGTCGTCGTCGTGAGCGGAGTTCAGGACCAGAGGTCGGCGAGGGCGGTGGCGAGGTCGGCTGGGGTGCGGTGCAGGACGGCGCGCATGCCCAGGCCGGCGGCCGCCGCGACGTTCTTCGGGCTGTCGTCGACGAAGAGGCAGCGGTCGGGGGCGAGGCCGACGCGGTCGGCGGCGAGGTGGTAGAGGGCCGGGTCGGGCTTGGCGAGGCCGACCCGGGCGCTGTTGACCACCTGGTCGGCGAGGTCGGTCAGGCCGAGGGCCGCCAGGTCCTCCTCCAGCCAGACGGTGGCGTTGGTGACCAGTAGCACCGGGACGTGGGCCCGGGCCCGCCGGAGCAGGGCCACCGCCGTCTCGTCGGCCCAGGCCGGGCTGTGGGCGAACGCCCGGGCCAACTCCCCGGCGCGCTCGGCGTCCAGGGGCGCGAGGCCGTCGGCGAGCGCCGCCGTCCAGGTGACCCGGTCGAGTGCGCCGAGCACCAGCCGGTCCCCGACCCCCGGGCGGAACGCGGCCCGGAAGGCGGCCCCGGCCGGGAGCCCCGCCGCCCGCTCCAGACGGGCCACCTCACGGTGGTCGAAGAACCGCACCACCCCGTCCAGGTCGCACAGCACGGCATCGAACGGTCGGCTCGCCCCTTGTCCAGTCACCAGCCTTTCCTACCAGGCCGGAAACCGGTTGCCACGAGCGGGCCGGGGAGCGCAGGCTGGCGGACGTGATCCCCCTCGTGCAGGACCTCGGCCGCAAGGGCCCGACTGGCCGCCAACGGGCCGTTCCAGCAGTAGGACCGACGGAGGATCACCATGCCCGATCACACCACCATCCGGGCCTACCGGCCCGCTGACGAGCGTTCCTGGCTGCACTGCCGGGTGCTCTCCTTCCTGGACACCGCGTACTTCGACAACGTCCTCCGGGAGCGGCCGCCCGTCGTGCCGCCGGGGCGCGGACTGGTCGCCGTCGACCCGGACGGCGCCGTGCTGGCGCTGCTGGACGTGAGCGTGACGGGGTCGCTGGCGACCATCGAATCCGTGGCCGTGCGGCCGGAGCACCGGCGGCGGGGGCTGGCGACCGCCCTGCTGGCCGCCTGGCTGGCCGAGGTGCCCGCCGGGGTCGACACGCTGGACGCCTGGACCAGGGACGACCCCGGCACCCTCGACTGGTACCGCGCGGCCGGCTTCGCCGAGAGCGAGCACTTCCTGCACGTCTAC
This sequence comes from Kitasatospora sp. MMS16-BH015, assembly GCF_002943525.1. Lineage (NCBI taxonomy): Bacteria > Bacillati > Actinomycetota > Actinomycetes > Kitasatosporales > Streptomycetaceae > Kitasatospora > Kitasatospora sp. MMS16-BH015. The sequence continues at coordinate 1,328,736 of NZ_CP025394.1, read as the reverse complement.
GCCGACCTGCGCAGCCACCCCGAGGAGCCGGATCGGGCCATCGGCGCGCGCCGCCCGGGGCTGCGGCCCATCACCCTCTTCCTCTCCGCGCCGCTGGCCGAAGCGGCCCGGCTGCGGGGTGAGTTCGGGCGGGTGCACGTCTGCCGCCGGTTCAGTCGGCCGCTGACCCGGTCGGTCGCCGGGTAGGTGGTCAGACGGACGGGGATGGGGTGAGGACGAGGGTGGCGTTGTGGCTGCCGAAGCCGAAGGAGTTGGAGACGGCGGCCGTCAGACGGGCGCGCCGGGCGGTGCCGGTGACGATGTCGAGGTCGACCTCGGGGTCGAGGGTGTCGAGGTTGGCGGTGGGTGGGATGACGCCGTCGCGCAGGGCCAGCACGGTGGCGAGGGCGCCGACCGCGCCCGCTGCGCCCAGCAGGTGACCGGTCATCGACTTGGTGGCGGTGACAGCCGGGTGGGTGCCGATGGCGGCGGTGATCGAGCGGGCCTCGGTGAGGTCGCCGGGCGGGGTGGAGGTGGCGTGGGCCTGGACGAGGGAGACCTCGGCGGGGGAGAGGCGGGCCTCGGCGAGGGCGCGGCGGATGGCGCGGATCTGGCCGTCCGGGTGCGGGGCGGTGATGTGGTGGGCGTCCGAGGTGACGGCCGCTCCGGCGAGGGTGGCGTGGGCCCGGGCGCCGCGGGCGGCGGCGTGCTCGGCCCGTTCGAGCACCAGCAGGGCCGCGCCCTCGCCGATCACGAAGCCGTCCCGGTCCACGTCGAAGGGGCGGGAGGCGCGGGTCGGGTCCTCGTTGCGGGTGGAGTGCGCCTTCGCCTGGGCGAACCCGGCCAGGGTGATCGGGCAGATGGAGGTCTCGGCGCCGCCGGCCACCACCACGTCGGCCCGGCCGAGGCGTATCAGGTCCAGGCCCAGCGCGATCGCCTCGGCGCCGGAGGCGCAGGCGCTCACGGGGGTGTGGGCGCCGCCCTGCGCGCCGAGTTCGATGGCGACCCAGGCGGCCGGGCCGTTGGCCATCAGCATCGGCACGGTGTGCGGCGAGACCCGCCGGGAGCCGGCGGCCTCCAGCACGTCGTCCTGGCCCAGCAGAGTCAGCACGCCGCCGGTGCCCGTCCCGATCACCACGGCCAGCCGCTCGGGCACCACCTCCGGCGCACCCGCGTCGGCCCAGGCCTCCCGGGCCGCGACCAGCGCCACCTGCTCGCACCGGTCCAACCGCCGGGCCAGCACCCGGTCCAGCTGCGTGCTCGGCTCGACGGCCAGCTGCCCGGCGATCCGCACCGGCAGCCCGGCCGCCCACTCCTCCTCGATCGCGCTGATCCCGGACCGCCCGGCGAGCAGCCCCGCCCAGGTGTCGGCCACGTTCCCGCCGAGCGGGGTGGTCGCCCCGAGACCGGTCACCACGACCTTCGCCTGCTCTTGAATCTGCACTGCGCTACCCCCTGGGTGTGACGAGAGACACTCGTGGAAACTTGTCAGGCCGACACAACTCCGGCGCGGACTGCCCGGCCGGGGAGTGATCGGCAGGACTCCACCCTGCCCAGGTGATGACAGTTGGTCAGGTGTTGATCGGTACGCAGTCGGTCGGCGTGGCTTTGTGGGGATCGGACAGTCGGGATCGGGCAGCCGAGCGGGCGTCAGGTGGTGGTCGGGCCGGCGGCGGCCATCAGGGCCTGCCACGGAGCGCCGTCGAAGATCAGCTCGATCGCGGTGATCCGGCCGTCGCGGAGGCGGAAGTGCTCGGCGGTGCGCTGGGTGCCCACGGGGGAGGCGGTGTGCACGTCGTAGACGAGGACGGCCTCGTCCTCGCCGTACAGCTCGCTGCGCAGCTCGACGCCGGTGACGATCGACAGCAGGCCGTCGATGCCGTCGAGGTGGCCGGTCGGGCTGTCCGAGGTGACGAACGGGCTGCGGAAGGTGAAGCCCGCGCCGGTCAGTGCGGCGGCGGCCGTGACGTCGCCGCGGAAGCGGGCCTCGTGGTAGGCCCGGACGGTCTGACGGGTGGTCACGGTGTTTTCCCCTCGGGGCGGTGGGCGAGGTGGTGATCGAGCCGGCGCTGGTTCTCGACCAGGCGGAGGCAGAAGTCGCGAAAGGTGTCCAGCTCGGCGTGGGTGAAGCCGCGGAAGACGGCGGACATCGCGCGGCGGGTGGGCTCGCGGAAGGCGGCCAGCCAGGCCGTGCCGGCGGGGGTGGCGACCACGCGGACGGAGCGGCGGTCGTGCGGGTCGGGCTCGCGCCGGACCAGGCCGTCCCGCTCCAGGGTGTCGACCAGGCCGGTGACATTGCGCGAACTGACCCCGCCGGCTCGGGCCAACTCGCCGATGTGCAGGCCGATTTCAGGTTGGTGGAGACTGGTGAGGCGGACCAGGACGTCCATGGCGCCGGCGCTGAGGCCGCGCCCGCCGGCGCCCTGGCCGCGCAGCTTGTCCATGGACTGGGCCGCCGCGCGGACGGCGGCCGCGGTCTCCAGGGCGGCGGTGTCGCCGTCGACCGCGAAGCCGGCCATAGCGGACCGGACTCCGGGGTCGAAGCGCAGGCCGTTGGCGTCGGTGGCCAGGCCCTCGTCAGATTTATGTACGCCCTTCATAATGAACGGCTACATTACTTGCTGGCGCACCGTTGGGGTAGGGGTGTCGGGAAGGGAATCTGAGTCGGCGCGGAACTCGGCGAGGAACAGGTCGATTTGTCGACTCGTTAGGGGCGGGGCGGCAGTGGTCTCGCCAGCCGGGGGCGAGGGTAGCGGTGGTGACCCAGGGCTCCCGGCAGTGCGCGGTGGCCCCGCGAGTCTGACTTCCTGGGAGTTTCCTGTCAATTCCTGAGAGATTGCTGTCCACTTCGCGACGTTGTCATGTTCTTCCCATGACATGCACGCCGCAGCTCCCCTACGGTGAGCAGCGCTCCCGGCAGCCGATGCACCGTCAGCCGGGCGCAATCCCCCACTGTTTCCGCCCTCCGCGCCGGTCCCGTCCGGATCTGCGGCGCGGCGCGGCGCGCCGGCCCCCACGACCGGCGACCCCCACAAGGAGTTCATCGATGCGTTCCCGCATGGCGCTCGGCCTCACGGCCGCGCTCGCGCTCTCCGGCAGCCTGGTCTTCACCACCACGGCCACCGCTGTCACCGCCGCCCCGGCCGGGCACCACGTGCGCCACCACCACTACGCGACCGGCCTCAACCTGGCCGCGTTGAAGTCGCACAAGGCCGCCGTCCGTCCGGCCGCCGCGGCCGCCACCTCGCGGGCGCTGGCCGCGCTCGCCCCGCACGCCCGCCCCGGCTACGCTCCCGCCAGCGCGGACCTGACCAACTACGCCCTCTCGCCCGGCGACCAGGGCCAGGTCGGCGCCTGCGTCACCTGGGCCACCGGCTACACGGGCTACGGCATCCTGATGAACGAGCAGGGCATCAGCGGCGCCCCGATGGCCCCGATGTACATCTACGCGCAGATAGCCCAGGGCAACGACCAGGGCACCTACGCCAGCGTCGCGCTGCCGATGGAGCAGCAGCAGGGCATCGACACCCAGTCCGACTACTGGCAGGGCACCAGCGACTACACCACCCAGCCGGACGCCAACGAGGTCGCCAACGCCGCCAACTACAAGCTCTCCGGCTTCGTCCAGCTGCCGAACAGCGGCGGCTCGGCCCGTTCGGCGATCGAGGACGCCATCTCCCAGGGCGAGCCGGTGCCGATCGGCTTCGAGGTCCAGCAGAGCTTCATGGACCTCAACTCGCAGACCGCCTCGGACTACAGCTACACGCCCGGTGACAGCGGCAGCGACCCGGTGGTCGGCGGGCACGAGATCACCATCGTGGCCTACAACGAGCAGGGCGTGACCATCGAGAACAGCTGGGGCAGCAGCTGGGGCAACGGCGGCTTCGCCAACCTGCCGTGGAGCTTCTTCGACGCGGGCGTGGTCGACGAGGTGAACGCGATGGGCAAGCTGGCCTCCTGAGGCGTCGGCCTGCTTCGGCCTGTGCCGGCCTGCTTCGGCCCGTGCCGGGCGGCCGGCTCCGGGTCGGACGGGTGTCCGTCGTGCCGCTGCTGGGGTGGTGCGGCGGGCGCCTGCCGCACCACCGCTTTCGCGGGCGGGCAGTCTCCGTGGCCGTCAGTGCCAGCGGCGCTCGCCGTCCTGCCAGGTGTCGGTGGGGGTCAGACCGATCGCGGCGGCCACGGCGGCGGAGGCCCGGTGTTCGGGGTGGATGTGGGCCGCGAGGTCGGGTACGCCGTGGGTGCGGAGCCAGTCGGCCAGGCCGAGGGCGGCTTCGGTGGCGATGCCGCGGCCCTGCCAGGGGGTGCCGACCACCCAGGCGAGTTCGGCGCTGCGGGTCACGGGTGCCGTCGCGGTGGCCGGGGTGGTGGTGACCGTGGCCTGGACGGTGCCGGTCAGGCGGTGCTCGGCGCGGAGTCGGACCACCCAGTTGAGCCAGCCGACCGCGGGGTCGCCCGATCCGGCCGTCATGCGTTCGTACCGTGAGCGCAAAGTTGCCACGGTGGCAGGCTTGCCTCCGATGTAAGTGTGCAACGAGGGGTCGTCGAGCACCGCGGCCATCTCCTCGGCGTGACCGACCGTCAGCGGCAGCAGGTCCAGCCGGTCGGTGCGGATCACCTCCGGGGTCGGTCCGGCTGCGGCGGCAAGATCCAGTTCCATGGTGACCATGATGCCGCCGACCGGCCCGACCCCGGACTCCCGGCTTGGGAATCCCCGCCCCGGGGGTGCTACTCGGCCAGGGAGTTCGCGACCTCGCCGGCGGCCAGCTGAGCGCGGAGCAGGTCCTTGCGGACCTTGCCGATCGCGTTGCGCGGCAGCTCGCTGACCAGCTCGAGGCGGCTGGGCTGGTACCAGTCGGTCATGCCCCGGCCGGTGAGGAACGAACGGAGCTCCGCGAGGGTAAGGGCGCCCCCGGCCCCGGCCCCGGACCCGGCTCCAGCCCCGGCCCCGGGGCTGGGCACGACCACCGCACAGGCGAGCTCCTCGTCCTCGCGCGGCCGGTAGCCGACCAGCGCCACGTCACCCACACCCGGGTGAGCGAGCAGCTCCGTCTCCACGTCCGCGACCGGAATCATGAACGAGCCCCCGATCCGGTCCGCCGCCCGGCCGAACAGCCGCAGACCGCCCCGCCCGTCCGGCACGGCGAGGTCGCCGGTGTCGTACCAGCCGCCGTCCTGGTCGGCGAGGACGCGGAGTTCGCCGCCGTCCCGCCCGAAGGTGGCCAGGCAGAGGCCGCCGCCCCGGACGAAGAGGCGGGCGGGCTGCTCCGCGGTGGGGACGGCGCCGTCCTCGGTACGGAAATCCAGCTCCAGGGCCGCGCCCGGGCGGCCGTCACTCCGCGAACCCCAGAGCGGCGGGTCGTCGTGCCGGGTCCAGGTGTGCCCGGGCACCTCGGTCATGCCCCAGACCGTGCGCAGCGGCACGCCCCAGCAGTGTGGCACTCCGGCGACCAGCTGGGCGGGTACCGTGGTGGCGCCGCTGAGCACCATCCGCAGCGGCAACTTCGGTGCAGCGGAGCCGCGTTGCTCCGCCTCGGCGAGCAGCGCGGCCACGAACGGCGGTGCGCCCGCGAGCACGGTCGGCCGGCTCTCGCCGAGCAGGTCGAGCACGGCGGCCGGCTCCCAGCGGTCGACCAGCACCGAGGTGCCGCCGACCAGGAGCGGGAGCAGGATGCTGTACATCCCGCCGAACAGGTGCGTCACCGCCTGGGTGGCGTAGAACCGGTCGGTGGGGCCGAACCCCTCGGCCGACGCCACCACCGAGCAGCCCGCGTACAGCGTGTTGGCCGTGTGCAGCACGCCCCTGGGCTCGCCCGAGGTGCCGGAGGTGAACAGCACCATGGCCACCCGGTCCGGGTCCTCGGCCGGCGCGTCCTCGAGCAGCTCGGCGGTCGTGCCGCCGAGGGCGGAGGTGCGGTCGGGGTCCTCGAAGAAAGCGGTGAAGTCCACGGACCCCGCCGGCGCGCCGGCCGGGTCGAGCACCACCCGGTGCCGCAACTCCGTCAGCCGGGGCGTCATTTCGGCTACCGCCTCGGCGTGCCGCGCTCCCGCCCACTCGCCGGTCGTAATGCAGACCCCGGCCCCCAGTCGGGCCAGCACCCGCTCCAGTTCGCGCGGCCCGAGGGTCATCATCACCGGCGCCACCACGGCGCCGAGCCGCATGCAGGCCAGCATCAACGCCCCCACCTGCCAGACGTTCGGCAGCTGGACCAGCACCGCCTCGCCCGCCCGGACGCCTAGCTCGGCCAGTGCCGCCGCGAACCCCTGTACCTGATCAGCAAATTGACGATACGTCAGTTCGTGTCGCCCGGTCGCCGAGTGGGCGATCACGGCCGGTGCATCCGGAGTTTCGTCCCGCCAGTGCCGGAGGTCCGCGAGCGGCCCGGTCGTCCGCCAGACCCCGGTGGCCAGGTGCTCGCGCACCGCGTCCTGCGCAGGGCGCAGCTCCGCCAGTTCCTTCATCGGTCGTTCCCCCCTGACTGCGTTCCGCCCGGCCCCCAGCCGAGCGGCGATCATCCGGACGGTGATCATCCGGAATCGTACGGGAGGCGGTCGGAGGACGGTCGGAGGGCGGTCGGCGGACGGCCTGAGGGCGACCGGATGAGGGGTAGGCGGAGGATCAGGCGGAGGTGGCCGGCGAGGGGGTGGTGGCGGGGGTGAATTCGAGGATGCCGTCGGCGATCGGGTCACTGAGCAGGGCCTTCCGGTCGTGCCGGTAGTCCATCACCATCCGCCACGGGAAGTCGCGGCCCTGGCGCGGCATGATGCCCTTGGCCCGCTGGATGTAGCCGGAGGAGAGCTCGTCGACCACGCCCTCGGTGGTGGCGTTGGCGGCGTGGTCGACGGGGGTGGCCACGGCCTGGCCGGTGCGGTCCAGGTGGCCCAGCAGGCGGACCAGGTAGCCGGCGGCGAGGTCGACCTTGAGCGTCCAGGAGGCGTTGGTGTAGCCGAACACCCAGGCCAGGTTGGGGAGTCCTTCGAGCAGCACGCTCTTGTAGGTGCAGACCTCGTGCAGGTCGCGCGGCACGCCGTCCACGCTGACCGCCGCGCCGCCGAGGGCCTGGAGGTTGAGGCCGGTGGCGGTGACGATCACGTCGGCGGGGAGTTCGCGGCCGGAGGCGAGCCGGATGCCGGTGGGGGTGAAGGTGTCGATGGTCTCGGTGACCACCGAGGCGCGGCCGGTGCGGAGGGCGGTGAAGAGGTCGCCGTCGGGTATCGCGCAGAGGCGCTCGTCCCAGGGGGCGTACTTGGGGCTGAAGTGGCTCAGGTCGAACTCCGGGCCGACGCCCCGGCGGACGCCCGCCAGCAGCAGCTTGCGCACCGGCCCGGGGAAGCGCCGGGCGGCCTTGAACATGGCCTGCTGCACCACGATGTTGCGCCGCCGGGTCATCCGGTGGACCAGGTCGGCGGGCAGGAACTTCTTCAGGGTGGCCGTGATCCGGTCGACCGAGGGCAGCGAGAACACGTACGAGGGTGAGCGCTGGAGCATCGTCACGTGCTCGGCCGTCTCCGCCATCGCCGGGACGAGGGTGACGGCGGTGGCCCCGCTGCCGATCACCACCACCCGCTTGCCGGCGTGGTCGAAGCCGGCCGGCCAGTGCTGCGGGTGGATCAGCTCGCCCTCGAACCGGTCGGCGCCGGGGAACTCCGGCCGGTAGCCCCGGTCGTAGTCGTAGTAGCCGGTGCAGGTGACCAGGAAGGAGCAGGTCCAGGTCTCGGTCTCGCCGGTGGCCTCGCGCAGCGCGGTCACCGTCCACCGCTGCCGCTCGCTCGACCAGTCGGCGGCCACCACCTTGAGCCCGTAGTGGATCGACTTGTCGACACCGTACTCGCGGGCGGTGGCGGCCACGTACTCGCGGATCGACCGCCCGTCGGCCAGCACCTTGAGCTCGTTCCACGGCCGGAACTCGTAGCCGAAGGAGAACATGTCCGAGTCCGAGCGGACGCCCGGGTAGCGGAACAGGTCCCAGGTGCCGCCGATCGCCTCGCGGCGCTCCAGGATCGCGAACTCGCGGCCCGGCAGCTCGCGGCGCAGGCGGCAGGCGACGCCGATGCCGGAGATCCCGGCGCCGATGACGAGGACGTTGGTGTGGTTCGAGGTCATGGCACCACTGTCCTGAGTCGAACGGGCGGACGTATTGTCTTTTCCCGACAGACTTTTGGCATTCTGCGACAGGGAGCCCCACGAGCGGCTCCCTGTCCGGGCGGGAGGGGTGCGGGCGGTGGGGAGCCTGATCCGGGCCACCAATCTGCACGGGTACGGCGCTCTGGTCCGGGAGTTGGGCGGCGATCCGGGTCCGCTGCTGCGGCGGTACGGGATCCGGCCGGGGGTGGAGCTGGTCGAGGACGCCTTCGTGTCGTACGGGCCGTTCGCGCGGCTGCTGGAGACCACGGCCGAGGAGCTCGACTGCCCCGACTTCGGCCTGCGGCTCTCGGCCTGGCAGGGGCTGGGCATCCTCGGGCCGGTCGCGGTGATCGCGCGCAACTCGGCCACCGTGCTGGGGGCGTTCGCCGAGATCGGGCGGTACCTGCACGTCCACTCGCCGGCCCTGCGGCTCTCGGTGGCCGGGCCCGGGGAGAGCGGGTACCGGGCCGGTTCGACCACCTTCCACTTCGCGATCGAGGAGCGCGGGCTGCCGTACGTGGCGCAGAGCTACGAGCTCAGCCTGGCGAACGGCGCCCGGATCGGGCGGCTGCTGGCCGGGCACGAGATGCGGCCGCGGGTGGTGGCGTTCCGGCACGGGCGGTGCGGGCCGCTCGCCGCGTACGAGGAACTCTTCGGTGCGCCGGTGCTGTTCGAGCAGGACTGGTGCGGCATCGAGCTCGGCGACACCGACGCCCATCGCCCGGTGGACAACGCCGACCCCGCCACCCGCCGGATCGTCGCCCGCTACCTGGAGACGACCCATCGCGCTGGCGAGGAACTCGCGCCCTTGGTGGCCGAGTTGACCCGCCGCCTGCTCCCCACCGGCACCTGCTCCGCCGAGGCGATCGCCGGCCACCTCGGCCTGCACCCGCGCACCATGCAGCGCCGCCTCGCCGAGGAGGCCACCACCTTCGCCGCGATCCTCGACCACGAACGCGCCCAGCAGGCAGGACGGCGATGGTCACGGCCGGGTTCCCGGCGCCGCCGTCCGGCGTGAGGGCCCGGGTGGCCAAGGCGAGCAACAGGATCGCGGCGGCCGAGGCGGGCACCTGGCGTGAGCGGGCGTACAGCAGTAGCCATCTCATGCGCTCGCCTCCCCGGTGAGGGTGCAGGTGGCCGGGGCGGGCAGCAGGTTCGCGGTGGCCGAGGCGGGCACCTGGCGGGAGCGGGCGTACAGCAGTAGCCATCTCATGCGCTGGCCTCCCCGGTGAGGGCCGGGAGGCTGTTGCGGCAGTCGAGGGCGGCGGTGTGGGCGCGGGCGATCCTGGACCGCTGTTCGGCTGGGGGCAGGGCGGTCAGTCTGGTCCAGGCGGTCTCGGCCTTGGTCCAGGTGTCGCGGGAGTAGGCGTCGGCCGCTTCGAGCGGGTGGAACCGGTGGTCGCCGAGGGCCCAGCTCGCGGCGATGCTCTGGGCGGGGAGGTCGAGGAGGCCGGCGCCCTCCCAGATGGTGCGCGGGCCGCAGTTCGGGGTCAGGCCCTGGGCGACCAGGAGGCGGGTGAGGTCCGGGCCGCTCGCGTGGGCGAGCAGCGGGTCGTTGAAGTCGACCAGGACCAGGCCGGGGGAGAGCCGGCGGTCCTCGGAGATCGCGCGCAGGTCGGTCTCCTCCTGGATCCGGGTGGGCGCCTGGTCGCCGAGCGCCTCGTGCAGCAGACGCAGCGCCTCCGCACCGCGCGGGGCGAGCTCGGCCAGGCGCGAGCGGTGCACCTCGGTGACGCAGACCTGGCCGGAGCAGACCGGCGCGGCGGCGGCCCGGTCCAGGACGAAGGAGTCGCGGGCGGAGGCCGGGAGCACCAGCAGGGCCAGCGCCGCGCCGGCCAGCACGGGGGCGAGGGCGAGCAGCCGAGCCCGGCGGGTGGCGGCGGTCAGCAGGGCGAGGCCGGTGGCGAGCAGGCCGAGCAGCCAGAGGGACTGGCCGAGGTGGACGGCACCGGAGAGGGTCAGCAGCAGCTGGCGCGGCATGTCGGTGACGGGGGAGAGCAGGGCGAGGCGGTTCGGCGCGATGCCCGCGGGCAGGGCGCTGTCGGTGGTCTGGCGGAGCAGCATGACGCTCAGCAGGACGGCGATCGTGAGCAGCGGCGGGGTGAGCACGGAGGGCAGCACCCGGGCCACGCCCATGCCGAACACGGCCGCCGCAGCCAGGGCCAGCGCCGCCACCAGCGAGATCGGCAGCCAGCCGAACGGCAGGTACGTGGCGCTGCCGAGCGCGACCTGCACCGCGCCCCAGAGCACCAGCAGGCCGAAGGCCACCGCGAGCGGCAGGCACCGGAACAGCTGCTGGGCACTGGTGCAGCTGGCGGTGAACCTGCTGTTCAGATACGGCTTGAACGGATCGATCAGCCCGCGTCTGGAGGCTCCGAAGTCCATGGCGGAGGCGATGGGTTCGTCCAGTGGGGTGGTCTTGAACTCCCGGACGGTCTTGCGATCGAGACGGAGGTGACGGGCGATGGCGCTGATCGCCCACTTCCGGTCCAGCAGCCGGTGCACGTCTGTGTACCGGTCCCGGGCCCGCTCGACGATGGGCGTGCGCGGCAGATGGGGCATCGGCAGGTCGATCACCGGAAGCGCGGACGTCTCCTCCTGTTCGGCATGTTTGCGCAGGCAGGGGCGGTGTTGGTGGCAGGTCTTCTCGACTGCGGCAGACAGGTTCTGGAGAAGGTGCCAGCGATCGGCCTCCTTGATCCCCCGCGTGTAGGCGGTGGCGCGGCCGCGGCAGATGATCTCCGCGCTGGGGTGCTCGCGCAGCCAGGTGGCGAAGGTCTCCGAGGTGCGGTCCGGGAGTATGTCCACCACGCGGCCCATCTCGACGTTGACCAGCACGGTGCCGTAGGTGCGGCCGCGACGGAACGCGAACTCGTCCACACCGAGGACCCGCGGCGCCCGGTCCGGCACCTCGGGTGCTTCCAGCAGCCCGAGCAGGCGGGTACGACCTGCGGGAATGCTGAGTTTGCGGCACATCCGCTCGCCGGCCCGGCCTCCCAGCTCGACGGCGACGTCCTTAAGCCACTGCTTCAAGCCGACGCTGGACCGCAGGTGACGCTCGCTCAGTCCCCGGACCGGCTCGACGAACGTCCGGCGCGGACAGCGGCGGCAGTCCCAGAAGAACTGCCGTACCCGCAGTCGTAACGCCAACTTCCTGCCAATGAGAAGACGTTCGGCCAGTGTTCGCCGGTATGTGGAGTGGGTCCGCCTTCCCCGGCTTCCGCAGCCCGAGCAGCAGGGCACCGGGCCGCAAGCGACGACCTCGACCAGGACGAGCTCCGGGCCGGCGGTCAGTCGCTCCAGTGCAACGTCGACTCCGGGGAACAGCACATCCTCGATCGAGCGCAGGACCACGTGGAGGTCATCCCGCAGGGAAACGATCCTGCATGCATGCCGATGAGCTGGCCTCTCACGGAATCGCGGTCAGAGCCTCGAATTTCCCCGCCGGCCGCTCAGGTGTTGGCCGGACATGCTGGCTTGGTTTCCCCATGCTGGCACAGGCGGTGGGTGCGCCGACGGCGAAAGTGGAGGTCGCCGCTGGGCGGGTTGGGGAGGAGAGCCAGAGGCCCGCCTGGCAAAGGATCATCAGGCGGGCTCGTGGGGCTAGATGCTCGGCAGGGCCGGGAGAGCGGCCAGGGGGTGGGCCTCGATGTAGGACCGCCGGCTCGCTGGGTGTGGACAGCGAGTCGGCGGTGGTTGGCCGGCTGTCGATGTACTCGTCTCTGATGGTGCGGTGGTCGTGAGTCCGAGTCCTGACCGGGTGGACGGTCGGTCAGGTGACGATCTTTCAGATCGCCTGGTGGGCTTGGGTCGGTGCCGCGTCTGACGGACCTGGCGGAGAGTCGTGTCCTGGCGGCGCGAGGCGCGGCCGCCTGTCGCCGCTACGTCCTATTGCCCCGGTTCCCAGGCGCGGAGCAGGTCGATCAGCCCTGCGTCTCCGTCGACGTGCAGGGAGTCGGTCGGGATACGGTCGTAGCAGAAGAGGACCAACTCGCTGGCCGTGCCGTGGATGGAGATGCCGACTGCGTCTGAGCCCTCGCTGGTCGTGGCGCCGGGCGCGGGGATGCGAGTGGAGCGAGCACCGTCGCCGTCGACCGTGAGGCGCCAGGAGCGGCCCTCGGCGGCGTGGAAGTCGAAGCTCGTGGGCTTGTGCGGCCAGGCACTCGCCGTTGCGCAGCAGGTGAACAGGAACTCCTCGACACCGTCGAGTGCCACCTCGGCCGGCAGCGGCTGCGGGGTGCCCGCGGTGACCTGGGCGTCGTAGGTGTGCACCGCTGTCTCCTGGACCCGGTGCCGGGCGACCCCGCCGGAGTTCTGCGGTGACTGCGACGCCGGCCACCACGTCCAGCAACCGCTCTCCGGCCCTGCCTCGCGCAGGGCGCTCAGCAGCTGCTGCGTTGACGTGGCCAGCCAGCCCAGCAGGGCCTCACGCTCCCGCGGCACTTCCAGGGCGGCGCGCGCAGCGGTGGCCTCGGCCGGGGGAGCGTCGGCAGGCCCGGCACTGACGATGGCGGCCCAGAAACGGTCTCCCCCACCCAGGTGCTCCGCCAGATCGAACAGTGTCCACTCGGGGCAGGTCGGCACCTGTACGTCGAGACTGGGCGCGGCGGCGACCGCGGCGCGGAAGGCGGTCGACCGCTCATCGATCAGTCGCAGCAGGTCAGGGAGCTCAAGAGTCTTTTGCACCTCGGATGTCTATCACCGTGCTCCGGTCATCGGACAGCGATTTTGGCAGTCGCTGCGTCTGGCCGTTGCGGGCGTGGTCCTTGCCACGCGCCGCTCGGGCGACAAGCTGCCCGCTGCTGCGAGGACGCTGGTGGTGGCGGTGCGTCCAGCGTCGTGTCTGTCGGTGCTCTGGCCTCGTCGCGCGGCCGGGCGCCTCAGCGATCTGACGGACACGGACACCTGGTGCGCGCGGTCATGCTGCCGCCCGATGCGGTGGACGCGGAGATCGCGGCGGTGGGGATGACCGGCCGGGTCGGGTGGTCATGTGGCGCCAGGAGAACCGGCCGCGCCGGGACCGGCGGGTACGGCGCCCGCCGGGTACGGCGCCGGCAGGGGTGGCGTTCCGCCGGGACACCTCAGGCTGCGGCAGGCGCCGGGGTGGATACCGGACGGGCAGCCGGACTGGCGGTCGTGATCCGCAGCGCGCGGACGTCGCGCACCGCGAGCATGGCGCCGACACAGCCGAGGACCACCACAGCGGCCCCGAACAGCGTCGTACGCACGCCGATCGCGGCGCTGAGCGGGCCGACGGTCGCCTGGGAGAGTGGGATGGCCACGACGGAACCGAGCGCGTCGTAGGACTAGACGCGCGCCAGCCGGTCCTCGGGGATCTCCTGCTGCAGGGAGGTCTCCGAGGCGATGCTGTCCTGTTCCACACCCAGCGCCGGGCGACGAACTCCTGCCAGCCGACGCGCAGTTCGTGCAGCATGCCGATGCCTGCGGACGTGGGCGAGGATTCCTGGGCGAGCGCCGTCGTCGGTCTGACGCGGAGGCCTGCGAGGAGCAGGCCCGAGAGGGCGAAGGTGGCGTGCCGAGCGTCAGGTCCCACCCCGGACTGGCGACGGCCACCACGGCGCCCCCGAGCGCGGCCCCACCGATCATCGCGCGGTTCGGGCCGTCCTGTTGAGCGCGTTGGCCTGCAGGCGCAACTCGTCCGGCACGGTCTGCGGCAGCAGCGCAGAGGAGGCGGGCATGGCGAACGCGGCGAACGTTCCATCGCAGACCGACAGCGCCAGGATCCACGGGATAGTCGCGTGATGGATGAGGACGAGTGCCGCCGGTGCTCCCTGGCCGGCCGTGCTGAGTACGCTCGGCCCGACCGGCACCAAGCGGCGCGGCAGCCGGCCGGCGAGGACACCGCCGAAGAGCACGAACGCCACGTCGAAGAGCACGAACGCCACGTCGAAGAGCGAGCGCACGGCGACCACCAGGCCCAGCCGAGTCGGCGACCCGGTGGCCGGCTACCGCCGCGGCCACCCACCGCCCAACGACAACCGCTCCCGTACGTCGTCACCGGTGTCGTATGGCACTACCAGCTCATCCAGCCCACACACGTCGAGACGGACCCCGGCCTCAGCCTGCGCTTCCACGCCGTCGGGACAGCACTACGGTGTGCTCGACGGGCAGGTACCCCCACCCCGATCGCAACTCGCGGTGATCAGGCCGACACGCGACCGGGGTTCGTTCGCCAGTCAGCGATCGAAACCGCCATCTGCCGGCCGTGGTCACCAGGTGTTGGGCAGTCCGATCGGCAGCTCCTTGCATGAATGTTCCGTGGTGCGTATATTCATGCCACATCGAAGGAGGGAAGTGTCATGGCGTTGCGAGTCGCGGTTGCCGGTGCCAGTGGTTATGCGGGGGGTGAGGCGCTGCGCCTGCTGCTCGGGCACCCCGAGGCGGAGATCGGCGTGCTGACCGGGGGGTCGAACGCCGGGGCGCGGTTCGGGGAGTTGCAGCCGCACCTGCTGCCGCTGGCCGACCGGGTGCTCGAGCCGACCACGCCCGAGGTGCTGGCCGGACACGACGTGGTGTTCCTCGGGCTGCCGCACGGCCAGTCCGCCGCCGTCGCCGAGGCGCTCGGCGAGGACGTGCTGGTGGTGGACTGCGGCGCGGACTTCCGGCTGAAGGACGCCGCGGTCTGGGAGAAGTTCTACGGTTCGCCGCACGCCGGGACGTGGCCCTACGGCCTGCCCGAGCTGCCCGGCCACCGCGAGGCGCTGCGCGGCACCAAGCGGATCGCCGTCCCCGGCTGCTACCCGACGGCCGTGACGCTCGCCCTCTTCCCCGCCTACGCCGAGCGCCTGGTCGAGCCGGAGGCCGTGATCGTGGCCGCCTCCGGGACGAGCGGCGCCGGCAAGGCCGCCAAGCCGCACCTGCTCGGCAGCGAGGTGATGGGCTCGATGAGCCCGTACGGGGTCGGCGGCGGCCACCGCCACACGCCCGAGATGGCGCAGAACCTGCTGCCCGTCGCGGGCGAGCCGGTCACCGTCTCGTTCACCCCCACCCTCGCCCCGATGCCGCGCGGCATCCTGGCCACCTGCAGCGCCAAGGCCAAGCCGGGCGTCAGCTACGAGGCCGTCCGCGCCGCCTACGAGAAGGCCTACAGCGGCGAGCCGTTCGTCCGGCTGCTGCCCGAGGGCCAGTGGCCGCAGACCAGCAGCGTGTACGGGTCGAACGCGGCCCTCGTGCAGGTCGCCCTCGACGAGCACGCCGGGCGGGTGATCGTGGTGAGCGCGATCGACAACCTGGTGAAGGGCACCGCCGGTGGCGCGGTGCAGAGCATGAACATCGCCCTCGGCCTGCCGGAAGAGCTGGGCCTGCCCCTGAACGGAGTCGCACCGTGAGCACGGAGTCCAGCAGCAACGTAGGAGTGACCGCGGCCAAGGGCTTCCGGGCCGCCGGCGTCACCGCCGGTCTCAAGGCGAGCGGCCTGCCCGACCTGGCCCTGGTGGTCAACGACGGCCCCTCGTACGCCGCCGCCGGCGTCTTCACCTCCAACCGGGTCAAGGCCGCTCCGGTGCTCTGGTCGGAGCAGGTGCTGAAGGGCGGTCAGGTGGCCGCCGTGGTGCTCAACTCCGGTGGGGCCAACGCCTGTACCGGCCCGCTGGGCTTCCAGGACACCCACGCCACCGCCGAGAAGGTGGCCGAGGAGCTCAAGATCAGCGCCGGCGAGGTGGCCGTGGCCTCCACCGGCCTGATCGGGGTGCGGCTGCCGATGGACCTGCTGCTGCCCGGCGTCGAGCAGGCCGCCCAGGGGCTCAGCGAGACCGGTGGCGAGCAGGCCGCGATCGCCATCAAGACCACCGACACCGTGCACAAGACCGCCCAGGTCACCAGCCCGGCCGGCTGGACGGTGGGCGGCATGGCCAAGGGCGCGGGCATGCTCGCCCCGGGCCTGGCCACCATGCTGGTGGTGCTCACCACCGACGCCGCTCTGCTCGCCGAGGACCTGGACGCCGCGCTGCGCGCCGCCACCCGGACCACCTTCGACCGGGCCGACTCCGACGGCTGCATGTCGACCAACGACACCGTGCTGCTGCTCTCCTCCGCCGCCTCCGCCGTCGTCCCGGACACGGCCGAGTTCGCCGCCGCCGTGGAGACGGTCTGCGCCGACCTGGCCCGCCAGCTGATCGGCGACGCCGAGGGCGCCAGCAAGGACATCCGGATCGACGTGACCGGCGCGGCCACCGAGGACGAGGCCGTGGACGTGGGCCGCACCATCGCCCGGAACAACCTGCTCAAGTGCGCCCTGCACGGCGAGGACCCGAACTGGGGCCGGGTGCTGGCCGCGATCGGCACCACCAAGGCCGCCTTCGACCCGGACCAGCTGGACGTGGCGATCAACGGCGTCTGGGTCTGCCGTAACGGCAGCGTCGGCGAGGACCGTGACCTGGTGGACATGAAGGGCCGGGAGATCGTCATCACCGCCGACCTGAAGGCCGGTCAGGCCGAGGCCACGGTCTGGACCAACGACCTCACCGCCGACTACGTGCACGAGAACAGCGCCTACTCCACCTGATCCGCAAAAAGGACGACTGACGTGCAGATCGCACCCAAGGGCGAACAGGCCCGGAACAACACCGCGCTGCCCAAGGCGATGACGCTGATCGAGGCGCTGCCCTGGCTGGAGCGCTTCCACGGCAAGACCGTGGTGATCAAGTTCGGCGGCAACGCCATGGTGGACGAGGAGCTCAAGGCCGCCTTCGCCCAGGACGTGGTCTTCCTGCGCTACGCCGGGCTGCACCCGGTGGTCGTGCACGGCGGCGGCCCGCAGATCAGCAAGCAGCTGGAGAAGCTCGGCCTGGAGTCCTCCTTCACCAACGGCCTGCGCGTCACCACCCCCGAGACCATGGACGTGGTCCGGATGGTGCTGGCCGGTCAGGTCCAGCGCGAACTGGTCGGGCTGCTCAACTCACACGGCCCGTTCGCGGTCGGGATGACCGGCGAGGACGCGCACACCATGACGGCGGTCAAGCGGTACGCCGTGGTGGACGGCGAGCAGGTGGACATCGGCCTGGTCGGCGACATCGTCAACGTGGAGGCCGGCGCCGTGAAGGCGCTGATCGCCGACGGCCGGATCCCGGTCATCTCCAGCATCGCCCGCGGCGGCGACGGCCACGTCTACAACATCAACGCCGACACCGCCGCCTCGGCCCTGGCCGTGGCGCTCGGCGCCGAGATGCTGGTGGTGCTCACCGACGTGGAGGGCCTCTACGCGGACTGGCCGAACTCCGACGACGTGATCAGCCAGCTCAGCGCGGACGAGCTGGACGAGCTGCTCCCCACCCTGGCCAGCGGCATGCTGCCCAAGATGGAGGGCTGCCTCAACGCGGTGCGCTCCGGGGTGGGCACGGCGCGCGTGCTGGACGGGCGGGTGCCGCACTCGCTGCTGCTTGAGATCTTCACCGACGAGGGCATCGGCACCATGGTCGTGCCCGACACCGACACCATCGTGACCCGGGGGCTGGCATGACCACCAACGAGCAGGCGACGCAGCGGTGGCAGCACGCGCTGATGAACAACTACGGCACGCCCCGGCTGCCGCTGGCCCGCGGCGCCGGCTCGACCGTCTGGGACGAGGACGGCAAGCCCTACCTCGACCTGGTCTGCGGCATCGCGGTCAACGCGCTCGGCCACGCCCACCCGGCCGTGGTCGAGGCGGTCAGCCGGCAGATCGGCGAGCTGGGCCACGTCTCCAACCTCTTCCAGGCCGAGCCGACCGTCCGACTGGCCGAGCGGCTGCTGGCCCTGGACGAGCGGCCCGCGCGGGTCTTCTTCTGCAACTCGGGCGCCGAGGCCAACGAGGCCGCCTTCAAGATCAGCCGGCTGACCGGCCGGACCCACCTGGTCTCGCTGGAGGGCGCCTTCCACGGCCGGACGATGGGCTCCCTCGCGCTCACCGCCCAGCCCGCCAAGCAGACCCCCTTCCTCCCGCTGCCCGGCGAGGTCACCCACGTGCCCTTCGGCGACATCGAGGCGCTGCGGGCCGCCGTCACCACCGAGACGGCCGCCGTCTTCCTGGAGCCGATCCAGGGCGAGAACGGCGCGATCCCGCTGCCCGAGGGCTACTTGAAGGCGGCCCGCGAGATCACCCGGGCCACCGGCACCCTGCTGGTGCTCGACGAGGTGCAGACCGGCATCGGCCGGACCGGCCACTGGTTCGCCCACCAGGCGTACGAGGGCGTCGAGCCGGATGTGATCACCCTGGCCAAGGGCCTCGGGGGCGGGCTGCCGATCGGCGCCGTGATCGCCTACGGCGCGGCGGCCGAGCTGCTCCAGCCGGGCCACCACGGCACCACCTTCGGCGGCAACCCGGTGGTCGCGGCGGCGGCCCTCGCGGTGCTCGACACCATCGAGGGCGAGGGCCTGCTGGCCCAGGTCCGCAAGACCGGCGAGCTGCTGCGCAGCGGCATCGAGGCGATCGGCTCCCCGCTGGTCAGCCACGTGCGGGGCGCCGGGCTGCTGCTCGGCATCGTGCTCACCCAGCCGCTGGCGGGCCAGGTGCAGGCGGCGGCACAGGAGGCCGGGTTCCTGGTGAACGCGGCCGTGCCGGACGCGGTGCGGCTGGTGCCGCCGCTGGTGCTCACCGAGGCCGAGGCCGACCGCTTCCTCGCCGCACTGCCCGGGATCCTGCGGGCTGCGCTGGATGCCGCCCCCGACGCGAAGCCGCGCGGCTAGTCCGGGAGAATCACCAGTATGACCGCTTCCCAGCCCGATCCGTCCGCCGCCGACCCGTCCGCTGTCGGGCCGACCGCGCAGGTGCCGCAGACGCGCACCGCGCGGCACCGGCGGATCGTGGACCTGTTGACCCGTCAGCCCGTGCGCTCGCAGAGCCAGCTGGCCAAGCTGCTCGCCGACGACGGTCTCGTGGTCACCCAGGCCACCCTCTCCCGGGACCTGGACGAGCTGGGTGCGGTCAAGATCCGCAACCGGGACGGCGCCCTCATCTACGCCGTCCCGGCCGAGGGCGGGGACCGCACCCCGCGCGCGCCCATGGGCGAGTCCGCCAGCGAGGGCCGGATGGCCCGGCTGGCCGGCGAACTCATGGTCTCCGCCACCGCCTCCGGCAACCTGGTGGTCCTGCGCACCCCGCCGGGGGCCGCCCAGTTCCTGGCCTCCGCGATCGACCAGGCCGAGGTGTTCGAGATCATCGGCACCATCGCGGGCGACGACACCGTCCTGCTGATCAGCCGTGACCCGGCCGGCGGCCAGGCCCTGGCCGACCACCTGATGCAACTGGCCCAGGCGAAGGCCCAGTAGCCGGGTTGACCGCCCGCCACCCGCTCCCTATGGTCTGGACCATTCCGGAGGACGGGGAGTGGCGAGTTGACGGTGCATCCGGGCGGTCGGCGCGGGCGGCGGTCCTCTTGGGCGGCGGACCCGGCCACAGCGGGGGCGCCGGCGGGGGAGCCGGCCGAGCCGGGGCTGTTCGGGCGGCCGTACCTGGCGGCGAGCCTGACCTTCGGGGCCGTGATGCTGCTGATCGGCTTCGCCGGGCTGGCCGTGGTGCCGACGCTGCCCACGGCGGCGCGGGAGCTGGACGGGGTGGCGCTGTTCCCCGTGGTCGCGGGGTGCTTCGTGGCGGCGAACCTGTTCGGCGGCGTGCTCGGCGGGCACTGGGCCGACCGGGCCGGGGCGGGGCGGCCGCTGGCCGTCGGCATGCTGCTCTCCGTCCTCGCCCTGCTGGTGGCCGGCACCAGCGGCACGATCTGGCAGCTCGCCGCCGGCCGCCTAGTGGACGGCCTGGCCGCCGGCCTGGTCTCGGTCTCCGTCACCACCGCCATCGGCCGGCGCTACCCCGAACGCCTCCGGGCCGGCATGCTCGCCCTCCTCGCCGCCGCCTGGATCCTCCCCTCCCTGATCGGCCCCCCGCTGGCCGCGCTGGTCGCCGCCTGGTCCTCCTGGCGCACCGTCTTCCTCGGCCTCGCCGCCCTCACCGCCCTCCCGGCCCTCGCCCTGATCGCCGTCCTGCGCCGGACGGGGGAGCAGGAGCCGCCGGCCGAGCCCCGAGCGGATGCCGAGCCCGAGGTCTCGCCGAAGGACGACCGGGTGCCGGTCGGGGCGGCGGCCGGGCTGAGCGCGGGGGCGGCCGTGTGCCAGTACGGGGCGTCCGGGTGGAGTACCGGGCAGCTGGTGGCGCTGGTCGTCGGGGGCGGCCTGCTGGGGTGGTTCGGGCCGAAGGTGCTGCCCGGTGGCGTGGGGCGGGCGGTGCGGGGGCTGCCGGTGACGGTGCTGCTGCGCGGGCTGTCGGCGGGGGCGTTCTTCACGGTGGAGGCGCTGGTGCCACTGGTGCTGGTGACCGAGCGGCAGGTGCCGGCCCTGGTGACGGGGGTCGGGTTCACGGGGGCGGCGGTGCTGTGGACGGTGGCCTCCTGGGCGCAGTCCAAGCTGCGGGCCGCCGGGCACCGGCCGGTGGTGGCCGGGGCCGGGGTGCTGGCCGTCGCGGTCGGGCTGGCGTCGGCGGCCTGCCTGCCGGGGGTGAGCCCGCTGCTCGGGGTGGCGGCGCTGCCGGTGGCGGCGGTCGGGATGGGCTTCCTGACGCCCGCGCTGACCGTGCTCTCGCTGCGGCACGGCACCCGTCACGGCTACGCCACCGGCGCGATGCAGACGGCGCAGAACCTGGGCCAGGCCGCCCTCCTCGCCCTCGCCTCGCTGGTGCTCAACGCCGTTGCGGCCCTGGGTGGTTCGGCCCTGCCGGGCTATGCTGCGGCGGTGGCGCTGCTGCTGGTGCCGGTGGCCCTGGTGGCGGCCCTGGCGGGCCGCGCGAAGGCGGTCTGAGAGCGGCCCGAGGGCGGCCCGGGTCAGGCCGGCCGGACCCCCGCCGAAGGATCCACCCGAGAAGGGTTTTGTGATTCATACAGGGTCATGCATACTTATGCCTGTCGCCGTAAGCCTGTTCATCCGGTGCATCCCGTGGTGACCGAAGTGAAGGAGAAAGCCGTGGCCGAGCGCGTCGTACTCGCCTACTCGGGCGGTCTGGACACGTCCGTCTGCATCGGTTGGATCGCCGAGGAGACCGGCGCCGAGGTCATCGCCGTCGCGGTCGACGTCGGCCAGGGCGGCGAGGACCTGTCCGCGATCCGCCAGCGCGCGCTGGACTGCGGCGCCGTCGAGGCCGAGGTGGCCGACGCCCGCGAGGAGTTCGCGGACGAGTACTGCCTCCCGGCGCTCAAGGCCAACGCGCTGTACCAGGGCCAGTACCCGCTGGTCTCGGCGCTCTCCCGCCCCGCGATCGTCAAGCACCTGGTCGCCGCCGCCAAGAAGCACGGCGCCACCACCGTCGCCCACGGCTGCACCGGCAAGGGCAACGACCAGGTCCGGTTCGAGGTGGGCATCCAGTCGCTGGCCCCCGAGCTCAAGTGCATCGCCCCGGTCCGCGACTACGCGATGACCCGGGACAAGGCGATCGCCTTCGCCGAGGCGAAGAACCTCCCGATCGTCACCACCAAGAAGAACCCGTACTCGATCGACCAGAACGTCTTCGGTCGCGCCGTCGAGACGGGCTTCCTGGAGGACATCTGGAACGCCCCGATCGAGGACGTCTACGAGTACACCCAGAACCCGGCCACCCCGCGCGAGGCCGACGAGGTGGTCATCACCTTCGAGGCCGGCGTGCCGGTCGCGATCGACGGCCGCAAGGTCACCGTGCTCCAGGCCATCGAGGAGCTCAACAAGCGGGCCGGCGCCCAGGGCATCGGCCGGCTCGACATGGTCGAGGACCGGCTGGTCGGCATCAAGTCCCGGGAGATCTACGAGGCCCCCGGCGCGATCGCGCTGATCACCGCCCACCAGGCGCTGGAGAACGTCACCGTCGAGCGCGAGCTGGCCCGCTACAAGCGGCAGGTCGAGCAGCGCTGGGCCGAGCTGGTCTACGACGGCCTCTGGTTCTCCCCGCTCAAGCGGGCGCTGGACGGCTTCGTCAACGAGGCCAACCAGGCCGTCAGCGGCGACATCCGGATGGTGCTCCACGGCGGCCGCGCGGTCGTCAACGGCCGGAAGTCGGACCAGTCGCTGTACGACTTCAACCTCGCCACCTACGACACCGGCGACACCTTCGACCAGTCGATGTCCAAGGGCTTCATCGAGATCTTCGGGATGTCCTCGAAGATCGCCGCCCGGCGCGACCTCGCCTGATCCCGCAGTAGCACCCCTTCCGACACGCAGCAAGGAGCGCCCCAGATGTCCGACCGGAACACTGACGTCCGCCTCTGGGGCGCACGCTTCGCCGACGGGCCCTCCGAGGCCCTGGCCAAGCTCTCCGCCTCGGTGCACTTCGACTGGCGGCTCGCGCCGTACGACATCGCCGGCTCCAAGGCGCACGCCCGGGTGCTGGCCAAGGCGGGCCTGCTGAGCGAGGCGGAGCTGAGCGGCATGCTGGCCGGGCTCGACCAGCTGCTCGCCGACGTCGAGGCCGGCACCTTCACCGGCACCATCGCCGACGAGGACGTGCACACCGCCCTGGAGCGGGGCCTGCTCGAGCGGCTCGGCGCCGAGCTGGGCGGCAAGCTGCGGGCCGGCCGGTCGCGGAACGACCAGATCGCCACCCTGTTCCGGATGTACCTGCGGGACCACGCGAAGATCATCGGCGGTCTGCTGCTCGACCTCCAGCACGCCCTGGTCGGCCTCGCCGAGGCCCACCCCACCACCGCGATGCCGGGCCGCACCCACCTCCAGCACGCCCAGCCGGTGCTCTTCGCCCACCACGTCCTCGCGCACGTGCAGGCCCTCGGCCGGGACGCCGAGCGGCTGCGCCAGTGGGACACCCGCACGGCCGTCTCCCCGTACGGCTCCGGCGCGCTGGCCGGCTCCTCGCTCGGCCTCGACCCGGAGGCCGTGGCCGCCGAGCTCGGCTTCGAGCGCGGCTCGGTCGGCAACTCGATCGACGGCACCGCCTCGCGGGACTTCGTCGCGGAGTTCGCCTTCGTCACGGCGATGATCGGGATCAACCTCTCCCGGATCGCGGAGGAGGTGATCATCTGGAACACCAAGGAGTTCGGCTTCATCACGCTGCACGACGCCTTCTCCACCGGCTCCTCGATCATGCCGCAGAAGAAGAACCCGGACATCGCCGAGCTGGCCCGGGGCAAGTCCGGCCGCCTGATCGGCAACCTGACCGGCCTGCTCGCCACCCTCAAGGCCCTCCCGCTGGCCTACAACCGGGACCTCCAGGAGGACAAGGAGCCGGTCTTCGACTCCTGCGACACCCTCGAGGTCCTGCTGCCCGCCTTCACCGGCATGATGGCCACCCTCACGGTGCACCGCGAGCGCCTCGAGGAGCTCGCCCCGGCCGGCTTCTCCCTCGCCACCGACATCGCCGAGTGGCTGGTCAAGCAGGGCGTCCCCTTCCGGGTGGCCCACGAGGTCGCGGGCGCCTGCGTCAAGGTCTGCGAGGCCGAGGGCATCGAGCTCTCCGACCTGACCGACACCCAGTTCGCCGCGATCTCCCCCCACCTCACCCCCGAGGTCCGCACCGTCCTCAACGTGCACGGTGCCATCGCCTCCCGCCACGGCCGCGGCGGCACCGCCCCGGATGCCGTCGCCGTCCAGCTGGCGGAAGTGAAGGCCGACCTGGCGGTCCAGCAGGATTGGGTCAAATAGTCGGGGGCGCGGGGAACGGCGCGACCAGCCACGCAGAGACCTGCAACGCTGAACGCAGCCGCACCCCGCGCCTCAGTGGTTCGTTGACGGAACGTGACCACTTCCCCCTCCGCCGAGGACGAAGCCCTCGCCAACGACCTCCGCCGCGCCGTCCGCGAAGCCCTCGCCCGCCTCCCCGGCCGCTGCCCCGAACTCCTGACCGCCCTCGCCGAATCACCCGAACTGACGTACCGCCAACTGGCCGAACATCTCGGTATCCCCACGGGCTCGATCGGCCCCACCCGCTCCCGCTGCCTGGCCTGCCTCCGGGCCCTGCTGCACGGCCGCCGCCCGAGCTGACACGCCCGGCGTGACCCTCACCACGTCGGGGTTGAGACCAGGCGGCGCGAGGGTAGAGCCCGGGCTAACGTCCCCTTGACGGTGGCCGGAGCGGCCGGATACTGAGCGTGAACGCCGCCCTCCGCCCCGGTGACCAGCAGGGGGCACGTGGCTGCACCGGGTACCGGACGATGGGAGGCCCCGTACATGGGTATGAGTGTGATCATCTCGGTGGCGAGCGAGGACGATGCGGAGCAGATCCTCAAGCTCCAGTACCTCGGGTACCAGAGCGAGGCCGAACTCTACGACGACTGGGCGATCGAGCCCCTGACCCAGAGCTTGGACAGCCTCCGGGCGGAGCTGGCCGAGCGGCACGTGCTGGTGGCCCGCCTCGGCGACGAGGTGGTGGGCACCGTCCGCGGCCTGGTCGACGAGAGCGGGGTGGGTCGGATCGGCCGCCTGGTGGTGCACCCCCGGATGCAGCGGCACGGCCTGGGCGGCCGACTGCTGGAGTCGGTGGAGCGCCAGCTGCGCGGCGAGACGGAGGTGACGGCCTTCGAGCTGTTCACCGGCCACCGCAGCCTCGGCAACCTCCGCCTCTACGCCCGCCACGGCTACCGCCAGGCGAGCGTCCGCGAGGTCAGCCGCGGCCTGAGCATCGTGACCCTCTCCAAGCCGGCCGCCACCGCGCTGGCCGCGTAGTCCCCGTACCCCACGACCCGGGTGGCCTTGTGCCGCCCGGGTCGTGTCCGTATAGCGGACGTGCGGTCCCGAAAGTTAGGACGTCGACCAACTGTCTGATTTACTTGCAGACATGACTGCGACGACGAAATGCACCCCCGCCGGCACCACGCCGGGTGTCGGGCTCTGCATGTGCCGCTGTCGAATGTGCCACTGCTGACCTGATCGGCAACGAGAGCACGAGAGCACCGGAAGTCCAGGCCGAGCCGGGCTCTCCCTCCGCGAAACTCCCGCCGGGCCCCGTGGCCCCGCCCCGCGAGAACCCCCCCCGCTGACCCGTAAGGGCCATGCCCACGCGCATGCCCACCCCGCAGCGGCCAGGATCGTAGGTACGGCAGGAGCTGACCCCCCTTCACGGGCGTGCCCCCGCGCGCCGCCGCCCGCCATCCGGTGTGACGGTACGTCACCGTACGCCCACGAACAACGGAAGCAGCTGTGATCACCACCAAGGACCTCACGAAGGTCTACCGCTCCCGAGGCCGGGAGGTCACCGCCCTCGCAGGCGTGGACCTGCACGTCCGCGAGGGCGAGGTCTACGGCGTCGTCGGCACCAGCGGCGCGGGCAAGAGCACCCTCATCCGCTGCGTCAACATGCTGGAGCGCCCCAGCTCCGGCACGGTCACCGTGGACGGCGTCGAGCTCACCGCGCTGCCCGGCACCGAGCAGCGCGCCGGGCGCGAGCTGCGCGCGGCGCGGCAGCGGATCGGCATGGTCTTCCAGCACTTCAACCTGCTCTCCTCGCGCACCGTGCAGGAGAACGTCGAGCTGCCGCTGGAGATCACCGGACTCGACCGCACCCAGCGCCGCCGCAAGGCCGCAGAGCTGCTCGACCTGGTCGGCCTGGCCGACAAGGCCAAGGCCTACCCGAGCCAGCTCTCCGGCGGCCAGAAGCAGCGGGTCGGCATCGCCCGGGCGCTCTCCGGCGACCCGAAGGTGCTGCTCTCCGACGAGGCCACCTCCGCGCTCGACCCGGAGACCACCCGCTCGATCCTCACCCTGCTGCGCCAGCTCAACCAGCAGCTGGGCCTCACTGTGCTGCTGATCACCCACGAGATGGACGTGATCAAGAACGTCTGCGACTCGGCCGCCCTGATGCGCGGCGGCAAGGTGGTCGAGGCCGGCAAGCTGACCGACCTGCTGGCCACCGAGGGCTCGCTGCTGGCCCGCGAGCTCTTCCCGCTCGGCGAGTTCGGCGAGGGCCACCCCGGCAACACCGTCCTGGAGATCACCTTCCAGGGCGACACCTCGGCCCGCCCGTTCGTCTCCCAGCTGGCCCGCACCTACCAGATCGACATCAACATCCTGGGCGCCGCGGTGGAGACCGTCTCCGGCCGGATGGTCGGCCGGATGCGGGTGGAGCTGCCCGGTCCGCAGCACGACAACGTGGTGCCGATCGGCTTCCTGCGCGAGCAGGGCCTGCAGGTGGACGTGTTCGAGCGGAACGGAGCGGTGGCATGACCTGGGACCAGATGTGGGAGCTGATGCAGCCCGCGACCGTCGAGACCTTCCAGATGGTCGGTGTGGCCACCCTGGTCACCGTCCTGCTCGGTCTGCCGCTCGGGCTGCTGCTGGTGCTCACCGACAAGGGCCGCGCCCTGCAGAACCTCCCGGTCAACCGGGTGGTCGGCACCGTGGTGAACATCGGCCGCTCGCTGCCGTTCGTGATCCTGATGGTCGCCCTCTTCGGCTTCACCAAGAGCGTGGTCGGCACCACCATCGGCTGGCAGGCCGCCACCGTGCCGCTGGCCGTCGGCGCCATCCCGTTCTTCGCCCGGCTGGTCGAGACGGCGGTCCGGGAGGTGGACTCCGGCCTGCTGGAGGCCGTGCAGTCGATGGGCGGCTCCACCTGGACGGCCGTCCGCAAGGTGATGCTGCCCGAGTCGCTGCCCGCGCTGGTCTCCTCGGTCGTCACCACGGTCATCGCGCTGATCGGCTTCTCCGCGATGGCCGGCACCGTCGGCGGCGGCGGCCTCGGCACCCTGGCCGTCAACTACGGCTACCAGCGCTTCGAGACCGCCTTCATGTGGGTCATCGTCGCCGAACTCGTCGTCATCGTCACCGTGATCCAGCTGATCGGCGACTACGCCATCCGGCGCCTGGGCGACCGGGGTCGCAGCGGCGGCCGCTCCCGCCTGCTGCGCCCGCGCCGCCCGGCCGCCACCGAAGCCTGACCGCACCCACAGACCCGGGCCACACCCTGGCCCACGCTCCAACGGAGAAAGGCACTTTTCGTGCGTAACATCCTGAAGTCCACCAGCGTCCTGCTCACCGCCGGCCTCGCCCTCGGCCTGACCGCCTGCTCCTCCTCGGGCTCGGGCTCCTCCGGTTCGGACGCCAACGCGCCGCTGACCGTGATCGCCAGCCCGACCCCGCACGCCCAGATCCTGGACTACGTCCAGAAGAACCTGGCCGACAAGGCGGGCCTCAAGCTGAACGTGAAGGTGGTCACCGACTACGTGACCCCCAACACGGCCGTCCAGGACGGTTCGGCGGACGCGAACTACTTCCAGCACGTGCCGTACCTGGAGGACTTCAACAAGAAGCACGGCACCGACATCGTCTCGGTGGAGACCGTGCATCTGGAGCCGCTGGGCCTCTACTCCAAGAAGGTCAAGAAGGTGGAGGAGCTGGCCGACGGCGCCACCATCGGCATCCCCAACGACGCCACCAACGAGGGCCGGGCGCTCAAGCTGCTCGCCGACGACAAGGTCATCACCCTCAAGGACGGCGTCGGCACCACTGCCACCCCGGGCGACGTCACCGGCAACCCGAAGCACCTGAAGTGGAAGGAGCTGGACGCCGCCCAGCTGCCCCGCTCGGTGGCCGACCTGGACGCCGCCGTGATCAACGGCAACTACGCGCTCGACTCGGGCCTCAAGCCCGCCACCGACGCGATCCTGCTGGAGAAGGCGGCCGGCAACCCGTACGCCAACATCCTGGCCGTGAAGAAGGGCAAGGAGAACGACCCGCGGGTCCAGAAGCTGGCCACCCTGCTGCACTCCGCCGAGGTCAAGCAGTACATCGACGCCACCTTCAAGGGCAGCGTCATCCCGGCGTTCTGATCCCGCGAAACCTGACGGCAGGGCCCCCACCGCATCACGGTGGGGGCCCTGTTCGGTTAGGCTGACACGTCCGAGTAACGGGTGGGGCCGTACGGTGTGCCCAGGACCCGGCGAGGAGAGACGGCAATGCCTGCGAGCTTCCCCGAGACCGCCATCAGCACCGAGAGGTTGCTGCTGCGCCCGCTCTCGGACGACGACGCGCCCGGCCTGACCGCCATGATGGCGGACGAGCTGGTGCACGCCTGGACGGCGATCCCGCAGCCCTTCACCGAGGCGCACGCGCTGGAGTGGTCCCGCTCGCTGGCGCCCGCCCGCCGCATCTCCGGGCGCGGAATCGTTTTCGCCGTCACCGAGCACCTGACCCAGCGTCTGGTCGGCGTGGTCGAGCTCCGCTCCACCGACTGGCGGCTGCTCTCCACCGAGGCCACCTTCATCACCGCCTCCTGGGCCCGCGGCGAGGGCTACGCCCCCGAGGCCGTGCTCGGCGTGGCGCAGTGGCTGTTCGAGGACCGCGGCTTCCTGCGGCTGGAGCTGCGCACCGCCGCCGGCAACACCGCCGCCCAGCAGGTGACCCAGAAGATCGGCTCGATCAGCGAGGGCGTGCTGCGCAGCGCCTGGATAGTGCGGGACGGCGGCGAGAGCCGCAGCGATCTCATCCTCTGGAGCCTGCTCCCGGAGGACCTGGAGACCTCCGTGTCGGACTGGGGACGCCTCGGCGGCGTGCTGCGCGGTTGACGCCCGCCTGTCCCGGGAGCGCCCCTGCGGGGCTAAGGCGTTCGAAGAGTCCCAACCGGTAGCCTCTGCACCAGACCATCACGGGGGCTCCCCCTGGCGCCGCGGCGCGCGGGGGAGATGACGCAGAGGAGAGCAGCGGCAGATGGCGGACCGGATCACGGTCATCGGGTGGGACGGCACGCCGCTGACGGAGGCCGCCGCCTCCGCGCTGGCCAGCGCCACCCTCGTCGCGGGGGCGCCCTACCAGCTGGCCGCACTGCCGGTGCCCGAGGGCGCCGAGCGGATAGCGCTGGGCAGCGTGCAGCTGGCGGCCCGTCGGATCGCCGACCACCGGGGCACCGCCGTGGTGGTGGCCGAGGGCGACCCGGGCTTCTTCGGGGTGGTCCGCACCCTGCGCCGCCCCGAGTACGGCCTCGAACTCGAGGTGCTGCCCGCCGTCTCCTCGGTGGCCGCCGCCTTCGCCCGGGCCGGGATGCCCTGGGAGGACGCCCAGGTGGTCTCCACCCACGGCGGCAGGCTGCGCCGGGCGGCCAACCTCTGCCGCGCGTACCCGAAGGTCGCCGTGCTCACCAGCCCCGACGCGGGCCCGAGCGAGCTGGCCCTGATGCTCCGTGGGGTGCACCGCACCTTCGTGGTCTGCGAGGCGCTGGGCACCCCGGAGGAGGACGTCACCGTGCTCACCTCCGAGCGGGTGCCGGACCAGGTCTGGCGCGAGCCGGCCGTGGTGCTGGTGATCGGCGGCCCGGGGCAGCAGCACGCGGTGGACGAGGCGGCCGGCTGGCTGGCCGGACGCCCGGTGGGCTTCCCCGGCCCGGACCGGGGCTGGGCCCTGCCCGCCGAGGCGTACGCGGGCGCGGAGTTCGGCACCCGCACGGCGGCCGGAGCCGGACACGCGCTCCCGCCGCACGTCCGCGCCCTGGCGGTGGCCCGGCTCGGCCCGGTGCCGGGTGACCTGGTCTGGGTGGTCGGCGCGGGTACCGGCGCGCTCGCGGTGGAGACGGCGCGCTTCGGCGCGGCCGTGGTCGCCGTGGAGGCGGACCGCTCGGCCTGCGCGCAGATCGCGGTCAACGCGCGCCGGTACGGGGTGGAGGTGGACGCGGTGCACGGCTCGGCCCCCGAGGTGCTCGGCGGCCTGCCGGAACCTGACGCCGTCGTGGTCGAATCCGGCGGCGCGGCGGCCGTCGGCGCGGTGCTGGCCCGCCGCCCCGAGCGGTTGGTCGCCGTGGCGCACTCCCTCGCCGAGGCGGAGGCCGTCCGCGTCGCGATCACCACCGCCGGGTACCGGGTGGACGGCACCCTGCTCCAGGCCACCCCGCTGCGGTCCGCCCCGGACGGGCTGAGCCTCGGCGCGGGGGAGCAGACCCTCCTCTTCTGGGCCGAGCAGCACGCCTGACCGTTCCTGGTCGAGCAGCACGCCTGAGCGCTTGCAGCACGCCTGACCGGGGCGAGTGCCAGGCGGTGCCCGCGGTCCGGTGATCCACGTCCCATCCGGACACGGATTCGAGAGCCGGTCGGTGGCGGCCGGTAGGGTGGCGTGGACGTGGGTGTCCGTGTCCGATCCGGTATGTTTACCACCTTTTTGACGTGGTGCTACCGGGCTGGACCGGGTGTGGGCGCATTCGACGCGGTGCGGGTCGGGCCGGAAGAATGCACCACGCGTCCGGCGCGGTCGTGCCGGTTGCCCCCGGGCGGTCGTTGTCCCTGATGGTGTGCCACCCCGGTGGGTGACACCGGCCGGAGGTGCGCACGGCGGACGCCAGCAGGCGGAAGCGGTAGGTGGACGGGTGGGCCGGAGCACGGTCCGCCCCGAGCGGAGTGGGCGCCGCGGTCGGTGACCGTGGCGCCAAGGGCGCGTGAGCGGCCCGGAAGGAGCTTTGACATGACCGATGGCGGCCACGTCCCGGGTGAGGGACAGCCAGAGCAGCAGCTCGGCGGAGCCACGGCCCCGTCCCTCGGCGGCGCCGAGGTGCTCGGCTCGGTCGGCCAGGAGGGCCTGCTGCCCCCCGTGCCGCCCGTCCCCGGAGTCGACCCGGCCCAGCCGTTCGGCGCCGTCCCGCTCGCCCCGCCGGTCACCGAGGGCTGGCCCACCGGCGCCCGTCCGGCCTTCACCTTCCTCGACCAGCCGGACGGCCTGGACGAGGAGGAGGACGAGCTCCTGATGCCCGGTCCGCAGGGCTCCTGGGGCGATTCGCTCGCCCCCGAGACGCTCGGCGAGCCCGCCGACACCATGACGCTGCGCACGGTGGAAGAGGCCGGCATCCCGGTCGAGCCCTCCTGGCCCCCGCTGGCCCCGCCGGCCCCCGCCCCGGTGACGCCCCCTCAGGCGGCTCTCCGCCGCCCCCTCCACGCGGGCCCCCCGATCCCGGACCCGTCCCTGATGACCGGCCAGGTCCCGGTCCGCTCCCTCGCCGACCGCGGCCCCTCCCAGCAGTACCAGGGCACCCCGCCGCACGGCACCCCGATCGTCCCGCAGCCCCAGCCCGTCCCGGCCCAGCCCGTCCCGGTCGCCGATCCGCTCCAGGGCGTCCCGGTCGCCGAGCAGACCCCGGCCGCTGTGATCGTCGACCAGGCCCAGGCCCAGGCCGCCGTCGTCGCTGAGCAGGCCCAGGCCGTTGCTGCGCCGGGCACCTTGGTCGAGGGCTTCCCCGCTCATGGCACCCCGGCGCACGGCATCCCGCTGGCCGACCCGATCCAGGCCGCCCCGATCCACGCCGTCCCGGCCCAGGACCTCCCGCCGGCCCACCCGGCTCAGGGCGCTGCCGCCCACGGCGTCCCGGCGCACGCGGCTCCGGCCCAGGAGACCGCCGTCCTCGACCCGGCCGCGCCCGCCACGCCGGTGGCCGAGGCAGCCGTCCTGACCGAGGCCCCGCTGCACGCCGCCCCGGCCGCCGAGCCGGCGGCGGAGGCTGTGGCACACCTGGCGCCCGCCGCCGAGCCGCAGCCCGCCCCCGCGGCCGAGCTGCCCGCTGACGCTGCGCCGGTGGCCGAGGTCGCCCCGGCCGCCGTCCCGGTGGCCGAGCCGCAGCACGCCGTCCCGGCCGAGCCGGTGGCCGCTCCGCTGCCCGAGGCGGCCGCGGCCGGCCAGGCCCTGCCCGTCGAGGCGGTCGCCGACCCGGCCACCGAGGCCGTGCCGGTTGCCGAACCGACTCTGCAGGCCGCTCCGCCGGCACCCGAGGCCGCACCGGTCGCCGACCAGGCCCAGGCACTTCCGGCGGAGTCCGTCCCGGCGCACGACCCGGCCCAGGCCGGTCCGACGGTGGCCCCTGTCCAGGGCGACACCTCGCCCGTGGTGGCCGAGGGCGCGCTGCTCACCGAGCCCGCCCCCGCCCAGCCGACCGTGCCCGGCCCGGCCGTGCCGCTGCACGAGATGGCGGCGGCTCCGGCCGCCGAGGGCAGCACGGACACGGTGCCGACCGTGCCCGCTCCCGCCGCGCCGGTGGACGAGCCGACGGCCGCCCCGGCCGCCGGGACGGCCCCCGCTGACGGGGAGTCGGCTCCGGCCACGCCCGAGGCCACCGTCGTCACGCCCGAGCAGCTCGAGCCGACCGAGCAGGTCGAGGAAGCCGCGCAGGCTGTCGTCGAGCAGCCGGCCCAGCCCGGGACCGCCCCGGTGGAGGCCGCCGAGGCGCA
Source organism: Kitasatospora sp. MMS16-BH015 (assembly GCF_002943525.1). Classification (NCBI taxonomy): domain Bacteria; kingdom Bacillati; phylum Actinomycetota; class Actinomycetes; order Kitasatosporales; family Streptomycetaceae; genus Kitasatospora; species Kitasatospora sp. MMS16-BH015. Next base: position 1,296,546 of record NZ_CP025394.1, on the reverse strand, counting down.
GCCCGCCGAGCCGGTGGCCATCCCGGCTCAGCCCCGGGCCCGTACCTCCGCCTTCCTCGACGCGCCCGCCGCCCAGAGCCTGGCCGTCCCGCACCCCGCCGTCCCGAACCCCGCCGTCGAGACCCCGGTCGAGCAGCCCGAGCAGGTTGCGCAGACGGTCGCCGCCACCGCCGCGGAGAGCACCGACAGCACCGACAGCACCACCGCCGAGGCCCTCGCCCCGGCCCAGCAGGAGAACGCCGAGCAGTTGAGCACCGTCGACACCACCGAGCAGCCCGCCGAGCCCGCCCAGGCCGAGTCGGCCGAGCAGGCCGCCGAGGCCCTCGCCGCGCCGACCACCACGCCCGAGGGCGAGCCCGCCGCCGAGCTGACCCCCGAGGTCGCGAGCACCCCCGAGGCGGAGCCCGCCGCCGAGGGCGAGCCCGCCCCGGCGGAGCAGCCCGCCGACGCGGTCGCGCCGGCCGAAGCAGCCGAGCCCGCCGAAGCGGCGGAGGCGGCCGAGGCGGACGAGTTCGCGGAGGTCACCGACCACCCCGGTGTCGCCGCCCCCGGTTACGACGACGCGGGCCGCGAGGCCGTGCACCAGGTGATCCGCGAGCGCCGCGACATCCGCAACGGCTTCCGGCCGGACCCGATCCCGCACGAGGTGCTGATCCGGGTGCTTGAGGCGGCCCACACCGCCCCGAGCGTCGGCTACTCGCAGCCCTGGGACTTCGTGGTGATCCGCTCCGCGAAGACCCGCCGCCGGATGCACGAGCTGGCGGAGCGTCAGCGCGACGCCTACGCCGACTCGCTGCCCAAGGGCCGGGCGAAGCAGTTCAAGGAAATCAAGATCGAGGCCATCCTCGAGACCCCGGTCAACATCGTGGTCACCGCCGACCGCACCCGCGGCGGCCGCCACACCCTGGGCCGGCACACCCAGCCGCAGATGGCGCCGTACTCGGCGGCGCTGGCCGTCGAGAACCTCTGGCTGGCCGCCCGCGCCGAGGGCCTGGGCGTCGGCTGGGTGAGCTTCTTCGACGAGGAGGAGATGGTCCGCGAGCTCGGCCTGCCCGAGCACCTGGACGTGGTCGCGTACCTGTGCGTCGGGTACGTGGACGCCTTCCCGGACGAGCCCGAGCTGCAGCAGCAGGGCTGGGCCAAGAAGCGCCCGCTCTCCTGGGTCGTCCACGAGGAGCAGTACGGCAACCGCGCGCTGCCCGGCGAGGAGCCGCACGACCTGCTCTCCGAGACCCTGCGCGGCATCCGCCCGCTGGACGCCAAGGCGCTCGGCGACGCCTGGGACCGCCAGAAGCGGATGACGAAGCCGGCCGGTTCGCTCGGCATGCTGGAGATCATCGCGGCGCAGCTGAGCGGCCTGAGCCGCAAGTGCCCGCCGCCGATCCCCGAGCCCGGGTGCGTCGCGATCTTCGCGGGCGACCACGGCGTGCACGCCCAGGGCGTCACCCCCTGGCCGCAGGAGGTCACCGCGCAGATGGTGGCCAACTTCCTGGCCGGGGGAGCGGTGGTCAACTCCTTCGCCGCCCAGGTCGGCGCCGAGGTCTGCGTGGTCGACGTGGGCGTGGCCAGCGAGCTGCCGGACGCGATCCAGCAGGGCCGCACCACCGGCCTGCTGCCGCGCAAGGTCAAGCCCGGCACGGACGACATGACCCAGGGCCCGGCGATGACCCGCGAGGAGGCCCAGAAGGCCATCGAGGTGGGCATCGAGACCGCCCGCGACCTGGTCGCGGCCGGCAACAAGGTGCTGATCACCGGCGACATGGGCATCGCCAACACCACCGCGTCCGCCGCGCTGATCTCGGTCTTCGCGGGCCTGGACCCGGCCGAGGTGACCGGGCGCGGCACCGGCATCGACGACGAGATGCACGCCCACAAGGTCGAGGTGATCCGCCGGGCGCTGGCCCTGCACCAGCCCGACCCGTCCGACCCGATCGGCGTACTGGCCGCCGTCGGCGGTCTGGAGCACGCGGCCATCGCGGGCTTCCTGCTGGGCGCCGCCTCGCTGCGCACCCCGGTCATCCTGGACGGCGTGATCGCCGGTTCGGCCGCGCTGGTCGCCAGGGCCATCGCCCCCGAGGTGCTGGCCGCCTGCATCGCCGGCCACCGCTCGGCCGAGCCCGGCCACCAGGCCGCGCTTGCCCGGCTCGGCCTGCGTCCGCTGATCGACCTGGACCTGCGCCTGGGCGAGGGCACCGGTGCGCTGCTCGCGCTGCCGCTGGTGCAGAGTGCGGCCCGCGCGATGCACGATGTAGCCACCTTCGACTCCGCCGGGGTCACCGAGAAGTCCTGATCCTCCTCTCTGGAGCCCCCGCAACCGAGCCCGAGGGCGCGCCGGATGCGGGGGCTTCGCAGCCCCTGCCCCCTTCATCACCCAGGAGCCCCGCCGATGACCGCGCCCAACCCCCACCCGAGCACCGAGGGCCTCACCCCGTACCCGGTCGGCCTGCTGCTGGCCGGCCGCCGCGTCGTCGTGGTCGGTGGCGGCCAGGTGGCCCAGCGGCGCCTCCCGGCGCTGATCGCCGCCGGCGCCGAGATCCACCTGATATCCCCCGAGACCACCCCGGCCGTCCAGGCGATGGCCGATGCGGGCGAGGTCACCTGGCACCAGCGGGGTTACGCGGCGGGCGACCTCGCCGACAGCTGGTACGTCCTGGTGGCCAGCAGCGACCCGGTGGTGAACAGCCAGGTCAGCGCCGAGGCCGAGGGCCTGCGGGTGTTCTGCTCGCGCAGCGACGACGCCGCCGCCGCCACCGCCTGGACCCCGGCCTCCGGGCACGACGCCGGTGCCACCGTCGCCGTCCTCACCGGCGACCCGCGCCACTCCGCCGCCCTGCGCAACACCATCGTCGAGGGCCTGCGGGACGGCTCGATCTCCGCCCGCCAGTACCGCGCCCACGCCTCGGGCGTGGCCCTGGTCGGCGGCGGCCCGGGCGACCCGGACCTGATCACCGTGCGCGGCCGCCGCCTGCTGGCCGACGCCGACGTGGTGGTGGCCGACCGCCTCGCCCCGCGCGAGCTGCTGGCCGAGCTGCCGCCGCACGTGGAGGTGATCGACGCCTCCAAGATCCCGTACGGGCGGTACATGGCCCAGGAGGCGATCAACCAGACGCTGATCGACCACGCCAAGGCCGGCAAGTTCGTGGTCCGCCTCAAGGGCGGCGACCCGTACGTGTTCGGGCGCGGCGGCGAGGAGCTGCTGGCCTGCGTCGAGGCCGGCATCCCGGTCACCGTGGTGCCCGGCATCTCCAGCTCGATCAGCGTGCCGGCCGCCGTGGGCATCCCGGTCACCCACCGGGGCATGACCCACGAGTTCACCGTCATCTCCGGCCACGTGGGCTCCGACGAGCGCTCGCTGACCAACTGGGCGGCCACCGCGCAGATGACCGGCACCCTGGTGCTGCTGATGGCGGTGGACAAGATCGACAAGATCGCCGCCACCCTGATCGCGCACGGCCGCCCGGCCACCACCCCGGTCGCCGTGGTCCAGGAGGGCACCACCGCCGCCCAGCGCCGGGTGGACGCCACCCTCGCCACCATCGGCGAGACGGTCCTCGCGGAGGGCATCAAGCCCCCGGCCGTGATCGTGATCGGCGACGTGGTCAACGTCCTCGGCCGGTAGCCCGTACTCCTCGGCCGGTACTCCGTCCGCAGCAAGGCCCCCGGCACCCGCCGGGGGCCTTTCGTGTGCCACCGGCCCCTCCCGCACTGGGCCGTTCGAGTGGTAACCATGTGTCAGCCTCACTCGCAGGAGTGGTCGACTCGTCCGAGGGGTGCCGCCGGGCGGCCTCCCGGTGGGAAGGTGGCCTCGCCAGTTCGATGGCCCGGCAGGGCGCAGACGATCGGAGGCCACCGTGGGCAGCACACCGAGCGTGAGGCGGCGGGGCACCGGGCACGCGGTGGTGTTGGGGGCGGGCATAGCCGGTCTGTGCGCGGCCCGGGCGGTCGCCGAGGTCTACGACCGGGTCACCCTGGTCGAGCGGGACGTCTTACCGGCCGGCACCGGCGTCCGGCGCGGCGTCCCGCAGGGGGCGCACGTGCACTCGCTGACGCCCGGCGGCGAGCGGGCACTGGACGGGTTCTTCCCCGGCCTGGTCGAGGAGCTGGCCGCCGAGGGCGCCACGCTGGCCGGGGCGCTGGACGAGTTGGAGATCGTGTTCTTCGGCTCCAGGCTGCGGCAGGTGCCGCTCGGCCGGGTGCTCCAGGTGAGCCGCCCGTTCCTGGAAGGCCGGCTGCGCGAGCGGGTGCTGGCCCGGCCCGAGGTCACCCTGCGGACGGGCCTGGAGGCCACCGCGCCGATCGACGCCGGCCCCGACGGGGTGGCCGGCGTCCGGCTGGCCCGCGCGGGGGAGTCCGGCGCCGCCGAGGAGCTGGCCGCCGACCTGGTGGTGGACGCGATGGGCCGGGCCGGCCGGGGCGCCGCCTGGTACCGGGCGCTGGGCTACCCGAGCCGGCCGTCCGGCGCCTGCACGTGGACGTGGCCTACGCCAGCCGCCGCTACCAGGTGCCCCCGGGCGCGCTCGGCCCGGCCAAGGGCATCCTGATCGGCGCCACCCAGCGGCGCCCCCGGGGCGCCGTCCTCACCCGCCAGGAGAACGAGACCTGGGTGCTCTCCCTCTACGGCTTCGGCAAGGACCACCACCCACCCACCGCACCCGAGCGGTTCCTCAGCTTCGCCGAGGGCCTGCTCACCCCCGAGACCTGCCGGGCGCTGCGGGAGGCCGAGCCGATCACCGGCGTCTCCTCCTTCGCGTACCCGGCCGCCCTCCGCCGGGAGTTCCACCGGCTGCGCAGCGCGCCCGAGGGCCTGATCTCGATCGGGGACGCGGTCTGCAGCCTCAACCCGATCTACGGCGCCGGCATGACCGTCGCCGCCCTGGAGGCGCGGGCCCTGCGCACGTGCCTGGCCGAGGGCCCGACGGGCCTGCCGCGCCGCTTCCACCGGGAGGCCGCCCGGGCCGTCCGCCTCCCGTGGCTGTTCGCCACCCTGGCCGACCGGTCGATGCCTCAAGTCCCCGGCACCCACCCCGCCCTGGCCCGCCTGCTGGCCCGCTCCTTCCAGGCCACCATGCGCGCCGCCGCCACCGACCCCCGGGTGGCCGCCGCCGTCTGGGACGCCGTCAGCCTGGCCGGCTCACCCGCCGGCCTGGCCCGTCCGCACGTGACGGCCGCCGTGCTCCGGCACTGGTCGCCCCGCACCGCCCCAGGAGAGGACTGATCCCCGTGCCGGAGTTCGACGACAGCAGCCGGAAGGCGTTCGTGGAGCGCTGGGTCGCCATGTGGGAGTCACCCACCGCCCCCACCGACGCGATGGCGTACTACACCGAGGACGCCGTGATCGAGGACAAGGCCTTCGGCCACACCTACCGGGGCCACCAGGAGCTGAGCGAGTACTTCGGCCGGGCCGCCGAGCTCTTCGCCGACATCCGCTCGGTCTGCACCGGCGTGCTGGTCGGCCCCGCGCACGCGGTGGCCCACGTCCAGTACGGCGCGACCATCCGGCAGCCGTTCCTCTGCCTGCCGGAGTCGGCCCGGGGCAGGCAGTTCTCGGTCTACCTGATGGCGCTGCTCGAATTCGCCCCGGACGGCCGGATCGCCCGGGGCGTGGACGCGTACGACCGCACCTCCGTGCTCCAGCAGCTCGGCCTGCTCCCGGCCGACGCCGGCCGGCCGGCCGACTCGGCCACCCCGTTCACCACCTAGGACCACCACCCCCTGCACCACTTAGGATCAGGGGTGTGTCCGAACCGCGTACCGTCACCGACCCCGCCGACCCCCGACTGGCCGACTACACCGGCCTGACCGACGTGGAGCTGCGCCGCAAGCGCGAGCCCGCCGAGGGGCTGTTCATCGCCGAGGGGGAGAAGGTGATCCGGCGGGCCGTCGCGGCCGGGTACCGGATGCGCTCGATGCTCCTGACCCCCAAGTGGCTGGAGGTCATGGGCGAGGTCATCGAGGCCACCGACGCCCCCGTCCACGTGGTCGACCCCGCCCTCGCCGAGGCCGTCACCGGCTACCACGTGCACCGCGGCGCCCTCGCCTCGATGGAGCGCAAGCCGCTGCCCGCCGTGGCCGAGGTGCTCGCCGGCGCCCGCCGGGTCGCCGTCCTGGAGGGCCTGGTCGACCACACCAACCTCGGCGCCATCTTCCGCAGCGCCGCCGCGCTCGGCATGGACGCCGTGCTGCTCTCCCCGGACTGCGCCGACCCGCTCTACCGACGCGCCGTCAAGGTCTCGATGGGCGCCGTCTTCGCCGTCCCCTACGCCCGCCTAGACCCCTGGCCGGGCTCGCTGGCCACCGTGCAGCAGGCCGGCTTCTCCGTCCTCGCCCTCACTCCGGCCGAGGGCGCCGTCGACCTCGCTACCGTCGCCGTCCAGGAGAAGACCGCCCTGATGCTCGGCGCCGAGGGCGACGGCCTCACCGCCAAGGCCATGGCCGCCGCCGACCACCTGGTCCGGATCCCGATGGCCCACGGCATCGACTCCCTCAACGTCGGCGCAGCGGCAGCCGTCGCCTTCTACGCCGCCCGCGCCTGACGGCCCCTCGGGCCGAGGGAAACCACTGGTGGCACCGGCACCGGGGCCCGTACGCTCGGCGCATGCCTGCTCATGATCACTCAGCTGCGCCCGGCCCGGTGGACTTCGCCGACCCCGGCCCGGTGACCGCCGAGGACCTTGCCGAGGGCGTCCGGCTGGTCGTCGACCTGCTGCGCTCGCCCGCCGCCCTCGCCGCAGACTGGGATGCCCCGGCCGGGCCGCTGGAGTGGAGCTGCTGGGAGACCGCCGAGCACCTGGCCGACGACCTCTTCTCCTACGCCGCCCAGCTGGGCCCGCAGGCGCCCCCGGCCCCCTCCCACGTGCCCTTCGTCTGGCGCCGGGAGGCACCGGGCAAGCCCGCGAACGTGATCTTCGCCGAGCGCGCGGGCGGCCCGGAGGCGATGGCCCAGGTGCTCGACGCCTGCGGCGCGCTGCACGTGGCGATGGTCCGCACCGCCGCCCCGCAGGCCCGCGCCTTCCACATCTTCGGCACCACCGACGCCGAGGGCTCCGCCTCGATGGGCCTGGTCGAGCTCTTCGCCCACGCCGACGACCTGGCCCGCGGCCTCGGCCTGGCCTGGACCCCGCCCGCCGAGGTCTGCGCCCGCGTGCTGGCCCGGCTCTTCCCGGAGTTCCCGATCGGCACCGACCCCTGGGCCACCCTGCGCTGGGCCACCGGCCGCGGCGGCCTCCCCGGCCGGGCCCGCCGCACCCGCTGGCAGTGGGACAGCGCGCCCCGCTCCGAGCAGCTCCGGATCGTCCGGGTCACCCCGAAGGGCCCGCTGACGGACTGGCAGCACGTCCACAACACGATCATCCCGACCCACCAGCTCTCCCTCGAGGAGATCCGCGACCGGGCCGCCCGCAATCGCCTCTTCACCGCCTACCTCGGCGACACCCTGGTCGGCTGCTCCACCGTCCGCCCCCCGGACGAGGAGACCCCCGCCGCCACCGTGATCGCCCGCATCCTCCCCGACCACCGCCGCCGCGGCCTCGGCACCCGCCTCCACCGCCACGCCCGCACCGAGGCCGCCGACCTGGCCCCCACCGTCGAGACCTGCGTCCTGGCCACCAACGAGGACGGCCTGGCCTTCGCCCTCGCCGCCGGCTACCAGGAGACCGAGCGCTACCTCCTCCCCGGCGACACCATCCCGTACATCACCCTCACCCAGCCATGAGCCCACCCCACGCGCCGCCCCCGGCAGACCGACCGTCAGCCCCCGGCCCGCACCCGCCTGCGCCGCACCCGCCCGGCCCGCACCCGTCCGGCCCGCGCCCGCCCGAGCCGCACCTGCCTGCGCTGCACCCCGACACCCTCCGCGCCGCTCGGCTGCGCCTCGACGCCGCGCTCACCGGCCCAGGGCCCGTCTTCAAACCCCCGTCTGCGGGGCGCCGCCGGGGCACGCGCCCTCCTTGCCCGGCATCGGGCAGGAGGGGCCCTTCGACGGCTTCTCGTCGGTCGCCGATGCTCCGCATGGACTCCCTCCTCGGCGCCGCCGATGCACGCACCCCAACGACGCCCCGCCCGCCCTCCGGGCGGACGACGGGGGTTTGAAGACGGGCCCTCGTCGACGCCTTCGCCGGAGCGGTCGCGCGGCCCGACGAGACGAACTGCACCTGCCACTGGGGCAGCGCCGAGGGGCTCGCGCTGCTCAAGGTGCCGGGTGTCCGGCTCGACCCCGACCTGCTCCGGCGGAGCTGGTACCTGGCCGACTGGCGCGACCACGGGGCGGTGATCCGCCGCGTCCTGCCGCAGCTGGCCGAGGCGCTCACCGACCGCGGCTCCGAGTCGTACCGGTACGGACGGGAGATCGGCGCCGCGCTGGCCCGGGCCGATTGGCCGCAGTGGCCGGCGCAGCAGGCGGCGGCGGTACGGGAGTTCCTGCACGCGTACTGGATCCACGCCCTGCTCGGCCCTGAGCCCGTCGACCCCGGTGGCGCCCTGGCCCTGTGCGTCGAGGCCTCCGGCGTGCTGGCGCCCTGGCTCGCGGACTGGGCGGCCCTGGACCACCCGGTGGTCGACGCGCACCTGGAGGAGGCCGTCGACCAGTGGGACTACGACCTGCTGGTCGACAAGCTCCCCTGGCTGACCGACCACGACGAGCGCACCGAGGAGGCCCTGGCCACCGAGCTCGCTGCCTGGTTCACCCGCCACGCCCCCGCCCGGCTGAAGGCCCGTCAGGTCCCGGACGACCTGCTGCAGCGCCTACGGCTGTTCGGTCTCCCGGGCCCGGCCCGCTACTCGGACCCGCACTGGCCCGGCTACACCTACTGACGGGCCCGGCCCATCCGTCGAGCCCCGTGGCGGTTCAGCCGGTCGGGACGGCTGCGCCCGGCCAGGACTCGTCGAAGGAGCCGTCGCCCCGCACCGCGTAGCGGGTGGAGGCACCGGCGCCGGTGGGGGTGCGTTCGTCGCGGATGAGGGCGCCGCCCTCGATCCGCCAGGAGGCGGTGGCCGTGGCGTCGGCCGCCGAGGCGCGGGAGGCGAGCAGCACGGGGGTGTCACCGCTGAAGCCGAACAGCTCCACCAGGTCGACCGGCACCGCGCCCTCGGCGCGCCGCAGCACCACCACGGTGGCCGCCGCGTCGCGGTAGCGCGCGCCGAGCACCGAGCTCACCGCGATCTGTGCGCCCTCGGCCGTCGACTTCCCGTCCCGGAGCCGGATGGCCGGCCCGCCGGCCGGGTCGGTGTAGCTGCGATTGCCCCAGTCCACGGCCGGGACGGCGCCCACGGCCGGGCCGAGCACCGAGTCACCCGTCCCGTGCGCCACGGCCGCCAGCGGCGGCACGGGCGACTGCGCACCGTCCGCCGAGAGCCCGCCGGGCGGCTGCGGCTGCGCCGTCACCGAGGCGACGGTCGGCGCGGGATCGGGGGCCAGGCCCTGCTTGCTGCGGTTCTCGCACCCCTGGGCCGCCGCGATCGCCAACGCCACCCCGAGCGTGACGGTCACGAAGACCACCGCCCGCTGCCGGCGCAGCCGCTGCCGGGCCCCGCTCGCCCCACCGGGCCGCCCGGGCACCGGCGTGTGCTGCCGATCCCGCCCGCCCCGCCGCTCGCGGGGCCCACCGACCCCGTCCGGCCGGGGCATCGGCGCGGTGACCGCCTGCCCGTGCGGCCGCCGGGGCACCGGCGGCACCCCACCCCGCCCGGCACCCGGCCCGTCCGCACGCCCGGCCCCGGCGCCGTAGCCCTCGGCCGCACCGTGCTGCCCGGCACCGCCGCCGCGCCCGTACGCATCGCCCGCCCCGTGCCCGCCACCGCCGCGCCCGTAGGCCTCGGCCGCACCGCGCTCGGCCGGTGCCCCACCACGTCCGTGACCGGCCGCCGCGCCGTAACCGTCGTTCGTCCCGCGCCCGGCGTACCCGGCCGCACCGGGCAGGCCGCCGCCGTGACCGTTGCCGCCGTGACCACCGCCGGCCAGGCCGGCCCCGGCTGCTCCGCCGTGGCCCTGGTGCCCGGCCGCCGCACCGCGCCCGCCGGCACCGGCCGCACCCAGCTGCCCGCCGTGGCCGCCACGTCCGGCCTGCCCGCCGACGCGCCCGTGCTCGCCCGGGCCGCCGCCCGCACCGCCCGCAACACCGACACCGCCTGCGCCGGCTGCGCCGAGCTCCTCGGGCCGCCCCGGCCGACCGGCCGGGGGAACGGGGTTGGCCGCGGCGCTACGGCCGCGCGGCGCGCCGGCGGCGCCCCGGGCGGCAAGTTCGCTGAGCCGCTCGTGCAGGGCGGCCGCGCCGGGCCGCTCGGTGGGCTCCTTGGCCAGGCAGGCCCGGACCAGCGGAGCGAGCGGGGCGGGCACGGCGGAGAGGTCGGGCTCCTCGTGCACCACGCGGTAGAGCATCACCTCGGAGGAGGCACCGGATCCGAACGGGGTGTCACCCGTCACCGAGTAGGCGAGGGTGGCGCCGAAGGCGAAGACGTCGGTGGCCGGGGTCACGGCGACGCCCCGGACCTGCTCGGGGGCGAGGAAGCCGGGGGAGCCGACGGCGGTGCCGACGTGGGTCAGGGTGCTCGCCCCGCGCGACCAGGCGATGCCGAAGTCGATGATCCGGGGGCCCTTGGGGGAGAGCAGGATGTTGGAGGGCTTGAGGTCGCGGTGCACCACCCCGGCTTCGTGCACCTTCACCAGCCCGTCGGCCAGCGCTGCGCCGATCCGGGCGGCCTCGGGCCAGGGCAGCGGGCCCTCCTCGCCGACCCGCTTGTAGAGCGAGGGGCCGGGCACGTACGCGGTGGCCAGCCAGGGGCGGTCGGCCTCGATGTCGGAGCCCACCACCCGCGCGGTGCAGGCGCCCCGGATCCGGGAGGCGGCCGCGATCTCGCGGGCGAAGCGGGTGCGGAATTCGGCGTCCTCGGCCAGCTCGGCGCGGATCAGCTTGAGCGCCACCCGCTGACCCCGGCGGTCGGAGCCGAGGTAGACCACGCCCATGCCGCCGGCACCGAGCCGCCGGTGCAGCCGGTAGGGGCCGACGATGCGGGGGTCCTCACGCCTCAGCCGCATCATCGCCATCGTCCGCTTCCCGTCACTCCGGTGCCCGTCATCCCGTGGGGTGATGCCCCGTCGGGTGGGGCGTCGTCAGAACCCTGCTCCGGCACAGCTTACGGACTGCGTGCTGCGGTGTGCTGATACGCAACACCCGCACCGGCGGTCGGATCCTCCGACCCCGCGGCCCACCAGGGACGGAGCCGCCCGGCGGGCCCTCGGCCGCGCACCGACCGTACACCCGATGATCACCGGAGCGACACCTTCCGCCTGCTCGGGGCAGGCCGCTGACCAGCGGCGGAGCGGCCCCTCGGGGGTGCTCTCAGGGTTGCCTCGGGGATGCGGGCGAATCCTTCTCCCCCTGGGGTAGTAGGCCGGGCCGGTCCGTGTCATCCCAGCGGAGGCCCGGGGAACGGTACGAGGGCATGACGTGCGGGGCGGCCCCGGGAAATAGCGTGGAGTTCAGCGGTGGGTGACCAGCTCGTCCCCCGAGATTCCCCACCCACCGCTCCAATTCGACACGACAGTCACCATCGAGCACAGGACGGGCAGGAGACGACCATGGCCACGACGGAGCTCACCGAGGCCCTTCGCCGCCGCAGCCGCACCCGCCGGCCCACGGCGGCCGAGGCCGGTCCGCGGCACCCCGCCGTGGCGCTGGCGATGGCGCTGCCCTGTGCGGCCGTCCTGCTGGTCCTCTTCGGCGGCTGGCACCAACTGGCCGCCCAGGCCACGGCAGTGGCCAATCTGCTCGGCCGCTGACGCGCCACGGATCTGGCGCCGCCCTTGGGGAAGGGCAGGCGTCGGCCGAGGGCGGGCGAGGCACCGGCTGGACTGACGCGGACGGGCGTCAGCGGTGCGCGCACACCCTCGGCAGGCCGGCGGGTGTCGGGAGTACGGAGTCCGGTGAGGGGCTCCACCCGGCACCCGCCCACACCCACACCCATGCCCACGCCCGTGCCCGTCGAGCTCACGGCAGCGACAACGCCGAAGGGCCGCGATCCATGATCGGATCGCGGCCCTTCGGGGTACTGCTCGGTGCGCGATACTGGGATTGAACCAGTGACCCCTACCGTGTCAAGGTAGTGCTCTCCCGCTGAGCTAATCGCGCGGGTGGTACTGCATGGTGCTGCGACGACTCTTCGAGCCGAGTGCGCGATACTGGGATTGAACCAGTGACCCCTACCGTGTCAAGGTAGTGCTCTCCCGCTGAGCTAATCGCGCGGGTGGTACTGCATGGTGCTGCCACGGCTCTTCGAGCCGAGTGCGCGATACTGGGATTGAACCAGTGACCCCTACCGTGTCAAGGTAGTGCTCTCCCGCTGAGCTAATCGCGCTTGTGCCCGCCACCGAAGTGCCGGTCGTGCCAAGACCCCTGAGGGGCCGGGTGTGCGCGATACTGGGATTGAACCAGTGACCCCTACCGTGTCAAGGTAGTGCTCTCCCGCTGAGCTAATCGCGCGGGGAGGGCCCCTGGCGAACCAGGGGCACCTCTTGGAGGTGGAGACGGGATTTGAACCCGTGTACACGGCTTTGCAGGCCGTTGCCTCGCCTCTCGGCCACTCCACCAGGCAACTTACGAAGAACGATCTTACCCTGTCCTTCGCGTCGAGCGGACGACGAGATTCGAACTCGCGACCCTCACCTTGGCAAGGTGATGCTCTACCAACTGAGCCACGTCCGCCTGTCTCCCGGCCACTTCCCCGCTTTCCTGCGGCTCCGTGTCCCGGCGACGTGTTGAACTCTAGCGGAATCCTGGGCCAGCTCAAATTCCGTTCTCGCAGCGTGGCGCCGGAGCCCCCGCCGAGCCGCCCCCCGGGCGACTCCCCACCGGCTCCCCGGCGACTCCCCACCGGTTCCCGGGCCCGCCCCCGCGGCACCCCGCCCCGGGTGCGCGTCACAGCGGTCGCACCCGTCGCTCCGGGCCCCCTCCGACCTACACTTCAGCGACCGCGGTCATCCCCGGTCACCCCGCCCCGCGCCCACCCCAGCGCGCGGAACAGCACCGACGTCCGTGCAGGAGCTCCGTTGTCCGGCCCCAGCCCCCAGCCCGCCCAGGGCCTCGCCCGCACCGAACCGATGGCCCGCTTCGGCGGCCGACTGGCGACCGGGCTGGTCGAGGTCACCTCGGACCCGGCCGCCCTGGAGAGCGCCGGGTACTGGGCCGTGGCCTACGACTTCGAGGGCCGGCTCACCTGTGCCCGGTTCGCCGAGGTGCGCCCCGACCCCGCGCCGCCGCGCAGCGAGGGCTGGCTCGGGCCCGACCCCGCCGGCTGGCACAGCTCGCTGAGCCGGGACGCCTACACGGCCGGGGTGCGGCGGATCCGCGAACACATCGCGGCGGGCGAGGTCTACCAGGCCAACCTCTGCCGGGTGCTCTCCGCGACGCTGCCCGACCCCGACCGCAGCGACATCGACGCGCTCACCGGACTGCTCGCCCACGGCAACCCGGCCCCGTACGCCGGAACGATCCGCCTGCCCGAGCACGGGGTGGAGATCGCCACCGCCTCGCCCGAGCTCTACCTGCGCCGCCGGGGCCGCACGCTCTCCTCCGGCCCGATCAAGGGCACCGGCCGCACCGAGCACGACCTGCTCGACAAGGACCACGCCGAGAACGTGATGATCGTCGACCTGGTCCGCAACGACCTCGGCCGGGTCTGCGCGACCGGCACGGTCACGGTGCCGGAGCTCTGCGTGGTGGAGAAGCACCCCGGCCTGGTGCACCTGGTCTCCACCGTCGAGGGCCAGCTGCGCGAAGGGGCCGGCTGGGGCGAGACCTTCGCCGCCACCTTCCCGCCCGGCTCGGTCACCGGCGCGCCCAAGGCCAGCGCGCTGCGGATCATCGAGGCGCTGGAGACCGCCCCGCGCGGCCCGTACTGCGGGGCCGTCGGCTGGGTGGACGCCGACCGCGGCGAGGGCGAACTCGCCGTCGGCATCCGGACGTTCTGGATCGACCGGAGCAGTGGGGAGCCCGTGCTGTGGTTCGGCACCGGGGCCGGCATCACCTGGGGCTCCGACCCCGAGCGCGAGTGGGACGAGACCGAACTCAAGGCCGCCCGGCTGGTCGCGATAGCGTCGGGCCGCACGCCCGTGTGAGCACCTGCAAGGAGAAACATGATCTGGGTCAACGGCGTCCTGGCCGAGAGCGGAGCCGCCACGGTCTCCGTCCTGGACCACGGCCTCACCACCGGCGACGGCGTGTTCGAGACGGTCAAGGCGGTGGACGGGCAGCCCTTCGCCGTCCGGCGCCACCTCGACCGGCTGACCCGCTCCGCCCGGGGCCTCGGCCTGCCCGACCCCGACCAGGAGGCCGTCCGCGCGGGCGTGGCCGAGGTGCTGGCCGCCAACCCGATGCCGCTCGGCCGGGTCCGGATCACCTACACCGGCGGCATCGCCCCGCTCGGCTCCGAGCGCGGCACCGACCCGACCACCCTGGTGGTCGCCGTCGGCACCGCCAAGCCCCGCCCCGACACTACCGCCGTGGTCACCGTGCCCTGGCGCCGCAACGAGCACAGTGCCGTGGCCGGCCTCAAGACCACCTCGTACGCGGAGAACGTGGTCGCGCTGGCCGTCGCCCACCGGGCCGGGGCCTCCGAGTCGCTGTTCGCCAACACCGCCGGGCAGCTCTGCGAGGGCACCGGCTCCAACGTCTTCGTGGTGCTCGACGGCCGGCTGCTCACCCCGCCGCTCGCCTCCGGCTGCCTGGCCGGCATCACCCGGCAGCTGGTCCTCGACTGGACGGGCGCCGAGGAGGCCGAGCTGCCCTTCGAGGTGCTGGAGCGCGCCGAGGAGATCTTCCTCACCTCCACCCTGCGGGACGTGCAGGCCGTCACCCGGGTCGACGACCGGCAGCTCGACGGGCCCGGGCCGGTCACACTGAAGGCGATGGCCCTGTTCGCCGAGCGGTCGGCCGAGACCTCGGAGCCTTAGGCGGACCGGAGCGGCCCGGAACCAGCCGATTACCACCCCGCACCGGGTGGGAAGGGAGCCTGCGTGACCACCACCCTGCGCCCCGAGCACCCGGAAGAGCCCACCCCCGACGGTGGCCGCACCCGCCGCTGGCAGATCTGCGTCAACGGCCGCCCGGTGGGCGGCCTGCGCACCACCGCGCAGCGGTACGGCGAGCAGTGGTGGGGCGAGATCTCCGAACTGGCCGTCAGCG
This sequence comes from Kitasatospora sp. MMS16-BH015, assembly GCF_002943525.1. Taxonomy (NCBI): domain Bacteria; kingdom Bacillati; phylum Actinomycetota; class Actinomycetes; order Kitasatosporales; family Streptomycetaceae; genus Kitasatospora; species Kitasatospora sp. MMS16-BH015. The sequence continues at coordinate 1,281,373 of NZ_CP025394.1, read as the reverse complement.
AGGGGCACCGGCGCGGCCGGGCCACCGTCGGCGCGCTCGCGGCCGAGGAGGTGCTGCGCGGCTGGGGCTGCACCCGGGTGGATGTGAGCGTGCCCGGTGGCGCCGAACCGGCGCTGCGGCTGGCCGAGATGCTCGGCTACACCGAGCGGATGCGGAACATGGCCAAGCCGCTCGCCCACCCGCCGCAGCTCGCGCCCGGCCTGACGGCCCGTCCGATCGAGGGCGAGGCCTACCGCGCCTGGCGGTCCGTCGCCGTGGCCGACTACGCGGCCGAGCTCCGCAAGTCCGGGCTCACCGCCGACCAGGCCCGGGCCAAGGCCGACGCCGACGACGCCCGCTTCCTGCCGCAGGGCGCCGACACCCCGCACATGGCCATGCGCGAGCTGAGCGACCCGGCCGGCGCGCCCGTCGGCACGCTCTGGGTCGCCCTGCACCAGGAGGCCCGGCCGCAGGGCGGCTGGCTGGCCTGGGTGATGACGGTGGACGTGGACCCGGCGCAGCGCGGCCGGGGCTACGGCCGCGCGCTGCTCCAGCTCGCCGAGCGCGAGTGCCTGGCGGCGGGCGTCCACGAGCTGGGGCTGAACGTCTTCAGCGACAACGCGGTGGCGATCAACCTCTACGAGTCACTGGGGTACGCGATCACTCGCCGGATCCTGGGCAAGGCGCTGTGAGCGTTCCCAATGCGGGGGCTCTGTGAGCGCTCCCAAGGCGGGCGGACAAGGATGAGCCCGGGGGATCAGCCCAGCAACTCGACGATCCGCTCGCGCAGGCCCTCCTGGGACTTGCCACCGTCCAGGCGCTGCCCGGCCACCACGTAGGTCGGGGTGCCGGTGACGCCGATCGCCTTGCCCTCGGCCTGGTCGGAGTCGACCACCAGCATGTGGCGGCCGTCGATCAGGGCCAGCTCGACCTCCTCGGCGTCCAGGCCGAGCTCGCCGGCCAGGGCGATCAGGAACTTCTGGCCACCCTGCCCGAGCTCCTCGACCCGCTCGAGCAGGGCCTCGGCGTACTCCCAGCCGCGCCCCTGGGCGAAGGCCTCCTCGACGGCCTCGGCCGCCGGGTAGGCGTGCTTGTTCTTCTCCAGCGGGAAGTGGCGCAGCTCGATGGTGAGCGCGGCGCCGTAGCGCTCGCGCAGCGCACGGACGTCCGCCAGGGCGGTGCGGCAGTCCGGGCACTGGTGGTCGCACCAGAATTCGAGACGGGGGAGCGTGGAGTCGGTCATGCCGCCCAGTCTTCCACCCCCGGCCGGGGCGGCCGCCACCCCTGACCGCCCGCGGTCAGCCCGCGACGCCCGCCGGCGTGCCCTCGGTGCTCTCGGTGCTCTCTGCGCTCTCCGCGCTTTCGGCCGACCGCTGCCGGGCCCGGTACGCGGCCACGTGTAGCCGGTTGCCGCAGGTGCGGCTGTCGCAGTAGCGGCGCGAGCGGTTGCGGGAGAGGTCGACGAAGACCCGGGCGCAGCTGGGCGCCTCGCAGCGGCGCAGCCGCTCGCGCTCGCCGGCCATCACGATGAAGGCCAGCGCCATGCCGAGCTCGGCCCCGAGGTGGTCGCCCAGGGCGGCGTGCGGGGCGAAGTAGTGGATGTGCCAGCCGTGGTGGTCGTGGTTGGTCAGCCGGGGCGTGGTGCCGGCCGCGGCGACCAGGGAGTTGACCAGCTCGGCGGCCTCGGCCGTGGTGTCGGCGGAGAAGACCGCGCGCAGCTCACCGCGCACCCGGTGCACGGCGGCCAGGTCGGCGGCGGTGAGCGAGTCGACCTCGCTGATCTCCCGTTGCGCCACGAAGGCGCCGAGCGCGTCGAGATCGGCCAGCTGTTCGCTGCCGCCCGCCTCGGGGGCGGTGTTGAGCAGCTCGACCAGAATGCTCAGCGCGCACTCGGTGTCGTGGGTGATCAGCACGTGAGGGCTCCTCGCGCGGCGGGAGCACCGGCCCCCGGGTCTGTCATCACCGGCGACTCTACCGGGCGGGCGCCGCAGGGGCCGAGAAGCGCCGGAGAACGGGTAGGCGCCCGGTGCCGGGCCCGAGCGGACCCTCGTGGGGTCGATCGGGCCCGGCACCGGGCGCCCTGGCGCAGCTGGGGGTGCGACCGTGCCCCCGAGTAGGACGGACGCGGTTGGATCGGCCCAGCGCCGCTGCGGTCAGCTTTCGGCGAGGATGTGTGAGAGCTCCCGGTCGAGGTCGAAGTGGCGGTGTTCGGTGCCGGGTGGCACGGCGGCGTCGGTGCGCTTGAGGAATGACTCGAGCGCCCGGGCCGGGGCTTCCAGCAGGGCTTCTCCTTCCGGAGAGCTCAAAGCGATGCAGACCACCCCCTGTCCGTGGCTGCGTGACGGCCAGACCCGGACGTCGCCGGTCCCGGTGGGTCGGTGCAGCCCCTCCGCGAGGAGATCCCGGGCGAACACCCACTCCACGGTCTCGTCGGCACCGGTGTGGAAGGTGGCGTGCACGGCATAGGGGTCGGCGGTGTCGTAGCGCAGGCCCGCGGGGACGGGCAGGGACGACTCGCTGGACACGATGAGGCGCAGGTGCAGCTCGCAGCTGACCGTGGTGTTCATAAGCGCCAGGGCCTTTCGCTCAGTGTGCGCTCGGGGAATCGCACGTCGGCGAACGGACCATCCCACCTGAAAGCCCGCTGTAAACCCTTCTGTCCCGATTCGAGTGCGAGTCGTACCCCTTCCGGCGCATTGCGGAATCCGCCCGGAGCCCCGCTCGCCCGTACTCGGCACGGGTTCTCGGGGTCATTCCCCGGAAGCCTGTGCGAAGCGACGAATCTCGGCCCGGCCCCGGGCGTGACACCACCGTCACAGTGCGTGATTGAACCGCTGGTGAGGGTGGGGTGGGGCACTGGGCCGAGTGGGTGGTCGGAGCACCCCTCGGGATGCGGTAATGTTTTCCCTGCACCCGGGCGATTAGCTCAGCGGGAGAGCACTTCGTTCACACCGAAGGGGTCACTGGTTCGATCCCAGTATCGCCCACCGGAATGCAATGTCGGGCCCCAGCCAATTACGGCTGGGGCCCGATGTCGTTTTTCCGGGCTTCCGTCGGCCGGGGTCTTCGCACAGTTGATTGGCAATCACTTGTGCTGCCCCGCAAGGCCCTCGGGGCACCCGCCACGGCGGGCCGGACGGAACCGAGTTGCGCACCACCTGCCAAGTGGTGCTAATGTTCATCTCGTTGCCCGGGCGATTAGCTCAGCGGGAGAGCACTTCGTTCACACCGAAGGGGTCACTGGTTCGATCCCAGTATCGCCCACCGAGCAACAGTGAGGCCCTGACCGGTAGTCCGGTCAGGGCCTCACTGCATTCCGGAGTGCCCCTCAGGCCACGTGCCGCAACGGCCAGTCGAAGTCCGCCCGCTCCGGGCGGTCCGGCCGGCTCAGCGGGGCCCGGCGCTGCGCCGCGTGCCAGACGGTCTGCCGCAGTTGCAGCTCGGTGGGGGAGAGCCGGCCCAGCTGCTCGGGGTGGCGGGCGCCCAGCGTCCGGGTCAGCTCCAGGGCGGCCACCGCGTCGGCGGTGGCGTCGTGCGCGCCGGTCAGCTCCACCCCGTAGTGCGCGCAGAGGTCGCCGAGGGTGCGGCGGCCCGGCCGGTGCCGGTCCACGTGCCGGTCCAGCACCCACGGGTCCAGCACCAGCAGCTCGGCGCCGTCCAACAGCTCGGCCAGCGAGACCGCCCGGTGCCGGCGCAGCTCACGGTCCAGCAGGGTCAGGTCGTACGGGGCGTTCATCACCACCAGCGGCACCCCGGCCCGGGCCTGCTCGGCCAGCGCACGGGCGATCTCCGCCACCACCGTGCGGGGCGGCCGGCCGTGCGCCCGCACCTGCGCGTCGCTGATCCCGTGCACCGCCCGGGCGCTCTCCGGGATCGGCACCCCCGGGTCGGTCAGCCAGCTCAGCGTCTCGGCGGGCGCGCCGGGCGCGGCCTGGAGCACCAGGGAGGCGGAGACGATCCGGTCGTGCTCCACGTCCACGCCGGTGGTCTCGGTGTCGAAGGAGGCGAGCGGGGCCTCGTACCAGTGGGGGGATCCGTACCGTGCCAGGGATTCGCGCCTGGGTGTCATGACCGCCCCCCAACCCTCGACTGCCGAAGCGCGGCGCGCGGCGCACTGCCGAGGACCAGCGGTGCGCCGCGCACGGCGGCTTTCCGCCTGGTTGATACCGCAGTTGACGCCCCCTCAACCCCCGCGCAGAGCTCCGGTCGCGCAGCGTGGCCACTCGATCACGGACGGCACTGCGGTAATGGGTGCACGGCTCGGTCGCGGCTCTCGGTACCATCGTCAGCGCAGCGCTGTGCTGCACCACACTGATCCACACGTCAGGAGAGACCGGTGACGGACGTCCGGGTAATCATCAGCCGCGAACCCGATCGGGAAGAGCGCGTGGTGACCACGGGCACTACGGCCGCCGATCTGTTCGCCGACGACCGCTCGATCATCGCCGCGCGGGTCGCGGGCGCGCTCAAGGACCTCGCGTACGAGGTGCAGGACGGCGACGAGGTCGAGCCGGTCGAGATCAGCAGCAAGGACGGCCTCGACATCCTGCGCCACTCCACCGCGCACGTCATGGCGCAGGCCGTGCAGCAGCTCTTCCCCGAGGCCAAGCTGGGCATCGGCCCGCCGGTCAAGGACGGCTTCTACTACGACTTCGACGTGGAGAAGCCCTTCCACCCCGATGACCTCAAGGCCATCGAGAAGAAGATGCAGGAGATCATCAAGCGCGGGCAGAAGTTCGCCCGCCGAGTGGTCACCGACGAGGCCGCCCGCGAGGAGCTGGCCAAGGAGCCGTACAAGCTGGAGCTGATCGGCCTCAAGGGCAACGCCTCCAGCGAGGACGGCGCCAACGTCGAGGTGGGCGGCGCCGAGCTGACCATCTACGACAACCTGGACGCCAAGAGCGGCGAGCTCTGCTGGGGCGACCTCTGCCGTGGCCCGCACCTGCCGAGCACCCGGATGATCCCGGCCTTCAAGCTCATGCGCAACGCTTCCGCCTACTGGCGCGGCAGTGAGCGGAACCCCATGCTGCAGCGCATCTACGGCACCGCCTGGCCGACCAAGGACGAGCTCAAGGCGCACCTGGACTTCCTGGAGGAGGCCGCCAAGCGCGACCACCGCAAGCTCGGCAATGAGCTCGACCTCTTCTCCATCCCGGAGGAGATCGGCTCCGGCCTCGCCGTCTTCCACCCCAAGGGCGGCATCATCCGCCGCGCCATGGAGGACTACTCGCGCCGCCGGCACGAGGAAGAGGGCTACGAGTTCGTCTACACCCCGCACGCCACCAAGGGGAAGCTCTTCGAGAAGAGCGGCCACCTGGACTGGTACGCCGACGGCATGTACCCCCCCATGCAGCTCGACGAGGGCGTGGACTACTACCTGAAGCCCATGAACTGCCCGATGCACAACCTGATCTTCGACGCGCGCGGCCGGTCCTATCGTGAACTGCCGCTGCGGCTCTTTGAGTTCGGGACGGTGTACCGCTACGAGAAGTCCGGCGTGGTGCACGGTCTGACCCGGGCGCGCGGCTTCACCCAGGACGACGCGCACATCTACTGCACCCGCGAGCAGATGGCGGACGAGCTCGACTCGACGCTGACCTTCGTGCTCAACCTGCTCCGTGACTACGGTCTGACCGACTTCTACCTGGAGCTCTCCACCAAGGATCCGGAGAAGTTCGTCGGGTCGGACGAGGTCTGGGAGGAGGCCACCGCGGTGCTGGCCGCCGTGGCGGAGAAGCAGGGGCTGCCGCTGGTGCCGGACCCGGGCGGCGCGGCCTTCTACGGCCCGAAGATCTCGGTGCAGGCGCGGGACGCGATCGGCCGCACCTGGCAGATGTCCACCATCCAGCTGGACTTCAACCTGCCCGAACGTTTCGAGCTGGAGTACACCTCGGCGGACGGCTCGCGGCAGCGGCCGGTCATGATCCACCGGGCGCTGTTCGGGAGCATCGAGCGGTTCTTCGCGGTGCTGCTTGAGCACTACGCCGGCGCCATGCCGCCGTGGCTGGCCCCGGTGACGGTGACCGGTATCCCGATCACCGACGAGCACGTGCCGTACCTCCTTGAGGTGGCGGCCGAGCTGAAGAAGAAGGGCATCCGGGTCGAGGTCGACACCTCGGACGACCGGATGCAGAAGAAGATCCGCAACGCCCAGAAGTCGAAGGTCCCGTTCATGCTGATCGCGGGCAACGACGACGTCGAGGCCGGTGCCGTCTCCTTCCGCTACCGCAACGGTGAGCAGAAGAACGGCGTGCCGATGGTCGAGGCGATCGCCGAGATCGTGGACGCCGTGGAGCGTCGCGTCCAGGTCTGATGACGGCGTGAGTGTGGGGCGGGCTCGGTGACGAGTCTGCCCCACACTGCTTTGCAAGCGGCCCATGGCGAATATGCTGATCAGCATGACGAGTGAGCCGGAAGTGCAGCAGGGCGTGGGGGAGCCGGACGGCTTCCGTCGCCTGTGGACCCCCCATCGGATGGCGTACATCAAGGGCGAGAGCAAGCCCACCGGCCCGGCTCCGGACGATGGTTGTCCGTTCTGCTCGATCCCGTCGCTCAGTGACGAGGACGGGCTCATCGTGGCGCGGGGGAGTGCCGTGTTCGCGGTGCTCAACCTGTACCCGTACAACGGTGGGCACTTGATGGTGGTGCCGTACCGGCACGTGGCCGACTACACCGAGTTGGACGAGGCCGAGACGGTCGAGCTGGCCGACTACACGAAGCGGGCGATGACGGCGCTGCGGGCCGCTTCGGGGGCGCACGGGTTCAACATCGGGATGAACCAGGGGGCCGCCGCCGGGGCGGGGATCGCCGCGCACCTGCACCAGCACGTGGTGCCGCGCTGGGGCGGGGACACCAACTTCATGCCGGTGGTGGGCCACACCAAGGTGCTGCCGCAGCTGCTCGCGGACACCCGCAAGATGCTGGCCGAGGTCTGGCCGCAGGGCTGAGAGCGGATGACGAAGGCCCGGGCTCCGGCCCGGGCCTTCGTGGTGAGCAGAAGCCTCAGCCGGCGTCGTAAGAGTCGGCGCGGAACGGACGGACGCCCTGCATCTCGGCCTTGAGGATGCCGCCCCGGTTGGCGAAGCGCTCCACGTTGATGTCGTGCTCCTCCAGGAACTCGACGATGGCGGCCAGCACGGCGTTGACCACCGGGGTGGCGCCGTAGATCACGTCGTCGGCCTTGAAGCGGCTGGCCCAGGTCTTGTCGGCCCAGGCGCCGCGCAGCGAGAAGGGCTCGGGGAGGGTGATCGAGCCGCCGAGCCAGTTGAGCAGGGCGGGGAGCTTCACGAAGGGGGCGCGCAGCGCCTGCCGCACCACCTCGTCGTTGTCCACCAGCGGCAGCTGGATCGTCTCCTCCTCCCAGAACTTGCCGGTCTTGGGTCGGGTGATCTCCTTGGGCTTGGGCTTGGCGCTGAAGAAGCCGGCCAGCGGGCCGAGTGCGTAGCCGGAGACGGAGACCCGCAGGGTGTTGCTCATCACCGTCACGCCGATCAGCAGCGTGGAGACCAACTGGCCGTTGTGCAGGACGAGTTGAGTGGAGAGGCGGTGGCGGGTGTCGGTGCCGAGGGTCTGCCGGTTGGCGATCTGCTGGATGCCGAAGTCACGCATCCGGAAGCCGTCCATGTCGGCGTTGCTCGGGCGGCCGATCTCGTCGGCGCCCTCCGGGATGTCCACCACCACCCAGTGCTGCACGGCCACGTGCGGCATGGCGCCGCCGGCGACCTCGCTGCGGCTCAGGCCGCCGAGCCGGCTGCTGATCTTGCGGCTCAAGTCCCACGGGTGGAAGGCACGGAAGTCGTCGTGGCCCTCGGCCGGCCGCAGGTCCTCGACCACCTCCCAGACGCCCCAGCGCACCCCGGCCCCCAGCACGCCCTTGCTGCCGGCGTAGTGCTGGATGTTGGTCTCCTGCTCGGCCGTCAGCCGCTCCAGCTGGGCGCGCAGCTCGGCGGCCCGCTTGTCCATGTCGTCCCGGGGCACCGCCTTGGGCACGGTGGCCGCCAGCGCGCTGCCGTCGATCAGGCCGCCCCAGCGGGCCCGCAGGTCGGTGACGCTGCGCAGGCAGATCTGCTTGGCCACCGACCAGCCGACCACCGGTATCACCATCACGATCCGGCAGTAGAGCCCGAGCAGCCCGCCGAAGGGCGGCCTGATCGCGAGCAGCACCCCCAGCCCGAAGGCCACCACCAGGACGAGCGTGCTGAGCACGTTCGCCCGGGAGGCGCCGGACTTGCGGACGTAGGTGCGGGACTGGAAGGCGAGCAGCCAGACCAGCGTGCCGGGCAGCGCGAGCAGGCCGAAGACCAGGGTGACCAGCATCAGCTGGCGGTCGCGGCCGCGGCGCAGCTCCTCGGCGGCCAGGCAGTGCTCGACCACCATCCGGGTGTCGGTGCCGAAGGAGGGCACCAGCGGGTTGCGCTTGGGGCGCAGCGTCCGGTCGATCAGGGCGCGGCTGTAGGCCTCGCCGATGCTCGGCTTGAAGAGCCGGTCGAAGCGGCCCTTCTTGACCGTGACCCCGGGCAGGGCCTCCATCGCGTCCACCGGCAGGTCGCGGTAGGCGACCGAGGAGAGCAGTTGCGTCACCGCGGTCTGTGGTCCGACGTCCGTGCGGGGTATCTGCGCACCCGGGGTCATGTCCAGCTTGGTCACGGTGGTCTCCCCTCCTCCCCTGTCAGCGGCAGGCTATCGCGACGGCACCCTGCCGCGCCGATGATCGTCTGAAGACCGGTCACTTCCGGCCGGGCGTCCGGCTTTCCAGGAGAGTGCCCAGTTTCCGGCCGTTTGATCCTCGGCGCGCGGGGCGCGGCGGTGCATGATCAGGGGCATGACCGAGTTGGATGTGGCGACGGACCCGGTGCTGGTCTACGACGCGGGCAGCCGGGCCGCCACGGCCTGGGTGCGGTTCGCCGAGCGGTACCTGCGGGCGACGCTGGCCTCCGGCGGCTGGCAGGCCGTCCGCGGCGGGCCGGGGGAGCGGCTGCGCTGGATCACCCCGACGGGTCGGACGTACCTCGGCGCCGGGGCGGTGGCCCGGCTGCTGCTGCGCACCGGCGGGGCCTGGGCCTACCTCGGCGGTGCGCTGGCGCTGGTCACCGGTACTGGGCGGCCAGGGCCTGCGGCATGGGTTCGTGCCGGACGTAGGAGCGGGTGAACCGGCCGGTGCCGTGCGAGAGGGAGCGCAGCTCCACGGGGTAGCGGGTGAGTTCGAGTTCGGGCACCTCGGCGCGGACCAGGCTCAGGCCCGGGCCGCCGGGTTCGGTGCCGAGCACGTGGCCGCGGCGGGCGGAGAGGTCGGTGAGGACGGCGCCCTGGTACTCGTCGGGGAGCAGCACCCGGACCTCGTCCACGGGTTCGAGCAGGCGGACGGTGGCGTGGGTGGCGGCCTCCTTGAGGGCGAGGGAGCCGGCGGTCTGGAAGGCGGCGTCGGAGGAGTCCACGGAGTGGGCCTTGCCGTCGGTGAGGGTGACCCGGACGTCGGTGAGCGGGTAGCCGGCCAGCACGCCGTGGGCGAGCTGGGCGCGGACGCCCTTCTCCACCGAGGGGACGAAGTGGCGCGGGACGGCGCCGCCGACCACCTTGTCGACGAACTCGAAGCCGCCGCCGGGCAGCGGTTCGACGGTGAGGTCGCAGACGGCGAACTGGCCGTGGCCGCCGGACTGTTTGACGTGCCGTCCGTGGCCGCTGCCGCTGGTGGCGAAGGTCTCGCGGAGGGCGACCTGGTAGGGCACGGTGTCGAGGTGGACGCCGAAGCGGCCGGCCAGCCGGTCGAGCACCACGGCCTGGTGGGCCTCGCCGGTGCACCAGAGGACGAGTTGGTGGGTGTCGGGGTTCTGCTCGATCCGCAGCGCCGGGTCCTGGGCGGCCAGCTTGGCCAGGCTCTGGGCCAGGTGGTCCTCGTCGGTCTTGCTGTGGGCCTGGACGGCGATCGGGAGCAGCGCCTCGGGCTGCGGCCAGGGCGGCACGGCGCGGTCGTCGGCGCTGAGCGAGTCGCCGGTGCGGGCGGTGGCCAGGCGGGCCAGGCAGACCAGCTCGCCGGGCAGGGCCAGGGCGGCCGGGCGCTGCTGCCGGCCGAAGGGGGTGGTGAGGGTGGTGACCCGCTCCTCGGCGCCGGCGGGGGTGTGCAGGGTGGTGTCGGGGCGCAGGGTGCCGGAGAAGACCCGGGTCAGGCTGAGCCGGCCCACGTACGGGTCCTCGCCGGTGTGCACCACCTGGGCGGTGACGGGGGCCTCGGGGTCGCAGGGAGGCAGCTCGTCGGCGCGCTCCAAGGGAGTGGGGAAGATCTCGGCGATCAGGTCGAGGAGTTCGAGCGCGCCGGCGGTGGGCGGGCCGGTGAGCAGCACGGGGTGGACGGTGCCCTGGAGGAATTCGCGGCGCAGCGCCTCGGTGAGGGCGGTGGCGTCGAGCTCCTCGCCGGCCAGGTAGCGCTCGAGCAGGGTGTCGTCCTCGCCGGCGATGGCCTCGACCAGCCGGGCCCGGGCCGCGTCGGCGCCCTCCTCGGGGCCGGCCTCGCCGTAGCGGCGGCCGGTGAGCAGGTCGAGGGAGCCGACCGGCCGGCCCTCGTGCAGGGTGGTGAGGTGGAGCGGCAGGACGGTGTCGGGGTGGTCGCCGAAGGCCTCCTGGCAGGCGGCCAGGGTCTCCTCCAGTGGGATCCGGGCGGTGCCCAGGTGGGTGAGCACGATCGCGGTGGGCAGCCCGGCGGCGCGGCACTCGCGCCAGTGGGCGAGGGCGGGCAGTCCGATCGGTTCGGCGGCTGAGAGCACCAGCAGGGCGCCCTCGGCGGCCCGCAACCCGGCCCGGAGCTCGCCGGCGAAGTCGGCGTAGCCGGGGGTGTCGAGCAGGTTGAGCTTGAGCCCGCGGTGGGGAAGCGGGACGAGGGAGAGCTGCACCGAGCGCTGCTGGCGGTGCTCGACCTCCTCGTGGTCGGAGACGGTGGTGCCCTCGGGCACGCCGCCGGCCCGGGGGATCGCCCCGGCGGCGAGAGCGAGGGCCTCGACCAGGGTGGTCTTGCCGGCGCCGCCGGGGCCGAGCAGCACCACGTTGCGCAGTGCGGCGCTGCTCTCCACGACGGGGGCCGGCGGGTGCTGGGATGTCTGGGCCGCCACGGGTGCCTCCTCCGGCCGGACTCTGCCGGCCTACTACCGGATCGCCTTCGGAATCACGTAGGGTGAGTGCGAACGCGCGTTCGGTGACGGCCGGTCGACGCCAGGCGGGGGCGGGTGCCGCTCGCTGGCGTGGGGCGGCGGAGCGCACCGGCGGCGTGGATACCATTGTCCAGCCGGGCGGGCGGATCCGCTCGGCCGCTCCCGCCCACCGGGGCGCGGGGTGCGGCAGGCAAGATCGGGGCGGTCCGGAAGGCCATGCTCAACAAGTACGCACGTGCCTTCTTCACACGTGTCCTGACGCCGTTCGCGGCGTTCCTGCTGCGGATGGGCGTCAGCCCGGACGCGGTGACGCTGATCGGCACGGCCGGGTCCGTCGCCGGTGCGCTGGTGTTCTTCCCGCGCGGGGAGTTCTTCTGGGGCACCATCACGATCACCCTCTTCATCTTCTCCGACCTGGTGGACGGCAACATGGCCCGCCAGGCCGGCAGCTCCAGCAAGTGGGGCGCCTTCCTGGACTCCACGCTGGACCGGGTCGCCGACTCGGCGATCTTCGGCGGCCTGGCCCTGTGGTACGCGGGCAAGGGCGACAACAACCTGCTCTGCGCCATCGCGATCCTCTGCCTGGCCAGCGGCCAGGTGGTCTCGTACACCAAGGCCCGGGCCGAGTCGCTGGGCCTGCCCTGCAAGGTCAACGGCCTGGTCGAGCGGGCCGAGCGCCTGGTGGTCAGCCTGACCGCCGCCGGGGTCACCGGCCTGCACAAGTTCGGCGTCCCCTACGTGGAGTGGCTGCTGCCGACCGCGCTCTGGGCGGTGGGCCTGGGCAGCCTGGTCACGATGATGCAGCGGATCGTCACGGTGCGCCGGGAGGCGCGGGAGCTGGAGGAGGCGGCCGCGTGAAGGTCTCGATGCAGGAGCGCCTGACCGATTCGGCGTACGCGCTCGGCTGGGCCGCGCTGCGCCACCTGCCCGAGCCGGCCGCCCGGCGGCTGTTCGAACGGATCGCGGACTCGGCCTGGCGCAAGCGCGGCAAGCGGGTGCTCCAGCTGGAGGCCAACCTGCGCCGGGTCCGCCCGGAGGCCGGGGAGGCGGCGATCCGCGAGCTCTCCCGGGCCGGGATGCGCTCCTACCTGCGGTACTGGAAGGAGTCCTTCCGGCTCCAGACCTACAGCCCCGCCCAGCTGGCCGAGGCCGTGCAGGTCAAGGGCGTCGAGCAGCTGAACGCCGAGCTGGCGAGCGGCCGGGGCGTGCTGATAGCGCTGCCGCACATGGGCAACTGGGACCTGGCCGGTGCCTGGGTGGCGGCCTGCGAGGGCCACAACTTCACCACCGTCGCCGAGCGGCTCAAGCCCGAGTCGCTGTTCGACCGGTTCGTGGCCTACCGGGAGAGCCTGGGCATGGAGGTGCTGGCGCTGACCGGCTCCTCGGTCTCGGTGACCGGCACGCTGGCCCGCCGGCTGCGCGAGGGCAGGCTGGTCTGCCTGGTCGGCGACCGCGACCTCTCCGCCAACGGCCTGCCGGTGGACTTCTTCGGCGAGCAGACCCGGATGCCCGCCGGGCCCGCCGCGCTCGCGCTGCGCACCGGCGCCGCGCTGATGCCGGTGACGCTCTGGTACGACGGCCCGGTGCTGCGGGCCGAGATCCACCCCGAGATCCTGCCGCCCGCCGAGGGCGACCAGCGGGAGAAGACCGCCGCCATGACGCAGGCGATGGCCGACATCTGGGCCGAGGGCGTCCGCGAGCACCCGGAGGACTGGCACATGCTGCAGAAGTTCTGGCTGGCGGACCTGACGCCGCGGGCGGAGGCGGGCGCGTGAGGATCGGCATCGTCTGCCCCTACGACTGGGACGTGCCCGGCGGGGTGCAGTTCCACATCCGCGACCTGGCCGAGCACCTGATCGGGCGCGGCCACGAGGTCTCGGTGCTGGCCCCCGCCGAGGACGAGTCGGCGCTGCCGCGGTACGTGGTCTCGGCCGGGCGGGCCGTGGCCGTGCCGTACAACGGCTCGGTGGCCCGCCTGAGCTTCGGGATCATCTCGGCCGCCCGGGTGCGGCGCTGGCTCGCGGACGGCCGGTTCGACATCCTGCACGTGCACGAGCCCTCCTCGCCGAGCCTGTCGATGCTGGCCGCCTGGGCGGTCAACGGCCCGATGGTCGGCACCTTCCACACCTCCAACCCGCGCTCGCGGGCGATGATCGCGGCCTCACCGATCCTCCAGCCCAGCCTGGAGAAGATGAGCGCCCGGATCGCGGTCAGCGAGTACGCCCGGCGCACCCTGGTCGAGCACCTGGGCGGCGACGCCGTGGTGATCCCCAACGGCGTGGACGTGAAGTTCTTCGCCGAGGCCGAGCCCGAGCCGCGCTGGCAGGGCGGTGCGGCCGACGGGCGCCCCGGCACGATCGGCTTCATCGGCCGGATCAACGAGCCGCGCAAGGGCCTGCCCACCCTGCTCGCCGCGCTGCCCAAGATCCTGGCCGAGCGGCCGGGGGTGCGACTGCTGGTGGCCGGCAAGGGCGACGAGGAGGAGGCCGTGGCCGGCCTCGCCCCCGAGGTGCGCGGCCAGATCGAGTTCCTCGGCATGGTGAGCGACCGGGACAAGGCCCGGCTGCTGCGCAGCGTCGACCTCTACGTGGCGCCCAACACCGGCGGCGAGAGCTTCGGCATCATCCTGGTCGAGGCCATGTCGGCCGGTGCGCCGGTGCTGGCCAGCGACCTGGACGCGTTCAAGCAGGTGCTGGACGGCGGCGCGGCCGGCGAGCTGTTCCCGGTCGAGGACGCGGCGGCGCTGGCCGACGCGGCCGTGCGGCTGCTGGCGGCCCCCGAGCGGCTCGCCGAGCTGCGCGAGGCGGCCTCGCGGCACGTGCGCCGGTTCGACTGGGAGACGGTGGGCTCGGAGATCCTCTCGGTCTACGAGACGGTGACCGACGGCCGTCCGCCGGTGGCCGAGGACGGCCGGGCGGGCTGGCGCGACCGGCTCGGCCTGACCCGCGACTGACCCCTTACTGGAGGAAGCTGTGCCGCAGATCACCGTGGACCGCTCGTGGAGCGTCGCCCTCGACCGGGCGGCCTTCGCCGCCGAGCTGCACCCCCTGGTCGCCAAGACCATCGACACCGAGGTGGCGAGCTGCAAGACCCGGTTCCGCCGGATCGAGGAGTGCTTCGTCGGGGACGGCGACCCCTCCCGGGCGATGGTCTATCTGGAGATCAAGATCCTCGACGGCCGCAGCCCGGAGGCCCGCACCGCGCTCTCCGAGGCCGTGCTCGCCCTGCTGCGCGAGCACGCGAGCGTGGCCGAGGGCGAGCTCCACCTGGCCGTGGACGTGACCGAGCTGGACGACCGGTTCTACCGGCGGGCGGTAGCGTAGCGCCCCGTGACTACCTGGTTCTGGGCCGCCGTCGCGGTCGTGCTGTTCGCGGTGTACCTGAGTTGGACGGCCGGGCGCCTCGACCGCCTGCACACCCGGATCGACACGGCCCGGGCCTCGCTGGACGCCCAGCTGCTGCGCCGGGCCTCGGTGGCGATGGAGCTGGCCACCTCCTCGATGCTCGACCCGGCCGCCTCGATCCTGCTCTACGAGGCCTCGCACGCCGCCCGGCAGGCCGAGGACGAGCACCGCGAGGTGGCCGAGAGCGAGCTGAGCATCGCCCTGCGCGCCGTCTTCGCCGAGGCGGAGCAGATCACCGCCCTGCTCGCGGTGCCGGGCGGCGAGGAGGCGGTCAAGGAGCTCACCGAGGGCTGCCGCCGGGTGCCGATGGCCCGCCGCTTCCACAACGACGCCGTCCGCGCGGCCCGCGCCGTCCGCACCCACCGCCTGGTCCGCTACTTCCGCCTGGCCGGCCGGGCGCCCTTCCCGCTGGCCTTCGAAATGGACGACGAACCGCCCCTGGCCCTGACGCCCCACGGCGCACCGGCATAACAGGTTGTCCGGGTTTACAGCCTCTTTGTCGTAAGTCGTAGGCCGGTCTGGACTGGGTGGCGCATGGGTCGGGGTCCTTTCGGGCCTACGATAGGGCGATAGCACTGGTTCATCTTCGAGTGAGGTCTCACGTGTCCACCACCCCCATCACCGCAGACCAGCCGCAGATCGGCACCGCGCGCGTCAAGCGCGGCATGGCCGAGCAGCTCAAGGGCGGTGTGATCATGGATGTGGTCAACGCCGAGCAGGCGAAGATCGCCGAGGACGCCGGTGCCGTGGCCGTCATGGCCCTGGAGCGCGTCCCCGCCGACATCCGCAAGGACGGCGGCGTGGCCCGGATGTCCGACCCGGACATGATCGACGGCATCATCAACGCCGTCTCCATCCCGGTGATGGCCAAGTCCCGCATCGGCCACTTCGTCGAGGCCCAGGTCCTCCAGGCGCTCGGCGTCGACTACATCGACGAGTCCGAGGTCCTCACCCCGGCCGACGAGGTCAACCACTCCGACAAGTGGGCGTTCACCACCCCCTTCGTCTGCGGCGCCACCAACCTGGGCGAGGCCCTGCGCCGCATCGCCGAGGGCGCGGCCATGATCCGCTCCAAGGGCGAGGCCGGCACCGGCAACGTGGTCGAGGCCGTCCGCCACATGCGTCAGATCAACGGCGACATCCGCCGCCTGGCCACCCTGGACGAGAACGAGCTCTACGTCGCGGCCAAGAACCTGCAGGCCCCGTACGAGCTGGTCAAGGAGGTCGCGCAGCTGGGCAAGCTCCCGGTCGTGCTGTTCTCCGCCGGTGGTGTGGCCACCCCGGCCGACGCCGCGCTGATGATGCAGCTCGGTGCCGAGGGCGTCTTCGTCGGCTCCGGCATCTTCAAGTCCGGTGACCCGGCCAAGCGCGCCGCCGCCGTCGTCAAGGCCACCACCTTCTACGACGACCCGAAGGTCATCGCCGAGGTCTCCCGCGGCCTGGGCGAGGCCATGGTCGGCATCAACTGCGACACCCTGCCGGAGACCGAGCGCTACGCCAACCGCGGCTGGTAATCGCTCCGAGAACGTCCCGTCGGCCCGCCGCAGCTGCCCTCCAGGCCGCGGCGGGCCCTCGTGCGCGAACCAACACTGAAGAGGTAACAAACCGTGAGTACCCCCGTGATCGGCGTCCTCGCCCTGCAGGGCGACGTCCGTGAGCACATGATCGCGCTGGCCGAGGCCGACGCGCTGGCCCGGCCGGTCCGCCGCGCCGAGGAGCTGGCCGGGGTCGACGCCCTGGTGATCCCCGGCGGGGAGTCCACCACGATGTCCAAGCTGGCGCTGACCTTCGGGCTGATGCAGCCGATGCGGGACCGCGTCGCGGCCGGCATGCCGGTCTACGGCTCCTGCGCCGGCATGATCATGCTGGCCGACAAGATCCTGGACGGCCGGGCCGACCAGGAGAGCGTCGGCGGCATCGACATGACCGTGCGCCGCAACGCCTTCGGCCGCCAGAACGAGTCCTTCGAGTCCGCCATCGCCTTCCAGGGCCTGGCCGGCGACCCGGTGCACGGCGTCTTCATCCGGGCCCCCTGGGTCGAGGCCGTGGGCGCGGGCGTCGAGGTCCTCGCCGAACTCCCGGCCGCCGACGGCCCGGAGAGCCGGATCGTGGCCGTCCGCCAGGGCAACCTGCTGGCCACCTCCTTCCACCCGGAGCTGACGGGTGACCACCGCGTGCACGCGTACTTCGTGCAGATGGTCGAGAACGCCGCGCGCTGACCGCTGGTGCGGTGACCGGTGCACATGGTGACACCGGTAAGATCTCTCCTGTTCATTTCCCTTTGGCGACGTAAAGGAGCTGGTGATGTCCGGCCACTCTAAGTGGGCTACCACCAAGCACAAGAAGGCCGTGATCGACGCCAAGCGCGGCAAGCTCTTCGCCAAGATGATCAAGAACATCGAGGTGGCGGCGCGGACCGGCGGCGCCGACCCGGCGGGTAACCCCACGCTTTTCGACGCCATCCAGAAGGCCAAGAAGAGCTCGGTCCCGAACAAGAACATCGACAGCGCGGTCAGCCGCGGCGCCGGCACCGAGGCCGGTGGCGCCGACTACCAGACGATCATGTACGAGGGCTACGGCCCGAACGGTGTCGCGGTGCTCATCGAGTGCCTCACCGACAACCGCAACCGCGCGGCCTCCGACGTCCGCGTCGCGATGACCCGCAACGGCGGCAACATGGCCGACCCGGGCTCCGTCTCCTACCTCTTCAACCGCAAGGGCGTCATCGTCGTCCCCAAGGCTGACGGGGTGGACGAGGACAAGGTGACCGAGGTCGTCCTGGAGGCCGGCGCGCTCGACGTCACCGACCTCGGTGACTCCTTCGAGGTCATGAGCGAGGCCACCGACCTGGTCGCCTGCCGCACCGCCCTCGTGGACGCCGGCATCGACTACGACTCGGCCGAGGCCAACTTCGTCGCCGACCTGCAGATCCCGCTGGACGCCGACGGCGCCCGCAAGATCTTCAAGCTGATCGACGCCCTCGAGGACAGCGACGACGTGCAGAACGTCTTCGCGAACTTCGACATCCCGGACGACGTGGCCGCAGAGCTCGACGCCGAGTAAGGCAGCACCAGCCAGTTGCACTATCAGGGGCGCGGGGAACTGCGCGACCAGGCACCCACGAAGGTGCACGGTTGCGCGCGCAGTTCCCCGCGCCCCTGTGCTGGTTTCTGTCCGTTGTCACAGCTGACGGGTAGCCTTCCGCAGGTCAGACGAAAGGCGGAGGGGCGTGCGCGTACTGGGAGTCGACCCCGGGCTGACCAGGTGTGGGGTCGGGGTGGTGGACGGTGCGCCGGGGCGGCCGTTGAAGATGGTCGGGGTCGGGGTGGTGCGGACGCCGGCCGAGGCGGAGATCGGGCCCCGGCTGCTGCTGGTGGAGCAGGGGATCGAGCGCTGGCTCGACGAGCACCGGCCCGATCTGGTCGCCGTCGAGCGGGTCTTCGCCCAGCACAACGTCCGGACGGTGATGGGCACGGCCCAGGCCAGTGCGGTGGCGATGCTCTGCGCCACCCGCCGCGGCATCCCCGTCACTCTGCACACCCCGAGCGAGGTCAAGGCCGCCGTCACCGGCTCCGGCCGGGCCGACAAGGCCCAGGTCACCGCGATGGTCACCCGGCTGCTCCGGCTCGACGCCCCGCCCAAGCCCGCCGACGCGGCCGATGCGCTGGCGCTGGCGATCTGTCACATCTGGCGCGGCTCCGCGGCCGGGAAGATCGCCGCCGCCCTGGCCCAGCAGTCCGCCCGCCCCGCCGTCCGCCCCACTGCACGTCAGGAGTACCGCCGATGATCGCTTTCGTCCAGGGCCCGGTGGCCGCCGTCACGGCGGGAGCCGCGGTGGTCGAGGTCGGCGGGGTCGGCATGCTGGTCAAGTGCACGCCCCGCACGCTGGCCACCCTGAGGATCGGTCAGCCCACCCGGCTGACCACCGCGCTGATCGTCAAGGAGGATTCGCTCACCCTCTACGGCTTCGCCGACGAAGACGAGCGGGCCACCTTCGAGGTGCTGCTCACCGCGAGCGGGGTGGCCGCGACCATGGCGCTCGGCATGCTGGCCGTCTTCACCCCGGACGAGCTGCGCCGGGCCGTGGCCCAGGGCGACGCCAAGGCGCTCACCGCCGTGCCGCGGATCGGCCCCAAGCTGGCCCAGAAGCTGCTGCTCGAGTACAAGGACAAGCTCGGCACCCCGCACGGCGCCGTCCCCGCCCAGCAGCCGGTGGCCAGCGGCCCGGCGCCCTGGGACGAGCAGCTGCACGCCGCCCTCACCGGCCTCGGCTACGCTCCGCGCGAGGCCGAGGAGGCGGTGCGCTCGCTGACCCCGGAGGCCGAGGCGCAGTCGATCACCGATGTCGGCGCCCTGCTCAAGCTCGCCCTGCGCAGCCTCGCCCGCACCCGCTGATCATTCGCCCCCAGGAGTAGCCCCCGATGAGCCCGTACGACGCCGACGAGCACGCCGACCGGATCGTCACCTCGTTCGCCGACGGTGAGGACCAGGCGGTCGAGGCGGCGCTGCGGCCCAAGCTGCTGGACGAGTTCATCGGGCAGGAGCGGGTCCGCGAGCAGCTCTCGCTGGTGCTCCAGGCCGCGCGGCAGCGCGGCAGTGCGCCGGACCACGTGCTGCTGAGCGGCCCGCCCGGGCTCGGCAAGACCACGCTGTCGATGATCATCGCGGCCGAGCTGGGCGCGCCGATCCGGATCACGTCCGGGCCGGCCATCCAGCACGCGGGCGACCTGGCGGCGATCCTCTCCTCGCTCACCGAGGGGGAGGTGCTCTTCCTCGACGAGATCCACCGGATGTCCCGGCCGGCCGAGGAGATGCTCTACATGGCGATGGAGGACTTCCGGGTCGACGTGATCGTCGGCAAGGGCCCCGGCGCCACCGCGATCCCGCTGGAGCTGCCGCCGTTCACGCTGGTCGGCGCCACCACCCGGGCCGGCCTGCTGCCGCCGCCGCTGCGCGACCGGTTCGGCTTCACCGGCCACATGGAGTTCTACGCGCCGGTCGAGCTGGAGCGCGTGGTGCACCGCTCGGCCGGGCTGCTCGACGTGGAGATCGACCCGCGCGGCGCGGCCGAGATCGCCGGGCGCTCGCGCGGCACGCCCCGGATCGCCAACCGGCTGCTGCGCCGGGTGCGCGACTACGCGCAGGTGCGGCACGACGGGGTGGTCACCCGCGAGGTGGCCGCCAAGGCGCTGGAGGTGTACGAGGTGGACGGCCGTGGTCTGGACCGGCTGGACCGCGCGGTGCTGACCGCCCTGCTCAAGCTCTTCGGCGGCGGGCCGGTCGGCCTCTCCACGCTGGCCGTCGCGGTGGGGGAGGAGTCGGAGACGGTGGAGGAGGTGGCCGAGCCCTTCCTGGTCCGCGAGGGCCTGCTGGCCCGCACCCCCCGGGGTCGGGTCGCCACCGCCGCCGCCTGGGCCCACCTCGGGATGACCCCGCCGCCGCCCCGCTGACCGGCACCGCTGGAAGGGGCGGTGTGATCGGCATCCGAAGAATCCGTGCAGGCGGAGGGTCGCCACTTTCGGCGGCAGGATGACATGCTTGGCGTTGTCCGTTCAGTGCGGGTCGCCTAGACTCCGCCGGACCGCCCCTCTCACCCGACGGGCCGACGACCAACAGGCCGCCCGTTCGGGCGGTCCGTAAAGGACTCTGGCTGCTGTGAATCTCATCATCCTTCTCCTCCCGATCCTCGCGATCCTGCTCATGTTCCGGTCGCAGAAGAAGCGCCAGCAGCAGCAGCAGCAGATGCAGACCTCGCTGGAGCCGGGCGCCGGCGTCCGCACCATCGGCGGGATGTACGCCCTGGTGAAGGCCGTCAACGACGAGACCATCGAGCTGGAGGTCGCCCCGGGTGTGGTCGCGCACTACACCAAGGGTGCGATCGCCGCGGTGCTCGACCCGCAGGAGTACGACGCGATCATCAACGGCCGCCCGGCCGAGGACGAGTCGGTGCTGGAGAGCACCGAGGACGCCGCCGAGGCCGAGTCGAAGCCGCTGAGCCTCGACAAGAAGGACGAGTCGGACAACGGCGGCACCGGCGACGAGGCCCCCGCCGGTAAGTAGTACGGTCGGGCG
Source organism: Kitasatospora sp. MMS16-BH015 (assembly GCF_002943525.1). Lineage (NCBI taxonomy): Bacteria > Bacillati > Actinomycetota > Actinomycetes > Kitasatosporales > Streptomycetaceae > Kitasatospora > Kitasatospora sp. MMS16-BH015. The sequence continues at coordinate 1,260,780 of NZ_CP025394.1, read as the reverse complement.
AACGCCCGGCCGAGCGGCAGCCGAGCCGCAAGCCTCACAGGACCTCAGGGCCGCCGCGCCCGCCTCCCCCCATCCAGTCACGAGCCGGGTGGGTCCCGGCGGGCGGACGGTGGCATGGACAGGGAGAAACGAGCAAGGTGGCAACACCCAAGTCGCGCCCGCGCGACGGCTACCCGGGACGGGCGCTGGCCCTGATCCTCGCGGTGACCGTCGGGCTGGTCGCCCTCATGTTCGGGACGGGCCACACCACGCCGCGTCTCGGGATCGACCTCGCCGGTGGCACCAGCATCACGCTGACCGCCAAGTCGGACGACGCGGCGGCGGTCAACAAGACGAACATGGACACCGCTGTCGCGATCATCCAGAAGCGCGTCAACGGCATGGGCGTCTCCGAGGCCGAGGTGCAGACCCAGGGCAACAACACCATCATCGTCAACATCCCGAACGGTGGTGACAAGCAGCAGGCGATCGACCAGGTAGGCGCCACTGCCAAGCTCTTCTTCCGCCCGGTCCTCGCGCTCGCGCCGACCGGTGTGAAGATCCCGGCCCCCTCGGCCACCCCGAGCGCCTCCGGCTCGCCGAGCGCCGCCCCCTCGGCGAGCGCCGGCGCCTCCGCCGGTGCCAGCGCCGGTGCCCCGAGCGCCAGCGCGACCAAGCAGGGCCGGGCCGTCACCGACGCCCTGAAGGCCGACCCGACGGCCTCCGCCTCCGCGGGCGCCTCCACCGCCCCGGCCGCCACCCCGAGCGCCCCTGCGGCCACCCCGAGCGCGCCGGTGAACCCCGCCGACATCGCCGCCGCGATGACCCAGGGCACCCCGCCGGCCGACGTGGCCGCCGCGTTCGCCGCGCTCGACTGCTCCGTGCCCGCCCAGCGGGTGGACCACCAGACCACCCCGGATAAGAACGCCGTGGCCTGCAGCTACGACGCCGAGCAGAACGTCTGGTACAAGTTCGCCCTCGGCCCGGTGGCCGTGAACGGCCAGGACGTCTCCAAGGCCCAGGCCGGGTTCGACACCCAGCGGGCCGGCGGCTGGCAGGTCGACCTGTCCTTCAACGACGCCGGCTCCAAGGCCTTCGCCGCCACCACCGGCAAGCTCGCCACCCAGCAGGCCCCGGCCAACCAGTTCGCCATCGTGCTGGACGGCAAGGTCGTCTCGCACCCGTACGTGAGCCAGTCGATCACCGGCGGCTCGGCGATGATCTCCGGCAGCTTCAGCCAGGAGGACGCCAAGGGCCTCGCCAACGTGCTGAGCTACGGCGCCCTGCCGCTCACCTTCGTGCAGAGCGACATCACCACCGTCTCCCCGCAGCTCGGCGGTGACCAGCTCGACGCCGGTCTGATCGCCGGTGCCATCGGTCTGGCCCTGGTGGTCCTCTACTCGCTGGTCTACTACCGCGGCCTTGGCCTGGTCTCGATCGCCGGTCTGGTCGTCTCGGCGATCCTCACCTACGCGATCATGTGCCTGCTCGGTGCCGGGATCGGCTTCGCGCTGAACCTGCCGGCCGTCTGCGGTGCGATCGTCGCGATCGGCATCACCGCCGACTCCTTCATCGTGTACTTCGAGCGCATCCGCGACGAGGTCCGCGACGGCGCCCCGCTGCGCCCGGCCGTCCAGCGCGCCTGGCCGCGCGCCCGCCGCACCATCCTGGTCTCGGACTTCGTGTCCTTCCTCTGTGCCGCGGTGCTCTACCTGGTCTCGGTCGGCAAGGTGCAGGGCTTCGCCTTCACCCTCGGCCTGACCACCCTGCTCGACATCGTGGTGATCTTCCTCTTCACCAAGCCGCTGATCACCCTGCTGGCCCGGAAGAAGTTCTTCTCCGAGGGTCACCCGTGGTCCGGCCTGGACCCGAAGCGCCTGGGTGCCAAGCCGCCGATCCGGGGCAGCCGGCGCCGTACCGCCGCCACCGCTTCCGCCAGCAAGGAGGCCTGAGGCCATGTCCCGCTTCACCAATCTCGGCCACCGTCTCTACCAGGGCGAGGTCAGCTTCGACTTCGTCGGCCGCCGCAAGGTCTGGTACAGCATCTCCGGCCTGATCGTGGTGCTGGCCGCGGTCGGTCTCGCGATGGGCCTGCACCTGGGCGTCGAGTTCAAGGGCGGTGCGATCTACACCGTCACCAAGCCCGGGGTCACCCTCAACGAGGCCCAGGACGCGGCGAACAAGCTGACCCACGACTCCAGCGCCCGGGTCCAGACCACCGATAAGGGCGCGGTCAAGATCCAGATCGGCTCGGACAAGAAGATCCCGGCGTCCGAGGCCATCAGCACCCTGGCCACCGACCTGAAGATCCCGGCCGACAAGGTCAACGACCAGATCACCGCCCAGGTGATCGGCCCCAGCTGGGGCCACGAGATCTCCCAGAAGGCCCTCACCGGCCTGATCATCTTCATGGTGCTGGTGACGATCTACCTGGCGATCGCCTTCGAGTGGCGGATGGCGGTGGCCGCCCTGGTCTCGCTCGTCCACGACCTCCTGATCACCATCGGCGTCTACGCCCTGGTCGGCTTCGAGGTCACCCCGGGCACGGTGATCGGCTTCCTCACCATCCTCGGCTACTCCCTCTACGACACCGTCGTCGTCTTCGACACCGTGCGGGAGAACACCAAGGACATCACCAAGCAGAACAAGCACACCTTCTCCGAGGCCGCGAACCTGGGCCTCAACCAGACCCTGGTGCGCTCGATCAACACCACCGTCGTCGCGCTGCTGCCGGTCGCGGCACTGCTCTTCATCGGTGGCGGTCTGCTGGGTGCCGGTACGCTGAACGACATCTCGCTGGCCCTGTTCATCGGCCTCGCCGCCGGTGCCTACTCCTCGATCTGCGTGGCGACCCCGCTCTACGCGCAGCTCAAGGAGGCCACCCCCGAGATGCGTTCGCTGACCAAGAAGGTGCTGGCCCGCCGGGCCGCCGACGCCAAGGCCGCTGCCGCGGCCCCGACGGAGGCCCCGGCCCAGCGCTGACCCGTTGTAAAGGAAGCCCCGTGACCTCCCCCGACCCCGCCCTGGCCGAGCTGCTGAACAGCAAGATCAGGGACGTACCGGACTACCCGAAGCCGGGCGTGCTCTTCAAGGACATCGCCCCGCTGCTCGCCGACGCCGAGGCCTTCGCGGCCCTCACCACGGCGCTCGCCGAGCGGGCCAAGGCCCTCGGAGCCACCAAGGTGGTCGGGTTGGAGGCACGGGGCTTCGTGCTGGCCGCCCCGGCGGCGTTCGCCGCCGGGATCGGCTTCGTGCCGATCCGCAAGGCCGGCAAGCTCCCCGGCGAGGTGCACGCGCAGTCCTACGACCTGGAGTACGGCTCGGCCACCGTCGAGGTCCAGTGCGACGCCTTCGCCCCCGGCGAGCGCGTCCTGCTGGTCGACGACGTGCTCGCCACCGGCGGCACCCTGGGCGCCTCCCTGGACCTGGTCAAGCGGGCCGGCGCCGAGCTGGCGGGCGTGGTCGTCCTGATGGAGCTGACCTTCCTCCCCGGCCGCGAGCGCCTCGCCGAGCACCTGGGGGACGCTCCGCTGGAGACCCTGATCAGCGTCTGAAACCCTTCGGGGGTGGTGGCTGAGCATGTGAACTCCGCTTCTCGGTAGGATGAAGGTTCATCCCTCTCCGCACCGAGGAGCGTCCTTGCCCGACGAGGTTGTGCCCACAGCGGCTGTGCGTCCGTCCTCCTCCGGGGGAATGCGGGCGCGCCTGGCGCGGCTCGGCGGGCAGCGGAGTTCACTGCTCAACCCGGTCCTCGAACCGCTCTTCAGGACCATCAAGGCCCAGGACCCGAAGGCCGACCCGGCCCTGCTGCGCGACATCGAGCGCGCGTACGCGGTGGCCGAGAAGTGGCACCGGGGGCAGAAGCGCAAGAGCGGCGACCCCTACATCACCCACCCGCTGGCGGTGGCCACCATCCTGGCCGAGCTGGGGATGGACGCGCCCACCCTGATGGCCGGGCTGCTCCACGACACCGTGGAGGACACCGACTACGGCCTGGAGACGCTTCGGCAGGACTTCGGCGACTCGGTCGCCCTGCTGGTGGACGGCGTCACCAAGCTGGACCGGGTCAAGTTCGGCGAGGCCGCGCAGGCCGAGACCGTGCGCAAGATGGTCGTGGCGATGGCCAAGGACCCGCGGGTCCTGGTGATCAAGCTCGCCGACCGCCTGCACAACATGCGCACCATGCGCTACCTCAAGCGGGAGAAGCAGGAGAAGAAGGCCCGCGAGACGCTGGAGATCTACGCCCCGCTGGCGCACCGGCTGGGCATGAACACCATCAAGTGGGAGCTGGAGGACCTCGCCTTCGCGATCCTCTACCCCAAGATGTACGACGAGATCGTGCGTCTGGTGGCCGAGCGCGCGCCCAAGCGGGACGAGTACCTGGCCACCGTGATCGACCAGGTCCAGGGCGACCTGCGCGGGGCCCGGATCACCGCCCAGGTGACCGGCCGGCCGAAGCACTACTACTCGGTCTACCAGAAGATGATCGTGCGAGGGCGCGACTTCGCCGAGATCTACGACCTGGTGGGCATCCGGGTCCTGGTCGACACCGTCCGCGACTGCTACGCGGCGCTGGGCACCATCCACGCGCGGTGGAACCCGGTGCCGGGGCGGTTCAAGGACTACATCGCGATGCCCAAGTTCAACATGTACCAGTCGCTGCACACGACGGTGATCGGGCCCGGCGGCAAGCCGGTCGAGCTGCAGATCCGCACCTTCGACATGCACCGCCGCGCCGAGTACGGCATCGCCGCGCACTGGAAGTACAAGCAGCGGGCGGTGGCCGGCGCCTCCAAGGTGCGCACCGATACGCCCACCCAGACCCGCAAGGACGACAAGGCCGGCGCCGTCAACGAGATGGCCTGGCTGCGGCAGCTGCTGGACTGGCAGAAGGAGACCGAGGACCCGAGCGAGTTCCTCGAGTCGCTGCGCTTCGACCTCTCCAACAACGAGACCTTCGTCTTCACCCCGAAGGGCGACGTCATAGCGCTGCCCGCCGGGGCCACCCCGGTGGACTTCGCCTTCGCGGTGCACACCGAGGTCGGGTACCGCTGCATAGGAGCGCGGGTCAACGGCCGGCTGGTGCCGCTGGAGTCGACGCTGGAGAACGGCGACACCGTGGAGGTCTTCACCTCCAAGGCGGAGAACGCCGGGCCCTCGCGGGACTGGCTGGGCTTCGTCAAGTCGCCCAGGGCCCGGAACAAGATCAAGGCCTGGTTCTCCAAGGAGCGCCGCGAGGAGGCGATCGAGCAGGGCAAGGAGGCCATCGCCCGGGCGATGCGCAAGCAGGGCCTGCCGATCCAGCGGATCCTCACCGGCGACTCGCTGGTCACCCTCGCCCACGAGATGCGCTACCCCGACATCTCCTCGCTCTACGCCGCCATCGGCGAGGGCCACGTCGCGGCGCAGAACATCGTGCAGAAGCTGGTGCAGGCGCTCGGCGGCGAGGAGGGGGCCACCGACGACCTGGCGGAGACGGCCACCCCGACCCACGACGGCCGGGCGGCCCGCCGCCGGGCCAAGGGCGACCCGGGCATCATCGTCAAGGGCGTCGAGGACGTCTGGGTCAAGCTCTCCCGCTGCTGCACCCCGGTGCCGGGCGACCCGATCGTCGGGTTCATCACCCGGGGCAACGGCGTCTCGGTGCACCGCTCGGACTGCGTCAACGTGGAGTCGCTGACCCAGCAGCCGGAGCGGATGATCGACGTGGAGTGGGCCGCGACCCAGTCCTCGGTCTTCCTGGTGGCCATCCAGGTGGAGGCGCTGGACCGCTCCCGACTGCTCTCGGACGTCACCCGGGTACTCTCGGACCAGCACGTCAACATCCTCTCGGCGGCCGTCCAGACCTCGCGGGACAGGGTGGCGATGAGCCGCTTCACCTTCGAGATGGGCGACCCGAAGCACCTGGGCCACGTGCTCAAGGCGGTGCGCGGGGTCGAGGGCGTCTACGACGTCTACCGGGTCACCTCGGCCCGGAAGTAGCGCGCGGGCACCGAAATAGCACACACCCCCGGGCGACGGTCCGGATCCGGCCACCTTGATCGCCGGAGTCCCGGCTGATCGGCTGTCGACCCGGGGGCATATGTCCGCTTCTGCCCGAATGGCGGAGCTCCTGGGAATGGCGGGTTCGTTTCGAACCCGCGTTCCGCTTTTCTGAAAAGAGGTCAGCCTTCCCGTGGCGTCGGTACTAATGGGTCATCCCCACGACGCCACGGAGAAGAAGAATGACCGTCGAAGCCGATATCGGCTCATTGGCAGAGCAGAATCGCTCCAGCCTCGGCACCGCCGCCGCCCGCAATTTGGCGACGACCACGAAATCCGCTCCGCAGATGCGCGGGATCAGTTCGCGCTGGCTGCTGCGGCGACTTCCCTGGATGGAGGTCTCCGGTGGTGCGTACCGCGTCAACCGGCGCCTCTCGCTGGCGGTCGGCCGGGGCCGGGTGAGCTTCGCCCAGGCCGGCGCGGACGACGTGCGGATCATCCCCGGCACGCTGACCGAGCTGCCGGTGCTGCGCGGCTACCGGGACGAGGCCCTGCTGGAGGAGCTGGCCGGCCGGTTCGCGGTGCGGGAGGTCCGGGCCGGCCAGGTGCTGGTCGAGCAGGGGCAGCCGATCACCGAGGTGTTCGTGGTCGCCCACGGCCGAATCGAACGCATTGCCGCCGGTAAATACGGCGAGGCGGCCTCGCACGGCGTGGTCGCCGATGGCGACCACCTCGGCGACGAGGCGCTGGACGGGCCCGATCCGCGCTGGGCCTCGACTTATCGGGCCGAGACGGCCGGTGTCGTGATGGCGCTTTCCTGGGCCGATTTCACGGAATTGTTCGAACGTTCCGAGAGTCTCCGCGAGCAGGTCGCCGCATTCCTCGCCAACGCCGCCCGCGGCGTGAATTCCAAGGGCGAGGCGGAAATCGCACTGGCGGCCGGACACGAGGGCGAGCACCCGCTGCCGGGCACCTACGTGGACTACGAGCTCGCGCCCCGCGAGTACGAGCTCTCGCCGACCCAGACCGTCCTGCGGGTGCACTCCCGGGTCTCCGACCTCTACAACGGGCCGATGGACCAGCTCCAGGAGCAGCTCAAGCTCACCGTGCACGAGATCCGCGAGCGCCAGGAGTGGGAGCTGGTCAACAACCGCGACTACGGCCTGCTGCACAACGCCGACTACGACCAGCGGATCAACACCCACTCGGGCCCGCCGACTCCGGACGACCTGGACGAGCTGCTCGCGATGCGCCGCGACACCGACCTGCTGCTGGCCCACCCCAAGGCGATCGCCGCCTTCTACCGGGAGTGCAGCAAGCGTGGCATCTACCCCGACCACACCGAGGTGGACGGCCACCGGCTGCCCGCCTGGCGGGGCGTGCCGCTCTTCCCCTGCGGCAAGATCCCGGTCGGTGACGGCCAGCTGACCTCGATCCTGGCCATGCGCACCGGCGCCGACCGCCAGGGCGTGGTCGGCCTGCGCCAGACCGGCATCCCCGACGAGTACGAGCCCGGGCTGAACGTGCGCTTCATGGGCATCGACGAGCACGCGGTCACCAGGTACCTGGTGACGGCCTACTCCTCGGCGGCCGTGCTGGTGCCCGACGCCATCGGGGTGCTGGAGAACGTGCACATCGCCGCTCCGCGCTCCTGAGCGAGCTCCGCAGAGGACTCCGCAGAGAGCTCCCGAGAGACCTCACACCCTGCCGACCGCCCGACCGGAGCCGGCCGGCGACCCACGTCACCACCACAGTTGAGGAGACCCCCGTGATCGACATCGACACCCAGACCGCCGTGCTGGCCACCCGCTACCAGAAGTCCGTGGCCGAGTACTGGAACGAGGAGGAGGCACCGGTCAACATCCGCCTCGGCGAGGTCTCCGGCACCTTCCACCACCACTACGGCATCGGTGCGGTCGACCACGCGGCCCTGGAGGGCCCGGCGGAGGGCCGGGACGAGCGGATCATCCAGGAGCTGCACCGGCTGGAGGGCGCCCAGGCCGAGTTCCTGCTCGACCAGCTGGGCCCGCTCGGCCCGCAGGACCGGATCCTGGACGCCGGCTCCGGCCGCGGCGGCACCAGCTTCCTGGCGAACCTGCGGTTCGGCTGCCGGGCCGACGGCATGTCCATCTCGCAGAAGCAGGTGGACTTCGCCAACGGCCAGGCCCGCGAGCGCGGGGTGGACGACAAGGTGGCCTTCCACTTCCGGAACATGCTCGACAACCAGTTCCCGGCGAACACCTTCCAGGCGATCTGGAACAACGAGAGCACCATGTACGTCGACCTGTACCAGCTCTTCGCCGAGCACGCCCGGGTGCTCAAGCCCGGCGGCCGGTACGTGACCATCACCGGCTGCTACAACGACGTGCACGGCCGCCAGCCCTCGCGGGCGGTCAGCCAGATCGACGCGCACTACATCTGCGACATCCACCCGCGCAGCGAGTACTTCGCCGCGATGTCGGCCAACGGCCTGCTGCCGATCAGCGTGGTGGACCTGACCGCCGCGACCATCCCGTACTGGGAGCTGCGGGCGGAGTCCAGCGTGGCCAGCGGGATCGAGGACGCCTTCCTGACGGCGTACAAGGAGGGCAGCTTCCACTACCTGATGATCGCGGCCGACAAGATCTGACCCCGAGCACGAGGAAGGCCCCCCGGGACGCCGGGGGGCCTTCCTGCCGTGGGTCAGCGGATTCAGCCGCCGAACTCCTCCAGGCTCTTCAGGGCCTGGTCGAGCAGCGCCTGACGGCCGGCCAGCTCGGTCTCCAGCTTGGCGACCTTGCTCGCGTTGCCGGCCGCGCGGGCCTTCTCCAGCTCGCCCTGGAGCTTGTCCACGGCGCCCTGGAGCAGCGCGGTCATGCCGTTGGCGCGGGCCTTGGCCTCCGGGTTGGAGCGCTTCCACTCGGCGTCCTCGGCCTCGCGGATGGCGCGCTCCACCGTGTTGAGGCGGGCGTCCAGGCGGGGGCGGGCGTCGCGCGGGACGTGGCCGATGGCCTCCCAGCGCTCGTTCACGTCCCGCAGGGCGGCCTTGGCGGCCTTGAGGTCGGTGATCGGGAGGATCGCCTCGGCCTCGACCAGCAGGGCCTCCTTGAGCTTCTGGTTCTCGCCCTGCTCGGCGTCCCGCTCGCTGAAGACGGCGGAGCGGGCCTGGAAGAACACGTCCTGGGCGCCGCGGAAGCGGGCCCACAGCTCCTCCTCGGCGTCCCGCTGGGCGCGGCCGGCGGCCTTCCACTGCGTCATCAGGTCGCGGTAGGCGGCGGCGGTGTCGCCCCACTCGGTGGAGCTGGAGAGCGCCTCGGCCTGGGCCACCAGGCGCTCCTTGGCGGCCTTGGCCTGGTCGCGCTCGGAGTCCAGGGTGGCGAAGTGCGCCTTGCGGTGCTTGGAGAACACCGAGCGGGCGTGCGAGAAGCGGTGCCAGAACTCGTCGTCGCTCTTGCGGTCGAGCCGGGGCAGCGCCTTCCAGGTGTCCACCAGGGCGCGCAGCCGGTCGCCGGCCTCCCGCCACTGGGTGGACTCGGCCAGCTGCTCGGCCTCGGCGACCAGCTGCTCCTTGGCGGTGCGGGTCTCCTCCTGGGCCTTGGCCCGGGCGGCCTTGCGCTCGGCCTGGCGGGACTCGATCTCCCCGGTCAGGGTCTCCAGGCGCTTGGCGAGCGAGGCCAGGTCGCCCACGGCGTGGCCCTCGGCCACCTGGGCGCGCAGGTGGTCCAGCGCGGTCTGCGCGTCCTTCGCGGCCAGGTCGGTCTTGCGGACGCGGTGCTCCAGGAGGCCGATCTCGGCCGCCAGACCCTCGAACTTGCGCTCGAAGTACGCCAGGGCCTCCTCGGGCGAGCCTGCCTGCCAGGAGCCGACGACGCGTTCGCCGTCCGCCGTCCTGACGTAGACCGTCCCCTGCTCGTCCACACGGCCCCACGGATCGCTGGTCACAGCGCCTCCTCCACATGACGTCACGCCCGCCGCTCGGCGGCGCGTGGTACGTCGTCCACAGTTAGATGTGCGGCGGACCGATCGAGTCCGCCGTCCGGACCGTCGAGAACTTCTGTGCCGAGGGTGACGGCCGACGGTCAGGGCACCCTATACAACAGCAACATAGGCGACCAGCGCCGGTGCTGTCCGCATCCGGGCCGGGTGAGTTCGCGCGGCGGGCCCCGAGCCGCGCCCGGGGCCCGCCGCGAGGAATCAACTCTTGGTGGTCTTCACCGAGTTCAGCACCACGTTGGCGTTGGGCGCGCCGTCCCCGCCGCCGCCCTGCACGCCGCCGGCGGCGATGTTCTGGAGCACGTCCAGGCCACCGGTGATCTTGCCGAACGGGGTGTAGTTCGGGGGCAGCTGGGTGTCCTTGTAGACCAGGAAGAACTGGCTGCCGTTGGTGCCCGGGCCCGCGTTGGCCATGGCCACGGTGCCGGCCGGGTAGGTCGCGCCGGTCAGGTTCTCGTCGGCGAACTTGTAGCCCGGGCCGCCCGAGCCGGTGCCGGTCGGGTCACCGCACTGGAGCACGTAGATGCCCTCGGTGGTGAGGCGGTGGCACTTGACGTGGTCGAAGTACTGCTGGTCCGACAGGTAGGCGAAGGAGTTCACCGTGTGCGGCGCCTTGGCCGCGTCCAGGGTGAGCGTCACCTTGCCGCAGGAGGTGTCGAGCGAGGCCGTGTAGGTGGCCTTGGTGTCGACCGTCATGGCCGGCTCGGCCTGCCACTGCTTGCCGTTCGGCGCGCCGGCGGCCGGCGGGTTGCAGCCCTTGACCGGGGTCACCGCGGCCGAGGGAGCGGCCGAGGGCTGCGCGGCGGCGGCGTCGTCCTTCTTCTTGTCCGAGGAGAAGACCCCGCCGGCCCAGGCGCCACCGGCGGCCAGGACCACCACGGCCAGGGCGGCGGCACCCACGGTCAGGTTGCGGCGCTTCGCGCGGGCCTGGGCCTCGGCGCGGTTCTTCATCTGCCGCTCGTACTTCTCGCGGGCGAGCTGACGCCGTCGCTGTTCGCTGCTGGTCACCGGCCGTGTCTCCTAGTTGCGCTGGACCTCTGGGGGGTGTGGATGCGGATCGTCGCACCCCACGGCGGCCAAGTGTAGGGACTTCGTGTGTAAGTACGAGATCAGCCGTGAAAAGCGAAGGTCACGATTTCACCGGACCGGGCTACCCGACCGGGTGCGTATCCGGTTAGCAACCGGTGCCGTACCGCCGGTAGGCTGCGCTGTTAGCAGAGCTAATCACCACTCAACCCGATCGAGGTCTCGCGTGTTCGTCGCCGGATTTCCCGCCGGAGCCTGGGGCACCAACTGCTACCTGGTCGCCCCGGCCGCCGGTGAGGAGTGCGTGATCGTCGACCCCGGCCACGAGGCCGCGCAGGGCGTCGAGGACCTCATCCGCGAGCACCGGCTCAAGCCCGTCGCGGTGCTGCTCACCCACGGCCACATCGACCACGTCGCCTCGGTGATGCCGGTCTGCGGCGCCACCGGCGTCCCGGCCTGGATCCACCCCGAGGACCGGTACATGCTGGCCGACCCGGAGCGCGGCCTCGGCCGCTCGCTCGGGCAGCAGTTGATGGGCAGCATCACCGTCGGCGAGCCGGACGACGTCCGCGAGCTGACCGACGGCAGTGTGCTGAAGCTCGCCGGGATGGAGCTGACCGTCGACCACGCGCCCGGCCATACCAAGGGGTCGGTGACGTTCCGGACGCCCGCTTCGAAGGACATCCCTCCGGTGTTCTTCTCGGGCGACCTGCTGTTCGCCGGCTCCATCGGGCGCACGGACCTCCCGGGCGGCTCCAGCGAGTCCATGATGGCCTCGCTGGCCCGGGTCTGCCTGCCCCTCGACGACGCCACCGTGGTCCTGTCCGGACACGGCGGCCAGACCACCATCGGTCGCGAGCGCGCCACCAACCCCTACCTCCAGCAGGCGGCGGGAGCGTTCGGCGCCCCGACCATCCCGCGACGAGGAATGTGACGGAAGAGAAGTTGAGCACCTTCACCGCCCCCAAGGGCACCTACGACCTGCTGCCGCCGAGCTCCGCGACCTTCCTGGCGATCCGCGAGGCCATCGCCGCGCCGGCCCGCCGGGCCGGCTACGGCTACATCGAGACCCCGGTCTTCGAGGACGTCAAGCTCTTCTCCCGCGGTGTCGGCGAGTCCACCGACATCGTCTCCAAGGAGATGTACAGCCTGACCACCCGCGGCGGCGACGAGCTCGCGCTGCGCCCCGAGGGCACCGCCTCGGTGCTGCGCGCCGCCCTCCAGGCCAACCTGCACAAGCAGGGCAACCTGCCGGTCAAGCTCTGGTACTCCGGCACCTACTACCGCTACGAGCGCCCGCAGAAGGGCCGCTACCGGCAGTTCTCCCAGGTCGGCGCCGAGGCGATCGGCGCGGAGGACCCGGCGCTGGACGCCGAGCTGATCATCCTGGCCGACGACGCCTTCAAGGCGCTCGGCCTGGCGAACTACTCGCTGCTGCTCAACAGCCTCGGCGACAAGCAGTGCCGCCCGGTCTACCGCGCCGCGCTGATCGAGTTCCTCTCCGGTCTCGACCTGGACGAGGAGACGATGCGCCGGGCCGAGATCAACCCGCTCCGGGTGCTCGACGACAAGCGCGAGTCGGTGCAGGCCCAGCTGGTGGACGCCCCGATGCTGCGCGACTTCCTCTGCGAGGAGTGCAAGGCCTACGACGAGAAGGTGCGCGAGCTGCTCACCCTGGCCGGGGTCGCCTTCGTCGACGACCCCAAGCTGGTGCGCGGCCTCGACTACTACACCCGCACCACCTTCGAGTTCGTGCACAACGGCCTCGGCGCGCAGTCCGCGATCGGTGGCGGCGGCCGCTACGACGGCCTCTCCGAGATGATCGGCGGCCCGGCACTGCCCTCGGTCGGCTGGGCGCTCGGCGTCGACCGCACCTTCCTGGCGATGGAGGCCGAGGGCATCACCCTCGAGCTGCCCTCCGCCACCTCCGTCTACGCCGTCGCGCTCGGCGAGGAGGCCAAGAACGTCCTCTTCGCCAAGGTCGTCGAGCTGCGCCGGGCCGGTGTCGCCACCGACCTCGCCTTCGGCGTCAAGAGCATCAAGAACGCCATGAAGTCCGCCGACCGGTCCGGCGCCCGCTTCGCGCTCGTCGCGGGCGACCGGGACCTCGCCGAGGGCGTCGTCCAGCTCAAGGACATGAGCACCGGCGAGCAGACCCCCGTCGCCCTCGACGCACTCGTCACCACCCTGAAGGAGAAGCAGCTGTGATCCGCACGCACGACGCGGGCACGCTCCGCGCGGAGCACGCCGGCACCACCGTCACCCTGGCCGGCTGGGTCGCCCGCCGCCGCGACCACGGCGGCGTGGCCTTCATCGACCTGCGCGACGCCTCCGGCACCGTGCAGATCGTGGCCCGCGACCTGGAGGCCATCGGCGACCTGCGCTCCGAGTACTGCGTCAAGGTCACCGGCGAGGTCCGCGTCCGCCCCGAGGGCAACGAGAACCCCGAGATCGCCACCGGCGCCGTCGAGGTCGTCGTCGCCGAGCTCGAGGTGCTCTCCGAGGCCGCCGCGCTGCCCTTCCAGGTCGCCGAGTACGAGCCCGGCACCGTCAACGAGGAGGTCCGGCTGCGCTACCGCTACCTGGACCTGCGCCGCGAGGGCCCGGCCCGCGCGCTGCGCCTGCGCTCGAAGGTCAACCACATCATCCGCACGGTGATGGAGGAGAACGACTACCTCGACATCGAGACGCCGTACCTCACCCGCTCCACCCCCGAGGGCGCCCGCGACTTCCTGGTGCCCGTCCGCCTGCAGCCGGGCCACTGGTACGCCCTGCCGCAGTCGCCGCAGCTGTTCAAGCAGCTGCTGATGGTGGCCGGCATGGAGCGGTACTACCAGATCGCCCGCTGCTTCCGCGACGAGGACTTCCGCGCCGACCGGCAGCCGGAGTTCACCCAGCTGGACATCGAGGCCTCCTTCGTCGACCAGGAGGACGTCCTGGCCCTCGGCGAGAAGATCGTCGGCCGGATCTGGAAGGAGGTGCACGGCTACGAGATCCCGAACCCGCTGCCGCGCATGTCCTACGCGGACGCGATGAACCGCTACGGCTCGGACAAGCCGGACGTGCGCTTCGGCCAGGAGCTGACCGACCTCACCGAGTACTTCAAGGGCACCGAGTTCCGCGTGTTCCAGGCCCCGTACGTCGGTGCCGTGGTCATGCCGGGCGGCGCCTCGCAGCCGCGCAAGGCGCTGGACGCCTGGCAGGACTGGGCCAAGGCGCGCGGTGCCCGCGGTCTCGCGTACGTCGTGATCGACGCCGAGACCGGCGAGCTGCGCGGCCCGGTGGCCAAGAACCTCTCCGAGGAGCACCTGGCCGGCCTGGCGGCCGCCGCGGGTGCCAAGAACGGCGACGCGATCTTCTTCGCGGCGGGCAAGAAGACCGCCTCGCAGGAGCTGCTCGGCGCCGCCCGCCTGGAGATCGGCAAGCGCTGCGAGCTGATCGACGAGTCGGCCTGGGCCTTCCTCTGGGTCGTGGACTTCCCGATGTTCGAGCCGATCGAGGACGACAAGGGCGAGTTCCAGGGCTGGCACGCGGTGCACCACCCCTTCACCGCGCCGACCGCCGAGTCGCTGGCCACCTTCGACACCGACCCGGGCAGCGCGCTCTCCAACGCGTACGACCTGGTGCTCAACGGCTCCGAGCTCGGTGGCGGCTCGATCCGTATCCACCAGCGCGAGGTGCAGAAGCGCGCCTTCGACGCGATCGGCCTGTCGGAGGAGGAGGCGCAGTCGCAGTTCGGCTTCCTGCTGGACGCCTTCAACTACGGCCCGCCGCCGCACGGCGGGATCGCGCTCGGCCTGGACCGCGTGGTGACCCTGCTCGGCGGGTACGACACCATCCGGGACGTCATCGCCTTCCCGAAGACCTCCACCGGTGGTGACCCGCTCACCGGCGCCCCGACCCCGATCACCCCGGCCCAGCGCCGGGAGGCCGGCGTGGACGCGCAGCCCAGGACTCGCGATGAGGCGAAGTCGGAGACCCAGACGGAGAAGCAGACGGAGAAGCAGGCCTGACGTAACATCAGTGCCCTCCCAGGCCCCGGTCGGTGCTGCGAAGCACCGGCCGGGGCCGTCCCACAACGGCGTGCGACGAGAAGGACCCGGAGATGACCGTCACGACGAGAGTCGAGCTGCCCGAGGACGCCCCCGCCAC
Organism: Kitasatospora sp. MMS16-BH015; assembly: GCF_002943525.1. NCBI lineage: Bacteria > Bacillati > Actinomycetota > Actinomycetes > Kitasatosporales > Streptomycetaceae > Kitasatospora > Kitasatospora sp. MMS16-BH015. The sequence continues at coordinate 1,245,669 of NZ_CP025394.1, read as the reverse complement.
CAGACGGGTGCACATGGCGGCCTTCCCCGGGCCCGACGAGGCCGATCTGGTCGACGCGCTCCGGCGGGACCCGGCCTGGCTGCCGGCCCTCTCGGTGGTGGCGGTGGAGGAGGGCGGGCTGGTGGTCGGCCACGCGCTGCTCACCCGGCTCCAGGTCGGCGACGGCTGGGCCCTGGCCCTGGCGCCGGTGGCGGTGGCCCCCGAGTGGCAGCGCAAGGGGGTCGGCAGGCAGCTGGTGCTGGCCGCGCTGGCCGCCGCCGCCGAGGCCGACGAGCGCCTGGTGGTCGTGGTCGGCGACCAGCGCTACTACACCCGGTTCGGCTTCACCCCGGCCTTCGAACGCGGCATCACCGCCGACTTCCCGCCCGAGCACGTGCACGCCCTCGCCCTGGTCGAGGGCGAGCTGCCGCAGGGCCACTGCCGCTACCCCGAACCGTTCGGCGCGGTCTGACCTGCGCTCCGCCCCGGCCCGCTCTAACGTGAGTGATCATCAGCACACGGTGGGCGGAGGGCGCATGGCCAAGGACGCGGAGCGGCTGTCCAAGAAGGTGTACGAGCGGGAGCTGCTGCGGCTGCAGAGCGAGCTGGTGAAGCTCCAGGAGTGGGTCCGGGCCGAGGGAGTCCGCCTGGTGGTGGTCTTCGAGGGCCGGGACGCGGCCGGCAAGGGCGGCGCGATCAAGCGCGTCACCGAGTACCTCAACCCGCGCGTGGCCCGGATCGCGGCGCTGCCGGCGCCGACCGAGCGCCAGCGCGGGCAGTGGTACTTCCAGCGGTACGTGGAGCAGCTGCCCGCCGCCGGGGAGATCGTGCTGTTCGACCGGTCCTGGTACAACCGGGCCGGGGTGGAGCGGGTGATGGGCTTCTGCACCGAGCTCGAGTACCAGCAGTTCCTGCACCAGTGCCCGACCTTCGAGCGGATGCTGATCGAGGCCGGCATCCAGCTCCGCAAGTACTGGTTCTCGGTGAGCGACATCGAGCAGGAGCGCCGCTTCCGCTCGCGCTTGGAGGACCCGATGCGGCGGTGGAAGCTCTCGCCGATGGACACCGAGTCGATCAGCCGCTGGGAGGACTACTCCCGGGCCAAGGACGAGATGTTCGTCCACACCGACCTGCCCGAGTCCCCGTGGAACGTGGTGGAGAGCGACGACAAGAAGCGGGCCCGGATCAACATGATCGCCCACCTGCTCTCCACCCTCCCGTACAAGGACGTGTCCAAGCCCCCCGTCTCGCTGCCCCCGCGCCCGCCGGCCACCGGCTACCAACGCCCCCCGCGCGACCTGCAGAAGTACGTGCCGGACCACGCGGCGCAGCTGTAGGGGTTGCCGCGACCCGGGGGCGGGCGTCGGATGGAGGGGAGAGGGACGGAGGCGTCGCCATGTACGTCCGCACCATCTATCTGACCGGTGATCCGGGCCTGGTCGACAAGACGGTCGACGGCCTGAAGGCCGAGGCCGTCGGGCTGCTGGCCGCGCGGCCCGGGTACCGGGGGTTCAGCGTCTTCACGGACCGTGGGCTCGGCAAGATCATGCTCGGCTCCTGGTGGGAGAGCCAGGAGGCCGAGCGGGCGAGCTTCGCCGAGCTCACGGGCCGGCGCGACGAACTGCTCGCCGCCTTCGAGGGGACGGTGACGGTCGACGTCTGGGAGGCCGCCTCGGCCCAGCGGGGCAGTGCGCAGGCCGGTGCGTTCCGGCTGGTCCGGCTCGAGTTCGACCCGGCCGGGGCCGACCGGCTGGTGAGCTCCTACCAGGACCGGGCGGTGCCCGGTCTGGAGACCCTCGACGGGTTCGTCGGCGGCGCGCTGCTGATCGACCGGGCCCGGGGTCAGGGCAGCGTGGGCGCGCTCTTCCGCGACCGGGCCGCCCTGGAGGCCTCGCGCGGACCGCAGGCGGCGATCCGGGCGAAGGCCACGGTCGCCGCCGGGGTCAGGGTGCGCTCCCTGGAGGAGTTCGACGTGGCCCTGCTCGACCGGCCGGCCTGAGGCCCGTCGGTCAGGTGGCGGAGCCGGCCGCCGCGCCGGTGGCCAGGTCGGCGCCCCAGCGGCTGAGGGCGGCCGCGAGGTCGAGGGCGCCAGGGCGGGCGTCGGTGCCCTCGGCGGGCCAGTCCTCGCGGGGGACGCGCCACATCAGCTCGAACTCGTTGCCGTCCGGGTCCTTGGCGTAGAAGGACTTGGAGACCAGGTGGTCGGTGGCCCCGACCAGCGCGCCGCGCTCGGCGAGCTGCTGCCCGATCTCGGCCAGCTCGCCGAGGGTGCCGACCTCCCAGGCCAGGTGGTAGAGGCCGACCCGGCCCTGCTCCGGGCCCGGGGCGTCGGCGCCGATCGCGAACAGGCCGAGGTCGTGGTCGTTGAGGGTCTCCTGGGCGCTCAGGAAGGCGGCCCGGCCGGGGATCAGGTGGTCCACCTTGAAGCCGAACAGCTCGGTGTAGAACGCGACCGAGCGGTCGACCTCGCGGATCCAGAGCACGGCGTGGTTGAGACGGCGGACGGGCATGGCGGACAACTCCCTCGGTCGGTGGTGCTCCTCCAGGGTACGGTTCAAATTCGAACTACTCAAGTTTGAATTTGAACCACCGGTCGGAGGCCGGTCGGAGCGACCGGACCGGTCCGGCCTGTCGGTCGACTCGCATACGCTTCAAGGCGTGGAACCCGACCTCTTCACCGCCGCCGCCGAGGACCGCCAGGCCGCCGAGCCCGGCCGGGCCCCGCTGGCCGTGCGGATGCGTCCCCGCACCCTCGACGAGGTGGCCGGCCAGCGGCAGCTGCTCAAGGAGGGCTCGCCGCTGCGCCGCCTGGTGGCGAGCACCCGCGGCCCGGCCGCGACCAGCTCGGTGATCCTCTGGGGCCCGCCCGGCACCGGCAAGACCACGCTGGCCCACGTGATCAGCCAGGCCGTCGAGGGCCGGTTCGTCGAGCTCTCCGCGATCACCGCCGGGGTCAAGGAGGTGCGCGCCGTGATCGACGGCGCCCGCCGGGCCGTCGGCATGAGCGGCAAGGAGACCGTCCTCTTCCTGGACGAGATCCACCGCTTCTCCAAGGCCCAGCAGGATTCGCTGCTGCCCGCGGTGGAGAACCGCTGGGTCACCCTGATCGCCGCCACCACCGAGAACCCGTACTTCTCGGTGATCTCCCCGCTGCTCTCCCGCTCGCTGCTGCTCACCCTGCAGTCGCTCA